>CALCIN010000017.1 GCA_937961055.1 uncultured Chitinophagaceae bacterium | reverse complement strand
GACGGATTGTCGAAAGACAATACCTTGCAGATTGTGCAGCAATTCCCGCACGTGGCGCGGGTGATAGCGGAAAAAGACAATGGCATTTATGATGCCATGAACAAAGGGGTGCAGCTGGCTACGGGCGAAGTAATAGGTATTTTGAACAGTGATGATTTTTACACCGGTCCGCAGGTGCTGTCGAAAGTAGCAGCGGCCTTTGCTGATCCGGAACTGGATGCAGTGTACGGCGACCTGCAATACGTAAAACAGGAGAATACGCAGGTGGTTACCCGCACCTGGAAGGCCGGCAGCTATAATAAGAAACAATTTTATTACGGCTGGATGCCGCCGCATCCAACATTTTTCGTGCGCCGACGTTTGTACGATACCGCCGGTTTGTTCAATACCAGCCTGCGCTCCGCAGCAGATTACGAACTGATGTTGCGCATGCTGGTGAAATACGATGCCCGCGTGGCATACATCCCGGAAATTCTCGTCAGAATGCGCGATGGAGGAATGAGCAATGCTTCATTGCGCAACCGCCTGCGGGCCAACAGGGAAGATTACCAGGCATGGAAGTTGAACGGTTTAAAACCTTACTTCTTTACCCGGTATCTGAAGCCGCTGCGAAAAGTGGTTCAGTTTATAAACAGATAATTCAAATAAGGAAATAATATGTCAAAAGTTGCATTGGTTACAGGTGTTACCGGCCAGGACGGCGCTTATCTCAGCGATTTGCTGCTGCGCAAAGGCTATGTAGTACACGGCATCAAAAGAAGAAGTTCATTGTTCAACACCGAACGCATCGATCACCTGTACCGCGACCCCCATGAAAAAGATGTACGTTTCAGACTGCATTATGGTGATCTGACTGACAGTACCAACCTCATTCGCATCATCCAGGAAGTACAACCCGATGAAATTTACAACCTGGCCGCCATGAGCCATGTGCATGTAAGTTTTGAAACGCCCGAATATACGGCCAATGCCGATGGTATTGGCACCTTGCGCATACTCGAAGCCGTTCGTTTGCTGGGCATGACGCAGAAAACAAAAATATACCAGGCCAGCACTTCCGAACTATACGGCCTGGTGCAGCAGGTGCCCCAATCGGAAAAAACACCTTTCTATCCGCGTTCGCCCTATGCCGTTGCCAAATTATATGCCTATTGGATTACGGTGAACTACCGCGAAGCCTACAACATGTACGCCGTAAATGGCATTCTCTTTAACCACGAATCGCCCTTGCGCGGTGAAACCTTTGTAACGCGCAAGATCACCCGCGGCGTGGCGCGCATTGCGCTCGGTTTGCAGGACAAAATTTACCTGGGCAATCTCAACGCCAAACGCGACTGGGGACATGCCAAAGACTATGTAGAAGCCATGTGGCTGATATTGCAGCAACCCAAACCCGAGGACTATGTAGTGGCCACCGGTGTAACCACTTCCGTTCGCGATTTTGTGCGTATGGCTTTTGCCGAAGTAGGTATTGAACTGGAATTTAAGGGGAAAGATGAAAAGGAAGTGGCAGTGGTAGCGGCCTGCAACAATCCCGAATATGTACTGCCCAAAGGAAAAGAAGTAGTGGTGGTGGACCCGAGATACTACCGTCCTACGGAAGTAGACCTGCTCATAGGTGATCCTTCCAAAGCACAGCGTCAGCTGGGATGGAAACCCAAATACGACCTCGCAGCCCTGGTGAAAGAAATGGTGGAAAATGATGTGGAGCTGTTCAAAAAAGACAAACTGCTGCAGGATAACGGGTACTATGTAAGAAATCAGTTTGAATAAATAGCTAAAGCCAGGATTATTGGATCAAGCGGAAATTAGCATATGAACAAAGACAGTAAAATATACGTAGCCGGCCATCGCGGCATGGTAGGCTCGGCCATTGTGCGCAAACTGCAGGAGCAGGGACACACCAATATCATAATGCGCACCTCTGCCGAACTGGACCTGCGCAACCAGCAGGCCGTCAATGCATTTTTTGAAAAAGAACGTCCCGAATATGTATTTGTAGCAGCCGCCAAGGTAGGAGGGATACTGGCCAATAACACCTACCGGGCAGAATTCCTGTACGACAACCTGATGATCCAGAGCAATGTAATTCACGCCTCTTATTTACAGGGGGTGAAAAAACTGATGTTCCTCGGATCGTCGTGCATTTACCCCAAACTGGCGCCGCAGCCGCTGAAAGAAGAATACCTGCTTACCGGTGAACTGGAGCCCACCAATGAGCCTTACGCCATTGCAAAAATTGCGGGCATCAAAATGTGTGATGCTTACAGGCACCAATACGGTTGCAATTTTATTTCAGTAATGCCCACCAATCTCTATGGGCCTAACGATAATTACGATCTGCAATCTTCCCATGTACTGCCGGCATTGATCCGGAAATTTCATGAGGCCAAGGTAAATAATGCCCCTTCCGTGGTGATCTGGGGATCGGGTTCCCCGCGCCGGGAGTTCCTGCATGCCGACGATCTGGCAGATGCCTGCTATTTCCTGATGCAGCGATACAATGAACCGGGCTTTGTAAACATAGGCACAGGAGAAGACATACCTATTAAAGACCTTGCCCTGCTGATAAAAGAAATTGTGGGCTATACCGGAAAACTGGAACACGATTTGTCTAAACCCGATGGCACACCACGCAAACTGATGGATGTGCAACGTTTACATTCACTGGGATGGAAAGCTAAAATCGGGTTGCGGGAAGGCATTGAAAAAGTTTACCACGAATTCTCGCAACGCTACTCATCTGTTGTGTAGCTTTACTGTTCCAATTAACGTGAGATTGCCGGCATGTTATCAATATTTAAAAAGAAGCGTACCGAAAAAGTTGATTTGAGCGAAGTGGGTACAGACATGCATTCTCACCTGCTTCCCGGAATTGACGATGGCGCACCGGATACTGATACGTCGCTGAAGCTCATCAGCGGACTGCAGGAACTGGGTTACCGGCAATGCATCGCCACACCCCATATTATGTGGGACCTCTACCGCAATGATGCACGCACCATCGGCAAAGCATTTGAACAGGTTAACGCGGCATTGCCAGCCCATCAGCAACATATGGTGCCCCGCGCAGCAGCTGAATACTACCTGGATGATTTTTTTGATCGGCTGCTGGAAAGAAACGAACCCTTACTAACGATCAGGGATAACTGGGTGCTGGTGGAATTTTCTTTCGTTACGCCACCGCTGAACTATAAAGAGAAAATCTTTAACCTTCAGATAAAAGGTTATCAGCCCGTGCTGGCGCATCCGGAGCGGTACACCTATTTCCAGCAGCAAAAGGAAAATTTTGCAGAACTGAAAAGCGCCGGATGTCTTTTCCAGGTGAATCTGTTGTCGCTTGCAGGCTATTATGGCAAGGGCCCGGAAGAACTGGCGCGGTGGTTCATTCGCAATGGCTGGGTTGATTTGCTGGGCACCGACCTGCACCATGAACGACACCTCAGGGTATTGCAAACCTCCGGTTCCCTCATGGCACCCGTTAAAACACTGCTCGACTCAGGTAAACTGTTGAACCCTCAGATAAATGTGGCGAACAGCGCCAATAAGTAGTGTGAATGCATGCGCATGAGGCGCATGCAACACGCATTGCTTAAGGTTATAAAAGTACGCCGGCAGGATCGCCCTGTAAGAATGCCGCCGCCGGCCAAAAGCAGTAACCACGCCTGTTTACGCCCATTCTGCCCTGTTCGCGTCTTTTAAACAATTTGATGAAGGTGCTTGTAATATCATCATGAATGCTTTTACGATTAAGGATTTGGAGAATTTGACGGGGATAAAAGCGCATACCATCCGGATATGGGAACAACGTTATTCATTCTTGCGTCCGAAACGCACCGATACCAATATCCGGTACTATACCAATGAGGAACTGAAGAAAGTACTGAACATCGCCCTGCTCAACAAATACGGCTTCAAGATTTCGCACATCGACAAGATGACGGAGCAGGAAATACACCAGAAAATCATTTCCCTCAACCAGGCCGAGGCGCAGCAGGAACGACTGATCAACGAGATGCTGCAGTACATGGTAGACCTTGACATGGAGCGGTTTGAAGGACTGCTCGATCAGTTTATTGCCGCAAAAGGTATTGATAAGGCCATCAGTTACCTGGTATTCCCCTTTCTTGATAAAATTGGCATTCTCTGGCTTACCAATAATATTCACCCGGCCCAGGAACACCTGGTTACCAATATCATCCGCCAGAAACTAATTGTAGGCATCGAAAGCGTGGTCACCCACCTCACGAGCGACCGTAAGGTAGTGCTCTTTCTGCCCGAAGGCGAGCACCATGAGCTGGGCTTGCTGTATGCCTATTATCTCCTGAAAAGCAAGGGCGTACAGGTGATTTACCTGGGCGCCAACGTGCCCCTTTCCGACCTGGACTATATAGTGGAAACCAAGAAGCCGGATTATGTGTATACCCACCTCACCTGCATTGCCGGCAATTTCAACTTCGAAAAATTCCTGCAGCAGGCCCACGAAACCATGCGTGGTACGCCTTTAATCATTTCCGGCCAGATGGCCAAATGCCCCGTTAAGAAGCTCCCTCCACACATTCATCTCAAAAAATCCCTTGGAGAAGTAATGGAATTTATTGCAGGCTTGTAAGGAACCGGCAGGAATCTGTTAATGTACCTATAAAATCCGGGTTATTCAGGGGAGTGTTACAATATAGTTGTCTCAAACCCGTCAACCTGATCGTTCAAACATTGGCAGATTTACATAGTAGTCCTATTACCCCCATTTGGCCTGTGGTGCGATTTTTATTGTGTATTCTTTAAGAAACTAATATTTTCCCATATGCCAATCTGTGTTTAAATTTGCAGTGTTATTATTTAAACAAGTGAAGTATGTCAACAGTAGAGTTCAATCAAATGCTGGTGAATAATGCGGAGTTTCTGAAGCCGTTTGCCATTACGCTGACGAGAGACACAGAAGCTGCGAAGGACTTGTTCCAGGAAACCTTGTACAGGGCATTGGCTAACAGGGACAAATACAATGTGGGCACTAATATCAAGGCATGGTTGTACACTATAATGCGGAATATCTTTATTAACAATTACAGGCGAAAAGTTAAACAGAATACTATTTTCGATAGTACGCCGAATGACTTTCTGCTGAACCAGAACCAGGCGGTGGTAGCCAACGCCGCCGAGGTAAATCTGCGGTTAAAAGATATTCAGCAAGCCATCCATAATTTGCCCGAGATATTCAAGAACCCGTTCCTGTTGTACTTTGATGGTTTCAAGTACCACGAAATAGCTGAAATGCTTGGTGAACCTTTGGGAACAATCAAGAGCCGCATACATTTCGCCCGGAAATTGCTGAAAACGCAGATACAGCGTTATTAACAGTAGGTCGTAAAAGACACGAAGAGGCACAAAGGATTTTATTGATAAAGTTCTTTGTGCCTCTTTGTGTTTATTCTCCTTCCCGCTTCCTGTTTGCTCTGCTATCTGGGTTAAAAAGCAGAAATTTGCCGCATGACTACAGAGCGGGAAGTAATTCTGGTTAACGAAAAGGACGAAGCGGTTGGCACGATGGAAAAAATGCAGGCGCACCTCCAGGGCGTATTGCATCGCGCGTTCAGCGTTTTTATATTCAATAACAAAGGCGAAATGCTGTTGCAACAGCGGGCCTACACCAAATACCATAGCGGCGGCTTGTGGACCAACGCCTGTTGCAGCCACCCGCAGCCCGGCGAAGACACTGCCGAAGCGGCTATGCGACGCCTGCAGGAAGAAATGGGATTTACCGTACCGCTCAAAAAAATCTTCCAGTTTACCTACCGCAGCGAACTCGAAAACGGGCTTACCGAATACGAATTCGACCATGTGTTTGCCGGTAACTACAACGGCCCCATTACCCCCGACAAAAACGAAGTGGAGGACTACCGGTATAAAAGCATAGAACTGATACGGCAAAGGCTCGAATCTCACCCCGAACGATTTACAGTATGGTTCCGCATTGCTTTTCCGAGGGTATGCCATTGGATAAAGGAGGAAGGGATTGGAGCAAACCAGGGACTGTGATGTGCCCATAGGTATACAGTTGTATGCACTTACCAGCTAAGTTTTTTGCCGGTGCAGTATAACGGCCATGCGCTTTTGGCAAAGTAATTGTTGCTCCATGGTGCTCATCATCCTATGCTAATCCGCTTCGTTACTTATGAAAAAACACTACACAATATCCATCGTATTCCTGCTCTGCATATGCACCTGTTCATTTTCCCAGGTAAATTATACGGCCAACGATTTTGCACATGCTCCCTCCTATAACGGTCATTTCCTCTACGGCTCCAATATGGGCTGGTATGGCAACTCCTGGGACGACAAAAGCCTGGCCGATATTGCCGCCGGCAACCTTTCGAAACAGGTAAGAGGCGTGGGCGTTAAAACACTCAGGCCTTCACTGCCCGAAGAATTCCTTGAATCGTGGGGGTATGATATCCGTTTGAGCGAATTTGCCCATTATGCTACTCTGGGCATTCGCGACAATACTGTGATGGTGGGCTGGCCTGCTGCTGCGCACCGCGACAACAACACCTATGGTGGTTGCGCCGACCAATCGATGCTGTTTGCCAACCTGTATGAACCGATCTGGGATGGCGGCGCCAACGGCACACCCGTGAACGAAAACAATTATTTCGCATTGTACCTATACAAAACAGTAACCCGGTATAAGGACCAGGTAAAGTTCTGGGAAATCATGAATGAACCGGATTACGATGTTGGCGGCAATGCATGGAAAAAACCGGGAGAAACCGGCAACTGGTTCGACAATGACCCCGCCCCCTGCGACCTGCTGAACATGAAGGCGCCCGTTTTTCACTACATCCGCATGTTGCGCATAAGCTACGACATTATAAAAACAGTAGATCCCAACGCGCTGGTAGCCACCGGCGGCCTCGGCTATCCCGGGTTCCTGGATGCAATATTGCGCCATACCGACAACCCGGTGGATGGGTCTGTTACCGCAGATTACCCGCTGCGCGGCGGTGCCTACTTTGATGTGCTGAGCTTTCACAGTTACCCCATGTTTAACCTGGCCACCTGGGACAATGCCATCAACGGATTTGTATTTCACCGCCATTCCGATGCTGCCGTAAATGAGTATGTAAAATTGAAACAGGAGTTCAGCCAGGTGCTGGAATCACATGGATATGACGGAATGGTATACCCGAAAAAAATATTTATTTGTACCGAAAACAATATTCCCAAAAAATCCATCAACGACCTCATCGGGTCTGATGAGGCGCAGCGCAATTATGTAATCAAGGCGCTGGTGGAAAGTCAGCGGCATGACATAAGCCAGTACTATATTTTCATGCTGGGCGATGACCGGCCGGTGGCCACTGCCGATAACTGGTTCCAGGTAATGGGCTTGTACCAGAACCTTACCGATATCGGACCGCACGCCAATGGCGGCGCCTATAACCAGCAATACACCAATGCCGGCATTGGTTTTAAAACCACCTCGGACCTGCTGATGAATTACCGCTACAATGAAGCCCGCACCCTTGCCATGAATTTACCTGCCAATATCGGCGGGGCTGCTTTTACAGACAGCATCGGCACTGTGGTATATGTATTATGGGCAAAGACCACCACCGATCTTTCCGAAGCAGCCACGGCGGTATACTCGTTTCCTGTGGACATGAATGTATCTCCGCTGCTGAGCCGGCGTGAATGGAATTTTTCTGTTACCGGCGCTACCAGTGTAATTCCTTCCGTCAATATTCCCTTAACGGGAACGCCGGTGTTTTTGTCGGAGAATTTTTTACCGCTGCCTGTGCGCGACAGGGAAAATCCTCCGCGCGGTGAAGAAGTGGCATTTGATGTGCGTCTCTATCCCAATCCTGCTGCAGGCAACACTGGTTTGAAATTCACGCTGCAGTCGCCGGCGCAGGTAACAGTAAAAATTTTTGGTGCCAATGGACAGTTGATCAGCACCGTGCTTTCTTCCCGTGCATTCGGTACCGGCACGCACTTTGTTCCGTTCAAAAACGTGCAAGCTCTTCCAGCAGGCATTTACTATTGCACTTTCGAAACCGACAAGGTAACCATAGTGCGCAAACTGGTACGTGAATGAGATGGGATTCCGTGCGCGGGGGAAAGCATGTATGGGTACGTAGACAAGGTTACCTTCACCGGAAGCGCTCGCAAAAGGTGTAATAGTCGTAGCGCAGCTTTATGATTATTTCCACAGGGGAACGTGGTAAGGGATTGCCAGACGCGTGAACGAAGGGACCATTGCGTAGGAAGCCAGTTGACATGAAGAAATTCCTGCATTCATACATTAAATCGAATTAGCATAGGCAGGCGCGTTACGAATTATGCAATCATTTCACTGTAGATAATAAAATAATGCCTGCATCATCGCGTTCATTGTATGCAAGCGTACTGTTTGTGTTCAGCATTGGTGCGTATTACGCTCGTTTGATAAATATCAAAATTATTAAACATCGCTTGCAGGTTCACTGCAAAGATTTTTTTTCGCACTGGAAATTGCTTATGCATGAATACTCATTTTTGTGTATTTTCTAAAAACACGTGTGGTGTTGCTGGCATGGGGTGTTGTGACTATATGATTCATCCCATAATTTTACACAGCAATGAACCTCACAGCCGTCAGGTGTCCTTGTTACTGCAACGTGGTATAGGTGTTGGTCGTTTCCATAAGCAATGTCATTTTCAACTTTGTTAAGTTTCAGTGTCATCAGATAAAATGCCACCAGGCATTTCAAAGGGCTGTTTTCGCGCAGCCCTTTCGCATTTGTATAATTATAGCAGGATAGTTTTACAGTAGCCCTGCGCTTACTACAGCAGTATCATCTATCGTATAAACGGTGCTTCGTTTTTATTCAGCGCATCTTCCAGCCAATACGGGTTCAGCTGTGCAAGATCATCGGGTAACGCTGCAGGAGAAAAGTAACGCAGTTCTATGGTTTCATCATTAAACAAATGTGGGTTCAAACTGCCGGAAAGTGCAGCTTCAAAATAAGCGGTAACATATTGCACCGTTCTTTCACCATAACAATAGGTTTGCGACGACGGGGAAGAGTACAACCCGATGAAGCGCACAATGCTGGCCTCCAGGCCGGTTTCTTCCTGTATTTCGCGCAGCATGGCTTCTGAAATGCTCTCTCCAAATTCAACATGCCCCGAAATAATGCACCATTGGTTTACATCCTTTCTCCGTTGCAATAATACTTCGCCCTTTTCATTAAATATAATTGCGGCTACGGCGGGAAGAATTGCTCTGGTATTGTTCATGCGCCAAAGTTAACGGCGAATGAGGACCGATGCATACTGATGGAACAGCTTTTCAGTACTTATGATTTGTATTAAAAATACTTACACATCATCGTGTTACGTAAGAGTTTTTATTAAAATTTAAAAATGGGAGAAAAAATACGCTATCGGTTGTGCCACTGTGTTACCAAATACAGTATATTTACAATATATCTCCCCTCCGGGTTAACGACCGTGCCGCACGGGATGCTACTACTCGTATTTACTATTCATTAATTCTTGTACGGAATTATACCAGGGCTGAAATAGTTCCTGCCGTGGTAGTGATGTATTTACTGTACTGAAATATTATTCCAGATGGAGAAGATCATGAGTGCGCATGCAACTGTATTGCCTGTCCGGCTGTGTAGTCCGGTAGATCCTTCTATTCGATATCAATCCCTGTATACGCGGGTGATAGATGGCGCAACGTGCCACCTGCGATTGGTGTATGTTGCCGACGACGATCTTGTTTTTATCAATCGCTGTGCGCATGGTATGGGGGCAGCGGAGGCAGCCAATCACAAACAACCTTACCTCAGCATAGCGTTATCCGGTTTCAGCCAGGCATTCATTCTCGATTACAACCATGCATCAATGGGCGTGGCAGAAGTACACCAGGCTCCTTATTGGGCAGAAGAGGAATGGGAATATAAAACGGGCGATTACCTGGTACGTTTTTTCTGGTCGGAAGAGGTGGCGGTACCACAACAGGGTACACTGATTACATTTTTTGCCGGCTATTGTCATTTATTTCCCGAAGTAAAACGCCTCGTGGCAGCGGTATACGAAGAGGAACCCGGTGAGGCATTTACGGCCGCAGGCTTTACACCTGTGCAGGCGCCCCGCAGAACGACTGTGAAATATTACGTGCATGCTCTGGAAGGACCTGCTTGAACTGCTGTGTTATTCATTACCCGTTACTTCAAAACTGAAGGTGCAACTTCCTGCATTGCCCTGCTCATCCAGCCCTTCCAGTATGGCCACAAATCTGCCTTTGATGTCGGAAGTGTAAAAGGTAACTTGTGCATTGCCGTTATCATCTGTTGTAATATCCGGTGACCAGTACAATACGTTCCGGAAGTCGGGCAGGCGGCTGGCAACCTGTTCCGGTGTTTCATAAGCGGGCGCGTAGAATTCCCGTTTCAGCTGCAGTCCTTCATAATCGAGCTTTACGGCTTTTGGGTTGAGTTTGAAATCTTCCAGGTCGCCATGATAGGTGGTGAAGCTCACTATGCCATCGTAGGTGAATAGGCCGTTGATATATTTTTCGGTAACCACTTCCAGCTTTTTTACCTTCAGTGGATCATAGCTCATAATCTCTTCATTGGTCACCGGAACGCCGTCGAGCAGAATGAGCGGATCGGTGTTGAAGAAAAGGTCCTGTTCGGGATGGAAAACCAGCAGGTGCAATTGCCCTTCGCGGCGACGTACAGCCACTTCGGGTACATATTCGCGTAATACTTCTTCCATGGTAGTGAAACGCACATAATCATCCAGCCAGTATTTTCTGCTGGGAATGCCATAAAAGGCAAGCGTGTCTACCTCCGGCGCCGCAAACTGGCTGATCTTTTCTGCATCGTAGGTATTATGTACCTGCATCTGCACATGGCGTTCCCTTAGCTGAGGGGCCAGGTGGGCCGCAACATGAAGGGGTGGCAATGTTATCAGCGCGTACTTTTCATGAAAAGGATTAATGCCTTCTATGCGGTAGTTGTGCAGGTGTCTTACATCGGCCTGCAACACCACATCGTTGCGCCCGAAATAATTACGTACATCGAAACGCACGATGCCATCCCCATCGCTGGCCGTCGTATAGAATTGTATAGGATATCCGGGAACCGAGAGAAAAGACCGTACATCAGTCAGCGGCGTCGCATTATCGCCGGATACAATCCGGCCAGATATGATGTGCCCGTCAAATTCCGGGGCATGGTCAAATGTGAAATTTTTAGCTACGAGCAGGCTGTTCCAGTTGAAACGCCGCCATCCATGCACCAGCATCAGGTTGTCTAACGCTTCCCGCACGCCGGGAGTGTTTTCGGAAAAATAATATTCAGGCGATTCGATCATTCCTTTCAGATCTGAACTGAGCCATAACCAGGTAAAAATATTTCCTTGCTGTTGCTGCTGCAGGCTGTCTGCACGGTATACCGAAAGCGATAGGCTGGCCGATGCAGGCAAACCGGCACGACTGCTTTGAATGTTTACCGTTACCGTCTTGCGGTGGCCATACTGTGGCAAATCAGTCCCGGCTTTCACTTGCAGCAGGTTGTTGGGGCGTTTGAAATACAAACGCTCACACACCGGCTGCTGGCGCTGATCGAAAACGGTGAAGTGCGAAATACCTTCACCCAGTTGATCAGGGTTGACAGAAAAAACTGCCATACCGTTCTGCAAACTTTTCTTCTCAGCCAGTTTAATGTCCTGCCGCGTGTGCACAAACAAATACACTTCTCTGTCGCCGGCTATTGAACTGGTAACTACCGCCTGCACATTGCCTCCTCCCTCTTCGGTTACCCGCAGCACATATCCCTGCTCCTGCACGGCAGGCAGGTTGCGGTATATTGTTTCACCGTTGTGCAGTGTGATAACGGCGCGGTAGGGACCTGTTTTATCGGGGGTAAACAAAAAATGTCCCATACCAAAGGCATGGGGATGAAAGCGCAGCAGGGTATCGTTGTTTTCGTTCAATACCATACCGCTGAAGGACTGTCCTTTTCCATACTGGTTGGTAACGCGGAATGCCACTTTGCTTTCTATCCCTTTTACAAGATGACCACCTTCGGGCAGAAACTGTACATCGTAGCGCTGCGTGGTGTCGCGCACTGCAGGCTGACCCGCTTTGAACGTATTGACGATGTGAACGGGTTTATGGAAAAAGTAATCTGCCCCGAAATTTTTCATCCAGTTGGTATAGGCGCGCAGCAGGTAATTGCCTGTAGGAATGGAAGCCGGCAAAAAAAACGATCCATCGCCCTGGCCTTTCGATAAAGCAATTTTCCCCTGCATGGCCGGCTTGTTGTCTTTGTCCAGCAATTCCACATAAGCCACTTTGCTGAGGTCGAGCGGCCGGTGATGCGTGCCATCTACATTGTACAGTTTGAACCAGATGATTTCCCCGGCGAGGTAAAAATCCTTGTCGGTGTGTACATATAATTTTTCCTGCAACGCTTTTGATGCATATTGGGTAAAGCGGGCGCGTATATCATCCGGGCCGGTTTGTGCCGTGAGCATATAGCCGCACAGCAGCAGCAGGAAAGAGAGGCTCCATTTTTTAATCGATACTATATATTTCATAGTTCCAATCGCTTTTAGGGCCAGAAATCAGGCTTTACATTGGTGCCGCGCAGGGTGCAGTCAACGCATACCGGGGCAGCAATAAAAATCCGCAGCGTGTCGCCGAGCTGGCTCACCTCTGCTGCATCGGTTGGTATCATGGATCTCCATTCAGTAAGACTGTCCGGGATATTGGCGATATCAAATTGTTGGCAACCTGTTGAAAACACCCAGGGTGAAACTTCGGAATTGCGGATAAAAATTCTCTTTTCCTTCGCCTCGGCCACTTCTACAAAACCGATCACCGGTTCTGAAGGATCTGTTTCGCAGCGGATGTTCCCGTTGAGTTCCGATGGTTGCGGATCGAACAAGGTGCCTACCTGCTCGGTATTTCTTTTCATACGCTGGAGAAATTCATAGCCTTCCCTGCTGAGCGCATATTGTCGCACGAGAATACTGTACAATACGCTCAGTTTCCACGAGGGGCGTTCTATGAAATGAAAAGGCAGATGAATGGTGTCGCGGCTCAAACGTGTAGATGAACCGATGAGAATATTGGTTGACCTGGACGACTGCCAGCACCGGTACATTTTTTCGGTTTCCATGGCAGGGCGCGGGTCAACGCCAGTTACCCTGTCCGGGTTAGGCATTCTATATTTGATGAGCGATAAATAGCTCGAATGAAATTCCCAGGTTTCTTCAAACTCCCAGCGGTAGTAATGCGTATTGTTTTGCGGATCGTGGGTATTGACATACAGCGTAAGGCCCTCATCTGTTCTTTCCCAGGGCAGGCTGTCGATGGGAGGCGTTTGTTTGGGAGCGCGGTAATCAGACAGGTACACCTTTCCATCGCGGGTACGGATGCGCAGGCGGTATTTTACCCCGTCTTGCAGTGAAAGTTGATCAGCTATGTACAGTCCCGGTTGCGTTTCTGCAAGCACCTGGTGACTATTGTCTTCGCCTTCCACTTCCACATGCGCAGAACTTTCATTACGTATGTTCACGCTGTCAATTAATGCTACGGTGCGGGTTATGCGAAAACTGGTAGGTCCCTGGCCGCTGTTGATCACGCCATCTACCACCAGGTACCCGGCCGAAGGGCCGGTGTAGGGCAAATCGTATTTTTCCTTACACGATGCTGCCAAAGCCCACAATAGTATGCCAATAAATATCTTTCTCACAGTTGTAGATTAAAATCTGATATTATAATTGATAAATGGTATAATGTTGCCGAATATGGATAGCTTGTACCCATTCACTACACCACCTTCCGAGACAAAATACACTGAGTAAGGATTTTTTCTTCCCGTAAGGTTATACAACCCGATGGTCCAGCTGTTGTGCGTTTTCTGATGCACTTTGTGATTGCCTTCGATGTTCATGGCAAAGTCTATCCTGAAATAATCAGGAATGCTAAAGGCATTGCGGTCGGAATACAATGCCCGCACAGAGCCGCCGTAATAATACCTGCCCACCGGAACAGTAATAGGCCTGCCAGTACTGTAAGTGCCATTCAATGATAAACTAAACCGGTGCGAAAAACGGTAATTGCCGGCCAGGGTAACATCGTGTGGTTTGTCGTAACTGGCAGGATAATACTCACCGCGGTTGATCACTTCTCCCGAGATAGGATCATCCATTTGCAGCAATATCCGCGACCAGGTGTAGCTTAGCCAGCCATTGAGTTTACCGTTTTGTTTCTTTACCATCAGCTCCAATCCGTAGGCCTTGCCTTTTGTGTTCATCACATCTGTTTCAATATGATGGTTCATCACCAGCACGGCGCCGCTCTTGTAGTCGAGGTAATCGCGAATGCGTTTGGCATACACTTCCAGGGAAGTTTCGATGGCATTGTTGCGCCAGTTTTTGTACAGGCCAAGAGATACCTGGTAACCATACTGCGGACGGATATTGGGATCGCTCAGCTTCCAGATATCGGTGGGCGAAATAGCGGTGGTATTGCTCAGCACATGGATGTATTGGCGCAGCGAATTAAAGCCGGCTTTCACCGAGAGATCGCCGGTAAGCAGGTAGCGGGCTGAGAAACGAAATTCAGGGCCATGATAGGTTTGTATAATTTTCCCGCTGTTGAATGTTTTTTGTGCCAGTATATTGTCTTCCGTTTTCGGTTGTTCTGCGTGGTAATAATTTACCTGTCGTGGTCCCAGGTACTGGTAAAGCGAGTAGCGGATACCGGCATGGAGCGAAAGATTATTGTTCACCGTCCATCGGTCCGACAGGTAGATGGCGCTTTCCTGCGCCTGCTCCGCCTGCACCACATCTTTTGCAACCAGCGACTCATCCGCTGCAGGGCCGTAGGTGCCCGGGTTGAGTTTGTACCGGATAGTGCTTACACCAAAATCCATGGTGTGCACTGAACTGGCGTAATGGGTAAAATCCGCTTTCAAATGCGCCTGGCTGATATCAAAGGTCAGTTCATAGGCATTGACCTTGTTCTTTTCGCTACTGATCTTATAATCATAACGGTCATAACCAGCTGTAAATACCGCTGTGAGTTTATTGCTGAAAACACGTTTCCATTTTAAAGCCGCATTGCGGTTGTTGTAGCCATAGAAAGTGTCGCTGTTCAGGTTAAACCTGTCGCCGCTTATATATCCTGTGAGGTACAGCGTGCTTTTATTGTTCAACTGGTGGCTGATCAGCAGGTTTACGTCATAAAAAGAAGCGCGGGTGTTCTCATATTCATCGGGCAACATATTCAGCAGCCAGCGCGCATAGGTGGTACGACCGCCCAGCACGAACGATGATTTGTCTTTTTTGAGGGGGCCTTCCAGGTTTAGGCGGCTGGTGAGTAACCCAATACCTGCTGTGCCGTGGAAATCCTTTTTGTTTCCTTCTCGTGCCGTTATATCCAGTACCGATGACAAACGGCCGCCGTATTTGGAAGGGATACTGCTTTTATACAGTTCCACATCTTTTACCACATCGGGATTGAATGCAGAGAAGAAACCAAAGAAGTGGGTAGGGTTAAAAATGGTAAGGTCGTTGAACAATATGAGGTTCTGGTCTGCCGAACCACCGCGTACATTAAAACCGGTGCTGGCTTCACCTACTGTTTTAACGCCGGGCAGCGTAAGTACGGCTTTCAGCACATCGGCTTCGCCAAATACTGTCGGTACCTGTTTAATGGTGCGCAGGTTCAGTCGCTCCGTACCCATCTGCACATTCCGTACATTGGCGCGTTTCTGAGCCGATACAATTACTTCACGCAGGGAGATTACGCGCTCCTTCATATCGATATCCAGCTTGCCGCTGGAGTAAACCATTACCTGCCGGCGGGTATCTGTCATACCAATACCCTGGACCAGCAGGGTATGCCGGCCACGTGGAAGCACCAGCGAGTAGAAACCATACTGGTCGGTGGAAGTGCTGTTGGTAGTGTTTTGTTGCAGAATGGTGGCGCCTACTACCGGCTCTCCTGTTTTGGCATTGCGAACATAACCCGCCACTGTAATATCACCTGTCGGTACGTTGGCTCCTTTCACCCCGATCTCAAACAGTTTGTTTTCAATAGACGCATCGATGCGGGTTTTCTTTTTATCGCCAAAATCGGGAAGCGGGGAGGCTGTGCTGTCTTGCCCGGCTTTTTCAAAAAATCCGGCAGGCAATTCGGTTTGTATAATGGCGCCTCTTGTAATGAATACCAGTTTTTGCACTTCGTCAATGGAAAAGCGCAGGTCTGTATGCTGAAAAGCCTGCTGCAGTGTAGCCTTCAATGTCTGGTTAGTGATATGGAGGTTGAACCGGATGCTGTCGAGTTGTGCAGGATCGTAATAAAAATAATATCCTGTTTGCCGTTCCAACTCACTGGTAAATGTGTGAATGCCAGCATTCTCGAAAACGGCCGTTATGGTTTTTCTGTTATCCTGGCCCTGACCATACAGGCTGGCAAAAGCAGCCAGGCAGGAAAATACAATGCTATAAACCAGCTGTCTCATGTTATTGCTTTAACGCTTCAAAATGTTGCACGGCCATGGTAATGGCGGCTTCGCGGTTCTTGCGGAATCTTATCTTGTTTTGCTTCAGGTATTGTCTGATGGCTGTGGCATGTTCATGTAAAATCTTCAAGAGGCTCTTGTACCCTTGTACTACATACCAGGTATCATCGCGTTGAATAAAGTAAAATTCGCTTAAGAGAAATCGTTGTTCCAGTTGGTCTGTCACTTTTTCTTCAATGAATTTTTTACGCCTTGCCAGCAGCGTAATAGTAGGCCCCTTGTGGAGTTCTTCATAAAAACCGGTAAGCAACCAGCTGTATTTCACACTATCCGGCACCAGGCGTACAAAACGGCGACCTGAGAATGTAAACTCTTTCACTTTTTCACTGTGCAGTGACATGGTGAGACGGCTGAAATGAAGAATCACCAGTTCATCCTGGTAGGCATCGTACTTCATTTGCACATTGGAGTAATGGATTCCATCGTACACCACAGATCCGGTATGAAACGTGTTGTCAGGGAAATAGGCAAAGCCTTCTATCTTGTTCGGATACCCCATATGAAGTATGCCATTATACAGTCGTGATGATTTATCTGTAAACTGGTGATAGAAGGAGATGGCATTATGGTAGGCTGCGTGCGTAAGACTGGTGTCGGGAACACTATGCTGTCCAAATCCTGCCTGGCTTAACAGGCTGGCGCCAAGGATAAGATACACGGATTTTCGCATTAGCTTAGTTTTGGTTAATAACACTTGTTAGTTGCCGTTTATCAGTAATGGGTGAATGCTGATTGGAAGTGGGACCTTACGGCACGCACTATCCTGACAACTGTATGATACGCCCCGTTGCAGCAGGGAGGCGCTTTTTCAAAACGCCATTATGAAAGTTATAAAAATAATTGTTACCAAACATTGCAGAAAGAGTCTGGATTGCCTTTTGTCCTGCATCAATTGTGCAGTAGTTGTAAGGTAACTGCGCCGGCTGGGGCTCATTGGAATACCGTTGCAGGCAGATGACAGAATATTGGTAACTTTCATATAACAATTGATCAGCCTATGAACAATGCGCTCCAACTGCTGGTTAACGGGAAAATGCACACGGTGCAATCTGCGCCCGATACGCCGCTCTTGTATGTGCTGCGCAACGAATTACAATTGAACGGTCCCAAATATGGTTGTGGTTTACAACAGTGCGGCGCCTGCATGGTGCTGCTGAACGGTAAAGCGCAGCCCAGCTGTATGCTGCCGGTTGCCGCAGTAAATGACCAGGAGGTGGTAACGCTGGAAGGCCTCGCAAAGGACACGGGCACGCTCCACCCGGTACAGGCTGCGTTTGTGGAGGCACAGGCGGCGCAATGTGGCTATTGCCTGAATGGAATGGTAATGAGTGCCGTGGCATTGCTCGCAGCGCATCCGCATCCCGACGATGAAACCATTCGAAACGGTATGCAGCAGGCGCTTTGTCGCTGCGGCAGCTATTCCCGGATAATGAAGGCCGTTAAAATAGCGGCTGCTGCCAAACCGGCGAATGCCATCAAAACAGATCATCCCTAAATAATTGCCTCATGCACAGACGACAGTTTCTGAGAGCAGCAGGTTGTGTAACCATTGGGTTTACCATGGGCGGTCCGGTATTCAGTTATGGATCGCCGGTGCAACAGCAATTGCCCGGGAGTTTGCGCAATCATCCGCGTATCAATGCCTGGCTGGAAATCCTGGATACCGGGCAGGTGCGCATCTTCACCGGCAAACTAGAACTGGGCCAGGGTATTCGCACAGCCATTGCGCAGGTTGCGGCAGAGGAACTTGACCTGGATATGCAACAGGTGGAAGTGGTGCTGGCAGACACGAGCCGCACGCCCAATGAAGGCTATACTTCAGGCAGCGCCTCTGTTGAAAACAGCGCCATGTCGGTGCGGTATGCATCGGCCTATGCACGAAGAAAACTGCTGGAGCTGGCCGCAGAAAAATGGAATGTGCCCATAGATCAGCTTCACATGAACAATGGCATCATCACCGGGCCTGGCAATCGGTCCATTTCATTTGCTGATCTCTTGCAAGGCAGGCAGTTGAGCGATGAAGTAAAACTTCCGGTTACGCTCAAATCCAAAGAACAATACAGGTGGGTAGGCAAACCAGTACTGCGCGATGATATTGGCCGTATGGTGCGCGGCGAGCCGGTATATGTACAGGACCTGCGTTTCCCGGGAATGGTGCATGCCCGCATGGTGCGGCCTCCTGCATACGGTGCGCAACTGCGTACTTTCAATGAGCAGGAAGCACTGAAGAAAATACCGGGCATTTTGAAAATTGTACGAAAGGAAAATTTTCTCGGCATCATCACTGCCAATGAATACGAAGCGGTAAAGGCACAGCGGGCCCTGCAGTCGTTGGTTACCTGGACGGAGGGTACACCACTGCCTGAAGGCAATGTAACGCAGTATATCAAATCCTTACCGGCTTCCACCGAAAAGGTATTGCAGAAAGGAAGCATGGACGGCACTGCGCCATGGATCACCGCCACCTATTCCAAACCTTATATCATGCATGCCTCTATGGGGCCTTCATGCGCGGTGGCCATATACGATAAAGACCAGTTGCATATATGGTCGCACACGCAGGGCGTATTTCCCTTGCGGCGCACGTTATCGCGCATGCTGAATATGCCGGAAGAAAAAATACAAATTACCGGCGTACCAGGCTCGGGTTGTTATGGCCATAACGGCGCCGACGATGCAGCCGCTGATGCAGCCGTGCTGGCCCTGGAGTATCCCGGCAAACACGTGCGGCTGCAATGGTCGCGGGAAGAAGAACATGGATGGGAACCCTACGGAAGCGCCATGATCATGGAGCTGGCAGCGCAACTGGGGCCCGGTGGAAAGATCAGCGCCTGGAAATACAATCTCTGGTCCGATACACACAGTACGCGTCCCGCGGGCGCACCACAAAACCTGCTGGCGTATCAGTACATGCAGCAAACTCCACAACAACCGGAACGTGGATTTACAGCGGGCGCCTACCGCAATGCGGAGCCCTATTACGATATTGATAACGTTACCATACAAGCGCACTTTTTCAATGGGCCCGTCAGGGTGTCGGCCTTGCGCGGACTGGGCGCTTATGCCAACATATTCGCCATCGAATCATTCATGGATGAACTGGCAGCAAAAGCCGGTACAGACCCGTTTACCTTCCGGCTGATGCATCTTACTGATGAGCGCGCCAGGGCCGTGCTGGAAAAACTGCGTGATATGATCAAAGATGTGCCAACCGCTCCGGGGACCGGCATTGGCATTGGTTTTTCGTGCTATAAAAATGCTGCCAGCTATTGCGCCGTGGCTGCCCTGGTGAAAACCAACAAAGCGGTTACTGATCTGACCGTGCAAAAAATGTGGGCAGTGATCGATGCGGGAGAAACCATCAATCCGGACGGACTGAAAAACCAGACAGAAGGCGGTATGATCCAATCTGCCAGCTGGACCGTGCAGGAACAGGTACGCTTTAACAAACAACACATTACCAGTGTTAACTGGAACAGTTATCCCATCTTTCGGTTTCCGCAGGCGCCGGAAACGGAAGTGGCCGTGATTGACCGGCCCAATGAAAGCGTGCTGGGTGCCGGCGAAGCGGCCCAGGGACCCGCGGCGGCCGCTATTGCCAATGCCGTGTACAAAGCAAGCGGCAAAAGAATTCGTGACCTGCCGCTGTTACGGGGGCAGGGCGGGTAACGGTGCATTCCTTAATGGCAGGAGGCAAAGGGGATGCCATACTGGTCGCAGCATGGCGGGCAGTGGTGCATCGCTTTGTGGCAGCAAGCGCGGAAATTCCATGCTGATCGCATTGTGGGAATGGTGCATTGTTTCCCATCAGGTGGCATAGCTATTGTAGCACATGCAGGGATAGTAGAGCCTATTATTCTTCTGAAAATTTTCCTGTATGGATGCCGTATTGCAAAAAATACGTGATTTCGCCGATCAGGCGCACGGCGGGCAAACAAGAAAATACTCTCCTGACCGGTACATTGTACACCCCGTGCAGGTAATGAACTTATGCCATGAACATACCAACGATACTGCTGTGCTGGCCGCTGCCTTGCTGCATGATGTGCTGGAAGATACACCGGTAACAAAAGAACAACTGGATGAATATTTGATAACAGCCATGGATATACGTACCGCAAGACGCACCCTGCAACTGGTGGTTGAACTGACCGATGTGTATGTCAAGAAAAACTTTCCTCACTGGAACCGGCGCAAACGCAAAGCAAAAGAGGCCTTGCGTATGGAAAAAACAAGCGCCGAAGCACAAACGGTTAAATATGCCGACATTATAGACAATTGTACGTACATCGTGCAGCATGATCCTGATTTTGCCCATACCTTTTTACATGAATGTAAATCGCTTCTAAAGAAAATGAATAAAGGCAATGCCCGCCTGCTGGAACGGGCCATAGTAGCGGTTAACAGTGAGTTGGAGCATCTTGCCGCCAGCACTGCCCCCGGCCGCCCGGTCCGTTGAAGACAGGATGTTCATACCTTTTGCTCCGCTGAAGCCAATTCATGCATACCTTTATTCAATTCATCCCGTACAGGCGCATAACTAACGGCTTCGCGCAGCATCTTGCGGTTGTTTTATCGCTTAAAAACCGTATATGCGCCGCTTTATATTACTTTGGCTGGCAACAATTGCTGCCACTATCGCTGTTGCACAGTCGACATCTTCGAAAAATAGCGATTGGGTGTCGAAGTATGAAGAGAAGTTGAAGCTATTGACGGGCAAGTAATCTTACGCATCCGGGTACAACAAATACTTCTTACGCATTTGCTTGTATTCACTCAAAGCAGGCTCCCAGCTTTTGCGGATCTGTTCTTCTGTCCACCCCTGCCTGATTTGTTCTTTGAATGCAGCCGTACCGGCCAGTTTATCGATATTACCCATTTGTTTGCTTTGTTTGAAATCGAAAAATTTTTCTTTATGCGGATAGGCATTGTACAGTTCGATCATCCATTGCAGGTTGATACGTTTGGTTTTGCGCAGTTGGTTAATATCGTAGTTCCTCAGATCGATACCATAGCACACCTGGTTCATGTGCAGCGGTTCTTCTGCCATACCAGGAATGCTTACGGGGGTGTAACTGAAACTGTATTTTCCTTTCAGCTCAGGGCTACCCAGTACAGTGAAAGGGAAATAAGTGCCCCGCCCGTGGTTGAGGATCGTTCCTTCGAACAAACAGAGCGATGGGTACAGCATCACAGCCTGCTGGGTATTGAGATTGGGCGACGGCTTTACCGGCAGCGTATAAGGCATGCTGTGGTTGTAGTTGGCCACCTTGACGATTTTCAGTTTGCATTGCACCTTATTGGCAAGCCAGCCTTCGCCATTGGCCATTAGCGCAAATTCTGCAACGGTAAGTCCATGGGTAATGGGAATGGGAAACATACCAATGCCTGACTTTAGTTTCATATCCAGCACGGGCCCGTCCACAAAATAGCCATTGGGATTAGGACGATCGAGGATCAGCAATTCCTTCCCGTTTTCTGCACAGGCTTCCATCAATCGCGCCAGCGCATTGATATTTGTATAGAAACGGCAGCCTACGTCCTGCAGGTCGTAAATCATCAGGTCAACATCGGCCAGGTCTTCCTTGGTGGGTTTGTTCTTGGCGCCATACAAGGAAATAACAGGTATGCCGGTGGCGCTGTCTATTTCATCTTTTACATGTGCGCCTGCGCTCGCATTGCCCCTGAAGCCGTGTTCCGGGCCAAACACTTTCACAATATTAATGCCCAGCGCCTTCAGGCTGTCTACCATATGAGTACGACCGATGATACTGGTGGGATTGGCAAGTATGGCTACGCGTTTCCCTCTTAAATACGGTACATATTTTTCTGTCTGATCTGCACCGGTGATGATGCCGGCGTTCGGCTCGGTTGAAATGTCGGCATTATAAGCAAACTCACGGTGATCTTTGTATGCTGATGCAGCAAAGGTGATTGCAATAGCCATTGCACAAAAAGCAACAATTCTTTTCATTGTATTCCTATTAAATAAAAACCTCTTTTGCGGGAAAATTAAACCTATTTTTTGCATGTTACGATGCAATAGTTTGCGGTGAGTGGTTGCAGCTGTTCACTGCATTGTGCCTTTCTGCAGCCTGGCAACTCCCTGTTGATTGTATGGGCTTTCCCGTAATGCCCGTTCCTGCTGCATTGCAGCGCTTCTGCAGGTTATTGAAGGCTACTGGGGCAGGGAACGAATGGATTGGTGTAGCCTTGTTGCAGTGCGTGGTATCTTATTTGCATGCCACGCTATAAAAGTTTGTATGAAAAAGGGAATCCTTCATCTTCTCATAGCCAGTTGCTGTCTGATCGTTACAGGTAATTTTACCGGTTGTGCCGAAAGTTCCAGTGCGGGTGGCACGGGGCAGGACACTGCCACTACCGGCAACACAGGCCGCAACGATGACCCCAAGGCAATAGCGACCATAACGGGTACTTATCCCGACACCACCGTAAACGGTACCGCCAGGTTTGAACAGGATGATGATGGTGAAGTGGAAATGAAGCTCCAGCTCAGCATTCCCGCCAAAGCCAATCAGACAGTGGCCGTGCATATTCACGAACATGGCAACTGCGGCGATACTGCCCACCAGGCAGGGGGCCATTGGAATCCTACAAACGCACAGCATGGCCGCTGGGGCAGCGCCAGTTTTCATTCCGGTGATATTGGTAATGTTACGCTTGACGCATCCGGCAATGGCTATCTCGAAATGGAAACCACATTATGGTCTATCGGCGGCAGCCCGCAAACAGATATACTGAATAAGACCATTATTGTGCATGGCGGTATGGACGACTATACTTCGCAACCTACCGGCAACTCCGGCAACCGTATTGGCTGTGGCGTTATTCAAAGAACAAGAGATATGTAAGGCCCTTAAGAATTTCTTCACAATTTTTACTTGGACATCATTTTAAGCGACCTCATAAGGTACTAATAATCAGCGCGTTCTGCATGGGCTCCATACGTTTGGCATACTGAAATCAGGCATATCTTGGTTTGTGAAGCGCTTTTCACCACTGTATGTTTGCATTGTCAATTCGAAAATGCCCTGCAGGTTCAAACGAAGTCAAAACGACTGCTCACATTGTAAGATTCTTGCCCGATTGCTGTCCGATCTACATTTATTGGTTTAAAAAAATTAAAAGTAAAAAGTTATGAAAAGCGCATTGAGAAATTACAGCATGATGGTATTTACGTTGATCGTTGCAGTTATGTTTTCTTTCGCAAACACTGCAGTAGCAAACCATGGTAAGAAAGAGAGCAAGAAAGAAATTCCCGGTCTGGAATTCAAATACATCGGTAGCAAAAACAATCAACCTGTGTTCCTGCTGAATGTAAATGGTGATGGAGAAGAAGAATACATCGTTTCTTTCCGCGACAGGACTGGCAATGTGTTATACTCTGATCGTTTCAAAGGCAGCAACATCACCCAGCGGTTCATCATCAATACCGAAGAAGTAGGCGCCCAGGAACTGAGCGTTCTGATCCGTGCCGTAAAAGGTAACCTGGTTGAGCAATATCGCATCGGCACTACGCAGAATATTGTTACAGACGTAACTGTTAGTAAACTGAAATAAGGTACTTCGCACGCTATAAAGGTCATTATTTAGGTTTTTTGTGTTTTTAAGTAAAGTACACCAGTGCAAACTGGTGTACTTTATTTTTACAACCCGTGAACTTTATAGTGAACAGTTAGTAGCAGCCATCGTCTTCATCATCTACCATAATCAACACCATCGTAACGCCATGCGTAGCGGCATTTTGCTTTAACCGGTGCAGGTAGCCTTCGGTGGGTACTTCAAACAAGGTGTTTACGAACTCAATACCGTTAAGCCCGAAATCTTCAAGGGCAATGCGCGGAAAATCGAGGTTTTTCCATTTGCCGCTCCTGATTTCATCTACCAATGCCCGCTGGGACAGTGATATGTCGTCTTTGGTCCATGTGGTTGATCAGTTCAGCAGGTTTCGGATCTACGGTTATTTCTGACAGGGGGGCTACCAGGCTGCCTGCGCCCAGCGCCATACCGGTTGCTAAAAAATCTCTTCGGTTCATGGAGTAACTTGTTTGATCCTACAATTCCCAGCCTTTTCTGTATTCCCGATAGAAATACTTGTTGGCTGATTCGTCGTTGGTAATTTTCATTTGCGCGGAATCGTAGTACAGCTTTTTACCTGCGCGTAAAGCCACACCACCCAGTAGTATGGTTTCTGTAACGGGACCGGCATACAGGAAGCTACCGGGTGATTGTTTGTTGTTTTTGAAGGCATCGATCCAGTATTCTTCGCCCCACTCAATGGTGCCTGCAGGCGGTTCGGCGCCTTTGAGATGTTTTTTCATTTTGTCGTCGGGGAGCAGGCGCGGATTTTCACAGCGGAAACCTGCAATGATTTTTCCTTTATCGCCCACAAACAGCATGCCTTCACGTGGCATGGGTTTATCACCTAACTCGTCCGGAGTGGGTGGCCGCATGCCGCCATCATACCAGTAGAGGTCAAAGGCCGGCAATGTATCCTGTTTCGGAAAAGTGAAGCGTACTGTACAGGAGTAGGGAAATGCTACATCATTGCGTACGCCGCGGCAAACCTGGTTGTCGATGGTGCAGGTGGTGGTGCCGCAGGCTTCTGCCGTTAGCGGGGCTGTGTGGATGCCGAGTGTGAGGAACAAAGGCCAGAGGCTGTAGTGTCCCATATCAGCAATGCTGCCGCCTCCGAAATCGTACCAGCCGCGAAATACATTGTGCGTATAGTTGGGATGATAGGGCCGGTCTGGTACTACGCCCAGCCAGAGGTCCCAGTTGAATCCTTCAGGAATGGGTGGCGTATCCGTTGGTGCAGTGGTCCACTGCGGCCATACAGGCCTGTTAGACCAGTTATGAATTTCCCGTAGCCTGCCGATTGCGCCGCCTTTGATCCATTGATTCACCAGTTCCATATCGCTGCGTTTGCTCCAGGCCAGCAGGTGGGTGCTTACGCCTGTCTGCCGTGCAGTGTCGATGGTCAGCCGTGCTTCATACATCCGGTTGGCAATGGGTTTGTGAATCACCACATGCTTGCCTTTTTTCATGGCTGCGATGGAAATATACGCATGCAGGTGATCGGGGGTCATTACCTTTACTGCGTCAATATCTTTTTCTTTTTCCAGTAACTCACGAAAATCAGCATAGGAAGTGCATCCTTTATAGTTGGAGCTGTTCCTTACTTTGCTGTAATAGGTATCTACCAGTTCTTTGCCTACATCGCGGCCGCCCGGAATGCCCTTGAGGTGTTCACCCCACTGCGGGTTTTGTAACACCTGTCGAATGCCGTTGCGAATGCCATGCGGCGACCAGTCAATATAATCGGTACTGAATTTATTCGGATCGCACACAGACGTGATCTGTATGTCGGGGCGTACAATCAGTTCGCACATTTCACGGATGCCCTGGGTGCCACAACCGATATAGGCAATATTCAGTTTGTCGCTGGGTGCCGTATAACCGGGGCCTCCCAGTACATGGCGTGGTACAATGGTAAATGCAAGTGAGGTAAGGGCAGCACTATTGATAAACTGCCGGCGGCTAAGGTTTTTCTTTGAAGTCATGACAGTTAGTTTTTTTTCATCAGGCATGCAGTCGTAAATAAATTTACTATTTATATCGGGAAATCATCCCGGATTTTCGAAGCTCCAAACTATAAAGCCGGGCACTGCCAGGATAAAACTCTGTTGGCGGCAATAGAAAAATAAGTTACCTTAAGAATATAAACATTTCAAAAGCTAACCGGTATAAAACCAATTATAATGGCCGGGCAAAAAACCAAACCAACCAACGCTTCTGTAGAAGCATTCCTTTCAGCCCTTCCCGATGAGCAGGTGCAGCAGGATTGCCGTGAACTGGTAAAGATGATGCAAAAAATTACCGGCGAACCACCGGTGCTGTGGGGCAATATTGTCGGCTTTGGCAAATATCACTATCAATACGACAGCGGTCATCAAGGCTATAGCTGCCTTACCGGTTTTGCGCCACGCAAACAGAATATTTCACTTTATGTGATGGGTGGCATGCTGGAGGAGCAGGACCTGCTCAAAAAACTTGGCAAGCATAAAGCCGGTAAAGGTTGTTTGTACGTGAAAAAATTGTCGGATGTTGATGTAAAGGTGTTGGAGCAAATCATCAAAAAATCGGTGGATTATCTGAAAAAGAAATATCCAAATAAGTAATCACGGTGCTATTAGTTCTGTACCAATTAAAATCATCTCCATTGTTCCTGTTACATTTATCAATTGTGTATAGCCGTTAGTTCAAGAATATCTTTCACCAATTCAGGCAATCCTTCGCTGAAAAGATGCTCATTGCTGTTAAAAGTGCGCAGTATGGCCTGCGGCAATTGCTCGGCATAGGAAGCAAGATGCGAAAATGGCACTACGGCATCCTGCCTGCTGTGGTATAAAAATATATGGGGAATAGCGGGCAATTGCCGGGCAAAATGAGGTTGCAACACATATTCCTTCACCCGCCAGTCTTTTTTGCCCCAGTAAGGCGAAGCAACAATAAACAAGGCATCGATGGAGCGCGGACAGTTTTCTTCCGATAAATATTTCAGCAACACAGAACCGCCAAGAGAATGACCGATGCAGATCAATCCGTCATCGGCTTTATCCAGTTCTCTGGCCAGCTTGTTTTTCCACAAATCATAAGAAGGATGATCGGGATCAGGCATTTTCGGATAGCGAACTTCATACGCGGCGCCCAACGTTCGTTGCAACCATGCTACTAGGTCGCTGCTTCCCTGGTGAAGTTTCTGTGAACCTCCGGAGTGAATGAACAAGACCTGTTTCTTTCTGATTGATTTACGGAAGCCGCTTCCTGCCATGGTCACAATGCTTTATGATGAAGCAAACTTAGTACCGTTCTGCTGGGGCCAGGGAGTGTGATTACGACATATTCAGGGGTTGATTGCGTCGTATAATGGGGGTAATTTTGAAGTTATGAAACACATATCCATACTGGTGCCGCACCAGGCCATGCTGGCCAATGTTGAAGGACCCCGGCAATTATTTCAATGCGTAAATCAGTATTACGCTATGCAGGACAAGCCGCCACTCATCCATGCTGAGCTGGTGGGTATATCACCTGAAGTAAAGTTGCGCGACGGCACGTATGCCATCCGTCCCGACCGCCTGATTGCGGACGTGAAAAAAACGGATCTCATTTTGATTCCGGCCATGGATGGCGATCTGAAGCAGGCGCTGGAGGCCAATAGTGCATTTGTGCCATGGATTGTATCGCAATACAAGACGGGCGCTGAAGTAGCGAGTATGTGTGTGGGCGCATTTCTGCTGGCGTCTACCGGTTTGTTGCATGGCCGGAAATGCGCTACCCACTGGATGTATGCATCCGAATTCAGAAGCATGTTTCCGGAAGTGGAACTGGTGGTAGAAAAAATTATCACTGATGAACACGGCATTTATTCCAGCGGTGGAGCTTTTTCTTACCTCAACCTGCTGTTGCACCTGATAGAAAAAATTGCCGATCGTACGGTGGCGGTATTTTGTTCCAAATTGTTCCAGATAGATATCGACCGCAGCACGCAATCGCCGTTTGTGATATTCCAGGGACAGAAAGATCACGAAGATGAACCGGTGAAAAAAGCACAGGAGTTTATTGAAAACAATGTTTCAGAAAAAATTACGGTAGATCAGCTGGCGTCCATGTTTGCATTGGGAAGGCGTAACCTCGAACGCCGTTTTAAAAAGGCCACCAACAATACCATTGCAGAATATATTCAGCGTGTTAAAATAGAAGCAGCGAAAAAACAACTCGAAACCAGCAGAAAGAATATCAACGAGGTCATGTACGACGTAGGTTATTCCGACACCAAGGCGTTCAGAACGATATTCAAAAAAATCACCGGCCTTTCTCCTATGGAATACCGGAATAAGTACAACAAGGAAGCCCTGGTGCTGGCGTAAAAGCAGGCAATGGGAAGCTTATGGCTGCTGTTGTTCGCCCGGTTGCTCTTCTCTTTCCACAGATATGGTGCACTCTGTAATCAGTGCTGCCAGGGCGCCTACGGCTGCCAGTACAGGTAAAAACACCGTGCCCACAACACCCACGGTAAGCGGAAAGCTCATGATTTCCTTGCCGTTTTTATCGGATATGGTAACCTTGCGGATATTGCCCTCTTTAATCAGCTCCTTCACCTTATTGAGCAGTTCTTCGCCATTGATGGTGAAAGTTTCTTTTTTTACAGCCATTGCCGGGTTGGTTTTAATAGTTACTTAATATGAAGACATTCCTCGCGGCGCACAGGTATGCAAGGTTGTAAACACCGATAACCCTTGCTCAGGGGAAGGGTTATCAGTACTGACTTACGTGCGCATATCAGGCTTCCTGCTTATTATACTTGTTCTTGTACTCAATAGGGGAGAGACCGGTAATTTTCTTGAACACCGTGCGGAATGCTTTGATGTCGGAATAACCCACATCGTACATTACTTCATTAACCGTTTTGCTGCCTCTTTCCAGGTCTTTCTTTGCCGCTTCTATTTTTACGCGCTGGATATATTCTACGGGCGTATTATTGGTAGCTTTTTTAAAACGACGTTCAAAATGCCGGCGGCCAATGGCGAATTTGCTGGCCAGTTCTTCTACCGAAATTTTTTCCGTTACATTCTTTTCTATGTACTCCTGCGCCAGTCGGATAGGTTCGTCTTCATGTTTCTTTTGCCCGTTAAACATGATAAACGGCGACTGGCTTTTACGGTCAATTTCAATGGCAAAAAATTTAGATGCGCGTATGGCCATATCGCGACTGGTATATTTTTCTACCAGGTGCAGCAACAGGTTCCAATAGGAAGCGGCGCCACCGCTTGAATATAATCCCTGCTCTTCAGTGATGATACTGCCATCGGTAATCGAAACATCAGGGAACATTTCACGGAATTCATTGGCATATAACCAGTGTGTAGAACATTTCCGTCCGCTGAGCAAACCGGTAGAGGCGAGTAAAAATGCCCCCACACACAGCGACGCAACTTCTGCGCCGCGGTTATATTGGTCTACAATCCAGGGAATAAAACCTTCATTGCTTTTGATGGCAGCTTTCATGTCGCCACTCAGCGCCGGAACAATGATCAGGTTCGTGCTTTTGATTTCATGCAACAATTTATCAGTATTCACGGCAAATACGCCTCCATTCAAAGCTACCTGCCGTGATAATCCTGCCAGTTCTACCTGGAACAAGGGTTCCTTGCCTTCCTGGATAAGAAACTGGTTGACTGCCGTAAACATATAGCGCGGGTCTACAATAGCTGCCGGTACTGCCTCATATGGAACCAAAATGCTTACGTGTTTCATGAACTGGTTTTTTATTGATCTTAATGTTCTACAGATGTACAATAAGCGCTTCGTTTTCCCGGGCACAGATTTCAAATTTAACAAAATACGCTGTGGAATTCAACCGCTTTTCTCCTGCCCGTAATTCCACGGTTGTAAAGGGAGATTTACCGCCTGAAACCAGTAAAATCAATCTGCAATGGGCATGCTGTCGCAACTTACCCCCTAACTAGTCGCATATACACGCGATCAAACCAATACGGGCGTTATATCTTTGTGTCAGACAAGCAACAAGCGGTGGAAGCAATTTGAAAATATTTCCTGAACACAAAAACTTACTACAATGGCTACTTCAATTTTTGTAAATCTTCCGATTAAAAACATTCAGCGTACAAGGGAATTCTGGACGCAGCTGGGTTTCACTTTTAATGAAGCATTCAGCAATGAAAAGGCGCTTTGTTTGGTTATCAGCGACAATATCTTCGCCATGCTGCTACAGGAAGAGTTCTTCAAAACATTTATCAAAAAAGATATTGCAGACGCCAGCAAAACCAAGGAAGTAATCCTGGCGCTTTCTGCAGAAAGTAAAGAACATGTGGACACACTGGTAAATAAAGCGATGCAGGCAGGAGCTGTAGAGCCCATGGAATCGCAAACCTACGATTTTATGTACTACAGGACCTTTGAAGATCCTGATGGGCATCACTGGGAAATCATCTGGATGAATCCTGAATTTATTCCGCAGCAAGAGGCCGCTGCACAACAACAATAGCATCATTTTTTAACCAATCAACTGTTAAAACAGCACTACCATGAAAAAAACTAAAATCTTCTATTGGATATTCAACGGGCTCTTATGTTTTTTTATGCTTGGCTCTGCCATTCCCGATATCATTATGGACCCGATGGCCATAAAAGGTATGCATGAAGACCTGGGCTATCCCATATACTTCATACCCTTTATAGGAGTGGCCAAGACATTGGGTGTACTGGCTATTCTGGTACCGGGCAACAACAGGTTGAAAGAATGGGTGTATGCCGGATTTGCCTACGACCTCATAGGCGCCACCTACTCCATAGCTGCCGCCGGACAACCGGTGGTGAATTACGTTGGCATGGTGTTGCCGGTGACATTGCTGGTGCTTGCCTATGTGTTCCATCATAAGCTGCTGCGCGCCAAAGCAGCGGCTGGTACGGCCCATGCAAATCCGGTGCTGGCAGGCGTATCCTGAAACAGGATGTGACTATAACCATAATAACTGGTTCCGGGTTTCGTGTTTTTTGTGGGGGAGCGGTTTGGCAACGCTTCACATTATACAGGAAACCCGGAACCCTTTAAATAAATGCAATGCGTAAAGTAATCGCTTCCATAAACGTTTCTCTGGACAACTTCATGGCAGGTCCGCAGTGCGAACTCGACTGGCATTTTGAAAAATGGGGCAGCGACCTGGCAGAAGCATTTAGTCGCCAGCTGGCAGCAGCAGACACGATCCTGTTGGGACGTGTTACCTATTGCGCCATGGCGCACTACTGGCCGGTGAAAGCTCTTGACCTTACCTATCCTATGGAAGATATTGCTTTTGCGCATATGATGAATAGTTATACCAAGATTGTTTTCTCTTCTACCCGAAATTTACCGCCCTGGTCAAATGCAAAACTGGCGCGTGGTGATGTGCGCGATGTGGTGTTAAAGCTGAAGCGACAACGCGGTAAGGATATTATCATCTATGGCAGCAGCAAATTGCTGGCGTCGCTAATACAATTTGGTTTAATAGATGAGTACGTGTTATGGGTGCATCCTATCGTACTGGGTAATGGAAAACCGTTGTTTCAATCACTCTCGCGCTCAATTGCCATGGAGTTAATAGAAACAAGCGTATTCAACAGTGGCGTAGTAAAACTGTGGTACAGGGCAGAGCCGCCGGGGGATTAAATGAAGTGTTCCTCGTCATGCTTATAAAAATTTGCCCCGCGTTGAAGCGCGGGGCTTATCATTACAGCATGATCCATTTTTCATCTTACCCTTCGCACAACGCCTTCAGCTTTGCTATGGAGCCAGGCCACCATTCATTGAACATCGACTCCCAATTTTCAGAGGTTTCAATAACCACCTTCAGTTCCGTATTACCGTTGTTTTCTGTTAACCGGTACGATTCAGTAGTGCCTACCCAACCGGTAGTATCTTTCGGGTCATTCTTTGCCGAACCATCCGGATGGATGGTGGCTATGTGCCGCATGTGTACATATTCGTTCGGACGGTATTCGGTAATAGTTGCCATGGTGCCTCCCATACCGGGCGCCACAAAACTGATGTTTTCGCCTTGCGCCCATATACCCTCATAATAGGAATTGTATTGTGGTGTAGTGGCATTGGCCCAAATTTTATACGTGTCGGGTTGCAACATGGTGTCCCACACTTTCTGCCGGTTGGCAGCGATGGTGGCAGTATATTCCAGCTTTTTCATACAAATGATTTTATTGCGTATTTATACCAAAGTTCTGCCAGCCCTTTGTTTCAGGCGGGGTGTAATAGCGACAATAAGAGAGGGCAATTACGCTGTGCACCATGCAAGCGGGGATCAATACTTGAACACCTCTTTGATTCTTACCAAAAACTGGTCTTTCTTGCGGCGGCTTACCTCTATTTCAGCATCGTTGCTCATGATTACCAGTCCGCCTTCGCCACGCTGATATTCCTTTACGTGCAACAGGTTAATGAGGTATGATTTATGAATGCGGAGAAAAGTGGAGTCCTGCAACAACTGGTCATATTCCAGCAAGGGTTTCGATACCACTACGGTTTTGTTTCCGGCAAGATGAAAAACGGTATAGCTGCGTTCTGCTTCGCAATAAATAATCTCTTCGAGTTTTAATACAATGAAACCTTTCAGGGTAGGCACGCACAAACGCATTTCCGAAGGCATGCCGGATTTACTCAGGTTATGCAGCAACGCTTCTGCGCGGCCTTCACCTTTTTCTGCCTGCAATCTTTTTTCCACCCTGATCACGGCGTCTATCAAACGATCTTCATCTACAGGTTTGAGCAGGTAATCTGCAGCACTGAACTGCAGTGCCTGTAACAGGTATTCGTTATGTGCGGTAACAAATATGACTTCAAAATTCTTTAGGGGTAATTCTGATAGCAGGTCGAGGCCCGTCTTTCCCGGCATCTGGATGTCGAGGAACACTACATCGGGTTGCAATTGTGCAATCTGTTGCTTCGCCGTCCAGGCATCCGAACAGGTGCCAGCCACACGTACCTGGGGGCAATGTAATTCCAGCATCTTGCGCAGGGTGCCAATGCCATCCGGCTCATCATCCACCAGTAATGCTCTCATAACTGAACGATTAAGGATTATGTCATAAAGGTAATTATTTCCGGCACCGTCAAAATAGCTGCAACGGCGCCTGGAAATCCTGCCTGCCGTTGGGAAAATCACCCGGCCCTTTGACTTTTTCGGATAAGCATATGGAAAAATGCCGGGGTCAAAATTTATTTTATGCTGCGGTAGCGTTCGGTATAAAAATAGTGCTGGTGTGCGTGGCCGGTCGGCATTGTATGATCCGGGGGAATGGCAGTATCTCCAAAATAAAAAAAGTATCAACTGGTTGATTGTAAACCCAATTGATACTCTGCTGTTGTAGTCCCGCCCAGAATCGAACTGGGATATCAAGTTCCGGAGACTTGCGTACTATCCATTGTACTACGGGACCGGAAAAAAGAAAACCGGGCAGCAAATGTACGCCAAGATTCAGAAATAACCCAATGGCCCTTTGCAGGGAAGCAACTGTGCGCTTTGCCAGACCTTGAAGCGAAACATTTCCCACCGTTTGGTAACCAGGACCGGCCACTGGTTAATTCCGCTTACAAAGCGCTGGTGGCCCGCTCTATCTTGCTGTCACAAAAAGCGACCTCTTAAACTGCCGTGACATTGGACCCGTACCGCGTAAACAAAAACTTGAAAGCAAAAACAGGATTTAAAATCAGGGGTATCAACAGGGAACCAGGCAACTGGCCTGCGATGAGCAGGCCAGCCCTGTTTTTCATGGCTATCCTGTATTATAAGCGTGTGGGTTTGTGTTGCTCTTTTTCTGCAGGAATATTGGATAGCATCTCATAGCGCAACTGGCCATTTGCCATATCCAATCGTACCACACAGCCGTAATGCAACTTGTAATGCGTAAAAGAATCAAGGAGGGGAGTCCGGTTGATATGCGCCAGGATGCTGCGGATCACGCCACCATGGGCCACCGCCACGGAAGGCTTTGGCGCTGCAGCAATTTTTTCAAAGCAGCGCACTACGCGGTTGAACAGTTGCACATAGCTTTCTCCGCCGGGGATGCGCTTGTTCACAAAATCATTCATCCACGGGTCAATCACTTCGCGCGGTATGGCATCCCAGTGCATCATTTCCCATTCACCACAATGAATTTCCATCAGGTCGGGCTCCCAGGATATGGGGTGGTTCGGAAACAAATGGGTGGCCAGCTTGCGGCATCGCAGCAGCGGACTTGAATAAACCTGCTGCACATCGGGCGGAATGAATTGCCTGATCACAGCTGCTTCGTCCAGGAAAGTGTCTCTTACGTCAATATCAGACTGGCCATAACAAATGCCTTTCTCAATCAATGGCGCAGTATGTCGAATCAGGTATATGGACATATGGATAATGGTTCAGACATACTTCCAAATTACTACAACTCCCAGGTAAAAACACAACTCGCTCACCTGCTGAATGGCGCCCAGACAATCGCCTGTGTAGCCCCCTATCCATTTTTTAAAATAATTGGCCAGGGAAAAACTTACCAGTACCACCGGCACAATAGCCAGCAGAAAATGCCAGCTGAGCAAAACAAAAGGTAATAATGCAAAAGCGCTACACACCAGCAAATTTGCCAGGCCGGGCTTGCGCGAAGCTATCGGTTTGGATTTGCTGCCGTCTGTATCGGTCACATATTCATACCACCGCATGGTAAGCACGGGCATCAATCTGCTCACTGCATGTGCTGCTATGAGCGTAATAAGAAAAAACCGGTAGTTGTAAAAAATGTTTACCGATGGTTGCAACAAGTCAGGCTGAAACTTTGGCAATTCCCGTATTAGCAAAAATTTTGAACCCAGTATACTGATCAGCCCGATTACACCAAAGGTGCCCAGCCGGCTGTCTTTCATAATGAGCAGGATTTTTTCTTTTGTCCAGCCGCCGCCAAAGGCATCGCATACGTCGGCAAAGCCATCTTCGTGAAACGCGCCGGTTGCAAACAGCCCTGCTATAATGGAACCGGCAATGGCTATATCTTCTCCGATATATTTGTTCAATACAAGAAAAGTCAATCCACTGATAGCGCCCACTATCCAGCCCACCAACGGGAAATACCGCACGGCCCGCTCCAGGTATTCCTGCGAATGATCCGTAAACCGCGGTACCGGCAAACGGGTAAGAAACATGATAGCGGTGAAGAATACACGAAGTTCCTTTTTCATTAGCTACTTATTTGTCATTCGCGCAGTACTTGCGCCTGCCAGGATTATTCGCAAGCCGGAGATCATCATCTTTGCAACTTACGCTTTCCCCAACTCCTCCAGCGAAGCCATTTCATTCAAAAAATTCACTGCCGATTGTAGCAGCGGTATGGCCAGTGCTGCACCGGTACCTTCGCCCAACCGCATATCCAGTTGCAGCAGCGGACGGGCCCCCATATACCGCAGCATGGCGGCATGTCCCTGCTCATTGCTGCAATGGGCAAATACACAATTGGTTTTTATACCGGGATTGATGAGCGTGGCCAGCATCAATGCCGCACCCGTAATAAACCCATCTGCTACAATAACCATATCCAACGCCGCGGCCTGCAGGTAAGCGCCGGTCATCATGGCAATTTCATAACCACCCACAGCACTGAGCAACGCATAGGGCGATTGCGATAATGCGCCCAATTGATGTTTATCATACACCTTTTGCAATGTTTGTATTTTCTGCTGCAGTTGTTGCGCACTCGCCCCGGCTCCTTTACCCGTACAGTCAGCTACAGGCAGCCCGGTGATCGCACTCATGATCAGTGAAGCCGAAGAAGTATTGCCGATCCCCATTTCACCAAATCCGATGCAATTGCAGCCACTGTTATGTGCAATGTCCTGCACGATGTCTTTACCTTTTTGGATGGCTGCAAGCAGTTCCTTCTCCTCCATGGCAGGGCCATGCAAATAATTGCGCGTGCCCCATCCAATTTTGGCTTGTATAAAACCTACGCCTTGCTCCGTTGGTGGTTGTATGTTGTTGAAATCATACTTTACACCGGCATCCACCACTGCTAAATGAATATGGTGCTGCCTGCAAAATACATTAATGGCTGCTCCACCGCGAAGAAAATTGAGCACCATTTGGGCCGTTACTGCCTGTGGCCAGGCATTTACCAGGCCTGTTTCACTGATGCCATGGTCACCTGCAAACACCACGATGTGAGGACGCCGTATTGCCGGCTGCGTAGTCTTTTGAATACAACCCACTTGCAGCGCTATCTCTTCCAGCCGGCCAAGCGCTCCAGGAGGTTTTGTTTTCTGGTCAATACGGTGTTGCAGTTCTTGTTGAAGGGAGGACACTGTTACAGTTATCATAGCTATGCTTTATAGTTAAACAGGCAGCAGGTCGCAGAAGTAGAAACCATAAGCCGATGCGTCGTTCATGGGATTGCAGGTGTCTTGTGCGTTTTGCGGAGCAGCATAATATCTATGCACAATATCCCCTTTGGTAAAAGGAACGGGATGCGAAAAAATAGGTCCGTCAAAAACAAAGGAGTGATACTCTCCGTTTTCTCCGCAAACATCTACCTGCGGCGGGAGATCGCGCACAAACGATTCGTCGATCAGCCGGCCGCAAAAGCTTTTATCAAGATATTTTTGGTTCACACAAACAATGATGGCCTTGAACCCCAGCGACAGGAATTCCTGCATCAGTTCTTTGCCGGACCTTTTCCAAAGCGGGAAAACACAGTCAACAGACAACGACTGCAGTTTCGTTTCCCGGTATTGCTTGAGGTCTTCCAAAAAAATATCACCAAACACGGCATGGGTATACCCGGCTGCTTTCAGTTCCATAACGCTTTTGGTCATCATGGCTTCATATTCCTGCATATCTGGTTGTTCCGGCAACTCGAGGGTATGAAGCGGCAATCCGATGGCAGCCGCCTGCTGTTCGAGCAGCGATCGCCTTACGCCATGCATGGAAATGCGGTTATGCGTGACATTTATACTGGTGAGTAAACAATCGGTGCGATAGCGGTTGTCTTTCAATATATGATGAAGGCATAAAGCACTGTCTTTCCCGCCGCTCCAGTTCATATAGGCTTTGGCAGGCGACGCAATATTTCCTGGTTTCATATGTAATACTTCACTTGCCTGCATAACTAACAATTGAATGATTTTTTTTGATACACACCGGGATGCCGCTTACCATTAATATTACTTCCGGGGCCTGCCGGGCGATGTATTGATTAATCCATCCCTGCAGGTCGGTAAACCGGCGGCCAATGGCGGTTTCTGCATGAATGCCCATACCAATTTCATTGCTCACCACAATGTACCGGTTGCTGGTTTGTTGCCAGGCATCAATTTCTTTTTTGCAGGCTTCCAGGCAGGCAGGCACATCTTGCTTTAAATCCACAAAAAAATTGGTGAGCCAAAGCGTAATACAGTCGATTACTACCACGCGGTTCTGAAGTGTGAGTTTGCTGATGTATTTTTCTTCTTCCAGCGAAGTCCATTGCCGGCCGCGGTCCTGCTGATGGCGCTCAATTCGTTCGCGGAATTCATTGTCCCAGCAACGTGCGGTGGCTACATACACGGGAAAATCACTCATGCGCAACGCCAGTTCCTGCGCATACCTGCTTTTACCACTGCGTGCGCCGCCTGTAATCAATATCATATCTGTTGCCTTATCCAGGTCCATGTAAAAAATATTTTTCGGTGAAAAAGGTATAGCGGTGTTTCAGTTCCAACAGGCATTTCCGGCAGAGACAATCTTCATAGCGTTCTTCAATGAACGCGCGCTCCTCGATGCTGAAGGAAATCCCATAGCACTGGCATTGCGTAATATCGCCGGGTTTGCATTCAAAGGATCTGCTGCAGCGCGGACATTTCTTTTCTTCGTGTTTACACATGGTGTGGTTGCATTTGAAACAGTGACTGGCATTTGTGTTGCAGGTGTGCAGGAACGGTAAACAATTCAGGGTGAAACAGCGCGGCCAGCATTTCAATGCCATCGGTAAGCGTGCCGGCCGAAGGTTGTGTAAACAAATCGTAATCTGCCAGGTATACTGCCTGGTTTTGTACGGCCCGCAGTTCGTTCCAACCTTTTCGTGCAGTCATTAATGATAGTTCTTCCCGCGTACGTTGCGTGGTAAAGCCGCAGGGAGCAATCACCAGTACCTCGGGGTTGTATTTCAATATTTTTTCCCAGGGTGTTACTATGCTGTCGCCGCCGGGGTTGGAAAGCATATCAACACCGCCGGCCTGCGCCACCTGGTAAGGGATCCAGTGACCGCAGTTGTACAGGGGTTCCATCCATTCCAGCACCATCACCCGCTTGAGCGGCGAACGGTGGGCGCGCAATCTGTCGGTAACAGCATCCATTCTTTTTTGCAAGCCGCTGCAATAAGTATACGCCTTTTCTTCCTGGTGCAGGGCGGTGGCTATGGTGATGGCTGTTTGAAATACGTCATCCAGCGTGTTGGGCGAAAGCGAAACAAGTTGTGGTTGTTTCGGCAATCGCGCCACCGCTGCGGCGGTGCAAACCGTATCGATCTGGCATACCTCGCAAACATCTTGCGTAAAAATGATGTCCGGCGCTATGGATTGTAATAAAGGTTCATCCACATAATACAAACTTTTCCCCTGCGCTTTCGAAGCGGAAAAAATGCGGTCTATTTCTTCGCTGGAATACGCTTTCCCTTCCAGCACGCACCGTACTACTTTTTGTTTTTCAGCCAATGCCTGTGGCGGACATTCAAACGTGATGCCTTCGAGGCAGTGCTGCAGGCCCATATCATAAATCATCTGTGTAGCTGCAGGCAAAAAAGAGGAAGCGATCATGAGGAAAAGTTGATGGTTGCAAACAGGAGAGGTTAATGATTAAAGGTTCTACCGTTACAAGGCTATATTGTTGAATTGTTCCATTGTTGCATGGCTGATAAACCAACTGCTGTAAAAGGACCTGCCATCTGCCCAATGAACAATTCAACAATATACCAATGCATCCATACTGCGTTATCAAACGCCTGCCGGACGCAGCACGCGAAATTTCATCTTCATCCATTCAAACAATCCGAACATCATGCCGCTATACGCCAGCGTGCCGATGAGGAAGTTGCGCTCATATGGAATGGCGGCCATCAAACTGGCGAAATAGCCTGACCATGTTTTGGGATACATGGAATCAGCAATCAAAAAGCAACCGGGGCTGGTGCCTATCCAATGTATCAGCGTAGCCACCAGGGCAGCCAGCACTATATTTTTTGCACTTGCTTTCCTGATCATATACTGGCCGGTAAGCACCATCAAAGCAAAAGCGCCATAGGTGAAGTAAAACCCTTCGTAAAAAATTACCCATTCGTTATAATACGCAACACGGTTCAGTATAATATCGCCCAGCCACAAAGTGAGCAGCGGGAACAAATAGGCTTTATAGGTTTTCTGAAAATAGGCGCCGCCAAACAAAGCCATGGCGCCCAATGGCGTAAAGGTGGCAATGGGTGACAGGCCCGGATCCAGGCTGAACAAAATGCGCGTAGCTGCCGCAACCACTATGAAGGCAAGCAAAACAATGGTACGGGGATTGATCTTTTGTAGCGACATACAATTTTTTTTTCAGGTGAACAATTGATTTATAAACTGAAAGCAACACCGCCGGTTATGGTAATACCCTGTGTAGCGTAGCCGTAAACTTCTTCGTATTTGGCATCTGTAAGGTTCCGGGCTTCTGCAAACACTCTTATCCTGTTCTTCCAGAAACTATATTGGGCGTAGAGGTTCAACAGCGTATAAGCTTTCAGGCTAACCAGGTCCTGGTTATAGGTGACCGGATTAAAATACAAATCATCACGGCGGCCATACGTATAACAATTGGCACTGGCAAAGAACTTCGGCGTTACCTGGTAATGCACGCTTACGCCAAAAGAATGTTTCGGTCGGCGGACCAGGTTGTCGTAAGTAGTGTCTTTGCCTCCTTGCTGTGTGGTTACTTCCCCTTCTGTAAACGTATAGTACAATTTTACCTGCAGGTGGTTGTTGATGTGAAACGCAGGTTCTACTTCTATGCCCTTGTCTTTTTGTTCATCGTAGTTGATGTACGTAAATGCCGGACCATACACGATAACATCTCTGGTATGCCGCTGAAACACCACTACGCGCGCCTCCAGTAAGTTTTTGAACAGATTTACCTGCGCTCCTCCTTCAATGGTTTCAGACCTTTCGGGTTTCAGGTTGGGATTGGCGCCAAACTGTCCGAACAATGCAGTGAGCGGGGGCGCCTTGAAAGCACTGGCCACATTGGCAAATAATTTCACGTTTTTGTTCACCAGGAAGGCCGGGTTAAAACTGTAAGTAGTGTTGTTTCCATACTTGCTGTGATCATTGTAACGGAAGCCGGCTTCGAGGTTAAAGCCGCCCAAATCTTTCAGCAAGAAGGAAACATATGGACTGGTAATGGTAATGGAAGAATCAGGCGCCAACATCTTTTGCTTACGGTGATCAATACCTGCCATCAGGCTTACGTGATTATTAAGGTGGTACTGACCATACAATTCGGCAAGTTTTGTATTGCCGCTGAACTCAGCGGGAAAAGAAGAAACATAGGTTCTGCCCATTTCATCGTAGGCAAATTGCGCCGTAACCTGCCCCCGTGCAAACTTCCAGGCGGCTAAAGCGCCGGTAGAGAGCAGGTTGGCTGTATACCTGTTGGGTGCATCGGCAAACGAACCATCGTCAAAATCACCTTTGAAATAACTGTAGCGGAAAAAGGGACTTATTTCCAATCCTTCTGCAATCAAGGCATCGGCTCGAAAATTAAAAGCATGTTGCTGGAAACCATCTTTGTCGAATGTTTTCGCTGCAGAGGTATCGCTGGCTTCCGATATACCATCTGATTCATGATGCGTAAATCCAACACTGTATCCACCTTTTTCTCCACGGCCACTAACACCCGCATGGATCTTTTTGGTGTTGTAAGAACCATAAGAAAGATTCCCATAAAACTGCGCCGGTTTGTTAGCGCCTTTTTTGGTGATGATATTGATTACGCCAGCAACAGCATCTGACCCATACAAAGTAGACTGCGCGCCTTTCACAATCTCGATGCGTTCTATTTGCTCAATAGGAAAAAGCCGGAGGTCAAAAGCGCCGCCTACGCCAGAAGGATCCGTTACGGGAATGCCGTTTACGAGTATAACTGTATAATCATTTTTGGCGCCGCGCAGAAAAACTGATTTGTCTTTTCCAGGATTGCTGGTAGCACCGTTGATTACCAGGCCCGCCTGCTCGGTGAGCACCTGCGACAAATCCTTTCCCAGGCTGCGCCTTAAGGTAGCTTCATCAATAATGGTAACTACTTTTCCTGTTTGCGAAGATTTTGCCGGAAACTTGGTGGCGGTTACAGTTACACGGTCCAGTTGCTGGGTAAATGCTGAATCGGTTTGGGCAATCACACACTGCCCGGCGGTAATGGCGGCCAGTAGCGCCATGAATGTTTTGTACATGCTGCTCATAGTTTGTTGTTGAGTTAACTATGAGCCTTCGGAAAAAGAATGTGCAGACAGAAATGAAATGTCTTCCGCGGTCAGACTGATTTCATCCCGGCTTTTCACCCGAAAGCTCGTTGATGTAAATGGTTGTCAACTGGCAGGTCTTCTGGCTCGTTTGCTGTTCAACACCTTCCCGTCATCTAGCGACAGTGGCTTGAAGATTGAACAGTTGTGAATGGCTGAAAGGTGTACATGACCACTCACTCAAACTCACAGCTACGGGGATAGCACCGGATTTGCACCGGTTTCCCTTTTCATCCCGACACCATGTGTCGGGATACCAATTGCGCCACAAATGTACAGTGCAGGACCACACGCACCAATATATTTTTTTAGGCATGTGAAAAAGAAAGGGAAAAATAGTTGGAGAGGTATTGTTTTTAATTTGCGCAGGCAAATAACAGTATGGTCATGGTATAAAAGTCTATTGGGTTATTCGTTGCTTGCCAAACTCAATTCTTATACCGCCATAATAATTTATGCCGGGCGCCGCATTGTAATACCTGCCCGCTGCTGCATTGATATCATTGCCCAGGCTGTACTGCACATCAAATGCATTGTCCACGCCAGCAAAAATATCTATCAGCAGATTTTTTGCAAATGGCTTGCGAAAGCCCAGTCTTCCACCCAGCAGGTTATACGAAGTGGCAAATGCTGTATTGGCATCATCCAGTGGAATAGGATCACTATAATACCAGGTCCAGTGGGTATATAACCCGGGCCGTAGAGAAACATCCAGGCGAACGGCTACGGTATTGTCGGCTACACTCGGAATTTTTTTGTCAGAAAAATCATCTGTTACCTGTTTGAAATCATCATACCGGAAATGATTCAGCGTATGCGCCACAGCGAGAGCCGCCTGCGAAACAAATCGTTTGTTGCGCGGCAGCAACTGGTATTGCACCTGTGTTTCAATACCGCGTTGCTTTGTAGACCCGGCATTGACAAAATAATCGGCGTTGCTGGCATCACGCCGCTGCACAATAGCGTTTTGCAGGCGGAAATAAAACGCATTTATTTCTACATACAATCGTTGCTGCAACCAGGAGCTTTTGATGCCTGCTTCATAATTTACACCATGCTCTGCTTCCAGGTCTTCGCTGATAACAGTGGTGGAAGGCAATACCTCCTGCGAAGTGGGTGGCGAAAATCCGCGCGCAATGCTGGCATACAACAGCACGCCAGGAAATACTTTTTTAGATACGCTCAGGCGTGGCGCCCACTCACTATTGAATCGTTGCTTTACCGGTACAAAACCTGGCATTGATAAGCGTGTGATGGTGATGGCGGACTGATTTACACTGATACCTGCACTCACTGACCAGTTGCCGGGAAAATGGATATCTGTTTGAACAAAACCGGAGTATATCCAGGTATCTACTTCGTCATCGGTTTGCGTAGTATCGGGCTGACCATTTACGTTACCAAAAGTTTTTACATTAAAAAATCCCCGCTGTGCTTCTGCACCAAACAATATACGCCAGTCGGTGTCGCCTTGCTGTTGTTGCCAGGTAAACACCGTGCGTCCCCCGAAATGGGGTTCAGTTCGCTTTTCATAGTTGCGGAAGGTGGGATTTTTTATCAATGAAAATGCGCCATACACAACGGAGTGATTGCTGAAGCGCTCATTAAATTGATAATCTTGCGAAATACCGGCCAGGAACGTTTTCTGGTAAATGGCTGCTTTTGCTTCCGTTGCGCCCGGAAACATGCCGGCGGGGCCGCGTGCTGCACGCGGATTGGCCGCATATTGCGCTGCGTTTAATCCGCCCGGCGTTTGATAATACAAATCTCCATACAATACCGAAGTATTGATTGCATGATTATCTCTCAGCCTGTAATTGCCTTCCCAGGTAATTACATCACGACGCATATTGGTATGGTCGCGGTAGCCATCACTGGTCTGATGGGCAAAGCCTATGGCATTGCGATGTTCCTCGTCACCCGTACGTAACTGCACGTGCAGGTTATGCAGATGGTAACTGCCGGCAATATACGAAGCAGAAACACCTGCAGGTTCTTTAACTGCCCCGCTATTGATCAGCAGCGCTCCTCCGGTACCGGCGCCATACAGGCTGCCGGCCGGGCCTTTGATGACTTCTATAGAACGAACATTGAAATAGCTCAACTGGTTCAGGTAGGTACTGCCGCCGGGATCCGTGAGGGGGATGCCGTTCCAGTACACTTTTACATTGCGCACACCAAACGGTGAACGCAGCGTGCTGCCGCGCACGTTAAGGCGGTAACTGCCCGGCGACCGTTCTTCCATATGCACACCCGGCGTGGCGTTCAGCGCAGGCAGCAAACTGGTGTTGTTGTACCGCTCCAGTTGCGTTTTATCAATATAATTGATGGAAGCCGATACTTCTTTTAACTGCCGGTTTTGTTCATAAGCCTTTACTACTACCCACTGCAACGTACGTGCTGAATCATTTGATTCGGGCACCTGGGTCTGAGCGTTGGCGGCAAACCAGCCGGCCGATAGTAAAAAAAGTAGCGTTTGTTTCATGCAAAAGGATATTATTTGAAGGTAACGCGTCTGCACTATTGTGCAGTACATTTTTGCCCGATTTTCGCAAAGCGGACATAAAACGGGCAGCTGCCACATCCCAGGCAACGTAAAGGTAAAGGCAAATATTTTCTATCTTCCACCAATGAAACCCACCAAACTGAGTCTATTCGATATCACCATGATCGTTATCGGACTGGTGATAGGCATGGGAATTTTCAGAACTTCTAAAGACGCCGCCATTGCATCCTTAACCCCCGCAGTTTTTTTCCTGGCGTGGATTGTTGGCGGATTGGTTGCCTTCTGCGGCGCGCTCACTTATGCCGAAATTGGTTCGCGCTATCCCGTTACAGGCGGCTACTACAAAATATTCGCTTATGCTTACCATCCTTCCATCGGCTTTGCTATCAACTGCATTATTCTGATATCCAATGCTTCCTCATTGGCGGGTGTAGCGCTGATCGGCAGTGAATACATCAGCCCGCTCTTGTTTGGATCGTCCGCCACCGATTTTGCGGAAAGTATGGTGGCCATGGGAGCAATTGTATTGTTTTACGGCGTTAACCTTATGGGATTGCGCATGAGTTCCAAAACCCAGAACATACTGATGATTATAAAAATCGGTATGCTGCTGGTATTGATCGCGGCAATATTTTTTCCGCAAATACATGCTCCTTCCAATACCAGCATACTGGATACATCAGGCTTTGAAACGGGAGCGCTGCTGCTATCCTTTGGCGTGGCGTTGAAAGCTACTTCCTTCACCTACGGCGGGTACCAGCAAACCATCAATTTTGGCGAAGAAGTACAGAACCCGCAAAAAAATATTCCACGTGGTATATTCATCGGCATACTGGTGATTGTGTGCCTGTACCTGGCGGTGAGTTATTCCTACTACAAAGTGATCGGGTTTGAGGCATTGAAAATGGACGACCCGGCCAACCGCGGCATTGCCAGCATCATTGCTGAAAAAATGTTTGGTTTGCCCGGCCGCTATGTGTCTTCCATATTGCTGTTTGTGGCCGTGCTGGCTTACGTGAATGTGTTGCTCCTGAGCAATCCGCGCGTCATGTACGCCATGAGCGATGACGGCATTCTGCCTGCCGTGTTCAAAAAGAAAGATGAAAGGAAAGATGTGCTCACGGTGAGTCTCACTGTTTTTGCCGCCATTTGTATCGTAGTATTGTTTTTTGCCAATACCTTTGAACAAATCCTGAGCTTCACCATCTTTCTCGATAGCATAGGAATGGCCACGTCGGCGGCTACCATTTTTGTGTTGCGAAAACGGACAAGGCATCTGAACGGTACCGGCATCTATTCTATGAAACTGTATCCATTGCTGCCATTGATCTTTGTATGTACCTATGTTTTTGTGGGAACCATTATCGCCATTACGAATCCCGAGTTCGCCCTCATAGGTATGTCAGTGTTTTTATTTTTCCTGGCTTTGTACTTTGTAGCCCGGCAACTAACGAAAAAGAAAGTTTAGCGTATGTCCGACAACAACCAAGACCTGTCATTTATCCTGAACGAACTGGGTGAGGAGCGCGAGTTATACTTCAGGGCTATTGCGCCGCCCATTATGCAAACCAGCAATTTTGCTTTCCGTAAAGTAGAAGAGCTGAGCCGTGTTTTTGAAGATGAGTACAGTGCCTACCTGTATAGCCGGGGATTGAATCCTACCATTGACATTCTCCGTACCAAGCTGGCCGCCCTCGACGGGGCCGAAGACTGCCTCGTATTCAACAGCGGCGCTTCCGCCATCTTTGCCTCGGTGTTTGCCAATGTGCAATCCGGCGATCATATTGTAAGCGTAAACAAACCATACACCTGGGCCCAGCGCATGTTCGATAATGTGCTGCCCAAATTCAATGTGGTCACCACCTATGTTGACGGCCGCAACATTGAAAATTTTGAACGGGCCATATTGCCCAATACCCGTGTTATTTACCTTGAATCGCCCAATAGCTGGGATTTTGCCCTGCAGGACCTGCGCGCCGTGGCTGAACTGGCCCGGGCGGAGAATATCGTAACCATTTGCGACAACAGTTATTGCACGCCGTTATTTCAGAAGCCAATTTCTTTGGGCATTGACCTGGTGCTGCAGTCAGCATCCAAGTACATTGGCGGGCACAGTGATGTGGTGGCGGGCGTACTCACGGGCACGCGCAGCATGATGAAAAGAATTTTCGACAATGAGCTGTTGAACATGGGTATCGGCATCTCGCCGTTCAATGCCTGGCTGCTGATACGCGGTTTGCGCACCTTATCGGCCCGCCTGGAACGGATTTCAAAAACCACTGTCAAAGTGATTGAATTCCTGAAGCAACACCAGCTGGTGGAAGAAGTGGTTTTCCCTCTGGACAGCTCCTTCCCCCAATACCAACTGGCCCGCCAGCAAATGACCGGCGCCTGTGGGCTGTTTACCATAGTAATGAAGGCAAATACGCGCGAAGAAATTGTAACATTCTGCGAATCGTTGCGTCATATTTTGATTGCCGTGAGCTGGGGTGGATACGAAAGCCTTGCCATTCCCCGCTGTGCTTCCATTCTACCGGCAGATTTCAATGCCGCCGACCGGGAACACCGCATGATCAGGATATATGTTGGACTGGAAGATGCAGACTACCTCATAGCAGACCTGGAGCAGGCCTTCGCAGCAGTAGGGCGGCGGTAAATTGTTGAGTAAATGGCCAACCGCCCTGCAGGTGTGGGTTTGAGTGCCGGCTCACCGGTTTTTTAACCCAATTTTTATTTTATCCTTTTGCAGGCGCAACGTATGTTTGATGTCATTTTGAGTGACCAGCCATCCAGTTCATCGCTGTTCCTGCACAGAACAACCAGTTTTGTATTATGAGAAAAATAAGGCTCCTGTTTCCGATATGCTGTTCGTTAATATTTACTGCTGCTACTGCCCAGGAAAAATGGGATCTCCGCCGCTGCGTTGAATACGCCTGGGCCAATAACCTCACGGTAAAACAAAGCGAAATACAGGCAGGAATCGCTGAAACACAATGGAAACAGAACAAATGGGCACAATATCCGTCGGCCAGTTTCAATACCAATTCCGGTTTGCAGTTCGGACGGTCTATTGACCCTACGACCAACCAGTTTACCAGCAACCGCCTCTTGTTTCAGTCGTTCAGCTTCAATGCCGGCGTCGATGTGTTCAACTGGCACCGGCTGAAAAACAATGTCATTGCTTCCATGTATGCCTACCAGGCGGCACAGGCAGATGTAGAAAAAGCGAAAAACGACGTGGCCCTCAACGTAGCCACCTATTACCTGCAGGTATTGCTGGCCAGACAACAGGCAGAAATTGCCAAAGTGCAAATGGAACAGAGCCGCAACCAGATGCTGGTTACCCGCAGAAAGGTGGAAGCGGGCTCCCTGCCGGAAGTGGACGCACTTACCCTGGAAGGCCAGTATGCCAACGACAGCGCCAATTACCTGTCGGCCCTGGCTACTGCCGATCAAAACCTGCTCACCCTGAAAGCAGCGCTCAACCTCGACGCTGCTGTTCCATTTGATATTGAAACCCCGCCGGTAGACCAGATTCCGGTTGAACCCATCCTGGAATTGTTGCCGGAAAAAGTATTCGAAATTGCGCTCCAAAATCAACCCGCGCAGAAAGCCAACCAATTGCGCTTGCAATCGCTGGAAGCTTCGGTGAAATCGGCAAGGGCGTGGCAGTATCCTACCATCAGCATCGGGGGGGGACTGGCTACCAACTTTGCCAGTTCCAATAACAAGATTACCGGCGTCAGCTTTACCGGTTACGAGTCTGATCCCACGGGCTCAGTAGTGGATGTGGGCGGCACCATGTACCCGATCCTTACGCCGCAATTCCAGGTAACGCAGGGCAAAAAATCGTTTGGTGAACTGTGGACAGGCTGGGGCACACAAATCGACAACAACTTTCGCCAGAACATAGGCATCACCATTTCAGTGCCCATCCTGAACGGGGGCGCGGCAAGGTTCAACCTGCAACGCAGCAAGTGGAACCTCAAAAATGCACAGATCCTCAAGGAACAAACCGACCAGACATTAAAGAATGATATTTACCGGGCCTATTACAGCGCAACGGCCGCACTGCAGAAGTTCAATGCCACCCAAACCACGGTGGCGGTAGCGCAGAAATCGTACGACTATGCAGTCAAGCGGCATGAACTGGGTCTTCTCAATACGTTCGATCTCATCACCAGTCAGAACAACCTGACCAGGGCGAAGCTCGACATGTTGTTTGCCCAGTTCGACTATGTGTTTAAAATGAAAGTGCTGGAATTTTACAAAGGGCTCGGCATTCGTCTGTAAAAAACTTTATTATTCGCGCATAACATATCAAGCAATGAAGAAGAAAATTCTCTGGATCATTGGCGCTCTCCTGGTCATCATCCTGGCGTTGATGGGTTTGAAAGCAGCAGGCATCATAGGGAAAGATGAAGGTTTAAGGGTTTCCACGGAAAAAGTAACGAAACGTACCATTATCGAAACCGTAAATGCCAGCGGCAAAATATATCCCGAAGTGGAAGTGAAAGTCAGTCCCGACATTTCCGGTGAAATTGTGGAACTCACTGTTGAAGAAGGCGACAGTGTAAAAAGAGGAACTGTGCTGGCCAGAATTTATGCTGATATCTATTCTACCCAACGCAACCAGGCGGCAGCAGAAGTAGAACGTCAGCAGGCCATACTGGCCAACTCGAAAGCGCAGCTCTCCAGTCTGCAGTCGGCACTTGACCTGGCAAAAAGAACCTACGACCGTCAGAAACAATTGCTGGCCGATAAAATTATTTCTGCTGCAGAATTTGAACAGGCTGAAAACCAGCTTCGCACAGCGCAGGCAAACTATAATGCTGCATTGCAAAATATTCGCAGCGCCGAAGCCGCCATTCAAAGTTCACAGGCAAGTCTCGAAAGGGCCGATAAAGACCTCAGCCGTACCGCCGTACTGGCGCCCATGGATGGCGTGGTATCGTTGCTCAGCGTTAAAAAAGGCGAAAGGGTAGTAGGTAACTCCATGATGGCAGGAACGGAAATGATGCGCATTGCCGATATGAGCGTAATTGAAGTGCAGGTTGACGTTAGTGAAAACGATATTCCCAAAGTATCATTGGGCGATTCGGCATTGGTGGAAGTGGAAGCCTACACCGGGCGCAGGTTCAAAGGCATTGTAACCAAAATTGCCAGCAGCAGTACTACTGTTACGCAGACCGCGGCAGGCACTAATGATGTAACGAATTACAAAGTACATATCCGCCTGCTGAAAGATTCCTACAAGGATTTGTATGACCCGCAACATCCCAGAAAATTCCCCTTCCGCCCCGGCATGAATGCCAGCGCCGATATACAAACCAACACCAAGGAAAATGTACTGGCCACTGCCATTAATGCCGTTACCACTCGTTTGTCCGGCTCTGATAATGTTGCGTCCAAACAGAAAAATGAAAAGCAGGAAGAGCAAGGATTGCAGGAACAAACTACCAAAACCTTGTCGGAAGAGCTGGAAGAAGTTGTGTTTGTATTACAGCCCGACGGCACCGTGAAGAAAACCAAAGTAAAAACCGGTGTGCAGGACATCAACTACATTGAAATTACAGAAGGGCTCAAGGAAGGCGACGAAGTAGTGGTGGCGCCTTACCATTTGATCAGTAAAACACTGAAGAACGGCACCAGGGTGAAAGTAGTGCCGCAGGACCAGTTGTTCAGCGACAAAAAATAGCAGCAACACATATCAAACTACACATTGCAGGGACCAGATAAATCTTGAAGTGTCGAGATTTATTTGGTTCTTGTCTTTTCGTTCTGGTTATTTGCAAAAACAACAAACTACATGCATTTTGGCGTAATCGGGAGCGGAAGCTGGGCCACTGCTTTGGTAAAACTCTTAACCGATAATAAATTTAAAGTTGCCTGGTGCGTCCGTTCCGAAGAAATTGTTCAACACATTCAGCAACGGCATCATAACCCGCATTATCTCAGTTCTGTTTACTTCGATACCAGTCTGCTTACACTGAGTACCGACATCCGCAGTATCATATCCGCAAGCGATCACGTTCTCATAGTGGTACCCTCTGCCTATATTAAGGAAACGCTCAGCGCCTTACCGCGCAATGCTTTCGCCGGTAAAAAAGTGATTTCCGCCGTAAAAGGGATATTGCCGGATGATAACCTGCTGCTCAATGAATATCTTGAAAAAGCGTTTCAGTTTCCGGTAACGGATTACTTTACCATTATGGGGCCTTGCCATGCAGAAGAAGTGGCCAGGGAAAAATTGTCGTACCTTACATTTTCAGGCATCAATACCGCAGCGGCGGCTGAAATTGCAAAATGCTTCAGTACGGTTTATCTCAATACCGTGGTAAACGAAGATATATTCGGCGTGCAATATGCCGCTGTGCTGAAAAACATTTATGCGTTGGGAGCGGGCATTGCGCACGGTCTTGAATATGGTGACAATTTTCTGAGTGTTTTCATAGCCAACTGTGCCGATGAAATGGCGGGCTTTCTGCGCAAGGCAGGTATCCGTCATATAGAAGTGGGGGTGCATGAGGGTGAAGACCCGGTTACCCATCGCAAAACACATAATTATGCGGCTTCGGTGTACCTGGGCGATTTACTGGTAACCTGCTATTCGCTGTTCAGTCGCAACCGCACTTTCGGCAATATGATCGGCAAGGGCTACTCTGTAACTTCTGCCCGGCTCGAAATGAACATGGTGGCTGAAGGGTACTATGCCAGCAAATGCCTGTACCATGTAAATCAATCCATTGGGGCAGATATACCCATTGCCGAAACGGTGTACCGCATCTTATGGGAAAATGTTAAACCGCGCGAAGGACTGTACCATATTGAGCAGGTGCTCGTCTAATATATAAAGGCTGTACGGAAAACAAGGAGGAAGTACAGTTATGGGGGAACCGGTTTATGCCTTTGTCTTATTACACATACGGCCCGTTGATTTTGATTATGGTGGTGATTCTGTCGCTTAACCAGCTGGTCCGGTATATGCGCCAGAAGCGGAGCAGGTCGCATTGATCCGGTTGGTATTTCCCTATCCAAACAGCCCGGCGGCAATGCCATCTGCAAACAATTTCCCTTCCATGGTGAGCTGAAGGCACCCTTGCTGCTGCACCATTTTTCCCTGGTCGATAAACTTCCGGCTTTCTTTTACAATGCGTTGCACTTCCTGCGCTCCATAGTGCGCCTGCACGTAGTCCAGGTCAATGCCTTCCATGGTCCGCAGCGCCGTCATAATGTACTCATTTATCCGTTGCCGTTCGGTGAGTATTTCCTTTTCATAAGGTACCTGCCCTGTACGCAAGGCATGGGCATACAAGGCATTGCCCGCCACATTCCATTGCCGGCTTTCGCCGTTAAAGGAATGGGCTGAAGGACCAAGTCCCAGGTATTTCCTGCCATTCCAGTAAGCGCTGTTGTGACGGCTGCGCCAGCCGGGTTTGCAGAAATTGGAAATTTCATAATGTTCGTATCCCGCCTCCTGCATATAGTGCATAAGTTGAATAAACTGGCGTGCCTGTACCTGCTCATCTGCAGCCTGTACCTTGTTCTTCCGGATCATTACTTCGAGGGCCGTGCCGGGTTCTACGGTGAGGGCATAACAACTCAGATGCGGTATGCCCATGTCAGTGGCTTTGCGCAGATTGTACTGCCAGTGTTCGTCTGTAAGGGTGGGTGTGCCGTAGATCAGATCGATGGTGATGTTGTAAATGCCGCTGTCCTGCGCCAGCCTGATGGCCTCCTCCGCCTGGGCAGCCGCATGCGCCCGGTTCATCCAGCGCAGGTCTTCATCAAAAAAAGACTGCACCCCGATACTCAGCCGGTTGATGCCCGACTGTTTCCAGGCCTCTACTTTATCGGCGGTAATATCGTCGGGGTTGGCTTCCAGTGTAATTTCGGGTGCACTATCTACCGTGAAAAGCGCGTAAATGTTTTCCAGCAAACGGTCCAGTTCTTCTGTCTGCAGCAGCGAAGGGGTGCCGCCGCCAAAATAAATGGTTTCCACTGCTTCAGATTGCAGGTAATCTTGCTGCAGGTGCATTTCCTTCAATAAAGCTTCCAAAAAATCGTTCTTACCTTTCAGCGAAGTGGAAAAATGAAAATTACAGTAGTGGCAGGCCACCCGGCAAAAAGGAATATGTATGTAAATGCCTGCCATCGGTCAGTGGTTTAATGGGTATTATTGTGGGTGCTTTAAAAATTTCTATGGCAAAGGTAGCTGTATATGGTCAATCGGGGAGAAAGACATTGTTGATCCTGCTGATCATTTTACCTGTTGCCCTGCCTGCTCAATACCGGTTACATATCAACCCGGTTGACAAAGACACTGTTTTTGTGCGTGAAACGCTTCGCCTGCGCAACGATTTTCGAAACCGGGAACTTTGCCAGCAATATGTTCAAGGTTTGCCGGCCCTCCTGCAGGCCAGGGGGTTCGCGGCTGCTTCGATAGACAGCGTGCACTATGATTCTCTATCGGCCAGCCTGCAACTATACGTGGGTGAAACCTTCCGCTTTGCACAACTCGATATAGATTCAGCAGATAAAAAAATGCTTGATGCCATAGCCTTTAACAAAAAAGGGAACCCTGCCTGGACAGTAGCCGAAGTGGCTTCATTGCAGGAAAAAATGCTCGACTATTTTGAAAATAACGGGTACCCCTTTGCCAGTATCCGGCTCGATAGCATTGCGTTTACGGAGGCAGGGGTACGCGCCAAACTCAACATCAACACAGGCCCCTTGTACCGGATTGACAGTATCCGGAACCATGGCAATGCCCGCATTGCTGCAGCTTTTTTACAGCGGCACCTTTCCATTCTGAACGGCAGCATTTACAAAAAGGAAAAACTGCAGCAGGTGAGCAAAAAACTGAGCGAGCTGCCCTTCGTGGAAGAAAAAAGGCCGTGGACCCTTACGCGCCTGGGTACAGGCTCCATACTTGACCTTTACCTCGACACCCGGCGAAGCAGCCAGGTGAATGTGTTGATCGGGTTGCTGCCTTCCAATTCGCAACTGCTGAACAATAAATTGCTTGTTACCGGCGAAGCCACCATTAATTTGAAAAACGCATTGGGCAATGGCGAAACCATCGGGTTGAACTGGCAGCAGATACAGGTAAAATCACCGCGGCTCAATTTGTCGTTTCAGCAACCTTATTTGTTTAAATCGCCTTTTGGCGTGAACCTGAATTTCGACCTGTTCAAAAAAGATTCCTCTTTTGTGAATGTGGATATGTTGCTGGGTGTGCAATATGCGGTGTCATCTGCTCAATCCGGAACTGTTTTTATCCAGAACCTGCGCAGCAACCTGCTTACAGTGGATACTTTATCGGTAAAAAATAACCGGAAACTGCCGCGGGAAGCTGATGTAAGTTCAGTAAACATCGGTTTGCAATATGAATATTTCAATACCGATTACCGGTTTAATCCACGAAAAGGTACCGAGTGGACCATTACCGGCACGGTGGGTACCAAAAAAATCAAAAAGAACAACGTGATTGTGCAACTGAAAGATCCCGGTGATCCTGATTTTGACTTCAATTCGCTGTACGATACCATGCAACTGAAATCTTACCAGTTTCGTGTGCGCGGTTCCGTAGCTCAATTCGTAAAGATTTCAAATGCTTCTACCTTTAAGCTGGCAGTCAATGGCGGATGGTACCAGAGCCCTGCGATTTTCCGCAACGAATTGTTCCAGATAGGTGGTTACAAACTGTTGCGCGGTTTTGATGAAGAAAGCATATTTGCATCCCAATATGGCGTGGGGACTGTGGAGTACAGGTACCTGCTGGGGCGCAATTCATTCCTGTTTTCGTTTGTAGATGCGGGTTGGATAAAGAATGCCTCGGCCAGCCCGGAATACAGCAACAGTTTCCTGGGTTTTGGATTGGGAATGGCGTTTGAAACAAAAGCCGGCATTTTCAATATTTCCTATGCGGCCGGTAAACGTGACGATACAAAATTGAATATGCGCCAGGCAAAAATTCATCTTGGTTATGTGAACTATTTTTAAACAGGGTCAAAAAAGCAAAATCGGATTTTGCCAATACAACCGCTACAATAATTTTGCAAACGCAAACCCGGGGATATCCAGTGAAAAAAATTATACTACTCTTCTTGTATTGCCTGATCAGTTGCTCTATCGTTGCGCAGGTTGCGCCCGATTCACTGCCTCCCCGCCAGGATACACCTGTGGAGAATAGGCAGGACACTACTGCAAAGAAGAGAGACACCGGAAGCATACTGCGTCCCGACAGTGTTCGTCATCGCGATACAACTGTTAACAGGGTTGAGCCGCTGCGCGATAGCAACACGGCAAAGCGCGATACCGGGGTAGTAAGAAAGCCGGTACAGAGAACGTCTGACACCATACCAAAAGCTGCTCCGGTTACACGGCCCGTTGAACGGCGGGAACCTTTACCGCCAGCGCCGCGGGAAACAGACAGTGCAGCAACTACTTTGCAAAAAGACAGTACCGTATTGGCGGAACGTTGGGCGCTGATACAGGAAATGATTGCCCATCATCCCTATTACAATTTTGACGGGGAACCGATTGCAGTTTCGATGAAAGAAAAAAAGGTCAACGGCAAGGAGACCATGTTCTACTTCCTGTCGGGGCTGCTGATCTATTTCGGGTTTATCAGGCTCCTATTCGGGAAATATCTTTCCAACTTATACAGTTTGTTTTTTCGCGTCAGCATGCGCCAGCAACAAATACGCGAGCAATTGATGCAATCGCCCCTGCCTGGTTTACTGCTGAACCTGTTGTTTTATGTTTCGGGCGGCTGCTTTTTATCGTTTGTGGCCATGCACTACCAGATGGTGCCTGTTACCAATCAATGGGCGTTGATGGGATGGTGTGCGCTGCTGCTGGCAGTCATCTATATTGGCAAGTTGATCCTGCTCAAGCTGGCGGGCTGGATTTTTAGTATGGGGCGGCTGGCCAATACCTATCTGTTCATTGTTTTCCTGGTAAACAAGATGATCGGCATTTTTTTACTGCCGGTTTTGGTCATGCTGGCCTTTGCAGGCCCCGTTCTTTTCAACGTTACCATGACGCTGACCTTTGTGGTGTTGGTAATATTCTTACTATATAGATTTATAATCGCCTATAACCCAATACGGAACGAAATTAAGGTCAGCCAATTGCATTTTTTTCTGTACCTTTGCGCCTTCGAAATAGCACCCCTTTTATTGATTTACAAGGTGTTATTGATTTTTGTGGAAAGAAGTTATTAACTTTGATAATATCCATACTTCACAACTATGGTTAAAAATGGGGCTAAAAATGTAGCAGGTGCTGCACATTCGATTAAGCGGATTCTTATTACCCAACCCAGGCCTGAAAGTGAGAAATCGCCGTACTTTGAGCTTGCCAGAAAGTACAATGTGCAACTGGACTTTCATCCCTTTATCCGGCTGGAGGGTATCCCTGCTAAAGAATTCCGGAAACAGAAGATTGAAATTACTCAATATACTGCGGTTATATTTACCAGCCGCAACGCCATTGACCACTTCTTCCGCATATGCGAAGAGATGAAGATCAGCGTGAGCCAGGACACAAAATATTTCTGTATTACGGAAGCCGTGGCTTTATACCTGCAAAAGTTCATCCTGTACAGGAAACGTAAAGTGTTCTTTGGGGCCGATGGCACCAACAAGAGCATGTTTGATGTGATCAACAAGCACAAGGAAAATGAAAAATTCCTGTATTGTTGTTCGGAGAACCAGCAGGACAATGAGATCATCAACTGGCTTAAGGCCAACAATTGCGGTTTTGCTACTCCCTTTATGTACCGTACGCTGAGCAATGATGTAAAGCCGGTACTTGATAACAATGAATACGACATTATTTGCTTTTTTACTCCCAGTGGTGTAAAGAGTCTTTTCGATAACTATCCCCGCTTCAAACAAAACGGTACGCTCATCGGTGCTTTTGGCAGTAATACTTCCCGCGCAGTGGAAGATGCGGGATTGAAACTGGATATCATTGCGCCACAGCCTCAGAAGCCATCCATGGTGGCCGCACTGGATGATTACCTGGCAAGTATCTACAAGAAGAAATAATGCACACGATAGCACGATGAGACCTGCAGTGCGGTATTGGGTCAACCGCAAATAAATCGCTGCGCACCTCAATAAGTTCGCACCCCATTAAGGAGGTATAGTAATTAACGACCGCATTCGACACGCTGTCTTACACTGCCATGCACATGCAAACTGTGCATTACCCTCCCGATCGTCAGGTTCACGGGTTACCGCTTACGCATTCATCACCCGATTGGAACTGCTTTCCCCGATATCTATGGTAAATTGTGCTGCACCTGAAGGTTGTTTCCTTTACGGATTACCACAGCAAAAGCGCCGGTACAATTTTTTTCGGAAAGGTTAATAGGAATAGGTTCAAATTTATTCAGGTATATTGAGCAGTACAATGAACGGTTATGAAGGTTCCCAATAAACTCATCGGCGAAACAAGTCCTTATTTATTGCAACATGCATACAACCCGGTGCAATGGTATCCGTGGGGTGAGGAAGCATTGCAAAAAGCAAAAGCAGAAGACAAACCTATTCTGGTAAGTATAGGCTATGCTGCCTGTCACTGGTGCCATGTAATGGAAAAGGAAAGTTTTGAAGATGAAGGAACCGCCCGTATCATGAACGAGCATTTCATCAATATCAAGATCGACCGCGAAGAGCGGCCCGACCTTGATCATATCTATATGGACGCTGTGCAGGCGATGACGGGCAGCGGGGGATGGCCATTAAATGTATTTCTGACACCAGATACCAAACCATTTTACGGAGGCACCTATTATCCTCCGCAGCCATACAGGAACCGTCCTTCCTGGAAAGAAGTGCTCACTGGTGTGGCCCGCGCTTTCCGCGAAAAACGCAGGGAGATCGAAGAACAGGCGGCCAATCTTACTGATCACCTGATGCGTTCCAATGCGTTCGGTCAGCAGGAGGTAGTAGATATCCGTACCGGAGCGGAATCAATATTTACCAGGGAAAACGTGCATAGCATGTATGCTGCCATTATGAAAACGGCAGACAAAAAGGAAGGTGGCTTTGGCAATGCGCCAAAATTTCCCCAGACATTTACCATTCAATTCCTGCTCCACTATTATTTCAATACCGGAACGGAAGAAGCTTTGGAGCAGGCTTGTCTCAGTCTCGACAAGATGATTCGGGGTGGAATTTACGACCAACTGGCCGGTGGATTTGCCCGGTATGCCACCGATGCGTCGTGGCTGGTGCCGCATTTTGAAAAAATGCTATACGATAATGCCCTGCTGGTAACGGTATTGTCAGAAGCCTTCCAGCTTACCGGGCGCGAGCTGTACCGGCAGGCCATTGAAGAAACCCTGCATTTTGTTGCCACGGAGATGACTTCGCCGGAGGGCGGTTTTTATGCTGCCCTGGATGCTGACAGCGAAGGGGAGGAAGGAAAGTTTTATGTATGGAGCAAGGCCGAAGTGGAAGCAGTGCTGGGTGAAGAGGCGCAGCTTTTTTGTGAATACTATGATATTACGGAAGCTGGCAACTGGGGGCACAAGAACATCCTGAACGTACGCGAAGATGTGGAGGCATTCAGCGCGCGGAAAAATATACCGGTGGCCGCCCTCCGATCAAGACTGGCGGAAAACCGGGCAAAGTTATTGCAGTATCGAAACCGGCGTCCGCGGCCCCTACTGGACGACAAGATCATTCTGGGATGGAATGCCCTCATGATAACGGCCTGCTGCAAAGCTTTTGGGGCGCTGGGGAAGCAGGAATATGCAGACATGGCCATCCGGAACCTGGATTTTATACGCCAGAAACTCCGGACAACATCTGGAAAATTTTTTCATGTTTATAAAGAGTTGGGAAAACACCCAGCCTTTTTGGACGATTGTGCGTATTTAATTCAGGGATTGATCCATTTACAGGAAATTACCGGTGATCAGCAATACCTGGAAGAGGCCAGGGTGCTTACAGAATGGGTAATAGAACATTTCAGCGAAGCAGAGACGGGGTTCTTTTACTTTACCCACGAGGACCAGGCGGACGTAATAGTCAGAAAAAAAGAAGTATATGATGGAGCGGTCCCTTCCGGCAATGCCGTGATGGCCTTCAACCTGTATTACCTGGGCGTGGTGTATAATAATGGAGACTGGCGGGAGCGGGCCATGAAGATGTGCGCTTCATTGATGCGGGTGGTCACCAGGTATCCGGGTTCTTTTGGGATGTGGGCCATGCTGATAATGGGGTTGACCTGGTCTGTTCCGGAGATTGCCATTATAGGAGAGGAGCTCGGAAAAGTACGAATCGAATTTTTACGCACGTTTATACCCCTTCGCGTATTTCAATCAGCCACCCGTGGAAATGAGCGTTTTCCCCTGCTTGCCGGCAAGCCTTATTCAGCCGATACACAACTATTCCTATGTAAGAACTATGCCTGTCAAAGGCCTGTAAATCAGGTATCTGACCTGATCCGTCTCCTGCGTGTTGTGTAAAACTTAAAACTTTTTGGTGGTACAATAATCTGATTACAGGAGCCGTTTTATACTTTGCCTAAGTCCCGTATTGCACTTTTAAAAAATAAATTCTAAACTTGTGATGAAGTCGGTAAAATTTTATTTTTGCCCAATACCCTTTAATATTATGAAAATGAAGAACCTATCCGCGCTAATGGCCCTTGTGGTAATGTTTATTGCCACCGGATGCGGCAAACTGAAGAAATCCTCCAAGGGGTTGCCGAACAACGGTCAGTTGATGGGCGTTGCGCCGGCTCCCAAGTACGATTTGACAAAGCCGTACGGAATGGTTTACGTACCGCCAGGCACCTTCCATATGGGTCCCAGCGATGAGGATGTAAACTATGCATACTCGGCAAGGAACAAACAGGTATCCATTAATGGTTTCTGGATGGACGCCACCGAGATCACGAACAACGAGTATCGTCAGTTTGTGAACTGGGTTCGCGACTCCATCGGTGCTACCTTGCTGGGATATGGTAAGGAAGTGGACGGCAGGTTTGTAATTGACTGGAAAAAGGCCCAGACCATTAAATGGAGCGATAAGGCCACGATTGAAAAAATTGATCAGATGATCCTGTCGCCCGAAAACCGCGTTTTCGGGAAAAAGGAAATCGATCCTTCCAAACTGATTTACCACTCCGAAATCTTCGACCTCAAGGAAGCTTCCCTGCGTGAAAATGCCGGAAAGCCCCGTTCCAAGTTCATAATCAAAAAAGATGTGCCCATTTACCCCGACACATTGGTGTGGATGCGCGACTTCAGTTACTCTTACAACGAGCCGATGACGAAGCGTTATTTCGCTCACCCGGCTTTCGGTAACTATCCTGTTGTAGGTGTTAACTGGAAACAGGCAACTGCTTTCTGCGAATGGAGAACGCAATACCTGAATTCGTTCCTCGAATCCAAGAAAAGGGTTCCGGAATCTGACTTCAGGCTGCCTACCGAAGCAGAATGGGAGTATGCCGCACGCGGTGGTCGTTCTCAGTCAATGTTCCCCTGGGGTAATTATTACCTGAGAAACCGTAAGGGCTGTCTGCTGGCCAACTTCAAACCTGGTCGCGGTAACTATCCGGAAGACGGTGCATTCTATACTGCCCGCGCCGATGCTTACTGGCCCAACGATTTTGGTCTGTATTGTATGGCAGGTAACGTGGCTGAATGGACTTCTTCCCTGTTTTACGAGGGTGCTTACAACTTCCAACATGATATGAACCCCGACATTCGTTTCAATGCCAGTGAAGATGTATCTCCCCGCATGAAACGTAAAGTGATTCGTGGCGGCAGCTGGAAAGATGTAGGTTTCTTCCTGCAAACCAGTACCCGTAGTTACGAATACATGGACACCGCTAAGTCTTACATCGGGTTCCGTTGTGTAATTGACTTGCCGGCCGTGCAAAGAAAGCGTTAAAACCTGCTTACGAGTAAAATTTATGGAACGGTCCGACCGTTCTTTGAGCTTGATTTAACAACAAAAATCAAAATAACATCGTATTCTCATAACATAACCCTGAAAAATCCGTTTTCTAACCATCTAAAATTAAAATTATGGCTGGAGTTTCTAAATCTACTGAAAGGCTGGTAAACGTAATAGTTTGTATGGGCGCCGCTATCGTGATCTTTGGCGCATGGCAAAAAATTACTCACCAGGCACTTGCTGACTTCTTTCTGACAGCAGGTCTTATTACGGAAGCTGTTATATTCGTTGTATATGCGTTCTTACCGCCTCCCGGATCGGAAATGCATGCACTGGCAGAAGCATTACCGAAACTGGCAGCCGGATCCGGTTCTTCAAACTCAGCCGTTGATAAAATGGATAAGATGTTGCAGGAAGCTGACATCACACCGGCCAATCTTGCCAAACTGAGCGAAGGATTTAAGAAACTCGGAACTACTGTAAATAATATAGCTGACGTATCTGAAGTAATCAAATCAACTTCTGAATATTCTGCCAAAACGAAGGAAGCTGCTGCAGCACTCGACCAGGTAAAAAATGCTTACCAGGGCGCTGCTACTACGCTGGCTCACTTCAACTCGGCAGCAGACAGCACCAAACAGTTTCACGAACAGGTTCAGGTTCTGACCAAGAATTTAGGTTCTCTGAATGCTATTTATGAACTGGAGTTGCAGGATACCAACAACCACCTGAAAGCTATGAACAGCTTTTATGGCAATCTCGTACAGGCTTCGCAAACCATGCAGGGCAGCGTAGATGACGCCAAGAAAGCTCACGAGCAAATTGCCCGCCTCGCCGGCAACCTGAGCAACCTCAATACCATTTATGGTAACATGCTCAGCGCTATGCAGGGACGCTAATCATCAGGTGATCCATATCCTGTACTCTTGAAAATTGTGATGAAAACACTTATTTGATTAAAAAGAAAAACCTAAATCCATGGCACTACCTAAAGAGCCACGGCAGAAGATGATTAACATGATGTACCTGGTGCTGACAGCCCTGCTGGCACTCAACGTATCATCGGAGATCCTCAATGCCTTTAAGACGGTTAATGCTAGTATTGCAACATCGAACCAGGTAATAACTGAAAAGAATAACCTGACATACGAGTCTTTTGCCAAGAAACTGGAAGATCCTCAGACCAAGGCAAAAGCAGCTTTATGGGCGCCCAAAGCAGATAAGGTAAAGCAGATGTCTGCTGATTTGTACAACTACCTTGAAAATCTCAAGCAGGAAATGAAAAAAGCTTCCAAGCTTGAGGTAAAGGATGGAGTAGAACACTACGCAGAAGATAACCTTGATGCCCCCACGCGCCTGATGGACAAAGAAGGCAAAGGAAAGGAACTGTACGACAAACTGGCTAAATTCAAGAAAGACCTGATTTCGGTACTTGACCCGAATGAATTTGCTGACAATCCCACTTTGCAGGAACAATTGAAGCAGGACATTGCCCAATTGGAAAAGTCGCTGCCGATCGATATGACAGTTCCCAAGAGCCAAAGTGGTAAAGAATACAGCAACGACCACAAGGGTTGGACCATCAACTACTTCCATATGACGCCCACCGTGGCAGCGTTGACCATCCTGAGCAAATTTCAGAACGACGTAAAGAACGCTGAAGCCCAGATGATCGACTACCTGCACGGCAAGATCGGTGAAGTAAAAATTGTGTACGACGAATTTGAAGCAATCGCTCAGGCCAACACTACCTATGCCATGCCTGGCGACAATATAGAAATCACTGCAGGTGTAGGCGCCTTCAGTGCAGCTGCCAAACCTGAAATCACCATTAACGGACAACTTATTCCCCTGACTGGTGGTAAGGCTATTTACAAAACCACTGCCGGTAGCGCTGGTGAAAAAAGCGTGGCAGTAAAAATCAAATATGTAAAGCCTGATGGTACTGTAGCTGAAAAGAATGAAATTGTAAAATATACCGTTGGCGTTCCTTCAGGAGCCTCTGTATTCCTGGAAAAAATGAACGTAATGTACATGGACGTTGCCAACCCCATTACCATCTCCGGTGGTAGCGTGGGCAGCGAAAAAGTACAGGTTTCATTCACCAATGGTACGATCACCAAAAAAGGTGGCGACCGATACGAAGCTACTCCGACCAAACCCGGCGATGCCAAGATCATTGTACGGGCCGACGGAAAGCCGTATGAATTCCCCATCCGCGTGAAATTCCTGCCTCCGCCTACAGGTTTTGTAGGTACCAAGAAAGGCGGTACCATGTCGGCTGCTGAATTCAAAGCTATCGGTGGCATTATAGCAAGACTGGAAGATTCTGAATTTGAATATCCCTACAAAGTAGTAAGCTACAAAGTAGGTGCAGTTGGCGGACCCATCACCATTTACTCTGAAGAAACCAACCAGGGTAACCGCTGGTCTGGTCAGGCTGGTGCCCTGATCAACAGGGCCGGACCTGGAACCACAGTGTTCTTCGACCAGATCATTGTATCGGGTCCTGGTGGTAAACAGCGTGAAATTTCGCCGATGAAGTTTAACCTGAGATAAGCATTAAATTAATTAAATAGGGAACAATGAAGAACCGCATCATCAAATTGTGTTTGCTAGTGGCAGTGCTGGCTATGGCTGCTCCTGACGTGAGTGCGCAAACGAAAAAAACGGTGCGCAAGACCACCAAGCGGACTACTACTACTGCTAAAAAAACTGCTACTGCGGTGAATAGTGAAACCGCCAACCCTGGCGAAGTTGCTCCTCCCCCGGTAGCAGACACGGCAAAACCTGCCCCCCCACAACCCAAGCTGGATATTCCGCCGATCAAGAGGTCGTTGCGTCCGGACAATGCCATCGAGCGTAACCTGGTAAAAGACAGGCTTCCGCTGGCTTACGAGCACATTCGCGAAGATGATGCTGTTTATATGCACCGGGTTTGGAGAGAAATAGATGTACGCGAAAAAATGAACCTTCCTTTTGTGTACAAAGCAGAAGGCGATATGGGTAACCAGCGTTTCATCTACATTCTCCTGAATGCTATCAAACACGATAGTGTGACTGCCTTTGCTCCCACCGACGACCGTTTTACCACTCCCCTGAGCTGGGACGAGATAGTGATAAAACTGGTAGGCGCTCCGCGCACCATCCAGGTGCCTGATATGGAACGCGACCCGGATGGTTCCAAAGGTTATATGAAAGACACTACCATCGTGGATGAATTCAACCCTGAAAACGTTCAGAAGTTCTGGATCAAGGAAGACTGGATATTCGACAAGGAATCGTCCAGGATGCATGTCCGCATACTCGGCATTGCACCGCTCAAAACAATTTATAACGACGACGGTTCTTACCGTGACGTAACACCGCTGTTCTGGGTATACTATCCCGATCTTCGCCCCATCTTTGCCAAACACGAAGTGTATAACGGCAAGAACTATGGCGCAAGAATGAGCTGGGAAGAATTGTTTGAAAGCCGCATGTTCGCGAGCCGCATCATCAAGTCTACCATCAACAACCCGAACGATGAGTTCATCAAGCAATACATAAAAGACCCGATCCTTGCACTGCTCGAAGGAGAAAATATCAAAGAGAAAATCTTCAATTACGAGCAGGATCTCTGGGAATACTAAAAAGCAGTTTCCAACATATAAAACAAGGGCATCGTAAAACTACGATGCCCTTGTTTTTTTATTTTCTTTTGTAACAAATTCATTATGAAGCAACTTGCTTTTACACAACACAATTATTTTTTTAAAATACCCATATTCAGGTATTGTTATGTGGGTTTGATTCACTATTTTTACAATGGTTTTTCATAGGATATTGGATTTTAAAAACGGGGCTGGATTTCCATCCGGGCCCCTTTTCTTTTTAATCAGTTTCTTTTTCTGACCTCATTAACTTTCACGTTCTTACACATTTTCTTCTTCAAAATATTGTTTGATCAGTTTTGCTTTTGCCGGCCCGATCTTTTCTGCGAGTTCCTGTTCGCTGAGATTTTTTATACGTTGTACTGATTTAAATTCCTTGAGCAGTATATCGATGGTGTTCTTTCCAATACCCTTGATGTTTTCCAGTTCATTCCTGAATGTCCCTGCACTTCTTTTCTTCCTGTGAAATGTAATACCGAAGCGGTGCACTTCATCGCGTATGCGGCGGATGAGTCGCAGGCTTTCGCCCTGGTAAGGCAGTTTCACTGCTTCTGTATCGCCCGGGAAAAATATTTCTTCTTCGTTTTTTGCCAATCCTACTACTGTCATTTTCCCCTGCAGTCCCAGTTCATGAATGCTTTCCATAGCCGCACTTAATTGTCCCTTTCCTCCATCGATAATCACGAGTTGCGGCAATGGTTTGTTTTCTTCCAGTAATCGTTTATACCTTCGGTATACCACTTCTTTCATTGTGGCAAAGTCGTTGATGCCTGTAACGGTTTTTACGTTGAAATGCCGGTAATCTTTTTTACTGGGCACACCATTTTTGAAACTAACCATGGCGGATACCGGAAAGCTTCCCTGGAAATTTGAATTGTCAAAGCATTCAATGTTTTCAGGTAATTGCGGCAACTGCAGGTCCTGCTGCAGCCGTTGCAGCACCAGTGCCGGCTCTTTGGCGCCGGCGCTTTCCAGGTGCAGCATTTTCTTTTTGCGAATCTCTTCCCGGAAATAGTTGATGTTTTTCTCGGCCAGATTGAGCAGTTTTTTTCTGTCGCCGCCTTTAGGCACAGTAATGACCACCCCTGCTTCTTCGTATTCGATGGGGAACGGCACTACAATTTCAGCAGAGGTGCTGTTGAAAGTGGAACGGATTTGCGCAATGGCAAAGGACAATACTTCTTCTATCGTTTCGCCCAGGTGGGTTTCCCATTGCGAAGAATCTGTTTGCACAATGGTGCCATTCTGCACCATGAGATAAGTAACAAAAGCCTGGTTGTCTTCCAGCATTACCGCAAACACATCGGCATTGATATGCCGGTTGCTCACAATCACAGAGCGTGCTTCATATTGTTCCAGGTGATCTATTTTCTTCTTGATAGCGGCCGCTTTCTCAAATGCCAGTTGTTCGGCAGCTGCTTTCATTTCTTTTTTGAAATGCTGTATCACCGGGCGCAGGTTGCCTTTGAGGATGTTCTTCACCTGCAACAAGCCTTCGCGATAATCTTCTTCCGATTGTTTGCCTTCGCAGGGACCTTTGCAATTACCGAGATGGTATTCGAGGCACACCTTGAATTTACCCTTGCTGATATTGTTGGGCGTAAGGTTCAGTTTGCAGGTCCTCAACTGGATGGTGCTGCGTACAAAATCCAGCAGTTCGCGCACACGGGCCACCGAAGTAAACGGACCGATGTATTCTGACCCGTCGTCTATCTTGCGCCTGGTGAGAAATACACGGGGAAATGGTTCATTGCGAAAGACGATATAGGGATATGTTTTGTCGTCTTTCAGGTTGATATTGTACTTGGGCTGAAATTGTTTGATCAGGTTGTTTTCCAGCAGAAAGGCATCCTGTTCGGAGTCAACAATGGTGAACTCGATGCGCCGGATGCGTTGCACCAGTTCGTGCGTTTTGTAGGAAGTAAAGGTTTTGGAAAAATAAGAACTTACCCGCTTGCGCAGGTTTTTGGCTTTGCCCACGTACAGTAAAGTCCCCTTTTCGTCGAAATACTTATAAATACCCGGCTCCTGGGGTATGCTGGGTGCAATATGTTGAAATTCCTGGCTGGTCATGCAATCACAATGGGCGCGAATGTTAGCAAATTGGCGTTACATGGCCAAAATTCGTACGTATTCGCGTATTAAAACACCCTACGCCGTTAAATGTTGGCTATATACTGCCGGCCCTTTCATTGCACAAATTCTTCCCTATGCTTGTTATTCAGCAAAATAGCGCGGGTCCCAGATCACTTTTTCCATGGTAGTAACCGGCGTACCATTCCTGGGCTGCTTCATGGTGAGCACATAGAAATATTTCCCCATTTTCCAGTTGTACTTCTTTTCAATGATGGTGTCGTTGCGGTTCATTTCCGTTTCCATGTAAATCCGGTCTATCTTGTCGTCTTCCACCGAAGAGGGTTGTATATACACAATTACCTGGCGAAGCGAAGTTTCGGGAGTGGTAGCCGTGTAAATGAAGTTGATAAGGCCCGACGACTCGTCCATCAGCGAAGTTTCCTTAAAGTTTTTTCTGAAAAAATTGCTGTCCAGTTCGCTTAACAGGAACTGATCAGCCAGGCGGTGAAACGCTTCCGGGCTGATATAGGCAGAATCTTTTTTGCGCGGAGCAGTGGTTTTCTTCAGGATGCCGCTGGCAAAGGAATCGACCTGTCGAATATCGTTTTGCAAAAATTCAATAACAGGAAGATGGGAGGCAAGTGAATCGGTATTGACATCTTGTGGCGTTGCGGCCGGCGTTTTGGTTCCTTCCTTGCACGATACGATGCCAAGCAATAACAAAAAAACCAGGAGGATGGGATGCTTCATCCGGTAAAATTAATAACTACTTCCCATTTACTATTCATTATTCAACAGAGCGTTTTGATTGCCAGGTGTGCGTTGCCAGGCAGATAGGACAGCGTGTATGCACCCATCAATGAATGGTTTTGGCCACCCCGATCTTGATACCGAACTCCATCAGGTGTTCAGCAATGGGGTATCTTCTAACATAGCTGGACAACACCTGGTAGCGGAATTGCGGGCCTACCTGCCATTTCAGGTCGCCGGTGGTATAAGCAATGAACGCTTCGGCGCTGGTGTTCAGGTTCCACCTTCTCACGAGCGAAGGTTGTTGTGTATAATTCTTGTAATCGGTGGTAATGAGATAGGTATTCCGGTTAAGCAGATAGGTTGGTTGTACAGTGCCTGCCACGCCTACCTGAACCTTGCTGTTGCCCAGCAGGCGCAGTTCCAATCCTATGGGCGCAGAAAGCTGGAAATACTGGTTGCGCAGGTCCTGTGCGGCATCACCACCAAAATTGCGCAGGTTGGTGTAGTTGGTAATGCTGTCGGTGGTAACGCCATAATAGTTATTCAGCGCTATTGTAGCACGCTCGGTAGTATTGGAACTATAAGCCTGTATATCGTAGCGGGAATAGTTGAACTGCAGGCCGGCACGCAGGGTAACGCGTTTGCTTATGCTATACAGAAAATGAGAACCCAGTTCAAAGCCCAGCGCCGGCTTATGGTTCACGAGGTTGTCCGGGTCGCCTTCTATGTTGAAGGCAATCGGTATATTCTTCACATCAGACCGGAGGCGTGCATACCTGCTGCCTTCCAGTTTGCGGTAGTTCATCGTGGGAGAGAAGGACAGTTGCCAGCTGAGGCGTTTAGCCCGGGGCATAGTCAGTTCATAAGCTGCCGTTTCGTGGAGCCAGTTGATGCGTGCGCGATCGGCATCAGCGGCCGCATCTTCTTCCTGTACCTGTGTTAAACTGGTAACCGGCAAGCGGTTGCCTGCAGTGATGGTAAACTGTTGTGGAACTGCCTGTAAAAGGGTGATGTTACTGTATGCCTTATGCGAAATATTTTCAATCCGTTGCCTGGTAGCCATATCAATTACCGGAGTTTCATGACCAGCGGAGGCATTGATATTATCACCGGCTGCAGGAGCTTCGGGTGATGCTGTTGCAACCAACGCATTTTCCGGACCGCGAACATTTGTGCCGGCATCAGCTATACGGGAAGCCACCGGGCCGTTGCCCGGCTGTTCGGGCGCCGGTGTAATAAACGGAATGATCACAGCGGTCTGTTGATCATCGTTGTGGCTGGTTGCCGGTTGCTGTTCAGCCGGTTTATTCAGGTCAGTAGCAGTTTGTTCGCCGGAAGGAGCGATCCAGTCTTTGATGGTGTAGTAACTGATTGTGGCGAGGAAAAGCAGAAAGCTGAGCCAGTACCATTTTCTTTGGGGATGAAGCGTTCGGTGTATCCCTTTCCACACTTTGTCGGAAGGGTACATTTTATATTGGTCAGCTTTTTGTTTGATCAACTGTTCAATATCCTCGTTGTAAAAGTCTCGCTCCATATTGCTAGCGTTTGTACGGGTTGTGATAGCTTTCACAGGGTATATTATTTCCGTTGATACGTGGTTTCAGGTCAGCAGGGTATGCACATTATTGTCCCGCCGCAATTCCGAGCCAGCTGATTTTCTCTTTGGACCGTTGCTGAATAATTTTCTTTTTGATCAGGATATCTTCCAGCATCTGTTTGGCCCTGGTATATTGAGACCGGCTTGTGCTCTCTTCGATGTCGAGCATTTCAGCTATCTCTTTGTGCGAGTAGCCTTCAATGGCATAGAGGTTAAGCACAGTCCGGTAGCCGATTGGCAAAATGCGTATGCATTCCACTACCTGTTTTGCCTGTATGATCGAGGGCACCGATTCTTCACGAACCTGCAGGGTTGTAGCGTGAATGATATCTACGCTTTCGTTGAACTTCTTATTTTTCTTGAGATGGTTGATACATGTGTGAACAATGATTCGCCGTATCCAACCCTCAAAAGCACCTTTGTTTTGAAAGGTGTGAATCTGGGAAAATACCTTGATAAAGCCCTCCTGGAGCATATCTTCGGCATCTTCCCGGTTGTGGGCAAACCTGTAACACACGGACAGCATTTTGGGACTAAACCGGTTGTATAATTCCCGCTGGGCAGTCGCTTCGTTGTGTAAACAGCCTTGTAAAATGGCTTCTTCGGTCATATTAACCGTTTGGTTGCCCTGTAATTTAGACAATTTTTGCATGCAAAAGCTGCTCTCCCGATAAAAAAAGTGATCAAAAAAAGGGCGATTTCCGGGCAAGGTACCGGAGCGGTGGTACTCCCATGACATAGCTCCCGGAACAGGAATAGCGCCGGCAAATTCTCTTTCGTTGATTTTCAATTTTTTTCTTCGGGCATGTAAAGAACGATAAGCTGCCCTATTTCCCGGTTGCGCATGCTGACTGGTAAACTGCAGGTTTTAAGAATAGCCCCGCCTCCAACGCTGCGCTATAAACTGGTCTGTTCCGGTGGTGTAGATTTTGCTGCTTTGCGGTATGATCAGCAATCGTTTTCCCGGAAAAACACAGCAATTGGAAAAGCATGTCCTGAGGTGAGGTTAGCTTCTGCCCGACATGATGCTGTTTGTGCATTTTCCTCTACACGCTAACAGGTAAAAAACAGTGAACATGGCAAACCCGGAGATGGAAAGAAGCGCGGAAGTATCTGCCGCACCCTTTACAGATGGAAACGGTCATCATGGCCATCATAAGGAATCCTTCATCACCAAATACATTTTCAGCCAGGACCACAAAATGATCGCCAAACAATACCTTTTTACAGGTATCATATGGGCCATCATTGGCGGTCTTTTTTCGGTGGTGTTTCGTTTGCAATTAGGGTATCCGGGTGAATCCTTTCCGATACTGGAAAATATCTTCGGCCGCTGGGCCACCGGTGGCACCATCAAGACCGATACCTATTACGCTATGGTAACCATGCATGGCACCATCATGGTGTTTTTTGTACTAACGGCCGGGCTAAGCGGCACCTTTGCCAATTTCCTGATCCCTCTGCAAATCGGCGCCAGGGACATGGCGTCTCCCTTTGTAAACATGTTGTCTTATTGGTTCTTTTTCCTCTCCAGTGTGGTAATGCTGTCTTCCCTGTTTGTGCAGACCGGACCGGCCAGCGGCGGCTGGACGGCCTATCCGCCACTCAGTGCGCTGGGCGATGCCCTGGCGGGATCAAAGCTGGGCCTGGACCTTTGGCTTATCAGTCTGGCCCTGTTTGTGGTGAGCACGCTCATGGGAGGGCTCAACTACATTACCACCACGCTGAACCTGCGCACCAAAGGCATGCATATGACCCGGCTGCCTCTTACAGTGTGGGCACTGTTATTTACCGCCGTTGTAGGCTTGTTGTCTTTCCCGGTATTGCTGTCGGGATTTGTATTGCTGCTGTTCGACCGGCATGGAGGCACCAGTTTTTACCTGTCCGAAATTTACCTGTCATCAACGCAGAGCGCACTGCCCTACGTGGGCGGCAGTCCCATTTTGTACCAACATCTTTTTTGGTTCCTGGGTCACCCCGAAGTGTACATTGTAGTGTTGCCGGCCATGGGAATAGTGTCGGAAGTGATCAGCGTCAATGCCAGGAAACCTATTTTCGGTTATATGGCAATGATAGGGTCAATGGCGGCAATCGTTATTCTATCATTCCTGGTATGGGCGCACCATATGTTTGTGTCGGGAATGAATCCATTCCTCGGGTCTGTATTTGTTCTGCTCACGCTGCTGATAGCCGTGCCTTCGGCTATCAAGGCATTCAACTGGCTGGCTACTTTGTGGCGGGGTAATATTCGCTTTACGCCTGCCATGCTGTTCAGCATCGGGTTTGTAAGCCTGTTCATTTCCGGGGGGCTTACGGGCATATGGCTGGGCAATTCAACCATCGACATGCATGTGCACGATACCTATTTTGTGATTGCGCATTTTCACCTGGTAATGGGTGTTGCGGCCATGTTTGGCATGTTTGCCGGCGTGTATCACTGGTATCCGAAAATGTTTGGCCGGTACCTGAACAATACGATGGCGTTTATTCACTTCTGGGTTACGTTGGTGGGCGCCTACCTGATCTTCTGGCCCATGCATTACCAGGGCATGGCCGGTATGCCGCGGAGATATTTTGATTATACCCAATGGTCTTCATTCAATCAATTCGAGGGGCTCAACCAGTTTATTTCTGTGGTGGCCATTGTTGTATTTGCGGTGCAGCTCCTGTTTGTGTTTAACTATTTCTATTCTATGTACAAGGGCAGAAAGGTTACTTCGCCCAATCCCTGGCAGGCAAATACGCTTGAATGGACTACGCCCATCCATCCGGGCCATGGCAACTGGCCGGGTGAAATTCCGGAAGTACATCGCTGGGCGTATGATTACAGCAAAGACGACCGGGATTTTATACCGCAAACAGAGCCGGTGCAAACTCCATCACAAAGGCCGGTTACAACGGCATAATTTTTTTACCGGGTAAGAAAAAGGATGGATGAAACCTTTTCATAAAACACATCGTGAGGCAAGGCGTTATCCGCCGCAGCAATCGAGGGGAAGCACGCACTTCATTGTGATGATGGCTTTTATTCTGATGATGTTTGTACCGATTGTGATCAAGCTGATCTTATCGGCCCCACTGATGCATACGATACATGCCCAGCTACCCAGGGAGCTTGGTTTAAGTACCATTGCGCTCTTGTGTGCGTTGCCGTTGCTGCAACAGGTGCACCGGTATAAACAACAGGACGATCACAGAAGCTTTCGCCTGGCCCTGCTTGCCGTAAATATTGCCGGATGGCTTTTTCTTACACTGCAATACATCGGCTGGAAGAAAGTATTTGCAATGCCGGAATCGCCGGTGCTTACATTAAGCGGCGCTTTGATCGTATTGCACGGATTTCATTTTATGGTGGCTGCTGCCTTGTTGTTCTATGCCAGCATTCAAACCGCACGTATCAACACTTCTTCTGAACTCTATATCCATTTCTTAAACCCCGAGAAAGAAAAATTCTTTGAAGGCAGCTGCAGGTTCTGGAGTTATCTCACTTTTTTGTGGGCAATCCTGTATGCTGTGATGTTGTTGAAATAACAAAAGCCTATGCAATTGGGGGCATTGCCAATCACATAGGTTTTTTTACCAGTCGCTTTGGCTTCCCTGCTGCAGTTGTTTCTTTTTCCGGATCCTTTTCGGATTGTACCAGAGCCAGAATCCTGTAATGGTCAGCAGCAGCAAACTGATGGCTGTAATGGTGCTGTAGGAAAGTTTGACTATGCCGTTGTCGTTACCAATCAGTTTGTCGATAAGGGAACCATCATGCAGTTGTTCAATAAAATCTGCGCGTCTTCTTTCTATATGCAGCACTGCGGCAGTTGCCGCATCTACCTGTACGCCCCAATAGTGATCGGTAAAAGTAAATTTTATCATTCCCTTGTCGGGCCGCACATCAATTCTGTCAAGCTCTGTTGAAATGTCCGGTGATACAGAATCCTGCAGTGCCAGTATAGCGCTCCTGGTGAGTGTGTCTAAAGAAAGCCATTGGCTCATATCTGTGGTGGTGCCCTGGTGGTTTTTAGCCTGCAGGTACCCGTTGGAATTTTTTTTCCATGCCAGTAATAATCCGGTTACTGCAACCAACAGGAAAAAAACAAGGGCACAGGAGCCCACGATGCGGTGAATCTTCCTGTGCCATCTTGTCTTCTTAGCAACCTCTTTAATATCCATCATGCAGTGTTAAAAGTTTACGCGTATAGAACCAATGAAATTGCTGCCCGGCGCCACGATGCCCGATGAATAAGGGCGATAGCGCTGGTCGGTAATATTTTCCCAGCCGGCCGTAAGCGTTACGTACTGCAGCAATGCGTATGAAACCTTCAGGTTCAGCGTATACCATCCCGGTGAATAGGGCCTGCCTTTGTCATCTTTGGCGTACATATCCGCTTTACTTTGTTCGGAGGGCGCCAGGTCCTCATTTTCAATAGTACCATTGTATACAGCAGATGCTTCTGCTTTCAGCTTGCCCCGCTGGTAACGCAGATAGGTGGTGCCATAAAAAGGAGGCGCGTGGCGCAAGGGCACCTGCACATCATTTTCATCGTCGGTTTCCTTGCCGCTGATCCAGTTGGCATGAGTTTCCAGCGAAAGATACTTTGCAAGGTAGATGCGCACGCTGGCCTGCAATCCCCATACAGTAGCCTTCGCTACATTCTGCAATGCTTCCACCCGGCTGAGTTGGTCATGGAATTCAATGCTGTCCTGGCCGTTGAAAGTAGTTGGCCTGCGCACGATGGCGTCTGTGAGGATGGTATGAAAGCCATTGAGCTCCACCCTGAATTTATTGGGAACATTTTTTACAATACCCACTTCAAAATTCCAGGCATATTCCGGTTTGAGATCAGGATTGGGCACCATCACATTTCCCGGTTCACTTTCGAACAGTTTTCCGATATCGTCCACATTGGGCATGCGATAGCCGGTTGAAATATTTCCGTTCAGCTGCCAGGTATCCGTGGGACGGAATACGAAGCCTGCATTGCCGGTCAATGCACCATCGTTCAGCCTGGCTTTTTCGTAGGGAAATTCTAAAAAATCCTTGCTGAACGTGGCGTCAAGCGTATTGTAGCTATAGCGCAGGCCGGTGGTCAGGGTCAGTTTTTCGTGCAGGTTAATTTTATAACTCCCATAAATACCCGCAGTGCTCCAGGTGCTGCCGTCGGGATAGCGGCTGTTTGCAGGGTTAACGTCGCCGTTGCTGATATCGGTTGAAAAACCTATGGAGCCAACCTTGTTGTGCACGTATTCAACGCCGTAAAACAAGGTTCCGTTACCGGTTACCCGGGAGGCATCCCAATTGAAGCTGATGGCATCCACTTTTTCTATTTGCGTATTGCGTTTGTTGTTATTGCGCGCTCTGTCAATGCGGCTTTCTTCATAATTCTGGTACGCTATTGTCCATCGTGCTTCGTCGTACAAGGCATTTTTGCCGGAATGAGCCACCTGTAAATTGTGCATACGCCACAGCATGGGTCCGTAGTGCCATTCGGCATAGCGAAGCGCGCCACTGCGGTATTGTATCAGGCGGTCGTAACGCGGCGCATCGCCGGTGCCGGCATAGGTGAAGGCATACTGAAGGTCCCAGTTTTCGGACGGTCGATACCGTAATTTCTGGATTACGTTCAACTGATCATAGCCACTGAAGCGCTGTACACGCGGATCGGAATTGGGAACAATTACATCTGCATCATTTTCCCTGATCACATATTCCGGGCGCAGGTAGCTGTCCTGTCCGCCATTCTTACCCATTTTCAGATCGTCGAATTTGCTGTAGGTAACGGCGCCTGTCCACGACAGTTTTTTCCCTCCGAGATTCAGGTCTGCATGCAGGGTGTTCTCCTTATTGGCAGTGGAATAACGCGCAAAGGCGCTTCCTTTTACCAGCAGGTTGTTGTCTTTTGCCAGGCGCGGTTGCAGGGTATGAAAGTCCATCACCCCACCTATGGCATCGCTGCCGTATATCAGACTGCCCGGACCGAAAATAACCTCTGCATTTTCCAGCGAGAGGGCGTCAATCGAAATCACATTCTGCAAATTGCCGCTGCGGTATATGGCGTTGTTCATGCGTACGCCGTCTACCACCAGCAATACGCGGTTGGTGGCAAAACCACGGATCATGGGACTACCACCACCCAGCTGGCTTTTCTGTACAAATACATTTCCCGTCATTGCCAGCAGATCAGCTGTTGTTTGCGGGTTCTGAATTTGAGCTGCCTGCAGGTTGATCTTGTGAATCTTATTGGGAACCTCATTTAATTTCTGTTCCCATTTGTTCACTGAGAAAATGACTTCGTGCAGTTCTTTGTATAGTGTATCCTCCTGCTGTTGCCGGCCATGCACATGCGCAGCCAATACCAGCATGGAGGAAAAGAGTATAAAACTTTTCCTCATAGTTAATTGGATTAGGGTATTAATGTTACAGCATGGCGATTCAGTTCGCTTATGCGTAACAGTACACGAATGTAACTGCAATGAACAATGCATCTGATGCGGCTTCCATTCAGGTAGCTGCTATCAGTGCCTTCCGGGGTACTATGCGCACGCTGCGCTGATGCTGCGTGCCTGTTGCACAGTTGCAACACCTGCCCTTTCAAGGGCAATAGCCCTAATTAAGTTCCGGCAGTTGTTGCTCCACCATGCACACGCATGGGCGTGCTGCAGCAATGCGCTTTGCAGTTACTTTTTTACTTCAAGGGAATAATCGTACTACAGGAAAAGTTCCCAGGGTGGAGGAGCAGGTACCGTGAGGTCAGCCGCAGGCAGTGCGGCAATGATAAAAGGATTATAATGCCTTTCTGCTTCACAATAGGTGTGGCAGATGCTGATTTCCTGCTGCAAAGGAATGCACAACAGGCACATGGCCTGCACCATCAGTTGGTCAAGCGGATCGTTTTTGCTGCGTTGCTGCACCATCCGGTTTATCTTGAACACAATGTCTGTTTCCTTATAGTCGAACAGACCGGTGAATTCAACGGAGTCGGTGCCTTCTACAGGCTTCGACGATAGTACGTCGAAGAGGGTGTTGTTAAAAATAATTTCCCGGCCTTCTTTATACCAGTACACCTCATGGGCTGCCAGCCGGATGGTTTGCAGATCAGATCGATGTTTTTTGCTGCCGTGCAGCTTTTCTTTCATTTCATGACGCACCACAACCTGCTGTACCTGGCGGTACAGGAACAACACGGGCGGCAAGGCGAGCATTGACAACAGCAGCCATGCCGGCACAGATCTTTTTATGGTGTTCATTACAGGGCTAAATTAACACATCGCCTGTCATTTCAGGGGGTACAGGCAACCCCATCATTGTCAGAATGGTGGGGGCGATGTCGGCCAGTTTACCCGGTTTCACGGTCCCTTTCCATTCTTTATCTATAATAAACAACGGAACGGGATTTTTAGTATGTGCGGTATTCGGAGAGCCATCTTCATTGATCATATAATCGGCGTTGCCGTGGTCTGCGGTTAGGAATACACAGTAGCCGTGTGCAAGGGCAGCAGTGACCACGCGTTGCACGCATTGATCAACCGTTTCTGCAGCTTTGATGCCTGCAGTGAAAACGCCGGTATGGCCTACCATATCGGCATTGGCATAATTGAGGCAGATGAAATCAGCGGTTTCTTTTTCTATTTGCGGCACAATGGCGTCGGTTACCTCAAAGGCGCTCATTTCCGGTTTCAGATCATAGGTAGCCACCTTGGGAGAGGGAATGAGTATGCGCTCTTCTCCTTCGAAAGGCAATTCGCGGCCGCCGCTGAAAAAGAAAGTAACGTGCGGATATTTTTCAGTTTCGGCAATGCGGATTTGTTTTTTGCCATGTTTGGCCAAAATTTCCCCGAGCGTATTGTTGAGGTTATCGTTTTCAAAAATCACGTGTACGTTCCTGAATGTTTTGTCGTACTCCGTCATGGTGGTATAGTCCAGTTGCAGCGGCGACATGCCAAATTCAGGTTTAGGCGTCTGCGTGAGCACTTCTGTTATTTCCCGGCAGCGGTCGGTGCGGAAATTGAAGCAGATCACTACGTCATTTTCACGGACGGTGGCCAGTGGTTGCTGGTCTTCGGCAATGATGACGGTAGGTTTGATGAATTCGTCTGTAATATTTTCTGCATAGGATTTTTCAATCGCTGCAACGGCATCGGTTGCTTTTTCACCTTTACCATATACCAGTGCATCGTATGCCAGCTTGACACGTTCCCAGCGCTTGTCGCGGTCCATGGCGTAATAGCGTCCGCTTACGCTGGCAATTTTACCGGTAGTGCTGTTGAGGTGTTGTTGCAGGTCTTTTACGTAGTTGAGACCACTTTTGGGGTCCGTATCGCGGCCATCTGTAAAGACATGTACAAATACCTGTTGCAGGCCTTCGCGTTGGCAAAGGGTGGTGATGGCTTTGAGGTGATTGGTGTGAGAATGTACGCCGCCATCGCTTACCAGCCCCATCAGGTGCAGGGCTTTATTTTTTTCTTTGGCTGTGCGAATTGCGCGCAATAATGCGTTATTGGTAAAAAAGGAGCCGTCGCGAATAGCCACATTGATGCGTTGCAGTTCCTGGTATACAATGCGACCGGCGCCGAGGTTGAGATGGCCCACTTCGCTATTGCCCATTTGTCCTTCCGGCAATCCCACCTGTTCGCCCCAGGTAACGAGGGTGGTATGGGGGTATTGGGAGTACAGGGAGCTTACAAAGGGAACGTTGGCGTTTTGAATGGCATCGGCTGATTTTACCGGTCCGAGCCCCCATCCATCCATGATAATTAAAATAGCTTTGGTAGATTGCATACAACAATGTGGTTATGTTTGTTTTGAATCAGGGCGTAAAGTTAATGCAATACCACGTTAAGCGTATTTTTACTGTTAAATGGCAAATTGGCATGTTTTTAGCGACTACAAGGCAAACACACAAAAACAAGCAGTATATGAAACAGCGCCTGGGATTTGCGACACTGGTGTTCTCGCTTTTCCTGGTATCGTTTACGCCGCGCTATTCGATCGATGAGGTGGTAACTGCCATGCGTAAGGGAAATGCTGCCCAGCTGTCGAAGTATTTTGACTCACGGGTGGATATTTCATTACCAGGCAAGAGTGATAATTACAGCAAAAGTCAGGCAGAAATGATCCTGAAGGATTTTTTTGCCAGCAACGAAGTAAAAGGTTTTGTGGTAAAACATAAAGGCAAACAGAATGGCTCCGAATTCTGTATTGGTTTATTGCAAACGCGTAACGGCGACTACCGCACCAAGTTTTTCATGAAACAAAAAGGTGATCTGCAGGTAGTGCAGGAACTGGGATTTGAAAAGATGGATGAGTGAGCAAACACATCCCTTACCTTTGGGGCATGCTGAGTTTTGACGAACAACTGGACAAATTAATAGCAGCAGCCTTGCAGGAAGATATTGGCGACGGCGATCATTCTTCCTTATGCTGTATAGGTGCCGCTGCAAAAGGCAGGGCCGTATTAAAAGTGAAACAGGCCGGCATCCTGGCCGGCATGGAAGTGGCCGAAAAAATCTTCCGTTACAAAGAACCCTCCATAGTTTTTTCTGCATTCAAAAAAGATGGTGAAGCTGTGCAGCCGGGAGCGATCGCTTTTGAAGTGAGCGGCCATATTCATACCCTGTTGCAATGCGAACGGCTGGTGCTGAATTGCATGCAACGCATGAGCGGTATTGCCACGCTTACCCGCCGGTATGTGGACCGCATACAGGGATATCATTCAAAAATTTTAGACACGCGCAAAACAACGCCCAACTTCCGCCTGCTTGAAAAGGAAGCGGTGCGGATAGGCGGCGGTATGAACCACAGGATGGGGTTGTATGATATGATCATGCTGAAAGATAATCATATTGATTTTTGCGGAGGGTTGGAAAAAGCCATAGACCTTGCCTGGAATTATGTGCAGGATGTAAAACCCCATCTGCGCATAGAAGTGGAAACCAGAAATGTGGAAGAAGTAAAACGGGCGGCAGCCACCGGAAAAGTACATCGCATCATGCTGGATAATTTTACACCGCAACAGATCAGCGAGGCATTGCAGTACGTTCAGGGAAAGATAGAAACAGAAGCCAGTGGAGGGATTCATCTTGACAATGTGGAGGATTATGCAAAAACCGGTGTTGATTTCATCAGTGTGGGTGCGTTGATACACCAGGCTACAAGTATTGATTTGAGTTTAAAAGCACAATTGGTGTAGAAATGATTCATGACAAGCCGATGAAAGCCGGGAAGCGCCTTTAATTGATAAGAATGCTTGCGGCTATTTCGTTTGCTGTTTGTCATTGCATAGTTGAAATTTTCTCTCTTTATGTCAAAGAAAAACAAACCCGATTCGAGGGGGTATGTATACAGCACAGATCCCAACTTCAGGTATGAAGAAGAAGCATCTGCTATAGAAACTTTACCTCCTGAGCAACAAAAACTCAAAGTGCGGCTCGACACCAAACACCGCGCCGGTAAAGCGGTTACTCTCATTGAAGGCTTTATTGGCACTGCAGATGACCTGGAAGACCTGGGCAAGAAACTGAAAAACTATTGCGGCACCGGCGGGTCTGCCAAAGACAACGTGGTCATTATCCAGGGCGATCAGCGGGAAAAAGTGATGCAGTGGCTGGCGAAGAATGGATATACCAATAGTAAGAGGGTATAAAATATTTTTTGGGTGAATAGTGAGTATGCGTGTTACTCACTATTCACCACTTTGAAAAACTTTATTGTCCTTGCGCGAGACTATATACCTTCCTGTCTCCGATCATATTCAGCAACTCCGAAGAACAAATCTTGAAATCGCCGCTCAGGCTCACGTATAAACCTATTACATCCTGCTGGTTGAGCGGTTCGTTATCAATACTTTCGAAGCGTACATTGTATTGGTTTACCAGGTTCGTATATACCGATCCGGTAGGCCATACCTGTGTGCCGCGGTTGCTGATGTTCACCAGGTTAAATTTAACGCCGGCATGCCGCTGGCATTTTTTTGCAATCACTTCAGGTTGCTCGGCGCTTTCTATGAACATGTCCACGCCCACAATTTTTTCTTCCTCCATTTCACTGGTCACCAGCATGGGGTTTTTGTCCAGTTTGAAGCTGGTGGTTGTTTTGGGCATGTTGGGCAGTACCGGGCGGGCATTGAGTTGCGGCGTTTTGCCGAAGTTGGCGATAATGGCGTCGGCAAACTGCATGGTGTTCAGGGCTGGTTTGCTTTTGTCGCCGAAATCGGTGGTGCGCACGCCCTGTTCAAGGGTATAGAGCAGGGCATTTTCAATGATGGCGGCATTTTCCATCAGCCCGATGTGGCGCAGCATGGAGAGACCGCTCAACAGCAGGGCAGTGGGGTTGGCAATATTTTTCCCGGCAATATCGGGCGCTGTACCGTGCACGGCTTCAAAGATGCAGATATGGTCGCCGATATTGGCAGAAGGGGCAAAACCAAGTCCGCCTACCAGGCCGGCGCAGAGGTCCGATACGATATCGCCCTGCAGGTTGGTAAGTACGATTACATCGAATGTATCGGGACGCGTAACGAGTTTCATGCAGAGATCGTCTACAATCACGTCGTCGGCCTTCAGTTGCGGGTAGTCTTTGGCCACTTCATAAAAGCATTCGAGGAACAGTCCGTCCGTGAGCTTCATGATATTGGCCTTATGGCCACAGGTGATGCGGCGTGCATTTTTTTTCGCCGCCATTTCAAAGGCATATTTGATCACCTGCAAACTTCCGGGGCGGGTAATGAACCGTCGGCTGAGGGCCACATCGTGGGTGAGCATATGTTCAATGCCGCCATAGGTATCTTCAATATTTTCCCTTACCACGGTTATGTCGATGGGGATACCGGCCCGGCTGAATACGGTTTCCACGCCATGGAGGGTTTGAAAAACGCGGTTATTGGCGTAGGTATTCCAGGTTTTGCGGGCAGTAACGTTCACGCTTTTCACGCCTTTCCCTTTGGGCGTTTCCATGGGGCCCTTGAACAGAATGCCCAGCTTTTCAATGGTTTGTTGGGCTTCCGGGGTCATTCCGTTGGAATATCCCTTGTCGAATACCCACTTACCCATATCCACCATTTCGTACGCAAGCGGAACTTTATTGGCGCGGAATATATGCAATACGGCATCCATTATTTCTGGACCAATGCCATCTCCTTTTGCAACAGCGATCTGCATAATATGTAGTTTTAAATGAAGGCAGGCCTAACAACGTAAATAAACCGCTAAAAATTTGCGGTCTAAGGGGAAACCTATAAAATATCCCTGTTAAGCGTGGCGCAAAATTAGTACCCCATTGAATAATTAGGCCGGATACAACAATTTTTCCCGTATAAGGGCAGTAAATTTGATTATCTTTATTGCAAACGCTTCGCAATGGTATCAAAGATTTCAGAAGGCATTGAAATCAGCGTAGAAACATTTTACCAGCCGGACTACTCCAACCCGGTATCGGGTGAATACATGTTTGCGTATCGTATTACCATTGAAAACCGCAACAATTTTCCTGTAAAGCTCCACCGCCGTCATTGGTACATTACCGACAGCAACGGCAGTAACCGTGAAGTAGAAGGCGAAGGCGTGGTAGGCGTTCAACCTACCTTGCAATCGGGAGAACGTTACCAATATGTAAGCGGCTGCAATCTGCGGAGTGAAATGGGTAAGATGCACGGCACTTACCTGATGGAGAACCTGCACAACAAGACTACCTTTTATGTGAACATCCCCGTGTTTGAGATGATTGTGCCGTTCAAGATGAATTAAAAACCGATCATTGGTATAAAAAGCTGAAAGGTTAAAGGGTTGCATGAGAATGGGTGCAACCCTTTAACCTTTCAAAATTATGCTGAGTTCCTACGCTTCGTTTCTTTTCAGACCAATGCGGTATAAGGTATAACCCATAATGGCGAAGAAGAGTACACCGAGGAAGTAATAGGCATTGGTGCCCATTCCCTCTACGAGGTCTTCTTCCAGATTAACCGTTCCCAGCGCATCTTTGGTGGTCTGGAAAGCCATGAGGTACGCCACTATAACGCCTGCGAGCGCGCCCCCTGCTACCAGGCCGGTGGCAAAGAGGTTGCCTTTACTCAAATCCTCTTCTTCTTCGGCAGCCGGTTCGGCTCTTTTGGCCTTGCGCATGTTTACCAGTCCGCGAATGGCGCCTCCGATAAATATGGGCAGCGTAGTGGCCAGCGGCAGGTAAATACCTATGGCAAATGACAATGCTTTAATGCCGCATAATTCAACCATAATGGCAATAGCTGCGCCTACCAGTACAAACTGCCAGTCGAGATTGCTTCCCAAAATACCCTTGATCAAAGTGGCCATCAGCGTTCCCTGCGGTGCAGAAAAGGTGGGCGTACCAATAGCGTGTTTGATGCCCTGTTCGGCCATTTCAGTCGTGGGACGGTCAAGGATGGTAATGGTGAATCCAATAGCAATGGAAGAAACAATCGCACCAACAAAAAGTGCCAGCTGCTGGTTACGCGGGGTGGCACCTACAAGGTAACCGGTCTTCAGGTCCTGTGAGGTAGCACCCGCATTGGCAGCGGCAATACAAATCATACCGCCCACTACCAGCGCCATCGGTTCGTATACCTTGCCCGTCCAGCCAACAGCAATAAAAACCAGGCAGGTGCCCATCAGGGTGGCAATGGTCATCCCACTGATGGGGTTGTTGGAGCTTCCGATAAGACCTACAATGCGCGACGATACGGTTACGAAAAATGCACCGAAAATGACGATCAGCAAACCGAGCAGCAACCTGCTGCCGATGCCTTCGCCGGGAATTTGGGGCAGTAAGGCAATCAGCAGAATGAGCGCCAGGCTGCCAAATCCTACCACTTTCATGGAAAGGTCCCTGTCGGTCCTCAATACTTCCTGTTGGGTTCCTCCCTGTTTGAGCGAACCTACACTGCCTTTGAAAGAAGCGATAATGGTAGGAAATGTTTTGATGAGGGTGATCAGACCGCCTGCGGCCACAGCACCGGCGCCGATCTGGCGCACATAGGCCCGGTAAATGGCGTCGGAATAGTCGGCAAAGGTGTGGGTTACCGGGTCCCATCCGGCCGAGCCGCCGGCTTGTGTTACGGAGGCCAGGTAACCTACTTTTACCAATTGTTCGGCGATAATATCCGCCGGTACAAGGGTTGCCAGCAGCGGAATGAATACAAACCAGCAGAGAACGCTACCTGCTACCAGTACACCGGCAATGCGGGGACCAATAATATAACCAACGCCCAGGTATTCAGGGGTGATTTCACCCGCAATGCGGGCAGAAGGCAGCAGTTTATTGGCCTGGCTGGTCATGAAGCGCGGCGTTTCTGCAATCACATGCAGTATTTTTTGCAGAAATGCATACCCAAAGGCAAAACCGAGACCCTGGAAGGCTGTCCTGGCAAAGCTGCCGCCTTTTTCACCGGCCTTCAGCACCGAAGCGCAGGCGGTGCCTTCCGGGTAAGGCAAGGTGTCGTGCTCCTTCACGATCAGCGAGCGGCGCAGCGGAATCATCATCAACGTTCCCAAAATGCCGCCGAAAATAGCCAGGATCATGATGGTGAAATACTCAAAGTAATTGGCGCTTTCGGGGTCGCTGAGAAACAAAAATCCCGGCAGCGTAAACACTACACCGGCAGCAATGCTTTCACCGGCGCTGCCTGTTGTTTGAATGATGTTGTTTTCGAGTATGGTGGTACGAAGAAAAAGGCGGCTGAGCGTAATAGCAATTACGGCAATAGGAATGGAGGCAGACACAGTAAGACCCGCCCGCAGGGCCAGATATACTGTAGAAGCACCGAATATAATCCCGAATATTGAGCCTGTTACTACCGACTTGATGGTAAACTCCGGCATTTTCACTTCCGGGAGTACAAAGGGCTTGAATTTTGAAGAAGACATAATGAGCAGTTTAAATAATAAGCGTGTTTAAAGAGGATGTAGTTTGTTTACGTATATGTTATTTTACCGTTCCCATTCTTTTTTCCATCCAGTAGCTGAGTATAAATAGTAAGACAGCGGCAATACCACTGAGTACTACAAACAGCATAAAAAAATCGTAGAGGTTATTGATCTGGTAACCGGCAAAATTGGTAGCGCCCTTGCTTGGCAACAGGGCTGCCAGTTTACCGCCAAATTTGTTTGCTACCGCATTGGACAAAAACCATACGCCCATCAGTATGGAAGCAAAGCGGGCGGGCGCCAGTTTGTTTACCAGTGAAAGCCCTATGGGCGAGAGGCACAGTTCGCCAATGGTATGCATCAGGTACAGGGCCAGCAGCCAGATCATGCTGACGCTTCCTGCAACATCTTTTACCACCAAAGCAATGATTACATAACCCAGCGCCAGAAATACCAGACCAAGCGCCTGTTTTTTGGGAGAAGAAGGCTCCATGTTCCGGGTGCCCAGCCACTGCCAGATCTGGGCCAGCACGGGCGCTGTTAAAATTAACCACATGCTATTGACACTATTGAACCAACTGGCCGGAATTTCTTCCTTGAAATAGGGCGTGCCCTGGATATAATGATAAATAGCGAACAGCACCGCACCGATCGCCAGTGCTGCAAATATTCTCTTCATTTCCGCCGGTATTTCCATGATGCGTTGCAGGAAATAATACAGCAGCGCGGCAAGCGCGGTGATGACCAGCACGGCCGTGCCCAATTGTGTGTCTATTTTATAAGCACGGTCAACATTGCGTTCGGCAAACAGGGTGAGCGAAGAGCCAGCCTGCTCAAAAGCAGCCCAGAAGAACACCACGAAGAACGCTGAAATGAATATAACGATCACCCTTCCACGCTCAATAGGCGTTAAAGAGTTGTCGGTGATGATCAATCCTGAAATAGCAATGGGAATTCCAAAGATGAAGCAACCGATCCAGTCCATCTCTCCCAGGTACCGGAATGCCAGTACCGCGCCAATGCCTACCAGCGTCCATATGCCTATCTGCGTAAGGGAAGTGGCTGTTTTTTCTTTCGGGGTAGCGGCCTGCTCCACTTCGTTTGATTTATTGGGTAGTATACCCAGTCCCTTGCCACCCGGACCCACCACGTATTTATTCTTAAGCCAGATAAAGGTGAGCGTTCCTACCAACATGGCGATGCCGGCAGCAAAGAATCCCCATTTGAAAGCATCGCGGGCAGGTTCCCCCGAAGCGAGATATGATTCGCCGAGGCCGCCGCAGATCAGCGGGCCGATGAAAGCGCCGAGATTGATGCCCATGTAGAAAATAGTATAGGCAGAATCAAGCCGCCGGTCGCCGGCAGGATAGAGCTGCCCTACCATGGTGGAAATATTCGGTTTGAACAAACCCATACCCAGTATCAGCAGCACGAGCCCCACCCACATGATGGTATGCGCCAGCATGATATTTTCATAAAAGGAGGCGCTGATAAACATCACAAACTGTCCGGCCGCCATTAAAAAACCGCCCGTAATAATAGAGCGGCGATTGCCCCAGAAACGGTCAGCCACATAGCCGCCGAAAATGGGTGTGAGCCAGATCAACCCGGTATAGCTGCCATACACACCGTCCTGTGCATAGGTATCATCCATCAGCAAGCCGTTGGTGACATACAGCACCAGGATGGCGCGCATTCCGTAATAACTGAAACGCTCCCACATTTCAGTAAAAAAAAGAACAAATAAACCTTTCGGGTGCTTAACGGGAGAGGGGTGATTCATACTTGAGTTTTTGGTTTGCAATCATAATTTTCAACATAAACAGGCAAGACGAAGGGGCGTTGCGTGCAAGTTTTCTCATCAGCAGCAGTGTTGCATACTGGCTTCATGCACCCTGGTGGCGCCTTTCCCTTTCTTTTCGCTTGCTATGCTCAAAAAAAGCTGCAGCAGTTTAGCAGCGTAAAATAGGAATTAATTTTATTCACACGGCAGCGGTACAATTAAAATTCGGCAATCCGGCATGAATTCCGAAATTCGCCCCGGTTTATCATTCTCAACACTATGAATATTTTGCTTCTCGGTTCCGGTGGCCGCGAACATGCCCTGGCCTGGAAACTGTCACAAAGTTCCCGATGCGATCAACTGTATATAGCGCCCGGCAATGCCGGTACCGCGCTGCATGGTGAAAACGTTCCTCTGAAGGTAACCGATTTCGATGCTATCAAGGCTTTTGTGCTGGAGAAGCAGGTGGCTATGGTAGTAGTAGGACCGGAAGAGCCGTTGGTAAAAGGTATAGCAGATGAATTTGCCAAAGATGCTGCCCTGAAACAGGTAATGGTGATTGGACCTTCGCAATACGGCGCACAGCTGGAGGGCAGTAAAGCCTTTGCCAAGAAATTCATGATGCGGCACAACATTCCTACGGCGGCGTACCGCGAGTTTGATGCCTCCAATTATGAAGAAGGCATACCGTATTTGCAGCAACACAGTCTGCCGGTGGTGTTGAAAGCAGACGGCCTGGCGGCCGGCAAAGGCGTGCTCATCTGCCAATCGCACCTGGAAGCCATTGCCGAATTTGAGCTCATGATCCAGCAAAGCAAATTTGGCGATGCCGGTAAGAAAGTGGTGGTGGAAGAATTCCTGGAAGGCATTGAACTGAGTGTGTTTGTGCTCACCGACGGCAAACATTATGTGCTGCTGCCGGAAGCGAAAGATTATAAACGGGTGGGCGAAGGCGATACCGGCCTGAACACCGGTGGCATGGGCGCTGTAAGCCCGGTGCCTTTTGCCGATGCCGCCTTTATGCAAAAGGTGGAAGAGAAGATTGTCCGGCCCACGGTAAGCGGACTGGAAAAAGAAGGGATCAACTACAAAGGATTTATATTTTTTGGCCTGATCAAGGTAAAAGGCGAGCCTTACGTGATTGAATACAATTGCCGCCTGGGCGACCCGGAGACGGAAGTGATCATGCCGCGTCTCAAAAACGACCTGGTGGAACTGCTGGAAGCCACACACAATGGAACATTGAACGCAATACAGATAGAAAAAGATACGCGCACTACCTGCACCATTATGGCGGTAAGCGGCGGCTACCCGGGTTCATTTGAAAAGGGGTTCCCTATTCGCGGACTGGATGCTGCGCAGCAACCCGACAGCCTGGTGTTTCACGCCGGCACCAGGCAGGAGAATGGCAAAGTGGTGACGGCCGGAGGACGTGTACTTTGCGTAACCTCTTTTTCAGACACCATCAACAGTGCAGCCGGCAAATCGAAAAAAGTGCTGGAATCGTTATCGTTTGAAGGAATGTACTACAGGCGGGATATAGGATATGAATTTCAGTAGCAGGTGCTACCCAAAAGAATAATCGCTATTAAAAGGTAAGGATATGCATTACAGTGACTATTTGCAACTGGATAAAATACTAAACGCACAGCAACCAGAGAGTGAACGCAGGAAACAACCGGCGCACGATGAAATGTTGTTTATCATTATCCACCAGGCTTATGAACTATGGTTCAAGCAACTGTTGTATGAAGTGAATTCAGTGGCAGCCATCATGGAGAAACCTGCCGTGAACGACAATTCTCCTGAATTGCAAACAGTGGTGCATCGTTTGTCGCGGTCGGTGACCATTCTCAAACTGCTGGTGCAACAGATTGATGTACTGGAAACGATGACGCCCATGGATTTCCTCGATTTCCGCGATATGCTGCGTCCGGCATCGGGATTTCAGAGCTGGCAGTTCAAGGTGCTGGAAGCAAGGTTGGGACTGAAATACGAGCAGCGGCATGCCCAGGAATATTACATCTCGCAGTTGCGTCCCGAGCATGTGGCGATCATCAAGGAGGCTGAAAAAGAAAAATCTTTCCTGGAGTTGCTGAATGCATGGCTGGAACGCATGCCTTTCCTGGACACGCCTGAACTCTGGAAAAACTATAAACCGATCATGGGCGATGCTGCGGCAGCAGACGGTTCCCCGTTCTGGTCCGATTACAGGAGCATTTACATAAACTCGCTGGCAGAAGCAGAAAAGAACAATGTGGAATACTTCGACGCAGTATTTTCCGATCAATCGGCCGGCGGAGGCCGCAGCCTTTCACCGCGTGCCTGCCGGGCGGCGCTGTTCATTATGCTGTACCGCGGTTACCCGATATTGCAGTTGCCGTTCCAATTGTTGAATAATTTGTTGGAGATCGACGAACAACTAAGTACCTGGCGTTATCGTCATATGAACATGGTGCACCGCATGATCGGCACGCGTATAGGAACGGGCGGCAGCACCGGAAAAGATTACCTGAAAGGCGCACTGGACAAGCATTATATTTTTTCGGAAATAGCACGACTGACGAGCTTTCTGATAGAACGGAGAAAATTACCGGCATTGCCTGCGGAAATGGAACGCAGACTGGGCTTTGCCAACTAAGGAAAAAAGACGGCAAAAAATTTGCAGAGAAAAGCCGATCAAAAAAACAATTAAGCAAACGCATGCACGTTAGTAGGATTGGCAAATTCATGCTGACAAAAGGGAAGGCGGCGCTGACACAGGAAAGCTTTCCTGCTGGCAGTCAAAATTTCCCAATACCAAAGCATGTTATTTCGGATTATTTGCTACAATTTTGCAGGCATTATATTCAAATCCAAAATCTGACCATCTAAAATGGGCCTATTCAACTTTTTTACCCAGGAGATCGCGATTGACCTGGGTACTGCCAATACCCTCATTATCCATAACGATGAAGTAGTAGTTAATGAACCCAGTATTGTGGCGTTGGATCGTAATAATCCGAAAAATGTATTGGCGGTTGGTAAGCGTGCGTTGATGATGCACGAGAAGACCCATGAAAGCATTCGCACCGTGCGACCGCTCAAGGATGGTGTAATTGCCGACTTTAACGCTGCCGAGCTCATGATACGGGAGATGATCAAGATGATCTACCCCAAAAAGCCATTGTTCCCGCCGAGCTGGCGCATGATGATATGCATTCCTTCCAGCATTACGGAAGTAGAAAAAAGAGCGGTGCGCGACAGTGCAGAGCAGGCGGGAGCCAAAGAAGTATATCTTTTGCACGAACCTATGGCAGCCGCACTGGGTATTGGCATTGATGTGGAAGAACCCGTTGGTAACATGATCATAGATATTGGTGGTGGTACCACCGGTATTACGGTGATTGCCCTGGCCGGTATTGTGTGCGACCAGAGTATCCGTATTGCCGGTGACGAATTTACGGCCGATATCATGGAAGCCCTGCGCCGCTACCACAGCCTGCTGATCGGTGAACGCACGGCAGAACAAATCAAGATCAACATCGGCGCTGCCATGAAGGACCTCGACAATCCGCCGGACGATATTCCGGTGAATGGCCGCGACCTGGTAACCGGCATTCCGAAGCAGATAATGGTAAGCTACCAGGAAATCGCAGAAGCGCTGGATAAAAGCATATTCAAGATTGAAGAAGCCATTCTGAAGGCGCTTGAAATGACGCCTCCGGAGCTGGCTGCAGATATTTATCGCCGCGGTCTTTACCTCACCGGTGGCGGCGCTTTGCTGCGCGGTCTCGACAAACGACTCAGCCAGAAAATCAAATTACCCGTGCATGTAGCCGATGATCCGTTGAAGAGTGTGGTGCGCGGTACAGGACTTGCTTTAAAGAGTTATGATCGTTATCCGTTCGTGATGCGTTAACAGCAACCGGGTAGACGACTCACGTATTAAACTATTCTGCAGGTGCGTAATATTTTTCTCTTCATAAGAAGGTATTTCAACTTTCTGTTCTTCGTATTCTTGCAGATTACGGCCCTGTTGATTTTGTTCCGGTACAATGAATTTCATGAAGCGGTTTTTTATGAGGCTGCACATGAAATTACCGGCAGGCTTGGGGGCAATTACAATAACATCACCTATTACTTCCGGCTGAAACAAACCAATGCAGACCTGGCAAAGGAAAATGAAGCCCTGCGGAACCGCCTGGCTGAAAATTTCGAGGGGCCGGATACTTCCCAACGCGTATATACCGATACCCTGCAAATCGATACCACTACGGCCGTTCAGAAATACGTATGGCGGTCGGCCAGGGTGGTGAACAATACAGTGAGCATGCAAAATAACTCGCTTACCATTGAGCGTGGCGAAAACCAGGGCGTGCGCAAGGATATGGGGGTAGTAGGGCCTGCCGGCGTGGTGGGCAGGGTGGTAAGCACCAGCGGCAATTATGCCGTAGTGATGAGTATGCTCAACCGGCAGTTTCATATCAGCTCCAAGCTCAAGAAAACCGGTGAAGCATTTACGGTGCACTGGGACGGCGTGGACCCGAATTATGTGATCATGAACAATGTGCCCAAAATCATACCGGTTGCTATTGGCGACACTGTGGTTACCAGCCACTATTCTTCCGTATTTCCCGCCGGAATACCTATAGGTACAGTGGCTGAAGTGATTGATAACAAATCGAGCAATTTTGTGAGCCTGCGGTTGAAAACCGCCACCAACTTTTATAACCTGGAATATGTAGCAGTAGTGGAGAACACCATGAGAGAAGAACAAAAAGCATTGGAAGACGCTACCAAAATAAATAACTGAGCGCTATGCTGCGAAGCCTGATACGGTACATATTGTTTATCCTTATCCAGGTATACCTACTGGAGAGTATACCACCGCTGCACCGCTTTATAGTGCCTTACTTTTACTTTCTCTATATTTTGTGGCTGCCCTTCAACATGCCGCGCATCAGCATGATGATGGTAAGTTTTTTGTTCGGGCTCACCCTGGACTATTTTGTTCATACGCCCGGCCTTCATGCAGCGGCCTGCACACTGATCGGGTACCTGCGCGGCTTCCTGGTGAGCGTGCTCATACCGCAGGAAGGGGCTGACCAGAACTACCGTTCGCCTTCATTTACCAGTATGGGCGTTGCACCATACGCCACCTATGTAATCATTCTCACATTGGTGCATAACGGCTACCTCATTTTCCTGGAATGGCTGCAGTTTGGTTCTTTCTGGTATTTCCTGGGCAAAGTGCTGGCTACTTCAGGTATCAGTTTATTGCTGATATTGATCATTGAACTGCTGTTTGCCAGGAAGGAAAGGTTCAGGACCAATACGGCATAAGTGCTGTTTTGCTGCACTGTGCCACGCAGTCTGCGTCTTTGCCGTCTTCTGTGGTACAGGAGAGGGATGCGGATGGAATGAATAATGGTAAAATCCGTGGAATACGTGATGATAATCCGCGTAATCTGTAGTAAATTTTCGATTGGCTCCTGCTATGGAAGCTGAACTATGGAAGCAGATTTTTGTATTCCATGAAATAATGGTAAAATCTGTGCAATCGCTGAAAATAATTCCGTGCAATCTGAGGTTAATATAGTGGTCAATATAGTGTATGTCGGTATTTAATCAGTCAAGAAGCAATATCATTCGCCTGATTTTCCTGGGGATATTTTTTATCATAGTGGTCCAGCTGTTCAACCTGCAGATCATTAGCGGTAAATATCGCCAGATGGCCATGAACAATGCGGTGTTTGCGAAAGTGAAGTACCCTGACCGGGGAATTATTTTCGACCGCAAGGGCAGGGCCATACTGAACAATACCATCATGTACGACCTGGTAGTAACGCCCTCCGAAGCTTCCAGAATCGACACGATGGAATTATGTTCCATCCTTGGCATAGATACCGCTGAGTACAGAAAAAGATTGATAGAAGCGATTTATAAAAACGGCAGATACCGCCCTTCCATTTTTGAAGACCTGCTTACGCCCGAACTGCATGCCAAACTGGGTGAAAACATCTGGAAGTTTCCCGGCTTTGCGCTGGTGGAACGTCCCGTTCGTGTATATCCCTATAATGCAGCAGCGCATATCATGGGGTATATCGGCGAGGCCGATTCTGCCATCATCAAGCGTTCCGGAGGGTATTATCGTATGGGCGACTACGTGGGACGTAGCGGGCTGGAAGCCTATTACGAGAGCATCCTGATGGGGCAGCGTGGTATTGAATATTTGTTGAAAGACAACCGGAACCGGCTGGTGGGCAGCTATGAGAACGGCCGGTACGATACACCTGCCGTTGCCGGCCGCAACCTGCGCACCCATATTGATATTGAAGTACAGCAACTGGCTGAAAAATTAATGAGCAATAAGGTAGGTTCGATTGTAGCTATCGATCCTTCCACGGGCGGCATTATTGCCATGGTATCGGGTCCCAATTACAATCCCAATGACCTTACCGGTCCGAACAAGCAACGCAATTACAGCCGGCTGGCGCTGGATGTGGCAGGGCCCTTGCTGAACCGCGCTGTGCAGGGCAACTATGAGCCGGGCTCTACGTTTAAACCCATTGGAGCGCTGGTGGCTTTGAATGAGGGAATCATTACTTCCCGTTTCGGTTATCCCTGTTCGGGACGCTACACGGCCTGCGGTCATGGCAAGCCGGCCTGTACCCATCGTGATCCAGGGCATGCGGCCAATCTCCGGTTATCAATAGCCAATAGCTGTAACTCTTATTATGCGCATGTGTACCGCCTTACGGTGGACAATCCCAAATACCGCGGTGTTAAAAAGGGGTATGAAGTGTGGCGCTCGTATTTGCATGATTTTGGATTGGGCAAACGCATTGGCGTTGACCTGCCCAGTGAAAGCGCCGGCCTGATACCTGATACTTCTGTCTATAACCGCGAATATCGTGGCAGTTGGAATTCCTGCACCAACCTTACACTGGGCATAGGGCAGGATAAAATGCAGACCACGCCGCTGCAGCTGGCCAACGCCATGTGTATTATAGCGAACAAGGGATATTACTATACGCCGCATTTTGTGGCCGATATTGATGGGGAAAGTCCCATGGACACCATCCTGAACCCATTCCGTGTAAAGCACGAAGTGCTCACCCGCATTCCCAATGAAGCGTTTGAAGAAGTAATCAGCGGTATGCAGGATGTGGTGGACAGGGGAACGGCGTCCAATGCACGACTGCCCGGTATTGCCGTGTGCGGCAAAACAGGTACGGCAGAAAAATATCGTTACATCGATGGCCGCAAGGTGCAGTTGAAAGACAACAGTGTGTTCGTAGCATTTGCGCCGCGCGAAAACCCGAAGATCGCATTGGCCGTAGTAGTAGAAAACAGCGGTTATGGTAATACGTGGGCGGCACCCATTGCGGGGCTGTTGATGGAAAAATATTTAAATGATACCTTGCGGCCCGAAAGATGGAAGGAAGTGGAACGTATTGCGGCAGCCAACCTGATGCCGGAATACCTGGACAGGCTGCAGTTTATTGAAGACAGTATCCGCGCCCGTCAATGGTTTGAATGGACAAAAGACAGCAATTATATACGGAAGTATATAATGCAACCTTACAAACCCAAACCTAAACCTGCAGAAAAGAAGCCTGCCACTGTCACGCAACCGCGTGCCACAACGGTGAGCAGGCAGGACAGTGTGCCAAAAGATTCACTCCGGTAAATCCGTATTATGATGCAGAGAAACCCCACCATATCAAAAGGTGTTGACTGGACATTGATCTGGTTGTACATGATCCTGGTTTCGATCGGGTTGATGAGCATCTTTTCGGTTACCTATAATGAGCAGGCCAATGTACTGAAAAGCTTTTTTACCCTTCGCACCGACTATAGCAAGCAGCTGTATTTTTTTGCGGCCTCGCTGCTGATCGGTTTATTCATACTATTAACAGACAGTAAATTCTTCACCGCCACGGCCAATATCTGGTATGCCTTCGGGTTGTTGCTGATGTTGCTGGTATTTCCGTTTCATACTTCTGTGAAGGGTACCAATTCCATTATCCGTTTTGGCGCCTTTCAGTTACAGCCGGCCGAATTGTGCAAAGTGTTTGTGAACCTGGCCCTGGCCAAATACCTTTCGCGGGTAGAAACCGATTTTAACAAGCCACGTTCCCATTTGATTGCTTCCATCATTGTGCTGGTGCCCGCATTACTTACCATAGCACAGAAAGAAACAGGTTTGGCGCTGGTGTTCCTTTCCTTCTACCTCGTAATGTTTCGTGAAGGTTTTCCCGCCGGTTACCTCATCGTAGGTTTTTCACTGGCCGTGCTGGTGGTGGCTACGTTGTTGCTGGACAAAAATATCCTATTGCTCATCCTCTCCTTGATAGCAGTGATAGCCATTTACCAGGCTGCGAAAAAAGCACGGCGCAAGCGGAATCTTATTGCCGTAATTGTAATGATCTGGCTGGCCTGTGGGTTGACGGTGTTTTATGCCGTGCCCTTCCTGTTTACCAAAGTGTTGCAGCCTCACCATGTGGAACGCATCTTTTCACTGATTGGCCGTGAAAATCCCTATGCACGGGTCAATGCAGAAGGAAGCGAAGGTGGTGGCAAAACAACTGATGATTACAATGTGCGCCAAAGCAAGATCGCCATTGGCAGTGGCGGCTTTTTGGGCAAAGGATTTTTGAAAGGCACGCAAACGCGTTTTGATTTTGTGCCCGAACAGCGCACGGACTTTATATTCTGTACTATCGGCGAAGGCTTTGGATTCCTGGGCAGTATTGCCGTGCTGGCCATTTATCTCTTTCTTCTATTGCGCATCGTACATATTGCCGAACGGCAGCGAAGTGTGTTCAGCCGCTGTTATGCCTATGGGGTGGCGTCATTGTTCTTTTTCCATATTGCCATCAACATCTGTATGACTATCGGTCTGGCGCCGGTGATTGGTATCCCGTTGCCATTGATCAGTTATGGCGGTACCTCGCTGCTTACTTTTACGGTATTGCTGTTTATTTTGATTCGCCTTGATGCCGACAGGCATATGGTGTTGCGGTGAGGGTTTGCCTTACCTTTGCGCCATGAAAATTATTCCACTCAGCGAAGGGGCATTTACCATTGACAAAACAAAACAATTTGTTCCCTTTGATACCAGTGCCGATGACCTGCAACAACGCCCCGTGGGCAGTTTGCTGGTAGAAGTGCAACCGTTTGTGGTGATTACGTCGGAAGATGTACTGCTGCTGGATACCGGTCTTGGGTTTCGCAATGAGCAGGGCGTATTGCAATTGCATCAAAACCTCATGGACCATGGTATCAATCCTGCTGAAATAACAAAGGTGTTACTGACGCATTTGCATAAAGACCATGCCGGCGGCGTGAGCATGGGTATGAACGGGAACGGTGAAAAAACGCTCAGTTTTCCTACCGCGAAATACTATATACAAAAGCAGGAATTGAACTATGCCTTCGAGAAAGGATTTCCTTCCTATATACCCGATGAACTGGAATGTTTGAAACACTCACCCCAGGTTGTTTTACTGGATGGCGATGGAGTGCTGGATGGTTATATCAAATATGCCATCACCGGGGCGCACAGTAAGTTTCACCAGGTATTCTGGATTGTAGATGGTGGAGAAACCGTGTTTTTTGGCGGCGACGAAGCGCCGCAACTGCAACAGATGCGTACGCGTTTTGTGGCCAAATATGATGACGACGGTAAGAAAGCCATGGAACTGCGCCAGCAGTGGTGGCAGGAAGGGCATGAGCAAAACTGGACCTTCCTGTTTTATCACGACATCAAAACGCCGTTGTTTAACCCGGCTTAATGGCGCGCAGTGGTGTCGGCTTTCTGTAATTTGCGTTGCTGCAAACGCTGTTGCCGTCTTTCCATCAATTCTTTTTGCAGGAGTGTGCCAAATTCCTTTTCGGCGCGGAAGAAGGTGTTGACCTTTTCCTTGCTGATGGCTTTGGAGAATTCGACTTCATATTTTTTACGGATGTTCAATAACTTTTCTTCCACATCCAATTCCGATTTATTGTCCTTGCGGGCATCTATACGCGCTTTTCTGATCTCTTTGGTGTATTCGTTGTAGATGGGCCAGAATTTTTGTGCTTCTTCCGGGGTCAGGTCAAGTTTCTTGGTGAGGTAAGCAATTTTCAATGCTTCTACGCGGCCGCCGTCTCTTTTCTGGTCTCCGCCCTGCGCGAAAGCCAGCGTAGCTGAGCCCAGCGCCAGCATCACCATCAATAAAAACTTTTGCATGACTGTTCAGGATTAGTTGGTAAAAATATCTTTTGCCTGGTATTGCGATACATACCGCATTAATTCTTCATCGGAAATATCGGCCAGCAATTCCCGCATATCTTCTGCGTCTATCTCATCATTGGCCGCAATCAATAAGGATTCAGACAAAGGTATGTTGATGTCTTCCAGATAATTTTCGAGTACTTCGTCGCTGATCTGTTCAATCTCGGCCAGACCTTGCGGGTCGGATACGGTGCTATTGCCATTGTTGAAGAACAACCAGCCGCCTATCAAAATCAGGCCTGCCACTACTGCTGCTGCAGCATATTGCCTTACCCTACGCACAGGGTTCATGCGCACTACAGGCGCCGGCTGCTGCCTTTTTACTTTTTGCAAGAGCTGCTCCGGCAATTGTTCAAAATAACCGGCCGGTACTTCATAGCAGTTTTCATGCTTTAGCGATTGCATCACCGGCGACAGGTTTTCCAGCGTTTCATTCACCGCTTCTATTGCCTGGGCGCCTGCTACCGCCTGGCTGCTCAATTCTTCAAAATACCCCGCAGGGGTGCTGAAGGGCATTTGCTTGCCAATGCTGCTGAGCAAGGGCGACAGGGTTTCCAGTTCTTCCTTCGGATCAGCCGCTTCCTGCGCCTTTACCCGTTGCAAGATGGCTGCCGGCAGGTTTTCAAAATATCCCTGGGGCGCCACATAGGGCGTTGCAGTACGCTGCGGAAAACCGGGAGTGATCTCCCTTTCCTGCTGCTGTATGCGACGGAGCACCAGATCCGGCAATTCGCTGAAGTAGCCGGCCGGCACCTCATACGGATTGCGCGCGTCCAGCTTCGCCACTACGGAGCTGATCGTCAGCAGTTCTTCTGTTATGTTTTTCCTGTTTTCCATTGCAATACTGAGACGCTATGCAACTTGTAAAGTTTAATGATTCAGGATATAATCCTCTATTTTTTTCACGGCATGATGGTAGGAAGCCTTCAATGCGCCTTCGGAGGTGTCGAGCACCTTGCTCATTTCCTCGTACGGCATTTCATCATAATATCGCAGGGTAAATACAACGCGTTGTTTCTCAGGAAGTTGTTGGATGGCCAGCTGCAGTTTCCATTCCAGTTTATTGCCATCAAAGTGTTTATCGGCTTTTACCCTGTTTTCGAGGCCGCTTTCCACATCGCTGAGCGACACGGCGCTGCGTTTTTTAAGTTGTTCCAGGAAGGTGAGGCATTCGTTGGTGGCAATGCGGTACAGCCAGGTATAGAGCTGGGCATCTTCGCGGAAATTTTCCAGCCCGTTCCATACCCGGATAAATACGTTTTGCAATACATCGTTGGCATCTTCGTGCTCTACTACCATGCGGCGGATATGCCAGTATAGTCTTTCCTGGTATTTGCGGATAATAGCAGTATAGGCGCGCTCTTTGGTAGCGGGATCGCGGAACTGGACCAGCAGCTCAGCGTCCTGAGTGGTTACCCCCATAGGTTAGCATTTTACAATGGTTGGATTGATTACCCGTAATGCAGTTTAAAACGCTGAAAGACTTTAAGATAGTATTTGCTTTTGGGCAGGCCTATTTTCTCTTCATTACCTTTTCAGCCGCTTCCACAATATTGGGCGTATCCAGCCCGTATTTTTTCAGGAGTTCCTTGGGGGTGCCGCTTTCACCAAAAGTATCGTTGGTGCCTACGTATTCAATGGGAACCGGGAAGTGCCGGGCGGCAACCTGTGCAATGGAATCGCCCAAACCTCCGATGATGTTGTGTTCTTCCACCGTAACGGCGCAACGGGTTTTCTTCAGTGAGTTGAGCACCGCTTCAGTATCGAGCGGTTTGATCGTATGAATGTTGATTACTTCTACGCTGATGCCTTTTTCTTCCAGTATTTGCCCCGCTTCAATGGCTTTCCAAACCATATGGCCGCAGGCAAAAATCGATACATCATTACCGGTGCTGAAGTATTGGGCCTTGCCAATCTCGAATTTTTGGGCCGGATCGGTAAAAATGGGCCAGGAAGGTCTTCCGAAACGCAGGTATACGGGGCCCACATAATCGGCAATGGCAATGGTTGCTGCTTTGGTCTGGTTGTAATCGCAGGGAACGATTACGGTCATACCCGGCAGCATTTTCATGAGGCCGATGTCTTCGAGAATCTGGTGGGTGGCGCCATCTTCGCCGAGGGTAAGTCCGGCATGGGAGGCGCAGATCTTTACGTTCTTGCCCGAATAGGCAATGGACTGACGTATCTGGTCGTATACGCGTCCGGTAGAGAAATTGGCAAATGTGGTGGTATAGGGAATTTTACCACCTATGGTGAGTCCGGCAGCCACGCCCATCATATTGGCTTCGGCAATGCCGCACTGGATATAACGTTCGGGAAATTCTTTCATAAACTGGTTCAGCTTGAGCGAACCAGCCAGGTCGGCGGTCAGCGCCACGATATTGGGGTTTTTGCGTGCAGCTTCAACTATTCCATCTCCAAAACCACTGCGGGTATCTTTTTGGCCGGTAACCTGGATTTCCTTGAGCATAGTAAAAATTTGTGCCGCAAATATAGGAATGATAAGCGAAGTTGAAGCAATCTTCGCCGCAAGGATGTTCGCCCGGGTTGTGTTTTGAGGCGCACGTCAATTCAAATCCACCGGCATGCTCTGGTAAAAAGTTTCATCGGCTTTCAGGCGCTGCTCCCATTTCCAGGCGGTGGCCATCATATCGTTCAGCGAATAGCGGATTTCCCAGCCGAGCGTTTTGCGTGCGTGGTCGTTGTTGGCATAGATGGCCACTACGTCGCCGGGGCGGCGGGGACCGATGGTATAATTCAGTTTTACCCCGCTCACTTTTTCAAAAGCTTTGATGGCTTCCAGCACAGTAACACCGTTGCCCGTACCAAGATTGAATACTTCGCAACGTTTGGCAGCGCGGCCGCTGAGCATATATTTCATGGCCAGCGTATGCGCATGCGCGATATCACTTACATGAATGAAATCGCGTAAGCAACTGCCATCGCGGGTGGGATAGTCGTTGCCATACACCTGCATCTGGGGCAGTTTGCCGATAGCTGTTTGCGTAATGGCCGGCACCAGGTTGGCGGGTTTGCCAATGGGCAGTTCACCAATAAGAATGGAAGGATGTGCACCCACCGGGTTAAAGTAACGCAGCAGAATACATTGCGTGCCGTGGGCTTTTGAAAATTCGTTGATGATTTGTTCACCCATCTGCTTGGTATACCCGTAAGGCGATTCCGCAGGTTTGGGGGGCGTGGATTCGGTAACCGGAATATGGTCCGGGTTACCATATACGGTGCAGGAAGAAGAGAAAACAAAATAAGGTATGTTGAACTCCTGCACGCATTTCAGCAGGTTGATCAGCGAAACGAGGTTGTTTTCGAAATAAGCCAGCGGATGTTCCACTGATTCGCCCACGGATTTATAGGCAGCAAAGTGGATGATCCCCTGGATGTCATCATTTTCCTGGAAAATGGCGAAGGTGTCGTCGAAATTGCAGAGATCAACCTTGTAGTTTTTTATTTTTTTTCCGATGATCTTTTCGATGCCTTCAAGTATGCGTGGAGTAGAGCGCGAATTATTATCTACAGAAATCACTTCGAATCCATTTTCCACCATGTCAACTATGGTATGCGAACCTATATAGCCGCATCCACCGGTTACCAGAATTTTACTCATCTGTTACGAATGATCGTTGTTAGTGTATACGAATGGTAGCAGGTTTAGTATTGTATTGTCAGCAATCCTGCTTCAATACGTCCATAAGGTACTGACCATAGCCGCTTTTCAGCAAAGGCTTTGCCATTTCAACCAATTGGTCTTTGGATATGAATCCTTTCCTGTAAGCAATTTCTTCAATGCAGGCGATCTTGATGCCCTGCCGTTGTTCAATTACCTGCACAAACTGCGATGCCTGCATCAGCGAATCGAAAGTGCCGGTATCGAGCCAGGCGGTTCCCCGGTCGAGGATCGACACCTGCAATTTGCCCCTGCGAAGATATTCCTTATTCACGTCGGTTATTTCATATTCTCCGCGGGCGCTCGGTTTCAGGTCTTTGGCAATTTGCACTACTTCATTATTGTAGAAATATAAACCGGGCACTGCATAATTGCTTTTCGGTTTGGCGGGTTTTTCTTCTATTGAAATCACCTTGTTGTTCTTGTCAAATTCCACCACGCCATAACGTTCGGGATCGGTTACGTGATAGGCATACACAATACCGCCTTCGGGATTGGTATTTTTTTCGAGTTGTGTACCCAGTCCGGCGCCATAAAAAATATTATCGCCCAGTACAAGGGCCACATTGTCTTTGCCAATAAAATCTGCGCCGATCACAAATGCCTGTGCCAGTCCATTGGGCACCGGCTGTTCCGCATAAGAAAATTTCAGTCCCAGTTGCGAACCATCACCCAACAGTCTTTTGAACTGCGGCAGGTCATGCGGGGTGGAAATGATCAGTATTTCGCGAATGCCGGCCAGCATAAGGGTAGAAAGGGGATAATAGATCATGGGTTTGTCGTAAATGGGCATGATCTGTTTGCTGATGGCATAGGTAATAGGGTGTAAGCGGGTTCCGGAACCTCCGGCAAGTATAATTCCTTTCATAATGGGTTGTAAGAAACGCAAAATTGCGCAAAGAAAAAAGTTTGCAATATGTAAGTTACAGGATACGTGCTACAGGTTGAATGGTTAGATGGTCAGCTTTGCTCACACCAGTTTGATCAGGTAATAAACAATGGCGGCCAGGATGGCGCTGACAGGTATGGTAAGAATCCATGCCCAGAGCAGGTTGATGGTTACGCCCCAGCGTACGGCAGAGAGGCGCTTGGTGGCTCCCACGCCAATGATGGAACCCGTGATGGTATGGGTAGTGCTCACCGGTATGCCGAGGTGTTCGGTAAGGTACAAGGTAGCAGCTCCGGCCGTTTCGGCACTCACGCCTTCCAGCGGCGTTACTTTGGTAATGCGGGAGCCCATGGTTTTTACAATCTTCCAGCCACCACTGAGCGTACCTAAAGCGATGGCCGTAAAACTCGCTATCGGTACCCATACATAGGCATCTACAAAATCGGTAAAGCTCATTTCCACGCCTCTCGACTTTTCATGAAAAATGATGGCTGCGCCGATAATACCCATTACTTTTTGCGCATCATTGCCGCCATGGCCGAGGCTAAACAGGGCCGACGATACCAGTTGCAATCGCCGGAACCAGCTTTCTGCCCGGTAGGGATTGGCCCTTCGGCAGATATTTACGATCAGCACGGTAATGATCCAGGCCATGACCATGCCGATCAGCGGAGCGCCGAATATGAACAGAAAGGTGGGAATTACTTTTTCATAATTGATCACATGCACATTGCCTTCGCTGATGCCGCCGGCATGCGCCAGGGCAGCGCCCATAAAACCGCCCAGCAGCGTATGGGAAGAACTGGAAGGGATACCAAACCACCAGGTGAGCAGGTTCCAGGCAATGGCGGCAATCAGCCCGGCGAAGATCACTTCCAGCGTAATGAAATTTTCATTTACCGATTTCGCAATCGTATTGCCGATCTTGAATTCGCCCACAATATATTTTGACACAAAAAAAGCAGCGAAGTTGAAAACCGCTGCCCACAATACGGCCTGAAAAGGAGTAAGTACTTTGGTAGAAACAATGGTAGCAATTGAGTTGGCCGCGTCGTGAAATCCGTTGATATAATCAAAAATCAGGGCGAGGATGATAATGACTACGAGAAAGGTCATATGGGTTTAATTAGCTTATTAGCTAAAGTGCTGATGTGCCAATGATGCTTGCATTGAGCGTTTTTCAATCAGCACATTCATCAAGCGTATTTAATAATAATAGACTCAATCACATTACCGGCATCTTCGCACTTGTCGGTAACAATTTCCATAACCTGGTAAATTTCCCGTTTCTTGATCACCTCTTTGGCGTCGGGTTCGGTTTCAAAGAGACGGTCGATGCTCATATCAAAGATGTCGTCGGCCTGGTTTTCGATGCTGTTCACTTTAACAAGGGCATCGGTAATCTGGCGCATGTCTTTCATATCGCGCAGTTCCAGCACGGCATTTTTGATCTGTTCGCATCCCTGGTCAATCAGGTCGGCCATTTTCTGGATTCCCTGATCGTTGGGATTTACCTTATAAAAGTTGATTTTTTTAGCCGAAGCGAAAATGTAGTCGGCAATGTCGTCGAGCGCTGTGGCCAGGTAGTGAATGTCTTCGCGGTCGAACGGTGTGATAAAATTGCGGCCGAGCTCGGTAAAGATCTTGTGCGTGTAATCGTCGTTAACGTGTTCGAGGTCTTCAATCTGGGCGATCAGGGCAGCACGCTTATCAAAATCAGGCTCTTTCACCACTTCCTTCATCACTTTTCCCATCTTGGCTACGGTATGGGCCACTTCTTCAAATAACGAATAGAAGATCCTGTCTTTCGGCATAAAGATCTTCATAATCGAATTTAGTCCCATTGGTTAAAATTTGGGTCAAAATTATAATTATTCATATAGTATTCAGAGGAGGTGAAATTGGTAATAATTTCTTAACACAGGATGAAGCGACAACATTATGTATACAGCCATTTCGATGCCACACTGGTCGCATCAGGCATCGGATTGGTTCTGGGCTGTTGATTGTCAATAGCTTGGGTTTTTTAGATAAAATGTCAATCCGGAGGAACCGGCGCTATTGACCGGTAACAATTCCTTAATTCCGCCATAATATGCCGGTAATATGGCGCGGATACTTTTGCCGCAAACAAAAGAAACTGTTGTGAGCAAAAAGTATTCTCTCCTTTTAACCCTCCTCGCTACCAGCTTTTCCCTGATGGCGCAAACCCTGCCCTTCAATGGCAGAATCATCAATACCAAAAACGAGCCGGTACCGGGCGCTACCATTACAGTCGAATCAACTGGCCGTGCGGTGGCAGCTGATGTGGAAGGACGTTTTGTAGTGGAACTGGAACCCGGCAAAAAATACATCCTCACCATTTCTGCAGCCGGTTATAACACCAAGGTCATAGAAGACGCAGCAGTAACGCCGGGTGGCAACAACGTGGTGACGGTAGTGCTGGGATACAAAACGCTTGACCAGGTAGTAGTGAGAACTTCTGTGCGGCGCGAAAGCACCAGCGCGCTGATCAACCTGCAGCGAAACAATTCAGCCGTATCGAGCGGACTGGCTGCCGATTTCATCAAATCAACGCCGGACAAGAATACCGGCGAAGTGTTGAAACGCGTGAGCGGCGCCAGCATCCAGGATAACAAGTTTGTAACCATCCGTGGCCTGAGCGATCGCTACAACGCGGCGTTTATCAACAATGCGCAACTGCCCAGCTCGGAACCCGACCGCAAAGCTTTTTCGTTTGATGTGATTCCGGCCAACATGATCGATAACATCATTATCAATAAAACGGCCACGCCCGAACTCACCGGCGAATTTGCCGGCGGACTGGTGCAGGTGCAAACACGCGATATCCCGTTAAAAAATTTTTTGCATGTTGGCGTACAACTCGGGTTCAATACACAATCCACGTTTGATGATTTCAGGAGCAATCCGCGCGGGAAATACGACTGGATCGGTTTTGATGACGGCAACAGGAAATTGCCTGCAGCTTTTCCTGCCACAGCGCAGGCATACCGCCGACTGGGCGCTACCACCGCAGGCGTACAGGAACAACTGGCATTGACCCGTCAGTTCGGCCATGAAGGTTATCGGGAAGTAACCAGTAAAGCGGCGCCCGTTCAATCTTATAACCTGTCGTTGGGCACGGTAAAGCGATATGACAATGGCGCTGCATTGGGTGCCGTGTTTTCGTTGATTTATCGCAACTCAAAGCTGGTATATGATGTGGAGCGGCAGCAATCGCAGCATGATGGGTTGGCAATTTTTAATTATACGGATATTCAAAACCGTTATCAAACCAATCTGGGCGCCATGCTGAACCTGACGTACACGCTTGGCAAACACAAAATTTCATTCAAAAACCTGTTTAACCGGTTTTTTGATGATAATTATTATGTGCGTGATGGCATCAACAACAATCGCTTGCAGCATGTGAGCCTGCGTTCATCCTTCCTCAATCAAAGAACATTTTATAGCGGACAACTGGAAGGCGATCATCAATTGCCTGTGGCCAGTGCCAAACTCCGCTGGAATGCCGGTTATTCATTGGTGGGCCGTTCGCAGCCAGACCTGCGTGTGTCGCAGTATGTGCAGCCATTGAGTGGCAGGAATTATCAATTGGATGAAGACGATACGAGGAGATTTTATTCCAACCTGGAAGATCATAGTGTATCGGCTTCTGCAGCTGTGTCCATACCGTTCAATCTATTCCGCCAAAAGCAAACGTTCCGGGTGGGAGGTTCTACCTTGCTTCGATTCAGGAATTTTAAGAGCAGGATATTCCGGTATGTGCAGGCATCGGGCAATTTTGATGAACAACTCGCCTTTCTGCCGTATGACAAGATTTTTGCCCCTGATAATATCTCCATTAACGGGTATGTACTCGAAGAGTTTACCAATAACCAGGACAAATACTTTGGTGTGTCGGCGCTGAACGCAGGTTATGCGTTGTTTGACAATAAACTGTCTGATGATGTGCGACTGGTGTGGGGCATACGGGTAGAATACTTTGAACAGTTTCTCCGCACCAAAGATCTGTCGGCCAAAACAGTTGTGATCAACCCGGAAGTATGGGATGTGCTGCCTTCTGCCAATCTTACCTGGAATGTGACCAGCAGCAATAATTTGCGACTGGGTTTGTACAAAACAGTAGCGCGACCGGAGTTTCGTGAAATTGCGCCATTTGCATTTTATGATTACGAGCAGAACTACGGCATATCCGGTCGACCGGAACTGAAGCGTACGGAGATATACAATGCCGATCTGCGTTATGAAATTTATCCCGGCGCAGGCGAAGTGATTACACTGGGTGGTTTCTTCAAACGTTTTGAAAATCCCATCGAGTTTCGTCTCGATCCGGGCACCAATGCAGACCGGCGCCTGTATTTCTATCAGAATGCGCGTAATGCCAATACTTATGGCATTGAACTGGAAGTGCGCAAGAACCTGTCTTTTCTTGACAAGACCAACGCCTTGCTGGAACGCATGACGGTGTTCGGCAATTTCACTTACATATTTTCTGAAGTGTCCTTTGCGGATGAATTATCCGGAAGCCCTGTTTCGGTGAACCGTCCTATCCAGGGGCAGTCGCCCTACCTTATCAATGGTGGCATTCAATACAGCAGCCGCGGAACCGATTTTAGTATATCGATATTGTATAACCGAATTGGTCAGCGACTTTCGCTGGTAGGCAATAGCGAGTTTCCTGATATATACGAAAGACCACGTGACCTGGTAGACTTCCAGCTTTCCAAACGCATACTGAAGAAAAAAGGAGAACTGAAACTGCAGGTGTCAGATATTTTTAACCAGGCCGTGTACCTGTATGAGAATGTTGACTCGCAAAAGAGTTATAGCAGGCACACAGACCGGTTGTTCAGTTCCTACAAACCGGGCACCACCATCAGCATAGGTTTTTCTTACGACATCGATCTGTAATATTTCTACAAATACTAATTATATGAAACATTTCATTGCTGTTGCCTTGACAATTGCACTATTTACGTCGTGCGTGAAGGTGAATTTTAATGAAGAAGGGAGTAACGGAGGAGGGAGCCATTCCGATGATCCCAACGAAACAAAACTGATTACCGGAACGATCGATAGGAGCATCACTCTCCGCAAAGGTGTATATACCTTGCAGGGATATGTATATGTAAACAACAATGCCGTATTGACCATAGAGCCGGGCACCATCATTAAAAGTGCTGAATCGGCTGGCGGTGAAAAGGGGGCGTTGATCATTGAAAGAGGATCGAAACTGATTGCAGAAGGAACGCCCAATGAACCGATTGTATTTACATCGGCCAAAGCCCCCGGCAACCGCGCGCCCGGCGATTGGGGAGGAATTATCTTATTGGGCAAAGCGCCTACTAACCGTCCTACTTCCCCTGCCCCGATCATTGAAGGTGGTGTGAACCGTCCATATGGCGGCACCGATCCGAATGATAATTCCGGCATATTGAAATATGTGCGCATCGAGTTCAGTGGCGTGGCCGCAGAACCGGGTTCTGAAATCAACGGACTTACGCTGGGCGGTGTAGGCGCCGGTACTACCATTGAATATGTGCAGGTTTCATACGGAAGCGACGATGCCTATGAATTTTTCGGAGGCACCGTGAACTGCCGCCATCTTGTTGCTCTGGGCACCATGGATGATGATTTCGATTTCGACTTCGGCTATACCGGTAACATACAATTTGCTGTTTCGTTGCGCGACAAGCCTGCTGACAGCGACGCTGCCAACGGCATTGAAGCAGACAACGACGGTAGCGGCACCAGCGCTACGCCGTACACGCGACCTGTGCTTTCCAACTTCACTTTTATTGGTCCCTACGACACCACCGGTGCGCACAGCAACCACAACTATAGCAATCGCTGGAGAAGGGCGGTACGTTTTGTGTTGCGCAATTCGCTGCTGATCGGTCATCTTAAAGCCGGTTTCAGTATTGAGAGCGATGCCAGCCTGGAAGCGTATAAAAATGGTGAATCGGAATTCAAAAACAACATCGTGGCTGTTTATGCCGAGCCCTATAAAAGCAGTAACAGCGCAATTCTGTCTGCGGCTGATATGAAAGCAAAAGCGGAAAGCGAAGGTTGCCTGACGCTGGCTACAAGAGAAGAAGTAGAACTGACAGATCCGTTTAACCTGACCAATCCTAACTTCTTGCCCAAAGCGGGTTCTCCTGCATTGACAGGAGGAAGTACTGCGGGAATGGGTGCATTTTTTACCAATACAGCATATCGCGGAGCTTTTGGAGACAACAATTGGTTGACAGGTTGGGCAAGTTTTTCGCCGAAGACCAACAACTATTGAGTAATGCAAAAGGCAAATACAATATAAGATAAATAACGGGAGGGTTGCCCTTTAAAAGAGGACCCCTCCTTTACTCTTAATAATTTCTCTGAAGATAAATGGCCGCTGAATGTTATGAAATTATTTTTCCAGGTAGTTATAATGTTGTTATTTACGGGCGCCTGTTCGGAAAATACTATCACAGGCGCTACTTTGTTGCCCATGATGAAAACTACAGATAGTGTAGAACTGATCTTTTTTAAATCTCCTGACAGCACACGTTTTTTTACTTACATAGCCACTACTGACAAGTTGTTGATTGCAAACCTGGTGCATGATGTGTGCGGAGCAGTGCAACAGGAACGTGACTGCCCCAAAGAAGGAAAGATATACTGCTTCAGCGCAGGGCAGATCATCAATACCATTTATTTTGTTGCGGAGGACGCGCATTGCCGGCATATGCGCTATATCCGGAATGGACGTTTGTATTTTTTTTCTCTCAGCGAACAACTTGCCAACCAGCTTACCTGGTACAAATCAATGGCAAGAGAGCCGTCTGGTACGGACAGTACTAACTATCAGTTAAACCGCCATGTGCGATAAGTAGCTGCGCCTGCTCAATTGAAAATCAGGTCAGGGTAAGGTATATCCAGTTTGTATTTAAGATCGGGCTTACATTCGTGCCGGAAGATTCCATTATGGCGATGCGTTACAACACATCAATAGTGCTCCAAGCAGTTTCTTAATGTTGACACGGCGAAGCTTTTCCAGGTTTCGCCTTTTTGCCTGATACGGGATCTAAGCGCGATAAAAACGGGGCTTTTACTGCGCCTGCGTGTTTCTGCGGCAAGTATTCACCCAAAAATCCCTTAATTTCCTTGCTTAAATCAATGATTCTTGTCCGAAGCGACCACTTTGCCATGGTATAGAAAACCTGCCGTTGTAGCTATATATGCTGCTGCGGTGGCTTTTCTTGCCTATACCGCTGTTTTCGCATACAGGAAACCGTTTACCGTTGCCACATTTGATGGCGTATCGTTCCTGGGCATCCGGTACCAGGAGTTGCTGATCATCAGCCAGGGACTGGGCTATATGATCAGTAAATTCTTCGGCATCAAATTCATTGCGGAGCTGAAACGTTCCGGGCGCTGGAAGATCAGCGCCTTGTTGATAGGTTTGTCGTGGCTGAGTTTATTGCTTTTTGGATTTACACCTCCGCCGTTCGGGTTGATCTGGCTGTTTGCCAACGGCTTTCTGTTAGGCTTTATGTGGGGCGTGGTGTTCAGTTATGTGGAAGGGAGAAGGGCAACGGATTTTATCGGCGCTTCGCTGGCCGTGAGTTTCATCTTTGCCGGCGGGTTTACGCGCTCGGTAGCGGTATGGCTCCGCGACCACTGGGATGTGCCCGAGCAATGGCTGGGCTTTGCCACAGGACTGGTTTTTCTGGCGCCACTGGTAATTTTTCTGTATCTGCTGGAACGCGTTCCCCCTCCTGATGAAACAGATATCCGCGAGCGCACGGTGCGACAACCCATGCAAAAAACAGAACGAAAGCAATTTTTACAAATGTTTGGAGCGGGTGTGGTAGCTGTAACGCTTACCTATCTATTTCTCACCATCATGCGCGATATCCGCGACAACTTCATGGCCAATATGTGGAACGAACTGGGGTATGGCACCAGGCCCGCCATTTTTACCCGTACAGAAACCATTACATCGGTAGTGGTACTGGCATTGATGAGCCTGCTGGTGCTGGTGCGGAAAAACATCAGGGCATTGCGCCTGGTGCATTGGGTGATCCTGGCTGGTTTCCTGCTGGCAGGCATAGCTTCGGCCCTCTTCCTGGTAAATGCGATAGATGGCGTATTATGGATGCAACTGGCCGGACTGGGCATGTACATGGGATACATCCCGTTCAACTGCATTTTCTTCGAAAGATTGATTGCCTCCTTTCGTGTAGTCGGGAACGTTGGATTCCTGATATACCTGGTTGATGCCTATGGTTACCTGGGAAGCTCTACGGTGATTTTGTCACGCTACGTGATGAAGGTGGATTTAAAATGGACAGCATTTTTCCCCAATGCGGTAGTGTTGTTTTCTTTGGTGGGCGTGGTGGCCACCCTGTTCTCGCTGGTGTATTTTACCAGGAAGCATCAGCAATTAAAACCCGACGCATAGGGCCATGTTGGTCACAGACGGCCAAAGCCTTTCCCGGGCGTATCGTTATTTTTTGCCGCACGATCAAACAGATATTGCCTTCGCGAAGGCGCAGCATTTCTCAACCTTATTGCACGATCAACCGGCTCATTAATTTTTCTTTCGTATCGCGGTTTACCGCAACAATAGTATATATGCCACGCTTCAATTCTCCCGATGCATTGATTTTCGCCAGCAAAGTATTGCTGTAATGATATCTTTTCACATGCTGCCCTGTAACGCCGAATACATCCACATCCCAGTTGCCCCGTTTGGTATCGCTGAAAAGAATGGTAGCGCTGCCGGCGGCAGGATTGGGATACACGCGCAGGTTTCCGGAAGAAGGAACGGTACCTTCAACAATCCGTAAGGGGGAATATTTTACTCCACCGTCTTTTTGAATTTGCTTTATGCGGAAAACGAGTTTCCTTGTGTCGGTTGGCTGCAACGTGTACTGATAGTGATAGGTACCGGTTGCGGCGCCGGTCTTAGCAGGGAATTGAGCCACTCTATCAAATTGGCGGCCGTCAGTACTTTTTTCAACTTCATATGTACGGTCAGATATTTCATTTTGCGTTATCCATTCAATGTTTATAAAATGCTCATCGGCTTTGCGGACATTGAACCGTGTGATATCAGCATTCAACACTTTCACCGGGCAATAGGTATAGGTGATGCTGAATCGCAGCGTGTCTTCCGCCGTGCCGTTATAGTTGTAATTTACGCTGCCAAATACTATAGAATATGTTAAAGCGTAGAAGTCGAGGGTAATATCTCCCATTCCGAGGAAGTCCGCCGTATTATAAACGGTCTGGTTGATGATAGTCCGGTCCATCACCTTATGCGGACCCTGCTCAATAAAATCCGGTCCGGAGCCGGGCACGCCATTGCTCGCAGCCAACGCAAAATTGCCATAGGTTTGCTGGTACGTACTGGTGAGCGGCGTCAAGAGGGCGTTGCTGCTGATCTCCTGTTCACGCACAATACGAACGCGGTAATTGCTGATGGCAACGGGTTCATTGTTCTCCAACTGAAAGCGATAGCTTAACGTAATGTCCGAAGTAAAGGTCACTTCTGTAAGCGTACCCACTTGCGGGTCGAATTTCGGAAACGTAAAAGTGGACAGGCCGTTTCCCGTACTGGTAACAAAAGTGTCGTAGATAATGGTTTGCAGCTGGCCGTCGCATTGGGCAGAGGCATTGAAACAACTCAAGCCCGCCACCGCAGCAGCGATTATCCGGCAAACAGTTTTCATAGAGTCAGATTAATGCATTAAAAACGTACACCAAAAACTGCAATCTAATTGGTAAAGTATTTACTGCAAAAATCAAGTTGGAAAAATAAGTAGTTACCCGGATGAAGAAGCGTTACTCTCTCTTAGTGTTGGGTGTGAACGTACAGTAAGCTATGCGATTAACGGGAAGTCCGGTTGATTAACGCGAAATACAAATTACTCTCTCTTGGTATCGAGCGTGAAACCAACCGTAGTGCCCACATCCGGCGTGCTGCGTGCATGAATGCTTTGGCCGTGCGCTTCAATAATGTGCTTGCAGATAGCCAGGCCCAGGCCAGTGCCGCCACGGTCGCGGCTGCGGGCAGCATCGGTGCGGTAAAACCTTTCAAACACGCGGTTGAGATGTTCTTCCTCAATGCCGATGCCGTCGTCGCTGATCTCCACCAGCACATGATGATCGTCGGTGCGGTAGATGCTGGCCACAATATTTCCGTTCTTTTTGCCATACTTGGTGGCATTTTCCACCAGGTTATACAATACCTGTTTGATTTTTTCCTTATCGGCAAACACAGCAATGGGCGCTTCGCATCCCTTTTTGATACTGGTTTTGATGCCCTGTGCCTGGGTTTTGATGGAAAGCGAATCGAACACTTCGCGTATAACGTCCTGGATAATGAAATGCTGTTTGTTTAGCAACTGTTCACCGCTTTCGAGCCGTGAAATTTCGTCGAGATCGTTCATGAGGTGCACCAGGCGGTCAACATTGCGGGCGGTGTTCTCCAGAAATTTTCGGGCAATGGCTTCATTTTCCATACCGCCGTCGAGCAGGGAATCGATGTATCCCTGTATGGCAAAAATGGGCGTTTTGAATTCGTGGGCCAGGTTTTGTAAAAATTCTTTCCGATAGGCTTCATTCCGGCGCAGCAATTCAATTTCGCGGTTGCGTCTTTCGCCCCAGGCTTCCACATCGGCGCGCACTTCGTCTATGCTTTTACGAGGTAACAGGTATTTGAAATACATTTCTTCCTTCCTGGTGGCCTTGGTCTGGTAGATCATTTTATAGATCAGCTTGATCTTCCGGTAAATGAATTTTTCCAGCGTGAACAGGATGAGGAAGTAGCCAAATGCAAATACAAACAGCAGCGAACCTGCACTTACCTTCCAGTTGCCGGTAACTATATAAATAACAAGCGTTACGGGCAGGGCCAGTATGCCTGCCGTAAGCGAAGACAGTTGCCGTGGTGATAAGTTTTTTGCAGATGGCATGGTGACGGCTAATAACAAGAAAGATAGAACAAATAAGAACAGAAAAGGGGAAATAAGGTTTGCCCGGTTCACAAATCAAACTTGTACCCAACCCCTTTTACCGTAGTAATGCAATCAATGCCCAGTTTCTGGCGGATTTTACGGATATGAACGTCAATGGTGCGGTCGCCCACAATTACGTCGTTGCCCCATACCTGGTTGAGAATTTCATTGCGCAGGAACACCCTGCCGGGCCGTGAAGCCAGCAGGTATAACAGTTCAAATTCCTTCTTTGCCAGGGTAACGGGTTTGTTGTTGGCAATCACTTCAAACCGGGAAGGATCAATTTCGAGGTTATCCAACCTGATCACATTGTCGGATGGTTCTTTGTTTACCCGCCGGAAAAGGGCGTTTACCCGACTTATCAGCACTTTGGGGCTGATGGGTTTGCTTACATAATCGTCCGCGCCGCTTTCCAGTCCTTTGATATGGGTACTTTCATCGCTCAGGGCGGTGAGGAAAATGATCAGGGTATGCTGAAAAGCCGGTTGAGCCCGGAGCAACTGGCATACTTCCACCCCGTTTTTTTTGGGCATCATGATATCCAGCATTACCAGGTCGGGGTTCACCAGTTTTGCCTTCTGAAGGGCCTCATCGCCGTCTTTTGCGGTAATGACCTCGTAGCCTTCCCGCACCAGGTTGTATTGAATGATTTCGAGGATATCCGGTTCGTCGTCAGCAATGAGGATCTTCTTGCCTTTTGGCTCCATTCATCATAAAATTTCAGCAAACGTACAGAAACTGCGCTTTGGTAAGGGGGACTTTACAATTTCTTAATATGGGCATTGCTTTTGCCGAAGGTACACGGGTCCATTTTTGCAAAGTAAAGGGCAGGGTACCAGAATAAATATAACGTACTGGCGTTTTTATGGTTGTAATAAGGTATTGTGCGTTGGGCCTGCCCTTATGCGCCCGGGCGAAAGAAAAGTTATAAATGGTGTCCGGCGCCCGCATTTGCATGGTTAACCCGTAATTTCATGACATTGTGCGCCAGGAGGTTGGGAAGGGGGGCTAATTGGTCGTATTTTTGCTTTTCAAGAGCTGTGCACCGTATGAAACTATATATACCCGTTTTCAGCTTGCTGTTTATTTTGTCCGGCACCAGCGTCGGGGCACAGAGCGCCAGTACTTTCAAGGTAGCCCTCGAACGGGTATTGTGGCACGATAACATCGACAAGCAGCAGGAAAAACTCGCTCCGGGCGGTGTGGTAAAAATTTCCCGGGATGAGTCCGTTAACCTGCAGGTGGCCGATGCGCTGGTGCGCAGCATAGACGAACTGCAGGAGAAGATTGAAACGGATACGGTGATGACCAACCAGGAGAAGGTCAAGTACCTGCGTAGTCTTGATTTCCTGTTACAATCGTACCAGGCCTGGTACAATAAAAGAAATTTTCCTCCTTCCATTGCGCCTTCGCTGGTGGCAGCATTTGCAAAATGCATGGAACTGGATTACCGTGGTGAAAGTTTTCTTCCCGTTATAGAAGAGAACAGCTATGGTGTGGGCAAGATACTGGTAGAAGCCATGCGTTTTTCGCAAAACAATCCCGGTATGCAGGTGGCCAAAGATGTTTTGTTCCTGAAATATTGCAGATTGTATCCTGACGAAATTCTTACCGAGCTGCGCAAGAATCCCAATTTCCGGGCAGCAGACAGCCTGATCAAAGTGGCCGCCAGTCGCGATATCAGCAAGGTTTACGATTTTGCCCAGGCGCGTGATGCCCTGGCATATCGCATACGCCATCATTCCGATACATTGGTGCAGCTTATTGCGCGCATGGCCAACAGCAAGAGCGGGCAAATTTATTTTCCTTTCCTGGACAATCTGCGTCGCGGCAAAATAACCTTCGAAGAAATTGACAGGGTAAAAGACGATGCACTGGCCTATTACAAATTGCTGGTGAAAACCCGTATTGAATATGCGCGCCGGATGCTTCCTCCCATACAGGACACTGCACGCGAAATGGAATCGCTGGCCATTATGATGACGCGCCGCGCCAAACAGCACTTCATCCGTGAAATCAATGCGCTGCACAGCGAGCCCGATCATGTGCGTTTTCGCAGGCTCGACGGTTTAAGTCCGCAGGAATTGTATTACCTCGCTGTTTTGGGCGAAGATGAGATCTATACTTCCAGTTACACCCGTGGCGTATACCCGAAAATATTCGAGCGGATGGCCCGCCCCCGGGGCGACTCGCTGATTGTGAGCGTAGGAGGCGATTACTTCCGCAAGTTTATTAAAATGGCTGCCGGTTACAACACGCTAAACCATTTCCTCAGCACGATGGATAAGGAAAATGCCGAAACGCTGATGAAAGCCTTTGTGATAGGACTGGAAAAGCCCGGCCCCACGCCCGAGCGCGACCTGGAAAATGCCGTGGACGTGGCCGATTCGTACAGCAGTATTATGGACAAAAACCGGCCGCTGGCTGATTTCATCCTGAACGAAGTAAAGGTAAACCATACCCGTAACGTGCAGGACAACAACCGGCGTGGTATGGTCATTTACAACCTGCTGCGCATATTGTTTGAATCTGCAGACACCGCCAATAAAATGGACCTCTCTGCCATGCTGGGTATTCCTTCCGTGTACGGCCTGGATTATAAAATGCTTACCGATGACAGCGGCCGCGTGGTGCAACAGGTATTCTTTTATGGCGATGAGGACAAGGACGGGCAACTGTCGTTCATCAACTTTATGAGCATGTTCCGCAACCGTGCAGAGTGGAAAGTGGATGAGCGCAATCCCAACTGGGTTACCATTAGTTCCACACGTGGCAAACCGGTAGTGATTTTCGCCAACCGGCCCTTGTTTGGCCCGGACGATCCTGATGAGAAAGCCCAGGAAATGCTGCAGGAGTATATGGCCAGCAACGGATTGCAACCTACGGTAGTCATTCACCGGGGCCATAGTTATCACCTGCCTTCCACGCTGGCAAAGCTGGCGCCTAGTGCACGCATTGTGGTATTGGGCAGTTGCGGCGGGTACAATAACCTGAACGAAGTGCTCAAGATCAGTAAAGACGCGCACATCATATCTTCCAAGCAGGTAGGTACCAAAATGGTGAACGAGCCTATCCTGGAAGCTATCAACGGATGCCTGGTTCATGGTAAGAATATCGACTGGATCAATATCTGGAAAGATCTCAGCAACCGTTTTACCACCGGCGATGCGAAGGAAAAATTCGACGATTACATACCTCCCTACAAAAACCTCGGAGCTATTTTCATAAAAGCCTACCGGAAAGCCATGGGGGAGGAGTGAAGTTGGGGAACTTTCCTAACTTTACACGCTTGTTATGCCAACCAACAGTACGGGGAAGAAAATATTCGATTTTGGATTACTGCGCAGAGTGTTCCGGTATGCGGCGCCTTACAAAAGAAGGTTTTACATATCTGTGGTGCTTGCTATTGTGCTGGCCGCCATCTCGCCCGTGAGGCCCTGGCTGGTGCAATTGACCGTTAATGACTACATCCGCGAAGGCCAGCCGTTTTCAGTACAACAACAATTGATCGATGTGGTAATTACCATCACCATCATCCAGGTGGGGTTATTGCTGCTGGAAACTGCCATGCGGTTTTATTTTTCGTATCTCACGGCCTGGCTGGGCCAGACAGTGGTGAAGGACCTGCGCGTATTTGTTTATAAAAAAGTACTGGCGCTGAACTTATCGCAATTCGATAAAACACCTATAGGCACGCTTACCACGCGCACCATTAACGACATTGAAGCCATCAACGATATTTTTGCCGAAGGCCTGGTGCCGATCATTGCCGATTTGCTGAGCATTGTAGCGGTGTTGGTGTTTATGTTCGTTACAGACTGGAAGCTCACACTCATCAGCCTGGCGCCTTTTCCCTTTCTGATAGTGGCCACCTATGTGTTTAAGGAAAGTGTCAATAAATCGTTTATCCGTGTACGTAATGCAGTGGCGCAGCTGAATGCCTTTGTGCAGGAGCATATTACCGGAATGCACGTGGTGCAGGCTTTTGCCGCGGAGGAACGTGAATTTGATAAATTCAAAAACATCAACCGTGAACACCGCAATGCGAATATCCGCGCTATTTTTGCCTACTCGGTGTTTTTCCCGCTGGTTGAAATTGTGCTGGCGCTGGGTACGGCGCTGATGGTATGGTGGGCGGCGGATAAAGCCCTCGAAATGGAAACGGTCGCAGCCCAGGCCATGATCGGCAAGATGATGAGTTTTTACCTCTGCCTGAACCTGCTGTTTCGCCCCCTGCGCGTGATTGCCGACAAGTTCAACGTATTGCAGATGGGCATGGTGGCCAGCGAGCGCGTATTCAAGGTGCTGGACAACGACGACTATATCAAATCCGAAGGCACCTATGCCCCGGCGCAGGTTCGCGGAAAAATTGATTTCGAGAATGTATTTTTTGCGTATGTGGATGACCGGTATGTACTGAAGAATATCAATTTCACCGTAAACCCGGGAGAAACTGTGGCCATCGTGGGGCACACCGGCAGTGGCAAGACTTCCATCATCAGTTTGTTGAACCGACTGTATCATATTCAGAAGGGCGCCATAAAAATTGATGATGTAAAAATTGAAGAATACCGGCTGGATGCCTTGCGCCGGAATATCGGGGTGGTATTGCAGGATGTGTTCCTGTTTTCGGGTTCAGTTATGGACAATATAACCCTGCGTAATCCCGAGATTCCCAAAGAGCGGGTAATAGAAGCCGCCCGCCTGATCGATATGCACGATTTCATTATGCAATTGCCCGGCGGTTATGATTACAATGTGATGGAAAGGGGCAGCACGCTATCGCTGGGGCAGCGGCAATTGTTGTCATTCATACGTGTATTGCTGTACAATCCTTCCATACTGATACTGGACGAAGCCACTTCTTCGGTGGACACAGAAAGCGAACTTTTGATCCAGAAGGCGATCGACACGCTGATTGCCGGCCGCACGTCCATTGTTATTGCCCACCGCCTGTCTACCATCCGCAAGGCAAACAAAATCATTGTGCTGGATAAGGGCGAAATCCGCGAAATGGGTACGCATGATGAATTGATGGAACGGAAGGGCTATTATTATAAGCTGCATCAGATGCAATTTGAGAAGCATGTGGCGGCTTCTTAAGGGTAATTTTTGTCAGGCAGCCTGTTAAAAAAATTAGTAAATTGGGGCATGGCTTTGAAGGAAAAATATAACCCCGAAATTTTTGTGGGCAACCCAACATAAATCTTCTCTTTTTACCCCCTCTCACAAATACTCTCTTTCCCTAATGCTTTTTTGACCCTGCCTCCTTATCTTTGCGCCAAATTTTACGGTAGGCATGGTGGCAAAACGTCTCAAATCCTTATTGGTAGCGGCTTTCAGCCTGGGAATGGTGTTTTTTTCGAATCCTTTGTTTGCCCGGGATGGAGGCCATGGAGAGGCTCCAACGGAAAAAAAAGAAGGCTTCAACCCCGGTAAGGTAATTTTCGATCACGTACTGGACGCTCACGAATTTCACTTTTTCTCGTATACAGGCTCCGATGGCAAGGAACATCATGTAAGCATTCCTTTGCCGGTAATTTTATATTCTCCCCAGAAAGGCTGGTCAGTTTTCATGTCTTCCGCTTTCCATCATGGCGAACATGAAGTAGACGGCTACAAACTGGTGGATGGCAAGATTGTTCCGGTAGATCCCAATGTCAAAGTGCTGGACCTTTCACTCACCCGCAATGTGGTACAAATGATCATCGCTTTGGCGCTGTTTGTATGGATCATGCTGAAAATTGCCGCCCGGTACAAGCGCAAGGAAGGTGTGCAGACTGCCCCCAACGGCGTTCAGGGCTTTTTCGAGCCTATCATCACCTTTATCCGCGATGAAGTGGCGAAGCCTAACCTGGGCCACAAGGCAGACAAATACCTGCCCTACCTGCTTACAGTGTTCTTCTTTATATTGGTAAACAACATCTTCGGACTGATTCCCGGGGTGGCCAATGTAACCGGCAATATTGCCTTTACAGCGGTGCTCGGTTTGATTTCGGGACTGGTAATTGTGTTCAGCGGCAATAAACATTACTGGGGACACATCTTCAATCCGCCGGGTGTACCAACTGCTGTGAAGTTCATCCTGGTGCCGGTAGAGTTTCTGGGCATCTTCATCAAGCCCTTTGCATTGATTATCCGTCTTTTCGCCAATATGCTGGCGGGGCACATCATTATTGTCTGTCTCATTTCACTCATTTTCATTTTCGGACAAATGTCGCGCGTTGCAGGCGTTGCAGCCCTGCCCGTTTCTGTCGGGTTTACCATTTTCATTTACCTGATTGAAGTACTGGTAGCATTTCTGCAAGCCTACATTTTTACCATGCTTACGGCAGTATTCATTGGCCAGGCGGTAGAAGAAGCACATCATGAGCCGCATGAGGCACATGCCACGGCAGAATATGATGACCAGGTAATTGTATAAAGCGTTTTTTAATCAATATAAATAAATCACACACATGGATCTTTTATCAATTTTATTGGCTGATGTAGCTAATGCAGGTGGCGCTATTGGCGCTGGTCTGGCAGCAATAGGCGCAGCCATCGGTATCGGTCAGATCGGTAAAGGTGCTGTAGAATCTATCGCCCGCCAACCGGAAGCGGTAAATGATATCCGCGCCAACATGATCCTTACCGCGGCCCTCGTAGAAGGTGCTGCACTGCTGGCTATCATCGTAGGCCTGCTGGCAATGGTGTTGTAATACCTGCCGGAAAAATGGAATTACTGCATCCAAAGCACAGGGCGGCGGATGCAGTATTTTAAACAATTAAAATCAAAATCAAGAATAATGGATTTGCTGTCACCTGGTATCGGGTTAATGATATGGACGCTGCTGGCATTCCTGGTAGTATTGTTTATTCTGGGCAAATTTGCATGGCCCGCCATTTTAAAAGGCCTGAAAGAACGCGAACAGGGTATTGCCGACTCACTGGCCATGGCAGAAAAGGTTAGAGCAGAAATGGCGCAACTGAAAAGTGAAAATGAAGCCCTGCTGGCCAAAGCACGTGAAGAGCGCGCCCAGATGCTGAAAGAAGCCCGTGACACCAAAGAGAAAATCATCAACGACGCAAAAGAACAGGCCAAGGTAGAAGCCAACAAGATCATTTCCGACGCACAGGCCGCTATTCAGCAACAGAAAATGGCTGCCCTTACCGAAGTGAAAAACCAGGTAGGCAACCTCGTTATTGAAGTGGCTGAAAAAGTATTGCGCCGTGAACTGGAAAACAAGAGCCAGCAGGAAAAATATATCAAGGAGCTGGCTGAGGAAGTAAAATTGAATTAGCTGCTTAGCTAATGTGCCCGATGCCCGTGCAACAGCATACCGGCATAGCACATTAGCCCGTCAGCGCATTAGCACATTAACACTATGCCCAATCCCCGTTTAGCAGAAAGATACGCGAAGAGTTTGCTTGATCTGGCAGTGGAAAGAAACCAGCTGGAAGAGGTATATAACAATATCCTGTTCCTGCAGGCAGCCTGCAAGAGCCGCGACATGGTGAACCTGCTGCGCAGCCCGATCATTGCTGCCGATAAAAAGGAAGCCATTCTCGCTGCTGTTACCAAAGGAAAAGTGAACGAGCTGACCGATGCTTTTATCCGGTTGCTCATCAAAAAAGGGCGCGAAGAAAACCTGCCTGAAATCATCACCGCCTTTATCAAGCAATACAAAAACAAGAAAGGCATTCATACGGTGAAGCTCACAACTGCCATCCCGGTAAGCGATGAATTGAAAAAGCAGATCGTGGCGCGCGTGCAAAGCCTCACCAACATCAAAAACATTGAACTGAAAACCGAAGTAAAGGAAGAAATCATCGGTGGCTTTTTGCTGGAGCTGGGCGATACGCTGGTAGACGCCAGCATTGCTTACGACCTGAACAAGATCAGGAGCCAGTTCATGAACAATGACTTTATTTACAAAATAAGATAGAGAAATTGTGAGTGTTGCCACTCACACATAAAACAAACGGTACTATGATAGAGATAAAACCAGATGAGATATCAGCGATATTGCGCCAGCAATTGAGCAACTTTAATGCGGCTGCCGACCTCGAAGAAGTAGGTACGGTACTGCAGGTAGGCGACGGTATTGCCCGCGTTTACGGATTGAATAATGTAAGGGCCGGTGAACTGGTGGAATTTGAAAATGGTGTAAAGGCCATTGCATTAAACCTGGAAGAAGACAATGTGGGTGTGGTAATGATGGGTGAATTTGATGAAATCAAGGAAGGTCACAAAGTGCGCCGCACCGGCAAAATCGCTTCTATTAAAGTGGGCGAAGGCATGCTGGGACGCGTGGTGAACACCCTGGGTGAGCCCATCGATGGTAAAGGCCCGCTCACCGGTGAAATGTATGAAATGCCGCTGGAGCGTAAGGCCCCCGGCGTTATTTACCGCGAACCGGTAAAAGAACCGCTGCAGACCGGTATCAAGGCGATAGACGCGATGATTCCCATCGGTCGCGGACAACGTGAGCTGATCATCGGCGACCGTCAGACCGGTAAAACCGCCATCGCCGTAGATACCATCATCAACCAGAAAGAATTTTACCAGGCTGGTAACCCGGTATATTGTATATATGTTGCCATTGGCCAGAAAGCTTCTACCATTGCCGGCGTGATGAAAACGCTGGAAGACAATGGCGCCATGGCGTACACTACCATCGTAGCTGCTTCCGCTTCTGACCCCGCTCCGCTGCAGTTCTATGCTCCTTTTGCAGGTGCAGCTATCGGTGAGTACTTCCGCGATACCGGTCGTCCTGCGCTGATCATTTACGATGACCTGTCCAAACAGGCTGTTGCTTACCGTGAAGTGTCGCTGCTGCTGCGTCGTCCGCCCGGCCGTGAAGCTTATCCCGGTGACGTGTTCTACCTGCACAGCCGCCTGCTGGAACGTGCTGCCAAGATCATCAACGACGACTCTGTAGCCAAGAACATGAACGACCTGCCCGATACCATCAGGCACCTGGTGAAAGGTGGCGGTTCGCTCACAGCGCTGCCTATCATTGAAACACAGGCCGGTGACGTATCGGCTTATATTCCCACCAACGTAATCTCTATCACCGACGGCCAGATATTCCTGGAATCGAACCTGTTCAACGCAGGTATTCGTCCGGCTATCAACGTAGGTATTTCGGTTAGCCGTGTGGGTGGTAATGCGCAGATCAAATCGATGAAGAAAGTAGCCGGTACGTTGAAACTTGACCAGGCGTTGTACCGCGAAATGGAAGCCTTCTCCAAATTCGGTGGCGACCTTGATGCCGCTACCAAACTGGTATTGGACAAAGGCGCCCGCAACGTGGAAATTCTCAAGCAGCCTCAATATGCGCCGATGCCGGTGGAAAAACAGGTGGCTATCATCTATCTTGGAACACAAGGTTTGCTGCGTGAATTGCCCGTAAGAAGAGTGAAGGAATTTGAAGAACACTTCCTGATGGAAATGGAAACCAAATTACCCGATGTACTGGCTGCATTCAAGAAAGGTAACCTGCCTGAAGATGGTATAAAGAAGATGACAGATCTTGCCAACAGCCTGATTCCGCAGTACAAAGCATAACCAACATCAGCTTTTTTATATAAGCCGCTTCTTTTCGGGAGCGGCTTTTTTCATGAATGCCAATGAATTAGCTGCTGTTAGTGCAAATACGGTAGAAAAAATCGTAAAAACACTATTGCATATTCAGGAAAATGAAGCTTTTTTTGTACCCGATACAGGTTAACACTTAAACACCTTTAAGAAAATCCGCTAAAGCCTGTACGCCCTATGAAAGCCAGGAAATTTTTAAACAATCCTGGATATGAAAACGATAGTACCCGTAAAATGTATTCGCAGCGTCTTCACCTTCCCCATATGTGATTTGAACGCTGCCATCACTACCGGCAACGATGCTGATAAAGAAGAAATGGAATTTGCCGGTGACTTGCACGATGAAAATCTGAACAGCTTTATTGATAAGGACCTTTCAACTTTCGTAGTACTATTTTTTGCTACTATCAAAACATTTTTCAATAACGCACTTGCATTGCCGTTAGGCAGCAACAGGCCACAATATATATATGCCATTGCGCCTGGCGGAAAAAAAAATGTGCCGGCCTATTGCAAAATCCGGGATTAGTTTTTTTCTTTGCGTTGCAAATTTGAAAACGATAGCTCTCTCCAATCTTCCTTAAGAACCGCACTTCGCACTTCCAATTTTCCTCTCCCCAATCTCCTTGAAAGTACGTTAATCTCCAATCCTCCTGTGGGCCTATTTCATCAACAGTCCCTTTAAAACGTACCATTTATGAAAACGTACCTTGACAAAAATTCTTTTACAGGAAATGCAAGAGCGGCTATACTTTACCGGAAGATTGCTTTCTTGTTTGTTTTACTCTCTTTTTCTTTTATTTCCCTTGCCCAGGTAAACGAGCTGATGTTTACCAATCCCAAACTCGAATCCGGCAAATCCGGCAATGATGGTGCTATTTACCGCTTTCCCCAGGTTATGACAGATGTAGACGCCCTGGTAAGAATTGTCGGACGCTCCAGCAAACAGGTAAAACTGGAAAATATAGATATCACCAACACCGGTCACCAGAAAGCTTTTCAACCCCAGTTAAGTTATAATGGTGGTGAAGTGGGTAAGAACACCGACTGGTGGATGGAATTTGAAATCTCCTTTGTTGAAAAAAATAAAACTACTCCCGTTATCGTACACGAATTTGACGTAACTGCGCTGGATATTGACGGTTATAACAACAGGCTGAACGAGTATGTAACTTTCTATAATCAAAAATCTTTCACGCTGGAAAACAACAGTCTGCTGACTGTTACCAATCTCGTGCAGAATGTGTATGGATTGCTTGTTCCCGGCAAACGCTTTGACGGTCCCAAACAAGACTATCCGCAAATTGATACCAACGCTACTGCGCTGATGGTAACCAATAAATATGAGCAGGTTAGCACGTTCCGTCTCCGTATAGGCGGATACGCCAGCGCCAACAATTCCAATGCTGAACGTATGTACTCGATGTATTTCAAATCGTTTACGTACGAAGACCCTACTGAATTCACGCTGCCCCTGGTGCTCAATTACTTCAACGCAAGCCTTACCAGCAAAAATGTGGCACTGCGCTGGGAAACAGGAATGGAAAAAGAACTCAGCCATTTTGTGATTGAACGCAGCACCGACGGTGTAGTATATAAAGAAGCAGGCATTGTGTTTGCCTCCGGCAATTCTGGTGTGAAACTGCAGTACAGCTTTAACGATGTACTTGGCGGAGCAGGTCAGGGTACTTTGTTCTACCGCCTCCGAATGGTAGATGTTGACAGAAAGTATCAGTACAGCCCTGTGCGCATCATCAAGACCAACGAATCTTTTGCCAGTGTACAAATGGTAGTATATCCCAATCCTGCCGTGAACGAAGTGAGGGTTACCGTTCCGCAGTCATGGCAGAACAAACCGGTACAATACGAATTGTATAACACTAATGGCCAGCTGGTAAAACGCGTAGCCAATCGCACTGCCAGCCAAACAGAAGTGATCAATGTGGAAGAACTGGGCGCCGGGATGTATGTGCTCAGAGTGGCAGGTGCTGCCGGAACCGGTACTCAGCGCATCATCAAGAAGTAAGCAGCTGTAGTGCGCCAGAAGGTAAAGGTGCTTACCATATACAGGACATAACAAAAGGTATCTATATTCTTCTGCGGTTGAAGTGAGTGGAAATGGAAGTGGATGACCGCAGGAACTCAATGAAGCCCGGATAAAAATATTGACAGGATGAAACCCTTAATGATCGTAAGAAAGAGATTCAAGAGTTTATTTTAAAGGGTACGATCAACAACGCCACCCTGTGTCTACAGGGAGGCTGTTTTTAAAAAAGTGGAGGTTGCAAGGCTATGTGGTACTGCTCCGATACCTTAAGCTACCATGCACATGTTATATCCTTAACCGGATAGTATTATAAAGAGTTTATTTTAAAGGGTACGATCAACAACGCCACCCTGTGTCTACAGGGAGGCTGTTTTTTAAAAAGAAGCAGTTTGGATGGCGTGTAGTACCGCTTCGATATTTTTCGCTTTAACGAACATGTTATATCCTTAACCGGATAGTATTATAAAGAGATTATTTTAAAGGGTACGATCAACAACGCCACCCTGTGTCTACAGGGAGGCTGTTTTTAAAAAGAAAGCAGCAGGTATCCTTTAATTATTATTCAATATTCTTATTGTTAGCTGTCTCCAATAGTCCCGCGGTAAAACTTGATGTAATCAGACTCTGTAAACTTCAAAAAGAAAGTATCATGAAGAAGTATTACCCAGGGCCATCATCCGGCAAAGGTTTTGGTGAAGCCGGACCCGCATGGGCAGTTGCCTTTTTTATCAGGATAGCGCTGATAGTAGTAGTTATCGTGGCGTGCGCCATTACATTCAACAGCCAGGCACAGGGACTGCCGGTTTTGCTCAAATCCTTCACCGCATGGAAAGCAGATGAAGGTATTGTGCTCAACTGGACTTCTTCCATGGAAAAAAATGTGAGCCATTATGCCATAGAGCGGAGTGTTAACGGTAGCGACTATACGGACATTGGCATTATCTTTACCGAGAACGATTCGCACAGCGGCCGTGACTACCGCTTTTGTGATGCATTGAAAAATGTACAGGCGCAGGTTCTATATTATCGCCTCAGAATGGTAGACATGGAGCAGCATGATGAATATTCACCCATTCGCATCATCCATATGGGCGGGCAAGTGGACCAACCCGAAGTGCTGGCGTATCCCAACCCCGTATCGGACCAGTTGCACATTACCCTGCCTGCGCACTGGCAGGATTCGAAAGTGGTGATTGAATTGCTGAATGCCAATGGACATGTGGTGAAACGCGTGGTAAATAACAAGGCCGGCCAGACAGAAACGTTGAATACTTCCGACTTGTTGAAGGGGATATATCTCGTTCGGGTGTCTAATGGAGAAGAAACAGCAACACAGCGGTTGGTGAAAACGAAATAAGGAAGGAAGCAGTCTGGAAAAAGAATGGAAAAAGCATCAAATGCACAACGATGTGGAATACTGATGCAGATTGAATGAAGAAACTATAACTGAAACTATTATAAAGAGCATAATTTAAAGGGTACGATCAACAATGCCTTTCCGTGTCTACGGAGAGGCTTTTTTTATGGTTTCACTACGCCATTTGCGACACAATGGGGCAACATTATTATCAATTGCCACTCAATCAATTTTTTAAAACTGCACAAACTACTATTTTCCATATGGGAAAACCGGTAGTATAAGCACCTTTGACAAAAGTTAAAAACTTACAAATTTTGTTTAAACTTTATCCTGTAGCCCAATCCTGTGAAAAAAATGAATTGCACCCATTAATCCGTGTTGCTATGAAACGAAATCTACCCGTAAACCTGTTTATATTACCGTTTTTGCTGGCTCTCGGCCATTACAGTGCAGCGCAGTGTGCTTCGGGATGGAATGAAGCCACGCTCAACTGGGACCAGATGGATTATCTCACCACTGCAGGCAACTATGCAGGTTTTGTTACCCCTTCCATGCGCGATACGCAGTTTTTCACCATAGGCGTTAACAGGGTGAAATTCAAACTCACCGGAATTACAACAGCCGGCGAAAATGGCGCCAATACTGCAGAAGCAGGTTCATATGGCTCCGGTGATGATGTGGAGTATGGCAATACCGGTACCGTTGAAATAACGTTTGATGCTCCTGTATTCAATCTTCGATTTAGTATTTACGATATAGACGCCAATCAGCGAATGGTATTAACCGCCACCGATGCCGGCGGCAATGCATTGCCCGTGAATATGGCAGCATTGTCCACAGGCGTACTTACCATTACCGGGAGTGGCTCCAACATTGCCACGGCCCAGGCATCGGGCACAAGCGTAGGGAATGCCGATCTGCGCGGCACGGTGAACATCAATATTCCGGGGGGAACGGCCGGTGTAAAAACAGTAATCATTAACAGCAACAATGCAGCCGGTAACTTCTGGTTGTCTGATTTAACGGCTTGTGTACAGGGAACTTTCCCCAAAAACTATTATGCTTCGCAAAAACCATTTAACGGACAACCTGCCTATTACCTGGTAACGCCGGATAACAACTCCGTATACCTTTTCAATCCCGCCACCGGTGTTTCTGACTGGTTGTTCAGTGAACCGGAATCGCAATGGATCAACTCTGTGGCGTATGACCACGTGAACCATATAGTGTATTATGTGCGCGATAATCCTTCGCCTGTAAGCACCAACAAAATGTTGAAGAAGTACGATGTAACCACAGGCACCATCGGCGTGGTGGTGAATGATATTACCACGCTGGGTATTCCGGTGTATGATATTGTGGTAGAATCGGCGGGCGCTGCATTCTATAATGGCTCGCTGTACCTCGGCGTGGAAGGTTCGAATACCAGAAAAAATTCCAATCGCGAATCGATTGTATGGAGAATAGATTTTGATGAAAACCTGAATGCTGTTGCCGCCAGCCAGGTATTTGCACGGCCCGCCGACAACGGTAGCGGCACACTGATGCACGACTGGGGCGATTTCGCCATCAAAGACGGTATCCTGTACGATTTCAATACCGGTAATGTGGGCAGCACATCGCAGTTTATTCATCATGATATGCAAACTGGCCAGGCCGTAATCTATTCAACGAACGGCAACCCCGCGCCTATACAGGTGGGACAAACCTGGGATGGTAAATTATACTGGACCGGTGGCCAGGGTAACGAAAGCGGTCGCGTGGCGATCTACAATGAAAATGGAACGATCGGTACGAAGATCAACGCCACAACTGTAACCCGTTGTTCACCTCCCTGGGAGGGCCGCGCGGGCGACGCTTCAGACCCGTACAAGCCCCAGAGCGATTTTGGCGATGCGCCGGCCTCTTATGATCCTCCAGGCGTAGACCCTGCTACGCATGAGTATGACTGTAACCTCCGGTTAGGGCCAACATACGACCGGGAGTGGGATAAATATACTTCTTCAGACGCTACCGGCGATGGCAATGATGAAGATGCCATTGATTTTGCAACCTTGTTGACACCCGGTTTCACCACCTATGTGCAGGAAGTTAAGGTCTACAACAATACCGGTTCTACCGCACGCCTGGTGGCCTGGCTCGATTATAACGGGGATGGCGTTTTTTCGCCTGAAGAAGGTATCTCAAGAAATGTTTCTTCCAGCAGCTCCATGCAAACGATATCCCTGTCGTGGAATAATATCAATGTTACTATATTGGCCACCAACAGAACGTATATGCGATTGCGCCTCACTTCTGCGAGCAATAACCTTACCGTGAATGATCCCAACGGATGGTTTGCCAATGGAGAAGTGGAAGATCATATCGTGCCTGTGGACATAATTTTGCCTGTGCAACTGATCAACTTTACTGCAAAAAATGAAAACGATCATAGGGTGTTACTGGATTGGACAACCGAAAATGAAGTAAATATGCAGGGCTATCATATCGAGCGCAGCGCTGATGGCATCAACTGGGAAAACATAGGTTTTGTGCCTGGCAAGAGCAGCAATGCAGTAAATACCTACAACTGGTATGATTATAATCCGCTGACCGGCAAATCGCATTACCGGTTGAAGATGACAGATGCTGATGGCAGATCGAAATACAGTTGGATGGTGAGCGTGGAAATGACAGAAAAGACCAACAATTTCCGCGTGCTGCCCAACCCTGTGCGCAATCATGCTACGGTGGAGTTCACTGCCAACGCCAATGATGCAGTTACGGTACAGCTTATCAATATGCAGGGCAGGGTGTTGCTGTCGCGCTCCCTTACTGCCCATGCAGGTACAAATAAGGTAACGTTCGGGATACCTGGTGAATACACCAACGGTGTGTACTTCATCAAACTGATTACGCCAAAAGGCAGCAGGCAAACCAAAGTGCTGGTATCGAAATAGAAGCGCAAAGGCTGCCGGATTATTGCAATGGCTGATCGCGGGGTCGTTGAAATTTGTTTGATGCAAGCTTTTAAGCTGCCTGATTAGATCAGTGATAGGTAGCGAAGCCGCTGACCTCCATTGATTGAAAGCCCGGAGTTGCCATATTACTACAGCGCCCGGGGCCAGCAGGCGTTAGGTCAACATGCAAACTCTGTCAATTACAGCCCTGGCGCGGAGGCGCAGAGAAGGAAGAATTTCCTTCCAAACAGCAAAACTCCCCGCTCTTTACTGGTCTCTGCGCCTCCACGCACCGGCTGTAACACATTGATAAAGAGCCTTAACAAGGGTTAGACAGCGGCTACAAGGGGTACCTTCGGGTGCCCCATTTTTAAATAATATTTGGTTTATGTTATAAACTACTTTATTATTGTGACAAATTTATAACAATGATCAACGTAGTGCCATTACTGGTGTTGCTTCTCACCTGCCTGTTTGCCAGCGGACAAACAACCATATCGGGCAAGGTAAAAGACCACAAGGGCCGTCCGGTGGCAGGTGCCAGCCTTACCTTAAAAGATACCTACGATGGCGGTACCACCGATTCGCTGGGTAATTTCCGGTTTGTGACCATCGAAACGGGAGACCATACCCTGCTGGTCTCGGCCATAGGCTATAAACCATATGAACAACCTATAGCGCTCTCTGGTGCACCGATGACTATTGATATTACGCTGCGCGAAGAACCTGATGAGTTGAAAGCAGTGGTGATTACGGCCGGCAGTTTTGAGGCAAGTGATGCCAAACGCGCTACAGTGCTTAACTCCATTGATGTAGTTACTACCGCCGGCGCCAATGCCGATGTTACGGGCGCTATACGCACGTTGCCGGGAGCGCAACAGGTGGGGGAGAGTGAAGGACTGTTTGTACGCGGTGGCACCGCACAGGAAACCAAAATATTTATCGACGGCACGCTGGTAAACAATTTCTTTTTCAGCAGTGTACCGGATATAGCTCAGCGGGGCCGCTTTTCACCATTTATTTTTAAAGGCACTGTGTTCAGTTCAGGTGGTTATTCTGCCTTATACGGACAGGCCTTGTCATCGGCCCTGATTCTTGAGTCGGTAGACCTGCCCGAGCAATCTTCTGCCAGCCTCGGGGTGTCGCCCTTGTTTGTAAACGGCGGCTTTCAGCAGTTATCCAAAAAGAAAAACGCCAGTTGGGGTATTACCTATAATTATACCAACATGTCTGCCTACCTTGCTGTAATAAAACAACGGCCGGATTTTTACCGCAAACCTGCTTTTCACAACGGCGAGTTTAATTTCCGTGTCAAGACCAGTAAAACGGGCATGCTAAAGTTTTACGGATACTTCAATTCTAGTACGTTGGGTTTGCGCCGCCCTGATATTGATTCTACTGATTTAAAGGATGCTTTTAAACTGGACAATCTCAATGTTTATACCAACCTCAGCTGGAAGGAGCGCCTGGGGCGCAAATGGCGGTTATACCTGGGCACGTCGTTCAGCACCAACACAGACAAGATACACATGACGCTGGAGGAACCAGGCAATAAGCCTGCTGATATCCCGACTACGCCGTACGATACCAAAAGCTTTCGTGTGAAATCGCTCGGGCAGTTATCGCAGCTGAAGGCCGTACTGGAAAGAAGATTGTACGGGTTGAGCGCCATTCGGTTTGGCGGTGAATACATGTATTTTCGCGACAGGAATCATTTCACCAACCGGTATATAACGGACGGGATTACACGCTATGATGACCATTTTAAAGCAGCGTTCGCAGAAGCAGATATTTATGTAACCAACGATATTGCCGCCAAAATAGGTACACGGTACGAGCATTCCTCCATACTGGAGCGCAGCAACATCATGCCGCGTGTGAGCCTGGCCTATAAGCTGGGCAACCAGGGGCAGGTATCGCTGGCCTATGGAACTTTTTATCAGAAACCTGAAAAAGAGTTCTGGCTGCAACCGTATGTGCTGAGCGATTTACTCTATACCAGGGCAACACACTATATTGCCAACTATCAGCGCATCACCCGCGATTACACCTTGCGTATAGAAGCATTCTATAAAAAATACAACGACTTGATCAAAACCTGGCCATCGCATGGTTCCATAACAGCAGACAGTGTGACGAACGGCGGCTTCGGCAATGCCAAAGGCATTGAGTTGTTCTGGCGCGACAAAAAAACAATTCCCAACCTCGACTACTGGATTTCGTATTCATATCTCGATACGAAAAGGGATTTTCTGAATTATCCATATGCCATTCAACCATCATTTGCGGCTGAGCATACGGCCAGCCTGGTGGTGAAAAAAATGGTAATGAATTGGAAAATGATGATCAATGCATCGTATACGTTTGCCACGGGGCGACCGTATTATAATATCCGGTACAACGAAGTGCAGGGGAAATTTTCCATTGCAGACCAGGGCAAAACCATTCCGTATCACAATCTCAGCATCAGTGTAAACTACCTGCCCAATATGGGCAACATTACCGCTACCCGTTTTCTGGTTTGGGTGTTTAGCCTGAGCAACGTGCTGGGCAGCGACCAGGTGTTTGGCTATAACTATTCTGCCAATGGTCTCAGAAAAGAACCCATACTGCCTCCCGCACGGCGGTTCTTCTTTTTCGGATGCTTTATGAGTTTTGGGGTAGACAGGAGCGAAGATGTTATCAACAGCAACCTGTAATGCGAACAACATCTTCTATAATAGCAAAGCATTTGGGAAATTATACCAGGAACTCTTCCGGCAAAAAAGCAACAAATAAAAATTGAATCACTTAAATATCTACTACACATGAAGAAAAGCTTTTTGATGGCCGTGCTGCTCATATCTGCAACGGCCGCGTTCTCACAGAGCGAAAAATTTACGCAGGCCATGAAAAACAATATAGCGCGCTTTGATTCTGCACGCACGGCAGACGACATGCTGTCGCTGGCAGCAGCATTCGAGCGTATTGCTGAAGCAGAAAAGACCCAGTGGCTGCCCTATTACTACGCCGGTTTTTGCCAGGTGTTGTACGGCTTTCAGAAAAATGATCCTGTATCGAACGATGCCATTGCCGACAAAGCGGAGCAATTGCTCAACAAAGCGGTAGAGCTGGACAAGAGCAATTCAGAAATTGCCTGTGTAAAGAGTATGATTGCCAGCCTGCGTATGTTGGCTGACCCGCAAAACCGCTGGCAGCAATACGGCGCTATGGTAATGACAGAAATAGAAAAAGCCAAAGCGCTGGACCCGGCCAATCCCCGGCCTTATTTCCTGCAGGGCCAAAACCTGCGCTATACGCCCGAGCAATTTGGAGGGGGATGTACGGCAGCGAAACCATTCCTGGAAGAAGCTTTGAAAAAGTACGAAACCTTCCGGCCGGCTTCGGAAATTCATCCTTCCTGGGGCAGGTCTCAGGTAGAGGAGTTGCTGGCCGGGTGCAAATAATGTGGATTAGTGTGCGGTAAAGTTGCCGCCCGTTGCACCAGACAATTTTATATTTGATGCTGTTCTTCCCGCAGCCTTTCCGGTGCGGGATTTACTGCATCATAACGAATACAGCAGCACCAAAATGAAAGCTGTCTGTAATTTGTTTTTTCATCGTAACGCCTGATAGCTTATGCAAAAAGAAACAGCATTCTCGCATACGGAAAGCCTGGAGCTCATCCAGCGTATGATCAACCAGGCAAAGAACAGATGGTGCGAAAATGGTCACCTATACCTGGTATGGGGATGGGCGGTGTTTATCTGCAGCATTGCACAATTTGTGTTGGCAGAGTGGGTACACTATGAACAGCACTACCTGGTATGGTTGTTATGTGCAGCAGTAGGCATTTATCAGCCTTATTACCTGATGCGGCGTGGACGTAAGCGGCAGGTGCAAACCTATGCCGATCGTATTGTAGGCTATGTGTGGCTGGCATTTGTGATATCATTGTGCCTGAGTGGTTTTTATTTTGGTATGTTGCTGGGTGATTGGTATTACAAAATCGTTGGTCCGGCCTACCTGGTGTTGTATGGCATACCTACATTTTTAAGCGGCATCATTCTACAATTTCGCCCGCTGATTATAGGTGGCATCGGTTGTTGGGTGATGTCGTTGGGAGCAGCTTTTACAAAAGGGTATTACCAGCTTTTATTTTTATCGGCCGCCATGCTGATTGCCTGGATATTGCCGGGTTACCAGTTGCGCGCCAGGTTTAAAAAATCAAATTATTGAGAATGGAAGAAAAGCAATTGACCAGTCAGGAGAGTTTACAGCTGATACAGCAAATGATTCACCAGGCCAAACAGGAACAGAAAGATGATGGCAAGGGCTGGATTATCTGGGGGTGGTTGTTGTTTGTGGCGTCTGTTGGTACCTGGGTAAACCTGCAAATGAAATGGTTTAGCCCGTATTTTTTCTGGAACAGCTTCAGCATCCTTACACTGGCTGCCTTGCTGTATAAAGTGGTCCGCGTATTGTTCTTCCCCAAAAAGAAAAAAGTAAGGACCTATACAAAGGATCTTTTTGCAAAACTGAACATCGGTTTTTTCATTTTTGTGGCCTTTATTATTGTAGCCACCAGTAACGGTCTGGGGCCCGCAAAAGGCTTTTCCTTACTGATCGGTTTGTATGGATTTTGGATATTGATTTATGGCACCGCATTAAATTTTCGTCCTTCGATAATTGCCGCTTTTGTTACCTGGGCCATTGGTTTTGTAGCACTGTTTGTAGATAACTTTGCGGACATTATGTTGCTGCATGCAGGAGCCGTGTTGTGCGGCTACATTATTCCGGGACATATGGCGTACAGCGCTTTTAACAAGATGCGATAAATGGTAATGGTTTAAAAAGAAGCATTGTTTAAAGATTTAGATCCCATATTACACTCCCAATTGCGTTTGGCCGTGATGTCGCTCCTCATTAGCGTGAAGGAGGCGGAATTTACGTTCATCAAGGAAAAGACCAATGCCACCGCAGGCAATCTCAGTGTGCAAATCAACAAACTGAAGGAAGTGGGATATATTGAGGTGATCAAACAATTCAAAGACAACTATCCGCAAACCATTTGTAAAATCACTCCCAAAGGAATTGCCGCTTTTGAAGAGTACGTGAAGAACCTTCAAACCTATCTCGGAAAGCAGGGATAAAGAGCCAGGCTGGAAAGTAAAAAGCTCTCTGCTCAGAAGAGCAAGAGAGCCTTTCTTACCTCTGTAAACCTACAATCTTTTATTCCTTGATCAGTTTCACGATCATACGTTCCTTGCTGTTGATGATTACTTCCAGTACGTACAGACCGGGTTTCAGTTTGCTGGTTCCATCGAGAATGAAGGTATTGGCGCCTGCAGATACCTTCAGGGACTTGTTCAGCATCATGGCGCCGCCGGCATTCAACACTTTCATGCTTACAAAGGCATCCTCATTCAGCTGAATATTCACTGAAATATCATTCTTCGCGGGGTTAGGCGTAACACTTACCATTTTCAGGGTGCGGGTGTTGTATACGCGCACGATCAGGATTTTGCTCAATGATACCGTGTTGTCCTTGTCTATCTGGCGCAAACGATAGTACAGGTCTTTTTTGTTGGCGCGGTCGCGGCCGGCTTCATCGATAAACTTGTAAGCAGTTTCGATAGTAGAATTGCCTTGTGCTTTCACCTCACCTACTACGGTCCATTTTTCGCCGTCCAGGCTTCTTTCAATTTCAAAGCGGTCGCTGTTCACTTCAAAGGTGGTTACCCAGCTGATCTCTACATTGCCATTGTCGCGGTACAACCCTTTCAGATCTTTCAGGCTCACAGGCAGCGAGGCGTTGTTGGGGAAGTTGATCGTAACAATTGCCGGTTCAGAACACAATGCAGGGAATCCATTGTCGCAGATGCGATAAGTAAAGCTGGTGGTGTTGCCTGCCCAACCGGGATTGGGAGTAAAGGTAAATGTACCATCCGGGTTCAGCACTACAGTACCATGGGGTGATTCTGTTTCCAGGTAAGCAGTGAAGTTATCGTTGTTGGGGTCGCTGTCGTTGGGAATTACGGTTCCTGAAGCATGCCTGTTTGCCTGTCCGCCCACCATATCATTTACTGCAACAGGGCTGGCATTGCAACCGGTGGCGTAGTAAAGCGGTGCGCTTACTTCTATTTCGTCTATGGCTACACGCACTTCACCTTCCATGCCCTGGTAGCTGATAAAGATTTTACGCGGACCGGTAACGGTAGAAAACCAGTTATCGAAATAGTGCACTTCTCCTTCAGTGGCTATTTCTACTTCCTGGGAGTACAACAGGTCTACAATGCTGTTATCGGGATCGGTTACATAAATATTGATCCACCTGCGTACAGGGTAATAAAAGCTTTCGCTGAAGCGGAAAGAGAATTTAACGTTCAATACACCAGGCAGGTTTAATACAGGCGTGTAAATGCCGTTGGGTTGGTCCGGGGTAACCTCACCGGCTTCAGAAACCATGGCGCCGTCGCCTTCAATAGCGGACGTCCCGTCGGCCTGGTTGATATCAAAACCAATAAACTGCCAGCACTTGTCTTCCAGATACGATTTAACTTGTGAGAGGGTAACACCAGGGCGGGAGTTGAAGTTGTCTGATGTTTGTGCACTTGCCCCGAGCGAGCACAATATCCATGCGGATACCAGCCATGTAAAGTTCCGTTTCATTTTTTGTACGTTTCAGAGTTATGAAATAGAAATGCAGCAGATGAATGCAATTCATCGGGGTCATTCAAAGGAGGGAAATACAATAAGTTGTTTAAAGGAAGTACGACGAGAGGCTAAAGCTTGTACGGACTTACATAGGTTGGAGAATCGCAAAAAACTGGTTTTGGAAATCGGCGCAGGGAAGATGGTCCTGCTTGTACGGAATTGTCAGAGGATTGGTAAGAATCAAGGCAAAAGTAATAGCACAAATTATTAATTGCAAGTACTTCACTGCATTTTTTTTTATTCGTCCTCGCTTAACTTGTGGTAAAAGTATAGCGCCCGTCCCCGGGAGCTGTAGTTTATTGGTAATTATCAGTTTTTGTTATTATATAATATTCATTGAGTTACGAAGGTAATAGCAAAATGACAACCAGCCGGTTGGATTTTGTATCATTATAATTGTTATGTCCGCGATCATACAGGTGAAAGGATTGAGCAAGCATTACGGCGCCATAAAAGCTGTAGATGATCTTTCATTTACAGTGCAGGAAGGCGATGTGTATGGTTTTCTGGGGCAGAATGGCGCCGGCAAATCAACCACCATCCGCATGTTGCTCACACTGATTGCTCCCACAGCGGGAAACATAGAAATATTCGGGCTTGATTTGCATCGTCATCGCAAGGAAATTCTCCGGCAGGTGGGAGCGGTGATTGAGAAGCCCGACCTGTATAAATACCTCACTGCATGGGAAAACCTTTCGCTGTTTGCCAAAATGAGCGGCGTTCGCGTGTCGCGCGAAAAACTGGCCGCGCAGCTGGAAATGGTAGGATTGAAAGACCGGATGCACAGCAAGGTGCGCACTTTTTCGCAAGGCATGAAACAACGGTTAGGCATTGCTGTGGCATTGGTGCACGACCCGCGCCTGATTGTATTGGACGAACCGGTAAACGGCCTCGATCCGCAGGGGATTGCCGATATGCGCAATTTGATGCTTCATCTTAGCCGGCATATGGGTATAACCATTGTGGTGTCATCACATTTGTTAAACGAAATGGAACTGATTGCCAACCGTATGCTGATCATCGACCGGGGACGTAAAGTGGCGGAAGGGGCAGTGCATGAATTGTTTGATCCGGCTGATATGATGGTCGCGTTATCCGTGCAGCAACCCGACATGGCCATGGCGTTTTTACAATCCAGCCGCTGGAGCGCACTGGTGAAATCGCGGGAAGGTAACACTATAATGCTGCAGATGCACCGCGATGAAGTGCCATCGCTTACGGCAGCTATGGTGCAGGCGCAGGTAGCTATTGTAGCGATTCAGCCGCGGCATTCGCTGGAGTCGTATTTCCTTTCACTTACAACTGCAAACCGGCATGTGGCAGCTTTTACAAATTGAACTGTTCAAGATATTCAGACGGCCGCGCACGTATATTGCCTTTGCAGCCATTACTGCAATCGTGCTGCTGATTCAGCTGGCGATGTACCTCGACGGCCATTCCTACATTAATTTCCTGCTGGGCGCCATCGACCAGTTTCGTGTAGAAGGAGAAATACTCAACGGCTATTTTGTATGCTATTTTATTTTGCAAACCTTGCTCATTCATGTGCCTTTATTGATTGCGCTGGTGGGCGGCGATTTGATTGCCGGCGAAGCCAATATGGGTACACTACGATTGCTGATCAGTAAACCGGTGAGCCGCACGAGCCTGTTGCTGAGCAAATTTTTCGCAGCTACTGTTTATACCTTATTGTTATTGTTGTGGATGGCGTTGTTGTCGCTCCTGCTGAGCCTGCTGATATTCGGCCCCGGCGACCTGGTAGTATTCCACAGCAATATTGTGGTGCAGATCAGTGCAGGCGATGTTTTCTGGCGCTACCTGGCAGCCTTTGCATTTGCCGCCATTGCCATGACTACAGTGGCGGCGCTATCATTCCTGTTGTCGCTCTTTGCCGAAAACAGCATTGGGCCTATCGTTGCCACCATGAGTATTGTGATCCTGTTTACTATTTTGACTACGATAGACCTGCCGCTTTTTCTTTCCCTCAAGCCTTACCTGTTTACATCGCACATGCTGGGGTGGAAGGGATTCTTTAATGTAGCATCGGTTGAAGGGCAAAGCTCCGTGGCTGGTAGTGTGTACAATATGTCTGCCATTGTACAGTCAGCAGGAATTTTATTGTTGCATATATTATTATTTGTGTTGGTGGCTATCTTCATTTTCCGGAAGAAAGATGTGTTGTCGTAGGCGAATCGCAATACGTCTGAAACAATTTCCAAAAAAGAAAAAGCCGGCAAAAAATTACAGGCTGAATAATTTATAAAAAAAAGCGCATTCACAATTGCTTTTTTTCATTTTCCCCGCGCTGTTTTTAATACTATTTTAAGGAGTAGGTATATAATTTTAAATAATTTTGCACGCGCATTTTTTTCAATGAAACGGTAGTAATGGTCCGTAGCGTCATACAAGTGTTAGTGTGCATGCTTTTGGCCGGTGGGTTGCACGCGGCTGACCGTTCTCCTATTGTGGCGCACTACTTCGCTGGTGCTGTAGCGGAAATTGAGCAGGAAACCGGGTGGACAATCGAGCAGGAGATACACTACTCCGAAAAAACAAATCAGCGCGAAGAACAGGCATTCCATTCGCGCAGCCGCGGCGTATTCTTCTTTACTGCGGCGAACATTGCGCACAGCGACAGGTCTGGCAGTTTTCCCCACTGTGTCATCAAGGAGCCATTATACGTCGACAACAATACTTTAATTCTTCCTTTCTATTACATCTTTCTTTTCCGGCTTACACTTTTTTGAGAAACCGATGTGTTTTATTACACATCATGCAACGTTCTTATTGAATTTTTCATTTACTGATTTGCCAAACGAAGTGTGTCGGTATTCAGTTACAACAGTATTGCGTTTGTAGGGTACCGTTTATCCATAAACATTTGTTGAGCTTATGAAACTTGTATACGGTATAGGTTTTACATGCCTATTGTATGCCGCAGGATGCACCGCCAAGGGAAGCGCCAATACAGCACCGAAGGAAATTGAGTTGCCCGTATTGCAGCTGGCATATAAAGACACTACGCTGCAGAAATCATATGTTGCCACTATCAATGCTTATCAGAATGTAGAATTGCGCGCCAAGGTGTCGGGGTTTCTCGAAAAAATCCTGGTCGATGAAGGACAAATGGTGAAAAAGGGCCAGCCGCTTTTCCAGTTGAATGATGCCGAATTCAAAGTACAGTTATCGGAAGCCGCTGCGTTTCTCAGCAGCGCCAGGGCCGCAGTAAAAGAAGCAGAGGTGGAACTAGCGCGTGTAGAGGGACTGGTGGAAAAAAAAGTAGTGTCGCCTTCCGAACTGGAACTAGCCAAAGCCCGCCTGGCCGCTGCTGAGGCTCGCGTGCAGGAAGCACTGGCCCGGGAAGAAAATGCGCGCATACGACTGGGCTATACATTGATATGCGCACCCTTCGATGGTATTATTGACCGCATTCATCATAAGCTCGGTAGTCTGATTACAGAAGGCACCTTGCTCACTACCGTGTCGGATATTCACCAGATGCATGTGTATTTCAATGTGTCGGAAAATGAATATCTCAATTATGTGAAGAACGATAAAGGCCCCGGCAAACCAGGGCAAACGGTGAACCTGATGCTGGCTGATGGTACTGTATATCCTTACACGGGCAAAATTGAAACGGTGGAAGGAGAGTTTGAACCAGGCACCGGCAACATCGCCTTCCGCGCGAGTTTTCCCAATCCTTCGCGACTGCTGAAACACGGCGCCAGCGGCAAAATCATTCTCACCTCAAAAGTCTCCAATGCCATGCTGATACCACAAAAAGCGGTGTTTGAAATCCAGGACAGGAACTACGTATTTGCCCTCGACAAAGACAATACCGTGCGCATGAAAAGTTTTGTGCCGGACACACATGTAGAGGATTTTATACTGGTGAAATCCGGGCTGGACGATAAAGACAAAATCATTTACGAAGGCGTGCAAAGCATTCGTGATGGCAGCAAAGTGATTCCCAATTTTATTTCTTTGGACAGTCTGCTGGCATTACAGGCAGACTCATCTGGTGAGCAGTGAAACGGCAGTTGGTTTTTGCTAATGGCTGCCTGCCCCCATTTCAAACCCCCACACTATGGTTGAAACGTTTATAAGGCGACCGATTTTGTCGCTGGTAATTTCATTGTTGATTACCCTGCTGGGCATACTGGCGCTATTCTCTCTTCCTGTAACACAATTCCCCGATATTGTGCCACCCTCCGTAGTGGTCACTGCCAACTACAATGGCGCCAACGCAGAAGTATGTACCAAAGCTGTTGCCACGCCGTTGGAGCGCGCCATTAATGGTGTGCCCGGCATGACCTATATGAACTCCGTGAGCAGTAACAACGGCGTTACGCTCATCCAGGTTTTTTTTGAAGTAGGCACTGACCCCGACCAGGCGGCGGTAAATGTGCAGAACCGTGTTACCACTATACTGGATGAATTGCCGGAAGAAGTGATCCGCGCAGGTGTTACCACAGAAAAGGAAGTGAACAGCATGCTGCTGTACCTGAACATCATGAGTAAGGACAGCACCATGGATGAAGAATTCATCTACAACTTTACCGACATCAATATACTGCATGAACTGAAGCGCATTGAAGGCGTGGGATTTGTTGACATCATGGGCGCGCGCGACTATTCCATGCGTGTTTGGCTAAAGCCTGATAAACTGCTTGCCTATAATATTTCCACAGAAGAGATCATAGCAGCGCTGCGTCAGCAAAACATTGAAGCAGCGCCCGGTGTTACCGGTGAAAACTCGGGTAAGGACAAACAGGCCAAGCAATATGTGTTGAAATACACCGGTAAATTTAATACGCCCGAACAATACCGCAATGTAGTGTTGCGTGCCGACCAGGACGGCAAAATTCTTCGCCTGAAAGATGTGGCCGACGTTGAGTTTGGCACGGTAAGCTACGACATGGTATCAAAAACCGATGGACGTCCTTCTGCTTCCATTATGATCAAACAACGTCCCGGTTCCAATGCGCGGGAAGTGATTCAAAACATCAAGGCTAAAATGAAGGAACTGGAGGAGACGGTGTTTCCGCCCGGCATGGAATATAACTATGCGTATGATGTTTCGCGGTTTCTGGATGCCAGTATCAACGAGGTGCTGCGCACGCTGGTGGAAGCCTTCTTACTGGTGTTCATTGTGGTGTTTATCTTTTTGCAGGATTTCCGCTCTACCCTTATCCCTGCGTTGGCTGTGCCAGTGGCGTTGATCGGAACACTGGCCCTGATGCAAGCGTTGGGATTTTCTATCAATATGCTCACCTTGTTTGCGCTGGTACTGGCTATTGGTATTGTAGTAGACAATGCCATTGTGGTGGTAGAAGCCGTGCATGTAAAGATGAGCAAATATCACATGCCGGCCATGGAAGCAACCATAGCTGCCATGAAAGAAATTACCGGGGCCATTATTGCCATTACGCTGGTGATGTCGGCGGTGTTTATACCAGTTGCTTTTCTGTCGGGACCGGTGGGTGTGTTTTACCGGCAGTTCTCACTGACGCTCGCTATCTCAATTGTGATATCCGGTATCAATGCGCTGACACTTACACCTGCTTTATGCGCCCTGCTGCTGAAACATACGCCGGAACACAAACGAAAAAAGAACTGGCTGCAACGGTTCTATGCAGGCTTCAACAAAATCTACGACCGCACTGAAACTAAATATGGTAAGATGGTGCAGTGGATGGCAGGCCGGAAGGTGGTTACGCTGATCATGCTTGGTTTCTTTTGCTTTGCCAGCTGGGGCACTGCACAATTATTACCTACCGGCTTTATTCCGGCAGAAGACCAGAGTATGATTTATGTGAATGTTACCACGCCGCCCGGTTCAACGGTAGAACGTACCGAACAGGTGCTGGATGAAGTGCAACGCGCCATTGCCTATGAAAAAAGCATCGACAACATCAGTACGTTGGCAGGTTATAGCTTGCTGAGCGATATTTCCGGCGCTTCTTACGGTATGGCGATGATCAACCTGAAAAGCTGGGAAGAAAGAAGTGAATCGGTGCCGGAGCTCATCGCGCAATTCAAAGAAAAAACAAGACATATTTCCGATGCCACCATCGATTTCTTTTCACCGCCAACGGTGCCGGGATTTGGTAATGCCGGTGGTTTTGAAATGCGGTTGCTGAACAGGAACCGCAATGACGATATGCAACAAACGGCGGAAGTATCAGAAGCGTTCCTGGCGGCCTTGAACAATCATCCAGCGATACAGGGCGCGTACAGCAGCTTTGATCCCAACTTTCCGCAATACATTCTTCATATAGACCAGGAAATGGCGGCGCGCCAGGGCGTGACCATCGAAAATGCCATGACCACGCTACAAACATTGCTGGGCGGTTATTACGCCACCAACTTCATTCGTTTTGGACAGATGTATAAAGTGATGTTGCAGGCATTACCTGACTATCGTGCCAATCCTGAAGATGTATTGAAGCTGTATGTAAAGAACAATAAGGGCGAGATGGTGCCTTATTCCAACTTCATTCGCATGGAAAAAGTGTTTGGCCCGGAGCAGATCACACGCTACAACATGTATACGGCGGCGATGATCAATGGCGACGCAGCGCCGGGTTATACCAGCGGACAAGCCATTGAAGCCATTCGCCAGGTGGCAGACAGTGTGCTGCCGAGGGGATACAGTATTGAATGGAGTGGTATGACACGCGAACAGATCATTTCCGGCAACCAGGCCGTATATATCTTTTTGGTCTGCCTGGTATTTGTGTATTTGTTGCTGGCGGCGCAATATGAAAGTTTCCTGTTGCCGCTGGCGGTGATCATCAGTCTGCCCACCGGTATTGCCGGTGCGTTTGGACTATTGCTGCTGACCGGTCTGGAAAATAACATCTATGCACAAGTGGCGCTGATCATGCTGATTGGTTTGTTGGGTAAGAATGCCATACTCATTGTAGAATTTGCGGCGCAAAGGCAGCGCGAAGGGTTATCGGTATGGGCAGCAGCCAGGGAAGGGGCAATATCGCGCCTGCGTCCTATTCTCATGACTTCCTTTGCTTTTATTGCCGGTTTGATTCCGCTGTGTATTGCGCAGGGCGCCGGCGCCATGGGCAACCGTTCTATCGGAACAGCGGCTGCCGGTGGTATGCTTACGGGAACTTTGTTTGGAATATTCCTGGTACCGGGATTGTTTGTGCTTTTTTCCCGTGTAAAGAAAAAAGTGAAGGAAGAAAACGGGGTATTGGAGCAAGTGGCAGCGAACGGAATGGATGAATAGATTTTATCATACTATTAAAAAAGTAGTACTGCAGCATATGCTAATCAAAAGCGCTTATATAAAGACATTTTTACCGGTTTTGCTGGTGGCGATGTTGTTGACAGGCTGCAAGGTGATGCAGCCGCAACCGATGCCTGAAGTGAAGCCTTTACCCAGGGAATACAATGATCAATCTGTTTTACCGGACACTATCAACCTGCAGTTTCGCAATTTTTTTCCCGATCCTTATTTGTTGCAGTTGATAGATACTGCCCTGCGCCAGAATACCGACCTGGCCATTGCCCTGCAGCGGGTGGTCATGGCAGAAGCGCAACTGGCGGCCAGAAGAGGCGCCTTATGGCCCTCGCTCGACCTGAGCATTGGCGGAGGGGCTGAGCGGTATGGCGACTATACCATGAATGGCGTAGGAAATTTTGATACCAATCTATCTCCCAATATCAAGGAAGATCAGAAAATCCCATTGAGCCCTACCACTAATGTGTATGCGCAGTTCAGGAGCAGTTGGGAAATAGACCTGTGGGGTAAGTTGCGGCATCAGCAGAAAGCAGCAGCCGCTGAATTGCTGGCCAACCGGCAGGCGCAACAATTCATTGTTACCAACCTGGTAGCGCGCATTGCTGAAGAATATTACAATCTGCTGGCGCTGGATATGGAATTGCGCATCGTGCAAAAGAATATCGGTTTGCAGGAGGAGGCGCTGGAAATTGTAAAGGCGCAAAAGGCTGGTGGACGTGCTTCCGAACTGGCGGTACAGCAATTCACGGCCCAGCTGATGAACACCATGGCCATTGAGCACCGCCTGTTGCAGGAGCGTACTGCTGCGGCCAATCGTTTGAATGCCCTTGCCGGTAATTATCCGCAGGCAATTTCCCGCGATACCAGTCTGCCGCACCTACGTACGCTGCAGTATATTGAAACAGGATTGCCTGCTGCCTTGCTGAGTCGCCGGCCTGACATCAAACAGGCAGAGCTGGAATTGCTGGCCGCAAAGGAAAATGTACTGGCAGCGCGTAAAGCATTTCTGCCTTCCCTTACCATCAATCCGTATGTTGGACTGGACGCATTTACGCCCGGATTGTTGATGAAATCCGGTTCCGGCGTATTCGGTATCATTGGTCAGTTAACGGCGCCCATCTTCCGGCAAAAAAGTTTGCGGGCGCAATACATTATTGCCAATGCGGCCAATAAGGAAGCTATATACAATTACCAGCAGAAATTGCTGGATGCCTATAGTGAAGTGGTGACGCAGATGAGTGCGGTACAGCAATACCGCCAGGCGTACCGGATGAAGGAGCAGGAAGTGCGGCATTTGCAGGCTGCAGTTACTACTGCCCGTGAATTATACCTTTCCGGGTATGCCAGTTATCTTGAAGTGATTACTGCGCAGAAAAGCGTGTTGGAAGCCGAGCTTGAACTGATCAGGCAAAGGCAGGATGTGTTTGTGGCGATGGTGCGGTTGTACCGGGCGTTGGGCGGTGGATGGAATTTGTAAGAGAAAGGTTATCGCAATTTGCGATAACCTCAATCTTCTTCCGTACTTCTCCTGAAGCCAATCCTTTGGCGTGGTTCTGCCGGCGGATTCAGCAGTTCCTTCAGGGTTTCAAAAATGAGCTGGATATCTTCTTCGTATTTGTTCATTTTCATGTCCTGTCGCAACAGTTTCTTTTCCACCTGTTCCAGTTTTACCAGGATGTCTTTATGGGTGAGCAGCACTTCCCGCATGCCACTGAACACACGCACGATCTGGATATTCACTGCAATAGCCCTTTCACTGTTCAGCACGCTGGCGAGCATCACGGCGCCGTGTTCTGTGAAGACGTAGGGGAGGGTAGGCGAAAATTTCAGCTTGGCGAGGTGCGGATACCTGTCAATTAACTGCTGCTTTTCTTCTTTGGTAACCTGGAACATGAAATCTTCCGGGAAACGCTTTTTATTGCGCTTCACCTGTTCATTCAACCGCATGGTGGTTACGCCATACAGTTCCGCCAGATCGCGGTCGATCATTACTTTTTTGCCCCTTACCAGGAGAATTTTGCTGAGTACGGTTTCATCGGCAACCGGCAGCGCCTGTGATTTTTTTGCCATAGTGTTGGATTGATGGCGACAAAGATAGAGGTTATCGCATTTTGCGATAACCCCTATGGAATTTTTTACATCACACAATATTAGGCTGTCTGCACGGTCAGGCAAAAGGGTGTTGCTATACAATAATAACTCCTTTGACTCATCCGCTGCAATCCAGTCTACAGGCAAAAAAAGGAACGAAAAAAATGAACGCCATATATTCATTTTCTTCGTTCCTTATAATAAACCTAATATGCTTCAACTATTCAATCACGCACGCATTAATACGAATCAAAAACTATACCTCGTCTTCCCCGGCACCGGAATCGGATAATTCCCGTTCGCATCCGGCAACACCGGCGGAGGCGCATTGAAGTCATATTTCTCGGGCTGCAGGCTGATGCCGCTGTTTAGTGCTTTGTCCCATTCCACTATCTGTCCGCTGTAGGTGGCCATGCGGCCCAGTATGCTCGTCATAGTACTCTTGGCGCCGTTTTCCGCATCGGCAAATTTGTATTCGCCTTTGGCAATGGCCTCAAAAAGTTCGTCGTGTTCGGTTTGGTAGGGATTGTTTTCGGTTTTGCGGTCGAACTGGTATAGAACCTTCCCTTTGTGATCTACAATATTGGCGGCGCCGGCAAAAATTTTTCCTTTGGTGCCCACCAGTAATTCATCTACCTTACTCATGGTGCCGGGAATATGGCGGCATTGGCTGTTCAGCACAGAACCATCGGCGTAGTGGAATTCTACATAGTGATGGTCGAAGATTTCACCGTGGTCTTTACCGTTGCGTACCTGACGGCCACCCATACCCTGGGCCTTTACCGGGTAACCACCTTTGAACCAGTTGATCACATCAATATTGTGAATGTGCTGCTCGCAAATGTGGTCGCCACAGAGCCATACAAAGTAATACCAGTTGCGCATCTGGTATTCCATTTCAGTTTGACCTTCCTTGCGTTTGTTTACCCAAACGCCGTCGTTGTTCCACCAGGCCTGGGCGCTCACGATATCACCAATAAGGTCTTTACGTTTATAGAGTTCGCGGTAGGAATTCTGGTAATGACGTTGTAGCCCTACCACCACGTTCAGCTTTTTTTGTTTGGCCTGTTCGGCGGCATCGAGCACTTTCTTTACACCGGCAGGATCGGTAGCCACCGGTTTTTCCATGAACACGTGTTTGTTTAAGCGAACGGCTTCTTCAAAATGAATCGGGCGGAAACCGGGCGGGGTGGCAAGGATCACCACATCGGCCAGCGGAATAGCTTTGAGGTAGGCATCAAAACCAGTAAACTTCCTCTCTTCCGGAACGTCTATACGTTCTTTGATCTTGCTGCCGTGATCATCGCTCGTCAGTGTTTTGTAACTGCGGTCGATGCGATCGCGGAACGCATCGGCCATGGCCACCAGCTTTACGTTTTGTTTGGTAGACAGGGCCTGCAGGGCTGCACCGGTACCGCGACCGCCGCAACCAATCAACGCTACTTTAATGGTATCGTCGGCTCCTGAAAAAAAGTTTGCACGGGAAAGCATGGGCGCGGCCAGCACACCGCCTGCCAGCAGGGTACTTTGCTTCACAAATTGCCGCCGTGTAGTATGGAGCGGCTTCGATTGATCGGTACTCATGAGTGTCGGTTTTAATTGTGAGTGGTGAGTAGGAACAGTAATTTAAAAATAATTGTCAAACTGACCTTAATTGCCAAGGTATTTTTCGTAAAAGGCTTCCGCCTCTTCTCGGGATGGCTGTTGCAGCGGACGAACAATGCGGAATCCTACAGACATACCATCGGTGAGCCACCATTTGCTTTTCGGTATCTGCGGGTCACGTTTGTTCCAGGAAGGGTCCGATTTGCCGCGGGCCGCACAACGGCAGTCGGCCGGATCATCGGTATAACCACCACCGCGTACAGAACGCGGATAGGTTGTTGCCGGTTCTATAAGCGGATTGGCCGGCTTGTCACCAATAACGGTGTAATAATCTGCCTTGTACTGGTCCAGCGTCCATTCACTTACGTTGCCCAGCATATCATACAATCCCCAGGCATTGGGTTTTTTCTGACCGGTTTTCTGGTATTTGTTTTTGCTGTTACCGTTGAACCAGGCATAGTCTTTCAGCTGTTTGGGATCATTACCGAAATAGTAAGCCGTATTACTGCCTGCACGGCAAGCATATTCCCACTCGGCTTCAGTAGGCAAACGGTAAAAAACGCCTGTCTTTTCATATAACCAACGGCAATACATTAACGCAGTGCGCTGCGACATACTATTTACCGGAAATCCCCCCTGTTTACCCATGCCCCAGCTAAGGTCGATATACTGTGGGGTAGGGCGGGTAACGGCATCTACTTCGGAATCGCGGGAAGTGTTTTCGTCGTTAAAGAACAGGAGAAATTCATCGTAAGTCACTTCGCGGGCGCCCATCCAGAAGGCCGAAACAGTAACTTCTTTTTGCGGCCCTTCATCGGGACGGCGTTTGGCTTCTCCTTCGGGGCTACCCATGGTAAACTTTCCTGCAGGGACAGGCACCATATTGAAACTTACATTGGATCCCGGGATGGTTTGTACATAGGGCTTAAATTGCGTGGTGTCGGGGGCCTGGGCGCGGGTGCACTGGAAGGTAAAGAATAGCCCCGCTGCAATAACAATTCCTTTCACTGGCAAGTTTTTATTATCGGTAAAAAAATAAAGGCCAAAAAATCACAATCAGGTTTCAAAAATAATGGTTCAGGGTGGTTTCCTGTTCAGCTCATACAAATTGCATCCTGAACGGATTTTTGGGCAAAGTTGCAATATATGACGGGCCGCCATGGCAATGGTTGCATACGGATGCCCTATGGAGAGTACGGGAAAAGGGATGGCACACACATTACCAGGTGCAAACTTTGTTTATTTAACAATACATTGCCCGCACTTTTTTCTTCATACGGATGGCTTGCTTTAACTTATTTGCCGTTGTTTGAATAATAATTGTATGAAAATATTCAGGTCCTTTCAGTTTGTGTTGGTAGTATCAATGACGTTTTTGACAGTTCATGCCTTTGGCCAGGATGCCGATTCCTTATTGGCAAAAGTGCGGGCCAAACTGGCCGGCGTTAGCGATTATACAGCGGAAGGGATCATGAAGACTGATGTGTCTTTTATGAAAGTGCCCGACGCCCGGATCACCGTATATTTTAAACAGCCGGACCGGTTTAAGATCAGGAAGCAGGATGGTATTTCCATTATGCCGAAGGGGGGCGTGAACATCAACCTCACCACACTATTTGCCGGCAATCGCTACACGGCAGTGGGGGCGGGTAAGGCTGCAGTAAATGGTACAGCAGTGGCGGTTGTAAAACTATTGCCGTTGGATGAACAGAGCGATGTGGTGGTTTCTACCTTGTACATCGATGAAAAAGAGTACCTTATCCGCAAAGCCGTAATTACCACAAGGGAAAATGGCACCTATGAAATGGAAATGAGCTATGGTAAATATGCGAACCGCGGTTTGCCCGATAAGGTCAGTTTTATTTTTTCTACAAAAGACTACAAATTGCCCAAAGGTCTGGCTATAGACTATGATGCCGGCGAAAAACCCCGGAATACTACTACTAAC
>CALCIN010000016.1 GCA_937961055.1 uncultured Chitinophagaceae bacterium | reverse complement strand
GTGCAGGCCTTTGCGGGGCACAAATATCCATCTTCTACGGAGCGGTATAAACAGAATGAGATTGAGACGTTACGGGACGCGGTGCAGAGGCATCATCCTATGCAATAATGAGAGTAGTATCAAATAAAGCTATAACGTATCAAATTAAGATAAAAAGTATTAAAATGATTAATTTACAGGTCAAATCAATCAGCAATGGGAGAAGCAAAAAAATTACACCTGATCGAGGAAATACTTAAGATTGAAGATCCGGCAGTATTGGCGGAGATGGAAACGGTGATCACGAAGAATAAAATGCGGGCTGTGAGTCGCAGAAGCTTTAAGGATTTTGCCGGTGCAATGAGCGACGAAGAAGCCAATGAACTGGAAAAAATCATTGAAGAAGGCTGTGAACAAATACACCCCGATGACTGGAAATAAATGCCTGCTGGATACCAGCGTGGTGATCCATGCTTTTAAGAAAAACAATACGGTAGCAGAACGATTAGATGCCATAGCGGAAATTTATGTGCCGGTAACCGTTATCGGCGAACTTTACTATGGCGCTTATAAATCATCCAACTCCCCCAAACACATCACCCAGATACAATCCTTTTTGGTCAATTGTAAAGTATTATTGCCCGATGAAGAAACAGCAGATACCTATGGACAGATCAAGGCTGTATTGATCAAAAAAGGAAAACCGCTGCCGGAAAACGATATCTGGATAGCCGCGATGGCCCGGCAATATAACTTACCCTTGTTTACAACCGATAACCACTTTACAGAAATAGACAACCTCACCCTGGTAAAATAGTCTCTCGCACAAAGCCCGGCTTCTAACCGGGCGACAGGGCTTCGATCGGCTTCACCAATACTCCTTATCATCTTTAGTAATCCTTATCATCTGCAGGTATAGTGGCGTGCAGTGGCTGCACCCACGCCACAAAAACCCACGCCAGGTAGCCAACGCACAACCTGTCCCGCAAGGCCACGCCGCGGGAAGGGCCTGCCCTACTGTACCTGTCATGGTTTTTGCCCTCCCTTCGCAGCCCTGCACTCCGCGGCTCGAGTGGCCGTGGCCCGGATATGAACCATGCTGATAACATGCGACCACCCGGCCGGGCCACCGCCACCGCCGCTCCTCCGCTCGGTGCGCCACCTGCTGTGCCCCCGCCGCCCTTAGCCAATCATTTTGCCCTCCGCTCCGCTACGGGCAATAATAAGGCGCCAGCGGCCTTTGCTCCGCCTGCGTGGCGCCCTTGCTCACAAAGCCCACGCAGGCGGCGCCACTCCCGGCGTAGCCAGCGGCAGGGGCATGGCGCGGCGGTGGCGCCGGTAACTCCGGTCAACAGCAGATTATAGCCACCATCAGCAGGAACTCCGATCAGCAACGTAAATGAAAATATAAGCGGTTACTGAAGGCAGTAATATAAAGGGCAATATCCGACAGCATAAAAACTGCCTCGCAAAGATATTGCGGCGTGCCCACGCACAAGACCCGCCAAAAGACTACGGCATAAAGCGATAGAATATGTTCTCAGCGACATATCCCGCACCAGCTGCATCAAGAAAGTCAGCGACAGGAATCCGCGCATTTATTCCGTTTCCTTTTGGCTTTGCGCGTACGCCGCAAATGCTGGTCGCTAAGCAGTTTTTGCTGCAGTTTATTTTTTAATCACCAAAAGTTCAGGTTATGAAAGTTTACCTCGTTACAGAAAGTCATTGCGCCATGGTAGGCAACGAAGCATTAAAGATCATGAAGGTGCCGCCAGAGTTGGAAGCGGCCTTCCAGGAAGAATATGTAGGCCGCATTATAGCGGCCGGCAGCAGCATCCAGGAGGTTATTACCAAGTTCAGTCTGCATGTAAATGATCAGGGGCAATAGCCCTGTAAAATCCGGGGTCGCTCCCGGATTTTTTTCTTTCAAATGAAAAATCAGCTGAAAGAAAAAAACTTTATCTTGGAAAATATACAAGCTCTTTGAACACGATCAGAAAAACCGGATTAAGCGGTTAAACATCGCCGATTAAAAAACCGGTGCAGAGTGATATAGGTTTGGGTTTAACGGGAAGGAGCATGATAGTGAGGCGAAGGGGTGGCAGAATCAGGTGGATTACGGGATGCGGGTGTATGATCCGAGGATAGGACGGTTCTTGAGTGTGGATCCATTACAAACACAATTTGCATATTGGACGCCTTACCAATATGCGGGCAATACTCCAATATGGGCAACCGATTTGGACGGTGCTGAATCAATTTTAAGGCTACCAAGATGGATGATACCGGAACCAGTTTTAACCCTTCCAAAACTTCCTCCGGTTCCTGTTCAGCCTGTACCTCCTATACCACCGGCAATCCCTACAGGTTTTTCAACCCCGCAGTCTCCAATGATTCCTCCGGGACCGTATATGCCCACTCCTCCGGGAACGGCAATGAAACCAACGGTTGGCACGCAAAATCTTCCTCGAACTTCTACCGGTGAAATTGACTGGGATGCTGTTGGTGAAGGCATAGACATGACGGATACCCAAACATGGCCAGAGCCACCATTTACAGGCGAATGGAAAGAAGTAGATCCTCCGGCGGGTACAAAAAGTGCAGAAAAAGCAACTGAACTCGGGCACAAGAGATTGCAGAATGAACAAGGAGATATTATAAGGCCACATTTGCCGGATAAATATCATCCCAAGTGGCATTGGGATGTTAAAAAGGGTGGAAATCCCAATACTCCATGGGAAAATTATACTCCTGATGGTGTTAAGATTCCTGAAGGAAAAATTCTTGGCAAAGACTTTTTCCCCTCCGTAAGCCCATTATCGCTGGAAGGCTTAATTCGAATGATGAACTGGCGTGCTAAACAATTAGAGTATCAACAAAAGTTAAAACAATATGAGAAAGACATGAAGAACTACGAGATAGAAAAGCAGAAATATGATAAGAAGATTAAACAACTAATGAAGGATCACCCAGAGCAATTTACGGCATAACTTATGAAAGTAGATTTTACGAATGAAACGGTTTTTAGTTTTGCAGGTCCAAATTTGTGTTTGTTAGGCACTGAAGATGATTTTAGAAACCTTTCTGAAGCAATATTAGAATTGACAGATCCCCATAGGGAAATCTCGTTGGAATTGCTGCATCTAAATTTTTTGGAAAGTGTAGGTCAGAACCAATACATTCTTTTTTCTTCAAAGGAAAACTCAAATTTACTGGGCGTGTTTAACCACGCCGGTCAATTGATCTTTGAATTGGACTCCCGATATTGGGAAAGAATTTTTAAATATTTTACACTGCTATCCTGGTCTAAACGAACCTACTATTTGAATATTGATGAAAATTGTCTTGAGGACTTAGATTTAAAACAGGACTGTAATTTTATTTGCAGCTCAGAGTTTTAAAGTTTATTCTTAGCGCATTAAAGCCGCTGGCGTTGCCAGCGGCTTTTTACATGGCGGCAATATTTTTCTGGAAGAAGTCTTTGAACTTTTTATTGGTAAGCAATTTATCGATGAGTTTAAAAATGGTCTGCCGGTCTTCTTCATCGAGCTGTTGTATGAGCCGCATCTGTTCGCTCACCGTTTTATCTTCAATCACCACTTCGCGGGGCATTTTACCATCGTAGTTTAAAATCTGGTCGGTGGTCATGTTAAAGAGGCCGGCCAGCTTCTGCAGTTCTTCCACGGTGAGGGCCCTGCCCCCTTTTTCAATTTTGCTGTAGGCGGATTTGTCCACGCCGATATGGGTGGCCACTTCAATTTGTTTAAGCCCCTTCTCCAGGCGAATCGCCTTTACATTGTCTGCTAAACTCATAAGGCAAAAGTAGCAAAAGGAACCACTTTAGACAATATGTGGAAATAATCAAAACTATTTAGTTGCTTTTTTAGAAACTTATTTTTTCGTTTGCGGTTGTGAAAATAACCACAAACTTTTTTAGCCATGAAAAACAAGATCAGACGGGCAAAGCTGCACGGCAAGTACCGGGCGGGCAGCATCGCGTGGGGCAGTCATTACAGGGGTTGTGATTACAGTGGTCATCCCGGCCGGTATGTGCC
>CALCIN010000015.1 GCA_937961055.1 uncultured Chitinophagaceae bacterium | reverse complement strand
ATCATTGTTGCCGGTGTATGTACGGTGATTGGTGCGGTGTATATCAGCAATCGTATTGATCCGGATGTGAATGATTAATTCCGTAAAAACCTCCATCCCGGGTGTTGTGGCGGAAACTGTAATAATATTTCAATGACCCATGAATAAAATAATTGATATGAATACGTTGAAAAAATGGCTTGGTATTGTGTGGATGCTGCTGGGCCCGCTGGCTATCTACTTCCTTATCAAGACGGCAATATCCGAAATAACCAGGAGCCCGGTAATAGATACAAAAATTCAATGGGGCGTATTTGTGGTGATTTTTATTCCCATTGCACTGGGTATTTCCATCTTCGGCTATTATGCATGGAAAGGTGAATATGATCATTTGCCGGAAAATTCGGCAGCGCTTACAGATAGTCAACATTGATCAATAGCGAAACCGGCAGACTGGAACTGCACCAGTTTTCCGTCTGCTGAACCTTTCCGCTTCCCCGCTTGTTGTACCGTCATATTGGCTTTCATTTAATTTTAATATGGCGCTGGCATATGCTTTGTGCCGCTTTTCACGTTTTAATCATTGAATTATTAGTATTTTAGTAGTGTGTTAAAACATTGTGAACGCTTTGAATGCTTGCAGCAGACGGTTATATTTGTAACTCTTTTTTAAACGATGCGTAAACCCGTGAATAAAATATCAATGCTACGGCGCTTATGGGAAAAGGCTACCTCGGTGGCCATGGTGCTGTTGTTGCTGTTGCTGACGGGCATTAATTATTTTATTTACGCACCATCGGATCCCGAAGATCATATATGCGAAGCTGAATCAACAGCTACTTTTCCCGGTTCACCTGCTGGTCCTGATGAAAAATCTCCCAACGGACCAGTCAATATCAATGAAGAATATGTACATGATCATGAAAGCCCGGTAAATCCATTCCTGGCCAATGCCCTCTTTGAGCACATGATTCATGAAGCAGATAAACTTTGCTTTGTTCACTTCGAACTTATCTCTCCTCCTCCCGAAGCATAACTCTCCTATCAGATTCTTCCTCTTTCTTACTGTTTTGCCTCGCTGCGAAGCAAAAGGAATAGTTGTATTGCTGCCATAGAGAAATTGAATTGTTCCGCAACATTTTGGGTAACCTGTCATGTGCTTCGCATGACGTAAAATGATTCGTATGTCGAAGAGAAAAAACTCGTTTCTGAGTGCTCTGGGCTCGGATATTCCTTCTTCTATTGTTGTATTCCTGGTAGCGCTGCCGCTGTGTCTGGGTATTGCATTGGGATCCAATGCGCCTTTATTTTCGGGTATTATAGCAGGTATAGTAGGCGGCATTGTAATAGGTGCATTAAGCGGCTCACAATTAAGTGTAAGTGGTCCGGCAGCAGGTCTTACCGCCATTGTAGTAGTAGCCATCGAACGGCTGCAGGCCTTTGACGCCTTTTTGCTGGCCGTGGTGATTGGCGGGGTTTTGCAGGTAATATTAGGCTGCATCAGGGCAGGCATATTGGGCGATTATATTCCCGGAAGCGTCATCAAAGGGATGCTTGCTGCCATAGGTTTGATACTGATATTGAAACAAATTCCGCACCTTGTGGGTGATGAAGCAGAATTTGTAAGTGGTGGCTCTTTTAAAAGGAAGGAAGGAGAAAGCACGGTAGCCGAGCTTTATCATGCCTTCACCAACATACTGCCGGTAGCAGCAGGCATTGGTTTGCTGGCATTGCTCATTCAATGGAGCTGGGAAAAATACCTGGCCAAAAAAGCCAAAGCTTTCAAACTAATCCCTGCTCCGCTGGTAGTGGTGCTGGTATGCACTTTGATCAATGAAATTTTAAAGATCAATCGTCCTGACCTGGCATTGAGCGGTGCACACCTGGTACAGATTCCCGTGGCGGAATCGGCCGGTGAATTTCTTTCATTTTTCACTTCCCCCGATTTCAGCCAACTGACCAATATCGCTGTATGGACTACCGCCATCACTATTGCACTGGTGGCCAGCCTGGAAACATTGCTTAATATTGAAGCCGCAGATGAATTGGACCCCTATCAGCGTGTTACGCCTACCAACCGAGAATTGAAGGCGCAGGGCGTGGGTAATATTGTTTCGGGCATGATTGGTGGTTTGCCGATTACATCGGTAATTGTGCGCACCAGCGCCAACGTGTATGCAGGCGCCAAAACAAAAATGTCTGCTATCTTGCATGGCGTATTTTTGTTATCATCTGTTGCCCTGGTGCCGCAGATATTAAACCTGATCCCGCTGTCGGCACTGGCAGCTGTGCTGATCTATACAGGTTTTAAACTGGCGAAGCCTGCCATATTCAGGCAGTATTATAAAAAAGGACTTGACCAGTTTATTCCTTTTGTAGTAACGGTGGTGGCTATCCTGCTTACCGACCTGCTGATAGGCATTCTGATCGGCTGTATAGTAGGCTTGTTCTTTGTAATGCGCAGCAACTTTAAATCGGCCGTGTTTGTGGTTAACGACCACAACAAGTACCTGTTCCGCCTGCGCAAAGACGTATCCTTTCTGAACAAACCCATTATTAAGACTAAGCTGGAACAGGTGCCTGAAGACAGCTATGTAATTATTGATACGGCCCGTGCAGACTTTATTGACAAAGACGTGGTGGAAGTAATAGACGACTTCCTGAAGCACGCACCGCTCAAGAACATACGGGTTGAATTGAAAACAAGTGCCTATAAGATGCATGGGTTTACGTATAATGGCAGCAACGGCAATGGCAACGGTACGCACCGTACCGATGAGCTGGAGGTAATAGCATCGAATTAAAAAACAATCTTATCACAAACGAATTATAATGACTTCATACGAAAAACTGCTGCTGGAAAACAAAGCATGGGCACACGAAAAAGTGGCGGAAGATCCTGATTATTTCAACCGCCTGGCTACACTGCAAAAGCCTGAATTTTTATGGATAGGCTGCAGCGACAGCCGCGTGCCGGCCAATGAAATCACCGGCACTCATCCGGGCGAAATATTTGTACACCGCAATATTGCCAACCTGGTAGTGAATACGGATGTTAACCTCCTTTCGGTGCTCGATTATGCAGTAAATCACCTGAAGGTGAAACACGTTATTGTATGCGGGCACTATGGTTGCGGAGGCATCAAGGCAGCCGGCACCACCGATGATTTTAACCTGGTGCTGAACATGTGGTTGCGCAATATCAAAGATGTGTACCGCCTGCACAGGCATGAACTGGACAAGATACAAGACGAAGAAGCTCGCACCGACCGGCTGGTTGAACTGAATGTACAGGAACAGGTAATGAACCTTGCCAAGACTTCTATTATTCAGCGCGCATGGAAAAACGATAACCTGCCCCACCTGCATGGTTGGGTATATGGATTGAAAAATGGACTTATTAAACCGGTGTTTGAAATGAAGGCAGGAACGCCCATTGATCCGCTCTACCAGTTCAATGGCGTAGGTCATTGACGGCAAACGATCATACAGTTAGTTGACAGAGATCAGTATACAAAAGATCAATAGATTTACATTTGTAAAAAAGGCGCCCATGAAATTATTGGTTCCTGTCAACTTTACCCCGCATTCCGGTGCAGCCGTCAGATTTGCCATACAATGGGCTGCACAACAACCGGTGGCGATTACCTATCTGCATGTGCTGAACATCAAACATCCCGGCAAGTTTGATGACAGTTTTTACAAGCAATATTACCAGGATGAGATGGCCGCCCACCACCAAAAGCTGGAGGCTTTCGTTAAGGATATTTATAGCCAGTGCGGCGCCGTGACCGGGAACGTATCGTTCCAGGTAAAAGAAGGAGCAGTACCATATGAAACCATTATGGCCTATTGCAATGAACATCCTTCCATTGAAGGAGTAGTGGTAAGTACAGCCGGAGGAGGCATGGTGAATCAACTGCTGGCAGTGAACACAAAGGCTTTTGTACAACACAGCGAGGTACCGGTGTTTGTGGTGCCCAAAAACTACAAAAACAATCCCATCGGCAACATCCTGTATATTACCGACCTGCGTTGCTATGAAGAAGAAATCCGTACAGTCATTCACTTTGCACGCGAACTGAAAGCCAACGTGCAGGTATTGCACTTTTCAGAGTTTGATGAAATCAGGAACAATGAAAAACTGATTGAAAAAGCGCTAACCACTTTACATAATGACGGCATTCAGTTTCGCATAAGCGTGCCCGATCCGGGGCTGTCTTTCAGCAACAATGTGCAGGCATATATTGACCAGTGGAAACCCTCCTTGCTGATGATGTTTACCGAGCAGGGACGCAGCCTGTTTGAAAGACTTATGAATCCCAGTAAATCGCAGGAACTCACGTTTAACACAAGCGTTCCGCTGATGATCGGTAAAAAACCCTTGCATCAACATTAACGGACGTACAACCCGTCAATCGGATGGTTGCTTTCCTTCTCCTTCCTCCGTTTCTTCCGCAATCAGTGCTTCCATGTAAGCCGGGGGAAATATCCGGTTTAGTAACCACTGGATGGGCACGAGGGCGGCAATCAGCAACGGGAAGAGAATGCCCAGCTTCGAAGCTTTCAACACCCATAAGGCAACAAGACAAACGAGTTGTATAAGGGTGAATTTGTGTATCCATTTACGCGGCACATGCTGCACATAGTACGTTTGCGGATATTTTTTGGGATCGGTAACAAATAATAGCAACCGCTCAAAAAATTGATTGCCATTCAGGGACGCAAGACCCATATACAGGAACAAACCGAACAACACCGGCATTGGTATTTGACCGATATAGTCAAGGAAGAATATCGAAGCCGCTATCAGCACATGGATCAGCAGGGCAGACAACCGGTTTTCACGCACGCCTGCCATAATTTCTTTCCGCACACCCTGCAGCTCTACCTGTTTCATAATTGCAAGGCTCTTCACATGGTTGAGCGAATGCACGGTAGCAGCAACAATCCACGGAAGTGCAAACAAACTGCCCACCAGCACAATGATACCTACAATGGCCAGATCAAGATGAAACCCGCCACCCTTGCGCAGCTTATAATCCGGCGAATTCACCAGCCGGGTAGTGATATTCTGGTCCAGGAACAACAATATCGTAGCCAGTATCGCGGGACCAATGCAAGCAAAGATTACCCAGGTGGGTACACTCCACAGGTCAACCAGCCATGGCCTTCCTGATGTGGTGGAACTGATGGATTCCGGTATTTTGGGAGTACTTACGGTCACTTCGGGGAAATTAAGGGCAACAGCCGTCATCAGCAGTATGCCCAGGGCGGGCCCGAAATCATTCAGGAAATTCCTTATCCCATCGGTGAAATACGGAGTGGCATACAGTGATTTAAATGCTCTTATGGCCAGGAAGGTACCCATGGTAAGCAACACGGTAAAAAATGCGCTCGCAAGACCAAAACCTTCCGCGCCAAAAGCTTTCACCATATCACCTACCGCTTCCACTATAAAAATTACGGAAATCAGGCAGGCAAAAATTTCATCGGTAAACCGCGTGAAATACTTCATCATGGCGCTGGCATCCGTAAACGCACATACCAACAACAACACGCCCGACCAGATGCCCACCCAGGCATATGTAGCCAGAAAGGAAATTTCCAACTGCTGACAGGTAACATACAACAGACCCGTAAAAATGGTGATCGGTCCTGTACCCCCAAGGATGGTGAGCGGCTGACCACTGAACAGTGCAAACAGTATACCCCCGACGGCAGTAACCACCAGCATTTCAATAATGCCAATCTCGTTGCCGGTCATTAAACCCGTCAACGCACCAAACGCGATCGCGTTGGCCAGCGCAGCAAAATATAAAAACAAGGTAGCGCCCCCTACCTGCGAATGAAATCCATCTTTAAAGTCGCTTAAATAATGTGGCCACTTCCGTTGAATATCGGCTTTGAATCCGCCAAAAAGTTTTCCGGTATACTCAAGTTCCTTGTATGCGGGTCCGCTCATGCTGACTTGTTTTTTGTTGAAGGTTAGCAAATATATTTCAAAGGTCTTGTTGTGTGAGTACAGTTTTTCAATTTCTTCCGTTAATAAACACAACCGGCTGCGCTTCAGGCTGGCTCCTGTTGACCTGACAGCAACACCGTGAGCAGCGAGCCTTGCATTTTAAAGTGAGTAACCTGGTTTACTCCCCGAAATACTGATAGGCAACCGGCATATCGGCTAATTCCCTAATTTGCACCAATGTCTATCGAAGTCAAAAACCTGACAAAAATTTACGGAGAGCAGAAAGCCGTTAACAACATTTCATTCACGGTAAACAAAGGAGAAATTGTCGGGTTCCTCGGACCGAATGGCGCCGGCAAATCCACTACCATGAAAATCATTACCGGCTATCTTCAACCCGATGAAGGATCAGCTACGGTGTGCGGTATAGATGTGAAAACTTCTCCCCTCGAGGCCAAGGCCAGAATCGGCTACCTGCCTGAGGCCAACCCATTGTACTACGACATGTACATCCGTGAATACCTCGATTTTATTGCGGATATCCATGGCGTAAAAAACAGGAAAGACAAAATCGATGCAGTCATCAAAACCGTTGGGCTTACACTCGAAAGCAAAAAACGCATTGGTCAGCTTTCGAAAGGGTACAAGCAACGCGTGGGACTGGCTGCCGCACTGATACATGATCCCCAAGTGCTGATCCTGGATGAACCCACCACCGGCCTCGATCCCAACCAGATTATTGAAATCAGGGAAGTGATCAAAACACTGGGACAAAACAAAACCGTTCTCTTTTCTTCTCACATATTGCAGGAAGTGGAAGCCATTTGCGACCGTGTGATCATCATCAACAGGGGCGTAATGGTGGCCAACGACAAGCTGAGCAACCTGCGCCTTCAATCGCAAAACAACCAGTTGCTGAAAGTTACCTTCAAGGAACCGCTGGAGGCCGAATGGCTGCAACGCCTGCCTGCCGTGCAAACCGTTAACAGGCTAAACACCTTCGAATGGGAACTCACGTGCGCGGATGTGGGCGAAGCCCGCAGACAAATTATGGAACTGGCTTTGCAGCAAAACCTGAATATTGTTTCTTTGCACTCCGGAGCGCAAAGCCTTGAAGAAGTGTTCAGAAGCCTGACCGGCAAAGCGCAATGATTTGCCTGTTGACCCCTGATCTTCTGCAACGCGGTAAGCACCAAACAATCTGTCAACACTTAAAACTATACAACCATCATGAGTTTAATCGCAGCCATTCACGCCAGACAAATATTAGACAGTCGCGGAAATCCCACAGTAGAAGTAGATGTATTAACAGAAAATGGTGTTCTTGGTCGTGCAGCCGTTCCCAGCGGCGCCTCCACCGGTTCGCATGAAGCCGTGGAATTGCGCGACGGAGACAAGAAAGTGTACCTTGGCAAAGGCGTGTTGAAAGCGGTGGAAAATGTAAACGACATTATTGCCGATCAACTTGTAGGCACTGAAGTGGCGCAGCAGGCAGAAATTGACCACATGCTGATCAATATCGACGGCACCGAAAATAAAAGCAAACTCGGCGCCAATGCTACCCTCGCTGTTTCCATGGCAGTAGCAAAGGCAGCCGCCCTCGAACGCGATCTGCCGCTGTTCCGTTACCTCGGCGGTGTAAATGCCACCATACTGCCCATCCCCATGATGAACATCCTCAATGGTGGCGCCCATGCTGACAATAAAATTGACTTCCAGGAATTCATGGTAATGCCCATAGGCGCTCCTACTTTCAGCGAAGGATTGCGCTGGGGCGTAGAAATCTTCCATGCTTTGAAAAGCGTGTTGAAGAAAAAAGGTTACAGCACCAACGTAGGCGACGAAGGTGGTTTTGCCCCCAACATCCAAAGCAACGAAGAAGCTATTGAAACCGTGCTCACCGCTATTACTGCTGCTGGTTACAAAGAAGGCACCCAGGTGGCCATTGCTATGGATGCGGCCAATAGCGAGTTGTGGGACGCGAAGAAGAAAAAATATGTATTCCATAAAAGCGATGGCAAGGAAATGACCAGCGAAGAACTGGTGAAATACTGGGAAGGCTGGGTAAAGCAATACCCCATCGTATCCATCGAAGACGGTATGGCCGAAGACGACTGGGAAGGTTGGAAAATGCTCACCGAAGCCATTGGCAGCAAGTGCCAACTGGTGGGCGACGACCTGTTTGTTACCAACGTGAAGCGCCTGCAAAAAGGCATTGACGCAGGGGTTGGCAATGCCCTGCTGGTGAAAGTAAACCAGATCGGAACCGTAACCGAAACCATTAATGCCGTGAGCCTCGCCCAGCAAAATGGCTACAACACCATCATGAGCCACCGCAGCGGTGAAACGGAAGATACCACCATTGCCGACCTGGCTGTAGCCCTCAATTGCGGACAGATCAAGACCGGCTCTGCCAGCCGCACCGACCGCATGGCCAAATACAACCAGTTGATTCGTATAGAAGAAATGCTGGGCAGCACCGCCATCTATCCGTCAGGAAAGATTAAATTTGGAAAATAAGGTTGTTACAAGTTGACGGGATACAGGCGCCGTAAGGGTTTTACTGTAGCCTGTATCCTGCCACTTGAAACCTGCACCATGAAACGCTTCCTTCACATACCACGCTGGCTGAAAAACAAGTACCTCCTTACCGGGGTGGTATTCGGGGTATGGCTGCTGTTTTTTGACGACCGCGATATCATTACCACCCATTTCAAGCACCGCCGCGAACTGCGTCAACTGGAAGAGAGCCGGGATTATTACCTCCAACAGATCGAGCTGACCAACAAGGAACTGGAACAGCTGAAAAGCGATCCCGCCCTCCTCGAAAAATATGCGCGTGAACATTACCGCATGAAACGCGACAATGAAGACCTTTTCATTGTGGAATAATGATTGAACATTGTTCAACGCTCCAACTGTCAATCTTTTAGGCTTTCGCCCGCGCTACCTGCCGGATTCTTCTTTTGTGCTTTTTTCATCTTTCGCTTTAGCCCCAGGCTGCTTTCTCCTTATTTCCACTATGAACTTTCATTCTCTTTTCTTACCTTTCACCCAGCTTCTCTCCGCTTCAGATTTTAATTTCCAATACCCTTCACAATAAGAGAAACCAATAAGCGTTTAAGAATTGGACGGACTCCGAAATTGACTCTTTCGGAAATTAAAAGGACATAAATGGTTTGCCTATGACAGTTCTCTTTACACCAGAGGATCTTGTACGTTATTTGTATAATGACACCTCCGCTGAGAAAAAAGCGGCGATAGAAGCTGCACTGAAAGAAGATTGGACGCTTCGGGAAAAACTGGAAGTCTTGCAATCTTCTGCTCAAAATCTCGATAAAATCGTGGAATCGCCCAGAACAGAAGTAATTCTGAAGGTTTTAAACTACGCCCGCGAAACAGCCACGCAACACGTTTAACCTCTCTAATATTGTATTGCTCAGCCATTTAAGCCGATTGCGCGGATATTAACCCCTATCCATTAATTTCGCGTCGTTCTTAAACAACGGAATGACCAGGAAAGAGCGTTATCGCTTCGTAATAGATTATTTTCAGCAACACGCCCCTGATGCTGACACTGAGTTGTTGTACGACAATCCCTACCAACTGCTGGTAGCGGTAATTCTCTCCGCCCAGTGTACCGACAAACGCGTGAACATGACCACGCCGGCTATTTTTGAGAAATACCCGGATGCAGAGGCTTTGTCCAAAGCCACGTTTGAAGAACTGTTCCCCCTCATCAAAAGCATTTCTTACCCCAACAACAAAACCAAACACCTCATCGGTATGGCAAAGATGCTGGTGGAAAAGTTCAATGGCGAAGTGCCGCTCACCGTGGAAGAACTGGTGCAATTACCCGGTGTGGGGCGTAAAACCGCCAATGTAATTACCTCCGTAATAGACCAGCAACCCAATATGGCGGTCGATACCCACGTATTCAGGGTATCGGCGCGAATCGGGCTTACCGTAGGCGCCAAAACACCCCTGGCCGCTGAAAAACAACTTATTGAACACATCCCCCGCGAATTGGTCCACAAAGCCCACCACTGGCTGATACTTCACGGCAGGTATACCTGTATAGCCCGCAATCCAAAATGTGAACAATGCGGATTAAGGCCGGTTTGCAAATGGTATAAGCAGCATGTGGCAGTGGAGAAGTAGTTATGGATAATACGGATTGTAGCCCGTTGCAAAGGATATCAGCTCCCTGGGATCGCTACCACTGCCCGGTGGCGCAAGTTCATAGCGGCCCCGTGCAAAAGGCATCCAGCACCGTCTTTATGCGGAATAAATTTTAGCATGGCGCCCTTCCTGTAGAGCGGTTTCTACACTATTGGCAACTGTGGTTCCCTCCCGGCCTTGCAAGGGTATTGCTTTACTAATACCACAAGCAAGAAAGCATGAGAACAGTATTAGTGGCAGCGCTGATGTTTATACCCGCTATTTTATACCCGCAGTGGAACGATACTGCTGATACCTCCATTATGCTTCCGGGAGACAGCGCTCCGGTTCAGCTTCAATCCCATAAACGATATGCTGTTGCGCCGGCAAGTACTCTTTATAAAAACAAGAGTAAGTTCGAACGCTTCCTGCTTGGCAAGAATTATAGCGACGTGTGGTCTGTCCCTGTACCCTGGAAAGTATTCCGGTTCCATGAAGAAAAGGGTGGGCTCAGTATCGAAAAAAGAGCAGGCAGCAGCCAGCATCGCGCGCTAACGCTCAAAGACAGAAACGGCCAATTATGGACCCTACGCCCCATTGAAAAAGATCTTGAAACACTTTTGCCGGAAGGGATGCAGGAAAGCTTTGCGGCAAATATTGCACAAAAGCTGGCTGCTGCCAGTCATCCCTATGCGCCTGTGATTGCCTATGACCTGGCGCGTGCTGCCGGCATGTCACAAGTCCAACCTGAATATTTCTTTGTACCAAACGATCCTGCTTTGGGTTGTTACCAGTCATTATTTGCCAACAAAATCGCCTTGCTCGAACCGCAGGCAGCACTATCGGATAGTCCAGCGGTCAAAAGCACCATTACGGTGATTCAGCAATTGCTAACCAACAACCGCCACCGGGTTATGCAACGGGAATTGCTGAAAGCCCGCCTGCTTGATATACTTATTGCTGACTGGAATCGCCATGCAGACAAGTGGAAATGGGAAGCACGCGAAACAGCACAGGGCAGCACCTATTCTCCTATCATCAACAATCACGACCAGGCATTTTTCTATTCCGATGGCTTGTTGCTGTGGTATGCCGGGCAAAGGATATTACCCTTTCTTAAAGGTTTCCGCTATAACATTCCCGACGTAGAACACCTGGGATATAGCACACGCCATATGGACAGGCTGATGCTGAATGAACTTGATAAAAATGATTGGGAGGCAATCTCCCACCATTTCATACGAAAGATTGACGACAGCGTCATCACACATGCTGTAAAACAACTGCCTGCAGCTGTGTTTGCCATCAACGGCGAACAAATGATTGCCAGGTTGAAGAACCGCCGCAAACTCTTACCCGCAGCAGCAATGGATTACTATAAATTTCTCTCTGAAGTGGTAACCGTCCTGGGCAGTAATGAAACCGAATACTTCACCGTAACCAATGAAAACAACAAGATCAGGGTGAAGGTACTGGCACGCATCAGCAAGGATAGCAATTTCGTGAAATACGATCGCCTGTTTGATCCTGCAGTAACCAAAGAAATCCGTTTATACGGTTTCAACGGAAGCGACTATTTCAACATTGAAGCCAACAGTGCCTCGAAAACTTTTTTACGCATCATCGGTGGTACAGGCATCGACACCTTTGCTGTAACCGGCACTATTCGCAACTACGTATACGACCTCACTGGAGAAAAAAATATCCTGACCAAAGGCAAGCGTACCATCATTCGTTTCCGTAACGATCCGCGTGTAAACCATTACGACTATAACGCGTTTGAATATGACATCAACAGATGGCCGCGCCTGAACGTTGGATTCAATATTGACGATGGATTATTGCTGGGCGCCGGTTGGTGGTATCAGCGCCAGGGATTCCGCAAAAGGCCGTATGCATCAGACCACCGGTTTTCCTCGTTGTTTGCATTGGGACAACAGGCCATTCAGTTGCGATACCGCGGTTCCTTCACCGATGTATTGCCCCAAACCGACCTGGTAGTGAACGCGGAATGGCTCAACCCGGTGCTGAGCTATTTTTTTGGTTTTGGTAATAATACAGTAAAACGGTCCGACAAGCGGGCGCGTTATTACCGCGTTCGTTACAAATATGTTAGCGGCGATGTATTGCTGAAAAGAAAACTTAGCAACACAGTAAGTTTCACAGTCGGGCCAACTTTCTTTCATTACTGGAACAAACAGGCCAGTAACAAAGACTATATTCTCGCACATCCTGCCGTTGCGCACCTCGACAGCCTGGACGTTTATGCGAAAAAGACTTATGCCGGCGGCAAAATTGGTTTGCTGATCAACAACCTCAACAGCGAATTGCTACCTGCCAATGGTATGCATTGGTATACTGAATACACCCGGTTACAACCGTTATCGAACAAGGCGTATGCATTGAGTCGGCTGCAAAGTGATATGGCCCTGTACGCCAGTATTGTTGAACCTGCAAAATTTGTTGCTGTAATGCGCGTGGGAGGAGGGCATATTTTCAGCGATGAATTTGAATATTTCCAGGCAATTATGCTTGGGGCCAATAATTTTTTGCGAGGGTTCAGAAAAAACCGGTTTGCCGGCAGTTCATCACTCTATGGAAGTGTCGAGTTTCGCATCAAACTGGCTGAAAGCAAAAATTATATACTGCCCGGACAATGGGGACTTATACTGTTCAACGACCTGGGCAGGGTTTGGTATAAAAATGAGGTAAGTCGCAGGTGGCATCATGCCTATGGAGGCGGGTTGTATTACACGCCTTTTCAATTGTTATTGGTTTCAGCTACAGTAGCTGCTTCCAAAGAAGAAATTTTGTTCAATTGCTCGATAGGAACGGTGCTGAATCTATCGTTCTAATCAAGGCAAAAGCAGTAAGAAAACCCAAATAAGTTGAACCACCCAATAATAAAACCAGTTGGCCTAATCAACTGGTTTAATTCTTGTGGGGTTTAAAACGCTCCCACAATTTTCTTAAGCCACATTTATGTGATGTGATTCAAATATAAACACTCCTTGAAGCAAAAAGCACATTGTGGAATTTTTTCCGTTCAAACGGCTACAAACACACGAAATATTGCCGGACCAATTCAACTATTCCAAAATTTCTTGGAATTCCCTATTCAATTCGCTCCGCCCAGCATCTCTCTCAACTTCATCACCAATTCAGTTTTCGTAATAGGCACACCCATAATCTTATTATACCCTTTTGCATCTATCAAATACTGATCACGGATAATTTTGATCAACTGGCCATTGTTGATTTCAGGGATCAACACCTGCTCGAAATTCCGCAGTATTGCACCAAGATTTTTCGGGAAAGGGCGAATATAACGGAGATGCGCATGGCTAACAGCATAACCTTCCCGCTGCAATTCCGCCACCGCGCTTTTGATGGCGCCATAAGTACTGCCCCAGCCCAGCACGAGAATTTTACCTTGTTCCGGTCCACTGTCCAGTGATTGCTCCCGGTTAGATATTGATGTTATACTATCAGAAAATTAAACCTGCTTTCTAACCTAGTTTAGCAGTTATTTAGTATTTACAATTGCGGGCGTACCAGAATCTGGCTCATTATGAGGCTTGTCAAATATCATTGAGATAGGCATTGGAAAATCAACGCCTGTTAAAATAGCTTCGCCTTCTCCTAAAACCGGCAAAAATTCCAACGTATTTCTATTCGCAGAACTACAAGCATTGCTGATTGCCTCTTTATCGTATGGATTGATCAATCTATGCACAATAAATGTTCCCATTTGACTGAGCGTTCCTTGTGGTATATCACGGGGCATTTGGGTTGAAATACAGAGGAACAATCCGTGTTTTCTACATTCTTTAGCGATTGAGTCGAACGCATCTAAAGGTTTTGAACCAAAATAATCATCCCTGACAGCTTTATTCAAAAATTGGTGTGCCTCATCCATAAAAGCCACAACAGGCGATTGCTTAAATACACCGTTCCGAGCCTTATTCAATAAATATTTTCCAATAGCATTGACAAGTATTTCTCTTACTTGAAAATCAAATTTTACACTCTCCAAATTAATCCTTAGTAATTTTAATTCTCTTTTATCTTGAGAAATAAATTCTACAATAACTTTAGATAGGTCACTATTTCCTATTGTTGGAACTTGAAATGCAAATACTTGTGAAAGTTCAGATGTCGATATCAAATTGTTTACTCGCGAAATTAAGTTTACACAGAATGAAACATCATTCTCATTTCGCCTCCCCCAACTGCTTCCTTCATCATATACACACTCGTTAGTGATTTGCGAGGCCAATTTCATAAAATCAAAATCACAAATACCGTTTTCAATTGCTGCAAAATTCTTAAAGAAGAACTCTTCATATGGTCGTTTAGGGTATCCTTGTTTTTTTAATAATCCATCTTGGATAGGAATTTCCAATAAGTTGCCAGTTAATATATCTTTTGCAGTAAGTTTGTCTTTATTTTGCTCATTTGCAAGCCTAACAATTTTCAACGAACGTACTGCTTCCATCAGTTTGGGAGCTTGACTTTTTTCTGAAGGTTTAAGCATAATAAACAAGTCATCAATTGTGAGTTGAGAGTAGTGAAAAGTGACTGCACCTTCACCCAATTTTATATTTCTTACTGCGGGACCTAACCCCTCAAAATTGTATTCCCCTGTTGCATCAATCAAAATGGCCTTACCTCCTGCATTAACCAAACTCTCAACCAGTTTTGAAACTGTGTAACTTTTTCCTCCGCCGGTGGTTCCAACCACTGCACAATGCCGACCAAAAATGGATTGAAGGTTCACTTTGACTTCTATATCGGGATTACTTACTAATCGACCAAGACTAACTGGAGTATTAGCTGTGTTTGTTTTTTCTCCAAACCGTAAAAGATAATTTTGTATCAGGTCTCCTGAGCTAATAAAAACTTTGGCTCCAATATGTGGATATGCAGTTAATCCTTTTTTTACTTCAAGTGGGCTGAATAAATCGAATGATAATACTAATTCAATTTTTCCCGTCGGATGAAAATCACTTGTTTGAAAAGCTTTTTCACTTAACGAAAGACGCTCGGATTCAGGAAGGGACAGCTCAATAATCCTTCCTAAAAATCCGTATTTTTCTCCTTCAATAACTACAAAATTACCCACCAAGCCGCCCTGAAACTCTTTTCCAAAATGTGTAAAGCGGTTTAATAACACGGATGAGGGGAAGTGAACTCTTACATATTGTGGAGAAACTAAGCTCACGTATCCCAAAAAATATTCGTGATTAAAAGGGTTCAGATTGATGTCGTTCATTTCCTATTAAAGTATTTGATTGATAATTAACCTGATTAGGATAAACCTGCATTTCAGGAAAGTTTTTTGCAAATTCTTCGAATGTTTCCGAAACAAGGATAATTCGTTCTGATTGTTCAGCTTGGTCTCTAATTTCTTTTAGTGTTGAGTTTGTCTCATCCTTGTCAAATTCAGGTAAAATAACTGCCAACCTAAATCCGGGATTTTGATTCAATGCTTCCAGGATGGCAGCATTCACGTGTTTATCACTGAAACTATAGCCTATACAAATCAACAAAGTATCATCGTTGATACGTAAGTTTCTTTGAAATCTTGCAAACATTTCAAAAAATGGCTGTTCGTAGGAGTTTTCGTATTTTGCATCCCGAGGGTAAATGATTAAAGGATTTTCCTCATTTTCTTTTATAATTATCCTTCCATCTCCTTCCCTTCTCCAATCTAATGATCCGTGCAGTTTATACAAATGGAATACATTGGGAATAAAATTGTCTTCTTCACTTAACTTGCTGCCCTCCCTTTGGACAATATCAAAATCAAAATTTCTCCCGCTAAAAGTTCTTGGATGTGTAAAGGAAAAACCATCAATTACGACCGCATTAAGTGCAACTGCCGCTTGTTCAAACAAGGTGTCATAATTAAGGGTGAATATCTTTACCCGTGGATTCGTTGTTTTTCTGCGTAATATTCTTTGTATAAATGTTTTGTGCGGGAATTTGTTAGGTTCTTTTATACTAATCTTGCTTATTCTTTCCTTTATGATTTCCAATATGCGATTTCTTACTTCTTTTAGGTTGTAACTTTTAACTGCTTTATTAACTTGCTTTATTGCTTTGAGTTCTTTTTCTTCACCTGAGAATTTTAAGTAGCCTTCGATGTGAGATAAAACCGATTCTAAGTTTGTAGCATTTTCAGAATCAGGATAGTTAATCTCCTTAAGAATATTTCGTAGAACACTTTCCTTGCCATCCTCCACGCCAAACTCGTTTTCAGCCGCCTCCCATAGACCACTCATAGTAAGTCCCCCAACGTCAACGGAAGTTCCTGCACCCGATAACACCAAAAGATTTTTGAATGGTCTTCTAAAGAAATCGGCGTAAAATTTCCGCTTTTGTTCTTCGACATCATCGAGTTCAGGTGTTTTAAGATTCCCCGGCTCATCTTGTTTGTGAGGAACACCTTTCACGTCCTCAAAACTGTTTAATTTTCCCTTCTTATACTCTGGGTTCTTAACTTTGATTTGCCTGCTTTGTCCATTAACTAAAATATACTGCCATTCTTTTTCCTTCTCAGAATCAGAGCTTGTATTTGCCTGATTTTTTTCCACTAATTCAGGACTTTGATTGATTGTTTTTGGTTGAATATCCTTACTCATATCAACTGAAATTTTTACTTCTCCCCCCACTTCTCTATCAAATACCCAAAGCTTACTGTTCTGTTGATTTCATCGTGGGGAATTAATAAATATTTCCAAGGTTTTTTGCCGTGCTCGGCGTTGTACTTGGTGGCGTAGCGGCAATAGGAACGGGCAGCCTCTGTTTTTTGTAATACATCGGGGTCTTGCAGACTGTCACGTCCTTTTACTTCTATCATATAAATGCCGTCTTCGGTTTCAACCACAAAGTCGGGTTCGTAACGTTTGGAATTGTTGTCCCAGTAAATATGAAACTGATTGGACGCCGGACGCAACCATTTCAACACTTTGGCATCGTGCTCTAAAACATAAGCCAACTCTTTCTCCGTATTCGAATCGAATTTATATTCTAAATGACAACCCTTAGTGAAACCGCCAAATACATATTTTGTTACGTGACTTGCGGGCGTAATGAGCTCCCGATAATCTTTGTAGCCATTATGTTGCAAAGCGGAGAAATTATGCGGTAAGATTTCACGGAATGGCAATACTCTTGGTTTGTCGTACTGACTGTATTCTAGGCGGAAATGTTTTTTCATCTGTATATAAATTCTTTCCGCAATGGCTTTTTTGAACTGAAATACGGCTTTGTGCTGGTCTTTTGGATTTTCATTAACCGCAACCACAGCATCAATGGCTTGGCGAGCCAACTTGTACAATAGTTCTGCATTGTCATCATAATCTATTTCCGGGAAGTTGAGCAACTCAACTATTATATTCTTTATCGGATCGCCATAACTACCGCTGGATATGGCTTGTAATGTTTCGATATCTGCACGGTCTTTCAGGCTAACTCTGAAAATTTCATCTTCCATTGCCTTGAAGCGAAACTCAGAAGTATCCAAATCGAAGTCATCAAAATAAATGCGAGCTTCGCCTTGTACCAAGTCCATGCGTGGTATCTCGATGATGTTCTTTTTGAAGTCGGATACCATCGATTCGTACAGCACTTCCGCTTCTTCTACAATCTGATCTGCAAAGAGATTGGGCTGTCCTTTTTGGATTTCCACTTTTATTTTTTCGATAGCAAAGGCTTTTACCTCCGGTTTAACCAGGTCATCTACGGTTTTGACTTCAGGATGTTTGTTGAGTGTGGGTAATACGACAACAATAGCTTTCTTGGCATCTACAATATTTTGAGCTTCTTGCTTTTTCTCGGGTTCAGTAATCTGTTCAACTTTTTTCTCTTCTTCCTCAATGGCTTTATCTAGGGTAGGTTTTGATGTAATAGGTTTTGTCTTGGCGTCTATTTCTTCATCGTCTAATTCGGCATAAGATAATTTGTTTAATACCGAATCCGGATTCTGAGCTTCCGCAATTACGGATTCAAAATTGTCGTGGGCAATAACGGTGAGTTTGTCGATATTGGGCACACCGGTACGCTTACCGCCAAAAGGCAAACGCAAGCCTCTACCAATGGTTTGCTCAATCAACACGGCGGCATTGGCGGCTCTCAAAGGTACAATGGTGTATAGATTGGACACGTCCCATCCTTCTTTGAGCATATTGACGTGTATTACAATTTCAATCTCATTATCCGGATGCTCTAAGGAAACAAACAGCTGCTCTATTTCTTCGTCTTTCTTGGTAGAACTGTCTATCTGCAATACTTTGCCGATATACTGACCCTCATAAAAATCTTTGGAGTTAATCCGATTAAACACTTCGGTGGCGTGTTGGATATTCTGACAAACCACCAACACAAAAGGCTTGACCAGTTTCTCATTATTGTTGAGCGCATAGAGCTCCAAATCGGTTTTGGTTTGTTGGTGGATGGAAATGGCATCTTCCAATTTAATCCGCTCAATTTCTTCCTGTGTCTTACCCTTGGGGTTAAAATTTTTACGTTTGGCAATGGTAGGATTTTTTACATACAAACCGTCTTCCAATGCCTTGGCCAAAGTGTATTCATACACGATATTTTTGAAAGGCTTGCCTTTTTCGTCAAACGGTGTGGCGGTGAGTTCGATACCCAATACCGGGTTGAGTTCATTCAAAGCATTTTTGGACGCATCGGCGTGGTAGCGATGGGCTTCGTCCATTAAAACAACCAGATCATCCAAAGAGGTGAGATAATCCCAATAGGATTGGCCCAAATACTCCGAAAGGCGTTTCATACGGGGCGCCAAAGCCACGCCACCTTTTTTCAGTCCTTTGTTGTCGGAGTTGAACTTGGAGATATTGAAGATATTAATGCGGACTTCCTGATCTTTGTACAGTGCACCTTGTTGATCGTAGTTATCACCGGTAATAATGACAGGTGGGTTGTACACAAACTCTGAGATACCGTGGAATACGTATTTGGCATAAGCCGGATCGCCAAAGTCGCGAATCAGCTTTTCGTAAATGGTAAGGTTGGGTGCCAGGATGAAAAAGTTGCGCATTCCTTTGGCCAAATACAGATAGGTGATGATGGCCGCCATCAATCGGGTTTTACCTACGCCGGTAGCTATATTGTGCGTGATGGACGGAAATGCTCGCTCAAAGTCCTGACAAGAAGGAAAACGCGCTTGTATCTTTTCTAAGTCTTCTTCCAAAGTGCTTATGCGTTGCGATTTACGCAGCGGTACGATATCCGCCACCTGAGCGGTTACCTGTAAGGCCTCATATAAGGGCTTGCGCAAGGATAATCTTTGATTGATTTGTTGCAGTATATTTTGATTCATCTTTCGCTTAGTGCTTGGTTATTGGTTATCGTCAAACAAAGAAGGTTGTTGTTTATCTTTTTTGTTGTTTTTGGGTGCAGGTTCCTCTACATATTCCTCATCGGCATTATCTTCTTCTTCCACAGTAGGTGTTTGGATAATGTTCAAACTGTAATCATCTCTACCGAACTCACAACGGTTGAGCAGGATATGTGGAATTTTCTTTACCGTAATGTTGGGGAAACGATTTTCGCATTCCTTTTGGTAGGATTTGCAGCAGATAAGCAAACTTTCGCCCGGCTGCATATCTTCCGCTATGGCTTCCAATTGCTGCACGGTAAGAAATTGCGTAGTGGTAAAGATGAAATCGTTTTCCGAAGAATAACCTTGTTTCCAGAATTGCGATTCACTGGGGTAAAAGGTAAAGCCCATATGTTTAGCCATGGCCGCCGCCAGCATATCCGCATTGTATTCCTTAGAGATGACCCACTGGCCAAACTTATCCTTTTTGAGTAGGCTGGGTGCTAAGGTATAGAAGCGAAAACCGCCCCCACCTTTCCAGTTTACCGCTTTGGAGATACCACCCTGTTCCCCATCCACCACAGCTTTGAGGCGGGGGAAGCAGTGCGTATAAGCGTGCTCGCCCAGCTCGATACCAATCCAGCGCCGACCCATTTTATGCGCCACCGCCGCAGTGGTGCCCGAACCTAAAAAGGAGTCAAGTATAATGTCACCAGGCTCAGATGCACTTAATATGACTCTTTGTAATAAACGCTCTGGCTTTTTGCCATTTGGGAAATGAACATTTCCTTCTTGTCCAACTCCTCCATCATTTGATATATCAGTCCAATTATCTGAAACAAACACTGAAGAGTTTGCCTCTGCCTGAACTAGCTCAATTCTTGGATCTTTTACATCTCTATTAAAATCTGAAATAAAATATCTTTTATTCCCCTCTGCATTTACATAACAAACTATTTTTTGATCAAAAGTTTTATTTCTTACTTGATTTGCCAAAGCAACATTTGATTTAGTTCCAAATATTCGATACGAGTTTTCCCATTTCCAATCATCTGTAATCTTAATATTATTCATTTTCGCATAATTGGCAAGAGACATTATTGTAAAATTCTTCATGCGAAAATTTACCTCGTTTTCTGACATATGTTGAAATGAGGCAAACTCGCCATTTTTTAACTCTGGAATAATAAGATTATATTCTTTATCCCAGGTATCTTTTTTAATTTTTGGTATGGTTAAACGTCCTTCTCCTTTATTTTTTGCATATAAGAGAATAAACTCCTTTGATTTCGGAAATCTCTTTCCATTAATAGCAGCTGTCATTTTAACTCCAGACAAACTACTCATATTAACAGAAATAATATTAATCCTATTGCTTCTACCAAATATTTCATCCAAAATAACTATAGCATATGCAGCTTCGTGATCATCAATTTGCATAAATAGAAAACCATCATCACGCAGTAGTTTATGCAATATTTTTATACGCTGATATATGAGATTAAGCCAAATCGAGTGTTCAATATTATCGTCGTAATGTTCAAAAGCATTACCGGTATTATAGGGCGGGTCTATATAGATGCATTTAATTTTTCCGGCAAAGTCTTGTTCCAGCGCTTTTAGGGCGAGGAGGTTATCTCCGTGGATCAGCATATTCTCGGTATTCGGGTCGCCATAGGAGTATTCCGGGTTTTCTATAAGAATACGCGGTTCCAGTTTCGGCTCTTCGCCCTTGCCAATCCAGGTGAGTTCTAATTTTTGTAATTGTTTATGTTGCGCCATAATGGTCTCTTACTTTATTTGGTTTTACTTTTTTCGGTCTTCTAAACTATTGTTTTTCCTGTTATTTACGTTCTCATGGAGATATGTATTTCCCTCTGTGGGGGAGGTAAGTGCGTTCAAACAACTTCATCTTTTTTACACCAATTTCCATTGAATAGTAAACAATTCATTTTCCTGAATTTTTTGTTGCAGGCGGGCTTCAATTTCTTCCAGCAACGCATCCTTGCGCCGGTCTATTTCGTCTTGTGCTTCGTATAAAGACTTGCGCTTTTCAGAACGTTTCTTTTCCAAATCTTTAATGACCCGCTGCATTTTTACCTTTTCTTCCAATCGGAATATTTTTTTGGCTTCCGCTTTTTTGAGTTTGATTTCGGCATCCAAATCTTTTATTTCCTTTTCCAAACT
>CALCIN010000014.1 GCA_937961055.1 uncultured Chitinophagaceae bacterium | reverse complement strand
AGCATCTTTTGCCGCATTGCGGAGGCTGGGGCGCCAATCGCAATGCGGCAAAAGATGCTGAAAAAAGATACGGCCCTCCTCCCGGCAAAAGCGCCACTCCCTCTTACGTTACGCCCAAGCCGGCCAACAAAACGGTGGAGCACGTTCCCTCGCCCGACTTTCAACCCAGCGATACCAGCAACCTGCAGGTAGGCCAGCGGGTTGAACACATGAAATTTGGATTTGGAGAAGTGATTAAAATGGAAGGCTCTGCGCATAACCCGATAGCAACGGTGAAGTTTGAGTTGAATGGGGAGAAGAAGATTATGCTGAATTATGCGAAGTTGAGGATAGTGGAGTGAGGTTTGAGCTGATATGTAAATTTTTGAAGGGTTAGTCGGAAAATTCCGGGTAACCCTTTTGTTTTTTACAGGTTTGAATTTACTGTTGTAGCTCCTGAAGGTATTTCACACGATGCGCAAGCGGTACTTCTTCCACCGCCAGGCTGTTTAATCAATATACCTTTCTCCAGCAAATCATTGGTATCCCTGCCGGCGGTATCCTCCGATGTTTTGTAGTCTTTGCCCATTTGGAGGAAGTAAGCTTTCCTGTAATGCCATCCAGTAATTTGTTAAGCATGAATCTTTAGTGCTGATCCCAGAAACGTGCTGTAAACAACACTATACGCAATGTTTCCTCTGTGTTGGTTAGCGCACGACCCAGGCAAGATGGGCATGGGTGATCTCCGCACCCATTGATTCACAGCACCTATGGTAGACTTTGAAACTTCAAGTTTTACATTCCTCATATGCCTATCACCGGTACTTTTCTGGTCTCAACAGAGATGGGCTTTTTGACTTGAAGTGTTTCATATGTAGTGCTCTCAGTAATCGCCACTACCTCAATCAAAATACTAACACCATGAAATTGGTCTGGATTCCGAAGTCCGATATAATAGGTACCGGTTGTACAGCAATTTTTCATTTTTACAATTCCTGACTTGACATTTTGCCTGGTACCTTCAGCTACGGGATGCCAGTTACTATCATCTTTTCTTTCGAATGCTGCCACATCGTCTGGTGTCAATAAAAATACATCGCAATAATCAGCGCCAGGTGGTTGTGTGAGGGCATCAAGGCCAAAAGAAAGAGCAGATACACCTGTTAGCAGCGTGGTTAATTCACCAACCAGTTTCATCCCTGATTTCGTTCTTGATACATCCTCCTTGTTTCGGGTTGCTGCAATGGTATAATACCATTCAAAAGTATTTTCGGGAAGAATGATCGGAAAAGTAATTCGTGATTTCCCATTTCTGACCGAAGCATTGCTACCACTGTTAACATAGTAGTCAATGGGTGTTTGCAGTGAAACGGCGGTATAGGTAGTGCCAGTTTTTCTTCTCTCTTCTACAATGTTAAACGCCGTATCCGAAATGGTCTTCCACCTCACATTGCAGTTAAAATTTCTGGTTGTTTCAGACGCAGAAATCCGCTTGATAATTACTTTGCAAGTTCGGTCAAACAGATGATTGGTAGCAAACTCGAATGAGTATACGGCTGTTTTTGGCACTTTTATTCTTATGTCAACCAGACTATGAAAGCCAGTATTTGAATACACCACCGAATTGGATTCATATTCCTTAACTTCAATACTTTGGGTTCCTTTCTTATTGTCGGTAATCATGTCTACAACAATTTCATCCTCTTCTGCAAAGGCGTAATACATTTTGGGATAATCAGGATATTCCTGATTATTGTGTTGGTTCTTCCAGGCGCTAACCGTTAAAGTACCTGGGATTTTAATGCTTTGGGTGGTTACTACCACGGCGTCTGGTTGGGCCTTCAACTGTTGGCATATGCAAATAAGAACTGTAAGTAGTATGGCTTTCATTGTATTTGGATTTTATATTGGTTCAATAAAAACGATATGGGTAAACGTTATTGTATATAGTTGCACCTTTCTTTTGGGATACTTGAAGAAATTCGTTCGGATACAGGTTTACGTAATGCCTCAAGATTGGTTATCAATCTTTTACGGAGTAATGTAATGTATTTCAGTACGATGAGTACACTTTCAGATTTTACATATTATAGACTTCAATTCGCATAGAAATCCATCAATATCCATTGATTTGTCAATTAAGCTCTCTTTAGATAATAGCTCCGGTAAACAACTGGTATACTTGGAAAATAGATGATTGGGTACAGTGGATATTATAGCGTTTTCAATTTCTTCTCTTGATTTGTTGGTGTAGCTTTTCAAGTACGCGGCTATCCGTTCAGGTACATCCGAATAATCCCTATTGTCCGCATCAACTACAACCTTTTGGTAGTCGTGTTGACATTTCCCAAGATTTAACAGCTTAACCAGTGCAGCAATTACTCTGTTAATCTTATCCCCCGAAAAAGTCCATATACGCAAACTCCCTCCTTCCTCCTGGTCAAATACCCAACAGTTTTCATTCCATCCAATAGCATTGTGCTTCGCTTTCAATTTTTGCAATGCTGATTTCGCCGGACCATCCAGGAATGGAGGCATTTCAGGACCTATCAGCAATCTGCCAACTTCTTTTGCTGTTTCGAACGGAACCTCACTGTTGGAGAATACGTTCCACTTTGGTACGTTACCTGCCTCCGTTTTTACTACAACTACCTGCCTGGTTTCATGTTTTACCTTTTTCACTTTCCACTCTACGCCACCCAACACCACAAACCATGGCGGTTCTTGCTGCGCTAATACGAATTCTATATCCAAAGTGCCAATGATTTTCTTCCCATCCACTACATCATACATTGGCCCAGAATCAAAAACTGCAAAAAGCCTTTTCCAGTTTGCCTTAAGGAAGCGTTCTTCAGTTTTGATACCGACAACCAACAAGCTGTCTTCCACCATTCGCAAATATTCTGATTGCACCATGTAATCTAATAGCAATTCAAACTTCTCCATTGAAATAGCGGAAAAGCAATATGAATTTGACAATATTTTATAGAGTGCATCTTTGCCAATGCCTGTTTTTTGCAGACAAAGGCAAATAATCTGGTGCGCCAGAATATGGTACGCTTTTTTAGGAAAAATGATAGATTCAGATATTCCTTTTACTCCAAGGTTTATACAAGCTGCGAGCAAAAGCAATTCCTCTTCGTCCTCGCAAAGTCCACGAAAGAATTGAGGTTTTCCCGGTCTTCTACCTGTTCTTCCTACTCTTTGCAAAAAGGAACCCGAACTTGATAGCCCACCTATCTGTACCACCTGGTTTAAATCACCGATATCAATACCCAATTCAAGCGTAGAAGTTGTAATGAGAGCATGCAACTCTTTTTCGTTTCTCATTTTAATTAATCGTTCAGCCGCTTCACGATAATATTTGCTAACAGAAGAGTGATGAGTGCGCACATTGAGTGGGAACTGTGTATTTAATGCCCTGTTTCTATCATTTATATATTTTGCGGATTCTTCCGTTTTAGTTCGCGAATTTCTAAATACAATGGATTTCTTTTTAAGTAAAAGATCGTATAACTTCTGGTTCAGAACCGGAGCAGATTCAGTATTGTGATTATCAGAACTTATATAGTGGAGAATAAAGTCCTTTTCTTTTTCTGCGGCAGCTTTTACATAAATTCTTTTACCGGCCCTTCTCTTCCTGCCCAAAAGCCATTCAAGCAACTTATCCGGATTGCCAATTGTGGCAGTGATACCGATGCGCTGAGGGACTACTTTTAATTCATTTTCCAACCTTTCCAGCAAAGAGATTAAATGCAAACCTCTTTCTGCCAACGCAAATGAATGCGCTTCATCAATAATCACGGATTGGAGCTGATTGAACACTTCATTCCAATTGCCTTTCCTTAACAAAATTGCCTCCAATGATTCAGGGGTAGTTAGCATAAGCTCGGCCGGAAAGAGCATTTGGTTTACCTTATCTTTCTGGCTAACATCACCATGCCATTTGAACGCACGCAAGCCACAAGCTTGTGCGTATTTGTCCGCTCTTAATTCTATGTCGTTTAGCAGTGCTTTTAAAGGAGCTATATATAAGACCCTCACACCGCCCGCTTTATTTTCAGCTGCCTTGGTTAATACCGGAAATAATACTGCTTCGGTCTTACCTCCGGATGTAGGTGCCTCTACTATACAATTTTCGCCATTGTATATAGGATCAAATGCCTCCTTCTGAATATCCGTGAATGCTGACCAACGGCTATTTTGCACTATACGCCTAAGTCCGCTATGAATTTTATTAATCACTATAATTAGTTTAAGGAAGATATCGTGGCCACATTATTTTCAACATGCAATCCATCTTTCTTAATAAACTCTTCGATACTTAAACCTTTATTTTCTTCGCAGAGGTCTAGCATTTGGATGAATTCACGCAGAATCGGTCTTGGTTTCCGGTCTATGTTTTCATCACCGAAAATGGTCCAGTTATCAATTAACTGTGAAATCGCAGTATCATTCGCTAATTGTCTGGCATCGCAGTTGTAAGCGATACCATAGAGTTCGCGGATTTTGAAAATGACATTTGCCAGTCTTTCTTTGTCCAGGCTTTCCAGGCTTATAATGGGTTGTCGCATGCTTACAAAATCTCCATACCGCAATGGAGTTAATACCCTTTCTGCCAATGCCTCATAACTTTTTAATCCGTATCGTTCATCTTCAAAAAACTCATCTGTCCCGGTAAATACGATCAAACATCCCGGCAAAGCATTTTTGCCTGATTCATCTATCAGCAGACGGAGTGTTTCGAGCGCCTGCTCTCTTTGTCGGGCGTATGGAAATTTTCTGACAAGCTCCAATTCATCCACCAGCAACAGTAGTCCTTTGTATCTTGCTCCATTGATTAAATTCAGTAAGGCCCGCATTCTTTCAAAAACATTGTGTGCTTCTAAATATCCTTTTACACCTATTTCACGCAATGTCTGTGCAGAAAGAGACCTGCTGCCCGTTATCCACGCCAGGGAATCTGCTGCTAATTTCTGGTTTCCTTCTACCTTCCCTTTATAAAAGGATCTTAAAGCTTGTGGAATTCCTGGTTCAATATCATTCAAGGCAGACAGTTCCGATTCAATGCGCTTTCCCACAAGGTCAAAAATGGACTCCTGCTTTTTTTCATTAGTCAGGGATTGAACTTCTATCTGTTCTGTTTTTATTTGAATATTTAGCAACCAGGATTCGAGAATATCAGCCAATGCACTGGAATCACTTTTTTCCGGCGTTCTTAAATTATTCAGTACACCTGAAAAGAAAACAGGTAAGTCCGACAATGGTTGATCGTGGCTCACATTCAGAAAGGAAACAACAAACTCATTTTCCAATGCATATTCCTTCAACCAGGAACATAAAAAAGTCTTACCTGATCCATATTGTCCTCTTATGAATTTGAAGTGCGATTTGCTTTGATTTAATTCCGTCAGTATCTGGGATAAATGTTTCTTTGCATTTTGCTGTCCAACCATCAACAGGTCAAGATTGTACTTCGGCACCACTCCGTGCCTTAGTGCATCTATAATGTCTCTTGCTGATTTCTTTTCCAATAAGGTTTCTTTTTTATTGTCGGTATCTGTCCATTGATAAATATTAGTATTCTGGAGACTTTTGATTTTGATAACATTCTTTCCGTTCCTTTTCAATTTGGCCATTAGTTCCGACATTTGAGCTTTGTATAAAAACCATCTGAGATTATGTTTTAAAGCAACCCTTTCCAAATCCAGTTCAGTTAGCGACTTTATGTCTTTCAGCACTGCCAGTACAATTTTTTCTTCCTGGTTCAGTTCCGGAAATTTTGTTGTTATTTCGCCAAACTTGTCTGGTAAAGGCGCTTCAGTATCTGAATCAAACGCTGGTTTTTCGTTTCCTGTGTTCAGCAATTCGGTATGGTAATTTTCTTTTAAAGAATTTAGACCTTGAACCTCAGATACGGCTGCAGAGGCTTTAATATTCAGTAACCTGTCAATTAACTCTTGTTTAGAACCAGATACTGAAAAATAGTATTTCTTACACAATAGCGATAAGTCATCCTTGCGCAACCTGTTGAAGATAGACCGGTCAGACCAGGGACTTTCTATTATTTTTCTAACCTTCTCCTCTTTTGACCCGCTAGTGGGTAAAAAGCTCTGCTCCAATATGTCGTAAAGCTGTTGATTAGTAAGATTAAAGAGAACCTTGGTTAAAGTTTCATTGGATAGTTCCCTTTCTTCAGGAATTGCCGGTAATGGACTTTGCTGCTCTTTGGCAGGAATAATCGCAATGTCTTTTTCCTGGTCAAAAAACTGTATAACATTGTTAATTACTGTATTCTTGGTTCCACTAACAGGTATTTCTTTTTGCCTGCACAGTTCCCGCAATGATTCCAAAGGAAAAATATTGAGTAATTCCTGAGGGGGTATAAGGGCTTCCAATAATCGGTTAATCACCTCTTCCTTCGATCCGCTTGAATATAAATTGAAACTTTGAGCAGCATGCCCCAATTCTTCACGGGTAAATGCGCTCAATAAACGTTTGTAGGGGTTGTCGAATAATTCTATTCCAAATGTCCTTTTTAGTTGTGTTGCAACTTCCTCAGCTATTAGATAACTGTGATCATCTGTCAAAAGTATTCCTGTAGCTAATAGATAATTTCTGATGTTATAGTATTCCTGATTAATATCCCACATTTTCAAAATAGAAGCATGATGCCCTAAAACATAGTGCTCGCGATCCCATATTCCCAATTCTGCTTTAATTAAATCGAGAATATACGCTTCACTTTTATCAACTGCCCCGTCATTTTCCCATGCCCTGTTAATAATTTTCGCATAAAAAGTGTAGTTTTTTGTTCGTAACTGCAGCATTGCTTCCGCTTTTTGCGAAAGCTTATTTACGTACTCAATTACCTGTTCTCTGAATCTCTCAATGTTTACCCTGTTACCAGGTGATTGTAACAGTATGTCCAAAATGGCAAATGCAGGTGGTTTAGCGTAAGTTATCTTTTCGCTGATATATGAAAGTGAACTCAAGGCCATAACAATTTCCTGGATTATAAGGGGTCGGGGTAAGCGCAGGCTGATTGCCTCGTCCACTTTGTCTGATGATATCTGGTCCAGTAAAGAATCATCATATTTTTGGAGAATTTCCTGAAGTTTCATGGAACGCTACGTTTAATTGGTGTTTAGGTTGATATGCTTTTCCTGGATAGCCTTTATCGATCCAATACTTATAAAGAGCACTGATCAAAGGCATTTGCACATTTTGATATTACGGAAAATACAAGCCAGTCGGGATGGACTCCTGAATTTGTGGTGCCTGGTTGGAGAATTTACTTAATAAAAAGTGACACCAGGATCAGGCTAACTATACACTGTCGGAAAAAAATTACACATCCTGGTAACACTCAAATGTAAATAAATTCTCCTTTAACAATTAGTCGATATAGGTTATCCTTTCGAAAAGTAGTAAGAATTAGTAAAGCAACATTACGGGAAACAGTACGCGTGGGGTAAATATAAGCCGCTCTTATTCATTATGGCTGAATCCGACCAAAATCAGATTTGATTCATTTAGGCTGTATATTTATTGCCTTGCTAGAATTGCTATGTATATATAATTTTCGGCTGAACAGCTTTCTGTTTGTTTTTACCATTACTGCAGCGGTAAGGATTTTCTTTCCGTTGCTGGCGGTGGGGATGTTGTTGCCGCGGTAAGTTCGTGCTGGCGCCACTGCGGCAGCTATGCGGGGACAGATTTCCTGACCACCCCGTCCATGCGATATTGTTGATAGTGTAAGATCGTGCTGGCGCCCCCGCCAGCGGGGATGGACAGCCAGCTGGATGTGCCATAGTACCAGCAGCGTATTTGTGCTCACACGATAGTTCAGGGGTAGGTTGGGAGGGGGCTGCCCCTACCCCATCCTGAACCGCATCCTCCCTCCACCATTCCTTTCCATCTCCTGCATCATCTTTTCTCTTTCCTTTCTGAACTCTTCCGCCGTTACCTTTTTACCATTTTTCGGTTCTTTAATGGCTTTAATATCCACCTCAGGCTTGAATTCCACCGCACGGTATACCTGACGGCCATTGTTGATGTCCAGCGCCATGATCAGTCCCGGCAACTGCCCCTGGTACTCCGGACCGGCACTCACAGGAATGGCGGGCGCAAACCAGGCAGTAATGTTGAGGGTGTCCGGCACCTCCTCGCGCTTCATCACGCCGTTGTCAACCGTCATTGCCATACGTTTGGTAATGCGTTGCGCAATGGCCTGCTGGCACAAATAGCCCAACACTTCTTTGGTTTCACCGGTGAGTTTCCAGTTCAATTGCTGTATGCTGTCGCTGATCAGGTATTTTTTGGTGGCAAATTCGCGTAGCTCTACGGTGCGTTGTTCGCCAAAATGGTGGTAGATGACGTCGTCGGCGCCTGCCGTCATAACCCGTATCTGCATGCCGTTACCGCTGAAGTTGCCTTCATCGGGCACTTCATCCTGCAAAATACGCCGCAACGATTGGTTGTTGGCAAACAGTACCTCCACTTTATCCGTGCGGGTACGTGGCAGCAGCTGACCAATGTCGTCGCCGCCATTGCCTGCAAAACGAATCTGCATTTCAATCGTTCGTTCATAAACAATTCTTCCCTGCTGCTGCTGACCCCACACCACCAGGGCCATCATCGCAAAGCAGGCAGATGCAATTAATTTCTTCATAATAGTTTTATTTTCCCGCCAAAACTAAAACTGCCCGCACGCAACACAGGTTAATGCACCTTTCATTAATGTTAATTAAGGTTAACAGGCTTTAAGCAGTACCAACCAAACGGCTACATTTGTACGGTTATGACAACACGCCGCATCAACATATCCATCGCCCTGATGTTGCTGGCCATAGTGGCCATTGCGGCGTTTCAGTCGTACTGGCTGTACAAGAATTTTAATGAGCAGGAACAGAATCTCGCTTTTCGCACCAATGTACTTTTCCGTGAAGCCATGCAACGCCTCCGCGCCGAGCAGTTCAAATTAGACAGCAGTATGGGCGTTCAGTTTCACGCACGGTATAATGCGGCAGAGGCGTTGAAGATTGTTTCGGAAGATATCAAGAACGACACCATCAGAAAATTACTGGAAGAATCCCGGCTTGAACTGGTGTTAAATAAAAAGATTGGGCCTCACAGCAAGGATACTACTTACAGGTCATGGGTGAGCAAAGATTCTATACGGCAGATCCGTGTGTTGAAAGGCCCCAAAGGCGCTGCCGCCTTCATTCAGATAGTTCGTGATGTGGAAGAAGGACTGCAGGATTCCATCACCGTAGAAGCGTTGTCGGCACAATTTTCAACATTGCTGCAGCAAGAGAACATTCAAATTCCCTTCCGCATCACACGCACCGAAGCGCCTCCGCGTGCCGAACCCGTGCATCGAATGGAACCACTGCCACCCCGCAATGAAATTACCATCGGCATCACCAAACCCGTTACCTTCCGGTTATTGCTGGAGAATACTACCTGGTACAATATCCGCAACATGGGGGGGCAGATTGCCGTTTCCCTATTGCTTGTAGGACTTACCGTGTTGTCTTTTGTGCTGCTTCTGCGCAACCTGATACAGCAACGCAAACTCACCCGGCTGAAAAACGATTTCATCAGCAATATCACCCACGAACTCAAAACACCCATCGCCACCGTAAACGTGGCCATAGAAGCCCTGCGCAATTTCAACGCGCTGGACGATCCGCACCGCACACGCGAATACCTCGATATTTCCGCCAACGAACTGCAGCGCTTATCCCTGTTGGTTGACAAGGTGCTGAAATTATCCATGTTTGAAAAAAAGCAGATTGAACTGCGCAAAGAAAACGTTGACCTGAAAGCACTGGCAGAAGAAGTAACCGCTTCTATGAAACTGCAGTTTGAAAAATACAAGGCGCAGGTAAGCATCAAGACAAGCGGTGAAAATTTTACCATACTGGCCGACCGCCTGCACATTACCAGCGTGTTGTTCAACCTGCTCGACAATGCGCTGAAGTATAGTAAAGAACATCCTTCTATTCAAATAGATATTGTTTCAACAAACAACGGAGTGGAACTGCAAATAACCGACAATGGTATTGGTATCGCTCCGGAATTCAAAAAGAAGATATTCGATAAGTTCTTCCGCGTGCCCACCGGCAATACGCATAATGTAAAGGGTTATGGACTGGGCCTTAGTTATGTAGCGTACGTCATCCAGCGGCACCAGGCAAGTATTGAAGTGGAAAGTCGGCCGGGCATCGGCAGCCGTTTTATTATTAAATTTCCTACCACCACATGAGCAGCATCAAAGTTTTGTATGTAGAAGACGAATTGTTCCTGGGCAAGATCGTAAAGGAAAGTCTCGAAAGCCGCCGCTACCAGGTTACCATGGAGAGCGATGGCGCACGGGTACTGGAAGTGTTCCTGTCATCACAGCCCGACATCTGCGTGCTGGACGTGATGCTGCCCAATAAAGACGGGTTTACGCTTGCGGAAGAGATCCGGCAGATCAATGAAACTGTTCCCATCATTTTCCTCACCGCCAAAACACAAACGGCCGACCTGGTAAAAGGATTTACTTCGGGCGGCAACGATTACATTCGCAAGCCGTTCAGTATGGAAGAGTTGATTGTGCGTATTGAAAACGCCCTGCGCTACCGTCGTGAGGCGCCGGCGCCTACTGCCAATAACGACGTAGTAAAAATCGGCAGGTACCAGTTTCATATTACCCGGCAAACACTGGTAAATGGTGGCGAAGAAAAGAAACTATCGTTTCGCGAAAGCGAACTGCTGAAATTACTGTACGAAAACCGCGACCGGATTATTGATCGGAAAGATATTCTCAACCTCCTCTGGGGCAACGATTCTTTTTTCAATTCACGCAACCTCGATGTATATATCACCAAACTGCGCAGCTATCTGAAAGACGACGATGCACTGGAGATCATCACCATTAAAGGCATTGGTTACCGCTTTGTAGTGCAATAGCATTCACTCGCTGGAAAATTTCACTTTGCGGCAGCAGCATATCATTTACTGAATCAGGGGTGCAGGAAGAACCCCTGTTACTGATCACTTACCCCGCATTGGAATACCGCTTCCTTACCTCCGGAACAACAGATTTCCCGGATTTGCCCAGTCTCCATAACCACATCAGCGTAAAGCTGGGGATGAAGTCGAGGCCCGGTAATACTTCTTCCAGGAAATTAAACAGCGTTCCCTTCCAGGTGCCAAAGGTGCGGTAAAAAATAAAGGCTGATATGGGCGCCCAAACGATATCGGCAAATTCCCCCAGCGCGGGTAAAATATAGGTGGCATAGCCCAATGCATCCATCAGGAGACAAAAGAGCAGGGATACTTTACGAGGTGTTTTCATAGCATTCAAATGTACGACTCGAATCAACGCAAATGGACGTAAACAGGACACAATGGGTACGCCATGCTCCAAATATTAAGTTAATAATTCCGGTATTGCAGCTGCAACCCCACACTCCCCTTCACCATCTCAATAATCAATCACCTGCTCCTCTATCTCTGCCGGCAATTCCCTGAACTCATATTGCTGTGTACGCAATTGCGGTTCAAAACCGGCTTCGCGGATAGCCGCCTGGATGCTTTTATAGGTAAACCGATGCGGCGCTCCTGCAGCGCTGACCACATTTTCTTCCAGCATAATACTGCCAAAATCATTGGCCCCGGCATGCAGGCAAATCTGCGCTGTTTGTTTACCCACGGTAAGCCAGCTGGCCTGGATATTTTTAATATTCGGCAGCATGATGCGGCTCAACGCAATCATGCGGATGTATTCATCGGCCGTTGTCAGGTTGTGCACGCCGCGAATTTTGGCCAGCAGGGTATCCACATCCTGGAAGGTCCAGGGTATGAAGGCCAGGAAACCTTTGGCATCGGCCGGTTTGCGCGCCTGCACGTCGCGGATTTTTACCAGGTGCTCAAACCGTTCTTCCAATGTTTCCACATGGCCAAACATCATGGTGGCACTGGTGGTAATGTTCAGCTTGTGCGCTTCATGCATGATGTCGAGCCATTCCTGGGCGCCGCATTTTCCTTTGGAGATCAATCGCCGCACCCGGTCAACCAGTATTTCGGCGCCGGCGCCCGGCAAACTGTCCAGGCCCGCTTCCTTCAGGGCCATTAAAACTTCTCGGTGGGTGGATTTTTCCAGTTTGGTAATATGCGCCACCTCAGGCGGACCCAGGGCATGCAACTTGATGGTAGGATATAATTGTTTGAGTTGTTTGAACAGGTCAACGTAAAACTGTAAACCCAACTGGGGATGATGACCGCCCTGCAACAACAACTGGTCGCCGCCCCAGCGGATGGTTTCCTCAATTTTTCGCTTATAGGTTGCTATATCGGTAATATAGGCTTCCGGATGACCGGGAATGCGATAGAAATTGCAAAACTTGCAATTGGCTATGCACACATTGGTGGTGTTCACGTTGCGGTCTATCTGCCAGGTAACCTTGCCGTGGGGCACCTGCTGCTTGCGCAATTCGTTCGCTACAAACATCAGCTCGGTTAAGGGGGCATGTTTAAACAGGTATACCCCCTCTTCCACCGTCAGCGGTTCAAACCGGAGGGCCTTGGTATAAAGATCGTCGGGCTTCATGGCGCAAAAGTAGTTGAGGATGGCGATATAACCATTTGACCATTCAACCATTTGTCAATTCAGCGATTTCACTTAACTTAATAAGTACGTTAAGGTTTACTGGTTAAGTGGCCGGTCCGGCTATTGTACTGAATCAGTTAACATCACTACATGAGATTGCTCACCATGGCCATAGTATACCTGTGCACTGTTTTTGCCCCGGTAAAAACGGTTGCGCAGGAACAGTTTGTGCCAGAACCCAGCCAGTTTATTACCAGTTTTCCCTTCCGCATCCTTACCGGTGGTGTAATCATTCTGAAGGCTACCGTAAGCGATTATAAAGACAGTCTAACGTTTATACTCGATACCGGCAGCGGCGGCATTTCACTCGATTCTGCTACCGCCAACCGCTTAAAGATCAAACTGGAACTGAGCAACCGCACCATTCGCACCATTGCCGGCATCCGGCAGGTATATTTTGCCTACAACCAGCAATTGCACCTGCCGAATCTTACGGTTGACAGTCTTAATTTTCACATCAATGATTATGAAGTACTCACCAGCGCCTACGGGGAGAAAATAGATGGCATTATCGGGTACAGCTTCCTGTCCCGCTATATTGTAAAGATCAATTACGACAGCCTGCGCATTTCCGTGTACACCCCCGGTATGATCAAATACCCCCGGGGCGGTTTCCTGCTGCGGCCGTTGCTGGTGTCCATACCCATTTTTCGCAGCGACCTGAAAGATCACGAATCCATCAACGCCCGCTTTTATTTCGATACCGGCGCCGGCATGTGTGTGTTGCTATCCAGCGATTTTGTAAACGACAGCTTTTTTATCAGGCCCAAGCGCAAATGGTATACCACGCAGGCAGAAGGTCCGGGCGGCAAGGCGCCTATGAAACAGGGCGTTATCCGGCAGGTAAAAATCGGGCCGTACAAATTCCACAATGTACCTACCTACATTTTTGATGATGAGTTCAACGTTACCCAGTATCCCTACCTGGGCGGGCTCATCGGCAATGACCTGCTGCGGCGGTTCAATCTTATTATCAACTATCCGCAGAATGATATTTACATGATGCCCAATACCCATTTTAAAGACGCGTTCGATTACTCGTATACGGGTCTGGGTATGTATATGATAGAGGGCGAAATTGTGGTAATGGATGTAATGGCCGATTCGCCCGCTGAAAAAGCCGGGTTTAAACCCGGCGATGTGATCATGGCTATACAAAACAATTTTTCCAAAAACATCCAGGCCTACAAAAGCCTGCTGCAAAGTGCCGGCCAGAAGCTCAAAGTACTGGTAATGCGTGAAGAAGGGCCGGTTGTCCTCACCCTTAAAGTCAAAAATATCCTGCGGGGGAAGTGAACCACCAAGCCAGCCGGGAGTGCCATGAATCTTCAAGAACGTAGCCGGGTGAGGCACACGGTGCATCCTGCCACGCATAAAAGCGTCGGCGCCCATACCCAGTGCGACAGCCACCTGCGCATTCCACGACCAACTTGATTTTTTCAAGAAGCCTTGCGTTCCTCCTCGTCTTTGGGCCTTTGTGGCGCCATTAGCGCTTTTATCATTCTATTGTCAACAGAAGTGGGCAACTTGTTGTTATTTTGCTGATATCAACCACTTAGGTGCAAAAGTTTGCACACCTACATGTTGTGGCGCCTGAGTGGCACTAAACAAACCTTATGATACAATTCGAAAAATTTACGCTTCCGAACGGTTTGCGGGTTATCATACACGAAGACCATTCCACACCCATGGCCGTTGTAAACGTACTGTACGATGTGGGCGCCAAGGATGAAGACCCCAACCGCACCGGGTTTGCTCATTTGTTTGAGCACCTCATGTTTGGCGGCTCCATTCACATACCCGATTTTGAAACGCCCCTGCAAATGGCAGGTGGTGAAAACAATGCGTATACTACCAACGATCTTACCAATTACTACATACAATTACCTGCCGAAAACCTCGAAACCGGTCTCTGGCTCGAAAGCGACCGCATGCTGTCGCTGGCCTTCAGCGAAAAAAGTTTGGAGGTACAACGCAAAGTGGTAATGGAAGAATTCAAAGAACACTACATCAACAAGCCCTATGGAGATGTATGGTTCAAAATGCGCGAAATGGCGTACAAGGTACATCCATACCGCTGGCAAACCATTGGCAAGGAATTGTCGCATATTGAACACGCCCAACTGAGCGATGTAAAGAATTTTTTCTTTAAACATTACAATCCCGTCAATGCCATACTCGTCATTGGCGGACATGTGCATACCAGCACGGTAATGCAGCAGGTGGAAAAATGGTTTGGCGATATTCCTGCCGGCACCAAATACAACCGCTCCATTCCTGCCGAACCACCACAACAGGAAGAACGCCGCATGGAAGTGCGCGCCAATGTGCCGCTCGATGCGCTGTATAAATGCTGGCATATGGACAACCGCCTCCACCACGGCTATTATGTGGCCGACCTCATCACCGAAGTGCTCGGCGGTGGCGGCAGCTCGCGGTTATACCAGGCGCTGGTAAAAGAAAAACAGTTGTTCAGCAATATTGAATGCTATCATTTCGGTTCGGTGGACAGCGGCCTGCTCACCATCGAAGGTAAACTGGTGAAAGGCGTTAAAATGGAAGATGCTGAAAAAGCCGTTAATGACGAACTGGAAAAGCTTAAACAGGAAGGCATAAGCGAAAAAGAACTGGAAAAAACCAAGAACCGCACCGAAGCAACGCTGGCATTTGAAGACATGAGCGTAATGACACGCGCCAACAACCTGGCTTTTTATGAATTGCTGGGCGATGCCGCGCTGTTCAACCAAGACCGGGAAAAATATTTCTCCGTTACAAGAGATGATATACTGAATTACAGCCGGAAAATCTTCGACGTAAAGAACAGCAACACGCTTTGCTATTTTGCTGAAAATGGATCGCTGAACTAATTTGAAACCTTTTGTACAATGGATGTATTAGTTGACAGAAAAACGGCTCCCTCTATAAAACTGCCTGTTGATTTTACCATTGAATTACCGGTGGCGAGGCAGCATACCTTATCCAACGGCGTAGAAGTATATACGCTGGATATGGGCACAGAAGATGTGCTGATGCTCAATATCGTTTTCTTTGCCGGCAATGCTTTTGAAAACAAAAAAGCGGTGGCAGCCGCTACCAATTACCTGTTGAAAAACGGCACGTCCAAACGTTCCGCTTTTGATATCAGTGAGCAGATAGACTACTATGGCGCTCATCTCAACCGGAATTGTTACAGTGAAACAGCAGAACTAACATTGCATTGCCTGGGAAAACATCTGGATCATTTGTTGCCCGTGATCGGAGAGATCATTTCCGATTCCGTATTCCCTGCCGATGAAGTGGAAATCTACAAACAGAATGCAAGCCAGCGACTGAAAGTAAACCTGGCCAAATCTGAATTTGTAGCCAACCGGCTGATCGATGCGCATGTGTACGGCGAACAGCATCCTTACGGCAAGTACAACAACCTGGAAGATTATGCTGCCCTGCAACGGGAAGATTTGCTGCCCTTCTATAAAGAGCATTACCAGCAGGGAGAATGCGTCATTTTTGTTTCAGGCAAACTGCCTTACACGCTCATCAGCCTGCTGGATAAATATGTTGGTTCGTTGCCCCTGCGTCCCCGCAACAAAGCGCGGGTACTGCAGTGGCCTCTGCAACCTGCAGCGGAGAAAAAGACAGAGATCATCAACGATCCCGATGGCGTGCAGGCAGCGATCCGGGTAGCACGTCATTTTCCCAACCGGCACCACCCGGATTTTCAGAAAGTGATGGTGCTGAATACGGTGTTTGGTGGATTTTTTGGCTCCCGCCTCATGGCGAATATTCGCGAAGACAAAGGGTATACCTACGGTATTCATAGTTACCTGCTCAATTATATCGGCGACAGCGGCTGGATGATCAGTACAGAGGCAGGCCGCGATGTAAGCAAAGCCACGCTGAAAGAAATTTATCACGAAATGCAGCGCCTGCGTAACAAGCCCGTCACGGAAGAAGAACTGATGATGACGCGCAATTTCATGCTAGGTTCCATTCTCGGCGACCTGGACGGTCCTTTTCACGTGATCGGCCGCTGGAAAAACCTGGTGCTGAACAACCTTGATGAAAGCTATTTCTATCGTGGCATTCACATCATCAAAACCGTTACCGCCAAAGAATTACAGGAACTGGCCAATAAATACCTGCAAGAAGAAGCGTTTTATGAGCTGACGGTTATTTAAGCTGTAACCCCTTTTTGCTGCCTATAAAAAGAGCCCAACCATGAACTTCATCATGCGCATCATCGTAACGTCTATTATCGCCTTTGGCATATCGTATCTCCTGAGCGGTGTGCACATGAGAGATTTCTGGACGGCTATTGTGGTGGCCGTGGTGCTGGCCCTGCTCAACGCCATACTGAAACCGATCCTGTTCATACTCACACTGCCCATTACTGTAGTTACCCTGGGCTTATTCTACTTTGTGTTGAATGCCCTGATGATACTGATTGCTGATAACCTCATCGATGGTTTTGAAGTGGATGGCTTCTGGTGGGCATTGTTGTTCAGCCTGCTGCTTTCCGTTTCTTCTGCCGTTTTGTATAAAGAAAAGAAGGAGCAGGAAGAGTAAGCAGAATCAGCCTGCTATGGATACTTTGAATGCCATTGCAGGATACCCAGCTTCCGGCAATAATTTTCCAACCACCCAAAAATTTTATACAGCAGGAAAGAAGCCGCGGCTATTATTCCCAGCACAATCAACTGCTTCCATTCGGCGCTGGCTGCAATCCAGGGAATTTGTTGCTGGTGTTGCACTATTTGCAGTGCCACCAGGTACCAGATACAGAAAGTGACCAGCGATTGCAAAAACATCAATGCCTGCACTTGTATAGCAATGGGTTTCTCAACAATTTTTTGCCCATCCGGGTCAGCAGGTGAAGGCGGCTGGCCGGTCTCTTCCAACACGTATTGCCGCACAGATGATTTGCGTTCTATTAACCGTGAAAGCTCGTACAGGGGTAAGAAGAAAATGGCAAACAACAACAACTTGCCTTTGCCCAGTTGCTGCGGCGTAAAGTATGTTACAAACAGGTAAGTAGTGTAATACAACAAAACGCCAGCAAATATTGCATACAGGAGAATGGCAGGCACTATATTGGTAAGATTGACGCGAAAACGTCTCCCTACATCTTTCGTTTCTTTCACCATTACGCAGGCGACCCACATAATAATTGACCATATGATCAGCACTACGCCCGTAAGCAGCATCACTATCGACAGTGTTTTGCAGGGCATGTTGTTGCAGGGGGTGGTCCAGGCCTGCCAGAATAAAAGGCCTCCGGGGATGGCAGAGGGCAGAATAGCAAAAAAAGCCCCTCCAATACGGTTCAGGGAATTCATAGGTTAAAGGTAAGAAAAGGCTGATGCCCGCATGCAGCCGAATAAATATCTTCGCAGTATGCTATTCGATCACAAAGACCTCACCGGTGAGCAGCTGGTCCATTTTTACAAGAGCCTGCTGCTGCCGCGTATGATCGAGGAAAAAATGCTGGTCCTGCTGCGGCAGGGCAAGATCTCCAAATGGTTCAGTGGCATTGGACAGGAGGCAATAGCGGTAGGTGTAACCCTTGCCCTGGAGCCGGACGAATGGATTATGCCGCTGCACCGCAACCTGGGTGTGTTTACCACGCGTAAGATGCCGCTGCACAAACTCTTTCTGCAATGGCAGGGCCGCAAGGAAGGATATAGCAAAGGCCGCGAACGCAGTTTTCATTTTGGCAGCACCGAACATCATATCTGCGGCATGATTTCGCACCTCGGCCCCCAGTTGTCTATTGCCAATGGCGTAGCGCTGGCCCAGGTATTACAACAGGAAAACAAAGTGGCCGTTGCTTTTACCGGCGAAGGCGGCACCAGCGAAGGGGATTTTCACGAAGCATTGAATACAGCCGCCGTATGGGACCTGCCCGTCATTTTTATTATTGAAAACAATGGTTATGGTCTCAGTACCCCCGTGGCGGAACAATACCGCTGCGAAAGCCTGGTAGAAAGGGCCAGGGGTTATGGCATGGGTGGCGTGAAGATAGACGGGAACAATATTCTTAGTGTATACGACACCGTTAAAGGCGTACGCGAGTACTGTATCAAGAACCGCAAACCTTATTTGATAGAGTGCGCTACTTTCCGCATGCGCGGACACGAAGAAGCCAGCGGCACCAAATATGTTCCCTCCTATCTGTTCGATGTATGGGAACTGAAAGATCCCATCAACAATTTTGAAAAGCATCTGCTTAACACGGGCATATTAACCCAGGAGCAGGTGGATATTATACGGCAAGACATCAAAGAATACATAGAAATTGAATTGTCCATAGGCATGCAGGCCGGCCCCATTGTGGTGAATACAGCCGAAGAACTGGAAGATGTGTATGCACCTTTTCAACCCGGACAAATAACCCGGGTGGTTGACAATGCCACACCTTCCCGCTTTTCCTCCGCCGCTGCCTTTGGTACTGCAGAAAAACGCTTTATTGACGCCATCCGCGAAGGACTGCAGCAATCCATGCGGCAGCACAGCAACCTGGTGCTGATGGGACAAGACATTGCGGAATACGGCGGTGTATTTAAAATAACCGAGGGATTTGTGCAGGAATTCGGAAAAGCCAGGGTGCGCAATACCCCGCTGTGCGAAAGCGCTATCATCGGCGCAGGTCTTGGCTTAAGCCTGAAGGGTTTCAAAAGTATGGTGGAAATGCAGTTTGCCGATTTTGTTACCGAAGGCTTTAACCAGATTGTGAACAACCTGGCCAAGATCCATTACCGCTGGGGACAAAATGCCGATGTGGTGGTAAGAATGCCCTGCGGCGCGGGCGTGGGCGCAGGCCCCTTCCATTCGCAGAGCAACGAGGCCTGGTTTGTACATACGCCCGGTTTGAAAGTGGTATATCCCTCCTCGCCCATGGACGCCAAGGGATTGCTCATAGCCGCCATCAACGACCCCAATCCCGTGCTGTTCTTCGAACACAAGGCGCTTTACCGCAGTATCAGTGGCCCGGTGCCGGAAGATTATTATGAAATTGAAATCGGCAAAGCGCGCGTGGTGCGGTACGGCGATGAATTGTCCATCATTACCTATGGCAGCGGCGTGATATGGGCCGAAGAATATGCCGCAGAACACCCCGAAATTTCCATCGACATCCTTGACCTCCGCACCCTGTTGCCTTTGGATTATGCAGCCATCCGCGAAGCCGTGCAGCGTACTGGCCGCGTGCTGGTATTGCATGAAGACACGCTTACTGGAGGCATTGGTGGCGAAATAGCCGCCTGGATTGGCGAGCATTGCTTCCATCTGCTCGACGCGCCGGTAATGCGCTGCGCTTCACTCGATACGCCGGTGCCCTTCAGCCTGGAACTGGAAGCGAATTTTCTGGCCAAATCGCGGTTACACGATACTGTTAGCAGGCTGTTGGAATATTAAACTGCCCCGCCTAAAAAAGAGAAACGCAGGGCTTTTACACGCCTGCGCTCCCAGTTTGTGATGAAGTAAAGGGTACGGATTACCTCAAGGAGTGTATCAGGTACGATCTCCTCTCCTATAAACTCAAAACACAGATTTTTAATATGTAGCGTTCAAAATTTGTTGGCACAGGATAAGGTTATCCTTAAACACGGTAATGGTATTTCTTTATCCATGCAGGGAAATATTTTTCTTTTCCCGATGCGGGAAGCAGGCAGTTGTTAAGAGCATAAGGGGCATAAAACCAAAGAGGTAGAGAGACACAGGAATATTGCTGTATCGCTCTACCTCTGGAGTTGGAAAAGCTTTGTTACGCTTTGCGACTGCGTGTTGTTGTAGTAAAAAATCTACAGCTTGCGCAAATACGCCAGGCTTTTAGGAACCTGATCTTCGGAGCGCGAAGATTCGTCTTCTATGAAATAGTGTTTAACGTTGTTGTGCTTTCTTGCTTCCTGCATAATGGCTTTGATGTCTATATCTCCCTTGCCCAACGCCACATTGGTCTCCACATCGGCTCGTCCCGACTGATTGCCCGGTGTGCCGCGTTCGCGGTCTTTCAGGTGCATCAGCAGGAAACGTGTAGGATATTTTTTCAATAGTTCAACCGGGTCCTGTCCGGGGTGCTGGATCCAGAACACGTCCATTTCAAAATTGCAAAACTCAGGAAGCAATTGTTCCACCAAATAGTCGAACAAGGTACCATCGTTGTAGGGCACAAATTCATACCCATGGGGATGATAGCATAAATAAAGTCCCTTTTCTTTCAGTATACGGCCGGCATGGTTGAACACGTCGATGGCTTTCTTTGCATCGTCGAGGGTGAACTTGTCCTCTTCATGCGGTATCCAGAAGCAAACTACAAACTGCGCTCCGAACAATTTGGCTTTTTTTGCAACCCCCTCCGGGTTTTCGACCAGTTCGTTGAAGTCTACCCCGATACTAATCATGCGGAGACCTGCCTGGTCCAGCATGCCTTTAAATTCTTCGGGCTGTAAACCTGCATAGGAGCTGCTCCCTTCTACCACGGTGAACCCCATTTTGCGAATCTTTTGCAGCGTGCCCGGCACATCTTTCGCCAACTGGTTGCGGAAACTGTATAATTCAATACCGATCTCTCCTTCCTGTGCGTTGGTCCCCATGCAAATAGTTGCAGAGAGCAACAGCAGAATGAGTGTTTTTTTCCATACAGATAAGTAACTGCGCATATACATTAGGTTTATTATTGTTTTCCGGGACCAAACAAGGCCTGGCCACTGCGTGCACCGGTATGTTTGCCTTGTTCCACCACCAGCTCACCGTTAACCATCACGTATCGAAATCCTGCACTATACTGGTGCGGCTGCAGAAAAGTGGCGCGGTCATTTACTTCCTTTTCATCAAATACCACGATGTCGGCTGCCATACCTGGACGCAACAGCCCGCGATCTTTCAACTGAAATTTCTGTGCAGCCAGCGAAGTCATACGGCGGATTGCTTCTTCCAAAGTAATGATTTTTTCTTCTCGTACATACCTGCCCAGTATGCGGGCATTGGTGCCATAGGCTCGTGGATGGGGCATACCCCTGCCGGGTACCGGTACGCCTGCATCGGCGCCGGCCATGCAAAACGGGTATTGCATAATATATTGCACATCTTCTTCATTCATGCTGTGATACACCATTTGCGCCCCTCCTTTTTCGATCATATCCATGATGGTTTCGGCTTCATATTTCGCTTTGGGCTTTCTGCCCATCAGCCGGTTGATTTCCGAAATACTTTTGCCATTATAGCTGGTGTCGGCGCCGTAGTTGGCCACCACGCAGTAACTGTAATCTTTGAACTTGTACTTTTTAAGCTGCTCCAGCATTTCACGCTTGATCTGCGCCCTGATAGCAGGGTTGCGCAACCGGGCCAGCAATGAATCGTTGCCGCCGGCAAATGCCCAGTCGGGCAAACGCACACCGAGATTGGTACTGCTGGCGGTATAGGGATACTGATCAATGGTAACGTCCCAGCCTTCTGCCCGTGCCTTTTTCACTATTTCGAGTATCATGGCCGATTTGCCCCAGTTGGCCTTCCCGCCAATTTTAAAATGACTGATCTGTACGGGAATATTGGCTTCCTTTCCAATATTGATGGCTTCGTTGATCGCTTCCGCAGCGCTGCTTTCTTCGTTGCGGATATGAGAGGCGTACACGCCCTGGTAACGGGCAGCGGCCCTGGCCAGTCCCACCACTTCTTCAGTTTTGGCATAAGCGCCGGGGATATAAATCAAACCGGTGCTGAGGCCTACGGCGCCAGCTTTCATAGCCTGTTCTACCAGCAATTCCATTTGCTGTTGTTCGGCAGGAGAAGGCGTCCGGTTGTCGCGGTTCATCACCTGCGCGCGCACGGTGTTATGACCAATCAAGCTGGCCACGTTAATGGAAGGCCGTATGCTGTCTACGCGCCGGAAAAAGTTCTGGAGATCGCGCGCCGAGCTGCCGCAATTACCGGTAATTACAGTGGTTACGCCATCGTATATGTAATTGTCAGCCGTAGGATTTTCAAATATGCCACTCTCAATATGGCCATGCACGTCAATAAAGCCAGGCGCTATTACCAGGCCGGTAGCATCGATGGTTTTTGTACCGGTATAACCCGTATGCCTGCCCACAGCTACAATTTTTCCGTTGGAAACGGCCACTTCTCCATAATACCAGCTGTTGCCTGTGCCATCTATCACACGACCATTGCGGATCAATACATCGCAAACGGGCTGTTGCGCTTTGGAAGCCAGGGGCAATAACAGGAACCATAGCAATTTTCTCATGGTGCAATGATGTTTTTCATTGGAAAAACTTCCGGGCAACCTGTTTTCGTATGATGATCATAGTTGCCCATTCTGGTTAATTTTTTATTCTCCCGGCCGGTATACCTTTTCCGCATTTTTTCTGATCACCTCATCTTCAAACAACACTTCCCTGAACTGTCCCCTGGTAAACATCAGCGCCTGGTCTGCAAAATGCGGTGAAGCGGGATCGCCGCTCTGACCGCCGGCCAGCAATGCTTTTGCTTTGGGCACAGGTTGTTTCTTTTCATTGCGCGTAAACTCCACAGCACATATAAAGCTGTTGCCATTGACGCCATATCGTTTTTGTGTGCCGGGGAAAGTACGACTGGTATACGAAGGCAGCATCCCCCACTGCGATGATGCATAGGCCACAGGCAGGCTGGCAGAGTCATCATGATAGCGTTGGTCAATATCTCCAGAAATACGTTGAAAGCGATTGATGTCGCCCCAGGCTACCTGCCATTTGCCGAATCTTTTTTCCAGGTCTTTTATAGTGGCATCCAGTGCTTCGAGTAATTCTTCCTGCGCTGCTTGCCGGGCATAAGTATGGGTGCGTTGCACCTGGTCGCCGGGAAGGCGTGCTATGGAAGGTTGCAGCCGCTGGGCCCATTCAATGGCCAGTGTGGTAGCCACAGAATTTTCGGCCACGCGCAGGTCCCATTTTTTTAGTTCGGCTACGGCATCACGGAGGGCAGCTATCCAATCATTCTTGTGCAGGTTAGCTTCATAGGCCTTTACCAGCGCCGGTATCAGTTCTTCAAAAGCTGCGAGGTAAGTGTCGTAACCCGCAGCAATCACTTTGTCGATGGTATATTGATCTTCTTTTGCCAACACTCGCACTGCATTGATGCCGCGGAAATTTTCGCCATCGGGAGCCATGTAGGCAGGATATTTTTCGCGCGCAGGACTATGGGTGCCTGCTACCGTAAAAGGCGTACTGTTGCAGTTCTGCAGCCAGTGATTGGGCGGATTGATGAGGTGAATGGTTTCATCGACTGCGTGCAATCCTTTCCATTCCGTTGCCGCTATGTGACCCGGTACCGGTTTTGACCAGTCGTATTGCGGATCGCGTTTTGGAATAAAATTGCCATGCCAGTACGCAATATTGCCGTCAGCATCTGCATATACGGTATTGTTGGAAGTGTTGGCCCTCATATCCATGATCTTGCGGAACTCGGCCAGTGATTTTGCGGTGGTACGTTTCCAGCTTTGTATCAAACCGTCCATGGAGCGGTTGTTGGCTTTCAATGCCAGATACTGACCGTTGCGTTTGGCCACTATAGGACCATGGTGCGTATAGATGGCGGTAATGTTTTTCTGAGCAAGCGTATTGCCATCTTTGTAGCGCAGTGTAATGGTTTTGGTAGTAGCCTTGCGGGTGCTGTTTTCATACTCGTATACCCATTGGTCACCCTGCTTTTTCAATTTTTCAATGTACAGATCGGCCACATCTACAAAGCTGGAGGTATGCATCCAGCCACAATATGGATTGAAACCCTGGTACACAAAAAACTGTCCCCAGGTTACAGCGCCGTACACATTCAATCCTTCCTCGCTTTTCACATGCACTTCAGGACGAAAATAAAAGGTCACGTGGGGGTTGATATAGAGTATCGCGTTGCCCGAAACGGTTTTGGCCGGTGCAATGGCAAATCCGTTTGAGCCCGTCACCACTTCCTCTTCGTGTACGACTTCGCGCTGCGCTGCAGCAGTAAGATCACTGGAATCATAGAGCGTTTTCAGTTCACGCACTGTTGCGCCACCGGTACTGATCGCGCCAATGCTGCCATCGGTCCACAGCAGAGGATACCAGGGTTGAAAGCGATGCAACAGTTTTGGTTTTACCTGCGGGTTTTTATAGAGATAATAGTTGATGCCGTCTGCATAGGCTTGCAGTAATTTTCGTAACCAGGCCGGCGCACGCTGGTAATCGCGCACAGCATCGGCGGAGTCAATCACCAGCCTGATGAGCAGATCATCATATACGCGCGACGCTCCATACACTTCTGCCATGCGTCCCAGTTTTTCGATATAATTCATTTCCACCCGCTGGAAATCATCTTCGCACTGGGCGTACAACAATCCAAAAACAGCATCTGCATTGGTTTTGCCATAAATGTGCGGAATACCCCATTGATCGCGGATGATGGTAACCTGCTTCGCCTGTTTTTCCCATCGGGCAATCTCCCGGCTGGAAAATGGCTGGGCCAGCAAATGTGCAGGTACCAAAAGCAAAATCAGTAGCCTGGTCATAGAACGGAAAATTTTAATTAAGATAGTGATAAAAGTATCGCAAATGCTTTGTGGATGAGGAGTAAATATGAGACGCGTTTTTTGCAGTATGGTTTTCCCAAATTGGAAAACAGTGCTCGTGTTAATTTCCTTTTGTCTGCATGCTACCTTTTCCCGATTATCTGATTGGCAATAAAATAAATCGTAATATGGGGCGTTTCAAATACAGCCATATGTGTAAACCCTGAACCCAATAGCCAGTCTTGCCCTTATGGACTTTCTGAACAAATGTTCTCCAGCCCGGATATAATCCTGTAACACAAGCGGCTACTTGCAACAACTCACGGCGTTGTTTCATTAATCCGAACCAGCACGGTTATGCCGAACGGACTTGCGTAATGTCATATCGGGTGATGATATTAGTCAGTTGCTAAAGGGCAACCCGGCTGTACATTTAATACATAACCACACCATGCTCAAAGTAGCAAAAATAATCCTCGTACTCATTGGAATACTTGCCATCGCTTACCTGTTGTATATAATGGCATTGTTTATCATTAACTTCTGATGAGCTGGTGGTAATTTATCTGATACACTCTTTGGACACCGACTGAGTGAATAAACGCATTATTCTTTGGTTAAGGAATAATAACCCCCTGGTGTAACGAGCAGGCAGACTTCGGTCGCCTGTTTTTTTTTGTGTAGTATGCAAATGAGTATAGGCGCTGTTAATGTGCTTCCAGCCAGTTTTCTCCTATTCCTACTTCTGCTTCCACCGGTACCCCATTGGGTAATGGCAGGGCGGTACGCATGCATTCCAGTATGATGGGTTTGATAATTTCCACTTCATCTTTTAAGGCATCAAATACCAATTCGTCGTGCACCTGTAAAATCATGCGCGATTGAAATTGGTGCTTGCGGAATTCCTTGTGCAGCTTCACCATGGCCAGTTTGATCATATCCGCAGCAGTACCCTGTATGGGAGAGTTGATGGCGTTTCGTTCGGCAAATCCACGCACCGTAAAATTGTTGCTGTTGATATCGCGCAGCCAGCGTTTCCGGCCCATCAGCGTTTGTACATACCCGTGTTCACGGGCAAAATTGATGGTATCGTCCATGTATTTCTGGATACCGGCAAACTGCTTTTTATAGTTGTCAATAATCTGTTTGGCTTCTGTGCGGCTGATGCCCAGGTTATCGGCCAGGCCAAAAGCGCCCTGCCCGTAGATAATTCCAAAGTTTACGCTCTTGGCTTTGTAGCGCATTTCCTTGGTTACATCTTTTTCATCTACGCCATACACACGGGCGGCCGTGGCCGTATGAATGTCTTTGTTCAGTTTAAAGGCTTCGCACATGGCCGGGTCGCCGGAAATAGCTGCTACAATGCGCAGTTCAATCTGCGAATAGTCGGCGGAGAGCAGCACGCGGTTTTTGTCGCGGGGAATGAACGCCTTGCGTATTTCACGGCCCCGTTCTGTACGAACGGGAATATTTTGCAGGTTGGGATTGTTGCTTGCCAGCCGGCCGGTAACTGCCACTGCCTGCGCATAGCTGGTATGCACGCGGCCGGTTTTTCGGTTAACCATTTGCGGGAGTGCATCTACATAGGTAGACTTAAGCTTGGTAAGTTCCCGGAAAGCAAGTATATCTTCTACAATCTTGTTCTGATGCGCCAGCTTCATGAGCACATCTTCGCCGGTGGCATATTGCCCCGTTTTGGTCTTTTTGGCTTTGGGATCGAGTTTTAATTTTTCGAACAATACCTCGCCCAATTGCCGTGGCGATGCGAGATTAAACTTTATGCCAGCCTGCTTATAGACGCTTTCTTCTGCCAGTTTTGCCTGGCGTTCCAGCTCTTTGCTGTATTCCTGCAGGAAGTTCATATCCACTTTCACCCCTTCATATTCCATATCCATCAGCACTTTGGCCAGTGGATTTTCAACTTCATAAAAAACTTTTTCCACCTCGCGACTTTTCAACAGCGGCACAAAGACCTGTTTCAGTTGCAGGGTAATGTCTGCATCTTCGGCGGCATAGTCGGTTATTTTCTCCAGGGGCACGTCGCGCATGCTCAGCTGGTTCTTGCCTTTTTTCCCAATAAGTTCATCAATATGCACCGGTTCATAGCCCAGGAACCGGGCGCTCAGCATGTCCATGCTGCGCTTGCCATCGGGTTCAATCACGTAATGCGCCAGCATGGTATCGAAGGTGTCACCGGCCAGTTCGTAGCCATACCATTTCAGCACCAGCATATCATACTTGAGGTTCTGGCCTACCCACAAAATGTCCTGCTTATTGAATACCGGTTCAAAAAGTTTCAGGATTTTGTGCGTAGCTTCCTGGTCGGCAGGACAAGGTACATAATAGGCTTCACCGGGTTTGTACGAAAAGCTCATGCCTACGAGTTCCACGTCGTTGGCGTCCATACCGGTAGTTTCTGTATCGAAACAAATCTCCTTTTGTTCCAGCAGTTCTTTTACCAGCGTTTTGATGGATTTTTCATCAGTAAGTGCGCGGTACTCATGTGGCGTGTTGTGGATGTTCTTGCCGGCATGCATGGACTCATCGCTTTCGGTGCGCTCCTCGTCCACAGGTCCTTTGGCGCTGGTTTGTTTTTTCGGTTGCTCCACCGCGTTACCAAACAAATCTGTTTGCACGCCTACTGGCGCAACGGGGGTTATGCCTATGGTGAAGTCTTCGCCAAGAATGCGTTTACCAATTGTTTTGAATTCGAGTTCGGTAAAAATTTCGCGCAGCAAATCCTTATTCCACTCTTTCAACCGCAGGTCTTCTTCGTGAAATTCAATGGGCACATCGGTAATGATGGTGGCCAGTTTTTTGGAGAGAATGGCCGCATTTTTGCCATTGCGGATCTTTTCGCCCAGCGCACCTTTGATAGAATCTGCATGTTCCAGAACGTTTTCAAGCGTGCCGTATTCTGCCAGCAATTTGGCAGCGGTTTTTTCGCCGATGCCGGGAATACCGGGAATATTATCTACGGCATCGCCCATCAGTCCAAGGATATCTATTACCTGGCTTACGTTTTTGATATTCCATTTTTCACATACTTCTTTTGCGCCCAAAATTTCCACACTGCCTCCCTGGTAGCCGGGTTTGTATATTTTGATATTGCCATCTACCAGCTGACCATAATCCTTGTCAGGCGTAACCATGTACACTTCAAAACCTGCGGCCGCTCCTTTCTTGCTGAGCGTGCCGATTACATCATCAGCTTCATACCCGTCTACTTCCAGCACGGGTATGTTGAACCCGCGAACGATCTTTTTGATATCCGGTATAGCCGCCAGCAAATCTTCGGGCGCTTCCTGGCGATTGGCTTTATAGTCGCTGAATTCTGTATGTCGTTCGGTAGGCGCATGCGTATCAAAGCATACTGCCATATGCGTTGGCTGCTGATTGTTGATCAGGTCAAGCAAAGTATTGGTAAATCCAAACTGCGCATTGGTGTTCTTTCCTTTCGAGGTAATACGCGGATTGCGGATAAGGGCATAATAGGCGCGAAAAATCAGCGCCATTGCATCAAGCAGAAATATCTTTTTACTCATTCCGCTAAGTTAGGAACAATTGTTCTTGGTCAACGGCCCTTTTACAGTGTCTTCCGCAGGCTAAATACAAGAAAAAAAGTGCGTGGTGTGCCGCCAGGATGGTCAAATATTGTATTGGACAGTTTTAACGGAAGGCCAGGCTATTAGGGGCAACAGTGAAGGGGCCATTCAAGGCCGGGCATCCCTATAGAAGAAGTTCCGATAGATAGCAACCCACAAAAGAACAATGGCAACAACCTGTACTGTAATGCGCAGCGACTTGTTCATAGATTGAAGCTTCGAATTACCCATAACAGAAAACGAGCGGTTAATCGAATATTTTGCATGGGGATAAGTAGTGTTATCTAGGAATTGTATCTACATTTTATTAATTATGAATAAGTTATCCTCCCAGCTTCATTTCTTCCAGCTTTTTTTGCAGCGAAAACATTTCATCACGCAGGCGCGCTGCTTCCATGAAGTCGAGATCGCGTGCCGCTCTCTCCATTTCTTTTTTGGTGCGATTGATGGCCTTTTCCAGTTGTGGTATGGTTTGATATACTTCCTGTTCTTCCGCTGCAGCCACTGCTACCGGGGCTTCATTGGGTGCAATGGCATATGGATTGCGCGGGTCATACCCTTTAATATCCAACACAGATGTTTGCGCAAATACCTGTTCTTTCGACTTTCTTACGGTGCGGGGTATGATGTTGTGTTGCAGGTTATAGGCAATCTGTTTTTCGCGCCGGCGGTTGGTTTCATCTATGGTGCGCTGCATGCTTTCGGTCATGGTGTCGGCATAAAAGATCACCAGACCGTTTTCATTACGGGCCGCACGTCCTGCTGTTTGCGTAAGCGATTTTTCATTGCGTAAAAAGCCTTCTTTATCGGCATCCAGAATAGCCACCAGCGAAACTTCGGGCAAATCGAGTCCCTCACGCAGGAGGTTTACGCCCACCAGCACATCAATTTCACCCAGCCGCAACTGGCGCAGGATTTCTACCCTTTCCAGCGTGTCAACTTCGCTGTGAATGTATTTTGATTTGATGTTGATGCGATGGAGGTATTTGTCCATTTCCTCGGCCATGCGTTTGGTAAGCGTGGTAACCAGTACGCGATCACCTTTGGCAACGCGCTTATCGATTTCATCCAGCAGGTCGTCTATCTGGTTCACGCTGGGACGGACTTCAATGGGGGGATCCAGCAGACCGGTGGGCCGCACTACCTGCTCTACCACCACACCGCCGGTTTTTTCCAGTTCGTAATCGCCTGGCGTGGCCGATACGAAAATTACCTGGTTGAGCATGGATTCAAACTCGTGGAAGTTCAGTGGCCGGTTGTCCAGTGCAGAAGGCAGGCGAAAACCATAATCTACCAGTATCAGTTTTCGGCTCCGGTCGCCGCCGTACATGCCGCTGATTTGCGGTATGGTTTGGTGACTTTCATCAATAACACAAAGGAAGTCTTTTGGAAAATAGTCCAGCAAACAGAAAGGCCGGGTGCCGGGTTGTCGCCGGTCGAAGAAACGGGAATAATTCTCCACGCCGTTGCAATAGCCCAACTCACGGATCATTTCCACATCGTAACTAACGCGCTCGTGTAAGCGCTGCGCTTCAATATATTTACCTATGCTCTTGAAATAGTTTACCTGGGCGGCACATTCGTCCTGGATTTCGTTCAGTATCTGGTTGATCATATCTTTCGGCGCCAGGTAGAGGTTAGCCGGAAATATGGCAGCATCTTCTACTACTCCGATGCGTTTGCCCGTGTTTACATCGAGTGTTTCGATGCTTTCAATTTCATCGCCGAAGAAGGTAATCCGGTAGCCGAAATCCACGTAAGGCAGGTTGATGTCTACCGTATCGCCTTTTACCCGGAACTGTCCGCGGTTGAAATCGGTCTGGGTGCGCGTGTACAACGAGTTGACCAATGAGTGTAAAAATCCCTGGCGACTGATCACCTGACCCTGCCGGATGCGGATAATGCCATTTTCAAATTCTGCCGGGTTACCAATACCATAAATACAGCTTACCGATGCCACTACAATAATATCTCTACGGCCACTCAACAGTTCGGTGGTAGCCTGCAGACGCAGTTTATCGAGTTCTGCATTTATGCTGAGGTCTTTTTCAATGTAGGTATCGCTTACCGGCAAATAGGCCTCGGGTTGATAGTAATCGTAGTAGCTCACAAAATAGCCAACTGCGTTGTTGGGAAAGAATTGCTTGAACTCACCATACAACTGCGCTACCAGGGTTTTATTATGGGTCAACACCAGCACGGGTTTTTGTACCTGCTGGATGACGTTGGCGATTGTAAAGGTTTTGCCGGAGCCTGTTACGCCCAGCAGGGTTTGATACTTCTCTCCCGCGAGAATTCCTTCCGTCAGTTGCCGGATGGCTTCCGGCTGATCACCCGCTGGTTGATAAGGTGCGTGTATTTGAAAAGGCATACGAAATTTTTTTGCAGCCTGTAAATTTAAGGAATAGGGGTTGGCGGGAGAAATAACAAAATGTAAATATGGAGTGGGGGGATAATGACCGCCCCGTCCAAGTATTGCCCGGGGGGTAAGATCATACTGTCGCCCCCGCCAGCGGGGGATGGAGCGGCTGGTGGCTGTACCAAAGAACTATAGCGGATTTGTGTCCACACAATAGCGCCACCAGTAACTTACTGCGTAAACCCCTTTCATGGATGGGGGTGGTCCGGAGTTGTTCCACACGATAGCGCCAGCGAGGGATGGAGTGGCTGGTGGCTCTACCAAAGAATGGCAGGGGCTGTCAGTAAAGAGGCATTGGTTTAACAGGTTATTATAAAAAGTGTGTACAGGTAAGAATGAAATCAGTGCCCGGCCTCACTCAATTTTACGCTTCAGATACCCGGAATAGTCCGGAATCTGTGCAGCATATTCTTCCTGCATCAGCGGAGAAGTAAGTATAAAATCTGCCGTAGCGCGGTCGTTGGCAACAATGCAGTTCCAGGCAATGGCCACCCGCAGCAGGGCTTTCACATCGCTGTCGTGTGGTTGCGCTTCCATGGGATCCCAGAAAAATATCAGGATGTCAATTTCCCCGGCTGCAATCAATGCCCCGATCTGCTGATCACCGCCCAGCGGACCACTCAACAGTTTTTTTACCGGGCGGTCCAGTTCTTCTTCCAGCATTTTGCCGGTAGTACCGGTGGCCAGCAGTTCATGGCGCGCCAGTTCAGCTTTATTGAATACAGCCCATTCGATGAGGTCTTTCTTTTTATTATCGTGTGCCACCAATGCTATGCGCTTGCGGGCATTCATGCGACGTATGCGGATCATACGTAAATATATGGTATTACCGGAGATCAGTTTCTTTAACTGAAGAAAAGCTTCAAAAGACAAACAGGCGTGTCAAATAAAATGCATGATTGGCAACGCATCAATAAATATTGTACGCCGGTGTATGTTTTAAATTTCTTTTGGTGATTATGCTTTCTGTTTTGCAGAAACTTTAACGGCGCAAAAAAAATTTTCGAAAATCAATTCCGTTTTCCACACTCGGGCACAGAAATTGTTAATAACTCAATCCTTTTTGTAGCCCCCATTGAATTCATTATGAAGAAAGGCCTGCTCACATATTGTGCGTGCCTGGCAGTTTGTGTTGCCATGGCTCAGGGACAAAGTGCGTTAGTACCAGCGGCAGGATATACCGTGTTGGACAGCGCCTCGTTTATTACCGATCTCACTTCTCTGGTAAAGGACAATTCCAAAGTTGTTATTAACTGGAAAAACAGTGAACGCGTTTCACCGGAATATGTGACGGTGGAAAGAAGTTGCGCCGGTCGCGACTTTGAAATGGTTGCGGTATTAAAACAACCAGGACAGGGCAAGGAATTCGAATGGGTGGATGACGCACCCGGTAAAGGTCGCAATTTATACCGCATCCGGTTCAATGGTGAAGATGGCCAGCCTTATTATTCAAAAGTGGTAACGGCCCTTATTGCCGGTGATATTTCTTTTCGTTTTTATCCCAATCCGGTTGACAATATATTAATAGTCCGATCTGAATCTCCATTGGATGTTCAGTTCCTCGACGCATCCGGAAAAATCCGCCTTAGCCAGACCCGCCTTCAGGGAATTGGAACGATCAACGTTTCAAGCCTCGAAAAAGGCATCTATTATCTGCGTATTTATAACCGCACCACTGGCATTACTACACAGGAAAAAATATTGAAGAATTAAAAAGGCTATTGTGAGGAGAGATTTCCTGATCACCCTCATCCGTGCGCTATTGTTGCTGGTGTAAGTTCGTGCTGGCGCCAGCGGTTGTGGTGTGGACGCAACTCCTGATCACCCTCATTCATGAAACAGGTTAACGCAGTAAGTTGCTGCTGGCGACCCACCGGCGGGATCACCCCATCCATGCAATAGTGTTCCTGGTTCAGGTTCGTGCTGGCGACCCGCCGGCGGGGGATGGAGTGGTATGTGGATGTACCAAAGAACTATAGCGTATTTGTGTCCACATGATAGCATTCCGGAGCGTATGTACACTGATGAGTTTTGCAACGCTGGCAACGCCTCTTTGTTAATAACCTTTAACGGGGCGAGAGCACTATTATAGAGAAGAGCGTGGTGCATTACTCAGGACAGAAGTGATTTCCTCATTCGGCCGTGTGTGTTATTATACCATGAGCGTGGCGGCACCTCCTGGTTTATGCCCCCACAACCGGGGCCCGAGTGGTATACGTTACTGTTACCTATAGGGGTGTTTTTTATACCAAAGTCCGTCCACTAAATGATTTATAGTATTTCTACTATAACCAGAAAATGGTATTGCACAATTGAAAATTGGCCCTTATTTTTACACCGGTTTTTCATAGGATATTGGATTTTAAAAGCGGGGTTGAATTTCTATTCAGACCCCTTTTTTATTGCCCTCCTTTTCCTTCTCCACATTGCACGCGCGCGCTTTCATTCACCAACCTCATTCGTGTTTGCCTGCAATTCATTTTATCCGCGTAATTGCTAATACCCATTCCCGCTTTATTCGTCACCCAACATGCTGGTGCAACCAATACATCACATCGATCAACCCGTATTGGTACCAATACACACGTTCCACTGGTTTCCCAATCCGCTCACATTCCTGCTTCCGTTAACACTCCCTTCGCCTTTGCTGCATATTCATTCCACATTCTTCCGGATTAATGGGCCGCATTGGCATTGGCTTTCTTCATCCACGCCCGCATTTTTTTCATTTCATCCCTCTCTCTCCTCTTTTTGTGTTCGCCCGTACATTCGCGGCCTCCCACTACCGCTACAATGTATTCCACCCAGGCTATTGGTGCACGCAATCGCACCAACAAAAAAGGCCCCGTTACCGGAGCCCTTCCATTTACTAACCCATTTATATTCTCATAAAAAACACTAAGAAACCTGTTGCATTTCCTTGATCTTTTCCCGGATCTTGGTTTCAATTTCATTGGACAGTTCCGGGTTATCAAGCAATAATTGTTTTACGGCATCGCGGCCCTGACCCAATTTGTCGGAATTGTAGCTGAACCAACTGCCGCTTTTCTGTACAATACCGAGTTCAACGCCCATATCCAGGATTTCGCCGGTTTTGGAAATGCCTTCGCCAAATACAATATCAAATTCGGCAAAGCGGAATGGAGGCGCCACTTTATTTTTCACCACTTTTACTTTCACACGGTTTCCAATGGCTTCATCGCCATCCTTAATCTGTGCCATACGACGGATATCAAGACGTACCGAAGCATAAAACTTCAGGGCATTACCGCCTGTAGTGGTTTCCGGATTGCCGAACATCACGCCGATCTTTTCACGCAACTGGTTGATAAAAATACAGATGGTGTTCGTTTTGTTGATGGTGGCCGTGAGTTTGCGCAGCGCCTGCGACATGAGGCGGGCCTGCAAACCCATTTTGCTGTCGCCCATTTCTCCTTCCAGCTCACCCTTAGGCACCAGCGCAGCTACGGAGTCAATCACCACTACGTCCAGCGCCCCTGATAAGATCAGGCGGTCAGCTATCTCCAGTGCCTGCTCACCATAATCAGGTTGTGAAATAAGAAGATTGTCCACATCTACACCCAGCTTCCGGGCATAAGAACTGTCAAAGGCGTGCTCTGCATCTATAATGGCGCACATGCCGCCTTTTTTCTGTGCTTCCGCAATAACATGTATGGCTATCGTTGTTTTACCAGATGATTCGGGGCCATATATTTCTATAATACGGCCACGGGGAAAACCACCGACCCCAAGCGCTGCATCCAAACCGATAGAACCGGTAGATACCACCTCCATAGGCTCCTGTGATTTTTCATTCATCATCATGACACTTCCCTTGCCAAAGTCTTTTTCAATCTTGTCAATTGTCAACTTCAGCGCTTTAAGTTTTTCATTTGCTGACATAGTGGTTTGTTTTAATCGTTCAAAATTACCGATTGCCAAATGTAGGGAAAATTATGTTATGCACACTAATTTTTTTAGTACAGCCAAACTAATTTTTTGGGGAAGAAAACCGACAAAAAAATTCCCCGCCGGGCGGCGGGGAGTTGTCCCACATGAAATTTCGTACATCTGATTCAGGAAAAGGCAATGGCAGAAACCATATGGGAAAAACAAAGGGACAACAAAATTTATAATCCTCCAACTACCAGTTCGTGGTATTTTTTGGGCAGACCGCAAAAAACCGCACCCCTGGTTAGGACTGCCCTTGATCGAAGCCCCCACGAAGAGGGCCCGAAAAAGCGTACTTTTATATTCCATTCCCAATGCAAAAACTTCACAATTATGAAAAGGGTATTCACGCTATTCTGCTCAATCGTATTTGCGGCCGTGGTACACGCACAGGAACCCGTTGCTGCCGCAAAAGGGGTAACCTATGGCGCAGGCACCACCGCTGAGGGTTACATATCTGTAAATGACCTGGAAAAGAAAATGACCGATAAAAAGTTTGAAGGGAAAGTTTCCGGCAAGGTAGTGGAAGTTTGCCAGGAAAAAGGATGCTGGATGAAACTGGAAAGAGCCAATGGCGAACCATTGATGGTAAAATTCAAAGATTATGGCTTCTTCATGCCCAAAAATATCGTAGGCAAGGAAGTGGTAATAGAAGGTACAGCCTCCATCAAAGAAACTTCCGTAAAACAACTGCGTCACTACGCACAGGACGCCGGTAAGTCGAAAGAAGAAATTGAAAAAATCAAAAAGCCTAAAAAAGACGTGCAGTTTGTAGCCAGCGGCGTGCTGGTTTTATAAGATTAATGTTAGCAGCAGCTAAAGACTTCAGTTATGTATTTCCTTTTTTAGGGGTACGTCCTGAAGTCTTTCTATTTTAACCGTAGCAAGGCCATTACTAACCGCAAAGCTTATACGCGCAGATAAAAATTTTTCCCGGGGTAAATGCAACCAGGCAGCCACTGCAACCAGTCAATATAGCCAATTTTATTTTCTTCCATACCCTTCATAAAGCTAACGATGGTTTGCCATTATCTTATTGGGAAGCGCTAAGCAGTTTTTTCTTTCCGGGAAAATTTTCAATTAAAATCAGCTTAAAAATAGAATATAAATGTCAGTTAAACCGTTATTTAGGTACGGAAAATATAGCTTTACGAAATAGCAGGCACAGTACTTGCTATGGAGAGCAACAAAAACCCAACTGCCTGTGCAGCTAATTCTATAACGAACTTAAAACAGATCATATGCTATTAAAACATGTGTTACTGGCAGGAACTTCATCACTGCTGTTGGTTTCCTGCGTAAGCACCAAGAAGTTCAAGGAAGAACAGCAACGGTACGAACAACTGAATACCTCTTACACCCAACTGCAGGACCAACTGAAAAACTGCGAAAATGAAAAGGCCGAATTCGCACGCAGCAGAGCGCTGCTGGAAAGCGAAATTGCCAACCTCAAACAGCAAAACGAGTTACTGAAAGCTAACAATACACAGGCGCTGAAACAGCTGCAAGACCTCTCGGTAATAACCGCTTCGCAGGCAGAAAGCATCAAAAAATCGCTTGAAAATATTGGCGCCAAGGACGCTTACATACAGGACCTGCAGTCTGCCATGGCACGTAAAGATTCGCTCAATATGGCGCTGGTGATGAACCTCAAAGGCGCCATTGGCAATATGGCCGATGAGGACATTAATATCAAAGTTGACAAAGGAGTGGTGTACATCGATATTTCCGACAAACTCCTGTTCAAAAGCGGCAGCTATAATGTCACCGACCAGGCCAAAGTGGTATTGGGCAAAGTGGCTACCGTGCTGAAAAATCAACCCGATATTGAATTCATGGTAGAAGGGCATACGGATAATGTTCCTTTTGCACGCGGCGTGCTGGTTGATAACTGGGACCTGAGTGTAAAAAGAGCCACTTCCGTAGTGCGCATTCTGCAGGAAGAGTATGGCATTCCGCCTTCCAAAATGACTGCTTCCGGAAGAGGCGAGTATGTACCGCTTACCAGCAACGACACCTCCGAAGGCCGCGCCGCCAACCGCAGAACACGTATTGTAATCCTGCCGCAGCTCGATCAATTCTTCAAGCTGCTGGAACGGAAAGCATAACCATAAAATATTCGCATCACATCAGGAAGGGATGGCGCTGCTGCCATCCCTTTTATTTTTCAGCTACAGTGCAATCACCGTTACTGTACCCACCATGCCCGCATGGTGCTGGCAATGGTAGCTGAAAGTTCCCTGTTGGGAGAACGTGTAAGTATACGTGTCGCCGGGATCAAGATCGCCACTGTTGAAACTGCCATTGTCGGCAGTAACCGTGTGCACATCGTTATCGTCATTGTTCCAGGTAACCGTGGTGCCTATCGGCACTTCGAGATTGGCGGGCCGGAACATATCGCCCTGCATTGTTACTGTTGGCTGACCGCCATTGTTGTTATTGTTATTATCGGGACTGTCGTTGTCATCATCCTTACTACAAGCCGGCATACTGACGGCTGTTATCAATGCAAAAGCGATGATCAGAAGGGATTTCCACTGTTTCATACTGCACATTTTTCAAATTAATAAGACCCTTGCCCACTGCCTGGCAGCAGCAGGCGGGTTAGTGTACTTATACATTACGTGTATTGTGAAAAGCCCGTTGCTCTTTCGGCGCATGATTTTCTCCTGCAGGTGGCGTCATGTAGCTGCTGTTGCACTGCGCGGGGAAGAGATTCTACAGCACGCCTGGCTGCGTGATGCTTTAACATTAAGTCAGCCTGGTTATTGACTATAACCTTATTGCCCGGTACTGATAATAATAGTGACAGGTCAAATGGTACTGTACGTCATCCCCGGCATACTACACCTGAACTGCCTGCATTGCATGGCCGATATCTACCACCCCCAGGCAACTGCACGGGGTATATTTTTTGAATTGTTATTGAGAGAACCCAATGTATGGAACAAAGCAACAGTGTATGAAATCCAAAACCTTATTATTTGAACTTTTGGTAGATGGTGTACCTTATGAAGTGAGGGCAACGCCTTTTGAATTCAACACCAGTACGCGTTTTCGTGTAAGCTTCAACGGTGGTCCCGCTTTCATATTTGCGTGGGACGAAGAAATGAAACGATTGACGGCTATCGGCGACGGCACTTCCACCATTCCAGACAATTTAGAGCGGGCTATTGCTGAAAAGCTGGAATCAATGGCCGCTACCAGGCCTTAATTTTCATGTTTTTCAGGCGATGTAAAAATCCGACAGGACGTTATATTCACCGTGGCCGCTTATCTTTCTATCGTTCCACCTGGTCAATTTTATCTATAATACCATTGGGGTTTTTCGCAGCTTTGATCTGCATTCCGCTTTCAGGAAATAGTGCGTGTTAAGCAATATCACCATCTGATTCAGCATATTCAGTAGCTGCTGCCCGCCGCAGTTCTACTGCCTCAGCGGAGGAAACCGGAAGCGTGGGCATTTAGTCATGCAAAAACAAGGTTCAGGGGTCGTGTAAACGGCCCCTTTTTTGATTGGGCGAATCAATCGAGCAGGTAAAATGCTTAATGAGAATCGCGTGTAAACGGCCTCCTTTTTTGTTTCGCCCAAACAAGAGGGATGATATAATTGTATCCCCGAACATATTCCGCTTTAGTAAAGCAATAAATCCGCCTGTCTGTATTGGTAGGTTATGCAAGTGCCTAAAGCCTGCAAGTTCCCTCATGATTTGTGCAATGCCTGCAGCAACCGCAGGTGTGGTTGCAAATTGGCCAGGGTATCTTTTTTCAGAAATGCCTTCAGGTGTTTGTAAAAATGGCTATGGTCGTAATACCCGTATAGTGAGTAATGAAAAGTATGGGGCGATCCGGCAACATGTGCCGCCGCTTTACGGATACGCATGATCTGCAAAGCTTTTTTACTGCTGATGCCTGTAGTGTATTCGAAATAACGTTGAAGGGTACGCGTGGATATCTGGTACTGTGCGGCCCATTCTTCCACGGGAACGTTGAAGGCATTTTTACTGAAACTGGTGTCCAGAATTTCTCTTACAATATTTACTGCCTGCATATTTTCAGGATGCTGCTGCAACACCGCTTCATAGTGAGCCGATATAATGGCTGTTCTATCATGAAAGGAGCGGGCTGCTTTCATGCTGTCCAGTACCGCCTGATCGAGCAGGTAGCTGAGCGGGAAGATGTATTCCCGGTATTCAGCAAAATTGATCTTCTTTATAAACAGAACCGGTGAAATGCGAAATTTTATACCGAAGATTTTGTTACCGGCACGATGGTAGCATTCCAGGCAGGTATGTCGCGGCAGAAAACCATCGGTTTTCATTTCAAACTTCCGGTTCTCAAGTTCCATCACAAACGGGGTGCCCAGGTTGATAAGGTAAGTATAACCAACATTGGGGAAAAGCGCGTCTGAGAATCCCTGGGGATATTGAGACCACAGTTCTTCAAAGCGGGTTTCCCAGAAAAAGTCAATAAAATGCGCGAGGTCTGCTGGCGGTGGCGTCCTGTGGTAATGCTGTTGGAAATGGTCTTTATGAAAAAACTCAACGTGCTGCATGGAAAAGGATACCGTTTAAAAATACGCCATCCTTACAGGGTGGGCGGGCAGATTAACACCAGCCGTTGTATTATTATTTGACCGGCATTTTTATTGCAGTTTTTCGTTATATTTCAATAATTAAACTCTTTTCTTATGCAATGGCGTGGAAGGCGTCGTAGTACCAATGTTGAGGACCGTCGCGGTGTATCCGGCCGGGGTCTTGCCGTTGGTGGCGGTCTGGGAGGCATAGTGCTCCTGGTTTTATACCTGGTGTTGGGTGGCGGCGACCTTTCGCAGCTGGCTCCTACCGAACCCGCGCGGGAATTGACTGCCGAAGAAAAAGCGGTTGACGACGAGCGGGCGGAATTTGTAGCGGTAGTGCTGGCCGATACCGAAGATGTTTGGTCCAAACTGTTGTCGCAGGGGTACCGCGCGCCTACGCTGGTTCTTTTCAGGCAATCTGTTCAGTCGGCCTGTGGTATGGCAGGGTCTGCTACCGGACCGTTTTACTGCCCGGGCGATGAAAAGGTGTATATCGATCTTTCATTTTTTGATGAGATGGAAAGAAAGCTGAACGCCCCGGGCGATTTTGCCATGGCTTATGTTATAGCGCACGAAGTAGGGCATCATATCCAGCGCCTGCAGGGTACAACGGCCAAATTAAGCAGGTTGCGTGAACAGCTGCCGGAAAAAGAATACAATAAATATTCGGTGCAACTGGAACTGCAGGCCGATTTCCTGGCGGGCGTTTGGGCGCACCATGCGCAGCAAATGAAAAACATCCTTGAGGAGGATGATATAGAAGAAGCCCTCAACGCGGCCAATGCCATTGGCGACGACCGGCTGCAACAGGAGGCGCAGGGTTATGTGGTACCCGAATCATTTACCCACGGTACTTCCCGGCAACGGGTATACTGGTTTAAAAAAGGCTTTACCACCGGCGACCTGCGGCAGGGAAATACGTTTGCAGATCCTTCGCTGAATTAGGGCAACGCAGCGCATCCGCACGATTACCCGGGGAATATTTTTGTACATCCTTCCTTTAATGTAGGGGGAAGAAAGCTTATGCTTTCCAGGTTGCATGTTCGATGGTTGAACCTCCATTCAAGGGCGCAGCCCTTCCATCCCTCATTCAGCCGTTCACTTCCTCCACTACATTTTTTTCTTCTCTTTTGGAACCGTTTTTAATAAGGTTGTCCATCAGTACCGCCACCAGCGCCGTCCAACCTGTCTGATGGCTTGCTCCCAGTCCATGACCCGTATCGCCATGGAAATATTCGTAAAACAGCACCAGGTCTTCATTGCCGGGTTTTTGATAAAACGAATTGTAATTGCCGTGTACCGCGCGATGTCCCTTTTCATCAGGTTCAAACAGGCGGATCAAACGGCGCGTGAGTTCATCGGCCACCTGCACCAGGTTCATGCGGTTGCCGCTTCCCACGGGACATTCTACCGTCAACTCATCGCCATAAAATTCTCCGAAGTGGCGAATGGATTGTATAATGAGATAGTTGATAGGCATCCACACGGGCCCACGCCAGTTACTGTTTCCGCCAAAGAGGTCGGAGGTGGAGTCGCCCGGATCGTATTTGATGGTATAGGAAACGCCGCCTACATGAACGGTATAAGGGTTCTTTTCATGGTATTTTGATAAAGCCCTGATACCATAAGGCGAGAGGAATTGTTCTTCGTCCAGCAGTCGTTCCAGCAAATACACCAAACGTTCACGCGGCACCAGCGACAACAGGATGGATTTACCATCACTGCGTTCTTCGTTTGGCCAGTACCGTTTGTTCTTCTTGCGGTATTCTTCAAACCAGGTGATGCGTTTGCGGAAATCGTCCAGTTTGTCCAGCATTCTTTTTTCAATAGTAGAAACGGCAAACAGGGAAGTAAGCCCTACTATGGAAAAAATGCGCAGGTGCAACGGTTCGCCGCCGGCTACAGACATGGTATCGTAGAAGAATTTATCTTCTTCATTCCACATCCCTTGTTCGTTCAGCGCTTCGGCAATCAGCACAAAATGTTCAAAGAATTTGGTGGCGGTGTCTTCAAATGCTTTGTCGTGCATGGCAATTTCCAATGCCATGTCCATCATATTCAAAGCGTACATCCCCATCCAGCTGGTGCCGTCGGCCTGTTCCAGTTGCATATCGGGCAGTACGAGGTGGCTCCGGTTGAACACACCGATATTGTCAAGTCCCAGGAAACCGCCCTGGAACATGTTATTGCCGTTTACATCTTTCCGGTTGATCCACCAGGTAAAATTGATAATGAGTTTGTGAAAAACCCGTTTCAGGAAATCCACATCGCCTTTGCCGGTGGTTTTCTTTTCATGATAGTACACCTGCAGGGCAGCCCAGGCCTGTACGGGAGGATTCACATCGCTGAAATTCCATTCGTAGGCAGGCAGCTGGCCATCGGGTTTCATGTACCATTCGCGCATGATCAGCGTTAGCTGATGTTTGGCAAACACCGGGTCGGCCATGGCCATAGGGATGCACTGGAAAGCAAGGTCCCAGGCAGCATACCAGGGATATTCCCATTTATCGGGCATGGAGATAATGTCCTGGTTTTTGAGGTGTTTCCAGTCGTGGTTGCGGCCATACATTTTGCCATGGCTTACCGGACTGATGTTATCGCTCGTGGTGAGCCAGCGTTCAACATCGTAATGATAATACTGTTTGCTCCACAACAATCCGGCGATGGCCCTGCGTTGGATTTTTTTCCATTCGGGGTCGGTAATGCCTTCGAGCACTTTTTCGTAGAAAGCATCAGCTTCTTCCTTGCGTTGGGTGAATATGTTTTCAAAGCCCGGCTGAAAAGGGGTATCGGTAGCCTTGTTGGTCAGCCGGAGGTAAATGGTTTGGGTAGCATTGCCTTCAATACGCCACTTATATACGGGCGAAAATTTGGTGCCTGATTTTTTTTCCCGCAATGCATCGAGGTTTTCTCCCTTGATAATGGCTTTGTGAAAAGCTTCTTTGGTGAACTCCGACGCGTTGGGCTGTCCGTTTACTTTCTGAAAATTCGTTTCGTTTTCCGTAAACAGGCAGTCGTGCGGTTGTTGAAAATAGAGGTAGTAGGTACCGAGGCGATGGTGGGTGGCCTTTACTGAAGTGGCATCCTGCCATTCTATCACCGGTTTCTTTTTGGCGGGGTCATGCATCCACCGGTTGTAAAACCACAGGGTGGGCAATACCGTTATATCGGCAGGTTCGCTATACCTGTTTTTTACGTCGATTTTTATGCAGATATCCCGTGAATGTTGTTTGGCATAGGTTACATACACGTCGAAATATTCGTTGTTGTCGAATATGCCGGTATCCAGTATTTCATATTCTGGTTCGTGCTTGGAACGTTTGCGGTTTTCGGAAAGGAGTTGTTCGTAGGGAAACTGTTGTTGCGGGTACTTGTAAAGGTACTCCATGTAGTAGTGGGTAGGGATATTGTCGAGATGGTAGTACAACTCTTTCACATCCTCCCCGTGATTGCCTTCGTAGTTGCCCAGTCCGAACAGTCGTTCTTTGAGAATATCGTCTTTCCCGTTCCAGAGGGCTATGGCGAAACACAAATTGCCAAAAAAGTCTGAAATGCCGGCTATGCCATCTTCCCCCCACCGATAGGCCCGGTAATGTGATTGGTCAAAAGGCAGGTAGTTCCAGGCGTCTCCGTTTGAACTGTAGTCTTCCCGTACCGTGCCCCACTGCCGTTCACTCAGGTAGGGGCCCCATTGTTCAAGTGGTACCTTCTTCGTAGCATTTACAGCAAGTCGCTGATGTTCTGCAGTCATACGCTTCAATTCAGGTTTAATGTTCAATCAGTCATCTTGTCAATGACGGCAAACATCGTTACAATCAAGAAAACAAGAATGTGAAATTAACGGAAAAACATAAGAATGATTATACGGGGAAGGCATTATTCACAAATGTAAGTTTGGGCATGGAGACCATGGCCCAAACTATTCAGCTAATGAAGTAAAATATGACTTTCTAACACAGGGGAAATCCGGAGCAGATATCAATAAAACCTTATATAGGTATATCAGGTTCAGCCCTTATTGGATGTAGATGGCAAATCTATCCAATACTACTGATCAGCGATTCATCAGCTTTGCCCTTTTCAAAAGCTCGTTTAACTTCTGAAGCTTTTCAGGGAACAAGGTCTTATTTGCTGTTGTTTTCGTAACAACAATAGTATTGTTGATGCTATCCAGCAAAGTCTTGTTAAGTTTTTTTATTTTTCTCATAGAAGGCATTTTCAAATTTAATTAATTCTATTAACAAAGTAAAACAAGTACTCCTGTGAGGAAGTGGGATCAAAAGCCACTTCCAGTACAGCTCCACCCGCTTCAACCAGCCCTGTTATAGTAAATTGCTGGCTAAATAGCTTGTAGTATTTCTTCAATATTCGGTTATACAATAGGGTTCTTTGTTTAGTACTGCCGGTAAATGCTATTGTTGCAGTTGGGAACTCTTCGGTAAACACCATAATTATTTTTATTACAGTAACCAGCACTTTGGCAATATCTCCATTATTGGATTCGGCATAATCGTTTAAAATTATTCCATCTTTAGAATCTCCAAAACCAAGATTGTAAAGGCCTTCTTTCCATGAAGAAGAAAACTCTACAATTTTGACTATAGGTGTTTTTCCTTCACTAATAAATGAATAACGAGTTGCGTGAATGCGAGTGAACGGATAGTGCGCCCGGTGCATAAACAAATTGTTTTAAATGGTAAAATATCCCTGTTGTCCGGGCAGTCACAACAGAGCGTGCAATCTACCATATAAAACAATCCAATCAACCTATCGTACTACTATAACCGTAAATGTATTTTTTTATTATACCTCCCTCACCGGTTTTCTATATTGATAAACGGTTTCAACAAATCAATGGGCACGGGGAAAATAGTAGTGGAATTATTCTCCGTAGCGATTTCGCGTAGGGTTTGCAAGTAGCGTAAGGTGAGCGCACTGGGTTCATTGGAAAGAATCTGTGCCGCATCGGCCAGCCGTTGCGATGCCTGGTATTCGCCTTCTGCCGCAATTACCTTAGAACGGCGCTCCCGCTCTGCTTCCGCCTGGCGCGCCATGGCGCGCTGCATTTCCTGCGGCAGGTCAATTTGCTTCACTTCCACATTGGAAACTTTAATGCCCCAGGGTTCTGTGTGGGTATCGATAATCTGTTGCAACTTGTGGTTGATCTTTTCGCGCTGTGATAACAAATCGTCCAGTTCCGACTGCCCCAGCACGCTGCGCAAGGTGGTTTGAGAAAACTGCGATGTTGCAACGAGGTAATTTTCAACCTCCACCACCGCCTTCTGCGGTTGAATAACGCGGAAGTACACCACGGCATTCACTTTTATGGACACGTTGTCCTGCGTAATCACATCCTGCGGCGGTACGTCCATTACCACGGTACGCAAACTTACTTTTACCATTTTGTCTATAACCGGGATCAGCAGAATAAGCCCAGGTCCTTTTACCGAAATCAATCTGCCCAGCCGGAATACCACGCCTCTTTCATATTCTCTCAGAATACGAATGGCGCTGGCAAGAAAAAATACCGCCAGGAACACGATGGCAAGCGTAGTAATGGGGATGGTTTCCATACATGAATATTTTTTGGTTTGTGAATCAACTTACCGGTTCTACATACAGGGTAAGGTTGTGAATGCCCGTTACCCGTACCTTTTGTCCTTTTTCAATATTGTTCGATACCGCTTTCGCTTTCCATATTTCACCATGCACCAGCACATTGCCAAACGGGTCCAATACGGTAATGGCTTCTCCTGTTTCGCCCATCATGCCTTCCAGCCCGGTTGTTGGCCTGGCCTTTTGCGCTTTTAATCCGAGTCCCACTATAAACAGAAAAAACAAGGCAGTAACCACCACTGCCGGAATGATCACCGCCAGCGAAACGCGGACCAACTGCCAATCCTGGTTGGAACGAAACAGCATCATACTGCCCAGGAACAGCGCCACTACCCCACCGATGCCCAGCAAGCCATGACTGACCACCTTAATCTCCAGCAGAAAGAGAATAATGGCAAAAACGATCAGCGCCAGCCCGGCATAATTTACGGGCAGGGTATGCATGGCATACAAAGCCAGGATAATGCAGATGCCGCCGATAACGCCCGGCAAAATGGAACCGGGGTTATACAACTCGAACATCAGGCCATACAAGCCCAATAGAAATAAAATATAGGCCACGTTCGGATCGCTGAGAATATTCAGCATTTTTTCCGCCCATCCCATAGGCAACCAGGTGATCTCCGCGCCTTTTGTTTGCAAGGTTACTACCTGCGTACCTACAGTTACCTGCTTACCGTGTATGGAATCCAGCAATGCGCGGTGACTGGCCGCTACCAGGTTGATCACATTATTTTCCAGTGCTTCCGTTTCGCTCACCGATTCACTGTTGCGCACGGCATTTACCGCCCAATCTACATTCCGTTGTCTTTTTTGCGCAATGGCGCGAATAAAGGCCGCAGCATCATTGGTGGCCTTGGTGCTGGAAACGGTATCCATAGCCCCGCCCGAACTTACAGGATGGGCCGCACCTATGTTCGTTCCCGGCGCCATGGCCGCAATATGACCGGCCATGGTAATAAAAACACCCGCTGACCCGGCATGGGCGCCTCCCGGTGATACATACACGATGATGGGTACCGGCGATTGAAGCATGTCACTTACGATAACACGGGTGGATTTAAGGAGTCCGCCAGGCGTATTCAGTTCAATCAACAGGCAGGAAGCCTGCTGCCTGCTTGCCTCTTCTATACCACGATGAATATAATCGGCTATGGCAGGATTAATGGTGGCATCCACGCGTATGCCCACCACTTTTTGAGCCGCCAGCATGAGCGGCGCCAGGTGGACCAACAGGAGATATATCAACACACGCTTCATGGTTGCCGGTATTTCCGTAACACCAGGTGCTACTCCTGTAAGTTACTTAAAATATAAGGAAGGGGGCGAAAGAAGAAAGAACAAGCCATGATGAGAGCAAAAGGAAATATAAAAGGTGCCGGCCACCCTCTACCGACACCTTGCATTCCACGTACTCTAATCTCACTGTGCTTACCTTACTTGCTGTTTATAGCTACTTGACAAAATTTCCTGTTCAGTTAAAAAGGCTTGTGAAATGACGATGCAAATATGTTCCTTATTCACGGTGGACACAATAGCATGAAAATGTGAAAATAATGGCCCGAATCTGGATGCCCTGCACTTGCCACCTGATCCGCAACAGGTCAAACGGCTTTGTCTACAATTCATCCGGAAAATTTCGGACAAATCCCTACGGTGATTCACATATCTATGTGGTTTCAACCGAATTCGCTATGCCCCGCACAGCCCCCCTTTTAATTTTGGTTCATTAGCAAATACACCCTTGATACGCCTGCTTGTTTATACCGTAGTACTGACCTTAGGGCCGCTGTGCCTCCATGCCCGGACGCACCAGTATATTTTTACCCGGCTCTCCGTGAAGGAGGGACTTGCCTCCAACCGGGTATATACCATTTTGCAGGATAAAAAAGGCTTCATCTGGCTGGGAACAGCCAACGGCCTGCAACGGTATGATGGACGAAAGCTCATCATGTTTCGTCCCCCCGCCGATCCCGGCGAATACCTGCCCGCCACCGGCATCAGGCAGGTGCTGGAAGACAAACACCGTAATTTCTGGGTACGGTCCGATTCCGAGGTAGGCATTTTTGATCCGGTTACTTTTCGATACAGGAAAGCCGCCATCCAGACGGACGCGGAAATACCGCCACGCGCCCAACATCATCTTTGGTGCGATAGCAAAGGCCATGTTTTCCTGGTCATCACCGGATACGGGTTGCTGGTATACGATAGTACTTCGCATTGTTTCCGAACCAACGAGGCAGTGATTCGCACACCCTCCGGCCAGCGCATCAACTGTTTGCAGGAAGACAAAGCAACAGGCTGGTACTGGATGGGGACAGATGCAGGAATCGCCATTTATGATCCTGCCACACAGCAAGTGTATACGAATACACACAATCCGTTGGCCTTGCCGGTACTAGCCGATCCCGCCTGGCGCCGTCCTGTAGGCTCTATTTTCATCGACCGCACCCGTCGCTTATGGATTACCACAAAGTCGGCACGACAAAACGAAGTGTATACTTCCTGCTACGATCTTGTACAAAACCGGCCCCTTGTCGCTCCCGCCGGACTGCTGCAAGCCGCGGAGCTGCCGCATTTTTTTCAGCAGGCAGACGGGCGCCTCTGGGCCTATGGCCCTATGTTGTTTGCAGCATACCAATCTGCACAACACCGCTTTCAGTACATACGCAATGATATTGTTGATGAATATGGCATTTATTATAACGAGGTGTATTGCGTGTTTGAAGACAATGAATCCAATCTCTGGATCGGCACCGATCAAGGCATTTTCATTTTCAACCCGGGCCGGGATATGTTCAGCACCGTGCTCACCACCAGCAAAACCGGTAAAGAACTCCCGGTAACTGCTTTTCTCGAACTGCCTGACGGCCGGATACTGGTGAGCACGGCCGGAGGTGGCTGTATAACATTCAACAGCCAACTGGTGCGCGTGCCCAATACCATACTGGCACAGGCGCCCGCCAACGATCGCGCGTGGTACACCCAATACGCCCTGTGCCGCGAAAGTCGCTCGGGCAGGATATGGATCGGGTGCCAAAACGGGCGCATCATTATTCATGACCCATCAACAAGGAAAAGCAGTTTTTATATAATACCGGTATTGTATAGCCGAAATATTAAACATATTATTGAAGACCACGCAGGCAATATCTGGCTGGGAAGCGAAGACGGACAACTGGCAGTGTGGAAAACTACCGCCGGCTATGCAGGAGGTTTTACCAAAGGATTTGCATTGGTACAGGATTTCAACACTACTCTCAACAACCTGTACTGCGATCACCAGGGCCAGCTATGGGTAACCACGCATATGCGTGGTCTGTTTCAGATTAACCCGGAAACCGGTGATGTGTCAGCGCATTATGATGCGAAGAAAACTCCCGGCCGGTCATTATACTCCAATCAGGTGAACGATGTGTTGCAGATAAACGATAGCCTGTTGTTTGTTACTGCCGGCGCGCTGCATATGTTGAACAGGTTTACCGGTGCCATTGAAATCATCAGTACAGAAGAAGGGTTGCCTTCGGCCAGCCCCAACAATCTTGAAATGGACAATGACGGCAATATCTGGATGGGGCTGCTGAACGGAATATGCCGCTATAACTACAAACGCAAGACCTTTAGCCGGTTTACCTCACGGGATGGCCTGATACAGGAAAATTTCTTTACAGGCATAAAATTGCGCAATGGAAAAATGTTGTTTGGCAGCACACATGGTTTTGTACATTTTCATCCTGCACAGGTGCTGAACAATACCGATCCCCCACTGGATGTAGCCATTACCGATTTTAAATTGTTCAACACTTACCTGCCGCCTGATTCGATTATGAGGCTGGACAAAGTACGCCTGGGCCCTGCGGAGAACAGCATCACCATTGAATTTGCGGCACTAAGTTTTCTCCAGCGCGACAAGATCGTATATTATTATAAAATGGACGGCATCAACGATGAGTGGGTGCGCACCGACCGTATGCTTGCTGCCAACTATACCTTGCTGCCGCCGGGCGAGTACACCTTCAACGTGATGTGCGAAAATGCTGACGGCCTCGAATCAAAAAACATTACCCGGTTGATCATTTATATACGGCCTCCATTCTGGAGAACATGGTGGTTTATGGCATTGATTGCCCTGTGCATTGCCTTGCTGGTGTACGCGCTGCACCGCCTCCGCGTACAACGCCTGCTGGCCATGGAAAAAGTGCGCACCCGCATTGCCCGCGACCTGCACGACGATATGGGTTCTACCCTGAGCACTATCAATATCCTGAGCACCATGGCTAAAATGAAAGTGCATCATGACGCAGCCAAAACCGAAGAGTTTCTCGAAAAGATCAGCGATAGCAGCAGTCGCATGATGGAAGCAATGGACGATATCGTTTGGAGCATCAACCCAATGAACGATACCATGCAGCGCATCACAGCACGCATGCGCGAATTTGCCACCGGTGTGCTCGAAGCAAAAAATATCGATTTCACCTTCCGGGTAGACGAACAGGTGCAGGACCTGAAACTGGATATGGAGGCGCGTCGTGACCTGTTCCTGATTTTTAAAGAAGCAGTGAACAATCTGGCCAAGTATGCACAATGCCGAAATGCAGCTATTGCTATTGCAATACAGAAAAACAAATTGCAGCTGACCATCACCGACGATGGTATTGGTTTCGATGTGCATCACTGCGACGGTGGCAATGGGTTGATCAATATGCAGAAAAGAGCGCAGTCGATGAAAGGAAAACTATGCATTGATTCACATCCCGGCGGAGGCACCAGCATAACGCTGGAAGTGCCGTTACCATAGCTGACATCTTTATGTGGTACAGTGCCGCTGCCAGTTCAATTAGTTTTGTAACACAAACCTGTGTATATGATAAAGATTGTTTTGTATGAGGATAATCCACAATTGCGCGAAGGCCTCACCATGTTGTTAAACGGATCGGAGGGCTTTGAAGTAGTGGGCGCCTTTAAGAATTGCAACAACGTTCAACAGGAAATAGCAGCACTTTGTCCTGATGTGGTGTTGATGGACATAGACATGCCCGGTACCAATGGCATCGAAGGGCTGAAGCTGATCCGCAAACAAGACTGTACGGTAAAAGTGCTCATGCTTACGGTATTTGACGATAACAAGAATGTGTTTGAAGCCATCAAAAATGGTGCGAACGGCTACCTGTTGAAAAAAACACCCCCATCAAAACTCCTGGAATATATCCAGGAAGCACATAGCGGTGGGGCGCCCATGACTTCTTCCATCGCTACACAGGTGTTGAAAATGTTCTCGGAAGTGCATAACCATGCGCCCGCTGACTACCATTTATCCGAACGGGAAAAGCAGGTGCTGCAATGGCTGGTGAACGGGTACAGTTATAAAATGATTGCAGCAGAAATGTTCATTTCCATCGATACGGTGCGCTCCCACATTAAGAAGATCTACGAAAAGCTGCACGTCAACAGCAAGAGCGAAGCCGTGGCGAAGGCGTTTAAAGACAGAATTGTGTAGTTGTGTAAGCTGCGCCGGTATCACGGCCAAATTGGCAACCTCGCCAGGGACCATAGCCGGATTCACATCTTTATGCTATTGTGGGCAGCTTCGTTCCACTATAGTTTTGTGCCTGCAAGCAAAAGCAATAGCAGTATGAAAAATGGTAATCAGTGGGCAGCTTTATTTGGATTCCTGGGTTGCCTGGCGCTGATCGCCATCGCTTCGCAGGGGAATGATCATACTACCTGTACGAATGAATGGGGAACTTTTGTACAAAAGCAGGTGGTTGACAATAAAAAAATAAAGGATGCACAGTTGCACCAGCTGCACACTGATAAAAAATTATATAATCCGAACAACTAAGAACAATCTTCGCAATCAGACAGGCAATTATTGAATGAGTGGTTTTTTCAGAAATCTCGTCTCTGTAGGACGGGATTTTTTTATATCCCGGAATATACCAGTGAAGTTCATGCGAAAATGGTTGTTACATACCAAATAACCTGCCCAGCAGCAGGCAAACGAACACAATTACCGGCGAAGGGATTTTGGTAAAGGTCAACACCGCCCAGGTACCCAGGATCACCCCGATATTTACTACGCTTACCGTGCGGAATTCAGTAATGGAAATATCTTTCATCATGTACAGGGTGCCGGCCACCATAATACCAACTACCACTGCATTGATGCCCTCCAGGGCCCGATACACTACGGCATAGCGTTGCAAATTGTGCCAGATAGGAAAAAAGAACAGCACGAGCAGCGCGCTTGGCAGGAAAATAGCCACAGAGCCGATCACACAGCCGAGGATCTGCCAGCCAACGCCTTTGTCTTTCATGGCCATGCCTCCCATAAAGGAGGCTATGGAAAACACTGGTCCGGGAATGGCCCGCACAATGCCGGCGCCGGTATAGAAATCGTCACGGTCTATACTGATCACATTGCTCATCTTGCCCTGGTTCTTGCGGATCACCACTTCGCTCCTGGGACGTTCCACAAACTGTTCGTACATGATGGGAATCAGCACCTGACCGCCGCCAAATACCATCGCGCCAAAACGATAGGTGTTTTCAAACAGGTTGAGCGGCCGCCTGTTGGGCCAGTCGTACTTACGGGCCATTTCACTCACCACCCCTGCTGTAATGAAAATGATGGCAAACAGCCAGATATTGCCCCATTTGATTTTTTTGGGGGGCGCACCTTTTTGCGGAATACGTTTGTCGCTCAGGTTGGTCACAAACCCGCCGGCAACAATCAATGCGGGAAAAATCCAGGGCGTTTTAAACAGCAGGTAAGTAGCAATGGCACTAACGACCAGGATTACACGCGTAATATTATTGTGAATGGCCACTTTGAAGGATTTGGTGGCTGCAAAAGCCAGGAACCCTACGGCCATTGGTTGAATGAATTTGAAAACGCCGTCTTTGGCAGCCTTTTCATCAATGTACTCAAGCACGAAAGAAAAAGCTCCCATCAGGATGCAGGCCGGCGCAATCCAGATCAGGAGGGTAAGTATGGCCAGCGGCACGCCTCCTCTTTTGTATCCAATTAACGTAAGTACCTGCGTGGAAGAAGCGCCAGGTAAGAGCTGACAAAAAGCATTATAGTCCAGCACTTCCTTTTCCGTTACGTCCCGGCGCTTGTGCACAAACGTGCGTATTACCATACCAAAATGCCCCTGCGGACCGCCGAACGCAGAAACACTGTGCACGAAAACAGCTTTTAAAAACGGGATATGACGGAGGAGAATCATCCAAACCAGTTCAATGTCGCAATAGTACAAGTTATGAAAACTGAAGAACATTTGAGGGCGCGGGCATAACGCAACGCTTTTCGCTGCGGGCCGTAGCGCAACAGCTGCTTACTCCTTTCTGCCGGCACTGGCCTGGTACCGAGGCTCGAAATAGTTCCATAACAACGCCGACACTTTTCGCGCCAGTTGCCATCCTTCGTTGTCTGGTGTCCAGCTCGTGTCTTGTTGATTTTTGGTGATAATAGAAAAAATGTACGGACCATGCGGCGCCATTACCAGGAGGGTTTCACTGCGCGAGGCATCCACTGCCCCGTTTTTGGACGCTATGAAGATGCCGGCAGGTATTTGTGAAATGGCTTGCTCGTCGTAATAATTTCTCCCCAGCAGGCGCAACATTTTTTCGCTGGCCTTTGCACTGATCACGCTGCCCTTATAAATCATTTCCATCAGCATTACCATTTCGCGGGGTGTGGTTTGTCCCCAGCCGTATTGCTGCCGGTTGGCTTCCCGTCCCGGTGTGCGTGAGTTTACCCTGGTATGTTGAAGCCCCAGCGAATCGAGCAGTTCATTGATACGCGTGCCGGTTCCGGCCAGGCTTTGCAGCCACAGGCTGGCGGTGTTGTCGCTGGTGGTTAGCATCAGCATGATCACTTTCGAGAGGGCTATCTTTCCGCCATCCTTAAAGGAACCCAGGATATCTTCTCCCGGGTATAATAAGGAATCACGGTATTCCAACTGCTGGTGGTAGTGATAATGCCCTTTTTCCAGTTTGTCCATGATGCCAATGAGAATGGGAATCTTGATCATGCTGGCCGTAGGAAAAAGGGTGTCGCTGTTGACTGCCGCGATTTTCCCGGTCTTCAAATGTTTAACGTACACGCCTGCCACACCATGGAAGCCTTGCAGTGCATGTTTCAATTGCTCTTGCAATTTGATGTCAGTGGACTGGGCCAATAAACCCACGGTACTACTGAGGAATAGCAGGAGGAATCCGAGGTGTTTCATAAGCGTAGTGTTTTACCGGTAATAACCGTTTCGTTCGATTTCTGCCAATACCTTTTCGGGCACAAGATACCGAATAGATTTTCCTTCTTTGATCATCTTACGGATATGGGTAGCCGAAATTTGCAGAAGTGGCGCTTCTACCACCTGTACATTGGGTGAGAGGGCTTCATTCCCGGGTTCAAACCCGTGGCGTTTGTACACGTAAATGCGGTGGTTGTTCAGGATGTAATCAGGATTTTTCCAGCGCCTGATATTCTGGAAACTGTCGCTGCCCATAATAATGGAGAAATCGTGTTGCGGATATTTTTCTTTGAGGTAAGCCAATGTATCGGCGGTGTAAGATGGCCTGGGCAGACTGAACTCCACATCACTTGCTTTTAAGCCCGGTTCGTCTTCCACGGCCAGTTGTACCAGGTAGAGCCGGTGATATTCATTCAACAATCCGGCGCTGGGTTTATGAGGATTCTGTGGCGACACCACAAACCATACCTGCTCCAGTCCGCAGTGTTGAAGGATATGGTTGGCAATGATCAGGTGTCCATGATGGATGGGATTAAAGGAACCGAAGTATAGCCCTATATTCATGTGCAATAAAAAGGTGGTTGCGCAATGCTTATGCTACTTCTTCCACAAAAATGTTTTCTGCTTCGTTTAACCGGAGGCTAAGATTGTATCCTGCCACTGTAATGGAGATTGGATCGCCCAGGGGGGCAATCTTTTCTACCCTTACAATTTCACCGGGCACACATCCCATTTCCATAAGTTTCAAGAAGAGGTCGTTATCCTCAAAGGAGCAGATTTTAGCAATGCTGCCGCTTTCCAGTTCAGACAATCGTTTCATTCCTGTTGAGTTCAATACTGCTGACATAATATGTTTGGATAGGAACAGGTTTGTTTTTTGTATTAAGGTTGCACCGAATGCAGGAAGGGATTAGGCCGGTACATTCGCCACCTTGAAACCTCTACGACGCACAAAATTTTTATCTGCGGCTGGAGGTGTTTCAGCAGTCCTGTAACCCCAGCCACTTATCATATTTTTTGGCCGGGTTCTACAACCCTCCCTTTAATTGCTCATTCCCGGTAATCCTCCAATAAAGCCTCCCCAATATGGATTGTAGTGCCCGCGATTTTAATACACAGAACATTCATCACTACTACTACAGCGCTATAGCTGTTTCGCATTTGGTGAAGCACCCCGTGCCGCGTCCTTCTCTATCTCCTTTTCAACCCTTTCTCAAGGCATTCAACTTTCTCTTTTCCTTATCCGACAAACCACCATTTACTTTGTTGCTTCATGGTGCCCGAAATTATTAGGCCTTCTTATGATTGTTTCCATAGGGAAATTTGGAAGGGGTTTTCGCCAGGGACTAATCCTGTCATTTTAATCCGCCCGTTCTGTATCAACAAATGTAGCTTTGTATCATAAATTAATGCTTACGATTTTCGAAAAATGCCTAAATCTTCAACTCCCCCGGTGTGGTTTCATTTTCTCCGCCCTTTCCACCTGGCTGAAAGAAATGCGTTAAAAGCCTTTATTGTGAAAATGTTCAGGAAAGAACAAACGGAGCTCGGGGAGGTTCGTTTTATTTTCTGTTCAGATCCCTACTTACTGGACATTAACCGGCAATATCTGCAGCACGATTACTTCACCGACATCATTACGTTCAATCTCTCTGAAAAGGGAGAACCTGTACGCGGGGAAATCTATATCAGTGTGGACAGGGTAAAGGAGAATGCCAAAACACTGGGGGTATTTTTTAAGGAAGAGATGCACCGGGTCATTTTTCACGGCATACTTCATTTATGTGGCTACAAGGACAAGAAACCCGCTGAGATTCGGCAGATGCGAGCGAAAGAAGACGAGTACCTTGCACAATATTTCTAAAAAGGCAATATGTTTCACGTGAAACCGTTTTGCGCATTTCCACGTGGAACGTTAGCGCCGCAGTGCGGAACTTTCAACCTCCATATCAATACAAACCTAAACCCTGTCTTGTCCCCAGGCAATGTCCTACAGCTTCTCGGAGTAATTACTGCACTATCCAACGCACAGGGGCTCAACCTTGCAAACATGCTTACATGGATGAAACAGTCCATCCCCCCCAAATCAAGGGAATTCATACCCCCCCATCCAACCTATTTTAAACGTAAAACACCCCTACCCTAAAATCTACAATATCACCTAAACATACTTATGTCCCGGGTAAATGAAAATATGCGGTACAAACAGTAGCGGAAATACTATTAATCGAGCTTGTTAGTGCTATAAAGTAACCCTCACAGCGAAATTTTACGCTGTTCTTTTAGCAATCCATCTCGTCCTTTCTTCAATCCCAACATACTCCAAATCCCAAAAAACTTACCCCGCCATTTAACTGTGATTTTATAGGGAAAGGAGCCTAAGCGCTTTGCACTTATTTAATCCCAGTTTTAGTGTTTAGCGTATAAGTGGCGGTATATCTGTAGAAGCGATTTAAAACGGGTGGTGATGTTATGCACTCCCCCATTGTCCGCTAAAATTCAATTCCCTCCCTCCCATTCCATTACCGTAATTTTGCAGGCTATGTTTCCCCAATATGATATAATAGTGGCCGGCGCTGGCCATGCAGGATGCGAAGCCGCCGCGGCAGCCGCCAATCTTGGTTCCAAAGTGCTTCTGATCACCATGAACATGCAGACCATTGCCCAAATGAGTTGCAACCCCGCCATGGGTGGTATAGCCAAAGGCCAGATTGTGCGCGAAATAGATGCCCTCGGTGGCTACTCAGGCATCGTCACCGACCTGAGCATGATCCAGTTCCGAATGCTGAACCGATCCAAAGGCCCGGCCATGTGGAGTCCCAGAGCCCAAAACGACCGTATGCTTTTTGCAACCACGTGGAGGGAAATGCTGGAAAAAACCCCCAATGTAGATTTCTACCAGGATATGGTTAAGGGCATTATCGTTAAAGGTGGGAAAGCTTGCGGGGTCATCACTGCATTGGGACATGAAATCGACGCAAAGGCAGTGATTCTTACCAACGGTACCTTTCTCAATGGCATCATTCACATCGGAGAAAAACAATTCGGCGGGGGCAGAGTAGCAGAAAGAGCCGCTACTGGTATTACAGAACAATTAAAGGAACTGGGATTTGAAAGCGATCGCCTCAAGACAGGCACACCACCTCGTATTGATGGAAGAAGCCTGGACTATAGCAAAATGGAAGAACAACCCGGCGACCCGGAAATCATAGGTTTCTCCTTCACCGATACTCCCAAACCTGCCAAACAAAAAAGCTGCTGGATCAGCTATACCAATCAACAGGTACACGATATTCTCAAGACTGGTTTTGACCGCAGTCCCATGTTTGCCGGAAGGATAGAAGGAGTAGGTCCACGCTATTGCCCCAGCATTGAAGACAAGATCAACCGCTTTGCAGAACGAGAAAGACACCAGCTATTTATAGAACCGGAAGGATGGAATACCATAGAAATTTATGTAAATGGCTTTTCTACCTCCCTCCCTGAAGAAGTACAGTATAAAGCTTTACGCCTGGTGCCAGGTTTTGAAAATGCCAGGATGTTCCGGCCGGGTTATGCTATAGAATACGATTACTTCCCCCCTACGCAGCTCACCCATGCCCTGGAAACCAAACTTATTCCCCATCTCTTTTTCGCAGGACAAATCAACGGCACCACTGGCTACGAAGAAGCCGCCTGCCAGGGATTAATGGCCGGCATTAATGCTCATCAGAAAATCAATAACCAACCGCCAGTTATACTCTCCCGCAGCGAGGCATACATTGGCGTACTCATAGATGATCTCATTAACAAAGGCACTGAAGAACCTTACCGCATGTTTACATCAAGAGCAGAATTCAGAACGCTCTTGCGACAGGACAATGCCGACCTCCGCCTGACTGAATTAAGCTACCGCCTCGGCCTTGCGTCCCAGGAAAGAATGGACAAAGTCATTACCAAAAGAGAGGGAGTAGAACAAATCAAAAAAATACTTTCAACCATAGCCATCGAACCGGCAGAAGCAGCGCCCTTCCTCCAGGCAAACAACTCTGCCCCACTATCGCAAAAACAAAAAGCTGCACAACTACTGCTTCGTCCCGATATTGAATTAACCCGCATGATAGCAGCATTTCCCAAAATCAGGGAAGCGCTCCAACCCTACTCACGCGAAGTCATTGAACAGGCAGGCATCCAGATCAAGTACCAGGTATACATTGAAAAAGAAAAAGAATTGGTGAAGAGAATGGCCCAGCTGGAAGATCTGATCATACCTGAAAATTTCGATTATGATCGCATTGCATCACTGTCTTCAGAAGCGCTACAGAAGTTCAAAAAAATCAAACCAAGAACGCTGGGTCAAGCGAGTCGTATCAGCGGAGTTAATCCGAGCGATGTGCAGATACTTATGGTATATATGGGCAGGTAAAATATCTTTTGCCCTGCATTCCTCCGCTATTCCAAGTTATCTTATTTTCATTCGGCTAACCATCTCCGTTATATTCTCAAGGTATTGCTTATCTGTCTCATCAAATTCGCCAAGAGCAATGCTGTCTACATCCAGCACGCCCGCAACCCTGCCTTCCTTAAAAATGGGTACCACAATTTCAGATTTGGATAAACTGCTGCAGGCGATATGACCGGGAAACTTTTCAACATCCGGAACAATCAATGTTTCTCCTTTCTCCCACGCCGTACCACACACTCCCTTTCCCTTACGGATACGCACACACGCAACCGGTCCCTGGAAAGGCCCCAATACCAACTCGTCACCCTTCACCAGGTAAAAGCCAACCCATAGCCATCCGAACTGTTCCTTCAAAGCGGCCGTAATATTAGCAAGATTGGCCACCAGGTCTGGTTCCCCGGCAATTAAACCTTCAATCTGTGGGATCAAAGATTGATATTGCTCCTCTTTCGTTCCTTTTACTATGGTTAAATCTTCTGCCATACACCGGTCTTATCAAAACTTTATAAATCAGCTTATTGCTATTTAGCACTCAAAAAAACTCCAACCTCATGGCCATGCATGCGGGTAACACAAGTTATAGCAAGCACCTCCCTTTAATATTGCTACTCCGCCTTGCTACAGCGAGCTCAATGCATTCAACCAATAAGGAAGTGCATAAGTTACCACATTAAACCAGTCTACGTTCCTACTGCTTGATTTTAAGTCCACACCATTCAATGAAATCCAATCATACCATGCTATCCCATAACCTCACAATCCAAACCGCGCACTGATTTCCAACATCCGATCGATCGGCTTTTTCGCAGCTACTCTTAATGCTTCGTCCATCACTATTTCCGGTTCCTCATATTCCATGCACAGGTACAGCTTTTCCAGCGTGTTCAGCTTCATATGCGGACAATCATTGCAGGCGCAACTATTATCCGGCGGGGCCGGAATAAATGTCTTGTGCGGACTGGCCTTTTGCATCTGATGCAGGATACCGGTTTCGGTGGCCACAATATATTCTTTCGCATCGTCCTGCTGGGTGAATTTCAATAAAGCGGTAGTGGATCCGATATAATCGGCAATCCGCAGGATTTCCTCTTCACATTCGGGGTGGGCGATCAACTTGGCTTTCGGATGCCGGATCTGCAGACGACTGATCTTCTCCAGGCTAAAAATCTCATGTACCATGCAGGCCCCATTCCACAACACCATATTCCTGCCAGTCTTCTTATTCAGATAAGCGCCCAGATTTTTATCAGGGGCAAAAATGATCGGCTGGTCTGCCGGCACACTTTCCACAATTTTTTCCGCATTTCCCGACGTGCAAATGATATCACTTAGTGCTTTGATTTCGGCGGTACAGTTAATATAGGAAATCACCACATGGCCAGGATATTTCTCCTTGAATTTTTTGAACAAGTCGGCCGGTGCGCTATCGGCCAGGGAGCAACCTGCTTTCAGGTCTGGCAGCAGGACTTTTTTCGTGGGATTAAGAATTTTAGCCGTTTCAGCCATAAAATGCACCCCCGCAAAAACGATGATGTCGGCATCTGTTTTTTCGGCTTTTTGGGCGAGTCCGAGACTGTCGCCGATATAATCGGCAACGTCCTGTATATCAGGTTCCTGGTAGTAATGTGCGAGGATGATGGCATTTTTTTCCTTTTTTAAACGTTCTATCTCAGCAAACAGATCCAGGGCAGGATCAATAGCGAGGTCCAAATATCCTTTATTTTTCAAATTGCTTTTGGCCGTCGCCATGTGGATATCTGTCATAGTATTTTTTATTAATTCTATTATTTTTTTAAAAAAAGCTATTACTATTACGGCTGTGAATTCGTGGATAAGTTTGCTGCTGCTTTTTTTGGTAAAGTTACAGCAACTGGTTTATCCACCTCTATCCACAATTCCCCAACAACAGAAAATCTGCATAGATGCTACATTCCCGGCCGTTTTCCACTTTCCGTGGATTATGACATGTCAGGAAAAAAAGTGGCGTCCTCACACAATACATTCCTGTTAATCCCGGTGGAATAACCTGTAGATTATAAACAAACAGAAAGCCGGTTCAGTTTTCCCGGATTTTTATCTTCCTGCTTTCCACGTTTCGGGCTGTCAAAAAAAGGGGGTTACCCACACAATTTTTTATTTATCCAGCCGTTGTGTTGAAATTGTTTTCACATCCCCGTTTCACAAAAATCTCCTTCCCGGAAAACTGCTTTTTTCGAAAAGTTATCCAGCGGTAAAATCGTTGACAGATGCCGGTTTTCCAATGTTTTCCACAATTTGTTGATAAACAATTTTCACCTATTTTTGCCATCCCTTTTTAAAAAGCAGGTAATTATATTATTATGTCAGTTATTCAAACTATCCGCGACCGAGCCTGGATCATTGCAGCCGCGATTGCTATAGCCTTGATTGCTTTTATTGTACAGGATGCATTCCAGGGAGGTGGAGGCATGGGATTATTTGGCGGACAGTCCACAACGCTTGGTATCGTAAACGGCAAAAAAATAGATTACAGGGAATTTCAAAAGCGCGTAGACCAGGTTGAAAAAATGTATGCTGACCGGGGATTTCCGATGGATGATCAAACGCGTCACAGGGTGCGTGAAGATCTCTGGAACCAGTTTGTAGAAGAAGCAATGCTGCGCGACGACCTGGAAGATCTGGGCATTACTGTTACTTCCAAAGAATTGGGCGATATGATGTATGGCGACAATCCCCCGCCTCTTTTCCAACAATGGTTCAGGGACAGTGCGGGTCAGTTTGATGCCGACCTTGCTTACAGAAGTATCAGCTCCCTGCAGAGGAACAACCCTTTTTATAATTTGGTGTGGAATGAACTCGTGCCTGAGCTCGAAAGAAGTCGCCTGCGCGAAAAATTCCTGGTGCTGTTGGCCAAAAGCGCTTATGTACCAAAATGGCGGGTAGAAAAAACCAATGCCGAAAGCAGCCAGCGCTCCAACATTTCTTACGTATATGTTCCCTATGCTTCTATACCGGATTCTACCATCACCGTAACCGATGAGGAAGTACGTGCGTATGTAAATAAACACAGCAAACAATATCAACAGCCGGAATCGAGAAGCATCCAGTATGTTTCCTTTGATGCTGGTCCTACATCATCAGACAGTGCTGAGATCCTCAACCAGGTGCTGGCACAGAAAGAAGCATTTGAGCAAACGGAGGAACCGCAGGCCTTTTTGCTGGGAGCCAATTCGGAAACCCCTTTTTATGATGGTTATGTAATGAGCTCCAAAATGCAAATGGTGAATGTAGATTCCCTGCGTGCATTGCCGGTAGGAGCGGTTCTGGGACCTTATATAGATGGCGACAAATATGTGCTGGCTAAAAAAGTTGACCAGCGTATGCTGCCCGACACGGTTACCTGTCGCCATATTTTAATAAAGATTAGCGATGAGAATGGACCCATCCGTCCAGACAGTACTGCCAAAAAACTTATCGACAGCATTGCAGACGCCATCAAGGGAGGCGCCTCTTTCAGTGCCCTGGCTGCACAGTTTAGCGATGATGGCGGAAGCAAAACCACCGGCGGAGAATATACGTTCTCTTACACTGATTTCCAGCAAAACAGAATCGTTAAGGAATTTGGCGAAACCATTTTTTATGGCAAAACCGGCGACAAGAAAATTGTGAGGGTGCAAAATGAAGCGTGGACCGGGTACCACTATATTGAAGTGTTGAATCAGAGAAATTTTGAACTTGCCCATAAAATTGCGTACCTCTCCAGAAGTATTGTTCCAAGCCAGAACACTACCAATACGGCCAACGGCCTCGCTTCGCAGTTTCTAGCAGAAAGCAGAACGCCCAGGCAGTTCGAGGAAAACGCAAAGAAGAAGAACCTCAATGTATTCCATGCTGTGGAGATCAAGCCGCTCGACAACCTGATCATGGGTGTGGGCAGCAGCCGCGAAATGGTGAAGTGGATTTATAAGGCCGACATAGGTGATGTGGCTGAAACCCCGTTCCTGGTAGATGACAAATTCATTGTTCCCATGGTAACCCAGGTATATGAAGAAGGTGTGATGCCTGTAGAAAAGGCCCGGCCCATGGTGGAATACATACTGAAAAACGAGAAGAAGGCAGAACAAATCATCAAAAAAATCGGAAATGCCAATACGCTGGAAGCCGTAAGCCAGGCGGTTGGTCAGCCGGTGCAGAAGGCAGACAGCCTGAGCAGCAGCGGTGGTTTCATACCTGGCATTGGCATGGAAAAGAAAGTGTTCGGTGCTGCCTTTAACAGCGAATACCAGAATAAATTGTCTCCGCCAATCAAAGGAGAACTGGGCGTGTTTGTGTTGAAAGTAGAAAACATCTTTGCCGTGCCCAATCCTGGTTTTGATGCAGAACAAATGCAAAAATCGCTGGAAATGCAGCAGGAAAACAGGTCGTACGGAATTATTCAGGCGTTGAGGAAGGCTGCGAAGATCAAAGATTACAGGTCTGAATTTTATTAATCACTTACAAAAAGATATACGAAAAGCTGTCCTGAGGGACAGCTTTTTTTATGGTAACAACCAACCACACCATACCTTTGTTAATATTTGCAAATGCACATTTATGGCCGGAGAGATTGTCAATAAGATAGCGTCCAGTGGGCTGATCACCCTTGATTTGGAAAACTATTATCCCAAAGAAGAGATCGTGGTATTTGACCTGAAACCACATCTTTTCATGGAGCTTATTCTTAAAGAGAAAGAATTTCGTGAAGCATTGCAACAACACAATTGGGAACAGTACCAGAATAAAGTGGTGGCCGTTACCTGCACTGCAGACGCCATCATACCCATGTGGGCTTATATGTTGGTGGCAAGTTACCTGCAGCCGGTGGCGCGCCGCGTGCTCTATGGAGATGCCAAAGCGGCCTTGCAGCAGTTATTCCTCGAAAATATTCAAGCCATCCCTGTGGATCAGTTCAAAGACCAGCGCGTGGTAGTGAAAGGTTGTGGCGACTTACCGGTGGGCGAGTTTGCCTATTTGACCATTACCACCAGGCTGCGCCCGGTGGCCAAAAGCATCATGTACGGCGAACCCTGCAGCACAGTACCCATTTTCAAGAAAAAGTGAGCAGGTAAATTTTACTAATAGTACGGACATGTATATGCGATATTAGCAACAGTACTGCAGTATGGAAGCTTATACTATTGCGTGCCCTACCCTTTCGAGTAAAGCCTTTGTTTTTTTGATGCCTTCTTCTTCACTGAGTTTTTCCCCTTCGTACTCAATACCTATATAACCGCGGAAGCCGGCGTCTTTCACAATTTTCAACATTTTATTGTAATCGGTTTCCACGCAATTGCCCTGTTCATCAAAATCGTATGTTTTGGCGCTTACTCCTTTGGCAAAAGGCATCATTTCCTGCACGCCTATATAGCGGTCGTATTCTTCCACACAATTGCCGTCCCATAATCCTTTGCCATCGCGGCGAATGCAGAAATTGCCGAAATCGGGCAGCGTGCCTACGTTCGGTTTGTTGATTTCTTTCATAACGCCTGCCAGCCATTGCCCGTCGGAACTGTATCCGCCGTGGTTCTCCACGATTATGTTGATACCCACTTTCTCGCCGTATTCGCCGAGTTTGCCCAGTCCGTCAACGGCCGCCTTTTGCACATCTTCCCGGGAGCCGGTACCAAAGGCATTGACGCGTATGGTGCTACAGCCAAGAAATTTGGCGGCATCTACCCATTTGTAATGATTCTCTACTGCCTGGTTTCTCTTTTTATCATCGGTATCGCCCAGGCCACCTTCTCCATCGCACATGATCAGGTGGTTGCTGACGCCATTGTCCTTGCAGCGTTGCAACAACTCAGAAAGGTATTTTTCATCTTTCGCTTTGTCCATGAAGAACTGGTTCACATACTCCACCACACCAATGTCAAAGGTATTGCGCGCTACTTCGGGGAAATCAAGATTGTCCATTTCTTTTGCAAACAACTTCCTGTGCAGCGACCATTGCGCCAGCGATATTTCAAAAAACAATATCGGGGTGGTTCCCGCTACCAGGCTGCTGTCGGCTTTCTTATCCTTGCCGGAAGCACTGTTGTCGTTGCACGAAGCGAGTCCGGAAGCTATAGAGCCAAAGCCTGCGGCGAGTCCGGTAAGCTGTTGAATGAATTTGCGTCGGTTGGTGGGCATGGTGTAATTCTTTTCGTATGGAAGAATGGAAAATGAATTTACAACTTTCGGGTAACATCTGCAGACCACCCCCGTTCAGGAGACTTTGTTGCCGTGGTAAGTTCGTGCTGGCGGGGGCGCCAGCAGTAGCTTACAGCTTTAACCTGTTTCATGGATGGGGGTGGGCACCAGAGGTGCCCACATTATGGCCGGGCAATAATATTTAAGTCAACAAGCGTATCTATTACAATTTTTCATACAAGGCGCGCAGCTTGTCCCTTGTCATAATCTTTTCCCAGTCTTTTCCCAGGGCATTTTCCCATAGCGGTTTCATGCCCAGCGATACGTTGATCATGGTGTCGAAATCCTGGTCAGACAAGCCTTTGCAGATGCCGGTAGGAATGTCGACCTGGTTTTTCTCTACCATGCGTTTGAATTCTGCCACACCTTCGGGGTAATATTCTTCCAGGTGATTCATCACAATGCAATTGCCAATGCCGTGTTTGGTGCCCAGCAGGTAACTGAGCCCGTAACTTACAGCATGCGCCACACCCACCTGTGAGTAAGCGATGCTCATGCCGCCGGCATAGGAGGCCATCATAAGTTTGTCGTCGGAGGCTTCGTCCCAGTTGTCTTTTTTGAGAAAAACTTCGCGACACAATTCCAATGCTTTTTCACCATACGATTTACTGAATTCATTCAGGTAAGTGCCTTGCAAACTTTCAATGCAATGGATATAGCAATCCATGCCGGTATAGAATCGCTGGTTTTTCGGAGCGCCGGCCGTTAATTCGGGATCGAGCACAATCTGGTCAAATGGTGTGAAGTCGGAATTCATACCCAGTTTACGCGTAGGTCCGGTAAGTACGGTGGTGCGTGAAACTTCAGCGCCTGTACCGCTGAGCGTGGGGATGCCTGCTTTGTAAACGCCCGGCAGTTTTACCAGGTCCCAGCCCTGGTAATCGGCCGAAGAGCCGGGATTGTTCATCATCAGCGAAACGGCCTTGGCCAGGTCCAGCGTGGAGCCGCCGCCAATACCAATGATGCCACTGACGCTGCCAAACTCTGCTTTCAGGTCAGCGGCGAGTTTGTCTACATAATGTGTTTTGGGTTCATGTGTAACATCGGCAAACAATATTTTGTCTTTACCGCGCAAGGGAATGCGGTTTACGAGGGGTTTGCCTTCAAAGAAATGATCTACCAGGAAGATCATTGGCAAGCTATCTTTTCTATGGGGAGCCAGAATTTCATCGAGCTGGTTAAAGCTTCCACGACCATACACCACATAGCCCACCATCTTGAAATTGCGAAACTTCATATAAAAAAATTTTACCCTAAAGGGTGCAAAGGTTATCTCACAAAGGACACAAAGTTACAGGACTAACCGTTTGATTCCGTGTTTTAGTTTGGGTACGCGGGAAACGATCAGTAAACCAACCGTATCCCATACAGGTAAATATTTACCGGCGTAAATCGTGTAGCGGATAATAGGTCCTTGCGACTAGTGACCGCTAACATAAACGACAATTTCTTTATGAAAAATAGCTGTCTAATGAGTTTTAAGCTACCAACGCTGCCGCGCCGAATACGCCGGCGCTATCGCCCAGGCTGGGTTTGAGTACCGGCACATCTACCCGGTTGTTGAAAATAAACTGGCGAATGGCAACTACGCCTTTGCTGTATAAAGCATCAATATTGCCCACGCCACCTCCTACCACAATCACATCGGGGTCGAGGATGTTAATGACGGCAGAAACGGCTTTTCCAAAGAAATGATACAGGCGTTCCATAGTTTGTATAGCTGCAACATCTTCGTTCTGCGCGGCCCTGGTGGCAATTTCCTTCAGGGAAAGTTGTTTGCCCGTAATGGATTCATAATAGTGCTGCAACCCGGGACCCGATAAAATCTTTTCCACGCATCCCGATTTGCCACAGTAACAGTTGCCGCCGGACTCATCCAGAAAATTATGGCCCCATTCGCCGGCTATACCATGGCGACCATTCCATACCTGCCCGTTGATCACAATGCCGCCGCCAACACCGGTGCCCATTATAATGCCGAATACCACCTTAGCATCGGGCGCCTGCTGTTTTACGACGCCCCAATGTGTTTCCGCCAGTGCAAAGCAGTTGGCATCGTTGGCCAGCGCTACCGGTACCTGCAACAGGTTTTCGAGGTCTTTGCGCAGTGGCTGCCCATTCAGCGCCGTGCTGTTGCAGTTCTTCATGGTTTGCGTTACGGGATCGAGCACCCCAGGAGTACCAAAACCGATGCGTTGCGGCGTTAAACCCGATGATGCTTTCATCATGGCTACCAATCGCCCGATCTGCTGCACAATATGGTCGTATCCTTTGTGTCTCTCGGTATCGATGCGTGTGCGAAGAATGGGAGCAGGGTTATGCAAATCGGGCAGGATCACGCCCTCTATTTTCGTTCCGCCAAGGTCGATGCCCCAGAGTGGTTGCGACATAGTAATGGTTAAAAATTTTTGCGTAAAAAAACTTACCGATAAATTTAGGCATTTAAAACCCACCCAACATGTCATATCCTGCTCGCGTTGCCCTCATTGCTGCACTGGGCGGATTTCTGTTTGGTTTTGAAACCGCAGTGATTTCCGGTGCAGAGAAAACCATTCAACAATTATGGAAGCTCAGCGATTTCTGGCAGGGGTTTACCGTGGCAAGTAGCCTGATCGGAACGGTAATCGGTTCTTTAATTGCCGGAGTGCCCGCAGCGAAGTATGGCCGTAAAAAAGTGCTTGTGGCAATAGCAGTGATGTATTTGTTGAGCGCCATTGGCTGTGCGGCATTTTCTGTTTGGGGACTTTTTGTGTTTTTCCGTTTTTTGGGCGGACTGGCTGTGGGAGCTTCTTCCGTGGTAGGTCCCATGTATATTTCTGAAATTTCTCCGGCGCATTTACGCGGACGCCTTGCCGGTTCCTTTCAATTGAATATTGTATCGGGCATTTTCATTGCCTACTTTACCAACTTCCTTTTTGTAGGTATGGGTGATGATGCCTGGCGATGGATGCTGGGTGTAATGGTGGTGCCGGCAATATTGTTTCTGGTGTTACTGCGAAGCATACCCGAAAGTCCGCGCTGGCTGATATTGAACAACCGTGAAGCAGCTGCCTTACCGGTTTTACAAAAATTAGGCGGCGCTACAACAGAGCAGGCAGTAGCCGAGATCAGGAACTCCGTTGCTTCGCACAAAGAAAAATTGTTCCAGGCGCGGTATGCCAAACCCATTTTATACGCTGTGCTGTTGGCTGTGTTTAACCAGTTGAGCGGCATCAATGCCATTATTTATTATGCACCGCGCATATTTGAGATGGCAGGATTTGATAAAGCCGATGCGTACCTGCAGCCCGTGTACATTGTAGGTTGCAATTTGTTGTTTACAGTGCTGGCCATGCAACTGATTGATCGTTTTGGCAGAAAAACCTTGTTGTTGATCGGATCGGCGGGCATGATTGTTTTCCTGGCGCTCACTGCTCATGCATTGAATAGTGTAAGCGGTGGCGGCAGTTATGTACTGATCTATCTTATAGGATTTATTGCCTTTTTTGCTTTTTCGCAGGGAGCCGTAATTTGGGTGTTCATAGCTGAAATATTTCCCAATGCGGTGCGTTCCCAGGGCGGGTCGCTGGGAAGTTTTACGCACTGGATCATGGCGATGGCCATTTCGTGGATATTCCCTTCTATTGCAGGCATCACTAGCGATGGCGTGCACACTGGTGTGGTATATAGCTTTTACTTCTTTGCAGCCATGATGTTGCTGCATGGCGTGTTTGTGTGGCGGGTGTTGCCGGAAACGAAAGGAAAAACGCTGGAGGAGATACAGAAGGAGATGGGGATAGAGTGAAGTAACAGTATTCTATAAACGATAAGTGCATAGGGAGTTGTATTAATTTGGTATTTATTAACCTTCCCGGAATAGCAAATGGAAAAATTATTTCTGGGCGTATACTGGCCAGCCAGAAAAGAAACGATCAGGTCTGCTGCAGAAAGATTATTCGAGATTATTCATCAAATTTCAAAGATTGATAATCGTCTTGGCAGATTGAAAGCCGATACAACATCAAAAGCTCTAAACTCCGAGCTGGATTTTAACAATTCAGATCCGGCTGTTATCAATGATCTGGCAAATGTTATACTGGACAATCGTCGCGCTGATATCAAAAAATACCATCCGGGCGTTACACCCTCTGTGGATTTTCATGAGCCTATTGGCTTCACCCAATTTTTTTCAGTAAAGGAAGTGAAGAAAATGAGTTTTAGTTCAATTATTGGATGCTACAGCGCGGGAATGACCAACAATTTCTTAATAACATTTCCTGCCAAATTTCAATACGATTTCAATTATGTTTACAACTTGTTTAAGACAATAATTATCCTTACAAAACCTGATTGGGGGGTGGTAAAGTCTCACGAGTTGGAAAAGACGGTGGGAAGTCAGCCTATGCCTGCTATGCCCGTTGGATGGTTCAATTTTATTTCGGGTAAGTATGCGCTGAAGGATGTACAGGGGTCCATCTTTAAAGAAAACCTTGATGGCGGCACCTTGACTTGTACTACCAGCCAAATTGAAATCTTTTCATCAAATAACCCAGACCATATCAGGAATGTAACGTACCTGGCCAACTATTTCAAAGAAAAAGGAATAACAAGAAAGTCATTCTGATTTTTTACTCACTTAAAATGTAACAAACCGATTGCTCGTGCTTGACAGAGCAATCGGTTATTGTTAAAATTATCGTCAGGTAATTCACAACATCCCCGCCGCCCTTTCCAAATCCTCCGGCGTATCAATCTCCACGCCCATGTATTCCACTACCACCATCTTCAGTGGAATGCCATGTTCGAGGTAACGCAAACATTCAATTTTTTCGGCGGCTTCAAGGGGTGTCATGGGCCAGGAAGTAAAGTCAAGCAAGGCTTTTTTGCGAAATGCATATACGCCGATATGCTCGTAGTACGCGATGGGAATTTCTTTGTTGCGCGGGTAAGGAATAACGCTTCTGCTGAAGAATAAGGAATTCATATTCCTGTCAACCGCTACTTTCACGTAGTTGGGGTCTTCAATAAAACGTTGCTCTTTCAATACCTGCATCAGCGAAGCCACCTGTACCTGTTTGCCGGCCTCGCCTTGAAATACCTGCAGGAGTTTTTCCAGCGGTTCCTTTTTTACAAAGGGTTCATCGCCCTGTACATTTACTACAATGTCCACGTCCATATCGGCTATGGCTTCGGCTATGCGGTCGCTGCCGCTTTCGTGTTGCTTAATGCTCATGCGTGCCTTGCCGCCATGACGGGTGATTTCCTGGTATATGATATCGCTGTCGGTTACCACCCATACTTCGTCAAATAAACCAGTGGCCACCGTATTGTCGTAGGTATGGCGGATTACAGGTTTGTTGCCGAGCTGCTGCATCAGTTTGGCAGGAAAACGGGTGGCCGCATAGCGGGCGGGAATCATTGCAATGGTTTTCATGGGCGTAAAGATATTGCGGAATGAAGCACTTAATATCGAAAAAAAACATGTGGGGAAATCGCGGGAAATCAAGAACACCATCAATGCCCATTCAGGTAGTGCGTTTTGTTGCTTTCTTTTCTGGCTCGAAGATTTGTAGCATTTTTTAGATGCCAGGAAGGAAACCTTCTGCGAAGTACGGGACTTTGATGAAATCAATAATCCGTCTTCACGTTTTTGTCGAAAGGCAGTCGCAACTGGTATAAGAGGTCTTCATCTGTTCTATCATCCAGCACGTCCAGTCCATAGCGAAGTTTTTTGGGATCCTCATAAGCGAATGTGCCAAACAGGCGGTCCCAGAGTGAAAAAATATTGGCGTAGTTGGTATCCGTATACGGCCGTTTGTAGTGATGATGCACTTTATGCATGTTGGGAGAAACAAATACCCAGCTGATAGGTTTATCGAGCCAGAACGGCATGCGAATATTGGCATGATTGAAATGCGTGAAAATGGCGGCCACACTACGATACAAAAAATACATCCCGATGGGCAGTCCGATCAGGTATACTCCGATAATAGTGGTGCTTTCCCGAAACAACCATTCGCCGGGGTGATGGCGTGTGCCGGTAGTAACATCTACCTTGGTGTCGCTGTGGTGAATCATATGGAACTTCCACATCCATTTCACCTTGTGCATGGCATAGTGCGGCGCATACTGGCTAAAAAAGTCCATAAAAAATAAACCCAGCAGCACATTGGCCCATAAGGGCGTGTTCAACCAGTTGAGCAGTCCGAAATGGTTTTCCGTAACCCATTGGCATACCCGGATGGTGATGGCGCCAAGCAACAGGTTAAGGATTAACGTGCTCAACAAGAACAACAGGTTGATACCGGCATGCCGGTACCGCTTCCACTGAAACGAAAACAGGGAATAGTATCCTTCCAGCAGCCAGAAGAAAACCATTCCGCCCAGCAGAATGGCCACTCGCTGCCAGCTTGCAATGTTTTCCCAGAATTGCATGAACGATTCCATAAACCCGGCATTTCCTATTAAGTTAAACCAAATTCTCAGGAAAATGAATACCTGAATTATTGGTGGGAGATTGCGTGTGAGTTTTTGTCTGTCTTGTAACCAGGCAGGCTATATCATCTGTTGTTGAAAACCCGCACCTTGGGGGAACCTTGCCAACCGATTCACTGCTGCATCTCCTCAAACTCATGCCCGCACTGGAAACAGCGATACACTTTTTTCACTGCCACGGCATAGCTCCCAAAAAACCACGAAGCTATGGCGGAGAGCCAGTTGGCCGGGTTGCTGGTTTGCGTTACAAAATGCACATCTGCTGCACCGCAGCGGGGGCATAATACCGCCTGCCGGTATTCTTTTTCCCATTCTTTGATCAACGCTAGTGCCCGCGGCGCCTGATCTTCATATACCATCAGTTTGATACCGCCCACGGCATTGGTAAGAATGGGATCAATGGTGACGGTGTTTTCGTCTTGCAGATAAGCGCGAATGCCCTCAGCTTCCAGCCGCTGCAACATGAGGTTGGCGGGAATATACGTATCATAGGCGCGCAGGGCTATAAAAGACATGGTGGGGTAAGTTTATCGAATATACTCAAAGGTAGTCCACTATAATTTGTCATTTCAGTTCCACTTTCACGGATGCTCATTCCCGCGCGGCAACAAAAAAGCCGGCATCGGCCGGCTTCTCTGAAAGTATCTTTATGGTGCACATCAGGTATTCAGCATCAACGGCATCACCAGCATCAGCAAATCCTCATTTTCTTCTTTCTCAGCCGGCTTGATAATACCCGCCTTGGTGGGTGTGGACAATTCTACAATCACTTCATCGCTTTCGGCGGCATTCAGCATTTCGATCAGCAGCTTGGCGTTGAAGGCAATCTGCAGGTCTTCGCCATTGTACTGGCATTTCATGCGTTCGTTGCCTTCAAAGGAGAAGTCAACGTCCTGGGCAGCCAGTTGCAATTCGCTGCCGCTGATATTCAATACCACCTGGTTGGTGCTTTTGTTACTGAAAACGCTTACGCGGCGCAATGCTCCCTGGAATTCCTGGCGGCCAACGGTGAGTTTGTAGGGATTGTCGGCCGGGATCACCACTTTGTAATCGGGGAAGCGGGCGTCAATCAGGCGACAGCTCAGTTGCGTGGTGCCATGGTTCACAAACAGGTGATTGTTGTTGTAGCTGATGGTAAGCTCATCGTCGTTGTCGGGCATGGACGCTTTCAGCAGGTTCAGCGGTTTGCGCGGAACGATCATGGAGTCGCTTTTGGGGCAGCTCACATCCGTTCTCCTGTACCGCACCAGGCGGTGGGCATCGGTGGCAACAAACTGCAGGCCTTTTTTGTCCATCTCAAAAAATACGCCTGTCATGGCCGGCCGCAGGTCGTCGTTGCTCACGGCAAACAGGGTTTTATTGATGGCAGTCACCAGGGCAGAAGAAGGCATGGTAAAGGAAGTAGTATCATCTGCCACAGGTTCTTTGGGGAAATTATCGGGATTTTCGCCCATCACCTTATACTTACCATTGTCGCTGGTAATTTCAACACCGTAATTTTTGTCGATATTGAAAGTGAGGGGTTGGTCCGGGATGTTTTTCAGCGAATCCATCAGGATTTTGGCTGGTATACAAACGCGACCAGTATCTTTTGCTTCAACGTCCAGCTGGATTTTCATTACCGTTTCCAGGTCGGTAGCCACAACAGTCAACTTATTCTTCTCCACTTCAAACAAAAAATCTTCTAATATGGGAAGAACCGTGTTGGCGTTGATAACGCCGTTAATCTGTTGCAACTGCTTCAACAATGCCGAAGAAGAAACGATAAACTTCATACTGTTTTGAAAGATTTGAGCAAATATATAATTAAGGGTGATACAATTAGCTGCTTTTTATGAACAGCAAAGTCACAAAATGCGGGCAACTTATCCCACCGGCATTCCGGTTGGTATCGTCAATTTTGCCATCCATCACTATCAGCAATAATACTGTATGCGGATTAGCGTTGAACTTACCGTTTGGAAAGGCTGCGCCAGGTGCCGGTTGATGGTGCTGTGCTGCGGGAAAAAACGGCCATCATAATGCGCAGAAAAAATACCTTTTTACGTTGAAGCGAAAAAGGATAATTTCAACCTCATGGTGTGATGCAATTGTTTGTGCTGCAGCGGCAAAAAACGTTGAGTGCCGGGTGAAAACGATGCCCCGGCCGGGCAAATGGCGCCGGACTTTTGCGTGCCCGAAATGATTTGTGTTGCGGGGCACGACTGGCGCCCGGACGATAGCGGCACATTAAGCGGAAAGGGATGCGAGGCTGCTTCCGGCTTGCGCCAATTATGTCCGGATAGTTGCAGCACACCTGGCGGGAATGGATGCAATTGATTCTGGCCTGCACCTCTCGTACCCGGACGGTAGCAACAACCTTTCGTAAGCCCGATGGGAATACCTGTAATTTTTTTGAATATAAAACGCATTGCCCCGGCAACCCTCAATAAAAGCCTAAACAACAACCTATGGTATTTGACAAACTGTTTGGAAGAAGCCGCAAAAGACCCGACGACCCCCCTATCCCTTTCGGAAGATATTCAGACAATAATAAAACGGTAGAAAAGGTCAGCCGCTGGACCGATGCCGATAACCTATTTAAACAACAGGATTATTTCAACAGTCTCGACGCATTTTTCGATTACCTGCGGGACGATGCCGTGCAAAATGTGGTATGGGAACGAAACGGTTCTTCCGGCAATTTCCATCTGTACCAGGGTTCCAAAGTGGTGCGGGGCAAATGCGATGGTGAACGGCTGGAGGCAGAGATCACCCTGGCCCGCATGCCGCAACCCAGCGTGCCGGTGATGCGCCGCCTGCTGGAAATGAATTTCAACCTCTACTATTGCCGCTATGCGCTGGACAACGACCGGCTATGTATGCGGTTCGACAGCAGCATCAAAACCGCCAATCCCAATAAATTGTATTATGGCCTGCGTGAACTGGCCACCAAGGCGGACAAGATGGACGACCTGCTGGTGCAGGAATTCAGTTCATTGCAATCAATAGACACCGAACACATTATAGATATTCCGGCAGCGGAAAAAGAAGTGAAGTACACGTTCGTGCAAAAATGGATCCGGGAAACGCTCGAATATATCGAAACACTGGATGCCGACAAATTTTCCGGCGGCATTGCCTACCTGCTGCTTACCCTGGCATTTCGTATAGACTATCTTGTTTGCCCGGAAGGCCAGCTGCTCAACGAACTGGAAAAAATTGTGGAGATCTACTATCGAAAAGATGAAAGGCAAACCAACGAACGCAACAAGGCGATGATAGAGGGATTCCGGAAACTGCTGGAAAAAAAGCGAGAGGATGTATTCCCTTACCTTTTTCGTTCCAAACACACGTTTGCCATTGTAAGTCCGCAACACCACAAAGCCGTAGCAGAAGCTATCCAGGGCGCGCATCAGAGCCTGCCCTGGTACCGCGATAACCATTATACGCTGATCGCCAACCGCGTAGTTGAGTACGGCCTTTCCTACAGCCAGTATTCTTACAGTCTGCCAAAGCCAATGAGCGACCTGTTTCGGTTATACATGCAGGTGAATTATCCCGATTATTTTGAAGCGCTCGGTTTTGGAACACGCTATTATAATCCCGATAACAACCGTTTCGATGCCGAAGCCATCAGGGAGCGCATTGGCGAAATTGTAGCTGCCTGGAAAGCAAAATATCCGAAGCTGGAATTCAATACCTCATCGCTGGAGTTTCAAAGCCTGCTGCATTTCAATGTAAGCTTTACCACAGAAGTGACACAGCTGAATTTTGATGCATGACCTGGCCGGCAACAACCGCTTTGTAAACACCAACAACCACAACTGAACCTCCCAAGGCAAAACCAACATGGAAACACAATTGATCATCGAACAATTTCATCCGGCCATTATACAAATTGCCACGCAAACCAGTACGGGCACCGGTTTTTACCTGAAAGACTATGATGTGATTGTAACCAACGAACACGTAGTGGCGCAGAATGCAGAAGTGACCATTGCAGGAAAAACATTTGAAAAGGTGTTTTCGCGCGTATGGTATACGGATAAAAAACATGACCTGGCATTTTTGCAGCCCCCACCAAACGCCGACCTGCCGGCTTTGCGCCTGGGCAACTATGAACGATTGAAAGATGGTGATGAAGTACTGGCCATTGGTCACCCGTTCGGATTGAACTATACTGCCACGCAGGGTGTGATCAGCCGGGTGGAACGCATCCGCGAAGGATTGAAATTCATCCAGATCGATGCTGCCATCAATCCCGGCAACAGCGGTGGTCCGCTGGTTAACGCGGCCGGCGAAGTGATTGGTGTGAATTCATTGCGTATCCAGGGTGGCGACAATCTCGGTTTTGCATTACCGGTAGTATACCTGCGTACCGCCCTTGAATTGTATGCACCTTACCGCGGCAAACCGGGCACGCGTTGCCATAGCTGCGAAAGCCTGGTGCTGCCCGAAACGATCGACAGCGCCAAATACTGTCCCGTGTGTGGCACAGAAGTAACGCTGCCTGAACTGCCGGAACAGGAAGTGGAACCGGTAGGTGTGGCAAAAACCATTGAAGACATTTTGAAAGACCTGGGAAAAGACAACAAACTAGCCCGTTGCGGGGTGAACCGCTGGGAAGTGAAGGAAGGCAGCGCCAAAATCAACATCACCTACAACAGTGAAAATTATTTTATCGTAGGCGATGCGTACTTGTGTCAATTGCCATCAGATGCCACCAAAATCAAACAACTCTATCATTACCTGCTGCAGGAAAATTACCGCCTGAACGGACTGGTGCTGAGTTGTACCAACCAGAACATCGTACTATCGTGCATTATGTACGACCTCGATATGACGCGTGAAAGCGGCGTGGCCACGCTGAACAATCTTTTCAAACAGGCCGACCATTATGATGACCTGTTGAAAAAGGAGTTTGGATGTACTGACAGAATTGAAGAGTAACGTTTGGTTGTGAGTGCCAGGGGCCAGGTTGAAATTCCAAATAATTAAGAAATGCCAGGTTTTCAACCTGAATACAGCCGTGCTGTCTGACATTTTTCACATTGAAATTACTTTCTGATGTGTCTTTTGCCAAGTGAAAGCTGCTTGCCTTAATTTGCCGCATGATTCGGACGAAACAGCTTTCCAAAGAGCAGGCCCTGCAAAAATTGCGGCATTATTGTGCCTACCAGGAAAGATGCCATGCGGAGGTGAAAGAGAAACTGTATTCCTTTGGACTGCACAAGCAGGAAGTAGAAGAATCCATTACCCAGCTGATAGAGGAAAATTATCTCAATGAAGAGCGGTTTGCCAGGCAGTTTGCCGGTGGCAAATTCCGTATGAAGCAGTGGGGCAGGAATAAAATAAAAGAAGCGCTCAAACAAAAGCGTGTAAGTGACTATTGTATTCGGAAGGCGCTGCAGGAAATAGATGAACAGCAATACCAGGAAACGCTGGAAAAACTGGCAATAAAAAAGTGGAGATCCATTCGCGGTCAGGGCGTGAACCGCTATGTGCGCAGCGCCAAAACCACGGCGTGGTTGATGCAGAAGGGATATGAAACGGATGCAATAAGGCGGGTGGTCAGGGGACTGGCGGCGCGGGAAAGTAGCTTATCTGAATAGTCATAATTGGTGCCGCTAAAAATTTTTGTAAGAAGTTTCCGGGAAATAGCCGGTAGTCAGCAGCAAGTTGCGATCCCTCCCTGCAAAAAACCCCGCGGCGGCGGGGTCAGCTTTTTTCCTTAATGACTATTTGTGGTACCATTGGCTTTTCAACGGTATAAGATTTGGTTTATCAGCCAAGGATATTATAGGGAATGTTTCACTGGGTCGGGAATAAGGGGTTGCAATAAAATCAGTCTGGTTGACCTCATTGCGAAAGGGCGGTAAAGGTAGACCAAAAATTCGGAAAATCCCATCAAATGCGTAGTTCTACGCACCGAAATCCCGTAGAAACCTCCTTTTCCTGCGCCACATATTTATTGAATTTTATTGCGAGCTATTTTACCGTCTTTTCCTTTTTTTTTGCTATTAACCATTAACCTTTCCGCTACCTGACTAAAGCCTGTTGCAGTATACAACCCCCCTGACCTTACATTCGTCCGGATTTGAGGCAGGGGTTTTTCATTTGTTCTTCCTGGTTTCTTTTTGTTTTTCCTTTTGCTGCACCTCGGCTTTTTTGATTGCTCCTGTATTTCTGAACTCTTCATTTTTGCGGCTGTCGAGGTTATCGCGTATTTCGGGCTTGCCGGAAAATACCTTGTTTTGCCCTTTGCCTGGATTGCGATGCTTTTTCATTGCTGTAGTATTTGAAATGAAAATTTTATTTGGCAGATCTCCAGTTCCCAATAGCGCGCGCGGAAAAGAATTATAGTGCCTGCGCTGTTGCCCAATCTTTCCCGCAACCTGCTTTTTGTGACTGCACTCCCTTACATTGTTTTTCCGCTATGATTTTTTCTGGTACTTCCCCATCAACTCGCCCATGGCCAGCACATGATCTTCCATGGCTTCGAGGACCTGGTTTTTGCGGGCGCCCGCAGGAAGGTCAAGCGTGGTGTCCAGTGCATACACGCGGAAAAAATACCGGTGGGTGCCGCTGGGCGGACAAGGTCCGCCATAACCCGTTTTGCCAAAACCATTGGTGCCGGATATGCCCGGATTGCTGTTTGCTGCAATGGAGTTGGTTACCGGGATGTTCCAGGCAATCCAGTGATCAAAGGTGCCGCCCGGTGCGTCAGGGTCTTCCATAATCAGCACCATGCTGCGCGCCCCGGCTGGCATCTCGTCCAGTTCAAGCGGCGGATGGATGTCTTCTCCTTCACAGGTAAAGCGTGCCGGAATGAAGTCCTCATGCAGAAATGCCGGACTATGCACGCGGATCAGTGTGGTGGATATTGCTGGAGCCATAATTGCTTTTACCAGCACCGGCTAAAAAAGTATGCCATCCGCTTGAAACAAATGATTTCATTTAAGCAGTGAGGAATTATGCGGACAGTTTTTCACCCTACCAAAATATAATTGCTGCACTCCAGGTTTGTCTGCCAATTATTATTGAAACAGCAACTGTTGCGTAGAACTACTTGAATAGATTGCGGAACATACCTGCATCATTACACGAAAATGGAATGATGTTGCATAAAGCATTTATGAAAATACTACCATAGTGGTATTCCCCCACACCCTGAAAGCCCGTAATTTCACTGCTCAATTATTTTAACCTCCTGAACTCAATTCCATTTTGACCCTGATTGGTATCACTGCGAAAAATTCCAATTATCCTTATTTACCGATTTCATAACCGGCCATAACCGGTGCATAGGTTAAGCTCCTCCTGCATTGTGCGGGCAGGGAAACTTTTGCACCCACTATAAGTTCCGACACATGATTGCAAACGCTTTGATATTACTACGGGAAGAATTATCTGCCTACATGACCAACCAGGGCGATCCTGCCAACGTGGTGATAGAGAATATTGGTTTGTTTGAAACCGAGAACAGTCAGAATCTTGAAGACAGCATCGTGATCTCTCTGGTGAATATTGAAGAAGAAAGCACCCTGAAGAATGGTACCACTTTTACCAAATGGCCCGACGGCGTGGCGCGGTATGAGAACCGTCCATTTTTCCTGAACCTGTATGTGCTGTTTACTTCCAATTTTGCCGGCGGCGTACCACCCAATAACGCATATGTACAAGCGCTGAAACGGCTTTCATTGGTAATAGAGTTCTTCCAGGGAAAAAGCACCTTTACACCGGGCACTTCAACGGTAACGTTGCCACCGGAATTGAGTGATATGTCCAATCCCGCTGTAGCGAACTTGAAATTAAACCTTGAATTATACACGCTCACGTTTGAACAGATCAATCATTTGTGGGGCTCGCTGGGAGGGCGGCAAATTCCTTTTGTAATGTACAAGATAAGAGTGGTAAGCATAACTGAAAGATCGGTTCGCCGCGAAGTGCCGCTGATAGAAGAAATAGCTACTCATACGCATCCTATTCAACCCAATCACTGATGGCCATAGTGTATAAAATATTATGCGAAGTGAAATTGCTGCATGAGTACTATCTCACCGGCAGCCAGGGCCAGTCGGTGTTTGATGAAACGCTGCAACAGGACCGGCTGGCGTTCCTGTACAACAATTTTTCACGGGGCATGCCTTCCATCAGTAGTGATATGGATTTTGTAGCGCCTGCTTCGCAGCAACAGCTCTTTGAGAACTATCATTTGCGTATCGTCCCTTCGTATAGTGGATTCAAACTGGCTGTGCGCTGTCGGCCACAGCAGTTGGGTGACGGCACTACGGTGTATGCGCCATTTGTTGCGCTGCCAGATAACCTGGAAATACCGGTATTGCTCGAAGCGAAAACCAATAAACTTGCCTTCTCTTCGCAGCTGATGGGCAGCCCGGTACGTGCAGGGTATTTTTTTACCAATGAAAGTTTTCCCGGCGCCAGAACATTTCCGTTCCTGTCCGGTGCAGTGCCTGCCTTTAACGGGGCCAAAACGTATCAGCAGGGTGAGCTTGCCGCTTTTGGCGCTTCTATACGCATGTTCTTGAATAATGGTGCTGCTGATCCCTGGCGTACGCTCAACGGCTCCGGCTATGTTACCGATGCAGACCGCCTGTTAGCGCCGTTACGCTTGCAATACACGTTCCCTGCCGGCGCCCCCATTACTGCTGCAGGTTTTGCATTGCAGGATAATAATGACAATACAATAAAAGAAATAACGATAACGAATGCCAATGCCATACGGTCGGTCTGGCTGGATTTTCACACGCCCGATGAAAAAGTGCGTACTATTTCCAACAGCGCTATATCCGGGCAACATCTATATAAACTCATAGTAACAGCCAATAACGGATATACCCATACGCTGGATATTGTTTTTGCCGCGGATAATTTGAAAATAAACAACTACATGGGCCTGATATGCCTGAAGCCCAAAGTGGCTGCGGCCGCATTCAACCTGCTGGACGATGCAGGTTTACTGCACACACGCATTCTGCCCGACGGCAGCCGTGTGCCACCACCGGTGTTTGAATTGTGGTGGAAGAGCCGCCTGGTATTCTGGCATTACCGCAACAACGAACGCAGGAAATTGAAATTGATGGCCGACACGCAGGATTTGCTGATGAACGACAACGGCGTGCTGCTCTCTAAAGAGCCGATTCCGCTTTCGTACGGAGCGGTAATGCTGCAAAAACCCGACAACAGTTTTCAGTTTTTACCCAATCCTGCGCCGGGCATCCCGGTGCGTGCGGGCAATAACAGGCAGTATGTTGAAATCATGGTGCCGAACTCGAAATTTTTTCCATTGGATGAGTAGTGAATAATACCACTTGCCATTCACTGCTCACTATCACCCATAAAAACCAAACAATATGGCAGAATACAAAACCCCGGGAGTATATATAGAAGAAATACCCAAGCTCCCGCCTTCCATTGCCTCGGTTGAAACCGCTATTCCGTCGTTTATCGGCTACACAGAAAAAGCGCAGCTGAAAGAGCCGGGCGACCTGCTGAATGTGCCGCGGCGCATCAGCTCTATGTTGCAATACGAACAATATTTCGGAGGCCCGGAACTGGAAACCAGCATCCAGGTTACGATTGACGAAACCACCCCCAGGCCCGACATACAGGCAAAAGTGCTGAACCCTTCCAAATACCTGATGTATTACCAGCTGCAAATGTTTTTCATCAATGGTGGTGGCGATTGCTATGTTGTATCGGTGGGCGATTACAGCAGTGGCGGCGTAATTGATATGGCTGCACTGCAGCATGGCCTGGCGCAGGTAGAAAAAGTGAATGAAGTAACACTTATCCTCTTTCCCGATGCTATGAACATGGACGACCCGGGCAATTATTATGCGCTGCACAAAGAAGCAATGGACCAGGCTGCCGAACTGAAAGACCGCTTTGTGGTAATGGATGTATGGGTGAATCCTGCCGATCCTGCCTTTGATCCAATTGCCACCTTCCGCAATGCGGACTTCGGCGATATAGAAACCAAAAAATACGCGGCCATTTACTACCCCCGCATTTATACCCGCCTGGATTATGCCTACGATCCCAGTGGCAGCACCGTCACCATTGTAGGCAAAGGAAACGCCACGCTCGATGGCACACTGGCAGAATTAAAAAGCAAAAACAACGCGTATTTCTTCCAGGCAAAAAATGCCATTAACAATATCGAAATGCTGTTGCCCGCATCGGTAGCTGTGGTAGGCAGGTATGCCGATACCGATAATACACGCGGTGTGTGGAAAGCGCCCGCCAACATTGGTATTGACTATGCGATACGACCCGAGGTTATTGTAAGCCATAAGGAACAGGCCAGTTTGAATGTAGATACGCAAGACGGTAAATCCATCAATGTGATCCGTTCATTCCCCGGTCGCGGACCAGCCATTATCTGGGGCGCCCGCACACTGGCAGGCAACGACAATGAATGGCGATATATCTCCGTAAGACGGTTCTTCAATATGGTAGAAGAATCTACCAAAAATGCTACCGAGCAATTTGTGTTTGAGCCGAACGATCGCAATACGTGGATACGCGTAAAATCGATGATCGAGAATTACCTCACACTGCAATGGAAAGCCGGCGCCCTGATGGGAACAACCACCCGCGAAGCCTTTTTTGTAAAAGTAGGATTGGGTGAAACAATGACCGAACAGGACATATGGGAAGGACGCATGATAGTGGAAATCGGTATGGCCGTAGTGCGACCGGCTGAATTCATCATCCTGCGCTTTATGCACAAAATGCTGCAGGAATCTTAATGAACAGCTTCTTTAACCATTAAATCAACCTATATGTCTATGCAATATGCCCGGCACGGAAAAAATCATAACCGCGATAAAGACTGCGGTTGCAAAGAGCCGGAAAATGCCACACAAAACACTATTCGCACCGAACGCACTCGGGTATGCAACCTGCTGTACGAAGCAGAAGGATCGCTCACCCGCCTTGAAGAAAAATATGTGGGTGAAGAAAAACTGTTTGGCGACAAGAAATGCCTGATGAAATACACCGAGGAAAATTACCGCAAATACCGCAACCTCGATATCTGCGCAGGCACCGAATTGCTCCAAACCAATGAAGCCATCAAAACCAACGTGGCTACGTACAACAAATGGAACAAAGACCTGAATGGTCTGTTGAAAAATATTGCTTCCGCTATAAAAAATGCAAAGGCCAAACTCACAGAACTGAGCGATGCCACGCTGAAACTGGAACGTTGCTACAACGATCCCTGCAATGCCGCACAACGGCGCGCCATCACCGGCAAAGGTTCCGAAGAATGCAGCGACGACAAGGAAATTCCAGAAGTATGCAAAGACGCGGAAAAAATCTTCGATGAATTGCTTTGCATGCCCAAAGCGCTTACTACCGATATGAATGCGCTTTTCTCTTCTTCCTCTGATGTAATAGGCATTCAGCTGTTTTCCAACATCGAAACCCTGGAGCCATTGCAAAAATCGCTCGATCAGTATTCGAAAGACTTCCAGAAGCATTTGAGCGAAGTGGTGAAAAACCGGCAGGAAGAATTGAAGAAGGTGCAGGAAGAACTGGTGAAGTCTGTCCAGGAAATTACCAAAGCAGCGATGGATCGGAACAATGCCCGCAGCAATTTTGAAGCCTACTACGATGCGGCCGATTTCCTCTGCTGTCCCTCCTGCGGTTGCCTCGGCGGCGATGATAAGCGCAGGTATGGCAATGGCAATGACCTGTGCGAGCCGCGCCTGAAACCATGTCAGGACGAGATCTGTGAAATATGCGATGAAGTGAAAGAGACCTTCTGCTGCGAACCCGAAGACAAAAAGGAACGCTGTGCAGATTGATGAGAGCCGTTGCGTCACGGAGCAACTGCCCTGATCGCAACTGCTTAACCACAGCACCTATTGTTTCATTTCCTTAAAACAACCACGTCATGTTAACCAAACATCAATACGTACGCATAAAAGACAGCGGTGTCAACATTGGTGAAGGCTCTGATATTTTTAAATGCTGCGGCAGCACTACGCCCGACGACTCCAGCTGCAGCGACTGCTGCTACGACACCTGGAAGGACGAACTGAAAAAAGTAAATCAATCCTACAGCGAAGCCGTAGAACATGCAGATCAGTTAAAGAAGAACCTGAGTTTTTTAACCGAACGGCGCGACAAGTTCAAAAAATGGCTCGATGAATTGCTGAAAGCCGAAGACCTGGCGCGCGCCATCTGCAACCAGCTGGAGATCATGGCTGTGCAGTCGGACAAGATATGGCTCAATGCCGGCAAGGCAACCAGCGCCATCGAAATCCTTTTCTGTATGATAAAGGATTTCTACAGCCGCATTGATTATATCAAAAAACGCTACGAAGAACTGCAACGCTGCATTACCGCCAACAATGATCCATCGCTGGTAAAGGGACAGGGATTGCTGAAATGCCTGGAAGATTATTATACCAAAGTGGAAGGCGTTATCAAAACGCGCGACGAGCTGATCAAAATGATGGTAGATGCGGTCAAGCTCGCCAATCTCATCCGCAATAATATTTCCACCAAAGAAAATGACCCCAATTTTAAACCTTGCCAACCAGGCAAACCCTGCCAAACCAGCGAAGGCGGTACACCCTACTACGGTTTCAAAACCGTGATCTGCGAATGGTATGGCGCTTTTAAATGTGATGAAGAATGCCAGCCCTGCCATGAATCCGGTACGCCGCAACAGGCGCAAAAACAGGCAAATGGTGGTTCAAAAGAACCCTGTGTGCCGGAAACCTGCGAACTGGAACCGCTGTTCGACTTTCCCATTTGCAACGACGAATACAAATGCCGCATAGAAAAGCTTTTCAAGGAAGATGAAAAAATGGTAAAACAACTTTCCGCACAGCTGATGGAAGCCAACAAGCAAAAAGAAGCACTGCAGGCCTGCAAAACAAGCCTGGAAAAAGCCATTGCGGAAGTTGATCCGAAAAACAAGTGCAAGTAAGCGTATACGTTATGATACGTGTATGTAACACGTTACCTGAAACCGCTCAATTTTTTTAACTTATAATCTGACAACCATGGCTGCAAAAGGCGAATACCCGATTCCCAAATTCCATTTCCAGGTAGAATGGGGCAATGATTTCCGCATCGGTTTTACCGAAGTAAGCGGGCTGGAATTTGAAACCGAAGTAATTGAATACCGCGAAGGCAACAGCAAGAAGTACAACAAAACGAAACAACCTGGCCTGACCAAGTTCTCGAACGTTACCCTCAAGCGTGGCACTTTTGAAGGCGATTACGATTACTACAAGGAATGGCGCAAGACCTACTATTTCCAGGAAGGCAATAAAACCGGCTCGATGTACCGGAGAACGGTTACCATCAAGCTGCTCAATGAAAATCACGAAGCCATTATCACCTGGAAGCTGCTGAACGCCTGGCCTTCCAAAATTCAGTCAACCGATCTCAAGGCCGATGCCAACGAAGTGGCCATTGAAACCATGGAGCTGGTGCATGAAGGTCTTGAAATTATGAATGTAGACTAGTTATGGCAGTGGACACCCGAAAAGCAGACAGTTTTTACCAGACCGTAAACTTCTACTTCCGCGTGCAGTTCAACGCACCGGCAGGTCAGCGGCGTAAGGTGTCGGATACCATGAAGCAGCTGCCCTCCAATGCGTTCGACATCCGCTTTCAATCGGTATCGGGTCTTGATTCAATGCTCGATACGGAAACGATCAAGGAAGGAGGCGAAAACCGCTTTGAACATGTGGTGCCGGTGCGCCGCAAATACGGACCACTGGTGTTGAAACGAGGACTGCTTTCGCCTTCGGAATCGAAACTTACCGAGTGGATCAAGAACGCGCTGGACAACGAATATGTGGAACCGGTAGATACCATGAACATTTTCCTGCTCAATGAAGAAGGACAGGTATTGATGGGATGGGTGGCCAACAACGTGTGGCCGCGCAGCTGGAAAATCGGTGAGTTAAATGCCGAAAGAGGAGAAGTGCTGATCGAAACACTCGAACTGAATTACAACCGGCTCATTTTCCGGGAAGATTTTTAAACAAGTGATAATGCCAATAGAAGTACGCGAACTGGTATTCAAAGCATTGGTGCAGCAGGACCGTGCCGCCGCTGCCGGTAGCGCCGCTGGTGCCGGCGCAAAAGGCGACAACGACGTGAAACCCGATGAAGAAATGCTGAACAAATGCATTGAAACCATTACCGAAATCCTGAAAGAACGCCATGAGCGCTGAAAGAACATTACAAAAGCTGAATATCCGCTCCTTCGCCAACCGCGATTTTACCGGGGAAGACCCGGAGCGGAAATTCATTGCGCCCATCAACCCCGAGTCGTTTACCAAAAATTACAAAATTGAGCACGATGTGCGCCGGGGACATGGCAGCCAGGGCACCGAGGTTACTTTCAAATCCACGGCGCCCGAAGAACTGCGCCTGGAATTCGTGCTCGATGGTACCGGCACCATGGAAGGGTATGTGGAAGAATACCGCCAACTGAATGTGCACGACCAGCTGCAGAAATTCCTGAAGTGTGCGTATGACCTGGATGGTGATATTCACCGTCCGCGTTTTCTGATTGTGTTCTGGGGTTCGGAAATTGATTTTCGTTGCGTATTGAGCAACCTCGATATCAACTATACATTGTTCAATCCCGATGGCACGCCCTTGCGTGCAAAGCTCACCGCAACCTTTCTGAACTATGTGGCCAAAGAAGAACGGCTGGCCCGCGAACGGCGTAACTCGCCCGACCTGACGCACTATCGTACCGTAAAGCAGGGCGATCGCCTGGACCTCATGAGTTTTGCTATTTACAACGATCCGAAATATCTCCTGCAGGTAGGCATGGTGAATGCACTGAGCAGCATCCGCAATGTGAAGCCCGGTATTGAACTCTATTTTCCACCCTTCGATAAAAATGAAAACTGATGGAAGAGATCCTTATTCCCGATACATCCAGGCATGGCGTGGCTACTTACGATATACTGTTAGACAATGTAGCCATCAATCCTGCATACCAGGTGATTGGTATTGTAGTGAATAAGGAAATCAACCGCATTCCAACTGCAAAAATTGTGATTCGTGATGGCGAAGCGGCAGACCGCACGTTTGCCATCAGCAACACCAACGACCTGGTGCCCGGGAAAAAAATCATTATTCAACTGGGCCGCGACGGACAAAATACCCAGGTGTTCAAAGGCATCATCACCAAACACGCCGTAAAGGTGAAAGAGAACGGCAATACCGAACTGCATATCGAATGTAAAGATGAAGTGGTGAGAATGGCCATCGGCCGGAAAAGCCGGTATTATGAAAACATAAAAGACAGTGAGCTCTTTGATGAATTGATTGCTCGCTACCCGGGCCTGCAGGCTGATGTGCAATCCACTTCCATCACGCACAAGGAACTGGTACAACACCATATCAGCGACTGGGATTTTATGTTGCTGCGCGCCGAAGCCAACAGCATGCTGGTGCAGGTGAACGATGGGCGCATTACCATTGCAAAACCCGATACATCGCCGGAGCCAGTGCTACAGGTGAGCTATGGTTCTTCCGTACTGGAATTTGAAGCGGAAATGGATGCGCGTACGCAATGGAAAAATGTGGAAGCCGTGGCCTGGGACTACAGCAATCAACAACTATTCAGGGCCGATGCTTCCGCAGTGCCTTTTGCCGAACACGGCAATATTGCAGGCGAACAGCTGGCTGATACCATCAACCTCGAAAAATATTTACTGCATCACTCTGGTCATTTGCCTGAACAGGAACTGCAGGATTGGGCATCGGGCGTACTGCTGCGCAGCAGGCTGGCCAAGATCCGTGGCCGCGCAAGATTCACCGGCTATGCAGCCATTAAACCCGGCGATATGGTGCAGTTGGAAGGCGTGGGCGATCGCTTTAAAGGAAAAACATTTGTTACGGCCATCCGGCAGGAAATGGGCAATGGTATGTGGGATACACATATCCGCTTCGGCCTCGACCCGCAACCCTATGCTTTTTTGCATGAAGATATGAACGATGCGCCCGCAGCAGGTTTGGCCGGTGGCATTCGTGGTTTGCAGATAGGCAAAGTGGTGCAGTTGCAAAATGATCCTGAAGGAGAAGACCGCATTCTGGTACGCATACCCGTAATCGATAATACGGCACAGGGCATCTGGACACGCGTAGCCAGCCTGGACGCAGGCGCCAACCGCGGTGCTTTTTTTCGCCCGGAAATAGATGATGAAGTGATTGTGGGTTTCATCAACGATGATCCGCGCGATGCGGTAGTGCTGGGCATGTTGCACAGCAGCGCACGGCCCGCGCCCATTACCGCGCAGGACAGCAACCATGAAAAAGGATTTACCACCCGCAGTGGTATGCACCTGCAGTTTAATGACAATACCAAAACCATCACCATCGATACGCCTGCGGGCAATACAATAAAACTCGATGAAAACGGCCGCACCATCGAGATAACAGATCAGAACAGCAACAAACTAACCATGGACGCTTCCGGTATGAAACTGGAAAGTCCGCTCAACATAGAAATCAAAGCCGGCGCCAATTTAACGCTCAGTGCCGCAGCCATGCTCTCTGTGGGTGGTGCCACGCTGGGCGTAAAAGCCGATGGCAACGTAAGTGTAGAAGGCGCTATGGCAAAACTGGCCGCACAGGGCATTACCGAAATCAGCGGCTCTCTGGTAAAAATCAATTAGGGTTCGATTAATGATTGCTGTTGTACTTGAAACCGAATTTTTTAAAACAAAACACCATGCCTTCCGCAGCACGACAAACCGACCTCCACACCTGCCCCCTGTTTAACGGGCCGGTGCCACACGTGGGCGGGCCTGTTACCGGTCCCTGCGTCACTACGGTACTGATCGGCAATATGCCTGCCGCCGTAGTGGGTGATCAACTCACCTGCGTAGGACCGCCTGACACAATTGTAAAGGGCAGTACCACGGTGTACATCGGTGGCCGGCAGGCGGCCCGTCAGGGCGATCTTACAGCCCACGGCGGTGTAATCGTGAGCGGATGGCCTATTGTTCAGATAGGCGGATAAAACGAGTGCTATGGATAACAACACTACCATACAATCTTTCCTGGGTACAGGATGGGCTTTCCCTCCTGCCTTTGATCGCGAAACAGGTTCTGTGGAAATGGTAAGCAATTACAAAGACATTGAAGAAAGTCTCAACATCCTGCTGAGTACCAGCCTGGGCGAAAGAGTGATGCAGCCGCGCTATGGCTGCGAACTGCAGGACTACCTGTTTGAACCGCTGAGCAGTACGGTGATCGGGTACATCAAAGATCGCGTGAAAACTTCGATCCTGCTGTTTGAACCAAGAATTGTAGCGGAGAAAATTGAAGTAACCGCCGCCGATTCTTTTGACCTGATTGAAGGGCGGTTTACCATCACCGTTGAATATACCATTCCCGGCACCAACAGCCGGTTCAATTATGTGTATGATTATTATATGAACGAAGCTTTAAAACCTATATAACGTCGTGAATAGCGCTAACAGAAGCGGATAGCTCCGGAGGCAAGTGGGTCATGATAAATCGAAAGTATTCACCGGAACTGTTCGCCTGCTTTCGCGCCCGTTCGCATTTCATCTCGTATGAAACATCCTTTTCAAACCGATCCTGGTACCAGTCAGCGGCAGCGTGTAGCTGATGCGTTGTTGGCAGAGGCGCCGGCTATTGATGCACGGCGGCTGGCTGACCTGCTGGACTATTTTGTGCAGCTGTCGCGGCATGTGAACTTTTACGACAACAAGTTGCAGGTAAGCGACTGGCAACCCTTTTTTCAAAAAAGTCTTCCTTTTATTCTTTCTTCCATAATCAGGTATAACGATACTGCCGTAACTGAAAAATTCAACCTGTATAACAAGCTGTTCGACAAAAACCCTTCTTCGCAAAGTCTGCAACTCCTGTTGCATTTCACCTATTACAATGCTATACACAGGATTCATACGTGGTATACCCAACTGCAACAAAGCGATCTGCCAGTGGGCCCGCTTGCCGGGAAGCTCATAGCTGATAAACTGGCACGGCCGGTAAAACAATTCATACGCTGTGCCAATAGCGGGGCTGCGTGGTTTGGTTTGAAAAAAATGGATTTTTCGCTGCTGCAACAGCAACCGGTATGGAATCTTACCGCGCAAGACCTGGTGCAACTGGAAGAAGACATTCCCTTATCCGGCACCACCCAGCGCAAGCGACTGATAGCCTTGCGCAACAAACTGCTCGATTTGTTTCCATCGTTTGTACAGGTGATCAAAAGCCTGTCAGACACGGCAGGGCTGTACATAGAGCAAAGCCTGTTTCCACTGAAAGAAGAATTGAAACAGCAACACACGCCCCATCTCGGTTTGTTGTTTGCTTTTCTGAAATTGTTCCAGCACCTGCAAGCCGATCTCAATCATTTTACCCGCCGGCATCTTGACTTTTTTTACAGGGAAGTACTCAAAATACAACCACGCGAAGCTGTACCGGACAAGGCGCATATTGTATTTGAAATACAAAACCAGCTGGACCAGTACCTGCTGAAAAAAGGGCTGCAGGTAAAAGATGGCAAAGACCGCAACAAAGCAGAAGTGTTTTTTGCGCTGGACGAAGAAATGGTGGTCAACAAAGCACAGGTGAGTGACGTACGCACCTTGTTCCTCTATCATCAGAAAGTATACAACAGGAATTTCATACAGGGCGTATACATGGCGCCCGATGCGCGTAAGGCAGATGGCGTAGAACAGGAATTTACAGGTACCGGTCCGCACAGTTTTCCCACCGTTGGCGCCCATTTAAGTAAATACACCAACCCTGAACTAAAAACGATTCAACCCTACCCTGCCGCACGCATTGGCTTTTTGCTGGCATCGCCTGTACTCTTGCTCAGCGAAGGACAACGCACCATTGAAATTAACCTGGCATGCAGGATAAAAGATGTATGCACTGCGCTTGCAGCAGCAGGCTTGCAGGCTGACGCATCACAGGATTGTTGCAACGAAACAAATTTACGTGTTGCACGCCGCACACCGGACCCCTGCAGCAAACAACCGGTGCAACCACTCCCCCATGCGTTGTTGTTTGACCGTGTAAACAAAGCGTTGAAGAAAACATTTTTCTACATCACCGAAGCTACCCTGCAGGCAGCCATCAAAAAAGGATTGGCCCCGGATACAGCCGAAAAAATCAGGCGCCGGTTTCTTACCGACCAGTGCAACCGCCGGGTATGTTGTAGTCATGCAAAAAAGTATCTGCAGGAAGCCATCGTGTTATCTAAGCACTGGCACCGGTTTACCCGTCGGTCCATAACCGAAAATGAAAAAAATTTCCTCGCTGCTTTTTTCAAACCCCAGCGTGCTTTCCGGCTTTTCTTCAGCGGAGAAAAAGCCTGGCTGGAACCGGACCGTATCAAATACCTCGAAATGGAGCCGGACCCCGGCGACCTGGAAAGATTTATGTTGAAGATAAAACTGGTGGTGGATGCTGCACAACCCGCTATTACGTTTTACAACAAAGACAACCTGCAGGAAGATTTCAAAACAGAACAACCGGTATTCAAAGCCGAATTGAATGAGGCGGTAAAACTGGTGGTGAACAAACAATTCAGGAAGCAATTTCGGAATAAAAGGCGGGAAACCTGCGCATTGGATAAAACACAATCTTATTGTGCAACATACCTTTCGCTTTACCAGTTTTTCCGCAATGTGGTGTTGTCGGAAACAGACAAGCTGAAAACAACCATCAGGGTAAAAGTATGCGGACTGAAAAATTTTGTGGTACAGAACGATGAAAGCCTGATGGATGTAAATGCGCCGGTATATCCCTTTGGCACCAGGCCTGAAATCAAGGATTTTGATATCAAAAATTTACCTGACTATCCGCCGGCCACCCCTCCCTTTACCACTGATCAGAACCTGATTGGTCCGAATTTTTACATAGGCAGCCAGGAAGTTTTTGGCAAGAAATGGGACCAGGTTTATATCAATTTCCATTGGAAAGATAAACCCACCGACTTCGGCGCCTATTACGCCGGATACCTGCGGGATGATACCGGGCATTTTGGATTGAAAGAATCAAACTTCTTAATCAACCTGTCTGTACTGGAAAACAGTGAATGGAAAAAAGAAAAACCGCATGCTGTTCCACATACAGAGCATGTTATTATCAAAGGCGTTTCTTACCATAACCGCTTATTGTTTCAAAACAACCACAAAGCGCCTTTCTGCAACCACGCTGGTGACCAGGCGCAAACCCTCTACATCAGTAAAGATTTTTTCGATCTGCAGCAGGAATTCAGGATCAGCAAGGATAAACTTACCCGCTACAACACAGATACGCCGCATGGATTTCTGCGCATCAATTTGCAGCTGCAGGACTTTTGTCACAAGGTATATGCCTATGTGCTCGCCCGGCAAATGATGGCCCTGGGGAAATTGCCCGACGATAAAATTGAAGACGCCATTTATTACGACAGCACCACCGGCAATCTTATTGTTTTCAGAACAGACCTGATTAAAGACCAGCTCAACAATGCAGCAACAGTAGCCGACCGCATCAACACCGGCGTGAACGGGCCAGGTGGTTTGGTAGAAAAGGTAGGCTTGCCCGGTTCAGGAGCCATATCAGGCACGGATGCACAGGATATGCGTCGCATTATTTATCCCGACACCATATCGCTGGAGCCGGTTACCATACCGGGCGGAAGAAATTTAAAAGGCGATGCTGCCGTGATCAGTGGCTCCATTGCCGGCATCAATTCCATCATTAACGACACAAAGAATTTCCAGGCCATCATACCCAACGAACCCTGGACGCCCATCATCCAGGGAATGTCGCTTGACTATACAGCTACTGCTACCATACAGGATATCACCTTTATACATCTCTATCCTTTTACAGGCACTTACAAACAGGAAGCTATCACTTTGGAACCGGCACTGCTGCCATCATTTTGCGATGAAGGCACTTTGTATATCGGTTTGCAACAACTCACGCCCGGATCGAATGTGAACATACTCTTTCAACTGGCGGAAGCAACCGCCGACGCGGAGTCGGAGCGCGAAATGATCCAATGGTATTACCTGCACAACAACAGCTGGCAGCCACTGCGTAACGGCTTCAATATACTGCACGATGCTACCAACGGGCTTACCACGTCGGGCATTGTACGGTTTGCCATTCCGGAGAAAATAAGTACGGACAATACCATACTGCCGGCAGGTTTGCACTGGATAAAAGCCTGCATACCGCAAAACAGCCGGTCGGTAAGTGAAACCATTGGCATCCATACGCAGGCCGTACGGGTCACTTTTACCAATGAAGAAGCCAATGATAAACTGCGATTGTCGCAACCGCTGCCGGCGAAATCTATAGCCAAATTGAAAGAAGCCGATACCGCGGTTAAGAAAGTTTTGCAGCCGTACGAATCGTTCGACGGACGCATTCCCGAAATAGAAGGACAATATTATGTGCGCGTGAGCGAATTGTTGCGGCATAAAGACCGGGCCATACAAAAATTCGATTATGAAAGGATCGTGCTGGAAGCATTTCCGCAATTGTTAAAAGTAAAATGCATCAACCACAGTTATGCGCTCAATGCACATCAGTATAAAAATGATTTTCCTATTGCGCCCGGCTATGTATTGCTGGCGGTGCTGCCTGATCTTTCAAAACTAAAGGCGGCCGAATCGTTTGAACCCCGCGTGCCGGTAAGCCTTTTAGAAAAAGTGCACGAATATGTACTGCAACGCACCTCACCTTTCGTGCGCCTGCGGGTGATGAACGCGCGTTACGAAAAAGTGCATATCTGCCTCAAAGTAAAACTATATCCGGGCAAAGATGTCCGCTATTACAAAGAGCAATTGCAGCAAGACTTACGGGGCCTGCTGGCGCCCTGGACAACCGGTGAATATGAACAGCTCACCTTTGGTCAATGCATCAACCGCAGCGACATCATCCGGTTCCTGGAAACCCGTGATTACCTCGATTATGTGCTCGAACTAAAAATGCAGCACGAAGAAGATGGCACGCCGCTCTCCACGCTGACACAGGTATGTGGCAAAACGCCGCGCTCCATCCTTATTGCCGGGCAGGTGGATGTGTGCATAGCAGAAAACGATTGCGAATCGTGGGACAAACGCAATCGCTGCCAGCACCCTCCGCAAACCATCATGGATTATTGTAAAAACGACCGACCGGTCATAAACTAATACCCTATGGCCTTTGCAGTGAACCAACATAAAACAATCAGTAAGCACAATGCCGGTTTCCCGGATTACCTCGACTTTGACCGGCTGCGTCGTGAAGGAATTGATTATCTCGGGCGACTCTCCGGCAAATTGTGGACCGACCACAACGTGCACGACCCGGGCATCACCATACTGGAAATGTTGTGCTATGCCCTGCTCGATCTTGGCTACCGGACCAATCTGCCGGTAGCAGATATTCTTTCGCCCGACCCCAACAGTACCGGGCCGGACGATAACTTTTTTACCCCTGCACATATTCTTACCAATAACCCGCTTACCATTACTGATTTCAGGAAGTTGCTGATAGATATTCCCGGTGTAAAAAATGCCTGGCTGGAAGTGGCGAGAGACTATCATCCTGGATCGTTCTGCAGCAACTACGATACGCCCACTGGCCCCAACGACGTACCGGTAGTAGACCAGCCCGATCCCTGCTGCGATGAATTCGTAAACGGGTTATACCGTGTTTACCTCGACCTGGAAAACAGCGTATATACAGACCCGTTACAAAATGTATTGGACGAACAAAAAAAGCAGGAAGTACTGCAACAGGTAAAGAACACGCTGTTGCAGCACAGGAATTTTTGTGAAGATTTTTACGATATCCGCATTTTCTGCAAGCTGGAAACAGGCGTTTGTGCCGATATTGAACTGGAGGACCAGGCAGACCCGGAAGCCGTTTACCTGCAACTCACAGAAGCGCTCTATCAGTTCTTTTCCCCCGCACCCCGCTTTTATACACTGCCGCAAATGCTGGAAAAAGGTAAGACCATGGAAGAAATTTTTGCGGGACGTGCGTCCAATTTGTTCCGCAGTCATGGTTTTGTTGATACGGAAGAACTGCAACAGATTAAACTGCGAAAGGAAATTCATTTGTCTGATGTATACAGTGTACTGTTGGGCGTAAAGGGTGTGAGCCGGGTGCAACATCTCCGTTTGCGCAGGTGCGGCGACGCAAATTTCATGGACCCGGAAAAATGGAAATTTGTGTTGCCCGAAAACCATGTGCCTGAATTTTCTATAAAATGTTCGGGCTTCCGTTTTTTGCGTCGCGGGGTGCCTGTGCCGTTCAATTTCAAACAATACGAGGCGCTGATTGCATTAAACAGTGTGCAACAGGGCAAGGTACTCTATACTGAACGGTTTCCGTACCTGGACAGCGCAGTGCCGCAAGGCATGTACCGCCGCGACCTCGATGCCTATTATTCCATACAAAATGAATTTCCCCGTGTGTACGGTATTGGTGAAGGCGGTTTGCCCGATTCTGCGCCTGCGCATCGCCAGGCACAGGCTCTTCAATTAAAGGGGTATTTGTTGTTCTTTGATCAGCTGCTGGCCAATTACCTGTCGCAACTGAAAAATATCCGGTCGTTGTTTGCTATGAAGCATACCACGGAGGAAACTAAGCATACCTATTTTGTAAACCAGTTAAATACCGTGCCCGACCTGGACAAATTATTGCGGTTTACTGCGCATGGCGCGGCCGCCTCAGGCGCCACGCTGGCCTTTCCGGTAAATAAAGAATGGTTACTACAGCAATTGTCCGGTCACAATCCCTGCGGTGCGGATATTGAACAGGCACAACCCTTCCATTTCAGTTCATTGGATAAGGTATGGATTGCCATGCACCAGTTGCAGGAAGATTTTTATCATGGCCAATATCAAACACACATTGTAAATAGAGGTGATGACTGCATTTTTTATTATATAACCACTTCTTCCGACTGCTTCGTACTGCTGGGCAAAAAATATTACAGCACGCCGGAAGAAGCAAGGCTGGCTGCCGAATCGCTTACCTATGTGGGCGGTTTTGAGGAGAACTATCATACCTATATTGCCGGCAATGGTCAATACGCTTCTTTTGAAATTTCGTTCAACCTGTCTGATTACAAAAAGTACCTGCAATATATAGCCGAAGATACTGCGCTGTTTTACGATCGCCGCCGCCAGTTCCTCGATCATTTGTTGGCCCGTTTTGCTGCACAGTTTACCGATTTTGCAACGGCTGCGTACACCGCACTGAACCAGCAACAGGAGAAAAGCATTCAGGCCAGAGAAAGATATTTAAGTGAATATCCCGATCTCAGCGCCAACCGTGGCAAAGCATACCATTATGGAAAAAATGGTTGGAATACAGATAATATATCCGGCTTTGAAAAAAGAGTGAAACTCCTCAGCGGCATGCAGCATACCAACCGGCGCAGCCTGTGCAATTTTGAAGTAGTGCGTTACCGGGAGCGCTACACGTTCCAGGTGCCGTTGGACAATGCGCTGTGGCTGAACAGCCATATACTATTCCAATCGCCCGAAGCAGCCCGCGCCGCATTGCGCAGTCTGATGCAGGCAGCAAGGCAGGAAGCTTCTTACCGTGTGGAGCCGCAGGAACAGGGCCATTCCTATAGCATTGCAGTGGAATTTGAAACGGGTAAATTCGCCCGCTTTACCACCAAATACGCGACACCGGAATTAGCCTGGCAGACCGCGCATAAACTGCGCGCTATGTTTAGTCCGGCAGTTGCTGCCGATGATATTATTCCCGACACTTTCCAATACACCGCACAACTTACCGATGCGGCAGGCAATATGTTGTTAAGAAGCCTGCATCCTGTATCGGAAGAAGCTGCGGCTTTGCAGCAGGCGTTGAAACATGTAACCAGGACCACCAACGCAAAATGGTGGAGTGCTGTTAATAACGGCGCGCTTCCTGCATTACGCCTGAGCCGCGCTCCGGAATCTGCAGCAATGCAGTTTATCAATACTGATGCCTTCAGGGTGGATATAGACAACAACATTGTAGGCAAACCTGATAAGTATGCCTACGAAATGCTGGATAAGAACAACCAGATCAAATTCCGTTCTGTAGATGAATTTGACAGTGAAAAAGCAGCACAGGAACATTATATGCAGCTGTTATGGGCCATGATGGAGGACCATAATTTTCATATTGCCTATAATAGCCGGTCAGCAAGCTATACGATCGAGGTTCGTAATGGAGACCTGCTGCTGGCCGAATCGTTCAGCGGTTACGAATCAGTGCAGGCGGCCAATGAAGCATTGGAAACCACTTTGCGCGTTATCCGCGACCATTTGTACCATACTCGCATACAAAAAGAACCGGCCAGTTACAAGTTTCTTTTCCGGATGGGCTATGAACCCGGGGAAGCATTTGTATTCAACAGCGTTCCATCTTTCGCCACCAGAGCAGCAGCAACGCAGGCTGCGGTGCATTTCACAGAAAACCTGCACGAATTGCATGTGGAAGTACGTGAATCTACAATCATACTGAGGGCGGGCAAAAAGGGTGAATTTATTGAAATGCAATGGCAGCAACCCGAAAATGCTGAGGACATACCTGGGCAACAACAACGTGTACTGGCACTGGCCTCCATGCAAAAAAATATAGCCAGCTATAGTACAGCGCCGGACGATGTGCTCAACCAGTTTATAGATACAGATGCAGTCACCAAAACAGGATTGTATGTGTACCGGCTGGTAGATAAAGACAACCTGTATGCCTTCTCCACCATAGACAGCACCGACAAAACCTTTTTGGAAAATTTCCGGGAAGAAAATCTTGCATCCCTCTCCAACCGTTACAACTGGTTAGACCTGCAGGTGAAGGGCAATATCACCTGCATCAGAAAAGATGCAACCAATGGCGACTGGTATCATTTTCAACTCCGTTCTGTAAATGCCATCACCAAACCCAACAGCGCGGAAGCGAAGCCACTGGTATTGTTTGAAAGTACAAAAGGGTATACCAGTCGGGAAGCTGCGGAAGAAGCTTTTGCAGCATATTACTGGCATATTCTCCGCCTGGCCATGGAGCCAGACAATTACCGGGGAGGGCCCATCAGTACTACGGAATTGTTATATCACACTACAGCGCCTCCTGGCGCCAACCAACCGCTGGTATTTGTACCAAAGGAAACCCTCGATTTCCTGGGCGATTATGAAGAAAGAGCGGTTGAAGCGCTTATCAAAGTGGTGAAGAGTTATCCATTACGTACTATTTATCCAAAAAAAGAGTGCCGGGAATTCCGCAGGCGTTTTGATCCTTGTAATGAAACACCATGCCAGGACGAAACAGCTGTTTGTCCGCAGCCCAAAGAAACACCTGTATGGTATTTTGTCTTATTCAATAAAGAAGCTGATAGGGAAGAATGGCAAAGCGTGCAATATTTTTCTTCGGCAGAAGAAGCTCGCCGGCAGTTTGAAATGTTTTTGCTGTTGCTGAAGCACCCGGGAAATTATCATATCGAATGCACTTGTCGTAATGAGTTTGATGAAAATACCGGCGCCTCCAATACCAACCCTGCATATAGAATATTCATCAGGGAAGTGCTGGCTGAAAGTGCGCGCCGCTTTGCCACCGAGGAAGAAGCCTGGGGCGCTAAAGGCGTACAGCATTTTATAGAGGTGGCACAAACCAGCGGTGCTTTTCACCAATACGCGACCGCTTGTTGTTATTCCTTTTATGTAGCATGCGCCAACAAACTGGTATACCATCCCTGCCGCTATGATACGCCGGAGCAAAGAGACCAGGCCATGGCTTTGTTGTACCGCGGTATGGAAGAACTGCGTAGAAGCTGGCGATGGTTTCCGGGTTGCGAAAAACACAATTCATTGCTGATAAGAGATTTTTCGGGCAATGAAATCGCCACGCTTCGGTATGCCAATAATGAAGGGCCTTCCATCATTGCCAATGCGCCCACCGAATTTGACTGGTATACGGCAGTGATGCACCTGGTGGCCACCCGTGGTTTATGCATAGAAAATGAAACCGTTTTTCTCAAGGGAAAATCCATTGCTTTTATTCCGGCAAACGCCGATATGCATCCTGCCCGTTTAAAAGAAATTTTATTGTGGCTGTCGCAATGGTATCCGTTTGTGCTCCGTATCGACCAAAGCGGGCGGGTACAATATTGCCTTGAATTAAAATTGCCCGGCTTTAATGGTAGCAACATCAATGACTGTTCGGCAACAGCGAATGACCCCTTGTGCCACGTAGCATGGAAGAGCAATTGTTGCTATAACAATTGCCAGGAAGCGCTCAGTGCGCTGCAAAATGCTTTGCGTTTGTTATCGCGTTATGAGCATTATAGAGCCATATTCGATTGCGATTGCCATTCCTACGGCATAGCCATCCATTATGAAAACAGCTTGCCGGGCGATCAGTGCGGCTATCCCGGTCTTGACAAGCGCCCGGAAATCCTCCCCTGCGAACATGCCATTGCTGCTTATAATCCCCAATGTTATACCAATGCGGAAATGGCCTGCCAGGCCGCTGCAAGAGCAGTTGCCCTGATCAACAGCGAAGGACTGCACGTAGTAGAGCATATCCTGCTCCGTCCCCGCTGTCCCGAACACTGCCGGTGCAGGCTGTTGCCTTGTCGCAACGAATGGGTGCAATGTGCTTTCCCTTCTTACCAATCACCCGCGTCAGATCCCTGCAACACCGAACGGCCCGTATGTTTCAGGCCCGGCTATGATCCTTATTCCTTTATTGCAACGGTAGTGTTGCCGGCATGGCCGCAGCGGTTTCGCCATGCTGCCTATCGGCAGCAATTGGAAAATCTCCTATATCAGGAAGCGCCTGCCCATGTGTTGCTGCGTATCATATGGCTGGCGCCCCACGACTATTGTTGTTTTGAAAAATATCACCGTCAATGGATCAAATGGCTGGCCGGGCAAAAAAGCTGCGCGCCATTTGATTGGTGTGGATTCTTACAGTTTCTCTTCCGCCGGCAATATGCCTGTTTGCCTGAGCCAGCTGCCTGTGTGGATTGTAACCAGCAACCGGATAACAGTCCATGTACTACCGGCGAAGAACAAGTGCAATATGAGGATATATCGGCGGCGCTCTTATCACAAATCAACACCACCTTCTGCTGGAAGGACCAGCATTGCCAGGAATACCGTTTCATTCCCTGCGAGGGCTTTCGCGATGTGCCTGATACGCCGGACCCCATTTTGATAAGGTCGGCGGCCAGTGACACTACCCCCGCTGCTCCGGAAGCATCGGAGCCTGCTGCGGAAATAAAGGAAGAGCAGCGCCCGCCTTCATCAGCAGCCACCCCAGCAGCCACCCCAAAGAAGAAAACAAAAAAGACTGCCGCTGCAGGACTGGATAAAGCTGCGCGATCAAAATTTTTCGAAGGCCGCATCGCGCGTTATCGCAAGGAAGCAGCCGAAATAGTAGGAGCCACCAAAGGCGCGGAGCCTGCTTCAGCATTGCAGGAATGGCTGAACAACCACGGACCGGACAAAACAGCCCTGGAAGCAGTAATAACAACAATACTTGCAGCCAAAGCCAACAAAAAAAACAGGCTGTTTACCAAAAAGCGCGTCACCACCATGCTCTCGATTGCCGTGCGGTATTACCTGGACCATTGGGCATTTAACCAAAGAGACATGGAATGGCTGCACCAAAGCAGTGATGTGTTTGAAACCATCCGGCAGGCAAAAATCGATATGGCGGACATCTATCGCCAATGGGAATCAGACGCATTGAAAAAACACTACCCGGCCATAGATATGAACGCAGTGAAACACTTGCTAACCGGAAACAAATAGTGCAATGACCCACAAGATCAGGAAACAGGTAATGGACCTTGCTATCAGCAGCCGGCTGGATGCTTTTAAAACACAGCATCTGGCCGGCCATTACTATCATCGCTGCCTGCTGCCGGCATTGGAAAAAGTGTTTGATAGCTTGTCTGAACCTGGAGAATATATACAAATTGAACAGCTGGAAATTGACCTGGGCGTGCTTTCGCCCAAACTTTTACAACTAACGGCGCCAACGCCGGAGCTGGAAACACATCTCCGGCAACAAATCCAGGAAGCACTCCGGTCAAACAGCAAACAGTCAAATACCCATCGAGTCACGCAGGAGGAGCATACCTGTATGCAATGGCTCTTTTATATGGAGCACGGTGCGCTGAACTGGAACAACACGTCGTACCACGAAGACACACATACCTTCATCCTGCAATCATTGGCTACCAATTATGCATTGGCGCAACAACTACGATGTTTGTTGCTACACAACCGGCACGCTGTGCGCAGAATTGTTCGCGAACATCCCGAATCCTTTTTGCTGCGCCTCATAGAAATTATCTCGGCAGTTGCGCATACCACATTACCGGAGATAATAAACGAAATGGTAGCTTGGCTGCACGCTGCTGGTATTACGGTTTTCAAAACAACAGCAGCTATCCGCCGTGAACTCTGGCAGCAATTGTTATATGAAGCAGCACGCCAACAGCAACCCACTACCCAGCAACTGGCCACATCAATTGTACAACACTACGTATCAACAGGTATTTTGCACTTACAGCAAATGAACCTATCCGGCGATAGCATCCTGCAAAATAGCTGCAAAGCCATACTACAGGAAAACTACCACGCTATTTCGCACCCCATCACTCATCAACACCAACAAGCAACAAAAAGCGTGGAAACGTTTTACCACAACCAGGAGGAAAACCCAACCAGTAATATCCAGGAGATCTGGCTGGTACACGCCGGACTGGTGCTGGTACATCCCTTCCTGGGTACATTATTCAATCGCCTCGAACTGGTAGCCGGCAATAGGTTTAAAGATGCGGATGCATTGGCAAGGGCGCTGCACCTGTTGCATTATATCGCTACCGGCCGCGAAGCGCCAAAGGAATACGAATTGGCAATGCCCAAGATATTATGCGATATGCCCGTACAGGAAAGCATAGCAGCTGAAATAGTTTTAACAAAAGAAGAAAAACAGGAAGCCGATACCCTGCTGTCTGTAGTGATTGAAAAATGGGAAAAACTGAAAAATGTTTCCATTGCGGCTTTACAGGAAAATTTTCTGCAGCGCAGCGGAAAACGCTACACAAAAAACAGTTCAATGTATATACAGGTAGAAAACGGAAGCCTTGATGTACTACTCGATTTTCTGCCCTGGACGCTGAGTATAATCAAATTGCCCTGGATGAAAGAATTGTTGCGGATAGAATGGCGTTGAACATTTTTGTCGCCAGCAAGCTTCGTCAAAAAACTGATGCATGAAAACCGCCAAAACAAAAACAGCTTCACCGGCCTCACAGCAGCAATCCGGTAAACCTTTTTTCGGAAAAGGCGGGAATGTTTTTTTTGAAACGCCGGTGCAGGCAAAACTTGTGGTTGGCCAACCCAACGACCCCTATGAAAAGGAAGCCGATGCTATGGCCGGTAAAGTGGTACAGCGCTTACAGACAGCCGAAGTAAAGCAAGATGAAGCGCCCCCTGTTCAACTCAAAAAATCACCGTTAAGCAAAACCATAACACCCCTGGTGCAACACAAGTGTGCGCATTGTGAAGCGGAAGAAAAGCAGCGCAGGGAAAATAAAGAACAAACGGATGAGCAGGAACAACCCGTTCGTCGCAAGCCGGTATTTGACAGTGAAAGGAATGAAGCGAATGCACCGGTACCTGTACAACGCAAATGCGAAGCCTGTGCACGTGAAGATGATCAGTTGATTTCGCGCAAAAAGATCGCTTCGCCTGTATTGACCAACCAGGCTGGTATAGCGCAGCGAAGCGTGTGCCGCGAATGCGATGAAGGCCATAAAGTGTTAAGAAAACCCGTGCGCGCCATCCAGCCAAAACGATATGATCGCTCACCCGATGCCGATGGCTCAAGAGAGTCTATTGTAGCAGCGGCAAAAGGAGAAATTGGAAAGGTAGAAGCAAGGTTAAACGACGGTACCGGCAGAAGGATTGGCGCCGACAGACTGCTGGAATATTTTCACACAGCAGCACCCGGTGTATGGGACGACAGCATTATTGAAACTGCCGGCGCAGATATGCCTTCCTGGTGCGGTATTTTTTCTGTATGGGCGCACAAAAAGGCCGGTAAGAATATTGGCGAATGGCAAATGGGCAGAGGCGTTGCCGCCTTCAATACCCTGGAGACTACCACCACGCCGCAACCGGGCGACATTGGATATATACACTTACCCTACCAGCATCATGCCATTATAAAGGAAGTTAATGGCGATACCATTCATTCCATTGATGGCAACAGCGGTAATACCAGCGAAGTGAAAGAAAACACCAAACCGCGTTCCGCCTATACAGGTTTCTTTACAGCATTTGGAAGCGGCAGCAATGCAGGTACCGTACGCCCCAAAAAATCGCCGGGTGAATCCATGGAAGAGGAATCGGCAGCCTCCGGCGATATAGAGCAACGCATTGTTGAATCGAAAGGGCAGGGCAATCTGCTGCCAGACAGTACGCGCGTGGAAATGGAACAATCGTTTGGCGCCGATTTCAGCCAGGTGCGCATCCACACCGACCAAAAAGCTGCAGACCTCAGCAGTGATCTGCATGCATTGGCCTTCACACACGGGCACGACATCTATTTTGGCAATGGCCAATACGACCCCGGCAGTACGGAGGGAAAAACCTTACTGGCGCACGAACTCACCCACACCCTGCAGCAGGAAGGTACTACTGCACCGGAAGAACCCGTAAGGAAATGGGGAGATGAAGAAGAAGGGGAAGAACCATATGAAGGCGCCTTCCAGTTGCGTGACCGCTACCGGGAGTTACGGGAAGAACGGTATGGAGCAATTTTCGATTATGTGGACATCGCGTCGAATGAGGATGCCTCGTGGGATGAACTGATTGACATGAAACTGGAGATCAGTCGCATTTCAAGGGAAATGCTGATCATTGAGACCGTTATGTGGAATGCATTGGCACAAGGCGGCCTTAACGGCCGGAGCCCCGATGCAATTATTATCCAGGCATACGATGCTTCCTTCGATGAGCAGCAAACCATTAACCTGGTGGTGGGAGAAGGGAGAACGCCTGAAGAAACACTGGAAATCATACAGGGATTAATGACGGATATGCCGGAGTTGTTCCCGGACTATATCATCAATCTGTATAAACTGGCCGTGCAGGACCTGGAGGAAAAAGCGGATAAGCATTATGATGAGTACCTGGAAGGGGTAAATGCGCTGAAAGACCGCCCCGTGGAAGAAGTCATTGCAGACTTTGTATGGATGATGGACAACCGGCAATCACTCAGGAGATCAGCCGGCCAGGTGCATTTCTTTACCTGGCTGGACGCTGAAGCACCTTTCTTTCTTGAGCGTAAAGACGAAAACTCCACTTCCACAGAACTCAGCAATCTTCGTGTAAGGGTCAACGATGCCACTATCAATTTTACTTCGCAGCTGACCATGGAGTCGCTGGATTTTCTTTACCCCCTGCTGGTTTCATGGCATCACTATACATTTTATACCGGCGTAGCAGACCAGCTCGATTTTTTCAGGATTATGGTGGAATATACTTACGAACGTTTGAATGAATATGGCAGCTATCCTGACCTGGTGGCCGACATGGACCGCGCTTATCATAGCAGCGCCCCCCAGGTGGGACACGATTCCATGCGCGCGGGCTTTGATGATATTTACGAACGCATAGAACAAAAACTGGACAATTGGGTAGTGTCATTAGACTGGACCGGACGTATCAGTGAAGGATTTGGGATGTATGATCTCTATGGCGAAATCGGTACACAACTGCGCCAGATGGTTACACCAACGGCCATTGCCGCTATGGTAGGGTTTATAGCGTTCCTTATCGCCATTCAGTATGTGCCTTATGCCAACCTGGTAGTAGATGCTATCTTAATAACGCTGGGCGGCATTGATATTCTGAAGGGACTGACAATATTCGGAAGCTATTTCGATGCTGCATCGGATGCAACAACCTTCCGCCAGCTATACCGTGCAGCGCAAAACCTGCGGGGGGGAGGTGAGGCCATATTAAACCTGTTAATGGAACTCATCGGGCTGGGCGCGTCGAGGGCCATACGCGCCTACACGCGTTACCGGGGCACGCGGCGGTTTCAAAACATTGAAGAGATTGCCGGGCATGAAGTAATCCGCCAGGGCGCCCCACGGGTAAAGCAGGCATATGGTGAAGCAAGTGCATCGAGCCGCTCTTTTCAACAGTATGAAAGAACCCTGAATGAAGAATCATTGGCTATTTTTCGCAGAGACCCGGAAGTACGCCAGATCTATTCTGAAATGCGTACGGATGTACGAAGGTTATTGACACATTGCGCCAGTCCATGCATTATACCAGGCATTACAAGGCGTCAGGTGGAGGTAATAACGCGCATGGTTGACCGGTTAGGCGGACTAAACCCTACCAATTTTAACCAACTGAAAATATTGCTGCACATCGGCCAGCATGATATGGACTGGCTCGTGCGCATTCTTGCCCGTGTAGATGACCAGGCACAGCTGGAGCGCGTACTGTTACAGCAATTCCGGCGCAGGGCAATGGAACCACCCGGCGGTTCGCCGCGTGTTAACCGGGACGTAGCGGTCACTACGCCTGGCACTTGTACCGGCGGCACCAATTTGCCCGAAGTAACCACGCCCGGCTCATGGCTGTCGCCTACAGGGGGAGCAGTGGCGCTTGTACCGCGTCAGATCGCCCGGCAGTTGCGCGGCAGGACATTTGCTAATTGGGATGAATTCCGCAAAGCCTTCTGGAAAGCCGTAAGCAGAGACCCTGTACTGCGCCAGGGCTTTAACCCACAGAATATCGGAAATATGAGAAATGGTTGGGCGCCGGCGGTAGAAACAGCCCAACGGCACGGAGGCGAATTCAAATATTACCTGCACCATATTACTCCCATTGAACATGGCGGCGGCGTGTATGATCTCGACAACATCGCTGTTGTAAGTCCACGGTATCATCACGGGATTCACGATGGCGGATACCCGGGAGGTGGTGATCCGTTCCTGGTAAATCCGAAAGCTGACCCGCAGGCAAATGCATCGCCCGGAGAAGCTGGTAGAATGGACGGGGAAATGGTCGATAGCAGCCAGGCAACGGTGCCTGTTCAACGGAAGGCGGCACTGCAAACAGCAACCCCTTTTTTCGGACCGGAAAGACGAGATCGTACGCCCTTCTTTTTGTAGCAATCATAATGCAGCCGGAGGCTATTTGCATAGTATAAAATGATCCATATGTCGTATCAATCACGCTTGTACAATCATCGCAATGCGCATACGCATGAACAGGACAACCAAAAGGAATCTTCTCCTTTTTTCAATAAAGCAGCCAATCAAACTGCTGCCGGTAATGGTAAACCGGCTTTTTTCCAGGCAAAGCCCGCAGTAAATGCACCGGGCGACAGCTATGAAAAGGAAGCCGATGCAGTAGCAGCCAGGGTGGTAAACAATGCGGGCAATACGCCTGTAGTGCAACAAAAGGAGATCAGCAGCTTACAACGGATGGCCACTTCTGATGCAGAAGAAGCCCTGAGCACCGATGAAGAAAGAATGAAAAGAGATAAGGAAATACAAACCAAACCCGCAGCAACACCCTGTATGGACTGTTGAAAAATAAAGAAGCCAATAAGATCATGCTTACCATTTCAACAAATGTGAACGCACATAGCAGCAATATATCGCCGGAATTCCAGTTTCTGCGCAAACTGGTACAATACCGGTTGGGCGCCCCGAATGGAGACAGGGAAGAACCGCAGCTGGCGGAATCTTCTTCCTTACACCCTCCGCTTGCAAGGTTTGTTGCCAGGCACCGGTTGGGCTATGAAGAAATTGTTACGCTGATTGTTGCCCTTGCACCACATCTGTATCCTGACCTTTTTGACAGCGCCATAGAAAGCGCATTGAAAGGTTCCGGCGATTTCCCTGCCATTGGTGGTGTAAGAGGTAAAAATTTCCGCGGCTTTCTGCCTACCGGCGAAACCCTGCTGTTGTTGCTGGGAGGGAACAATATGGAAAAGCGATTGCGCCTGCAGCAGCTCTTTGGCGCCGATCATTTTTTTGCCAGGAACAAAGTGCTGTGGCTCGAAGAGGTGCCTCCCGGCGACCCCGTGACGAGCGGCAAGATCATTTTGTCTCCCGATTACCTCGAACTGCTTACCACCGGCAAATCCTTGCGACCGCATTTCAACGCGGGCTTTCCGGCAAAATATATTCAAACGCAACTCAACTGGGAAGACCTTGTTTTAAGCAACGAAGTGAAACAACAAATACGTGAACTGGAAGGATGGCTGCAATACAATGATACGTTGATGAATGGCTGGGGAATGCGATCAAGGTTAAAGAAAGGTTACCGTGTATTATTTCATGGTCCGCCGGGAACGGGCAAAACATTAACGGCAACGCTCCTGGGCAAATATACCGGTCGTGATGTTTACCGGATTGATCTCTCTATGGTGGTATCGAAATATATCGGCGAAACAGAAAAGAACCTGGAAAATCTTTTTGCCAAAGCAGAAGCCAAAAACTGGATTTTGTTTTTTGATGAAGCCGACGCTCTTTTTGGCAAGCGCACGAATATACGCGATGCGCATGATAAATATGCCAACCAGGAAGTATCCTACCTCCTCCAGCGTGTGGAAGATTTTGACGGGCTGGTGATACTGGCCACCAATATGAAGAACAATATTGATGATGCGTTTATCCGTCGCTTCAACGCTATTATAAAATTTTCCATGCCGGATGAAAACGAGCGACTGGAAATCTGGCGCAAAAGTTTTCCGTCACACATCCGATTTGAAAATGACCGCGATATTCCTGAACTGGTAAAAAAATATGAATTATCAGGCGGCAACATCACCAACATTGTGCAATATGCCTGTTTGAAGGCCATTGAAAAAAACGGCACAATCATTTACCTGCAGGATGTGCTTAATGGCATCAAACGGGAAATGCATAAGGAAGGAAAGCCGTTTAGTTGAATGGCTGCATTGCGCAAGTTAAGCGAACAATGCAGCCATTCATTGCTTTATACTTCTGCTTTTGTAGCGGGCAGCACCACGGGCTTCCTGGCTGATTGACGGCTGATAGCTTTTTTCTCCTTACGGTATTTGGCAAGATTGATCAACAGTACACTGAGCAGGATTATGGCCAGTCCGGCAATTTGCAGGAATGTCATATGCTCGCCGGCAAAGAACACTCCCAGCAGTACCGCTACCACAGGATTTACGTATGCATAAGTGCTCACCTGTGCTACCGGCCGCACACTTAACAGCCATACATAAGCGCTGTAACCTATCAATGAACCAAAGATGATCAGGTATGCAACCGACAGCCAGGAACTCAGCGTTACAGCGCTCCATGCAAAGCCATCCCATTCATTGTTCAGCAAGCTGCCTGGTATAAAAGCAATGCCTGCTGCCAGCATTTGCCAGGTAGTGTTTACCATGGCAGAACCGGAAACTTTATATTTTGAAAACAGCGAGCCAGCCGCCCAACTGATAGAACCGATGATGAGAATGACTAAGCCCGCCACCTGCACTGTATCTTCATTGCCTAACGCGCGGCTGGTTTGTTCGCTGAAGAGGAGAATTATTCCGAGAAATCCTATGATCAATCCGGTGATGGTAGAACGGTTGTTGAAATTAATGCCCCACTGTGGTTTATCCAGCAACACAAACCATATAGGCGTTGCGCTTACCAGCACGGCCGCCAGCGAACTGGGCAAAGATTTTTCTGCCCATATCAAAGTACCGTTTCCTACAAACAGCATCAGCAATCCGCTCACAATGGCCGGTCTCATTTGTTTGACGTCCCACACCTTTTCCCCTTTTATGATACACCAGGCCAACAAAATACCACCTGCCGCAATAAAACGAATGGCACCCATGAGGAGCGCGGGCATGTGTTCAATAGCTTTCTGGATAAAAAAATACGTAGAGCCCCAAACGATATAAACCGTGGCAAATGCAAGTATCACCATGCCTGGTGATGCTGTTCTGGTTGGGTTGGTCGACATACACTCAATTTTTCGGAATCACTAAATGTTGTTCTTCTTTCACGGTTTCCAACACGATGGTTGTTTTGGTAGAGGCTATGTTGGGAATCTTTTGCAGGGTATTGCGCATGAGGTCCATCAGTGCGGCCGCATCGGCAGTGCGCACTTTCACCAGGAAACAATCTTCACCGGCTATATGATGCACCTCCTGGATTTCGGGAACTTTTGCCAGGGCTTGTGCGGTGTTACTGCTGCAGGTAAATCCTTCGGAAGAACGGATAAAAATAAAAGCCAGCAGCTTTTGCTCAACAGCCAGCGGATTGATGCGGGCGCAATACTGCTGAATCACATTCTTCTGCTCCAGTTTCTTCACCCGTTCCAATACCGCACTCGGCGCCATGTTCAGCTCCCGGGCCAGATCGGCGTTGGAAATGCGGGCATTAGCCTGCATCAGCTCAAGTATCTGGAGGTCGGTATTGTCGAGATCGAACGGCATGCAGAATAATTTTCTGTAAAATTAGTGCTTTGACGAATATTATTCTCAAAAATGTTAACTAATTAGAAAATTATTATAATTTTGTAATGATTTTCAGAATAAAAGGAAATTTATCATATTGCTGCACCTGCTTTACAGTCATGGAAAACAAGGCCGCTTTACGGCGGCTTTTGGTTTTTTCGGGCCCTATACGTTGCATGCGCTCCCTTTCCCGGTGCAATACAACAACACTGGTAGTGGAAATCTTTCTACGCTTCTCAAGCCTTTTTAATTACAAAGTGTATAATGCGCACCGAAACTGTTGGTAGTGAATGCCTGCAAAATGTTAATCATTTGCAAACCCTGCTTATTGAACTTTTACGGCACGCTTGTTGAAAATTATAGTGCATTAATTAAAAGAAATGGAGGTATTATGAAATTACGAACTGAAACATTCGACCTGGCTGTAAACGGTAAGCGGGTAAATGTAAAAGCCACCTTGTATCAATTGCATACAAGAGAAGTACGATATCGTGTAAGCATCAACGATAGCCCTGTATATATTTTTGCCTGGGATAATGAGCTGAACCGCCCGATAGTAAAAGATAAAAGTGCGGCAACAGCAACTATCCCCGATGAGCTGGAAATGGCCATCGGAAGGCAGTTGTACAATCAATTGGCAGCAGCTTAATGAAGTGACAGTAAGTAGTGAGTAAGAATGCTCGCTACTTGCTTTCACCAATTACTTCAAAAAGCGTAGCTTTACGCAAATTTCACACTATATGGAAATCAGCGGAAAGATTCTCCAGTTTTTACCCGTGCAGACCGGACAGGGAAGAAATGGTCAGTGGAAAAAACAGGAGTTCATTCTGGAAACCGGCGATACGTACCCTAAAAAAATCTGCATTGCCGTATGGGGCGATAAAGTGGACCTCAGCGCCTTCAAACCGGGCGATGTGGTGGACGTATCTTTTGACGTGGAAAGCCGGGAGTACAATGGCCGCTGGTATACTGATGTAAAAGCCTGGAAAGTGTCTGGTAAGCAACAGGCCGGCAATCCGGTTTCTTCTGCGCCGGTGAATGATTTCCCCATGAACACTATGCCAGCTGCAGACGACGATTTACCTTTTTAAATAGCGTTTTCTTGACGGTGTAAAACCAGGAAGCTGCACAAGTGGTTGGTATCAGTTGCGTTTGTCGCGCAGATGATGCGCTGTGCTTGTGCAATGCGAGCCGCTGACGGGCGCACGCCTTATGCAGCTTCCCGGCTATAAACTGTTATTTGCGCCACTACCTGATCTTCGCGTTGTACTGCTGTACACCCATCCGCTCATTTCAATGTGAACCAGTTTGCTACTTGATCTTCATATTGTACCGCTGGACTTGTTTGGTAATAATCTTTTCAATTTCTGTATACAATGTGGGCTGATTGCTTTTATCACCTGCTTTTTTTGCTTGCTCGGCCGCTATATAAGCTTCGCGTTTGGCGCTTATTTCAGCAATCTTCTTTTGAATAGCGGTCCGTTCTTTGGATTTTGCGATTATAATTTGCTGCAGTTCTTCGTTACTCTTGGCTCTGTATTCGGCAGGTAAGGTTTTCCTGTCAACTTTGTTTACAATGCCAGGGTCTGTTGCTGCGGCGTCCACCAGGTCCCAGGATGAATTATTGTACAACTCTTTTTTTCCTTTTACGGATACACGCTGTGCAGCGGCCGACTTGTTCATGGAATAGTTCATAGCGTCGGTGGCTTCCTGCCTTGCGCGACTGGCTGCGCCATGCTGGCCATAGGCAATATAGGTAGCATTTAATTGGTTGTTTAGCACAAAAAGGGTATCATCGTAGGGAGTGTCCATCTCTTCAATTTTCGCATAGTGATTAATGTTGGTATAGCTGCCGGTGCCGCATTCGCCGCCCAGGTTCCAGTGTTCGCGGATGCCCTGTTCCCTGCTGCCGCAGTAAATGGTGTTGATCACCACGCCTTTCTGCCGCGCCAGTTCACAGGCTTTTGTCCAGTGTACCTTGCCTTGGAGAAAATCTTCATTGCCTGCAATAAAAATCACCTTATAACTCCCTGCAGTGGTATCCCAGGGCAATTCAGTAAGTGAGGTATACATTACATGACCGCAATATTCAGCCCCGCCGTAGGTGGTGAGTTTGAAAAGATTTTGCGAAAGCTGGTCAAGGTCGGTGGTGAATGCATTGATGCGTTTTACATAACCGCTTGCTTCGCCGTTTGAAGGACGGCCATATTCGTACAAGGCAATTTCGATACCGGGCGCCAGGTCGTCGCTGCACCTTACCTTGCCCATTACACTTACCATATTCCACAACTGCGCCTTGGCCTGCTCAATCAGCCCGTCCATACTATTGCTTACGTCCAACAGGATGGCTACCTGTATTTTGGGTTTAACGGGATTGGTTTTTTCAGCTACCGGCGTGGTTTCCTGCAACGCATTTGTGGTATTACCTGTAGGATAGGAACCGTTCAGGGTTGCAAGCGCCAAACTAATGGCGGCAACGGATTTAACAATAAACTGCATAACGTAAAGTTTACAGGGAGGATGCCACCCGTTTTCTATTTTCACAAACAAGTAGCGTTTTGGGGATCGCTTTAAGTGAATTTTAACGGATACCTATAGAAAGTGTTAATATAACCGGGTTGGCAATACAGAAAAAAACTATGCGGTTACCAAATCTGCATACGGTTATGCTGCCCTGGCGCCCGGCATGTACGCCACCAGACCGGGTATGTTGCTTACAGAAGATGATATAGATCGTTCACTCTGGGATAAAAGCGCCAGCATCTGCTTTGCATATATGGGACAAAGGCGTCTTCAGGTAATAAATGTTTGCGCTGCTGTTTTTTACTGCAGGATGAATAAATATCAGGATGAATAAATAATTGGTGCAGCAATACGTCAGCTGCTGCGCTGCAGGAATCGCGCATTAATTCGGCAACTCTTCAAAAATACCTGTCTCCTTATTTTTCCGCACATTGTTCCAGTTAAAGTAACGGCCATTCATGGCTACGTATACGCCTGGAGGTAAGGTTTGCACAAAAGCGAGCGCGCTGCCCAGGTTGAACAGGCCGTCCGAACTACCGAACTTGATGGGGATCATGGCGCCGGTGAGTACGATGGTTTTGTTGGAGATATTTTCTGCCAGCACACGTGCCGTAACGGTCATGGTATCGGTGCCGTGGGTTATGATGATCTTCTCTTCTTCACACTCTTTGCATTCACAGGTAATACGCTGGCGGTCCTCATCGGTCATTTCCAGGCTGTCAATCATCATCAGCGTTTTGATCTTTACAGGTACTTTATTGCGGCCCATTTCCAGCAGTTCGTGCATATGGGTCTTGTTGAAATACAGCTGACCATTTAATTCATTGTATTCTTTATCGAATGTGCCGCCGGTAATAAAGATGCGAATGGACATGATGGGTGATTTGCGGGCGTGAAATTAGTGTTTTCATTCCACATTACAGAGCCGCCAGGCCGTCAAGCGCACAATGAGGCGTTGAGAAAAAATTCTTAGCGCTTGAGCGTTTTTTCCCGAACAATAAAAAACCCCGGGTGTGTTCCCGGGGGCATCTGAAGGCGCATGTGCGCTGTATGTAACAACCAAAAACACGTCAATACTGCAGCCTCTCAGCATTGTTGCCGATGCTGTAGTAACCTTTGGTAACAACCACTTTTCTTTTTCCTGAATTTATTTTGGTTTGTGTAGCCATCTTTTTCCGGTTATTGCCAATGGCAAAATAACCTTTGGCCGGTGCTGTAGACTGTGCCGACGCTTCGGTAGTAAGTACAGGCGCAGAAGGCGTTACCAGCTTTTGCGCATTGTTGCCGATGGAGTAATATCCTTTGGTAATAACGGGCGGTTGTTGTTGGGGCGCTTCTTTTTGCTGCGCCATAGTAATAACCGAGGCAAATAAAACCATTCCTGACAAGACAAGCTTTTTCATATCCGGTAAATCTTTTTAGGTAAATACAATGATGCCTGTTGTGGCTATGCACAAGGGCATTGTTTGGTATACTGATGAATTAAATAAACGCAGTGCACGCAAATTGCTCAGATCAGTAACACGCAGTTTTTGAGATAGTTTATTACTGCATGTAATGGTGGTGTATATAACAGATGAAAGTGTTTTGCTGCAACATGGGGATGCGCAGGCGCCAGGGCAGCAATAGTTGTTGGGGAAGCAGTGGCCCGGGGCACTTTCATTTTGCCGGCACGGCTTAAGTGATGGGATGCTTTCTTTAGTTGTATGGTTCCGGCATGCAGGTGGTCCTGCTGGTGTGATTTTTCTGCAAGCGTAGTGGTCGTATATGAAACAATTGGCGAAGCTTCACTCCTTGCAGGCGGTATCATACCGGTACCTGCCAGGGCGTAGGTGGCGTAGAGGAGGGATAATATAAAGGCGGCGAGTTGTTTCATACAAGCCATGCAAAAATATATATACCGGCGCGAATGAATGATGAATTGGTGTGTTAAATGATTCAATTTATTTGCCAGGGGAAGGCGGGGAAAACAAAATGGCACTATTTAATTATTCCGGCAAGTTTTCTCACGGAAACGTTCCCCATATATTTTTTTGACCCGAACAGTATTGATGCACTGGTTTTTCACGATTAAAATTGCATTCCAGGCGGTTTATAACTCAAACTATTGAACTTTTGAACGCAACTTTATGCATTATTATAAATTATTATATGTCGGCTCCTCCTGTTAGAACATGTACTTACCAATATTTTTGTGTGACAGCGCGGGATGGCTGGATGCGTTTTTCAGTGGTGGAACAATCTTGAACCATTCTCCACCGTTAGAAACTAAAATTATAATAACGCTCTATATGAATGACTCCACTCATAGCCTATATTGACCTGGAAGTTGACAAAGACGGCCGGATTGCCGATATAGGATGTTGCCGTTCTGATGGTCGTGAGTACCACGGAAAATCGGTGCAACAACTCTACCAATTGCTTGAAGGCGTAGCATTTCTCTGCGGCCATAATATTTTTCAGCACGACCTGAAACATCTCGAAATACCAGCATCCATTCGTATAGTTGATACCCTTTATTTTTCTCCTTTGCTCTTTCCTGCAAAGCCTTATCATGCGTTGGTAAAAGACTATAAACTGGATCCCGAAAATAGCAACAACCCCTATATCGATGCCCTTAAAACCAAAGAATTGCTGGACGATGAAAGGGCTGCATTTCAAAAGCTGGATGCCACATTACAGTATATTTTTTACGCACTGCTGCACAACCAGCCGCAATTTGCACACTTCTTTGAACTTTGTGGCTACCAGCCACCATCTAATGAAATAAGATCCGCTATCATCAACCGGTTTCACGACCGGCTTTGTACCAATGGCATCCTGGATGAGTTGCTTCAAAACAGACCTGTGGAACTGGCCTATGTGCTGTCATTGATCAATGTAAACGACCGCATATCGGTGTTCCCTCCCTGGGTATTAAAAACATATCCTCAGGTACAGACCTGCTTTTACCTGCTGCGCAACAAGCCCTGTAAACAGGGATGCCACTGGTGCAGCCAGAAATTGGATGCACGAAAAGCGTTGAAGCGTTGGTTCCATTATGATCAGTTCCGCAGTTTTGATGGCGTGCCCTTGCAGGAGAATGCGGTGAAAGCGGCTATAGAAGGTAAATCGCTGCTGACCATATTTCCGACCGGTGGCGGCAAATCCATCACCTTTCAGTTGCCTGCCCTGATGGCCGGCGAAGCCGACCGGGGATTGACGGTAATAATTTCTCCTTTACAATCGCTCATGAAAGACCAGGTAGATAACCTGGAAAAGGCAGGTATAACGGACGCAGTGACCATCAATGGGTCGCAGGACCCGATTGAACGCAACAAGTCCGTTGAACGGGTAAAAGAGGGTGGTGCTAACCTGCTATATATTTCGCCCGAAAGCCTGCGAAGCAATACCATTGAAAGAATATTGCAGGGCCGGCATATAGCCAGGTTTGTGATTGATGAAGCGCACTGTTTCAGCGCATGGGGACAGGATTTCAGGGTGGATTATCTCTATATCGGCGACTTTATTAAGAAATTGCAGGAATGGAAAAACCTGGATTATACCATTCCGGTTTCCTGTTTTACAGCTACGGCCAAACAACAGGTTATTGAAGACATCAGGCGATACTTCAAAGAAAAACTGAACCTCACGCTGGAGCTTTTTACTACCAAAGCAACGCGGTCGAACCTGCAATATGAAGTGCTGCAAAGCGAAGATAAATACCAGCAATTAAGAAGCCTGCTGGACCTTCACCAATGTCCTACCATTGTATATGTATCGCGTACTCAAAAAGCAGAGGACCTGGCAAAAAAATTAACCGAAGACGGATTTAATGCCAACTACTACCACGGAAAAATGAAAAGTCGCGAGCGTGTGGAGCACCAGGAGGCATTTATAAATGGCAGAACGAATGTTATGGTAGCTACATCGGCTTTTGGTATGGGTGTGGACAAAAGCGATGTAGGAATGGTTATTCACTACGAAATTTCTGATTCGTTGGAAAATTATATCCAGGAAGCAGGTCGCGCCGGAAGAAGTGAAAATATCATGGCCAGATGTTACGTATTGTATAATGAAGATGATCTGAACAATCACTTTTCGCTCCATAATCAAACAAAGCTTACCATCAAGGAAATAAATGAAGTTTGGAATGCTATTAAGCAATTGACAAAATTTCGTAATCGGCTCTCCAGATCAGCACTTGAAATTGCCCGTAATGCCGGATGGGATGACGAAGTGGAAGGAATAGAAACACGTATTACTACAGCCATTGCAGCACTGGAAGACGCGGGCTATGTAATGCGTGGCAACAATGCTCCCCGGGTGTTCGCCACGGGTATCATGGCTAAAACAGCACAACAAGCCATTGACAAAATAGAGGCTTCTCCTGTATTAGCAGGAAAAGAAAAAGAATATGCAACCCGTATAATCAAAAGATTATTTTCTGCCAAAAAAAGCGCCGATGCAAAAGAGGAAGAAGGAGAAACCCGGGTAGATTACCTGGCCGATCTGTTGGGGCTTGATCAGGAAACTGTTATTCGCATTGTGAACCTGCTGAAACAGGAAAAAATTCTTGCGGACACAAGAGATCTGAAGGCTTTTGTAAAAAGCAACACCAGAGCAAAAGAAAATACAAGAGAACGTACCGCACGATATATTGCTCTGGAAGACTTCCTGCTCAGGCATCTGAAAAGTCAACCTGTGTTGCTGAATCTGAAAGATGTGAACGAAAAAGCATCGGTGCAATTGCAGCATACCTATACGCCTTCTTATGTCAAAACCATACTCAACTTCTGGGAAATACAGCAATGGATAAAGAAAAAGCGCGATGAGCGGGATCCCAACTGTTATTGGGTAGAACCGAAATTGGGTGTAGAGCAGCTGAAGGCCAAATTGGAACGGCGAAAAGCCTTTGCCGGCACAATAGTGAAGTTTTTGTTTGAAAAAGCACAGCAACAGAACGATAATAGTAGCGATGAAGTGCTGGTTGACTTTTCAGAACTGGAAGCTGCAGCATATTTTAAGGCAACCAATTCATTGTTTCCCCGGGATATAACCCTGGCTGAAATAGAAGACACGCTGTTTTATTTGTCGCACATAAATGCTATTCATATAGAAGGCGGCTTTATGGTCGTTTACCAACGCCTTTCAGTGGAACGGAAAGAAAAAAACTCAAAGAAAAAGTATACAAAAGAGGATTACGCAAAGCTTGAAGAATATTATAAAAACAAAATCCGGCAAATACATATTGTAGGAGAATATGCGCAGCGCATGATCCGGAATTATAAGGAGGCTTTGGAGTTTGTAAATGACTATTTTCAGCTGGAATATTCCGCGTTTATAAAAAAATATTTCCCCGGACGAAAAGCAAAAGACCTTGAACTCAGGCTAACAAAAAGCAAATTCGAAAAACTGGTAGGAGGTCTTTCGCTTGAACAAAGCAAAGTGGTAAACGACAACGAAAGTCAATATATAGTAGTAGCTGCCGGTCCGGGTAGTGGCAAAACCCGTGTGCTGGTGCATAAACTTGCCTCCTTACTGCAACTGGAAGATGTAAAACAAGACCAGCTGCTGATGCTTACTTTTTCCCGTGCGGCAGCTTCCGAATTCAAATCAAGGCTGAAACAACTGGTTGGTGCCAGCGCCGCATATTATGTGCCTATAAAAACATTTCATTCCTATTGTTTTGACCTCCTCGGTAAAATGGGTGATGTGGATAAGTCAGACAAAATCATAGAGGAGGCAACAGAAAAAATAAGGAATGAAGAAGTGTTGGCCAACCAGGTAACAAAAACTGTACTGGTAATTGATGAAGCACAGGATATCAGTGCAAAGGAATTTGAGCTGATTAAGGCTTTGGTGGAGAAAAATGAAGACATGCGTGTGATTCTCGTTGGCGACGATGACCAGAACATCTATGGATTTCGTGGCGCATCATCGGCGTGCATGCAGTGGTTTTTAAACGAAAAGAAAGGCTGCCGGTACACTTTACTGGATAATTATCGTAGTAAGGAAGAAGTGGTCCATCTGAGCAACCAGTTTGTGACCAGTATTCAAAACCGGATGAAGCATGAGCCGATCCTTTCCAAATCAGGGCCAGGGGGTACCGTATTAATTACCCGTCACCGTACGGACAATATGATAATCCCGCTTGTTCATGAGTTCACAAACACAAAACTGTCAGGCTCCGTAGCCATTCTCACCAAAACGAATGAAGAGGCAGCAACCATTACTGATTTGCTAAAACAAAAGGGCATTGCTGCAAAACTGGTGCAAGGCAATGAAGGATTCAATTTGGGCAACATGCTGGAGCTTCGTTATCTGACCAACCAGATTGTGAATGTCATGCCCGCTAACCCGATGGTAGAGCCGGAATTATTTGGAAATGCAGTGAATAATCTTCGAAACCGGTTTGCACAATCCCCTAACCTGAATGTGGTGCTGAACATCATACAAAAATTTCAACATGAATATGGTGGCCGGATCTATAAAACAGATTGGCGACAATTTCTTGCCGAATCCAAACTGGAAGATTTCTACACAGGAAAATCAGGAATTGTTCAGGTGGCCACCATTCATAAGGCTAAAGGCAAAGAATTTGATAATGTGTTCCTTTCCCTCCCCAATCTTTATCTCAACACAGAAGAAAACAAGCGGTTGGTTTATGTAGCTATAACACGGGCAAAAAACTTATTGTCTGTTCATTGCAATCATGACTATCTTCAGCAATATAGCGGTCCGGGTATTCAATACCAGGTTGATAACACAACATACGAAGAGCCGGAGTACATATCCCTCGTGTTGGCAATGACAGATGTATGGCTCAGTTATGCAGACCGTTTTACTATCCAGCAGGAGGTGGAAAAACTGCTTCCCGGAACTGCACTGGAAATTAATGTGGCCGAAGCCGGTTGCAGTTATAAGGGACGGCCAATCGCCAGATTCAGCAAATCATTCAGGGAAGAATTCACGCAGAAAATAAACAAGGGCTATCAACCAATAAGTGCTATGATTCGCTATATCGTCTTTTGGAAAAACGAGTCAGGGAAAGAAATACAAATTGTTCTTCCGGAAATTCGTTTTCAAAGAAAAAATTAACGGGCAGGCTTACAAAAGCCATAGCACTGCCATCACTCCTCCCATCCCCACCACGCCCCCAATCACCGTAGCCACCGCGTCAGCTACCTCATGCACTCCCTTTCCGGTAATTTTAGAGAACAACTCAAATCCATAACTGATCACACATACCAGTACAAAAACCAGTATGCTTGTCAGCACCAGTTCACCGGGTAGTAACCAACAGCCAGCGCCCTGTAATGCAGCGCCCAATACAATACCTGCAAAAAAATGCTGCCATTTGTCCGGTGCTATTTTTCTAAACATGTTCAAGCTTTATCACAGCAGTAAGCTGCACTACCAGTAAGTTACGCTAAAGCAATAATAGAACCTTCAGCTACTTGGTAGCTTGCCACCCCGCAAAACGGTATAAAATTTCAATCTGACCTTATACCCTCCTGAATAAAACCCTGAAAAATGGCAACCTAATTTGCTTATTTCCACTCCCGCTCCTCCTTCATTTGTGCTGTTTATAAATTGTCTTGCTTAAATTACAGCCACTATCCACTATTAAACCTTCCATACCAAACACGTATTGCGTGTCAGATAAGATGCTAATTACCGGCATTAATGCAGTAAACCCAAGCCACTACGTCAAATTATGGAGGAACAGCGCAGGGATGATCTTGTACTATTTGAAAATCTGTTTAAGCAATACTATCAGTTGCTGGCGGCAAAGGCATTTGATGTTTGTCGCAACTGGCAGATGGCAGAAGATGCCGTACAGGACTTTTTTGCCGAAGTATGGTTAAAAAAAAGCTGGAAGTCTGTAACAACCAATATGGCTGCCTGGGCAGTAAAAGGCGTTCAGTATAAGACCATTTCCCTGCTCCGTAAATCTGGCAAGCAAATCGAATTTCAACAGGACGCCGCCATACTGCAGGAAATCATTTCCCAGCCAGAGACAAATCAGCATCGGGACGAATTACAACGGGAACTGAAATTGATCGAAGCGCTCAACGCATTGCCTCCGCAACGACAGGAAGCCTTTCTGCTGGCCCATTATCACAACAAATCTTACACAGAAATCAGCCGGGAAATGGGTGTTTCTGTAAACACTGTCAAAACACATCTCCGTCTCGCTATGAACCAGTTGCGCGAAATGTTGCTCTTTTTTGCCTTTATTATAAATTTTTAAAAATCCGTTCACCCTTTTTTATACTTCATGCGACAATAAATAATTGAAGTATGCCATCAAATAATATAGACTGGAACAAACTGGAGGAATATTTACAGGGTAACCGCTCATTACAACTGAATGACGAAGAAAAGGCTTTGGTGCAAATGATGGCGGAATACGATGACAAACCATCGCTCCTGGGCGCAGTAGCCAGTACCAACCCGCAGGCAGCATGGGAAAGCTTTTATGAAAAGCACATCAGTGGCAGCAGGAAAGTAAAAAAGCTCTGGTACCGCAGCAAATGGGCGGCCGCTGCGGCCATCGTGGGCGTATTGGTCACAGCTGCCTGGCTATGGCTGATGCCTGATCAAGACCAGCAGCAGGTAACCAGGCGAATTGTACCGAGCACAGTAGAAAAAGTTACGCTGGTATTGCCGGACAATAAACGGATTGAACTGGACAGCGCAGAGGGTTCCGTTCAGCATGGTGTAGTAAGCATACAGTTCAACACAGACGCTGCGCAGATCCATGTGCAGGAAGGTGCCGAAGCCGTAACAGGATACAATACCGTGTTGGTGCCAAGAGGCAGGAAGTTTAAACTGACGCTTGAAGACGGCACACTGGTATGGCTGAATGCTGATTCACGTTTTCGTTTTCCGGCAAAATTTACCGAAGGAGAACGGACCGTAGAACTGGAAGGCGAAGGGTATTTTGAAGTAACGCACGCAGCAGCACGCCCCTTTGTAGTAAAATACAACGATAAATCGGTGCGCGTGCTCGGAACAAGGTTTAACATCAATGCCTACTATGCCAGTGAAGCAGTAACGTTGTTGCAGGGAAGTATTGAATGGAACGGGTTGAACCAGTCTGTGGTGCTGCAACCCGGCCAGCAGGTGCAGGTGAGCGCAACCCAGGATGTAGTGACGCGCTATGTAAAAGCAGAAGACTATATTCTCTGGATACAAAATACTTTGTTGCTCGAGAATAAACCGGTGAAGCACTTGTTCAATGATATAGAAAGGCACTACGACGTAGAGATAAGATACAAAGGGCCAATTGCTGATTCCATAAAATTCAGTGGGGCTTTTGAATTTCCCCCAACACTCGATGAAATGCTTTCCCTCCTGAACAGCACCGGGAAAGTAAAAGCTGAAAAAAGAGAAAATTATGTGCTGGTAGAACAAGACAACCCGTAATACTTATTGTTTAATCAAAATTAACTGCAATGCGCAAGTTGTTTGGGCCTGCGCGGCTGGCCTTGCTATGCCGTTACTGTTTGTGGCTATGCTTCTCTTGCCTGATTACTTTGTCCAACGTTACGGCAAACGACCAGGCCGGCGATCCGCGAAAGGTGAAGGTTACCCTTACCGTAAAAAACAAAAAGCTGAGCCAGGTGCTGGATGAAATAAGGCAGGAATACAACCTGCAATTAATTTATCCCAGCAATATTGACCGTCTTGCATCGCCTGTAACCGTTTCCTTGAAAGAGGCAGGCATCAGCGAAGCGATGACAGCCATTCTGAAAAACTCCCGCCTCGAATATGTGTTGACGGGCCAGGTGGTCCTGATACGGGAAGCAGTGAAATCAGGCAAATCAGTGTCTGAAAACAACCCTGCTTCCGTACAACAGTATGCTATAGCCGAAGAAATACGGGAGCAGGATGTTAGCGGGAAGGTGACCGACGCACGGGGACGTCCCTTGCACGGTGTGAGTGTACAGGTGCGCGGCAGCCAGCGCGGTACCACTACCGACGAGAATGGATTTTTTGAGTTGAAAAGAGTGGAAGACAATGCCGTACTGGTTTTCTCCATGACGGGATACCGCCTCAAAGAAGTGCGCGTGGCCAAATTGTCGTTTATAGAAGTGAAACTGGAAGAATCGCCCAGCGACCTGGACCAGGTGGTGGTAACCGGTTATATGTCGCAACGGAAAAGATCGCTCACCGGCTCCATCGTTTCTGTGAGCGGTGCTGATATAGAAAACATACCGGTGCAGTCGTTCGACAAAGCCATCCAGGGCAGAGCGGCAGGGGTATTGGTACAGTCGCAAACCGGTGTGCCCGGCGGCTCCGTGCGCATCAATATTCGCGGTATTGGCTCCATCGGCGCCGGTACAGAGCCCATGTACATTGTAGATGGCGTGCAAATGAACAGCAATGCGCCTTCTTCCCGCACTTCTACCAATGCAATGGCCTATATTAATCCTAATGATATAGAATCAATAGAAGTGTTGAAAGATGCGGCAGCAGCGGCCATTTATGGTTCGCAGGCCGCTAACGGTGTTATTCTCATTACCACCAAAAAAGGTAAAGCAGGTAAAACCAGGTTCAATATTAATTATTACCAGGGCATTTCAGCGCCCCCCAAAAACTTTGAAGTACTCACCAGTGCAGAGGCAATTGCCATGCGTACCGAAGCACTGGTAAATGCCAATCCTGCCATGCATCCTGATGTGGCCAAAGCACAGGCGCTGGCGGAATATGGCCTTTCACCAGACCTCACTGATGAAGAAATTGCCGGATTGCCCACCTACGACTGGCAAAAGGAAGCATTTAAAAATGGTTCTGTACAGAATATTGAATTTTCTGCTTCCGGAGGTAATCAAAAATCAACCTTCTATGTGTCCGGTGCTTATAACAGGCACGACGGAAACGTAACCGGGATAGATTTTGAAAAAGGTACCGCCAGGATACGATTGCACAATGAAGCCAGCGACCGGCTTTCATTCGATATGTCGGCCAACCTGAGCCTCATTACCCAGAACGGCAACACCGGTTCCTGGGGAAGCAACAGCGGATCGGCATCGCCCCAGTATACCGCCGTATTTATGCCGCCCACCGTACCTATATACAATCCCGATGGATCTTTCAATGCCTATGCCGGTATGCCGGGCACCGGGTTCAACCCAATTCAGGCTGCAACGGTAGACGATAATATAGTCCGGCATCGTGCCCTGGTAGGAAACTTCGCCCTTAATTATAAAATACTCCACAACCTCACTTTCAAATCTTTTTACGGTATTGATTATCGTTTCATCCGGAACGACTATTACCGCGATCCGCGTACCCCCAACGGGGCCAATGTAAACGGATACCTGATAGATGAGAACATCGAGAACGTAAACTTTACCACCAACCAAACGCTCAATTATCAAACCACTATTGGCGGAGAACATGCTATTTCTGCCATTCTCGGTGCAGAATACCGCAGCGATGTGCGTGAGTATGAAATGGCGCGCGGACAAGGATTCCCCACCTACCAGTACCGCACCATGCAGTCTGCCGCCGAAGCAGTGGAAGTGAGCGGCTCCTGGTCAGGCATGCGCAAACTGGGTTTCTTTTCCCAGATCAATTACGAATGGCAAAAGAAATACTTTGTGAGCGCCACCATGCGGTACGACGGATCATCCCGCTTTGGCGCCGATAATCGCATGGGCTTCTTCCCTTCCATTTCTGCCGGCTGGGATATTTCGCGCGAAAACTTTCTGGAAAAAGCCAATTGGATCAACCAGTTAAAGCTTCGTGTAGGCTACGGCGTTACCGGAAATGATCAGATTAACAATGTATCGTCGCGCGGATTTTACCAGGGTGGTACCTCGTACAATGGCAATGCGGGCATCAACCTGCAAACCATGGCCAATACCCACCTGGGTTGGGAAAAGAATATCTCTACCAACATTGGTGTTGATTTTTCAATATTGAATGAAAGAGTATTTGGCTCCGTAGATGTTTTCCGCAGGATAAGCAAAGACCTCCTGCTGGATATGGTGTTGCCTTATACCAGCGGCTTTGGCAGCATTGACCGCAATGCCGGCAAACTGCGCAACCAGGGGTTGGAACTGGAGCTCAACACAGTGAATATCCGCCAGAGAGACTTCAAATGGACCACCAGCTTTAATATCACTTTCCTCGATAACAAAGTGATGGAACTCTACGACGGGCTGGAATTCATTTCCAATACCATTCGCGTAGGGTATCCGCTTACCATCTGGTACCGGCCGCGCTATGCAGGCGTGAATTCGGCCAACGGGCGGCCCATGTGGTATGATGCAAATGGAAACATTACTTACCTGCTCACCGCTGCCGACAACGTGCCTACCAACAAAGGATGGCAAAGTGAATATTTCGGGGGTTTGAACAACACGTTCAGCTATAAAAATTTCGAGTTAAGCACATTGTTCCATTACGATATGGGCCGATATATGGCCAACAGCCAACTGCAGGTGCTTACCAACGTTATGAACAATGCAGCACGCAATACCATACGTGAACTGTACGAAAAACGCTGGACCACACCGGGACAGGTTACTTCCGTGCCTCGCCTTATTGCAGGCGGAGCCGAATTCAACAGCTCGGCGCATACCAGTACTTCTACCCGGTACCTGGAAGATGCCTCTTTTGTTCGCCTGCGCGAAGTAACGCTGGCCTACCGCTTTTCGCCCCAACAAATAGCAAAGCTGCGCCTTTCGGCAGCGAGAATTTATGTAACGGCTGTTAACCTTTGTACGTGGACGGCCTGGACGGGTTATGATCCTGAATTTGCCATCGGCGGCAGCGTTGAAAGCAACCAGGGTATTATTCCGCAAACAAGAAGTATCACTGCAGGTATCCAGGTAAGTCTATAAAATCAGCTACTATGAGCAAGAAAAAATATTTATACATACTCCTCATCGCTGCATGCGCCGGTTTCGCATGCAACAAAATTCTTGATGTTACGCCCCGGCAATCGATCGACTCTTCTATTGCGCTGGAAAGTCCGCAGGCCATCGAAGCGGCATTAAACAGTGTATATGCCTACCTGCGGCCAGTCAGTCAGTATGGAAGGGATTTGATTGCCATTCCCGAACTGCTTTCCGACAATGCAGCGCATACCAATAATCCCAATGACCTGTATTCGCATTCGCGCAATCTGCCCGGTGCGCATATCAATAACTGGCAAAGCAGTTACTATGCCATTAATGGTATCAACAACATACTGAAAGTATTGGAGGAGGGAAATGTTCCCGGATTAACAGATGAATTCAGGGAAAGGATCGCCGGTCAGGCGTATTTTCTCCGTGCCCTATTTTATCATAACCTCATGCGTGTATATGCGTATGATCCTACTGCTATTGTAGAGGACGCCAATCGTGGAGGGGTACCCCTGCTAACAACCCCTACCCTGAAATTAGATGACCTGAAGTATCCCTCCCGGGCTCCTATACACGAAGTGTATGCACAGATTTATGAAGACCTGGAGCAGGCCATTGCCTTACTGGATGG
>CALCIN010000013.1 GCA_937961055.1 uncultured Chitinophagaceae bacterium | reverse complement strand
CAACCGAATCAGCTCAACATCGAGATATCAGAAGAAATTGCCGAAGGAGTATATGCCAACCTGGCCATCATCACGCACTCTCATGCTGAATTTGTAATTGATTTTGTAAACGTAATGCCGGGCACTCCCAAGAGCAAGGTTAAATCCCGCATCATTCTTACACCCCAGCATGCAAAGCGCTTCATGAAAGCGCTTACCGAAAACGTACAGCGCTTTGAAGCCGCCAATGGTAAAATTCAGGATATAGAAGAAGTACAGATACCGATGAATTTCGGCGGTCCTACTGCACAGGCGTAAAAAAAGTACCCCCTTGCAACCGGAGGTACTTTTTGCCACTTTTATAGGGATACTATCATTTCATGGCACTATCGTGGTAAGGGCGCCGTCCAGCGTCACTGCGCCTGCGGAGGTTGCCACTTCAAAATTGGATGCATAGATGGTGCCGCCGGAATAGGATATGCCGCCGGAATAACTGTACACCATGTAAGGATTATTATATAAATCTTCTGCCCACACGTTTATGATCTCTTTCCTGCCGGGATTGTACATTACATACACTTTTAGCCCTCCGGTTATTTGGTAACCAACCAGGATAATGCGGGGAGCTACCAGCTCCTGTGGTACTGGCGAGGAGGCATGCACCATGGTGAGCGGGGCCATCAGCAGGAGCAGGCCCAGGAATAAGGCAAATCTTCTCATGGTAAAGTTTTTTGCGTTAGAAAATAATATAAAAGTTACGCAAAAAAAGTTAAAAATCGGTTGTAGATAACTGTTGTATTTTACGCCTTGTTTGTTAAGGCAATCCTTCACGGGCAAAAGTGTAGCACCGGGCTGCAACGTTGGGAGACGGTTCCCTGGGTTACAGCAGGCCTTCATCGGCAAAGCTGCAATATCCTTTCTCACTGATAATAATGTGGTCCATTACGGTTATATCGAGGTAGCGGGCGGCTTCTTTGATCTTGAGGGTCAGTTCCAGGTCGGCGGTGCTGGGTTTGAGATTGCCCGAGGGATGATTGTGGCAGAGAATGATATTCACGGCATCTTCCTGCAGGGCCTTTTTCAGGATGATCCGGGGATCGGCAATGGTGGATGTGATGCCTCCTTCACTGATGATTTCAAAATGGGTAATGCGGTTGGCGCAGTTGAGAAAAACCACTGCAAATACTTCATACTGGTAATCCCTTAGCCGCGACTGCAGGTAACTTGCTATATGCCGGCTTTCCGTTACCATGGGCCTGTCGAGGGTGCCGGAGGCCTGCCGACGGCGGCCCAGCTCCAGCGCGGCAGCGATCATGATGGCTTTGGTGGCGCCTATTCCCCTGATTTTCATTATTTTCTGCACCGGTAATTTACCCAGCTCATTCAGGTTGTTTTTACCGAGGAGCAGTACTTCTTTGGCGAGGTCCAAAGCGTTTTTTTCGTAGTAACCTTTAGTTATGAGAATGGCAAGCAGTTCACTGTCACTAAGCGCGGCAGCGCCCTTCATCAGCAGCTTTTCGCGGGGCCGGTCGTCGGCTGCCCAATTCTTGATTGCGTAATTCTTCTCTTGCATACCTCAATGTTATAGCTTACCTTCATGCTTGCCAGTAACGAAGATAATAAGTACCTGATATTCTTCGTTATGGTGAAAGAAATCCTATTCGTGTAAAAATCAAAATCCATTTCCCATGAAACGGAGAACTACTTTTTCAGCGATCGGCGGCTATCAGCCCTTTCTTTTTTGCGTAGGCATGTACATGGTAGCGCTGTTCTTCTCCATTTTTATCTGCTCTGCTATTTTCTATGCAGTGAACCCAAAGAAATCTATCGTCGGTAAAAGTAAAGGCGCTTCCGAAAAAACGGCTATGGCCCAGGGCAGCGGCCAGCAGGTGCTGCTGACGGTAACGAAGTAATTTCCAAATGTGGCAAATGTGCCTGTTGGCAAATGGCAACCTGGCTGGGGAAAATCATTTGCTAATTGGCACATTTGCCAATTTTCACATTAGCTAATTAGCCCTATCTTCGCCGCACATTTACAGCGGTATGGAATCGTCTGCAAAGATTTTCTCCGGCACAGGTTCGCAATACCTGGCCGAAAAAATAGCCCGCAAGTTTGGGGCAACACTCGGAAAAATAACCATTTCACGTTTCAGCGATGGGGAAATCCAGCCTGTTTTCCAGGAAAGCATCCGGGGCGATATGGTATTCCTCATCCAAAGTACTTTCGCGCCCGCCGAAAACCTCCTGGAACTGCTGCTGATGATAGATGCGGCCCGCCGCGCTTCGGCCTACAAGGTGGTGGCGGTGATACCTTATTATGGATATGCCCGGCAGGACCGGAAGGACAAACCCCGCGTTGCCATCGGCTCCAAACTGGTGGCCAATATGCTTACCGCCGCCGGCGCCGACCGCGTGATCACCATGGACCTGCATGCCCCGCAAATCCAGGGCTATTTTGATATCCCGGTAGACCACCTGGACAGTTCTGCTATATTTATTCCTTATATAGAGCAACTTCAACTTGAAAACCTTACCTTTGCGGCCCCCGACGTGGGTAGCGCCAACCGTATCCGCGAAATTGCCACCTATTTCAATGCCGAAATGGTGATTTGCGATAAGCACCGGAAACGGGCCAATGAAATTGCGAGCATGGTCGTGATAGGGGATGTAACGGACCGCGACGTGGTATTGATTGACGATATCTGCGATACCGGCGGCACGCTGGCCAAGTCGGCCGGACTGTTGAAAGAAAAAGGCGCCAGGAGCGTTCGCGCCCTCTGCACCCACCCGGTACTGAGCGGCAACGCTTACAGCAATATCGAAAACAGCGTGCTGGAAGAACTGGTGGTGTGCGATACGATCCCGTTGAAGCAGAAGATTTCAAAAATTCGCGTACTGAGTGTGGCAGAACTGTTTGCCGTTGCGCTCCGGAACGCCTATGAAAACCGAAGCATCACCGGGTTGTTTATTCACAGCCAGATGCGGAACAAATAAGCAGTAAACAATCAAATAAATAATAAACAGCAATGAAAACAATTACAATCGAAGGACAACTGAGGACCGAAACCGGGAAAAAAGCCGCCCGGCAACTTCGCTCTCAGGGACTCGTGCCTGGTGTAATTTATGGCGGTGCGCAGGAAGTGAAATTTGCAGCTCCTGTGCTGGCTTTCAAACCGCTCGTGTATACGGCCGATTTCCAACTGGCAGAAATTAAAGTGGACGGCAAAAGCTATCGCTGCATTCTGAAAGATGTGCAGTTTGATAAAATAACCGATCAGTTAAGTCATGTTGACTTCCTGGAGCTGGTGGAAGACCGGAAAGTGATCGCTACCATTCCCATCAAGTTCACCGGTACTGCTGCCGGCGTAAAAGAGGGTGGTAAACTGATCATTAAAATGAAGGCGCTGAAAGTAAAAACCTTGCCTGCACACCTGAAAGAAAACATTGAAGTGGATTTGTCAGACCTGCAACTGAATGGCAATATTCGCGTGGAAGATGTGAAGGCTGAGCATTACGAAATACTGAATTCTCCGCGTATTCCTATTGCTTCAGTAGTATTGACACGCCAGTTGAAACAGGAAGAAGCTGCGGGCGCCAATGCTGCTGCTCAACCGGCCGCTGCTGCAGCCAAGAAATAACCGTTTCAGGAAACAGGCTTCCGGGATGGAGGGCATGTTGCATGTTACTGGATTCAGATCAGAAGTTACAGGTTAGAAGTAATCAAAATACACCTACAACCCGGACCCGGTCCGGGTTTTTTTATCCATTCCATCCTGTCCTTATTCCTGCACACCCCCATATACTGCAACACGTATCCTGTACCTTGTATACCGCAACGCCTAAACCTATTCCTACACGCCACAATTATTTTTTGTATGTCGGAATTCCTGCTGGTGGGCCTGGGCAATATAGGAGATGAATATGCCGGTACCCGTCACAATATCGGATTTGATATAGCAGATGCTTTTGTGCAGAAGCATGGCGGCAGTTTTGCTATGGGCAGGCTGGCAATGGTTGCCAACCTCAAATTCAGGGGAAAGTATTTGACAATTATCAAGCCCACCACCTATATGAACCTCAGTGGCAAGGCCGTGAAGTACTGGATGGAGAAAGAGAAAGTGCCGCTGGAGAAATTGTTGGTCATTGTAGACGAGGTAGCTTTGCCGCTTTCCCGGATACGGCTAAGGCCTTCGGGTAGTGATGGTGGTCATAACGGCCTGAAAAGTATACAGGAAGCCCTCCAGACAGACAAATATCCGCGTCTCCGTTTTGGAATCGGGAACGATTATCCCCGTGGAGGACAAATAGACTATGTTTTAGGGAAATGGAGCAGCGACCAGTTGCCGCTGGTGAAACTAAAGGTGGAAAAGTGTGTGGAAGTGCTCGAAAGCTTCGTTACCATCGGCATCGAACGGACTATGAATGAGGCGAATAAATTGGAGTTTACACTATGATTTGTTAATTTGAATCTTTATTTTCGCAGGGATTTGCCAAAAAAGTAAAAATTTGATATTCAATATCTCTATGACAACGTACCCTCAGTCTTTCCAGGCTATGAAACCTGAAAACAATTATCTCAATTAAACCCTTTGTTGAGTATGAAAATTTTCTGTGTAGGCCGTAACTATGTGGCTCACGCAAAAGAATTGGGTAACGAGGTTCCGGACGAACCTGTCATTTTTATGAAACCCAAGAGCGCTTTACTGCAGGCACATACGCCATTTTATTACCCTGAGTTTACCAATGAACTGCACTACGAATGTGAATTGGTATTGCGCATTTCCAAAAATGGCAAGTATATCCAGGAGCGCTTCGCCAACAAATATTACGATGCTATAACCGTAGGAATTGATTTCACAGCCCGGGACATCCAGAATGAACTGAAGGAAAAAGGTTTGCCCTGGGAAAAAGCAAAAGCATGGGACAACTCTGCTGTGATCGGCAAATGGATCCCCTTGCAGAATATCAAGAACAAGAAAGACATCAATTTCTGCCTGTACAAGAATAAGGAACTGGTGCAGCAGGGCAACTCCGGTTTAATGATCCACAATTTTGACAAAATTGTATCGTATATTTCCAATTACTTCTCCATCAATATCGGCGACCTCGTGTTTACAGGCACCCCCGCAGGCGTAGGGGAATGCGTGGTGGGAGATGAACTGGAAGCTTTTATTGAAGACGATAGCCTGCTGAGCCTGGAAATCAAGTAAAGTGGCCTGCTGCTGAACAAAGGGTTTGAATAGCGGCAAGAAAAAAGGACTGAAGAGAACAAAAATGGAGAAGCGTTGTTAATAAAGAAGTGATTCCGGCTTGTCGTACGTTGTAACAACACTGAGATCAAATAACAGTTATAGATCACTACAAGGAAAAAGCCTTTCCCGATTCTTCGGGAAGGGCTTTTTTAATGGTTGCAGGCGTCTTTAATTATTGCAGGCGCCGTTCCGTTTAATTATTTCCAATACCGTCCTGGCGTGGTTGAACAGCTCCCTTCCGCAATCCTGTGAGCTGTATGTTGTGCAAAAACACGAAACGCATGCTGCGTTATCAACAATTCTCCTCCGCATGCCAAACTAACATTTGTTATCATTACTTTTGCCCTTACGCACGTCAAAAAGCTATGATCAATCAGGATGTTTTGCTGAAAGCATATCACCTCATGTGTATGGCCAGGGCAATGGCAGATACGTATGAGGGTAACCGTAATATCTGTAAATACGTTCACTCTACCTCGCGTGGCCATGAGGCCATTCAACTGGCCACTGCCTTTCACCTGTTGCCTTGCGATTATGTAAGCCCTTATTATCGTGATGAAAGCTTGCTGCTCGGCATGGGATTTTCTCCTTACCAGCTCATGCTGCAATTACTGGCAAAACGTGATGATCCGTTTACGGGTGGCCGTGAGTATTATTCGCATCCCAATTATCGCAGCGATGACAAACCTCAAATCATTCATCAAAGCAGCGCCACCGGTATGCAGGTGATCCCTGCCACCGGCATTGCGCAGGGCATACAATACCTGGAACAGATCGCATCGCCCAAACTGAAAAAAGGTGCCAATGGCCAGTTGCCTGTAGTGGTATGTTCACTGGGTGATGCGAGTGTAACAGAAGGTGAAGTGAGTGAAGCATTGCAGTTTGCCGTGCTGAAGAAACTGCCGGTTATATACCTGGTGCAGGACAACGGTTGGGGCATCAGCGTGCGTGCGGAGGAGGCGCGGGCTATGGATGCCTGTGAGTATGCGGCCGGGTTTCCCGGTTTGGAAAAACTGCGTATCGACGGAAGCAATTTTGCAGAAAGTTATGAGGCCATGCGCCGCATTATTCAATACGTGCGTACCAACCGGTCGCCATACCTGGTGCAGGCAAAAGTGCCGTTGCTGGGCCATCATACCAGTGGCGTGCGCAAAGAATTTTACCGTTCGCAGGAAGACTGGGAAAAACATGCTGCCGATGATCCGGTTCCCAAAATGCGTCAGGCATTGCTTACGGCCGGGTTGGACGCAGACCAACTGGCAGCCATTGAACAACGCGCCGCACAACTGGTGGCCGAAGACTTTGCGCGCGCAGTGGCCGCCGCCGAACCGGACCCTGCAACCGTGGAAGACCATGTGTTTGTGCCAACGCCTGTGGTGGAAGAAAAAGGAGAACGTGCGCCCGCAGGCAACGATAAAATTATCATGGTAGACGCGGCGCTCTTCGCTATTCGCGAAATCATGGAGGAATTTCCGGAAGCAATATTATATGGACAGGATGTGGGCCGCAGGCTGGGAGGCGTATTTCGTGAAGCTGCTACGCTGGCAGAAAAATTCGGCGACCATCGTGTTTTCAATACGGCCATCCAGGAAGCATATATCATCGGTTCTACGGTGGGCATGAGCGCAGTGGGTGTGAAACCAATAGTGGAAGTACAATTTGGTGACTATATCTATCCCGGCTTCAATCAACTGGTGACAGAGATATCAAAAAGTTGTTACCTCAGCTGCGGAAAATTTCCGGTACAGACTGTGATACGCGTGCCGGTGGGAGCGTATGGTGGCGGAGGTCCGTATCACAGCGGCAGCGTTGAAACAACACTGCTTTCTATTAAAGGAATAAAAGTGGTGTATCCTTCCAATGCGGCCGACATGAAAGGTTTAATGAAGGCAGCCTTCCTGGACCCCAATCCTGTGGTGATGCTGGAGCACAAAGGTCTTTACTGGAGCAAGGTGCCCGGAACAGAAGACGCTAAAACCATTGAGCCTTCGAGAGATTATATATTGCCACTGGGCAAAGCAGCGTGCGTGCTGGAAGCAGATGCAGCGCTCGTACGCAAGGGAGAAAGCTGCTGCATTGTAACATATGGTATGGGAGTGTACTGGGCAAAAGCTGCTGCGCAACATTTTCCCGGCCAGATAGAAGTAATTGATTTGCGTACATTGTACCCACTTGATGAAGCATTCGTATTCGACAGTGTGCGCAAACATGGGAAATGCCTGGTGGTTACAGAAGAGCAACAAAACAATTCATTTGCCGAAGCGCTTGCCGCACGCATCTCCTATCATTGTTTTACGGCGCTCGATGCGCCCGTTGAAGTGTTGGGCGCACGCAATGTGCCTGCAGTACCTATGAACATACTGCTTGAAAAAGCCATGCTCCCTTCCGCCGAAAAAGTTACCGACGTACTGGCAAGGTTGCTGGCATGGTGAGCGGTAAAGCATTAATTAAAAATCAATTTACCGCCCGACACTTCCTTCTTACAATTTAATGACAGTACTTCCCTCACTTCACTCTACTGAAGAAGTAGATTTTTCACATATCCTAACCTTTCACCGCTTATAAAATTTTAACACGATGGTTAAAATAAAAATTGTCTTATTTACGTAGAGTTACGTACTTCAAACCACCCAGCTGCCATGAAAAACAAATACCTGAAAGGTGCCCATCTTTCTGAAAGGAAAGTTAGGGAACTGCTTAAACTGTTTTGCGAGGACCTTACGGCCACGCAAATCGCCAACATTACAGGCATCAGCCGCATTACGGTGAATGCCTACTTTAAACTCATCCGTACGCACATCGCAAAATTCTGCGAAGAACGAAATCCCCTGCGCCATACCAATGGCACAATGGTTTTTATTCCCATCAGCAACGAACCGGTTGAAAGCAACAACACCAGCAACGGGGTTAGCCGGAAATCATTTTACGGCATTTTCAGGCGCGACAGTTTTATCTATACCGAGAAGATCGGGAATATAAATCCGTCGTGGCTGTACGACTGGTTCAAAGGCAAAGTGGCTACCGATCAGGATGTGGTTGAAAAATTTCATCTCCACCTGTACAACGGCATAGCTGACTTCAACACCATTCGCCTGTTTCGGCTGGTAGATGCCATGCCCGGAGGCAGCAGGGGCAAATCGCAGATCGATGAAATTGACCTGTTCTGGGGAATGCTGAAATCGCGACTGATCAAGTTTCGCGGGCTCAATGGCAGCACCCTGTACTTGCACGTGAAGGAAACGGAGTTTCGTTACAATTATCGCGATGCAGATCTCTTCGAAATCCTGATGGATATCCTGAACAAACGTCCACTGCACTACAGTAAAACAATTCGATAGAGGTGCTGATGTACGGTTTGTATATGTGCTAATGCTTCAATCTGGTGTAAGAAGCATTAGCACATTTTTTTCATTTTTATGATTGCCTGTTCATCCATATCTAACAAAAGCACATCAGCAAATATTTCTCATTTTCGTTTGCCATTTATCCATGCATCATTCCATCTGTCATGCGTTGCCATTTTAGTTACATGATAAATTAAATATGAAAAATATCGTGCAAATGCAATACGCACGTGGTTTTATCAATCATGATAAAATGAATGGAAATAAATTATCATGTTGTTGATAAAAATGCTATTTGACAACCGCTCTTTTGTTGTGGACGCTTGTTTGAAAAATGCTTACGACATCTCATCCATCCAAGTTTCCGTTTGTCATTTTGCAAATAGCAAATACCTGATTGCGCTTTTTACAGCTTCAATTTTTGTTGCAGATTTTCTTATCCAGAACGTAGAATACAAGTGTAATATCTTTTCGTGACTCATTACTGGCCTGTTAGTTTTGGTTAAGATCAAAACTAATGTTATGAGAAACATTCTACCCATTATGCTTGTTTTGCTGTTACAGGCAGGAATGGTCTTTGCCCAGGATAGAACCATTGCGGGCAGAGTGACCGATGCCCGAGACGGCGCACCCATGCAGGGTGTTACAATTACCGGTAAAGGAAGTAATGTATATACACAGAGTGGTCCTGACGGAGAGTTCAGGATTACCGTGCCTTCATATGTATCCGTGCTTATTTTTTCTGCAGTAGGTTTTGGTACTACAGAAATTGCCATCGGCGATCGCACGCAATGGAACATTGCGTTGACGCTCGAAGGAAAAAACCTTGATGAAGTAGTGGTGGTAGGCTACGGAACGCAACGCAAGGCAGAAGTAACAGGCGCCAGCGGAACGGTGACTTCAAAGGAAATTGCCAACGTTCCCCGCACTTCAGTTGACCAGATATTGCAGGGAAAAGTAGCCGGTCTGCAATCGGTAACACCGAGCGGGCAACCCGGCTCCATCCAGCAATTGCGCATACGTGGTATTGGTTCCATTACTGCAGGTGCTGCGCCGTTGTGGGTAGTGGATGGTGTTCCTATTAATATAGGTGATGTTTCGCGCGCTACTACTACCAGCAACCTGATAGCCGGATTGAACCCTAACGATATAGAAGAAATTACGGTGCTGAAAGATGCGGCCGCAACTTCCATTTATGGTTCACGTGCAGCCAATGGTGTGATCCTGGTTACTACCAAAAAAGGCCGGGCCGGCAAATCGCAGATCAAGGTAGAAACAGAATTGGGCTATGCTGATCTGGCCAACATTCCTGATGCCGGCAAACCACTCAATGCGGCAGAATGGCTTGAACTGCTGGAGGAAGGATTGACGAATGCCGGCTATGATCAATCTACTATAGATTTTGCCATGGATGCGTATGGCGCCAACACCGGTGTGGATACTGATTGGCTGGGTTTGGTATCGCGGCGCGGCAAACAGCAACAGCTGAACATTTCTGCTTCGGGCGGCAATGACAAATCTACCTACTACCTCTCCGCTGGTTACTTTAACCAGGAAGCGCCCATTATTGCATCTGACTTCAGGAGGTATTCGGCTACCATGAACCTGAGCAACAAGTTCTCCAACAGGGTGAAGGTGAATACCAATTTTTCGGCAAGTACGGTGCGGCAAAACACGCCTTTGAACGGCGGGCTTTTTGGCAACCCGATGGACGCCGTTTATTTCCTGAGACCTATGCAAAATCCGTATAATCCGGACGGCACATTAAACTATTCAAAAGACGGGTTAACTGATTTTCCTGCCGATTATAATCCGTTGTGGATTGCGGAGCATGACAGGAAGCGGTTCAATAATTTTAAAATATTGGGCAACATATCTGCTGAAGTAAAAATTTTAGACAACCTGAAGTTCACTTCCCGGTATGGTGTTGATTATTTCAACCTGGAAGAAAACCTGTTTGATAATCCTTTTCACGGCGATGGAGATGGAGTAGGTGGAAGGGCATACTTTTTCTACACCAAAATTTTTAACTGGGTATTTACCAACCAGCTTGATTTCAGGCAACCGCTCTTTGGCGCCGACAGCGATATTTACCTCGATGCCAAGTTAGGTTATGAAGCGCAGCAGTCGAAAGAAATAGAATTTGATTCCTACAAGGAAGGCTTTCCGCCCACTACAGAACTCAACTATCCAACAGTGGGAGCTACTCCTGTTTACTTTGAAGGTACTGGCAGCGACTACACGTTTGCTTCCGTTTTTTCTGCGCTTACTTTTAACTACAAAAACAAGTATGTGCTGACGGGAAGTTTCCGCCGTGACGGATCATCCCGCTTTGGTATTAACAACCGCTATGGTAATTTCTGGTCTGTGGGCGCTGCCTGGAATCTGCACCTGGAGCGTTTCATGGAAAATGTAAATTTCATTTCAACGGCCAAATTAAGGACCTCCTATGGTGTGAACGGTAACGGCGACCTGGAAAATTATAGCTGGCGGCCGCTGTTTGCCTATGGTGCTAACTATAATGGACAACCGGGCGGGTCTTTTAGTAATATTGGTAATATAGACCTTACCTGGGAATTGAATAAACCTTTCGACATTGGTCTCGAACTTGGGTTTCTCAACAACCGGTTGAACCTGGTAGTGGATTATTACAAACGCGTTACCAGCGACCTTTTGCTGGAAAGGCCGTTGTCGAGGGTAACGGGTTTTGAGGAGATATTGCAGAACGTAGGGGCCATGCAGAATGCCGGTGTGGAAATCACCATAGACGGAGTGCCGGTGACCACCAGGGATTTTACCTGGAATACTTCTTTCAACATCGCTTTCAACAAAAATAAAATTACCGAACTGCCGGGCGGTGAATTTGCCGATGGCGCTTATTACCGCAAGGAAGGATACGATTACCAGAGCTGGTACACACGCTTGTGGGCAGGCGTTGATCCCGACAACGGAGACCCCTTATGGTATTCTGATGAAACCAAATCAGCTACTACCAATGATTATGGAGCAGCGCAGCGCGTGATTTATGGAACAGCTACGCCCAAATACTTTGGCTCTTTCAACAATACCTTCCGGTACCGTGGTTTTGCGCTCGATCTGCAGTTTTATTTCAGCATGGGGAATTATGTGAGAGATGCCTGGGGCACCTACGCATATGACGGATTCAACCCCACTTCCAACAAATACAAGCGGAACCTGGAAAGATGGCAAAAGCCTGGTCAGATCACGGATGTACCACGCTATGAATATGGCTTGCAGAACTTCAGCAGTCAGTTTTCCACCAGGTTGTTGTACAAAGGCGATTTTATCCGCCTGCGCAATATAACGCTGTCGTATAGCCTGCCCCGGAAAGTGTTGCAAAAGGCAGGTTTGGGTGTGACAACATTCTATGTGCGCGGTTTCAACCTGCTTACCAAAACATTCGACGACCGGTTAACATTCGATCCGGAGAATGGTATTACCAGTACCAGCAACCTGAATATTCCCATTAATAAAACTGTGACGTTTGGATTGACTGTTGAACTATAACCTCAAAACAGAACAATTATGCGATTCATCTATATAGTTTCTTTATTCACGCTCATGCTGACGGCGGGTTGCAGCAAGAGTTTTCTGGACCAGAAACCTTACACAGCATTGCCCGTTGATGACGCCATCAAGACCGTAGAAGAAATGGCTGCGGCCTTGAATGGAGCCTATCAATCCATGCAACCTTCCACTGTGTATGGCAGGCATATACCCGTAATTGGCGACCTGATGGCCGACAACGTGTACATCAGCAACCTCAACTCGGGGCGCTACCTCGTGCAGAACAGTTTTGCCACCACAGCTTCTTCCGGCGAACCATATGAAATATGGACAGGCTTGTACAGGATTATCAAAAACGCCAACGTGGTGATCAATGCAGCAATTCCTTCTTCCCCTGAAAGTGACCAGTTGCGGGGCGAAGCATTGACCATACGTGCACTGGCGCATTTTGACCTGGTACAATTATTTGCCACACCTTATAGCGTTAATCCCGATGCCGATGGTGTGCCCATTATTACCAGTTTCGATCAGAATGCCAGGCCTGCCAGGGATAAAGTGTCTGCTGTATATAACCAGATTCTCACAGACCTCACGGACGCTTTCGATCTGATGACTGTTACGGACAATAGTTCCGCCTACATCACCAAGTACGTTGCCCGTGCACTGGAGGCCAAAGTACACCTCTATATGGGCAACTGGGAAGATGCCATGGAGGCTGCGCAGGATGTGGTAGACAATAGCGGGTTTACGCTGGTGGACGCCGCGGATTTTGCAGCATACTGGAAAAATCCTGCTCCCATCACGTCCAAAGTGGAAACCATGTTTGAGATTTCCCTGGATGCCAGCAATCACAATGGCACCACGGCGCTGGCCTATATGTACGACCAGGACGGTTATGGCGATTTGCTGGCTACCGATAACCTGTACAACCTGTACAGCGCCACCGATGTGCGCAGGGACCTTATCATTCCTGGTGTAAGAAACTCGTTGCCCGTATGGGTAGTTAATAAATATCAGAACGGGTCCAATCCCGATAAGGACGATATCAAAATGCTTCGTTTTGCAGAGGTGGTGCTGATACTGGCCGAAGCTTATTACCGGCTGGAAGATGAAGACAATGCCCGTCATTACCTGAACATGCTGGCGGAAACAAGAGACCCGTCGTTTGGCGGTTACAGCTCTACCGGCCCGGCCCTGCTGGAAGATATCATCAACGAGAGAAGAAAGGAACTGGCCTTTGAAGGGGGGCGTTTACAAGACCTGCTGCGGCTCAATCGCGACATTGTACGCGGACCGCAGTATCCAGCCAGCGCCCAGCTGATACCAGTTACCAACGGGAAAAGAATTCAGCCCATACCCCAGAATGAGCGGGATGCCAACCCGAATATTTCGCAGAACGATGCTTATAACTAAATGAATGAACCCGTACGATATTCCGGGGATTTTCAAGTATAAGCCTACTACTGCAACGCACCCCGGACTGAATGAATGTTGCGGTAATAGAATTTTTCTCATGTGACACGCAGCCCCGATTCTTCGGGGCTGCCCGCTTTTGGGGAAGGCAGCAATATGGGAAGGGACATAAGGGAGGGCAGCCTGTGTATGCTCGTTGCTTTATTGGAGAGATAACGGTGATTAATATCGCAGTAATTTACACGGTGGAGTGTAACCGTTGCATTCACATTGACAGTATATTTGTCATCAGGATAAAAAAGGGGAAATTTAACCGGGATAAATAAGGGGGCTGGTTCCCCGGCAACATATACGCTGTGCACTTCACCTCATTCTGTGAAAGCAGCGCCGTCAGGTTATCGCAGTCTCAACAACTGCGATATTTTTTTACATAACAAAGACCGGCCACCGTCTCATTCCATTCCACACATTATCGGTTTTTGGGTGACCGGCCTTTGCGTTATCCCATTGATCAATCATTATACACAGTTTTACAAAACCCATGCCCGGGGAGCAGAGGCTCTTGCTGCGTTCTTCCTTCTTTGTTTTCCCATCTTGCTTTGTGGGCAAAGCAGCGCCTGCACGTGCATGTGTGGTACACGATGTCCAAGGTAAGCCACAAAACTTTTACCTGCCAGCGGTGAAGAGGGCGTATGCTATTGCTGTTTACCTGTTACATATTTGTACAGGATTTCTGAAACGTTTGCCATGGCTTTGGTGGCGGCTTCTACGTTCTGCAGATTTTTGGAAAGGAGCACCAGTACATATTTTCTGCCATCAGGCAGCAGTACAATACCGGAGTCGTGGCGTACGCCGGATATTTCACCGGTCTTGTGGGCAACCTTTACACCTGCCGGCAGATGAGCGGGGATAATATTGTTGAAGCGCTGATCGAGCAGCGTGGCGATCATATCGTTGCAGGCTTCGGCGCTTACGGCTTCGCCTGTTGCAATCTTGCTGAAGATAAGCATCAGGTCGTATGCTGTGGTGGTATTGCTGAGGCCCCGCTCATAGGCCTTGCTGTCTTCCACCCCGCGCAGCACCTGTATATCATGGGCGCCCAGCGAACGCATGGTTTGCGTTACATTTCTTGCATCTACCAGTTCAATGATCATGTTGGTGGCCAAATTGCTGCTCACAATGATCATATCGTATACCAGTTCACGTAATGTTCTTTTTTCCCCGATCTGGTTGTAAAGTTCTTTATCGCTATCGTCTTCAGGATACAGCACAAACTCGCTGCCGTCCACAATGCTCTTGAATTGATTTTTGATGGTGATGGAATCGTCGAGATTGAATTTCCCTGCTGCTGCCTGTTTGTACACTTCGATCATCACAGGTGTTTTCATGGTACTGGCTGCATGAAAGGTTTCCTTTTCATTGATCAGGATTGTTTCGCCGGTTGACAAATCTTTAAAGGCTACGGCAAAAGTGCCGGATTGACCGGCAAACTCTTCATTGATCTGTTGAATTACTTCTTGGGATGTCATAGCAGGAGAACAGGATAAAAACAGGAAGATAATGCAGCAAAACCAGGAAATACTGCGTAGTACAGGCATATAGGTAAAGCTTAGGTTTCCAAGATAGGGAAAATTTCAACTCGAAAGAAGCACTGATGGGCGCAAATGACACCACCCATAAAGAGCATGTGCGCAAATGAGGATACAAATGGTGTGAAATACGCAAATAAGGCTGCAACTTGCTGTGCAGCCTTTATTTCTTTCCATGAAGTATTCATGTAAGTGTAAGCGTATGTAAAATAATTTGATTACCTTGTTAGTGCTTCGCTGACTGCTGCAAATAATCAAGATGCTTCGACAACAACATTTGTTTCTGGTGGATGATGACGCTGACGACCAGGAGATATTCAAATCTGCCCTGGCCAACGTTGATGATGCGCATACACTCGTTACCGCCAACAATGGTCACGATGCCCTCAACCTATTGAGCAAAGGCGAGCGCCTGCCTGATTATATTTTCGTTGACCTGAATATGCCTCGCATGAACGGTCTCCAGTTTTTAAAGGAGGTGAAGAAAACCGATTTGTTGCGGCATATCCCGGTCATTGTATTTACCACCAGCTCCAATCCGCGTGATATGGCCAAAGCCAATGAAGCCGGCGCTGAACGCTTTATCACAAAGCCGGCCAGGTTTACCGATCTCTGTTCTTTGTTACAGTCTATTCTCGCACACCCGGTGAACAGTGAGTAAGCAATAACGAGCTCACTTTCTGTCGAGCCACCCGTTGCGTTGCAACCAGAGCTCCACCTGGTCTATCCACTGCACATCGCTGGTGTTGTTGTTGAGCCCAAAGCCGTGTCCGCCTTTTTCATACAAATAAAAATCGAAAGGCACCTTGTGTTCCTGCAGCGCAGCGGCAAACAGCAACATGTTCTGCACTTTCACCACTTTGTCGTCTTCTGCATGTACAAGATAGGTTGGTGGTGTTTTTTTGGTTACACGCAGTTCATTGCTGAATGCGCGTTTGCTTTCTTCAGAAGGATTTTCTCCAATGAGGTTGTTCCGTGATCCGAGATGGCAGATGCTGTCTGCAAAACTGATCACCGGGTATATCAGTATCATGAAGTCGGGACGCAGGCCGTTCTTCTTTTTGGCAGGTATGTAGTGATGGTTGAAATGTGTTCCTGCGGTGGAGGCTAGATGACCGCCTGCAGAGAATCCTATAATGCCTACGCGGTTTTTATCGATACCATACTCCCTGGCTTTTTCCCGCACCAGTTGAATGGCGCGTTGTGCGTCCATCACCGGGCCGGTTGACTTGTCTATCATCGTGGCATCATCGGGCAAACGGTATTTCAATACAAAGGCCGCAACGCCCATTTCTGTAAATCGCTGCGCTACGGCTTCGCCTTCCTTAGTGATGGATAGGAAGCGGTAACCGCCGCCGGGGCAAATAATTACTGCTGCGCCTGTAGCTTTTTCTTTCGAAGGAAGATATACGGTAAGAGTTGGCCTGCTTACTTTACTGATGCGTGTATTGCCCTGGTCGTCGGTAGCTGCTGTTTCTGCATCTTCAACGGGTTTTGAGTTGGGGATGGCATCGGGATACAAGGGAATAACTGTTTGCGCGTTGCCCGCAAGCCAGCCACCGGCTGTTGCAAGTAGTGCCAGAAAAATAGGTTTTACCTGTAGTGGCATGAATACATGTTTTTAGTATGACCATATGAGTTATAATACGGGAAACAGGCGGTAGCGGAAAATGTACAGGAAGCGCTTGCTTCATTTGTTCTGCGCCTGGTTGCCGTAATTACAACTATTAATATTAGCAGAATATTTAGTTAAACAACATTTGCTCCACTATGAGTGCTGAGTCGCGTCTGTTAGTTTTGAATTGGTTTTACCATGGTCCCGGATTTTCCTTCCAACTGCAAGAGGGGATATGGTTTAACAGGCAGGGCACTTCGGCAAATAACTAAAATTATGCAATATGAAGAAACATTACACCTATATTTTACCGGTTCTCTTATTATACTTTTCGCTAGCGGGTTGCAGTAAAGATTTCTGGAAACCCTATGCCGAACGTGTTGAGGGAGGCACCTGGCATTTGTATGATGTACGGAGCCAGGGTTTCGGCAGCCGCTACACAGCTCCTTTTACCGGAGGCAGGTTTCAATTTCTGCCGGCAGGCCGCCTAATCTATACCGATGACGCGGGCAACACGTATGAAGGTAGCTGGAAAATCCGGAAACAACGGAATGGCGCCGATGAGCAGGAGGTGCACACCCTTTCCATTACAGTCATCAACTTCCAGACGCAGGATCTGCTATCGGAGTTTTTCGACGACATGCGATTTACCGGCACCAATAAATTCGGTGCGTTTGTGTACTATGGAAGCAGAACGTATGTGTTTCTTTTTGAAAGATAAGCGCGCCGGCCGCCTGCTTATTGCTTCACCAACCGCTTATATATCTCTTCCACCTGTCGCGTCATATTGGCCGCGCTGTAGGTGCTGCTGATGGTGGCGCGCGCTTCCTGTCCCAGGCGTGCGCGGAGAGAGGCATCACGGGCCAGTTGCAGCAGGGCGGCGGTCACCTGTTGCTGCAAATGATCGACTTCCACCATCAAACCATTTTTTTCATGTTGAATTACTTCACGGGTGCCGTCGGCACGGGAAGCTATAACCGCTTTTCCCATGGCCATGGCTTCGAGCAGGCCCAGCGGCAGGCCTTCCCACAGGGAAGGCAGTACATAGATGTCGGCCGCAGCTAAAATATCGGGCACATCCTGCCGGAACGATTGCATGTGTATTCTTTCTGCATAAGGTGAGGCTGCTACCAATGCATCGGCTTCTTTTTTTAACTCGCCATCGCCTACCATTAACAGGCGCAAGCCGGGATGTTGTGCGGCCGCCTGTTCAAAAGCGCGGATCATGGTGAGCGGTTGCTTCTGTTCGGTAAAGCGGGCCAGGAAAAGCACCAGCAGCGATTCGCGGGGAATTTGCAGCTCCTGGCGGATGTCTTTCAACGCCCGTTCCGGATTGAATTTTTGCTGGTTAATGCCATTGGCAATAATCACGGATTGATAGCCGGCAAAATGTTGCAGACCGGTTTCATGCACCGACTGGCTTACAGAAATATTTACCGTAGCGCGGCGGGTAAGATATTTTTCTCCAAGAATCCGCAATTTCCTCAGCAAGAAGGGCTGGTTGTCGTGAAAGGACCAACCATGCACGGTATACACCACGGGCAGATCCAGTTTGCGCGCTGCCCACGAAACATTGGAATGGGCGCGGGTGCCATGGGCATGCACCAGTTGCACATTTTGTGCCGCTATGAATTGCTTCACTGCTTTCCAGCGGGTAATATCAAAGGGCCGGGTAGTAGGGATAACGTGCGTGGCAATGCCCATCTGTTGCAGCCGGTCAACCATGGGGCCGTCGGTAAACGACAGCACTACGGGTTCAAACAGGTTTTTGTCCAGGTTCTCCACCAGGTCGAGCAGGTGAGTTTCTCCGCCGCCAATCTGGCCCTGGCGGATGGTTTCCAATACACGTATTTTTTTGCTGGTGCCCATGGGGAAGAAGAAAAAGGAACAGGGAAGTCAACGGCCGGAGGTTTGTTACAGTGCTTCCGGTTGCCAGCTTCCCTGTTTTTTATGCGGAGGTATCATTTGGTTTTTACTTGGCGTTTTCTTTAGAGGACGAGCATCGCATCGCCATAGCTGAAGAAACGGTATTTATCCTTGATGGCTTTGCGATACGCTTCCATGGCCAGTTCATAGCCGGCAAAGGCGCATACCATGATCAGGAGGCTGGTTTTAGGCAAATGGAAATTGGTTACCAGCGCATCGGCAATATTGAACTGGTAAGGAGGATGAATAAAGATATTGGTCCAGCCTTCAGACGGCTTCAGCAATTTTTCAGCAGTATACGACGATTCGATCGCACGCATGGTGGTAGTGCCCACCGAGCAGATGCGATGACGGCCCTGGATGGCTTTGTTCACGATCTTGCAGGCTGTTTCGTCGATGCGGTAGTACTCTGCATCCATTTTGTGTTTGCTCAGGTCTTCCACCTCGATGGGGCGGAAAGTGCCCAGCCCGGTGTGGAGTGTGATTTCGGCAAAACGGATACCTTTTATTTCAAGCCGCTTGATCAGTTCAATGCTGAAATGCAGGCCGGCCGTGGGAGCTGCTACAGCGCCTTCATGTTTTGCATATACGGTCTGGTAGCGCTCTTTATCTTCCTGTTCGGGTTTGCGTTTGATGTATTTGGGAAGCGGCGTTTCACCCAGGAATTCCAGCATCTGGCGAAACTCTTCGTCGGTACCGTCCCACAGAAAACGGATGGTGCGTCCTCGGGAAGTAGTATTGTCTATTACCTCGGCTACCAGTTCATCATTTTCGCCGAAGTACAATTTGTTGCCCACACGGATTTTGCGGGCGGGATCAACAATCACATCCCAGAGCCTGTTGGGCTTGTTCAGTTCCCGCAGCAGGAAAACTTCAATCTTGGCGCCGGTTTTTTCTTTCCGGCCGTACATACGGGCGGGAAACACTTTGGTGTTGTTGACAACAAAAACATCCTTATCGTCGAAATAATCAATAATGTCCCTGAAGTGCTTGTTTTCGATTTGCCCGGTGTGGCGATGAACGACCATCATGCGGGCATCTTCACGTTTTTTGGCAGGGTGTTGGGCGATAAGATTCAGCGGCAGATCGAAACGGAACTGTGAAAGTTTCATGCAGCGTAAAAAATTTTTTAGATAGTGGCCACATGATACCAGAGCGTCAGTAAGAAACGGGTACATCGGGGATTCCGATACAAACAAGGTCTTACGGCACCAGGTTTGATATCATGTATTGCTTGATTTCAAGCGTGCAAAGGTAATACGAAAATGGCGAAAATAAAAATTTAAAAAGCAGCTCGTGAGGGGGCTGTATTTTTTTATGTTATGGACGTATTTTGGCATCTATAGGGGTGGTACAACCAGGATACAAAGGGCACCCAGGAGTACACGAAGCGTTAAAGTGTTTGCGTTCCTGTATCCTGGCGGGTTTATTGAAATGAAAATTGTAACCTTTGTGCTCCTTCGTGCCTTATTGTTCCCTTGGTTCAGCCTGTTGCCGCCGGCAACCTCACTTATACTTCATTTATGAAAAAAAACGTCACCGCCGTATTTTTCTTTTGCTGTTTACTGATGGCCGTCTATGGGCAGGTAGATAAACGATCCAGGAAAACCCCGCAACCGCAGAAAAGCGCACAGCAGCCGGCAGGGAAAGTAAAGGAAGAAAAAAAATATCCCAGTTTGTTATGGGAAATTACAGGCAATGGCCTGAAGCAACCTTCCTACCTCTTTGGCACCATGCATGTAAGCGATAAGCTGGCTTTTCACCTGGGCGATTCGTTTTACAACGCTATCAAAAGCGTGGAAATGGTGGCCCTTGAAACCAACCCTGAGCACTGGCAGGACGATTACAGCCGTTCCATTTTTTACCGGATGCCGCAGCGGGCGCGGGGCAGGATGGGCGTTGGTTCTCTTTTTGGCAGTGCGGGCGACTTCTCCAGCGATTACATGCAGATAACCACCTTTGCCATCGATACCTACGAGGAAAAGATCAAGGCGGCGCTGGCGGTAGAACCCTCCATGATCAATGGCATGTTGTACCGTTCCTATGACGGGCCGCAGGGCGATTTTGAAGAAGACACTTACCTCGATATGTACATCTTCCAGGTGGGGGGAAAGCTGGGCAAAAAACTGAATGGGGTGGAAGATTTTCGTGATAGCGAAAAGCTGGTGATGGAAGCTTACCGCGATATGTACCGCGACCAGCAAAAGAAGCGGCGCAGCTACGATTATGAGGCCCTGATGAGCAACCCGAAAAAAGTGGAAGACGCCTATCGCCGCGGAGACCTTGACCTGCTCGATTCCCTGCAAAACCTTGCGGTATTCTCTGAAGCCTTCCAGGAAAAATTTCTCTTCAAACGAAACGAAATACAGGCGCATTCTATCGATACCATTCTCCGCAAACACAGCCTTTTTGTGGGCGTAGGCGCCGCGCACCTGCCAGGCCCCAGGGGCGTTATTGAAATACTGCGGGAAAAAGGATATACCCTCCGGCCGGTGAAGATGGACGATCGCAACAGCGAGCAGAAAGAAATGATCGAAAAGATATTTGTTGATAAACCGTTCAAACTGCAAACGGCCGACGATGGTTTCTTCAAGGTGGCCATTCCCGGCGACAAATTTTATCGCTTTACAGAATGGAACGGCATGGACATGGTGCAGTTTGCCGATATGGTAAACGGCGCCTATTATATGGTTACCCGCATCAAGACCAACAGTTATTTGCTGGGGCATAGCAGCGATGTGGTGTACCGGAAAATTGACAGCCTCCTGTACGAAAATGTGCCCGGCAAAATCCTGAAACGCGCTACCGTTACCCGCAACGGGTACAAGGGCTTCGATTTTACCAACCGTACCCGCCGGGGCGATCACCAGCGGTACCAGGTGTTTGTGACGCCTTTCGAGATCATCGTTTTCAAAATAAGCGGCATCGGCGATTATATCAATGTAACCAAAGCTGCCGATCAGTTCTTTGGTTCAATAGAGTTGACAGCATATCCTGCCGGCGCCTGGCAGCAATGGCAACCGGCACTGGGAGGGTTCACTGCCGAATGGCCGCATACGCCGGTTACCATACGGGATAACAGCATTGGTACAGACCGGCTGGAATATGCTGCCCGCGACCCGCAGGACGGCAACAGCTACCTGGTTATGCAGGCCAGTTTGCACAATTATGAATTTATTGAAGCAGATACGTTTGAGCTGTCGCTGATGGAAGAAAGCTACAGCAGCTCGTCGTGCATAGAAAAATTGCTTGAACGGCGCTTCAGCAGGCAAAACGGTTATCCTGCGCTTGACTGCAGGTACCGTCATAAAGATGGCAGCTTCAGTACCGTAAAATTCATTATCCGTGGCCCGGTATATTATGTGGTGGTGGCCCGGTACAAAAAACAAAATGAAAATGTAAAACGTTTCATAAGCTCTTTTTCAATTACGCCTTACCGTTATCTAAAGCCTGCGAAAACATATACCGATACTACTATGTGCTTTACGGTAAAAAGCCCTGTAGTGCCGGTAAAGAAGGAAGGGGAAGATATGATCATGGAACTGGAAAACCTGTTCGGTTCGGATGAAGATTCTGTAAGCCGGGGCATCAGGCAGCAATTCAAAACAGAAACGATTGGCAATGACACTACCGGAGAAAAGATATTTATAGTGTGGATACAGTCCGGAAAGTATGATTCCGTGAAACCGGGAATACACGCCCATAAAATGGCAATGGCAGACAGTACCTATATTTATCTGGCAGACAGTTCCTATATGCTCCCCAACGGCATCCGCGTGCGCGAAGTGCGTTATACCGACACTGGAAGCAGCAGGATGATTATGAAAAAGGGCTTTTCTAAAAACGGCCGGAACCTGACCATCTGCACCCTTACAGATACGGGCGCTGTAAAAAGCAGTTTTATCACCTCTTTCTTTACCAGTTTTCAGCCGCTTTTCCCTTCCGATGACAACCAACTGGCCACGCAGGAACAACTGTTTGATGACCTGTTCAGCGAAGACAGTCTGGTAGCCAAAGCTGCCCGAAGGTATTTGGGCTATTATAACATAGATAGCTCCGATATACCATTTGTAAAGCGCACCATTGAACGGCTGCGTTGGGGTATGCCTGATTACCTCGACAGGAAAGCGAACCTGATTGCCGAGCTTGGCAGATCGCAGGATAGCAGTATTACACTATGGCTGCGCGATATGTATTGGGAAGCAAAAGATACGGCGGCATTGCAAAGCGCCGTGTTAAATGCTTTGCTTGGGCAACGGACCCTTGCTTCGTTTATAGCTTTCCGTGATTTGATTGTGCAGGAACCGCCCATCCTGGAAGGAGAACTGGACAATTACCGGGGCTACAGCGGCCCATCGGTCTATGACTTTGTGAGGGTTGCCCCGGGAAAAATGCTTTCATCCTTCTTCCCGGATATGGCATACAGGGACCGTGGCTTCTGGTATCCTTTGTATGATACGCTGGCCCTCACCAAACAGCTGTTACCCGGCTTCCTGCAATTAATGCTGGTAGATGATTTTGAAGATGAGGTGCTGGACCTGCTGGCAGTGTTGGTAGACAGCGGATACTGCAAGGCGGACGATTATGGACAGTACTTCAGCAAAATCTATATCGATGGCAAACAACTGCTGAAAAAGCAGCGGGCAAAAGAAGACAAGGCAAAACTTGAAAAAGCCGCCAAAAAAGATTCGGACGAAGACAATTATGCTTCACGGTATTTAAGAGGCAGAAGGCCAGACCAGGGTAATAAAAAGCTGGATAAGTATGCCATATTGTTATTGCCCTTCCGTGATAAAAATCCAGGTGTGCAACAGTTTTTTGAGCAGTTGCTGCAAACGCAGGACGACCGGCTGTTGTACAATACCAATATGCTTTTATTGCGGCATGGGCACCAGGTGCATGATTCCATTTTTACCAAATATGCATCGCGGGACGAATATCGCTGGGAGCTGTACCATGATTTGAAAGAGATGAACAAGCTGGATAAGTTTCCGCGTCGTTACAAAAATCAAATGGACATTGTACGTAGCATGCTGGTGCGCCAGTTCCGGGATGAAAAACTGGATACCCTGGCCTTCGTCGATAAATTGCCGGTAACTTACCAGGGCAAAAAAGGAGTGGTGTATTTCTTTAAGTACAAACGCATGCGCGATGATGCCGTGTGGCAGATTGCTTCAGTAGGTATGCAACCAGAAAAACCGGATGAAATAGATATTGAAAATTATGAATTCACCAGCAGTGAAGAGAATGACCTCAAAAACGATAAACCGGTTAAACAACAACTGCATGAGGCCCTGAAAGAAATGTTGTACAGCAAACGTAAGAGCGCTTCTATGTTCTACCAGGCGCGCATGTACAACTATTATAAAAACTATTTATCAGAAATGGTAAAACAGCAACGATACAAAGACTAAGCGGGGCAGTAAGAGATAACAATTTTATTTCAATCCCGGAATAGAGGCAATCAGTTGGCGCGTATACTCCGTGCGGGGATGGTGATAAATTTGGTCAGCATCGCCGGTTTCTACTATTTTGCCTTTGTTCATCACCATGATGCGGTCGCTGAGGTAGCGTACTACCGATAGATCGTGGGATATGAAAATGATGGTGAAACCAAATTCCCTTTTGAGGTCATTCAGCAGGTTCAGCACCTGGGCCTGCACGCTTACATCCAGGGCCGAAACCGATTCATCGCACACTACAAAGGAGGGGTTCAGGGCAAGCGCCCTGGCTATTACGATCCGTTGCCGTTGACCGCCGGAAAATTCGTGAGGGTACCGATGATAGTGATCGGCACTGAGGTTTACTTTTTCCAGCAGTTCCACCACTTTATCGTGCCGCGCTTTTTTGCCGGTGATCAGTTGATGGGTTTTCAGGGGTTCTGCAATGGCGGAGCCAATGGTTAACCGGGGATTCAGGGAAGAATAGGGGTCCTGGAAAATGATCTGTATATCTTTCCGCAATTTCCGGAGAGCGGCCGGTGAAGTGGCAGCAAGGTCCTTGCCATTGTACAAAATCGATCCTGCCGTTGGCGTGACCAGTCGCAGCAATGTTCTGCCCAATGTGGTTTTACCGCATCCTGATTCGCCTACCAGTCCCAGGGTTTCGCCCTTGTATACCGTGAAGCTGACTTTATCTACTGCTTTTACATAATCGAAGGGCTTCCCCAAAAAATTTTTTTTGGAAGGGTACCATACAGAGAGGTTTTGCACCTGCAGCAAGGGTGTTTTTTCACCTTCCATCCGGCTGGCTGCCGGGGGCGAAGCAATTTGTTGCACCTGTGGCAAGGCTGAATTTTCACCGGGTTTATTTTCACTAATTGCCCTGTTTGTTGCCGCTTCCAAAGTGGTTGTAGCTGCATTTCCCGCTGCCGCCAGGAAATCGCTCACTACGGGCAATCGTTCTCCCTTGCGATGTAATGCAGGGCGACAGGCCAGCAGCCCTTTGGTATACGGATGTTGCGGGCGGGACAATACTTCCTGCGCATTTCCCTGTTCAACAATATTCCCTTTGTACATCACTACTACGCGATGCGCAATTTCAGCCACCACGCCCAGGTCGTGGGTAATAAATATAACGCCCATGTTCACCTGCTGTTGCAGGCTTTTGATGAGTTGAAGGATGGTTTTTTGTACGGTTACATCCAGCGCGGTGGTAGGTTCATCACAAATGAGCAGTTGCGGGCGGCAGCTCATGGCCATAGCGATCATGACCCGTTGTTTTTGTCCGCCGCTCAGTTCATGCGGATAACGATGGTACAGGCGTTCGGGCTGCGGCAATTGTACCTGCTGAAACAATTCGATGGTTTTTTGGCGCGCTTCTGCCTTGGGGATGTGCTGGTGCAAGCGGATGGCTTCCTGTACCTGGTGTCCGCAAGTGAATACGGGGTTCAGCGAAGTCATCGGCTCCTGGAAGATCATGGCAATTTCATTGCCGCGGATGGTGCGCATGCCTGCGGGCGATTGGCGGAGCAGGTGCACCGGTTCCCTGCCGGTGGCGCGGAAAATGATGTCGCCTTTTACATATCGTGCCGGCGGCGTGGGCAATAATTGCAAAATGGATAAAGCCGTAACCGATTTGCCTGAACCTGATTCACCTACTATGGCCACTATTTCGCCATGATTTACTGCAAGGGAAACATCGTGCACGGCCGTAGTGGTACCGGCTTCGGTCACAAAATCTATCTGCAGGTTGTTTATTTCCAGTAAGGGAGCTGCCATGAAATTTCAGCCTCAACGTTTTTATTAAAACTTCAAATGCCGTACCGTGAGGCCGTCATTGATCAGTTGCTTCAGCGAATCGATGCCAATCCGCACATGTCTTTCCACAAAAGAAGCCGTTACTTTCCTGTCGCTTTCCTCTGTTTTTACGCCTTCGGGCACCATGGGCTGGTCGCTTACCAGCAGCAGGGCGCCGGTTGGAATTTTGTTGTAGAAGCCAACGGAAAAAATGGTGGCCGTTTCCATATCAATGGCGTAGCAGCGTATTTTCTGCAGGTAGGCCTTGAAGGCATCGTCGTGTTCCCATACGCGGCGGTTGGTGGTATATACGGTGCCTGTCCAATAATCCACGCCATAATCGCGGATAGTGGTAGAAACGGCTTTCTGCAGCGCAAAGGCAGGCAGTGCCGGCACTTCCGGCGGAAAATAATCATTACTGGTACCTTCGCCTCGTATAGCCGCAATGGGTAGTATAAGGTCGCCGATATTGTTGCGTTTTTTGAGGCCGCCGCATTTGCCCAGGAACAATACAGCTTTGGGTTCAATAGCCGAAAGCAGGTCCATGATGGTTGCTGCACTGGGACTGCCCATACCGAAATTGATAATGGTAATATTTTCTGCGGTGGCGCATTGCATAGGCCGGTCTGCGCCCACCACCGGTACGTTATTCCATTTGGCAAACAGGCTTACATAATAACTGAAATTGGTAAGCAGAATATACTTGCCAAAATTTTCCAGCTTTTCGCCGGTATACCTCGGTAACCAGTTTGCTACGATCGCTTCCTTCGATTTCATCCTGGCAGAAGTATTGGTTGAATGATTCATGTATTTTGATTTAATCTGTACCCACTTTCCTGTCATCTGCACTTTAAATTTCGTCTTTTATTCCACATAACGATAATTTGTGCGTGATTCTGTATAAAACAACCTGTTTAAAATGGCGGCAAACCGTAGATTTGGAGCATGATGCTGGTAGAATACCCGGACCATCCCTTTCGTACCAGGCGGGAAGATGGAAAGGAATTCATTTTTGACGAATTCCGTAAGCAATGGCTGCGGCTCACCAATGAAGAATGGGTGCGCCAGAACTTTCTGCAATTCCTGGTGCAGGTGAAAAAATACCCGGCATCGCTGGTGGCGGTGGAAAAGGAAATCTGGCTGGGTGAACTGAAGAAGCGTTTTGATATATTGGTCTACGATGCCCACCACCAGCCCTGGATGATGGTTGAATGCAAGGCCATGGACATACCACTCAATGATGAGGTGTTACAACAGGTGTTACGGTATAACATTGCGGTGCCCGTTCCTTATATAGTAATTACCAACGGCCGTTCCTGTGCCGGTTTTTGCCGGCGGCATGGCAGGCTGGAACCGATAGCGGAATTCCCGGAATTTGGTGAATAGCCATCAACCCTCCATTTACCTGGTATGGACATACACGAACGAATTGAGCAGCTTACGCGCCGCATCAAAGAACTGGCGCTGGAACAATCAGATATCAATCGCCGGCTGGTAATGCTAATGAAAAAGCTGGACAAACTGAAGGAACAGGCGGGGCATCCGCTGAACCAGTAGCAAAAGTTGAACAGCCGGTTGAAACAATTGAATGCAGTGAACCTATCGTGGCGCCGCAGCAGACGCACAAGCAAGCGTCTCCACCTCCTGCTCCCGCACCTTCTGCCAAGAAAGAAACTTCCCTAAAAGAACTGGTGGGAAAGAACATCGCCAGCGCGGTGGGCATTCTCGTCACGGTGATCGGCATTTTTATAGGGGCGCGATATGCCAGTTCCATACTGGGTATGCTGAGTGCGGAATATCTTTTGTGGACGGGTATCAGCGGTGACGGCGATCAGTACTAACCCGGGCTAAGTATATTGTGGGGATTGTATGCGTTGTTCCTCATTGTGTACAGTATCCGGAAGCGGCAAATTGTTTTTCGCGTGGGCGGTATTGTGTTGTTTGTGGCTACGCTGGTAAAGCTGTTTGTTTATGAGCTTGAAGGAGCAGGTATGGTAACCAAAACCATTTCATTTATTTCGCTGGGAGTATTGCTGCTGGTGGTGTCGTATTTGTACAACAGGTATAAGGATGTGCTGTTTTGGGAAAGACGAAAAGGAGAGCAGGTCCTGAACAAGAGCGCAGTGGGAAACAGGGTTTTGTTAAATGTATCCTTTTCGTATACAATTAGCCACCAACTCTGTAATATTCTTTCCTCCAATCCGCCCGAGCGCATTTTTTTTGTGCGAGATCACCGTTTGTTCGCCTATGGAAAGCTGGTTGGCAATTTCTTTGGCGCTCAGTCCTTTACTGAAAAGTTTGATGATCTGAAGCTCGCGTTTTGTAAGCGGGTTGAATGTTTCCTTGTAATGCACCATTTCCATATCCATTACATCCATGGCCAGGTAAGAAGGTTGCCCGTTAAGGCCAATGAGCGACAATTTATAGTTGTTACGGGAAGTAATATGCGAAATATCTGTGTGCAATCCGAATACCTTCAACAGGGAACCTTCCGGTGTTGTGCGCAAGGTTACCGTTTGTAAGAGGAATAACCTGTATTCACCTGATGCAACCTTCTCTCTTACGCTATAGGAGATTTTGTAATTGGTTATCTGTTCCGGCGCTATTTTATTTCGGATAAAATCAGCCACAATATCTTCACATCGCGCCACGAAGTGAACATCGTCCGGATGGAAGCCTTCCAGCATACCGGGCAGCGTAAATGCATACGGTTCTACACCGAAGATGTTTCTGACACTGCTGCTCACATAATCGAAGGTGAGCGTAGGTGAGTCAATAACATAATAATAGAACGGACCTGGGCAGAAAAATCGTTCAGCAATTGCTTCGAACTGTAATTTTTCCGGCGGACCCGATCGTTCTCCCAGGTAACCCTGGTGGGAATGCCAGATGTCTTTTATGATGCTGGTGGATAGACTCATCGTGGGGAAATTTCAGCGCTTCCTGATACAATGCGCTACCGGTTGTTTGATATTTGTCATGTTGTAAAGGATAGCCCAAGATAAAAAAAAACAGTATATCCCTATAAATAGGGAGTGATCTCCACAAGCAACCGTTATATCTTTACGTCACACCTATATGAAACAACGTGTTTACCTGATAGTATCCGCTTTACTTTTCTCTTCAAACATCCGTGCGCAGCAACTTAATATCAGTAAAGATTTTGCCTTAGTGCAGGGGGGCAGTGATACCATTCCTGCCCTGGTTTTCCATGAGGACCCGTCAGAATACCACGAGCAATTGTTAGTTTACCAACTGAGCAGTTTTTACATTTCAAGAACCTGTGTGAGTGTAAACGAATACGCTGCGTTTTGCAAAAAGTTGCAGAAAAAAATGCCGCCTCCACCGGCATGGGGCTGGGGCGATCTGAAAAAGCCGATGGTAAATGTGTCTTACCTGGATGCATTGGAATACTGTCATTTCTTAACGGATCTGTGGGGCGTACCTGTGCGACTTGCTGCTGAGGCGGAATGGGTATATGCTTCCTTCGGCGGCCGGTTTGTGAATCATCTCGCCGGAGGATATGTGGTGTTGGCTGATATTGACAAGTATGCTGCCTACCAGAAAAATGGTAACGCTGCAGACCGGCCTGTTTGTGTTACGTGTAAGCAGCCAAATACATTGGGTATCTACGATATGTGGGGCAACGTATGGGAATGGGTGGATGGATGGTTTCATATGCCAGGTGATACGGCCGTTGCCGGAAATAGAAAAATGATCATCGGCGGCAGCTTCCGGTCTCCGCGGGAAGACATGCATTCGGAAAACAAGCTGATGCAGCAGCAGGAATACAGGGCAGATGATCTTGGATTCAGAGTGGTGATAGCCAAACAGGATTGGGACCGCAAGCTTTTCCTGGATAAAATAAACGGACAAATCAAAAAGGCATATGGTGAAAATGCACCGGTATATTTTGCTGCAGATGGTATCAGTGCAGGCGACAAAACCATTTCCTGGAGTGATTTTACTGATATGAAAGTAGATAACGCGTTAAAGAAAGTGACCGTTACCGGAAAGAACGCTTCTGTTGAATGGCACTACAACACTGCCCAATATAACAGGATAAAGCAGATGCAGGCTGATTTCATGAAAGATGTTGAAGTAATGTTAAGCAATCAATAAACGGGCAAACGACTGAACAATGTCGTGCGCCTGCTACAGCAAAACAACAAACGAATGAAAACAATCTTATCATTAATAACAGCGGCGTTGGTGGCCACCGTTTGTTACGGGCAGGACAATATTTCCGTACCTTATGCAACAGCGCTGCGCGCGAAACAGCCTGTGGAATATACCTATCACAACGGGACATTACTTGTGAAGGAAAAAGCGGAGGTTGAACTTGTTGTAGAAAACTTCAGCGCCCATCACACGGCAATCAATTCATTTGCAGATGGCGGCCTCGCAGGAGGTTTCAAATGCGACATTGTTTTCAATACCTGGTTTTCCTATGCAAGTCCGAAAGGATTTACGGTGGATGGCGACTTTGTTTCTTTTGATGAATTAGGCATCGGCGGCATAAATTTTACGGTAAAAGATGTGCGCTTCCGGTGGACACAGGGCGTGCACGGACAATACAACTACTTTAACATGGGCGCTCCCCTGTTGCCTACCAACCCCAAAGCAGGCAAGCCCGGCTATACAGGAAGTATTTATCTCCAGTTAAAAGAAATGATAGGAGACCATGGTTCCTGTGCAAAGGACGTGCAGGTGGTGAAGGGAAAAGGTCCTATCGTTGGCCATGGATTGGAAATTGGCAGTATCTCTTTTAGCCCGCCGCATGAATTAAAAAAATACCTGCAGCAAAATGCGGAAAAGAAAGTGCAGGAAGAAAAGGAAAGAAAGGAGCGGGAAGACCGCTTGTACAATTCCGGCAGTTCCGGATTGGTGCTGACAAGAAGCAGCAATGCTTCTTCTGAAAGTAGCAGCAAGCCTGATACTAAAGCGTCTTCCAACAATACTACCAGCAGTTCACGTTCCAATACCAATACTACGGCCAAAAAGGGATACAGCAGCCGTTGGACGAAGGAAGATAATGATGCCTGGTTAAAAAGGAAAGCTGCGGAATTAAGACGTACTTATGGCCGTTACGCTGAGGAACCGCCCAAACAAAGAAGTATTTATGATCTGACTGAAACTACAACCACACAAGAAACTTATTTTCAAAATAAGGCGCTTGAACGAAAGAAGCAGGAAGAGGAGGCGCAGCAACTTACCGAACAACGCCTGAACATTATCAGGGAATTCCCATTAACGTTTCAGCAATCAAAGTATTACAACCTGAGAGGTGGTCAGCAGGCCTATTGTTTTTTGTATGTATATCCCGGCGAGTCCGGCATGTTTGTCAGCAATGTTTTTGCTGTAGCGGCTGAAGACAATAGGGTAAATGGCGCCGTGTTGCGGAAAGAAATAGAACTGTCGGTCAACCGTCAACTGGCCATCCGGAGTGGGAAAGACGCCAGGTTTCAGGCGGCTGACTACGCCAACACAACAAAATATATCGTGGGACCCTACGGTTCAGAAAAGGATGCCCTGGCTGCTTTGTCGCGATTCAAAAGCAGGCTCGGCAGTACCGGTGTACAGATAATGGATGTGCAGTTTATCTACAATAAAAAGAGCCGATCTGAATTGTACAAAACTGCCATTAATCATTACGAAAAGAAAGAGTATGCAAATGCCCTGGCGCAATTTGAAAGAGTAGCTCTGGAATACGACAGCGACCCTGCAGTATATATGTATATCGCCCGCTGTTTATACAAAACCAATCCCCTTGTGAACAATGCGTTGAACAATAAAGTGATTGAAAATTTTAACAAGGCAATAGACAACGGCGCTACTGATGAAGATTATTGCAGTATGGCGGAAATGTTCTACAACTTTCGGTACAATGGTGCGTTAACCTACGATTTTCAGGCGGCATACTGTTATAGTAGGGCAGCTGCAATGGGCAATCAAAAAGCAAGACAATGGCTGGAAGAAATGGATTTTGTTATAGACAGGGCCCTCATATTTTATAATGCATCCACTCAAAAATATGGTATCAAAAATTTGCAAAATCAGGTGGTTGTACGTGCCGAATACGATAAGATAGAAGTGTTTGCCCCGGGAAAGTATAAGGTTCAAAAAGGAACCAAATCAGGCGTGATTGATAAAGCAGGCAAGGTGCTGCTGCCTGTACAATTTGCCTATATTGTTCTGCCCAGAGAAGGTATAAGCCTGGTAAAGCTCCAGAATTACCGTTTTGGTTATGCAGATACAGCAGGTGTTTTCATTACGCAAAACGTTTTTTATAATGCCCAGGATTTTTCCGAAGGATTGGCGGCAGTGATTCCCATGGAACAGGAGAACGTGTTCAAAAAAAACTGGGGCTTTATTGATACATCGGGCGAGCTCGTAATTACCGCTCAATTCAAAGATGCCAAATCATTTTCTGAAGGACTGGCGGCAGTAGAGATTTGTAACGATGGTAACTGCAAATATGGATTTATCAATAAAAGAGGGGAGTGGGTGATTCCTGCCAGATTTGACCTTGCAGATAGTTTTAAAAATGGTAAAGCAAGAGTAGTAAAGGGAAGAAAAGGATACTATATTGATAAAGCCGGGAAAAAACTGAAAAATTAACCGGTTGGTATGATGAAAGATGACATGCCGGAAAACACGGCCAGATTCATAAAAGTTTTTCGATAATTAGTAAACAGAACGGGAATCTTTAATTGAAGATTCCCGTTCTGTTGAATGAATACAATGTGTTCGCCTTTACAGCAGTTGATCGAGCAACGTCCTTAGTTCTTTGTTGGAAGGCCGGAGCGCATCGGCAGCTACAATATTTCCCTGCGGATCAATTAAAATAAACCGCGGAATAGCATTGATATTCATTTTTTGAATGAACTCCGAATCAAATGCTTTGTCGGCCACCAACTGGATACCGGAGAGATTGTTCTCTTTTACATACTGCTCCCATTTGGCCTGGTCTTTCGGCTGATCTACCGAAATGCTGACGAACGCAATGTTTTTTCCGTGATAGTCGGCTTCTACTTTTTTCAGGTGAGGGATCTCTGCTTTACAGGGTGTGCACCAGGTGGCCCATACGTCGATGTACACATACTTCCCTCTCAGGTCCTGCAGGGAAACCGTTTTACCCGAAATATCCTTATAGGCGAATGAAGGGGCGGCCGCCTTGTCGGTATATGTTTTTGCATTCAGGTACACCTGTTCCAGGCGCCTCCTGTTTTTCTCAGATTGGGAGTTGGCAAGATACTCCCTGTAGTATTGCTCGAGGGTGGCCGAATCCCTGGACATTTTCAACAGGTCGTCGGTATAAGTATATTCATAGTATTCCCTGATGTACGGAGAAGTAATTTCACCCCGCACCACCCTTAACTGGTTGGCATGATGCAGTAACCGGTCGTAGGTAAGCATGTTTAACCTGTATTTGGGAGTGTTGGACGTCCGGGCGATAAAATTCGCTATGGCTCTTCTGTAGGATGATGAATGTATGAACAGGGTCTCGTTGTTTTTATCCCAATCTTCATACAGGAAAGCGTACAAAGTGTTTCTCGAAATACTGTCCAGGGACTTCACTTCTGCTGCTTTGTAAGCCGAATCCAATTGTTCGGCATAATTCGGAGCATCCCTGTCGGCTTTCTCCACGAAAGCATAAAATGCGTCCATTTTTTTCAGGTCTTTGCCATAGTAAATGGAATATATCCAGCATGCCTCTCTGCCTACGTACCGGAGGTCGGCATTGGCGTATTCATTGAAAAAAGCGTCTTTGCTCTGGCTGAATAACTTTCTGCCATTGTCGAAAAACGCATTTAATTTTTCCAGGAATTCAGGCACGTCCATGTAATACACTTCCTGTGCAGGTTGTTTTTTTTCATCCAGGGGAATGTAGTTTTTCAATGCTTCCCTTGCCTGGCTAAGCGCATTGTTTTCGATGGCGCCTGTGCCGGAAAACCGGTAGTATCCATTGGGTTGAGGGGTTACTGAGAGATTAAATCCTGGTTTAAAGTACAGATGTCCCAGTTCCTCTGCATCATAAAAACCTTGCGAAAGTTTGTCGGTGCTTATGGTAAAGCTGCCGTCTTCTTTAACGGGTACGGTAGCCACTATTCCATCAATGTTTCGTATGTTTATCTCCGTTAATTTCTTTTCCGGGTTAATTTTCCCCGCGAGTTGCACGGTGTTTCCCTGAGCCGAAAGGTTGACACAGAGGCAAAGGGTGATGAACAGGTTTAAACAGTATTTCATTTGTTTTTGTTTTAAAGATTATTGGTGGTTCAATTCCATGCCGGGATTGAACAGTTGCACCCGCACAGGAATTTCAAAGGTGTAGTTGGCGCTACCCGGTGTAAGTACTGCATATACCTCCTGTGTATCGGGGTTAATGCGTTTTACTTCAGGCATCCTTCCTTCCCTGTCGAGCCTTTTCATATCAAACCAGCGCAATCCGCTGAAGGCAAGCTCACGCCGTCTTTCGGCCAACACCAGCCCCAGCGCCTCTTCACCCGAGCTGGCAGTTTGATCAACATATGCCGCTGTTTTAATCCTGTTTTGACGCACCATATTTACGATATCCATCGCTTCATCATATTGGTTCTTTCTTGCCAGCAATTCAGCTTTGGTGAGATACAACTCCGGGAAGGTGATACCGAAATTGTACGTGCCCGGCAAAGTCGCCCTGCCAAGCCCGTTGTTATTTGTGGTGGTGAGAAACGAAAAGCGGATATCGTCGCTGTTGAAGTATGATAGCAGGTCGGTGGAATAAATCATGAATAAAGGGCTACCGCTTACTGCTGCCCTGTGCCAGAGCACTTCTGGACTCTGCTCATACCGTGGCACAGCGGAGCTTGCAGCATAAGCATTGTAATCCAGCATGGCATGCGGTGCTTCGAGCGCCAGGTCGGTATATTTTTCAGCATTCTCAAAATCGCCCATGTACAGGTAAATTCTGCTGAGCAAAGCATAAGCCGTGTATTTGGTTACACGGGATTTCAGCGTGTTGGTCAGCGGCAGTGAAGGAATGGCCCTTGTTACGTTGGCGATCATTGTGTCCACCGTAGCTTTCAATGAAGAGCGGGCCGGTATTTGATCGGTCACGTTAATGCTGGTGACCAATGGAAGACCGGGCGTATTGGCGGCAGTAGCCGGGTTGTAACTTTTGGCAAACACCGTAATTAATTCCAGGTAACAGTTTGCCCGTATCACGAGGGCTTCGCCAATAACACTGTTGGCCTGGTCGGTATTGGCTTCGGCAGTTCGAGGAACACCATTGATGATCACGTTGGCATCATAAATTACGCGGTAGAGTGGTCCCCATATATCAGGACTGGTTTTTTCGTTAACGGTGATGATGGGTCTCCAATAATACCCATTGGCTGCAGGTGATTGGCTCAATGCATCGATATTGTTGAAATAATCGTCTGTAAAATCCAGCAGGTTCATAGGGAAAGTCCTTGTCATGGTGGGCGAATACAACATTGCTTCATAATCTGCCAACCGCTCGGGAATCACCAGGCCCTTCAGTTTTACATCGAGGTATTTGTCGCAGGACGTTAAGGCCCATCCTGTTGCTGCAACAAACAAAAATTTATAGAGTAGTTTCATTTGTTTACTGGTTTTAGAAATTAGCAGAAAAGGTGAGACTGTAGAATGGTTGTGTTTCCAGTTTCCGAACGCCGGTTACCCGGTCGATGGCTTCCGGATCGATTTCATTGCCGCTGAATGTATAACGGAAAGCATTCTGCGCCTGGAACCGGAGATGCGCATTGTTTACGCCCATCTGCTGCAGGAAAGCCGATTTGATGTTATAAGTAATGATCACATCCCTCAACCTGATATAGTCAGCCTTTCTCACAAATTCCGATGCATACTGATAGCCGTACAATGCATAAGACTGGTAGTATCCCGGAGCAGCGCTACTGGCCCTTACATAACCCGGAATCCTGGTGATCTTCTCATCGCCGGGTTTTCGCCAGAAATTGGAAGAACCTTGCAGCGGGTTATTTGCATAATTGTCGATGTTATGCGGCAGGGGTTGTTCCACCCGCATCACATGACCGCCATAGTACATGAACAGGAAAGAAACATTGAACTGTCCTACATCGAACTGGTTATTCAGGCCCAGCACATACTTAGGAGTTGTGGTCCCGTTATAGATCATGTCGTCGAACGTTACATCAACCTGTGCAGTGCCGTAAAAGGCCAGTATTTTCTGATTCCCGTCCCTGTCCAGTACATAAGGTTGGCCCAACGCATTCAGTCCGCCATAATTATAGCTATATAAAGCGCCGACAGGACGGCCTTGTACCGGGCTTTGGCCTATGGCGATGCGTTCAGAAGTAGCAAATTCTGTTGCTTTTACGGCCAGTACTTTGTTGTGGTTGAATGATGCCGTCAATTGCGTACGCCATGCAAATTTTCTTGCTTTCACATTTACGGTATGCAGCATCAGTTCCAGTCCCTTGTTTTCGATAGAAGCCGTGTTGGCATTATACTGGTTCCAGCCCGAAGTTGGGTCGGCATCAAACTGTCCGAACACATCAAATGAGCGCTTCAGGTACCAGTCTACAGAACCGGAGATTCGGTTGTTCAACACCGTATAATCAATGCCGATATTGTAATTCCTGGTGGTTTCCCAGCGTAGCGACTGGTTTTCAGGAGTGAGCACATCATAATACTGCTGGGCAGGAAACAGGAGCGTGTTTAATCCTGAATTCAGGATCAGGAAAGGTCCTGCGTTGCTGGCGGGCACGTTGCCGTTAAAACCGGTAGCCGCTCTGAGTTGCAGGTAGTCGAGCCATGTAAAATCTCTCATGAAAGATTCCTGCCCGATTCTCCAGTTTACGCCGGCAGACCAGAGGGGTTTGTATTTGTATTTTGGATCAGCGCCGAAGAGATTCGACTGGTCAATTCTGAAACTTCCGGTAACCACATATTTCCCGTTGAAAATATAGGTGCCTTGCCCGTAGTACGACATAAATCTTCTGTCATCTTCCGTTTCATTGAAAAAGTTGGTGCTGTTATAGCGTCCAAAGCCTAGTTGCGAAAATGCAGGAGAAGTAGTGCTGTTCATCCTTTCCAGGTTCACCGGTTTGCTGATCAGCGTCTGGCCATCGTAACCGAAATAAGTTGTCCTGTAGCTTTGGGTAAGCGTCCTTCTTTGTTCAACGCCGAGAATTCCCGAAAGGTCGTGGTCTCCTCCGCCGAATTTTTTGGCCAGGTTCACCTGCAACCGGGCGGTATGGTTGGTAATCCGTTGGTTGGTCCTGGAAAGTATATTGCCTCTGGGTACATTGGTGAACTGCGCTTTGCCGTCAGTCCCTTTGAGCGCCAGGTAGCTCAACATTTTTTTCACCTCAAAGGCTTCTTCTGTTTTCAGTTCATCAAGGATGCCGTTCTGCGTTTCATAATTGCCACCGAGGTCAACATTGAGCCAGCTGGTGATTTTTGCATTGAGTCTTGCCTGGAACCGGGTAGCATTCATGCGGGTAGTGTTGGTGTTGGCGGTAAGCTCGGCATATGGATAGTAAAACTGGTCGTACAGGCCGGCTTCCATCAGTTCCTGGTTGGTTTCGCGCGTGATTACTCGTGAGCTGTAATCTCTTTGCGGGTCCAGCGCAACAGGAAGCGGTTTGCCATTTTCATCTGCCAACCGCTCATACGGGAAGAAGTCTGAATAGTCCGGCGTCCTGCCGCTAACGTCTTTCCTGTTGGTATAATTGGCCCTGAAATCGAAGTTGAACCTGTCGGAAATTTTATAGGTATTGGCGAAGTTCAGCATGAACTGGCGGTTCTCCGATCTTTTGTTGACCATGGTTTCGCCAACATAATTTACTCCCAGCAGGTAGGTGCTTCGGTCGTTGCCACCGCTTACGTCGAAGTTGATGTTCTGAACTTTTCTGTTTTGATAGAACAGGCGCTCATACGATTTCAGGTTATCGTGGGAGCCCAATTCCTGTAATTTTTGCTCCACCTGTTCCGGTGTAAGCAATGGATTGGAAACAGACAATTCCGTTTGCCCGAACATAATTTCCTGCACCGGGTCCATTTTATAGATGCCGAGGTCGAAGAGCAGGAAATTAATTTGCGCAATATTGAAATACTCTTTCTGCAGCTGTACAAACTCGCTGGCAGGCGCATATTTCAGGTAGCTGAAATCAGGTTTGCTTTGAATGGCATAGGTAGAGCGAAAATTGAACACAGGTTTTCCTGCCTTGCCTCTTTTGGTTTCCACCACTATTACACCATTGGAAGCACGTACGCCGTAAATAGAGGCGGCGGCCGCATCGCGCAGCACCGTAATGGAAACGATATCGATGGGGTTGATGGAACGCAAATCGATTTCAGTAGGAAAACCGTCCAGCACAATCAGTGGTTTCTTTACTGCATCGAAAGTGGAGACGCCGCGGATAGTCAGTTCTCCCGTTTGACCATTGTATACCAATCCCGGGATTTTACCTTCCAGGCTTTCCAGGAAATCACCGGCGACGGCCACACGCTGATCATAATCTTTCTGGCTGATGGTATTGGCTGCACCGGTGAGTTGATGGCGCTCCAGTTTCTGGTAACCTGTATTCAGCACTACTGCTATTTCATCGAGGTCCGAAACGGAAGTGCGCAGCACGATCGTGCCTAATGATAAGTCGCTGTTGCCAACAGTAATGTTACGTTTGATTTTTTCATAGCCAACGGAACTTATTTCCAGTGTATACTGTCCGGCATCCACATCTGTTATAGTGAAATCTCCGTTTCGATTGGAAGAAGTTCCTTTATCGCCCGGCGAAAGTTTAATGGATGCGGCCTCGATGCCGTTTCCTGCAGTGTCAACAATCTTCCCTGAAATGCTGGCCAAATAAGGAAGTGTCATTTCCGTAGGCGGAGGGTTGGCTGGTTGGGGTTTGGTTGTTCTTTTTGAAATAAGGATGGTTTTTTGGGATATCTCGAATTCGAGGTCCTGCCCGCTGACAATCAACTGCAGAAAATCGGTGAGTGGCAGTGCGGTCGCGTTCACTGTAACCGGTTTGCTTTTTTCAAGCAATTCCTTGTTGCAGAAAACCACGTAACCCGTTTGCTTTTCAATAGCAGTAAACACCTGCTGCAGCGGCGCTTTCTTTGCATGCAAGGTGATGGTTTGGGAAACCCCTTTGGCGCCTACATGCAGGCAGAAAGCCAGTAGCATAATAGTGATCAACTTAACCTGCATAAGCAGTTTTTTTATAACGTCCTGGTGAATCCCCGGAATCCGGGGGCGTATAGGCAAGCGTAATGGTCGAGGAAGGGGATAAGTTTTCTTGTTCAAAAAGGATTCAGTGCGATCTGTAACCGGGTTCCCTGCAAAACAGGCAGAAAACACCCTGGCCGTGCAAAGAGCATTTTTTTGCATAGCTTAGCATTAGTTTTGGTTGATAAAAACAGTTTCTCCGAATTGTGTTTTGCGTTAACCAAACTATTTACAGGGAAGTGCTTCCAACGCTTCCCTGGTTTGTTTTGATTAACTACAGATTTGATTTAGCTCATTGTGACTGGTTTTTTACAATTAATTTTTTCCCGTTTTCGATTTCAAAATGTACACCTGATTTATTGAGGAAACGCAATACATCATTCAGACTAAGGTCGCGGCCCATTTTGCCCCAGAATTCTATATCAGGAATGGCTCCTTCATACACGATTTCGATGTTATACCAGCGTGCGAGTTGGCGCATGGCTTCTTCCAGTTTTGCATCGGCAAAATTGAAATAGCCGTTCTTCCATGCCATTACTTTTTCAACGTCTACATTTTTTTCTGTTTTGAGGTTGGCATGAGCGTCTGTCACAGCCTGCTGTCCCGGGGCGAGTACAACACCGGGTATTGTTGCGCCGGGAGGCTGGGAACTGCCGGGTGCGGTAGCATGCACGCGCACCTTGCCTTCTATCAGTGTGGTCCTTTCCTCCTTTTCGTCATCATACGCATTCACGTTGAAATGCGTACCGAGCACTTCAATTTGCTGGCGTTTGGTAGTAACGATGAAGGGAATTTTTTGTGAAGCGGGCTGGTTATGAACAACAGGCCGGGGCGTTACTTCAAAATAGGCTTCGCCGGTAATTTCCACCTTTCGTTCCTTGTTACTGAAGCTGACCGGGAACCGGATGGAGGAAGCGGCATTCAACCAAACTTTGGTGCCATCCGGTAATTGCAGGGCAAACTGTCTGCCTTTGGGGGTGGTGAGTGTATGATAGGTGAGTGCAGTATTGTCGGGAACCTGTTCAGCATGGTAAGCAAGCAGGCCATTGCTCAATTCGGGTTTTGCTTCATGGCCTGCGTTGATGAAACCGTTGTTCATGGAATCGAGCACCAGTTGGGTGCCGTCGGCAAGTGTGAGAATGGCCCCTTGTTTTCCCGGTTGAACATCTGTTGGAGCAGATGTTTGCGCCAGGCCAATGTCTTCATTTTTTTTGTTGCTACGGTCCATGGTGAAGAGGATACCGAGCGCAATAAGTGCGGTCACGGAAGCAGCGGCTATCCAACGGTATTTGCTGAATAGGGAAACCGTTTTTCTTTTTGGCGCCAGCATGTTGTCGGCCTGGAATATGGTTGCCATCATTTCTTGTGCAGTGTGCTCATCCATATCCTGCAGGTCAGGAACTGACTCAAACCCGGCGCGGAGCAGTTTCCTGGCGGCTTCTTCGTATTGCGGATCGGCCATCAATTGTTGTAGTTCCTGCAACTCCTCTTCGGTAGCCAGTCCTTTGATGCAACGATCAGATAAGTATGCGAGTCGGTCCATGTTGTTTGGGTTTGAAGCAGCGCGGTTTCATAGAAACAGACAAAATTGGTGGTGGGTTTGGGGGTATGGAGGGGAAATTTTTTTCGGAATGAAAGCGAAATCTGATGGGGAGATGGCATTGCATAGCTGACAGGAGGCCGGGACGATGATTCTCTAATCGGGAAATCTTCCTGGCTTTTGCACTGATCTCTTACGTAGGCAGGGAATACCTTGATTCGGCGGAGGTTTCATAAAATAGCGGCCAGCAGCACCAGGGCCGTTTTGCCGAGGCGGGCCTGGCAATAGGCTCTTATCACACGAATGGCTTGTTTGAGGTTTGATTTCACCGTCTCGGGAGAGACGTTTAATACTTTCGCGGCTTCTTCTCTTTTTAATCCCTGTTCCTTAATGAGCAGATAGGTTTCCTGCTGGCGGGCGGGCAATTGTTTCACTGCTTCCCTGAGAATGATGGCATATTGATCTTCCTGTTCAGCGAAATCAGGAACATCTATGTTCAACGGATCAGTAAAATACAATTGCGCTTTTTCTTTATCACGCACCAGTTTTTTCACGGCATTAATGGTGAGGCCTTCGGCAATTTTGAAAATCCAGCCGCCGAAATTGCGGACATCGGGGAGGGCGCTTCTGTTTACCCATACTTTCATGAATACGTCTTGCACAATTTCTTCTGCTATCCATTCGTTTCTTGTATATCTCAAAGATAGTGTGTAAATGATGGGACGGTAATGATCGAACACCAACCTAAACGAAGCTTCATCACCGGCGGCAATGCGCTGAAGTGTTTTCTGGTCGGGGAATGATGTGTTGGTTTCCATGAGATGCAGAAACAAATGTATAAAAAACAACAGGTAAAGGGGCGCTGGTGACAAACCGAAGCATTTCCTTCATTCCCCCACTTCCCCAAATGCTACACAACCAATAAAATTCAATTCTTTGGACGAAAGCATTTCACTAATTGACACTTCTGCCAGCAGCTCGTATAGGAAGGTAATATAATTCCGATCAAGAAATGAGCGGCCATATTTCTTTAGTAATTCAACCGGTGATACCTCTCCAATTTCCCTGGATGCATTCTTTGCCCCGATAATAGTTGGGGAATACCAAATCGACTACCGTTTTGGTCGATAAGCAAGTCTTGGGCCCCTGAAAGTGACGAACAAAATTTGTATGAATAACAGAAATAGAGTCGACAGCAAGCGGTATATGGCGCATATACCCAAACTCGTGAAGGTCCCTCATGCATTTATAATATGTTGCTCGGCTATTAATACGTGCCAGTTGTTCATTTTTCCTTGCCATCTGAGAATTTGCTCGCCCTGCCTTTTCGATAAAGGGAGTAGGGATTGAAATGCCTGATGTGTGTAGTGTGCTTATGGTGGCAATTTTTTTTAGTCGCGGTCAATCCCACGGGAGTGGATAAAAAAACAAGGAGACGCTTTTGTGGAATCGCCTGTTAACTTTTAACAGCAGTGAATTGGTACTTAAAAAAATATCAGGAAGGGCCCTCACACCAACGGAAGACGATGGGGTGCAGGCAATAGACCTTTCATAAGCAATTACCTGTAAGCGGTCAAAATGATTGGGTTTGCCGGTGTGTATTTGCCCCGAAAAAACGGGGAAAAGAGTGGCAAAATAAAATGGTCGCTTTCGAGGGCTTTCATGTGCTTAGTATCCTTTACCTTTCTCCTCCACAAGAACAGGGAAAAGCTTTTGTAGTTCACAGCCGCCCAGGCCAGGGCGGTTTGTTTTTTGCACCTATTGAAATGCATCATCAGGTTAACCGTGGTCGTTACCGAAAGTGCAGAAAGTTGTTTGTCGTATTCGGGCATGTAGGAATTTTTTTATAATCTTGCAAAACCAGTCAAATACCTAATCGTACCATCTCATCCTATTACGCTAAGTCCATTAATCAAATCAGCCTGTATATAATATTTCCTTTATTTGTACCGGCGTTTGAAAAAGAAATTTGTACCAATGGAGTTGCACCTACGCGATGAGGAATTAATTAAATTGTTTAAAGATGGGGACACACTTGCTTTTCAGCACGTTCATAAAACGTTTTACCAGGCAATGTGTGTATTCGCGTATGGCTTTGTGCGAGATCAGGAAGAAGCGAAAGATATTGCCAGCGGTGCCTTTCTGAAACTGTATAAGCGACACCAGCATTTTGAATCGCTCCAGACTATTAAAACCTTTCTCTACATCACTACCCGCAATGATTGCATCAAATATCTGAAGAAAGTGCAGGTGAGGGAAAAAGCGGATAAAGCCATTCAACATAATTACTACCACGATGATGAGGATACCGTGATTGCAGCGATTAAGGCAGAAATACTCATTGAAGTAGGTAAGCTAATCAAATCTCTTCCCAAGACCCCCCGTCGGGTGATGGAAGAATTTTTATCCGGAAAGTCCACGCGCGAAATTGCCTCAGAACTGGGATTACTGGAAAACACGGTCCGAAAAATTAAGTCCCGCACCATTAGTCTCTTTCGCGAAAAATTGAAAGAACTGAGGCAATCTCCATTTTAGTGCCCTCTTACCACCTCCAAAAAAATTTTTTCAATTTTTCTGTCACGAAATCATAGGCAAGCGGTTATTATTATGAGAGCAGCCTGTAATAACTCTGAAACTGAATTAAGAATACCAATACCATTTGTAATATGTCTGACAAGAAACGGTTGCTTGAATTATTAGAGAAAACAGAACGGGAAGAGCTATCATCAGCAGAGTTGTCCGAACTGGAAACACTTTGGATAGCGCATTGGGAACAGCTGGATAGGGCAAAAATCTTTGATGAAATGGTCGCCAATGGGGAGTTAATTACAGGCATTCAGGCTAGTAGACTGTTTGATACGGATACATCAGAGGAGAATGCAGAAGAGGAAATAACTATTTCGATTCCCTGGTGGCGCAGAAGGTGGACCCAATATGCCGCGTCGGTGATGTTGATGGTGGCCATCGGCATAATCACCTACCTGGTCCTTAACCAAAAAGATCAAATAGACAACATATCTCTTGCATCACAAGAGGAACGCTTTAAGAATGATATACCTGCAGCGATTTCCGGAGCGGTACTTCAGTTAGCCGATGGAACAGAAGTGCTATTGGATGATAAGAACGGCGTATTGGTCAGTGAGGGTGCGGTGAAGATTATTAAGGACCAGGATAGAGTAAGTTATCAGGCAACCGCCGAGCAACTTGATGAAAAACGGTATAATACGCTGGTTACCCCACAGGGGAGGTATATATCAGTAATGTTGTCCGATGGAACCATTGTTTGGTTGAACGCCGCTTCCCAACTACAATATCCCGTAGTCTTTACGGGTAAAGAACGAAAAGTGAAAGTTGTCGGGGAGGCTTACTTTGAAGTGAAGAAAAACCCCGGGCAACCTTTTATTGTGGAGGCCAACGGAACACAAATAGAAGTCACGGGTACGCAGTTTAACGTTCATGCGTATGATGATGAACCGGAAATAACCACTACGTTGGTAGAGGGGGGGGTAATTGTGCGGAAAAATAATCATGAACTTCATTTGGTTCCAGGCCAACAGGCAATCGTGCGTAGCGAAGCGGAAAATAATACCATTTCGTTGAATAAGACCGTGAACATATCGCAAGAAATTGCCTGGACTAAAGGGTTATTTCATTTTGAAAAAGCTTCGGTTGCAGATATCATGAAGGAATTGAAACGGTGGTATAACCTGGAGGTAGAGTTTAAAGCTCCCATAACCGAAAAATACTACCTGACCATTTCCCGGCAGGAACCGATCAGTAAAGTGTTGCGGATCATCGAAAAGACCGGCAATGTGAGGTTTACGATTGAGGATAGACATGTGGTGGTATATCCCTGAATAGAGCAACCATGGGGACTACCTCCGGGAAAAGTTTAGTTCTTTTGTTTCAATGTTAACGAATACTGTAAACCGTTCTTCAAACCTTGTAGTTTCCCATCCACTTTGCTCTCCGGCGAGTAGATGCCCTTCTCAATTGGACCTGCAAGAGGAAGAGCGGCTTACGGTTTTCATAAAGATAATGTCACCTTGCTTATGAAAATACAACAGCCTCATTCCTTTCATACCTTTTTGAATAATAAAATAAGAGGGTACAGATAACCCGGCTGGATGATTAGGGAAAATAGTATTCTGAATTGTTTTCATTATAGCCAGGAAATGGCTTAAATAACCGTTACAGAAAATCCTTTATTCCATAAAATACTAAAAAATTGGTTAGGGCTCTAGCTATCGTTTACGTCTGCTGAACCATGCGGGTTCGCTTTATTGGCCAACCCCAATAGCCAGCTGGATAATTCCTTAGGCTAGGGCGGAGTGTAGGAAACAGGAGGCATATTCATGTGATTCCTGTATCAACTCAATGGAAGATTCAAACAATGCCGGCAAAAAAACAGGGTTACGACTGACACTCGCAACCCCGTGAAAGTTTGAGTTTTCCAAAATCTGTGGTATCGAATTGTTAACTCAAAACTCCTCCAAAACTATGGATTTTTCTAATTGGAGAGAGCTGGTATGGTATTGTGCAAAAAAATGCCCGCTCTCCCGCCAAAACTGGCGTGCCATGAGATTAAGTCTCGTATTGATTCTTGCTTCCGTATTACAAGTCCAGGCCTATTACAGTTGGGCGCAGGACAATGTTAGCCTCTCGTTTAAAAATGCGCCGATACAGGAGGTGTTTATGGCCATACATAAACAAACGGGTTACAATTTTGCGTATAATGAGAGTGTTATTTCGAA
>CALCIN010000012.1 GCA_937961055.1 uncultured Chitinophagaceae bacterium | reverse complement strand
AATTTTTATTTCTTTGAGGATAAGCTCGCGACAACGGCGCACCAATGCTTCATCGCCGGTGAGGGCGCCGTAATGCAAACCGAGGTCTGCACACCACACCAGGTTGCCGCCTACATAATTGTCCTGCACGCGCAGCTGCGCCATTACTTCCAGGGCCTGCTGCAGCCGTTGTGGTTCCAGGTGATGGCGCAGCAGGATAATGATATCACGCATATAACGCGGTACGCCGATTTCATTGTGCCACCAGTTGGTGCTTTTATAGCGATGTTGTGTCCAATGGTCCAGCGCGCTATTGATTTGCTGCCACAGCTTCCGGTTATCATACCATTGGGAACCCGGATAACGCCAGGCCAGCGACATCTCCCTGATGCGGAGTAAATGGTGACTTACTTTCCAGCCGGCCAATTCATTGTCGTTGTATTGGATGTCGGGCCACTGTCCGGAGGGCGTTAGGGCGTGCATCCATGCTGCCACCTTGTCTTCGGGTATGGTGGAGGTACGGAAAAGGTATTCGGTGTAGCGGTTGAGAATGGTATCCGGTTGCAGCGATGCGAACGCATGGGAGCAAAGGACCAATGCCAATAAGCACAGGAAATATTTTCGCATAAGCGGGAGCATGGAACGCGACTATTTTTTTATGTTAGGTTGGATATTCAATTTACTCATTTCCCTCCCTTATACCGCATCATCGCTTCTACATAATAATAGTCTGCATAACTGAGCGGCACATCCACTTCCACATTGCCCGGCACACCGCCGCAACCATGCTTTAAGAGCATGCCGCCGGCTTCGGTACCGGCCGTACGGTATGGCGGTGAAGATAAACTTTTCAACATAGCTTCAGCCGCCCCAAAATATTTCTGTGATAATTTCTTATCTACGTAACTGGCCAACTCGATCAGCGCAGATGCTGTGATCGCTGCCGCAGAAGCATCGCGCGGCACTTCGGGATATTTAGCGGGATCATAATTCCATTGGGGAACAAAGCCCGGTTGGTTTACATTGAAATCCCAGTAAGGAATTTTATCGGCTGGAAGATTGGGATGATCTATGAAATGATCTGCCATTTTACAGGCAGCTTCGAGGAATCGTTTGTCTTTCGTTTCCCTGTATACCATGGTAAATCCGTAAATACCCCAGGCCTGTCCTCTTGACCAGGTGGAATTATTGGAGAATCCCTGGTGCGTTTCCTTGTTAACCGGCAAACCGGTTTCCACATCATAATTCAGCACGTGATAGCTGCTGAAGTCCGGGCGCAGGTGATGCTGCAAAGTAGTTTCAGAATGTTTGATGGCAATGTCTTTATAGTACGGATCGCCGGTAACCTTTGAAGCAAAGAACAACAGTTCCAGGTTCATCATGTTATCAATGATCACGGGAAAAGAAAAATGCTGTTTGCCATCCAGCGATTTGATGCCATTCCATGACTTGATGCAACCCACGCGCGGATCAAAACGGGTAGCGAGTGATTGGGCGGCACGCACCAGTATTTGTTTGTATTCCTCATTACCGGTTAGCCGGTATGCATTGCCATAACTGCAATACATCATAAAACCCAGGTCGTGATGCGAGGTCAGGTTCTTCATTGGTTCCATGAGCGCTACGCGTTCAAAGGCTTCGCGCCGGATAGCGGTGTCTTTGGAAAATTCAAAGAGATACAGCAGTGCGCCGGGATAGAATCCGCTGATCCAGGAATTGTTGGAAACAGTCATCAGCCGTCCGTTTTCCCAGGTGCGCGGCATTTGTCCGGCAGGCAGTTGTTTTGCCAGCGACTTATACTGGTTCACCGATTCAGTAAGACTTGATGTCACCAATTGCAGCAGTGCCGGGTTACGCCGGAGCTTATTTTTTTGCTGCGCCATCAAACTACCAGGAACACACGCGATCAATAAAATCAATAAACAGCCGGTCAAACGATTTCTTTTCATACGCAAACCTTCAATTTTGAAACAAGTTTACCACGTGCAGCCAGGAGGGAAAATGGATATTTCTTGGAAAAACATGGACAATCTTATGCAGTAAAATTGCAGTGCCGCTTACACAACCTGCTCTCCTCTGAAAAAAACGCGTTTCAATGCAAAAGCTGCATCAAACACCACCAGGCTGGCCAAACAACCCGCCTGGATACTACCCATATGGTCCTCTTTACCAACGAGTTTTGACGGGTAGCGCGTCGCCATACGCACGGCTTCCTCCAAAGGAATATGCGCATATTGCACACAGTTGGCGACCGCTTTCAGCATGGTTAAACAGGAACCCGACAAAGTGCCATCGGGCAAAGTGAAGCGGTCGTTGCGACGCACGTGTACGTAGGGTCCTTCCAGCACTTCTTCCACCGCATCGGTGATCAGGAACAGTCGTTCGCCCATCAGCTTTTTAGCTATTGTGATGGCTTTATAGTCCACATGTATGCCATCGGCAATGATGCTGGCGCAGGCAGCTGAGGCAAATGCCGCACCGGGTAATCCCACATCGCGGTGATGAAAAGGCGACATGGCATTGTACAAATGCGTTACCGCCTGTATACCGTGCTGAAACCCTTTCATCGCTTCGCGGAAAGCAGCATTGCTATGACCTGCAGAAATAATCACGTTGTGTTGCAGCAACAGGTCAATCACTGCCTCATCCGTCAATTCAGGTGCGAGCGTGATCATTTTTATTACACCGTCTGCTTCCTGCAACAATGTCTTCACTTCTTCAACGGTGGCTTTTTTGATGTATTCCCGGATATGCGCGCCGCGCTTCACCGGATTGATATACGGCCCTTCAAGATGCAATCCCAGCACAGCGGGATGCGGATGTTCCTTTACCACCTGTATGGCCTTCCGGAATATATCCATGGAGTTGGTGGCCAGCGTAAGCATAAAGGCCGTGGCGCCGGAAGCAATCAGCGCGTCAA
>CALCIN010000011.1 GCA_937961055.1 uncultured Chitinophagaceae bacterium | reverse complement strand
CAAAAGACTACAAATTGCCCAAAGGTCTGGCTATAGACTATGATGCCGGCGAAAAACCCCGGAATACTACTACTAACGAAAAAGGTAAAATTGAAATTTCCTACACCAGTTATGCCATCAATACCGGGCTAAGCAATGATATTTTTAATTAATAAGAGATTGTTAGTCACCCTGCCGCATGGATTTGTACATATTATAACATGAAAGATTGAACGAAAACTGTAGCAGGGAGTAGCAATTGGCAGTTATAACCGGCTTTGCGAAATTGTCCTATGGTGGTTGCGTACAATCAACATAGCTATGCGTAATTTCTGCATACGAAAATATTTTTCTTATACAATAGGTAAATCCTTGTAATTCAATTCACACATCGATTTTCGTCGTTCATACGTCACTTTTTACCGAAAAATAGGGGTAAAACACTATTAGTTATAAAAAGTACCTACTATATTTAGCACCGAATTGTTAAAATCAATTTCGCCCCAAAATCCAAACGTATGAAACAAGATACTCTTATCCTATGGAGTAGCGTGATCCGTTTCTCTAAAGGGAAGACCAGGGTTCTCCTTATTCCGCTCTTGATGCTGATTTATTCAGTGGTAAATGCACAGTGTCCCAGTGGGTATACCCAGGCGCAGTTGAACTGGGACAAAATGGAATTCTTTCACAATACCGGCTCCAGCGGTATGTATGAGAACTACATAACCTCTACCATGGAGAGGGTACAGAAGTTTGCCATTGGCAAAACCTGGCTGGCTATCGAGACCTCTCATGATGCAGTTATTGACCCTGGTGCCCTTAACTATGCAGATGTAGGCACTCATACCGGAGATGTAGCGGGTTTTACCGGCGATGATATCTACCTCAATCCTAATGCTAATGGTCAATCGCTTACTATTACATTCAATGAACAGGTTTACAATGTTTCCTTTACGCTTTACGACATAGACCGCAGTGCGCGCGTGGATGTAGATGCCTACAATGAGGCCAACACAGCGCTGAATGTAGGCGTTACAACCTATACCAACACCATATTAACGGTTAATGGCAACAATGCCACCAATACCTATGTAACAGCTAACACTACCACGCTTGATGATGCTTCCAACCGGGGTACTGCCACGTTTAGCATTGCTGGCCCTGTTAAAAGAGTTGTGATAACCTTTACTACCATTGGGTCTGACCGTAAATTATATCTTTCAGATATCAACGCTTGTACGCCCGGCACTTTCCCGGTTAATTATCATCAAAACCCTAAAGCACGGCCGTTTAATGGGCCGGTGGCCAATCAGCCGTCTTATATCCTGGCAACGCCCGATAACAACTCGGTATACATGGTGAACCCGTTGACTGGACATGCGAAATTTTTATTCCGGGATGTAAGCAAGGAATACGTAAATAGCTTTGCTTATGATCAGGAGAATTTTGTGTTGTATTACATTTCTGAGAAGCCTTCGCCAGAAGTGGACTACAAGGCGATCAAGAAATACGATTTTAAAACCAACACCATTTCTGAGGTTGTTTCGAATGTCACTACCCAATTAGGTATTCCAACATTCAATTTCGGTGTGGGCTCTGCAGGCGCTGCCTGGTACGATGGAGCGCTTTACTTCGGCATAGAAGGCGGGAAATATGATGTGGGTAGTGGCACCAACGCTACAAACGACAGACCACGCGAAGCGGTGGTTTGGCGAATTGATTTTGATGCAGCCGGCAACGCTGTAAATGCTTACCAGGTTTTTGCAACTAATACTTATAATCATGCAAGCAATACTTCTACACACGACTGGGGCGATTTCCTTATAAAAGACGGCATTTTGATCGATTTTAGTACTGCCAGGAACGGGAGTAACTATTCGGAGAGTAGGTATGAACATTTTAATCTTCAGACTGGTCAGTCAGTAATTTATGAAAATCCCGGTACCAGTCCATTTTCCGGACAGGCAGGTTTAACCTGGCATGGTGATATGTATTGGTTCAGGTTGATGGGTACGGCTGCTAATCAACAATACGGCGTTGTAGGAAAGTATAACGGCGACGGTACAAATGATATCTCAACCCTACGTCCGCTTAAAAGGGTGCCAGGCCCTTATGGCGTAGGCCCTGATACCGGATGGGTGGGTAATATCGGTGATGCATCAGAGGGTTTCCGTCCACCTATGGATTTTGGCGATGCCCCTGCTTCATATGATCCGGACCCCTTTGCTCCTGCTGTGCATGAAACTGACACATCTTTACGTTTGGGAAGTACGATAGCACTTGAAATGGAAGGGACTTCTTCAGAACTCGCTGATGCGGAAGGCGCGGAAGAAGATGCTATTGGCGCACCGCCTGCCATTACAGTAAATGGCACCATTACTTATACCATTCCAAACATTTCTGTTTTCAACAATAGTGGTGAGCCAGCAACATTGGTGGCCTGGCTGGACTATAATTTCAACGGGGTATTTGATCCGGAGGAAGGACGCCTTGTAACGGTGCCGTCCAGTGCTTCGCAACAATTTGTGTCTATCACCTGGGAAGATATTCCGGTACCATTTACTTCCAGTACACAGACCTTTGTACGCTTCCGGCTTACCAGGCAATCCAATGGTATGACCGAAGCCAATGGCATGAATGGCTGGTTCCCCGATGGTGAAGTGGAAGATTTTGCTGTATTGGTGGGCACCGTATTGCCAAAAGACATTATGTCGTTCACTGCCAACAAGCAATCCGGCACCAGCGTGAATGTTCGTTGGAATATTTTACAGGAACTCCCGGTAGCATCGTTTGAAGTGCAAAGGAGCTACGACCAGACGCACTGGACCAACATTGCTGTAGTGCAGGCAAGGGAAGGTGTGGAAATGCAACAATACAATGTTGTTGACAATGATCCCAATTCCGGCACCGTGTGGTACCGGGTGCGTGTAAACTACAAATCCGGTGATCACAAATACACCGACGCCCGTTCCGTACAATTCGGGACCCTGGAAGCAAGACTGCGCATCGCGCCCAACCCTGCCAGCGGTTATGCAGATGTACAACTGACCGCACTCGAAAGGGGCCTTGCTGTAGTGGAAGTGTTTGATCAGTCGGGCAGGAAACTGTTAACGCAAAACAAACAGGTAGAACAAGGATTTAATAAAATACGCTTACAAGATCTTAATGCACTTACAAATGGTATCTACTTCGTTCGTGTTCGATTGAACGAAACGGTACACAATACAAAGTTGATCATTAACCGAAATTAGATAGTGTTTTTCAAAACCTGCAGTCTGTACAGCGAAGGATGTGCAGGCTGTTGGTTTTGCATTAACATCAGTGAGCAATTTTTGTTTTTTTATTTGACATATATCGGGTAATCTAACAGTAATATATAAAAGCCTTATTCGTTTCACATAAAAGCATTGACTATGTAAAAAAATTTACACAGACTCAATGTGCTGTTTTCAGCATTGGTATTATATCCCCTAACGTTAAATCCAATAACCCTTGCTATGAAATCTTTACACAGAATCCTGGTATCCTTTGGAATTGTAGCTTGCCTGGCAGGTGTTTATTTCGTCATGCAGAAGCATGTACCGCCTGCTAAAAAACAGGAGGAAGTGACCCGGAAAAAAAGATATTCGGGCGCAGACAAGCAAATGTCTTACCTGTTTCAGACGAAGGCCTATCCGGATCCCACTTATCTTAACGACAAATGGATGGCTGCATGGGAACATGCGCAAGCCATGAAAAGGCCTAAGGCATATAATCCAGCGGCACGTACGCCCGGTGGCAACTGGTCGCAGGTTAGTGGCTTGAACGTGGGGCGTGTGTTGACCGTAGCCATTGATCCTAATAACTCTAACAAAATATTTGCCGGTAGCGCCAGCGGCGGTATCTGGAAAAGTGAGAATGCCGGAGGCAACTGGTCTTATGTAAATGTAGGGCTGCCTGTTCTGGGCGTTCCTGCCATTGCATTTCATCCTACGAACAGTAATATCATTATTGCTGGAACAGGCGAAGTGTACCGTTCAGATACTTCCAATATTGGATTTAATGTGTGGAAGGCACGCGGTTCGTATGGAATTGGCATTATCAGAAGTACTGATGGCGGTAATACCTGGACACAGGTGCTGTACAAATCGTACAGTAACCTCTTTGGCGTTCAACGATTGGTATTTGACCCGAACAACTCAAATACGGTATACGCCTGCACAACCCATGGCTTGTTTAAATCTACAGACGCCGGTGCCACCTGGAGCACTACCCCTATGTTGGATGGCAAGTATGTGTCTGATGTGCTGATAAGAAGGGGGTCTTCCAATACCATAGTGGCTGCAGTTGGCAACCTGACCAATACCGGCAAAGGCATTTATAAAACAACCAACGGAGGCTCTTCCTGGACCCAT
>CALCIN010000010.1 GCA_937961055.1 uncultured Chitinophagaceae bacterium | reverse complement strand
GTACCAGCGTCGAAGGTCTTCGCGGAGATTGCCTAAGGAGCTGGCGTCGAAGAATTCGGCAAAAACCTGGAGGGGGTGTTTTTGCTGTTCGCGGGTAAGGCGAATGGGGTGGTGTTGGAATGGATGGATTTTGAGTGTTGGCATAAAATAAGATTTAGGATGTAAATATAAGGTTTGTTTATAAAAATGTAAATTAAACTTACATAAATGTAAGTAAAAATTTAATTTACTGCAAGGTGTTTTGTTGGTGAAACGTATATAAGTTTAAGATTGCCATTGATTTATATAACTTGCTCTTACATTATTAGCTGGGCATAATATGGAAAGGATCAATAGAATTAAAGAAGTGCTTGTCGCAAAGGGAATAAAACAAAAAGTGCTGGCCGAGAAATTGGGGAAAAGCACTACTTCTATTGCTGCTATATGCAACAACAAGTCACAACCACGATTAAGAGATTTAAAGAAAATTGCGCAGATTTTGGACGTGGATATTCGAGAACTTTTGGTGCCCACTAAACCGTAATTGATGTTTTGCGCTATCAATTGAAATATGCCATTGCCGCTGTTCCCACCCATCTGCCCATATGAACCGGCACTGCGTTACCAATAAGCCTATACGAACTTCGTTTATTCTCAAAAACAAAATCATCGGGAAATCCTTGCAATCGTGCATATTCTCTAATAGAGAATGGACGAGCTCCATATTTCGCATTAGGATCTTTGACTAATCTTGTTCCTAAATCCTTAGCGTAATGTGCTACACAGGTTGGCGCTATAGCTCCGGGGTGATCAGGATCTACAATGATGGGTTTGTCTCGATATTTCCCCTTTATCCTGTTAACCACATATTGCGGCATTTCTACAATCGGGTCTTTTTCCAATATATCTTTCAATCGAGCTCTCGTTCTTCTGGTGCTAGGTTCTTGAATGGGAAAGAATTTTCGTGTGCCAATTAGAATCAGTCTTTTTCTTCTTTGTGGAAGCCATAGTGCTGCATCGACCGGACAAAAGATATGAACATAGTAATCGGGCAGTTTTGTCATTGCTTCCATCACCACTTTAAATTTTTTCATTCCCGGTACATTTTCTACAATGTACATCTCTGGTTTTTCAATGGCAATGTGACGAAAAAAATGCAGAAACAAATCATCCCCGGTGCGTGTTCCGTGAATATCTGCAATGGGAGAATATTTTGTGCAAGGGTAGGTGCCAATGATAATGTCAGTTTTCGGCTGTTCTAAAACAGTCTTTTCTTTAATGTCGGCAGTGAGTATGGTATGGGAAAAATAATGACTATTTGTTTTCATACAAGCGGTGGCCTCATCGTCCAAATCAAGCGATTGAATGATTTTAATCCCTGCTTGCATCATGCCCAATTCCATACCGCCGCAGCCGGAAAAGTAACCTTTTGCGGTAGGGATGTACATTGCTTTCAAAAATAATCCATGGCAAAGATTGAGAACAAAATTCAGAAAATATGCATGCTTTAGGACACACTAAAAGTTTTCTAACGTATTACTTCAAAACCTATTTGCATTAAGTATTCAAAAGTACTATCATAATACTTCGGATTTCGAGTAGGATCCTCTTTTGTTCCCGTGGGAACTACAATTATCATCCCTTGTCTCGCTCTTGTCAAGAGCACTCTATAGGCATTTTTTAAATATAATCTTCTCTCTTCCTTTAAAACTTGCCTCCATTTTGACCCTTCAAACGAAAAGTATTGCCATTCCGAATTTGAGTAACGGAAATCTCCATCCCAAATGACACATGCCCAATCTAGCTCTAGTCCTTGAATGTGAAATTCTGTGGCAACATCTTCTAAGTAAAATGAAGAACGTGTGTCTTCTTTTCCATTCAAAAACCAATTTATTGGATTTATTGGAGAGCGAATATCAATAGCCAATGGTTTTAACCGTTGGGCCTTTGAAGAGACGACCAGGCCATATCTCTCGCTACCTCGTGCCTGCTTTTTTAACCATTCTTTAGCTTTTGATAAATCACGAGTAATTGCGATTGGGTATTTATTCTTAATTAGTGAATAACTTTCCATTGCTGCTTTAATATTTATATCAAGCAGATTTTTTACTAGTAAGGATAAATGTTCTGCTCTAAATGAACGGAGAGATACTGCCAAGTGAAGTTCTTGCTTAAAAAATACGTTGTTGCGATTAGTAATTAATTGCAATGCCTTTCCTGCTGCATATTCACTATCAGTTAATCTATTCGAAATATACACATGCCAATGCGGAAACGATCGATTTAACGACTCTATCCACTCTGTAATTCCTGCTTCTCCAGTATTAATTTCTTGCCCTCCCCCTACCAGGCATATGATAACTGCCCAATCTTTATGTCGATCAAGGCAGGATATTAAGAACTCCGGCTCTGAGTAAGAGAATTTAGGAACCTTTTTCTTGCTTGCCATGAATTTCTCAGTCTGCTCATGATTCCAAGCACGTTGTGCTTCATCAAAGATTGCAATATGATCAAATGGTGGATCATCTGGATGGATCAAGCATTCGTCGCGAAAATGGTGCACATTCTGTATAAATGCCTTTACTTGACTAAGGACTTCCCCCTTTTTTACCTTTCTACCCATCTCCTTTTCTCTATGAACCTTATCTCTTGTTAAGGCTTCACGTAATATTGCCACCAGCGGACCATTGCCGGATAGGAAAACGCTTGTTAGATTTTTTCCCTTGTCAAAGTGTTTTGTTGCTATATCTAATCCTACTAAAGTTTTCCCAGCTCCTGGGACACCTGTTACAAAGCAAATAGCTTTATGACGCTGTTCTTTTGCAGTAAGAATAATATTGGAAAGGGCATTACTGGTGGTGCTTAAATTCTGGGCTGTCGCATCTGACCTTGATATATCTTTGACAGAATGACCCGCGTACAAAGCCTTTGCTGCTTCAATAATTGTGGGAGTAGGGGAATAACGTCCAAATTGCCAAATCTCAGGTTTAATAGCTTCTCCATTGGAAAACTCAAGTACACCATTTATTACCTCTGACAGTAAGGTCTTGTTAGTTTTTACTGGAATTAGCAAGTTGTCGTTATGCAACGTAGTCGAAATGACTGGAACTGTATCTTTCCCTTCTGTTGCTACGAGTATAGGAGCGATTAATTGATCGTGACTTGTTTCATGAAAGTTCTTTAGATCGAGTGCATAATCCCAAACTTGTTCAACATCATTTGCCAAAAATTCTTTTTCTCCAACCTTGAATTCTAATACAAACAATGCTGAACTAATTATGAGAACAACATCAATTCGCTTCCCCATTCTCGGTATGGCGTATTCAAAATAAATTGCTCCATCAAATCCTTGCAGCGATTGCTTTAATATTTTTATCTGTTCTAACCATGCATCTCGTTGTGTATATTCGATGGTAAACTGACTATTTTGACTTAACTGTCCTAATATATTCTCATTTGAGCTCTCAAGGAATTTTTGAATGCTGTTCGAATACAGATAGCGATGAATCATCACTTAATGTTTACTAATTGGGGCAGCAATTTTTGATATCTAGTTAAGATACCTGTTTCGCCTAACCTTAATATGCTTTGTCAGGCGAGTCGGCGTTGACGCTAATTTAAGTTATATGGTTGGAATTGCTTAATTAGTAGTAAAACTCTTGGATGTACTGATACTTATTTATATGTCAAACATGATATTTAGGGGACATCCAAGGTTAGATATTTGTTGCGCTTGGGTGGGATGCTATAATGGCATCAACTCTCTAACTTGTAGCTGTTGGGACAAAAGAAGAAGTAATGAGAAGGAATCGTACCTTAAAACTTAATAGACGGAAACCCTTTCGGCAACCTAACGCTACGTAAAAAATTTCTCAGACCGGTGATGATTGATGCCTCTTAATCGGTTATAGTATATAATGATATGCTAAATTGGTAGTGTGTGGATATGTGTTAGGTTTTTGATGAATCGTAATAAGTTTCAAGAAATCTGGAAATCAAGCCAATTTCTATGCTTCTATATTTCCAAAGCTTTGCAAAAGTCCTAAGGAGCAATTCTCCCATATTCCCCCCTCCCCCCATTTTAACACCCCCCAATCCACTTCCTCACTTTTTTCCCTTACCTTTGCCCGTTCTTTATTCAAACCGCCATGGGTCCGGACCCCGGGCGGCAACTACTAAAATCTCCGTATAATTGCGTTTCTCAGAATTTGGTCTGCACCCCAGCTTATTGGAAGGAATTGATGCCTCCGGCTACGAACACGCCACCCCCGTTCAGGAAAAGGTTATCCCGCCCATACTGGAAGGGAAAGATATAATTGCCTCCGCGCAAACGGGTACCGGCAAAACTGCCGCCTTCCTGCTGCCCCTGATCCATAAGATCATGCACCACCGCATTGACGGTCAGGTAGGTGCGCTGGTGATTGTACCTACGCGTGAACTGGCTATTCAGATCAGTCAGCACCTTGAAGGATTGTCCTACTTCACCGACGTTAGCTCTATTCCCGTATACGGCGGCAATGATGGCGGCAATTTTGTAGCCGAAAAAAAGGCGTTGATGTCCGGCACCGATATCGTGATCTGCACGCCCGGCCGCATGATTGCGCACCTCAATATGGGGTATGTACAGTTTAATCAACTGCAGTTCCTCGTGCTGGATGAAGCTGACCGCATGCTGGATATGGGCTTCCAGGACGATATCAATAAGATCATCGCAGCCCTGCCGGCCAAACGACAAACCCTCCTCTTTTCAGCCACCATGCCTGAAAAGATCAGGCAACTGGCGCGTCGTATACTGGTTGATCCCGTAGAGATCAATATTGCCATTAGCAAACCACCGGAAAAGATTGTGCAAAAAGCCTTCGTGGTGCACGATCCGCAAAAGCTGCCGCTGGTACAGCATATGCTGAAAACAACACCCTTCAAAAGCGCGCTTATCTTTTGCAGCAGCAAACAGAATGTAAAGATGCTCACCCGCGAGCTAAAGCGCTCACGGTTTACAGTGTCCGAAATTCATAGCGATCTGGAACAGGCACAACGTGAAGATGTACTGAACGGATTTACTTCGGGTCGCATACCTATACTGGTAGCAACGGATATCCTGAGTCGAGGTATTGATATTGACACCATAGACCTGGTTATCAATTACGATGTTCCCCACGATGGAGAAGATTATGTACACCGCATTGGTCGTACGGCAAGGGCAGAAGCTGATGGCGTAGCGTTTACCATCGTAGGACCTAAAGAGCAAAACCGATTCGCTGCTATTGAAAGTCTCATAGGCAAACCTGTTGAAAAAGGGGAAGTGCCGGCGCATCTCGGTCCTACGCCTCCTTATCAACCCCGCACCCGTCATCATGGACGCTCCAATCATAAACGTCCCGGCAAGCGACATTTCCGGGGAAATAAACGGCCACGGTAAATTGAATGAATAAGAGCTTCAGAAACGAAGCCCAACACTTCGGGACATTTTATAAATAATCACAACAAGTTTACTGTTCCAGCCATATTCAGGGAAATGAAATAACCATTCCAACACCAGCGCGCTGGCGCCTTCGCCCATCACAAATCCATCGCGGTCTTTGTCGCAAGGACATGAAGCCGTAGCAGGATCGTCGCTTCGCGTACTCATGGCCCGCATGGCGCTCCTACGCCGTCAGCCAGCAACCAACAAATTCGTTCCCAGGTAAAACGCCGGCGACTGACTCATCAATGCCTCGATGCCACCGCTTCTTCCGTATGCACGCCTTCTTTAAATTCTTCCACCATTTTTTTATTGAACGCTTCCAGGTCTTTCGGGCTGCGACTGGTGACCAATCCATTGTCAACTACCACTTCTTTATCAACCCATTTGGCGCCTGCATTTTTCAGATCAGTCTGTATCGACGGATAGGAAGTCATGGTGCGGCCCTGCAACATGCCTGTCTCGATCAATAATTGCGGTCCATGACAAATGGAAGCAACCGGTTTTTTGCTTTGCAGGAAATGTTGCGCAAATTCTACACTCTTCCTGTTCATACGGAGCTTGTCGGGATTCATTACGCCACCAGGTATCAGCAGCGCATCATATTCTTCCGGATTGGCTTCATCAATCACCTTGTCAACCTGCAGTTCCTGCGACCAGTGGTCGTGGTCCCATGCCTTTACTTTATCTCGTTGTGGCGACACAATATGCACCGCTGCGCCAGCCTGTTCCAACGCCTGCTTCGGACTGGTGAGCTCAACTTCTTCAAAACCATTCTCTGTCAGAATGGCTACCTTCTTTCCACTTAATGTTGCCATAGTGTAATTTTTAATATTGAATAAATGATAAAATGTGGCATAACATGTTCAAAAACGATACCATGCAACAAGAATGCAACAATTCCATAGTGTATATATTAACAGTCGTACTTACCACTGATAAGCAGTATTAGCCGCTGGTGTATGCGGGTCGGCATGACTGTAACATCCGGATAGCTTTGCCGACCAAATTCAAAAAATTTTATAGTCGCATGAAAACAAAGTTACCATTGATGTTGCTGAGTATATTTTGCATGGCCGCCGCACAGGCGCAAAAGATTACCGGCAACGTTAAAGATGAGCAGGGAAAAGCTTTATCCGGCGCTACCATCAGTTTAAAAAAAGCAACAGACTCCGCAGTAATTAAATTAAGCGTTTCCAATGCTTCCGGTGATTATTCCTTTACCGATATAGGTGCAGGAAAGTACTTTGTAACGGTCACTTACACCGGACATGTGCCAGTTAACACCCCGGCTTTTGAAGTAAGCGGTACCGGCGATGTTACCGTTCCGCCTGTTACGCTTACCAAAGCAACCGGCGAATTGAAGGCTGTAGCAGTAACCGCACGCAAACCCATTGTGGAAGTAAAGGCAGACAAAATGATTCTCAATGTGGAAGGCACCATCAACGCTGTGGGACAAGACGCCCTTGAATTGCTGCGCAAATCGCCCGGCGTGCTGGTGGATAAAGACGACAACCTCAGCCTGAGCGGCAAAAATGGCGTGCAGGTATATATAGATGGCCGTCCCACGCCTTTATCGGGAAAAGATTTGTCAGAATATTTAAAAACCATTCAGTCTTCTACTGTAGAAGCCATTGAAATCATCACCAACCCTTCGGCAAAATACGATGCTGCCGGTAATGCAGGCATTATTAATATCAAGCTGAAAAAGAACAAATCATTCGGCACCAACGGTTCAGTTACCGCAGGCTACAACATAGGGATCACTCCCAAGTACAATGCCGGCCTTTCGCTGAACCATCGCAACCGCAGTGTAAACCTGTTTGGCAATTACAATTTCAACGATAACCGTTCTGAAAACAGGATGAACCTGCCGCGTGAATTGCTGGACACTTTGTTTGATAACCGATCAACCATGCATTTCGACAGCAGAAGCCATACCTTCAAAGCCGGAGCAGATTTCTTCATTAATAAGAAAAGCACCCTGGGTGTTATGGTGAATGGTAACCTGAGCGACTTTACCGTAACCAATAATAGTCGTACGCCAATCATTTACCTTCCCACCAAAGTAACTGATCGTGTACTGGTGGCAGATAATTCAAGTGGTATTACCCGTAATAACGTAAATGGAAACCTCAACTATCGCTATGCCGATACAGCCGGTCGTGAACTGAATTTTGATGCCGACTATGGTATTTACCGTATCAAAAGCAACCAGGATCAGCCCAATACCTATTTTGATCCTGCCGGCAACGTGCTCAGCACACGCGACTACAATATGATAGCACCCACTGATATTGATATTTTCAGTGCGAAAGCAGATTATGAGCAAAATTTCAAAAAAGGCAGACTGGGCATCGGTGGCAAAATTTCTTACGTGAAAAGCACCAATGATTTTGAGCGCTATGATGTTTTCAATACAGGAAAGCAACTGGATACCCTCCGCAGCAATGATTTTGTATATAAGGAAAACATCAATGCCGCTTACGTAAACTATAACCGCGCTTTTAAAGGCTTTATGATCCAGGCCGGTTTGCGTATGGAGCATACACATGCTACCGGGCACAGCACGGGGTACAAGCTCGACAATGGGTCAGGCTATGTTGAGTACGACTCAACGTTTACACGCGATTATGTAGACTTCTTCCCCAGCGCAGCCATCACATTCAATAAGAAACCTACCAGTCAATGGAGTTTCACCTATAGCCGCAGGATTGACCGTCCGGCTTATCAGAACCTGAACCCGTTTGAGTTCAAACTGGATGAGTATACTTTCCAGAAAGGAAATACACAGTTGCAGCCGCAATATACCAACAGCTTTGGTGTAACGCACACTTACAAGTTCAGGCTAAACACTACACTCAATTACAGCCATGTAAAGGATGTGTTTACGCAGCTGATTGATACGGCCGAAGCATCCAAAGCCTTTATGACGCAGAAGAACCTGGCAACGCAGGACATTGTGAGCCTGAATATCAGCTATCCTTTCCAGTACAAATTTTATTCAATCTTTGCCAGCCTGAACGCCTATTATTCTCATTACAAAGCCAACTTTGGCGAAGAAGGTCGCACCATTGACCTGGATGTATATGCGTTCAACTTTTTTGCACAGCAATCTTTCCGTATGGGCAAAGGCTGGACGGCAGAAATGACGGGCTTTTACAGTTCCCCTTCCATCTGGCAGGGAACTTTTAAAAGCAGCGCCATCTGGAGTATTGATGCAGGTGTTCAGAAAGTGTTGTTTGGTGGAAAAGCCAATCTCAAAGCCACTGTGAGCGATATTTTCTGGAGCTTGAAGTGGAAAGGCACCAGCAATTTTGCAGGTCAGATCATGCGCGCCAGCGGCCAATTTGAAAGTCGGCAGTTTAAACTGAACTTCACTTACCGCTTTGGCAATACCCAGGTAAAAGCTGCCCGCCAGCGTAAAACCGCAGCAGAAGAAGAGAGCAAACGGGTAAGTACCGGTACCGGCGGCGGCATCGGCACAGGACAGCAGTAAGAAAGGATAAAAAAATAAATAAGGAAGGCAGCAGTACAATTTACTTCTGCCTTCTTTTTTGCGCTTATGCTTATATTGGTGCGAAATTGTTTTGTTATGAACAAGGCACTGATTGTTGCGTTTTTCTGCGGGTTGATATTTCATGCAGGTTGCGCGCATAATCCGTATGCCAAAACCAATAGGGCCTACCGGAAACATTCCAGAAAATTGGTGTCATCGTTACGTGATGTGCCACCGGTGATGCGGGCCGATTCAGTGGTTACGCCTCCTTATGCGGTAGGTACTACCAATTTTGACTTGCGCAAGCCCAATTTTGTAATCATTCATCATACAGCCCAGAACAGTTGCGCCCAAACGTTACGCACTTTTACTTTAACGCGCACCAAAGTAAGTGCGCATTATGTGGTGTGCAAAGACGGCACCATCCATCACATGCTGAATGATTACCTGCGCGCCTGGCAGGCAGGGGTGAGCCGCTGGGGAAATAATTCCGATATCAATTCTTCCAGCATAGGCATTGAAATTGATAATAACGGGTATGAACCTTTTACGGTGCCACAGATACACAGCCTGTTAAAATTGCTTGATACACTGAAAAGAAAATACAATATACCTGCCGCCAACTTTATTGGTCATGCTGATATAGCACCGGGCAGAAAGGTGGATCCCAACAAATGGTTTCCCTGGCAAATGCTGGCGCAGCGTGGTTTTGGATTGTGGTATGATACCACCGGTGTACAGGTGCCACCTGACTTCAATGCCTTGCAGGCACTGCGGATAGTAGGGTATAACATCAAAGACACGGCCGCTGCTATTCGTTCCTTCAAACTGCATTTTGTTCAACACAACATTGATTCCATACTCACCTACGACGATAAGAAAATCTTGTATGATCTGATGAACAGGTACCAGTAACACAAAACCGGGGAAAGTTTTCTGTTGAAGAAAAACGCTCCCCGGTTTGTGAACAAAGACAGTTTTTGGAACCCAAACTGCCGCACAGTTCACATTGCTCACTCCAATTCCTCACAATAATAGCCCGCCTGTTCCAACGTATGTTCTACCACCCGTGGGGAAATATTGCTTGCTTCAATGCGTAATATTTTGTCTTTGTCGTCGAAGTCAACATTCCATCGCGCGATGCCATTGATCTTTTCTATATACCTGCTGACAGCAGGCAGTTGTTTTTTGTAACGGATATTAGTTTTAAATACAAACACTTCCATAACAGTTTAATTGGATAAGGAGAAAACTTATTCAGGCTGATTGTCTGGTGCAGATTTCGGATTGTCCATATCCTGGCCAAACTTCCAGCGACAACGTTCTTTCAATGCTGCTTTGAATTGTTCTTTTTCTTCGGGCGTCATGTGGCGCCATTTTTTTCTTAAATGGCGTGCCCATGGTGGGCGGTCGTGGTGATGACGGTGAAATCCGCTAAACAATATTTTTGCCAGCAGCAGTAAGCCCATCGCCTGCCATATATTTAATTCGCCGGCGTTGGTCACTTTGGGCAATATAGCATTCCACAGCATCATCACTATAAAACTGAACAGGAATACTGCAGCAATCGCAATGACTATGACCAACGCTATCTTTCGTGCTTTAAAACCTCGTTTCATACTGCGAAATTTACATTAATAATTCATTAATTCATCTCTCAGCTGCTGCAGTCGCTTGCGCAAATGCAATACGGCATACCGCTTGCGGCTGAGTAATGTGTTTACAGGCACTCCCGTCTGTTCAGCAATTTCTTTAAATGGTACATCTTGCAGTTCATGTAATATGAACACTTCCCGTTGTTCCGCCGGTAATTCATCCAGAGCCGCATTGAGTTCCTCCCAAAAAAGCGCACGCAGGTAATCCTTTTCCGTATCGTCATTGCTGTTGAACAGGAATTCTGTCCAGTTGAGATTATCTTCTTCCTCACCCGGATGAAAAACATCTTCCAGCAAATCGGGTTTGTGTTTACGCTGCCGATCGGTGATCTTGTTCCGCGCCACCGTAAAGAGCCAGGCTGTAAGTTGTTCAATGGGTTGGGTATTGCCAATAAACTGATAAAAAACATCCTGGAGAATGTCTTCCGCGTCAGCCTCATTGGTTACCCGCTGCCGAATAAAGCCCATCAGGCGTTTGCTGTACTCCTTAATGACCTGGGTTATATTGCGTTTGTGTTCAGCGGACATACCGGGTGCTATGGTTAGCGACTCCTTCATGAATACCCGTAAGACGATTGGTTGCCGGGAATATTTTAAAGGTAAGCCGGAAAATTGGCTGAGCGGGAATTCGTGGGTTAGACAGCCTTATTTTTACACCATAAATACACGATCATGGAATTTGGCGCGGTGCCGGTACATGCATTGGAACATATCGATTTCAGCCTGCGACCTGATCCGCCGGGAAATATCAAAGTACTGGGCGGGGTGAACAATCCTTTGCCAAAAATGTACATAGGCTGTGCACGCTGGGGTACGCCGCAGTGGATTGGAAAAATCTATCCCCAGGATGCTAAAGAGAAAGATTTTTTGCAGTACTATGTACACCATTTCAACTGCATTGAACTCAATGCCACGCATTATAGAGTAAACGATGCCACTGCCGTACGGAAATGGAAAGCAAAAGCAGCGGGCCGCAATTTTTTGTTTTGTCCCAAAATGTTCAAGGGGGTTACCCACCAGGGTTCATTGATGGGGAAGGAAGCTATTACTGCAGCATTTCTCGAAGGGCTCAGGGCATTTGAAGAAAATCTCGGTCCCATATTCATTCAATTGAGCGATGCTTTTGGACCGGAGAGAAAAACAGAGTTGTTTACCTACCTGCGATCTTTACCTGATGACTTATCTTTTTTCCTGGAACTGCGTCATCCGCAATGGTTCGTGAATGAACAATTACGGCGTGAATTATTCAACACACTGTATACGCTTAAAATTGGTACCGTTATAACCGATACTGCCGGCCGTCGCGATTGTGCGCATATGCATCTTACCATTCCCAAAGTGTTTATCCGTTACGTGGGCAATAACATGCACCCTACTGACTACACGCGCATTGATGCATGGGTAGAGCGATTGCAATATTGGTTCAACAACGGGTTGCAGGAAGCTTATTTTATCATGCACATGGAAGAAGAGTTGTGCGCGCCGGAGCTAACTGTTTACATGGCCGACCGGTTGGAGCAGGTGTGCGGTATAACTGTTCCAAAACCTTTCTTTGTTATGGCCAATGGTGCTGCCGGCGGGCAAATGAATTTCTTCTGAAACGATCAACGCACTTCATATAATTCTTCCCACCGGGTGGTATAACGTTTACTGCGCAATTCCTGTCGCATTTTCCAGTTGCGGGTGGTGCCGGAGGTGGCAAATTTCAACACATCATCGCGCATACTGAAATTGATATTGTCTACCGTATGCATCAGTAGTCGGGAAAGGTTCTTTTGCGGCGGTACAAACAGGTTGCCTTGTATGGAAGTATCGGGTACCAGTCCGCTAAGCATCACACCGGCTTTTTTATAGGCGCGGCCTTTCTCATAAAGCGATTCGGCCAGTTGTACGGCCGGCTTGATCAGTTCGTTGGTATTGGCCGTTGCAGCAGGCAATGTGGTATAACTGCTTACAGTGGCGCCGCGTCGAAAACTGCTGTCGTAGCGTTCTTCACGGGGCACAATAAACACACTGATGATGGCGGCCGCACTTTGTTGCCTGCGTAATTTTTCGGCTGCCCGTGCGGTATAGGTAGCAACTGCTTCGCGGATATCGTTCAGGTCTGTAACCGGGCTCCCGAACATGCGGGTGGAGGCGATCATCTTTTTGGTGGTAAGCGGGGGATCAAGGTCTTTTACCGGTATGCCGTTCAGTTCCTTTATCAGGCGTGAACCTACCACGCCGCCCAGGTGGCGGGCGGCCCACTCTTCAGGCATCAGGCTGAGTTCATAAGCATTGGTAATGCCCATATTAATGAGTTTATTGGCATATGAATAACCAACACCCCAGATATTTCCTACCCTGGCGGTTTTCATAGCTTCCACCTGCTCTTCGCGTGTGGCCAGCACTTGTACACATTGCGTAGCTGCCTTATTTTTCTTGGCGTGATAATTAGCCAGTTTGGCCAGCGTTTTGGTGGGCGCCACACCAATAGAAACAGAAATGCCCGTCCATTGCTCCACCGTGCGACGGATTTCGAGTGCTGTTGCATATAATTTTTCTGCTGGCACATGGCTGAGGTCTACAAATGCTTCATCTACCGAATACACTTCTACTTTTTTATGTGCATGGTCGCCCACCAGCATGCGTAGTGTTTCCATAACGCGCCAGCTCATATCGCCATAGAGATTATAATTAGAGGAGAAAACGGCAATATTGTGTTGCCGGATAAGTGGTTTGGCTTCAAAGTAAGGACCGGCCATGGCTACTCCCACAGCTTTAGCTTCATCACTTCGGCTCACAATGCATCCGTCGTTATTGCTCAGCACTACCACGGGCCGTTGCCGCAGGTCGGGCCGGAAGAGCCGTTCGCAGGAACAATAAAAACTGTTGCAGTCTATAATCGCTTTCATGGTTGGGTTGTTGAATGGTCACTGTAACAATGCAACTATTTAACTATGGAACGGTTTTTCACACCGCATGTATGGCGTACGTTACCACGCCCCATACGGAGAAATCTTCGCAGGAAGGATCTACTTCAATTGGAGCGAGTTTGGGTGTTTCGGGAATCAAACGGATTTTATTAAACGTTTTTTCCAGTCGCCGGATGAGCATTTCGCCATTGAGTGTGGCGATCACTACGCTGCCGGAGGCAGCTTTGATGCTGCGGTCAACAATAACAATATCTCCGTCAAATATGCCGGCGCCTGTCATGGCATCGCCGCGTACGCGCATAAAAAAGGTAGCCGGTTTGTTGCGGATCAGTTGTTCGTTGAGGTCAATGCCTCTTTCCATATAATCATCAGCGGCGGCGCCAAAGCCGGTGGCATCTGCAGTTTTAACATCCCACTGCGTAAACTTTTTTGAGCCGGTATAGCGGGCTCTGTAAAAATCTTCGGCCTGCATAAAAAATAAATTTGGTTGTACTAAAAAACTTAGTAAATTTATGCTAAATTCGTGATCAATTAAAATTTGTTTATGGATCGGGGGTTAGTAGTACAACAGGGAGGTCATGTGGGTAGCTTGCATGGCTTACGGGAATACCGGCTGGTGGTCTACCCGGACGTTCCGTGTTACAACCGCATAATGGCGGAAAAACAGCGCTTCTCACGCCGGTTTGGTGTGGAAGCGGGAAGCAATCAGTTTCCTGCCATCGTGGTTGCCTGTTTCTACGCCCCTGAAGGGTTGGAAGAAACGCTAATTCGCTGGATTCAGCGCATTTGCGGGCTGATCAATAATTTTTCCATCACACTTAATAATTACAGCGGCCTGCCGGACCATACCATTTATTTACGCATTACAGAATGTAAACCACTGCGTCAACTGGCGCGCCAGCTGAAAGTGATTGATGAATATATCTGTTCCTCTTCCGGGCAGGCGGCCTGGTTGTGCCAGCATCCATACCTGGCGTTGGCGGAAGAGTTACCGTCGGCCGTATACCAGGCGGCGATGCCTGTTTATTCTGCCAAAACATTTCGCGCTTCCTTTCCTGTAAACGAACTGGTATTGCTGGTGCGTGATCATCCGTTTGCAACAGCCAAAACAGTAAATGTTTTTCGATTTGCACCGGCGCATCGCTCCGTGGAGCCGGATATGGCCCGGTATATTGCTTCACTTCAAAAAGAAAGTTTATGACACCGTCAGTTCTTACGATTCCCGGCTACCGGATGAATGAATACCTGCTGGTACTGAACCCGCACGAGGACCTGCGCAACCGCATTATGCAGGTGAGGAAAGACTTTGCTGAAAAATATACAACAGCGCTCATTGCCGGAGGCAGACCACATATTGCACTGGCACGTTTTACGCAACTGGAGATGATGGAAGAAAGAATTGTAAACAGGTTGAAAACTGTGGCGATGGGCTATCATCCTTTTAAAGTGGAATTGAAAGACTATGGAAGCTTTCCAAGTCATACCATATTTATCAATGTGGCTACGAGGTTGCCGGTGCAGCAACTGGTGCGGGAAATCCGGGCATCACAGCGACTGATGAAACTGGACAATGAGCATAAGCCGCATTTTATTGATGAACCTTATATCGTGATCGCCCGCAAGCTGATGCCGTGGCAATACGAAAAAGGATGGTTGGAATATTCGCACCGGCATTTCACCGGTCGGTTTATTGCAGACAGTATGCTATTGCTGAAGCGGCGTGCGGGGGATAAAGCCTACCAGATTGTACAACGACTGGAGTTTATGAATCTGCCAGTGAGTATCCGGCAGGGTGAGTTGTTTGTATAGCCGATAGTGGTTTGTTTTTCTCAGAGGGGAGTAAAACACCGTTCGACGTCTGCCTGGCATTAGCGCCGGGCAGGCATGTCGTTCGGGTTGGGGTGGGGAAGTGGCCTGGGCAAAAGTTAGTGCTAAAGGAGAACAGCCTTGATGTTCCTGGTCGCATGGTCGCTGAGTGATAGCGATATGCAAACCCGGTATAGCATATGGCCAGTACCCAAAAAATTATTAACCAAACAAAACCAACAATCAAACAATAAAACAATAAAATAGTACAACCATTAACCATTGCCTTATCCTGTTCTCTGAAACCACAAAGCGTATTTTGCCTTAAACCTTATCCTTAACTTTTTGTGTATAGCCATGTAAATGCAACAACTCCGGCCGGGTTGTGGCGTACCTTAAAAAAATGCAGGCGGCATGCAACCAAAAATTAGTGAATGAAAAAAATAATGAGTGAGCAGCAGTAGTACATGACCAACAGCAATGAATGATGCAGCAACGATGGAGTGAGCAAAAGTAGTGAGTAAACAACATTTACCAGGTAAACCAAAAGAAGTGAGTGAAAATTAGCGGGTCGCCTGCTGTAGTATGTGACCAAAGCAGTAACCAGCAAACAGTGAGTAGTAAGCCATAAATGGTAAATATACCATGGCGCGTGATCAATTTACCTGCTAAACACTACTCACCATACATTCTTTTATTATGCAAGAACCTAAAAAAGATTCCGTTCCGTTAACCTCCAAAGCTGTTACCGGGGATACCTATATAAAAGGCCGCGGGGCACAAATCAATACCCACAACAGGTTTCTTAAAAACCAGCAGGTAAGGGAGCACGCAGAGTGCATTGATGACTGGAGCGAACAACATCCTGCCACGCAATACATAGAACAGGAAGCCAAAAGCATTGTGAACAGGGTGGACAGTCCTGACGTGGGAATGGCCTATAGCATGAATCCTTATGCCGGCTGCGAACACGGATGTATTTATTGCTATGCGCGCAATGCCCATGAGTATTGGGGCTATAGTGCCGGGCTGGACTTCGAACAAAAAATTATCGTAAAAGTCAACGCGCCGCAACTGCTGCGCAAGTTCCTGATGAACCCCAAATGGGATGGCAGCCCCATCGGCATCAGCGGCAATACCGATTGTTATCAGCCTGCTGAACAGCGTTACCGCCTTACCCGGAAACTGCTGGAAGTGGCCAGTGAATTCAACCAGCCCGTAGGCCTTATCAGCAAGAACGGCAATATGCTGCGTGATATAGACCTGCTGCAAAAACTGGCTTCCAGAAACCTCGTCATGGTGATGGTTACCATCACCACGCTCAACGAAGACCTGCGCCGGGTAATGGAACCCCGCACCACCACGGCCAGGCAACGGCTACAACTGATCAAAGGATTAAGTGAGGCCGGCGTACGGGTAGGAGTAATGATGGGACCAATGATCCCCGGGCTGAATGAACACGAAATGCAACGCATTATGCAGGCAGCGCGGGAACATGGCGCCACCTATACGGCATATACATTTATTCGTTTGAATGGCGCTGTTAAACTGCTCTTTCACGACTGGCTCTATAAAAATTTTCCCGATCGGGCCGATAAAGTATGGCACCTGATAGAGCAAAGTCATAATGGGAAAGTGAACGACAGCCGCTTTCATGTGCGCATGCGCGGCGAAGGCAATATTGCCGACCTGGTAGCGCAGCAGTACAAAACATATAGCCGTCTCTATGGCTTTAACGAAGACGACTGGGAACTGGACAGTTCTCAATTCTCCCGCCCGAGCCAACAGGGTAAGCTTTTTTGATCTTCTTGTTATTCCCTTTTCCTTTAAAATAACAGGGGCGGTACCATGTGAACAGACTGATGGGACGAACTCTGGTGTGCCTATGTAGCTTAGCGTTATGTTTAGGCAGGTACCGCCCCTTACTAACAACAACACTATTCTCCGGGGAAATTGTAAAATTTCTTATGTATGAATTGCAGGGCTTTTTTGGTGGCAGCGATCTCCCGGCAGAGGAATGCAATTTCACGGGCATTCTCCAACAGGTTCAGGCGTTGCAGCGACAGTTCCAGCAGCTGTATTTTCTCCTCGTAATAAGAAGCAATCACTTCGGCAGAATCGGCAAAGACCGGTGCAAACAAGCCAGCATAGGATGGCTTTTCCCCTCCACCGGGAAATAACTTCACAAGATGTTCAGGCAGCCTGTTCATGGTAGCAGGTTTTAAGTGTTATTGACAGGGTCGGTTCGGGGCCTGACTTGAGTTGCTTTTGAAGGCAACGCATTCAAATTTCCTTGCTTTGCTGCCTATTTCCAACAGATGAAGTACCGTTTTTATTAAGGGAAATGCGTGAATAAATTAAGTAGTTCTACGGATGTTTCGGAGGGTTTTTCCGAATAACTTTAAAACTGTTTTACTCAAAACTCTTAAACTATGTCAACCATGACGAAAACAAAGTTATCTACCCTTTCATTGCTTACTCTTTTTGCAGCCATGTTTTTCATTGCCGCGTTATCGTGCAACAACCACGACGAAAAAGGGGTTTGGATCCCTACACCCCCCGACACATCTGCACTCGGCAAACGCAACCACTTTATCAGCCGGGAAGACCTGGAGGTGATGCGCAGGCAATTTGGAGGCTCCCGCGACACTATCCTCGAAAATCTCAAAGGCTATTTCATTCCAACCAGCGAAGCTTTCAACAAACATTGGCTGCTCGAAATATTAAAAGACCCCCGCTGCACCGGCATCAGGGTATATTACGGCTTGAAAGAAGGCACCCCCAATGGCACTGAATTCAGGTTAATGTTGGTGGGCATAGACGAACAGGGCAACGACCTCTGGATCAGGCCGGGTTCTGAACTGGCAGGCCAGGCAGGCAATGACGGTCATGGAGGTGTGGAATGGGGACAGTGCGAGCCTCCTTGTTCTATAAAACCATAAGTAAAGCGCTCTAATTAATTTATTACCCCATGGAGATTCCTGTACAATGAGTGACACGCTTCGATTTATTTTAAGCCTGAGTATAGTTTTCGCAGTAGTGATCGGGATAGTACGGTTCCGCAAAATAGACAGGGCCTACTATCCCTTCATTTATTACATCAGCCTCATGCTGCTGGTGGAAATTATAGTGAAGTTGTTAATGAACAACGGGCTGAGCAATGCACTGATAGTATTCCTGAATCTGTATACGCTGGCTGAATTTTCCCTGCTCACATGGCTGTTTCATGCCTGGGGCCTGTTCAATCGCAACAAAACCATTTTTGTTTCCGTACTCGGCGCCTTCGTGGTGGCATGGGGAGTTGTTACCCTGTTTATTGAAAACGTCTTTACGCCAAATTATCTGTTTCGTATCCTGTATTCCTTTGCGCTTGTCTTTTTCAGTGTATCCACTTTCAATAAAATGGTGGTTCACCACCGCGGTAGAATATTCCGTAATGCCCAATTCTGGATTTGTCTGGGTATTATCATTTTTTTCACTTTCTTTTTACTGGATTGTTCTACCAAATTAACTTTATTGGGTTTGACAACCAGTAATGTGTTCAGAGCCAATTTGCATAAGATAATCGTGTTCTCGAACCTATTGGTTAATATTTTGTACGCAGTAGCTGTTATATGGATACCCAGGAAAAAGAATTTTATGACCAGATTCTCATTGTAGTTGGAATAGTAGGCATAATACTCCTGTATTTTGTAATCACTATTATCCGCTATCAACGCCGTAGTCTCCGGCTGCACAAGGAGAAAATACAGGCGGAGATCGATACATTGGAAAAAGAACGCAGTAGAATTGCCTCCGACCTCCACGATGAACTGGGTGCCCTGCTGGCAGCGGTAAAATTGCAGATCAATAGTCTTGATACCAAAGACCCCGGCGACCAGCAGGTGATTGCCGGCGCCAGCCAGCATATAGACAATATCATTGCCAAACTCCGGGAAATTTCCAATAACCTTATGCCCAATACACTGGTGCGGAAAGGACTCAAAAAAGCCATTGAAGAGTTTATTGAAAATACCAGGCAGGCCACCGGGCTGCAGTTGAAATTTGTGTGCAACCAGGAACTGAAACTGGAGTTGCAGAAGGAAATCAATATCTACCGCATTATCCAGGAAATTGTATCCAATACGCTCAAACATGCAGGCGCTTCTTATCTCATCATCCAGATCACGGTAGAGGGCAACAGCCTGCTGCTCATGACTGCCGATGACGGTAAGGGTTTTAATTATTTTGCCAGGGTGAAAGACAATCCGGGCCTCGGACTTCGTAACTTGCAGAGCCGGGCCGAAGTAATGGGGGGTGAAATGGCTTGTCAGTCGGAGCCCGGAAAAGGCACATTGTACACGTTCGAAATTCCTGTATAAAAACAGCCACCCTGTTATGAATTTACACGGCAATATAAAGGTGATTATTGCTGATGACCATGAAATATTCCGAGATGGCCTGCGGATCATGTTGCAGAAGCAACAGGATATTAACCTCGTGGCAGAGGCCGGCGATGGAAGAGAACTGATAGACCAGGTTGAACAATGGGTACCCGACATAGTGATCAGCGATGTGAAAATGCCGCGTATGGATGGCGTTACTGCAGCCCGTTACCTCGCAAGACACTACCCGCAAGTGGGCATCATTGCACTGACCATGTTCGATGAAGAAGACCTGATCATTGATATGCTGGAAGCCGGCGCCAAAGGGTACCTGCTGAAGAATGCCGATAAACATGAAATTGTAGAAGCGGTTAAATCTGTATACAACCAGGAGCCCTATTATTGCCGCCATACTTCCAACAAGCTGGCGCAGATGGTTGCCAAAAGCAAATTCAATCCTTATAAACAGCATACCAGGCCCGAGTTCAATGAACGCGAAAGCGAGATCATAACGGATATCTGCAATGGCCTTACCAGTAAACAGATTGCAGAAAAAATATTCCTGAGCGTTCGCACGGTAGAAGGCATTCGTATGAAGATTATGGAGAAAATGGAAGTGAAGAATACCGCAGGCATAATCATATACGCCATCAAACACGGACTGTACAAACCGGGAGATGAGTGAGCGAAGAAATTTTTTCAAACTTTTTTTGGCGCATTACAAAAATTATTTACACCTTTGCACTGTCAAAAAATTTATAATCATGCTCAGCTTTCAAATACATATCGAAACAAATGCCTGGGATAAACCCATGGGTTATTGTTTGACGGCTGGGGCATGTTATGCTGTAGATTAGTTTAATAAACTGATTCGCTATAATACAGGCCCCGGCAACATCGCCGGGGCTTTTGTTTTTGGCATATACGCATGCATAGCTTACGATACCATATAATCCGCTATAACGGGCATAAACATATGCCCGAACAGAGAAGTACTGTCCCTGCAGGTAAGACAGGTAACAGTCAATATGATGCAATAAAAGATTTTATCTGCATTCGACCGTGGTGTATACCAACATAGGCGCATACACGCCTGCTGGAAAAACCCGGTCGCACACAACGACCGGGTTTTTTTATGACGGAAAGCAAAAGAAAAGGAGGTGGTTATGAAAGTTTTAATAGCAGTAATGATCGCAAGAGCAATACTGGCTTTGATCGACAACGGAAAGCATAAAAATAAAAAGCAGGACCGCGCGGCTGAAACAAACAATCGCGTACAGCATCCTGCTGCCAACCAGTTGCGTTAATCACTTCCCGCAAACCGTGCGGGAAGTTTTTTAACCCATGTTGTCTTTATTTATTCGGTTAAATTGAGTGTGGACAGGAACACGTAGACGTATCACGATTCACAAGAACATTATCAGTCAATTAAAAACATTCGTATGGCAAAGTTAAAATTGCGCGGAAAAGACCTGAGAGCTATCGGTTACCCGGAAGGACCGGTAATTAGTATAGCTATGAACGTTATGGAGAAGCATTTCAAGTTTCATACACAGGAGCAGGCGCTGGATATATTGAAAGCAGTGCTTGCCGCGCCGGCCGATTATGCAGCAGATGAAACGCTGGGACCCATTGCATCACAACTGCTGCCCAAACCCGTGGTGGAAGGCGCTGCCATCAGCCTGAATCAAACCGGCATTGCGTTCAATGTATTCGGACAGGAATTCATTGAGCCCGGGGCGATGAACCAGATGTACCAGGCGGCCAAACTGCCCATCTCCGTGGCCGGTGCCCTGATGCCCGATGCCCATGCCGGATATGGATTGCCCATTGGCGGTGTGCTGGCTACAGAAAACGCTGTGATTCCCTATGGGGTAGGTGTTGACATTGGTTGCCGGATGTGCTTATCTGTTTTTGATATAGATCCCAAAGAGCTGACCCAACGGGAACAGTTCTTTACGCGCGAACTGGTAGAAGCAACCTTGTTCGGTAGCGGGAAAGAATTTGCGCAGGCTTTTGACCACGAAGTGATCAACCGGCCTGAATTTGATGAGCTGCCGCTGCTGAAGGGCCTGCATAAACGTGCGGCAAAGCAATTGGGATCGTCCGGGTCGGGGAATCACTTCGTAGAGTTTGGAGCAGTGGAAATTGCGGAAAAAGATGAGGTGTTGGGTTTGGCGCCGGGGCGGTATGTAGGGTTGTTATCGCACAGCGGTTCGCGGGCCCTGGGCGCCAATATTGCCAATCATTACACGAAAATTGCAAAACAGAAGCGCCGACTGCCCGCTGAAGCTTCCAACCTTGCCTGGCTGACCCTCGATGAAGAAGAAGGCATTGAATACTGGATGGCCATGAACCTGGCAGGCGATTATGCGTCAGCCTGCCACCATGTGATCCATCACAAAATAGCACGGCAGTTGGGACAAAGGCCGATCACAATGGTGGAAAATCACCACAACTTCGCCTGGAAAGAAACCTGGGAAGGAAAAGAAGTGATTGTGCACCGGAAGGGCGCTACGCCTGCAGGAAAGGATGTGCTGGGCATCATCCCGGGCTCCATGACGGCACCCGGGTTCATTGTAAAGGGAAAGGGAGAGCAGGCCGCTGTTTCATCGGCTTCGCATGGAGCGGGCAGAAAGATGAGCCGAACGGCCGCCATGAAATCCATTACGCAGCACGCCCTGAAAGAAATGCTGAACAAACACAATGTGAAGCTCATTGGCGGTGGCCTGGATGAAGCGCCTCATGCCTACAAGGATATCCATGTGGTAATGAACGCGCAGAAGCAGTTGGTTGATACCGTTGGCCTGTTTTATCCTCGTATTGTGCGTATGGATGGATGAGGAAAAAGAATGGCCATCCTTTGTATCGGCTTTTTCCTTAAATTTAATGCATCAATGTAGCCGCATGTTTCGGGTAGAAAACAAATGTTGAACATTGATCAGTTGGCAAGGCAAGGGGAAACACCAGCGGCACTAACTTCTTCTGCTAATGAAACGCTTGCAAACAGCTTTGCCTGACAGGCTAAAGCGTTGGTTCTTCTTATTACTGGCCGCCAATGTATTGTTCATTATACTGGCCCGGTTCTATCTTCACCCCCTTACCACCAGTGAAATCATACGCTTTGAACTGGCCAAAGACGTTGGCACTGCCGAAAGCATTGTTGAACACTGGATAGCGGCTGGCTTGCTCACCAAGGCCCGGAACAGCGTGTACCTTGATTTCCTGTTTATCATATTGTATACTTCCGGGCTTTCGGTTGCCAGTCTGCTGCTCAGTAAACTCACCTGGCATGAAGTGCTGGCCCGCACCGGCTACTTCATGGTATACCTGCTGCTGGCTGCCGGCATATGTGATGTAATAGAAAATGTAGCCTTGCTCAGGAGCCTCCATGGCACTATCGAAAACTGGAATGTAATTCTGGCCTACGATATGGCCGCCACCAAATTCTCCATCCTGATCCTTTGCTTATTGTTTTGTTCGGTATGTGTTGTTTTTCGTCTCTTTCGAAATGTGTAGGGAGAGAGCATGTTATACCTTGATATAGATTTTTTTCCTGTCCATCCGGTAAACGATCAGCCAGTAGAAAATGATCATACACAAAGCGTATAGCAAAGAACCGTTTTTGGGATTGTCTGAAAGCGGCTTGCACACATATTGATAAAACCATGAGAAGGCATACACATACCGGGGCCTGCCATTTTCATCAACAGTATCCACCCACCGGAACAATTGCAGCAAACGCGGCAGAAATCCGCTCAGGAAAAATATAAACAACGCATTTTTCCCAAACACATCAAAAAAGCGGTACAGCGCATTGCGTGTAAGCACCGTAACGAAGAATGCGGCTGCCAGTACAGCAACAGTTACCGATTGCCAGGGCTTGTCAAACACGGCCACACCCGTTACAATCAGGGCCAGGCCGGCTATAGCAGCAATTGCTATTACAACAGGCGACAACTTTTTCAGGCGCCGCTGGTGGTGCTCTTTTAACTCCACCAAATGGATCAGCACCGATATTACCATGATGGCTAACCCGGTAGTATATACCACGTAAGAACTGGTCCATATTTTTTTGTTGATCGGGAAAGCCATATCCCAGGCCAGCCCGGTAACGATCAGGATACAGCCAGCCACAAACAGGTGCGACAACATTTCATAGTTCTTGCCTTTTTTCTGGATATAATACCCGGCCATATAACCGAAAATTACCTGCACAATGGCCGGCAGGGTGCTGGCGATACCTTCCGGGTCAAAAGGCACGCCTTCGCCTTTGTACATGTGAGGTACATGTAATACGGCCTTATCGATGTCGGTACCAAAATATCCGGCAAGGCTGTAAGGATCATTCGGATTGCCCAGTAAGGCGCAAAGCACCCAGTAGACGAGCAGCAGCAGGAAGCTGGTAAACAGGGCGCCATTTATTTTGAAATAATAAATAATGAGCGAAGCAAACAGGTAGCACAAGGCTATGCGTTGCAGCACGCCCAGTATGCGGATGCCACTGTTGGGATTTTCCGGGTCTACCCAATGTTTGAACACAAGTTCGCCATCGTCCCATTTTACAAACGGAGACCAGTGGAGGAAGAGCCCGATCAAAAAAATGAGCAGGCTGCGGGTGAACACTTTTTTTAAAAAGGCTGCCTGGCCTGCTGCCTGTAAACGGGGCATCACAAATGACAATGCGTTGCCTACTGCAAACAAGAAAAAGGGAAACACGAGGTCGGTGGGGGTACATCCATGCCAGGGCGCATGTGCCAGCGGGCCATACAAATGCGACCAGCTACCCGGATTGTTTACCAGGATCATCAGGGCTACTGTGGCGCCCCGGAAAATATCCAGTGAATAAAATCGTTGATGCACGGCAGTTGATTTTGGTGCTGATGTGACTGAGAGCAGCACATTTTTTGTTGAAAAATAATGATTTAAGTTTTAACCGGTGGACTTTTACAGATCAAAAATCTCCTATATTTGCAGGCAACGTATAAAATTGCGGTCTTTTGCAGCAGGAGCGATTTTTGCGCGTACCGGGAACTTTCATGTTTTTCCCATGACCATTAATTATACCTGTGAAGAACGTGAAGGAACTGACAGCAGATACGGCAAACCTATAGTGGAAGGGTATAAGCGAGTACTACACCCCGTGTTACTCACTTATACCTTTTTTTTATTATAAAGTGCAGAAAGGGTAGGAGCGAAGAAGCGTTGATTCTGAATCAGTTGCAAAAAAATCATGTGACTGACGTGGCGAAGCTATGCCCTGACTCCTGCAGTGAGGCTTGTTTCTGGCAGCGCTTTTCTCCGGAATTTGCTTTTTGTCAACGGGTAATTCTGGCAGTGATAACGCCCGCGTTTCTGATATCCTATATCTCATGGCTGCTTCAAAAAAATGGTACGCCGTATATACCAAACCCCGGTGGGAAAAAAAAGTTCACCGGCTGCTGCAGGAACAGCAGGTAGAGAGCTATTGTCCCCTCAATAAGGTGCACCGCCGCTGGAGCGACCGTATGAAGGTGGTGGAAGAACCGCTGTTTAAGTCGTACGTGTTTGTGCGCATCAGCGAAGAAGAAAAAACGCCGGTGAGAATGACCAATGGGGTGATAAACTTCGTGTACTGGCTGGGTAAACCTGCCATAATCAAGGAAGGGGAAATTGAAACGATCCGGCGATTTCTGAACGAGTATGAAAATATAGAGGCGAAGCAGGTGGAGATGAGGCCTGGCGGTAAGGTAGTAGTTGAAAGCGGCATCCTGATGGGTAAAAAAGGTGTGATCAAAAGAGTACTCCACAACAGGGTGGAGGTAATTATAGAAAGCATCGGCTTTATCTTAACAGCATATATTGAAAAGTCGAAAGTATCCCTGCTCGACAAGTAATGAACAAGCTGCGCTTTGCCATATTGGGTTGCGGCCGCATTGCCCAACGCCATGCAGAACAGATAGTACGGCGGGGCGAACTGGTGGCCGTTTGTGATGTGGTAAAGGAAAAGGCCGATGCGCTGGCAGCGCAGTACAATGCGGTAGCCTGTTATTCGGAAGAAGAACTGTTCCAATACCGGCAAGCTGATGTAGTGGCCGTTTGCACCCCCAACGGATTGCACGCTGCGCATAGCATTGCGGCCCTGAAAAACGGTTTTCATGTTTTGTGCGAAAAGCCCATGGCCATCCGCACGGCCGATTGCCGGGAAATGATCAATGCCGCAACAGCGGCCAACAGGCAATTATTTATTGTAAAGCAAAACAGGTATAACCCGCCGGTGGCCGCAGTCAAACAATTGCTTGACGAAAATAGACTGGGCAGGGTCTATAGCCTTCAGCTCAATTGTTTCTGGAATCGCAACCACGAATACTACCTTAACAGTTGGAAAGGCACCAAAGCATTGGATGGTGGCACGCTTTTTACCCAGTTCAGTCACTTTATAGACCTCCTGTACTGGCTGGCCGGTGATGTAAAGCAGGTGAAAGCCATGTTGGGCAATTTTGGGCACCAGGGAGTCATTGAATTTGAAGATACTGGTGTGGTACTGCTGGAAATGCAGAGCGGGGCGCTGGCATCCATACATTATACCGTGAACAGCCACGGAAAGAATATGGAGGGTTCCCTGACCGTTTTTGGCGAAAAGGGTACGGTCAAGATCGGTGGGCAATACCTCAATGAACTGGAATACCAGGATATAGCCGGTTACCGTATAGAAAACCTGCCGGCGGGCAATAAAGCCAACCACTATGGCACTTATCAGGGCAGCATGAGCAACCACGACAAGGTTTACGACAATGTGGTGGCCGTGCTGCAGCAGGAGGCGGCTATGACCACCAGTGCGGAGGAAGCTATGAAAACAGTAGAAATCATTGAGAAAATATATAGCGAAGCTTTGCGTTTATGAACGAACCGGTAAAGTTACAGGCACAAATACGGGAGGTGCGCTTTGGCAGTGGCGTGAAAGTGGTGGAACCGGTAAACCTGTATGAATGCACCATTGGCGATGAGGCGTTCATCGGGCCTTTTGTGGAGATCCAGCGCGGTGTGCGCGTTGGCAACAGAACGCGCATACAGTCACACTCTTTTATTTGTGAAGGCGTCACCATCGGTGAAGATTGCTTTATCGGTCATGGGGTAATGTTTATTAATGATACATTTGAATCGGGGGGACCTGCCAATGATCCGGCAAAGTGGAAGACCACGCAGATCGGCAACAGGGTGTCCATCGGTTCCAATGCTACTTTGCTGCCGGTGTCGGTATGTGATGGGGTGGTGATTGGGGCGGGAGCAGTGGTGACAAAGGATATTGTTGAAAAGGGTATGTATGCCGGCAATCCGGCGCGGCTGATCAGAAAACTGAATAATTAATTAAGAATACAATCCGGGCGCTCCCCTGCAATTCTCAAATATGCACAGACACTCAACGTTACTTTTGATCGTATTGGCCATACTGATGGCTTCCTGTGGCACGAACAAGAAGATCTTAAGACAAAGTTTGTATTTCAGGGATTTGAAAGATAGCCTGCAAAATTTGTCCATAGCACAATTTGAGCAGTCATTTCAGCCTGGTGATATCTTGTACGTAGGTGTGGTAACTCCACATGAAGGCAGTGTAAAAAGATTTAATCAGCCAAATTTTTCGCCTACCGGTGATAACGCTAGCGGCGAAGGAGGGGGACCAATGGGCTATCTTGTAGAAAATGACGGTAAAATTGTATTTCCTGTCCTGGGCAGATTGCAGGTGGCCGGTTATACGAAGCAACAGCTTGTCGACACACTCACAGAAAAACTACGGTTCTATATTGACTCTCCTATTGTATCGGTTCGGTTGCTTAATTACAAAGTTACAGTGCTGGGTGAGGTAAACAAACCGGGCACGTATACCATCCCGAACGAACGGGTAACAGTCCTGGATGCCATCGGCTTGGCGGGTGATATGACCATCTACGGAGTGCGGGACAGCATAATGGTGGTGCGCAACAATAACAATAAGGTGGAAGTAGGAATGCTAAACTTTAATTCCGGAAAGATATTTGACTCGCCTTTTTTCTACCTGCAGCAGAATGATGTAGTGTATGTTGGGATGAACAAGCGGAAAATATCTTCTTCGGACCAGACAACGTTAAGACAGGTTTCCCTTGGGCTGGCTATTCTTTCCACCCTGACAATTATATTAACCAGGTTCTGATGGATCGCGGTACAAATCTTTAACAAGTCAACTTCTCATGAGTTACACACATAAACAGGAAACGATACCGTACGAAGCAATTGCCAATGTGCCGGTACTGAACATAAAGGAAGTGTTGCTGAAGTATTTGCATTACTTATGGCTGTTTTTGCTGTGCCTGACATTGGCGCTATTCGGCGCGTGGCTGTATTTGCGTTATACACCTGCCAAGTATAATGTATCGGCCACCATGCTCATTCGTACAGATAATAACCGGGGAGGTTCCGGAGGAGAGAACGCTTTTTCAGATCTTTTGCTGTTCAGGGAAGGTATCAATAAGCAAAATGAGATTCAGATTCTGCAATCGCGATCAATGATGGCCCGTGTGGTCAAGGCTTTGGATCTGCAATCGTCGTACTATGTGATAGGGAATGTCAAGACTACCAATATTTATAAAGACGCACCATTTGTTGTAAAGTTTGTCCCTCCTTTTACTGGCCGGCAGGCTTTCAAACTGAAGATCCAGTTTGTAGACCATCAGCATTTTAGATTGGGAGAATCCCCCAAAGTGTATACGTTCGGAGAAGTTATCCCTGTTCCTTCCGGTAAAGTACAGATATTTCCCAAAGAGAGCATTTATAGTGATTTTTCGTATAAGGATTACATTTACCAATGGCGTCCGCTTGAGCAGGCAGCCATGCTGACCAGAGTGGGATTACAGGTAAAACCTGTGGATGATCGCTCTAACATGTTGCAGTTAAACTATGTTACAGAAAACGCAAATCTTGGGGCCGATGTAGTTAATACGCTGATGTATGAGTACAATAAGGCGGCAGTGGAGGATAAGAATGAGATTAATCGCAAAATACTGGCATTCATAGATGACCGATTAGGTTTGGTAGAACATCAGCTGGATAGTGTAGAACGGGAGATGCAGCAGTACCGTAGCAGCAAGGGAGTGATCAACCTCGAGGCGCAATCACAGTTATACTTTTCCAGTGCAGGGGAAATGGCTCAAAGTATTCGCGAACAACAAATTCAACTCCAGGTGGTTGGATTGCTCGAAGACTACTTGTCCAATCCTGCAAACCAAAAAAGTCTGGTGCCATCCACGCTCGGCATTACCGATCCTACACTGCTGGCCTTAACGGAAACCTATAATAAATTGGTAATGGATAGGGATCACCAGTTGCAAACCGGTGCAACGCTGAATAATCCCGATGTATTAAATTTAGATAAAAACATAGAAGAAGCCCGGCAAAAGTTGTTGCGCAGCCTTGCCAATATCAAAAAGGCTTATGAACAGGCGCTCCACACGCTCGAAAGGCAAAACAGGGAACTGCAGGGAGAAATTGCTTCCATACCAAGTAAAGAGCAGCAGAGTCGCGAACGTGCTCGTCAGCAGGAAATAAAACAAAATCTGTACCTGTATCTATTACAGAAAAAAGAAGAATCAGCCATTGCACAGGCTTCTACTATTGCCAACGCGAGAGTGGTGGATGAAGCCCTCAATACGGCCAACCAGATTAGCCCCAACCGTACCAGAGTTCACACAATGGCCGTTGTCCTGGGCCTGCTGGTACCAATACTTATTATTTACATAATAGACCTGTTTAACGACAAAGTAACCACAAAGGCCGATATAGTTAAAGCCGTTCAGGCACCCATTATTGCGGAAGTAGGCCATAGTGACGAAGAAGGGATATTGGTATTTCCTCAAAAAACGCGCACGGTTATTGTGGAGCAGTTGCGAATACTGCGCAGCAACCTGGAGTTTATGCTAGGGGAAAAATCAGACAAACCTGTTATCATGGTTACGTCAAGCTTTAGTGGAGAAGGTAAATCATTTATTTCAACCAATCTTGGTGCTGCGCTGGCAATAACTGGAAAGCGTGCAGTGATCCTGGAATTTGATATGCGCAGGCCCAAGATTTTGACCGGGCTGGGCTTGCCAAAAGGGTCAGGTATATCGAATTACCTGGTAGGGGCAGCTTCACTTGAGCAACTGCCCAAGCCGGTACAGCAGGTAGAAAATCTGTATGTTATACCATGTGGACCCATTCCTCCCAATCCTGCTGAAATACTCCTCACATCAAAAATTGGTGCATTGTTTGACTGGTTGAGAAAGGAGTTTGATGCAATTATTGTTGACACCGCACCGGTAGGGCTGGTGAGTGATTCAATAACACTTGGGAAATATGCTGACATGACGTTGTATGTAGTTAGGCAGCGGTACACATACAAAAAGCAGTTGAATTATATTAACGAGCTTTACCACCAGAAGAAACTGCCTAATCTGGCATTGTTGGTAAATGATGTTGTTACTCATGGGGCACAAGGTTATTACGGATATGGCGCAGGCATGTACGGATACGGTTATGGGTATGGAGCGGATTCCGGCTACTTTGAAAACGGACAGTCTAAAACGTGGTTTTCTAAACGTAAAAAAAATAAAAGACTCGGGTAACGCGCCTCAACTTTTTTATATAAAACGGAATCAAGAGATCTAATGAGAGAAGGTCGCGCCAATAATTTGCTGTTACTGAATACCCTCAGATTCCTGAAGAGAGTTATACCACCAGCACTAAAGGTGAGAGCTGCAATTACAATTATTGCCGTAATCGTTAACTCGCTGGTCGATTTGCTGGGACTTGCTTCGTTGATTCCTCTTTTTATGGTAATTATAGACGAAGACAAGATAAAGAATAGCGAGGTATTACAATGGCTCTTCCACAAACTGAATTTTTCCAGCAATAACACTTTCATCTTATTCCTGTGCTCGGTAGTAGTTGTCTTAATGATTGCCAAAAACCTGTTCAGCCTTTTCCTGAGTTCAATACAGTTCCGGTTTTCATTTTCTCTCTATCGTTATTTTGCGTTGAACCTGTATAAAAATTACTATGACAGAGGGTTATTATTTTTGAAGGATCAGAATGCAAACCGATTAGTAAATAATATTAACTCGATTTGTCTGCTGTTTTCACAAAACGTAGTAGTGGCAGCGTTAGGTGTTATCAACGAGCTTTTCATTGTAATGTTTGTGATGACTGGCATCATGTGGTATGATCCAAGGACCGTTTTGCTGTTAGTTGTGGTAATTTTACCTGCCTTCTTCTTGTTTTTTCGGTTCATGCGCACCAAGACCGGTATTCTGGGAAAGCAAATCAATCAGACCGCAGTACTTCAAAACAAAACACTTTATGAATCCTTCTACGGATATGTGGATGTGCAGATTAAGAATAAGGCATCATGGCTGCAGGAAAAGTACAAAGATCTTTTGAGCAAAATGAGTGGACTGCAAATAAAAAACCAGGTATATCTGTTAATGCCTTTGAAAGTAATTGAAATTGCGGTTATAATTAGTTTGGTATTAATTATTGCTGTTAATATATATTTCGGTGAGAACTTGTCAGGTTTGAGCATGTTGTTAGGGGTGTTTGGCATAGCTGCCTACAGGGTGCTGCCAAGCATTAACCGTATCATGGTTTTTCTGATGAATATTAAAAACCACCAGCATACGCTGGAGGTAATAGAACAGGCTGTTACTGCAACATACGGACAAAAACATGCTGATGACAGTGCACGAATGCGGTTCGTTGACAAAATAGTGCTACAGAATTTACATTTCTCCTTTAATGGGACCCATCAGGTATTAAATGATATTTCGCTCTGCATAAACAAAGGAGAGAAACTGGGCATTATCGGGAAGTCGGGCTCTGGAAAATCAACCCTGCTTAACCTGCTGCTTGGATTTTATACACCTCAACAAGGGGCCATATACGTAGATAATGTTCAATTAACTGAACAAAACATATATCAGTGGAGGAATATTATCGGTTATGTGCCTCAGGAGGTGTTTATTATGGACGCTACCCTTGCTGAAAACATTGCATTTTGCGAGGATGGCAAAGATATTGATTTTGAAAGGTTGAACAGAGTGATTGAACTGGCCAGCTTAAAACCTTTTGTCGATTCTCTGCCAATGGGTGTTAACACCTTTATAGGAGAAAGGGGAAGCAGGCTATCTGGTGGACAAAAACAGCGCATAGGAATAGCCCGGGCATTATATAACGATGCGGAAATACTTTTTCTCGATGAAGCTACATCTTCTCTTGATACCGCTACTGAATTAGAAATTACCAGTTCCATAAAATATTTATCGGAAAAGAATAAGTCATTAACAATAATCATTATTGCCCATCGGATAACAACGCTTAAACATTGTGACCGGATTGTGGAGTTTGAGGCAGGACGGATTATTGGAGAGCATAGTTACGAAGCTTTGCAAATGAGAGAATAATTCCGCAAGTGAGCTTAGTTTTTTTATGCAATGAGCAGATATTGCTTTATCATACCCCGCACTCCTGAAAAGTATGACAATGCATTCCGCAAGGCGCTGTGGAAAATTTGCAGGCAGTCGTTAATCAACCAGCGGGAGACATCCTGGACAGCTTTAATAATAGGTAAACGGGATAGCGGTGAGCGAGACGAACGGTTTGTATATCTGGAAGAAGATCTGCTGCCCAAAGCTGACAAAATCAGGCTTGGACTCGACTATGCGTTAAAAATGCAAGGCCCGCCGCCATATGTTATCCGGCTTGATGATGATGATGTAATTTCTGAAACTGTACTTGCGGCACACGCAGAAAAGAATTTCGACTGCCTGTACGACGCCAGGCATACCTTTTATGAAATCTGTTCAGCTAGAATCAGCATGCAAAAACGTAACTGGTATCCCAATACAATTGTGCACAAAATAGAGCACGCAGCGTATAAAATACCCTGGAAGGAGAAGAAAGAATACCTGCTGTGTACAGACCATAGTGCCACCTGGCATACTTACTATAGTGGGAAGCATTGTATCAGTACCGATGGTAATGAGCCACTCTACATGCGGATACTGTCGCCATTTTCCATTACTTCAAGAGCAGCCATCACCGAAAAAGCATTTGTAAGTAGTTATATCAGCTATTTGTCTGGTTTCGGTGCATGGTCGGTGAACAGGAAATCAATTAAAGGCCTCGACAACTCATTGGACATGCTACTGGAGATCGGTAAGGCAAGGGAGTTATACGGGCTGCCGCAGGTACGCTGGCCGTTATGGAAATTGTTCATAGGGAGGCTGAGGGCGTATAAAGAAGGATGGTAACATCATTTTCGCAAGCAATCTATGCAAAACAAAAACGGAAATTATAAGGGACTGCTTGGCGTGGAGGAGATTTCTGATGTAAGTGCCTACATCAGAAAGAACAACCTGAAGGGGATTGCCTGGCTTAAATTCCGGACAAAGATTTACTTATACTTTTTACTGACCTACCTGAAACTATTATTTACAATTATTATAAGAAAATGTTATTACGGTCCGTTTAAAGGGGAGTTTGGACATATGTTGGCGCACACGGCGCCTTTCCTGATGTACCTCCATAAGAAAGGAGTGAAGATTGTTTATTGCGGCATGGAGCTGCATGCGCCGATTTTGGTAGACAACACCGGAACTTCAATCATTTACGACTACCGGCCATTGCGTGACTTTTTTCATGAAGTGCAGCCGAAAGGTAATGAAGTTCAACCGCCCGATGATGTTCAAAAGGAAATAATGAGGTTTGAAAAGGAAGGGCGCAGTTCTTTTTATCCTTTCTGGAACATAGGCAATGCTTATTACTACTTTTTTATTCACCGGAATTTTCTCAATAAAAGCAACTGCCATGTGTATAATCTCAAATCGGTGTATCAGAGTGACAGGAATATTAAGGCTGTGTCAGTTTTCCCTCGTAGTAAGGGTGCGAAAGTTACTCCGAACAATGGCGGTCCCTGGGATTATCAAAAAGTGATTGACCTGGTAAAACCTTATGTGGATATGGTGTATGTTATCGGACATCCGGCGCAATCTGTCGCTATAGCACCTCAGGACAAGGTAGAAGTTTGCATTACAGCCGATAACAGGATAGTGTTGGAAAAATGTGCAAACAGTCAGTTAATCATTACGCAACACTCAGGTGTGGTGTATCTGGGCGATTATTTTGACATAGATGTGCTGGTAATTTATAATGGCGAACAGCCCATTAAAGGCATTGGCGACACTATACGATTCAAACAAAACCTTCATAGAAACAGAGAACTAAATTTTGCCTTCAGTTATGGCGAAATAGAGAATTACCTAAAAAACAAATTTGCATGAAGCGATTAGAAGTAAACTATACCCTGGGTTCAATGGACGTACTGGTCAGTCTGGCCAGGTACAATTTTGTAAACAGGACAATCAACGACAGCAATCTTGCTGTTCTCGACTTTGGCTGTGGGTCCGGCTATGGTTCCAAAGTACTGAAGGAAAAATTTAAAGATGTTACCTCTTACGATATTTACCCGGATAACTATACGCCTAAAGACATTGAAGTAATCCAGGACATTAATGTTATTAAAAAACGGAAGTATGATATCATCACCTGTTTTGAAGTTATTGAACACGTAGATGAAGCAACCCAGTGGGACCTGATGAAAACGCTTCATGAACTTACTACCGACAATGGAACATTATTTATCTCTACAGTACGCAAAATAGTGCCGCCCCCTACCGAGAACAGAAGGAAAGAACACATTCGTGAACTTGACTTTAACGAGTTGTTACAGTTCTGCAAAAAGTATTACGCTAATATTTACACGTTTGGCCAGATAGACCAGATCATATCAACATTTTACAAAGACAATCACTATCATTTTGTTTTTATTTGTACCGGAAAAAGAAAAATCTGATGCTTGAACATGTAAGCCAATTTATAGAGTCGGTTAGCAGTTTGAAGGTGCTGGTAGTTGGAGAAACTATTATTGATGAGTTCATTGAAGTTTCTTATGAAGGGCAGTCAATGAAGTCGTTATGTCCAGTTTTCAAATTGGAAGGGCAGCCGCTCAGGCAGCAGGGAGGTGCTTCGGCCATTGCCAACCATCTGAAAGACTTCGTGAAAAAAGTGGAAATTATAACCAATCAGCATGAGGAAATTGTCAAGACAAGATATATAGACGTTAACGACCACAAAAAACACGTGGAGATCAATCGTTTCAATAAAAATGGATTTCGTTCCATTAAGGTGAATTGTAAAGATTACGACGTAGTGATCGTTGCAGATTTTGGCCACGGTTTCTGCGACCAGCTTGAGATATCGGGGGAATTTCACCTGATGTGCCAGACAAATTCCAATAATTTTGGTTTTAACCGGATTTCAAAGTGGAAGAAACATCAGAAAAAAAGCGCCTGTATAGACCTGAGAGAAGCGAGTCTGCAAATCAATAAACGAATCTCTCAACTAAATGAAACCATCATTCGGGAAATATACAACTACGAACTATGTGCGCGGGATGTATTTATCACGGTAGGTAAAGCCGGCGCATGGTATGCAGATGAAAATAACCTGAAGTTCAGGAAGTCATTTCCCTGTGAAGTAGTAGATACCATTGGCGCCGGCGACGCGTTCTTTGCATTTGCTTCCCTTGCCTCTCATCTCAAGGAACAACTTGATGACCTGTTGTTAGTACCTTCTTTGGCAGCAAGTTTGTCTACCACCTGGTTGTGCAATGAAAAATCAGTCAATAAAGAACAACTTCTCAAACATGCAGCTCAGTATGTATAAAGAGGCTTTTGCCTCCTATTTTAATAACGAACAATTTATTGCCCAGCTCAACGAAGCTGTAAAGAAAGTGCAATCAGTTAGCAGAATATTTTTCATTGGCAATGGAGGGTCAAACAGCATTTGCAGCCATATGATGGAGGACTTTGGCAAAATTGCCAGAAAAAAAACCTTCGCATTCTCAGATGCCTCGCTTATCACTTGCTATGCAAACGACTATGGCTATGAACACGCAATGGCGGAATGGCTAAAGCTCCATATGGAGCCTGGTGATATGCTGGTGGCCATCAGTAGCTCAGGGAAATCGCCTAATATCCTCAATGCAGTGCAGGTTGCGAAAGAAAAGGCTGCCTTTGTTATTACCCTGAGCGGATTCGAAAAAGGCAACCCACTTTCTGGTTCGGGCAATATAAATTTTCATATTCCCGTAAAAAACTACGGTATTGTAGAATGTTATCACCAGGTGATCTTACATATTATTCTGGATACAGTTGCTAATGTTTAATATTGTATATGAAAGTATTAATTACAGGCGTTGCTGGATTTATTGGATCAAATCTGCTTGACTTCTTATTGGACAATACAGATTGGGAAATTGAAGGGGTTGACAATTTAAGTACCGGAAGAAAAAGGAACATTGAGCACAGATTGAATGATAGCCGATTTAATTTCAGGCAGCAGAACGTAAGGGAACTGCAATCCTTGAAAGGATATCATGTCATTTTCCATTTGGCAGCTTTACCCCGAATACAACCAAGTTTTGATCAGGTAGTGGAACATATTAATGAGAATCTCGTTGCTACAGCGCACCTGATCCAGTTAATGATTAATGAAAACTATTTCCCCCGTTTTGTTAACAGCAGTTCCAGCGCAATATATGGCACACCAGAACAAATTCCCACCACTGAAGAGGAACCGGTGAAATGCCTCAGCCCGTATGCATTCCAAAAGTATGAAGTGGAAAAATATCTTGAATTGCTGTCTACACGTTATCCGCTTGACTATGTAAATCTGCGGTATTTTAATCCATATGGACCCAGAAGTTTTAACCCCGAAAACAAGTTCAACGCTTACAGCAGTGTAGTAGGGATTTTTAAATACAGGAGAGATAATAATCTGCCACTGCTCATTACCGGCGACGGTTTGCAGAAAAGGGATTTTGTGCATGTATATGATCTGGCAAGGGCTAACTATCTCGCTGCCATTCACCCCGGAAAACTGAATACTGCTTTTAATATTGGTTTCGGATCAACACTGAGCATTCTCGAACTTGCCAAAAAAATTTCACCTTCTTATGAATTTATTCCGAAAAGGGAAGGAGAAGCAGAAATTACCTTTGCTGATATCAGCAAAGCCAGGAATGTTCTTGGATGGGAACCGATCCATGATCTCGACAGTTTTCTGTCTGCAAAAGAATAATGAAGTATGGAAAACGGGAATAGGTTTGGTGGGCTGCAATTCCCGAAATCACCATTGATCTGATTAATTGCATAACGAGCGATATGGAAATAAAAAAAATAGGGTTTGCCTGCGGTGTATTTGATATGTTTCATGCAGGACACGTCCTTATGTTACGCGAATGCAAGGAACATTGTGATTACCTTATTGTAGCTTTAAACCGTGCACAAAATATCTCAAACGATATCAATCCCGGGAAAAAACCTCCCCTGTACACAATTGACGAGCGTAAACTGATCCTTGAAAGTTGTAAATATGTGGATGAGATATTGATCTATAATTCTGAGGAAGAATTGCTCCATATACTACAAACCCGAAAAATCGACGTGCGTTTCCTGGGAGAAGATTACCGCGGAAAAAAAATTACCGGTGAACACCTTAATATCCCCATTTACTATACCAACCGTTCGCATGGGTTGTCTACATCCTATTACAAGGAAAAACTATTAAACCTTTTTCAGAGTTAGTACTTTTGACATTGTTCCCGCACATCGTTCCTCATAGTTAGTTTACTGGCCTATTGCTCTGCTGACTCTATTCCCGACCGGCCCTGATAAAACTCCAATTTCGCTGTATTAGACTATTTATTCCACCGCATGACTGTGTCTGTTATAATACCGTGTTACAATGTTGAGGATTACGTTGCGGATGCGGTAGCATCTGTTGCACGGCAAACGTACGGGGACATCGAAATCATTTGCATTGACAACAATTCCACCGACAATACCTGGCAACGGTTGCAACAACTGCAACAGCAGTATGGCAGCCTGATCACCATTGACCGTGAAATCACGCCGGGCGCCAATGCAGCCCGCAACAAGGGATTGCAACTGGCTAAAGGACAATGGGCGCAGTTCCTGGATGCCGATGATGTGTTGCTGGAAAATAAACTGGCGCACCAGGCAGCCTTGCTTGGTTCCTGCAACAGCCGGCCCGCCTTCATTGCAGCAGCCAGTAAAAAAGTTGATACCAGCGGAAAGGAGACCATTCAACGGCAACTTTGTCCGGACCCTTACCTGGCTCCTTTCATCAACCAGGCAGGTATTACCTCTGCCAATCTCTGGTCGGTGGAAAATCTGAAAAAGGTGGGCAGTTGGAATGAAACAATCAAAAGTTCGCAGGAAACAGAACTGATGCTCCGCCTGGTGCTTGCCGGCGAAACATTTATTACAGATAATACGCCGCTGACGTTGATCCGCGAAAGGCCTGCAGGACAAATATCACAATCCAATCCTGCTGTGCGGTGGAAGCGATACCTGGAGGTGCGATTGAACTACCTGGAGCGACTGAAAACCATCAATCCCGAAGCGTTCAACAGGCTGACGCCGCAGTTCTACGACTTTCTGATGGCTACGGTGATTCTGCTCGGCAGGTACGACAGCAACACTGCTCAACAGCTCTATAAGAACAGCATACAACCTTACTGGCATGCTGCCGCTTATTATGGAATGAACCCCGTCAAACGATGGCTCATCCGTTTTTTTGGACTACCTTTTTACCTCCGCCTGCACCGGCTGTTTGCTGGCGGGGGCAGGTAAGACAGCCGGGTGATAAGAAGCTTTTATTGATTAACAATTGTTCTGAATGGCATTGGTTAGTGTAATAATGGCCAACTACAATAAAGGCGCATTTATTGGTGACGCTATAGAATCCGTATTGTATCAGACACTGGAGGATGTTGAATTAATGGTGGTAGATGACGGGTCTACTGATAATTCGCTGGCCGTTGTACAATCCTACGCAGCCAGAGATCAACGGGTAAAACTGTTTTCCCGGCACCGCGAACCCAAAGGCGGCAACACCTGTCGCAACATAGGCATTGAAAAAGCTACCGGTAAATACCTGGTGTTCCTCGATTCAGATGATTTAATGATGCCCTTCTGCCTGCAGCAGCGCGTGGAAGCGATGGAACAAACCAAGGCCGACGTTTGCCTGTTCAAGACCGGGACTTTTTATGAAAAAATTGGCGACAGCAAATCGTTCTGGATACCACCGGAAGCCAACTACCTGCATAGGTTCCTGATGCATGATTTACCCTGGAACATTTCTTCGCCCATCTGGAAGCGCGCAATCATTGAACAGGTAAACGGCTTTGATGAATCTTTGATCCGGTTACAGGATGTTGACCTGCACACCAGGGTGCTGCTGGTTTGCAAACCGGTTATTCACCGCTTTCCTGATATGGCCGCAGACTGTTATTACCGGATTGCCGAAAACCGCATCATCGTCAGCTATGCTGATTTTGTAAGGAATTATGTACGGGGACAATTGGATTATGTGAACAAAACGGTTCCTCTGCTGAAAGCAAATTCATTGGAAAAGAAATGCAAATACCTGAAGGGCTCACTCATTACAGCATTGCAGATGCCGCTATACAATTATGCCACCAAACGCATAGACGACAAAGTTGAACGTGAGTTGTACGACACCGTATTGAACAGCCCCGGTGCTGTGGCATTGCTGAATACGCCGGACAAGTGGATACTGAAAATCTATCGCCTGTTATACCGGCTGGGCATTAAACGTAAGATCAACGGCCTTTTCAAAAAATTATTGGTACGATAGTTCCTAAGCAGTCTCCTCGTGAAAGTAGCATTATTAACAGATGGGATATGGCCTTTTGTAATCGGCGGTATGCAAAGGCACTCGTATATGCTTTGCAAAGCGCTGGCCGCGCATGCCGTGGATGTAGTGCTGTTGCATCCGCAAATGGATGAGCAGTCGCGGCAAACACTGAAAGATTTGTTCACCCAACAGGAATGGGCGCATATCAGATGGATGGAAGTAAACAAACCGCGCACGCATCGCTTCCCGGGACATTACGTGTATGAATCTTATCAGTATGCACGCAATGCATGGAAAACGCTGGAAGCTTCAGGAGAACAGGTTGACTTTGTATATGCAAAAGGACTTACCGGCTGGTATGCGTTGCGCCATAAAAAAAAGGATTTCCCGCCCATTGGCATCAACATACATGGGTATGAATTTGTGCAGCGGCAGGCCAACTGGAAAGAGCGTATGAATGCCAGGATGCTGTACCGGCCATTCCGGTACATCAACAGAAAGGCCGATTACGTGTTCTCTTACGGAGGAGCCATCACCAGCTATGCGGTGCAACTGGGTGTGGCCAGGCAAAAGATCATCGAAATCCCCGGCGCGGTTGATGACAGCTGGATTACTCAGCAGCTTTTACCAAAATCAGGGCGACGGAAATTCATCTTCGTTGGTCGCTACGAACGGCGCAAAGGCATCCAGGAACTGACCGGCGTAGTGCAGGAATTACTGCGCACCTTTGATTTTGAATTTCATTTTGTAGGCGCTATTGGCGAAGCGCTTCAGCTAAAAGATCCTCGTGTAACCTATCACGGCGTACTGAAAACCAGGGAAGCTATTGTGCAGTTGCTGGACGCTGCGCATGTTTTGGTTTGTCCCAGCTACAGTGAAGGGATGCCCAATGTGATCCTCGAAGCCATGTCGAGGGGATGTCCGGCCATTGCCAGCAATGTGGGGGCAGTGAGTTTGATGGTGAATGAGGACACCGGCTGGCTGATCGAGCCTGCCTCTTACCAATCGCTCAAAAAAGCGATGGAGGCCGCCATCCATATTCCCAATCACCGGTTACAGATAAAATCCGCCAAAGCGCTGGAATTGATAAAAAACAAGTTTACCTGGAATAGTGTGGGTAAGCTGACAGTAGAAACCTTACAGCGGCTTTCCGCACGGTAGCACTTTCTTGCAGGCGTCTGAAATAAGGTACATATCCGTAGCGTTTAGAAGACTTCACCATGATGAAATCGCTTTTATTCTTTGTGGCAGTGTTGACGGGCTGGTGTACCGCTGCCGGCCAGGAGGTTAAACCCTTTTTGTACTGGAACTTCGATGGCAGGGAAGCTGCCAAAGATGTTATCACCGGCAAGGTATTGCCTACTAACAAGCAATGCGATTACTCCCTGGTGGAAGGTATCGGCAAAGGCGCAGACCTGCAGAATAAGGATTGCCTGATTTCTACCAATGCTTTCAAAAACAAAGTCAAAAACCAGTTCACCATAGAATTTGCCTTCAAGGGCGATGCACTGTTCTTCATGACCTATGCGCACCAGTACCTGTCTATCCGTTTTTATTATGCAGCTATCCAGTTTCGCACTTCGATCACCAGGAATGGTAAGGTTGTATCGGAAGAATTGGTAATCAAGCTGGATGGTTCAGGTAAGCAGTCGTATAGCTATTTAACAGACGGTGAATGGCACCACCTGGCGTTTACTGCCAGCACGGTTACGGGCAAAAAAGAAGTATGGGTTGATGGAGAACTGCTCCCCGGTTTTTCCACTACTATTTCAAAGAATGTTCCTTTTGCATTTGGTGCCAATGACGGCTTCCGCAATACTGACCAGATTGATGAACTGGCTATCTACGACAAGGTATTACCTGCTGCCTTGATTGCACAACATGCCAGTGAAGTGCGGAGCCGCAACAATTATAGTTTCCGCGTGCGGCAGGGTGCCAGGAATACGTCCACGGCAAGAACAGCCACTACAACGAAGGAAGTATACGATCCGCTGGAATTTGCGCCGGGTTATCCGGATTACACCGTGCAGGCGCTTGATCAGTTAAAAGCATTTCCCCTGCCGCGTTACAAAACCGGCGTCACCATGAGCCGGCATGTGAACTGGATGGACATTATGTACCTCCACCGGGAACTGCCGGGGCGCGGCGGCAAAGGTTTTGGCAAAGTGCAGCCCGAACGGGCCGTTCAGCTGTCGAAGGAAATGGCAGACAACTGGAATTACTATATTGACTTGCCGGTGTTGCGCATGCCTGCCGCCCAGGCGCAAAAAGAATACACCAACAAGAACAGTGTATATGGTGCGCTGGTAAATTTTATCAACAAACATCCGCAATACCCCTGGTCAGCCATCCTGATGCAGGTGCAGGGAAAGCCGGTGCATGCAGGATTCGACAGAAACACTGCCTTTGTATCTGCCAAAGATCTTCCCACGCGCTACTATATGCGCGATGCCAGCGGCAAACCGGTAGTGTATAAAGGACATAAATACCTTTCACCCCTGATGCCGCTGGATATTATTGTAAAAGACGGCGCTACCAGCCGTTTTTACCTGGACCAGTTGCTGAAATATGTACCTAAACCACCTTCCATCATCAATGAAAACGGAGAGCATTTTGGTCATATTCGTCCGCTCGATTTGTTGAAACTGGATTCACGCGTGTTGGCCGATTATAAAAAATCCGGACTATCCGAATCAGGATATAGCGGACGCTTTCAATACCGGCTCGATTCCACTTATCGCGTTACCATATTAAAAGGTTTGGACTCAAACAACATTCATTTCTCATTTTATAACGTATCCGCCTTTCATCCCGAATACTGGCCTGCCTATGCGCAAAGGAGAATGCTGAACCGCTGGAAAAAAAATTCGGCGCTTCCCACGCCCGATTTCTATCCGCGTTATCCGGATAACTGGCATACTGCCAGAGGCGGCAACAGCGGATTTGGACCAGTAGCGGCAGGAAGGGTTACAGAGATGGCACTGGGCGATAAGTTGTTCAGTCCTTTTGTGTCGGCAGGATGGGGGCCAGAGCAGAACAATATTCGTCCTGCACAATGGCTGGCATTGCTGAAAGCCATGGTGATGCTGGGCGCCGATTTCTTTTACGTAGGCTACTTCAATGTTACAGGCGCCGGAGGTAAATGGCCCGATGGAGCCGGTCCCAATGATCCGCGCGGTTATGCATATCAGATAGCTATGCCTGCCTATGCACAGGCAATTGCTTCGCATGTGAAAGCATTTATTACAGACGGTGAATTGCTGAACCCGGCCATTCCCAATCCCAACGATAAACTGTACCAGTTCCGCTTTGCGGGCAAAGCGCAGAATGAATTGATACTGGTCCGCAAGCTCGGCAAAAAGTATCTGATATACGGCAGCATACAACCCAATTCCAACGTAAAAGGCAACGTGCCGGACAGCACCATAACTTCCTTTACGCTTGAAGGAAAACAAATCCGGCTAAAGATCAGGAGACAGGGCAGCATGTACGTGCTGGATGAATCGGGCGCAAAACCGGTTTTTTACCAGCTGGATGGCTGGCATGAAAATACGCATCCCTGGTATTGGTCAAAGCAGGGCGAACTGGAAGCGGAGTTGCCGGATAAAGATGCCTCAAAGCAGGCCATCGGCAGCGAACTGAAAGTGGGCAATGTCATTGATCTCACATCCAACCTGGCCTGGTATGTATTTAACAATACGGAGCAGCAGCCTGCCTACAAATTCACTACCAGGGAACCGGGTGAATATTATGTGTATGTAAGGGCAAGGTTGCGTAAAGGCAACAGGGCTACGCTTACAACAACACTTGCTGCAGAGGATAGCAAGCGTGGCAATATCCATGTTACAGGCAGCCAGTGGCAATGGTACCAGGTTAAAAACCTGCAGCTATTCTGCAAAGAAGACACGGGCATTATGTTTACCGTGCAGCTCAACACGCCGGAAGCAATAGTGGAAGTAGATAAATACCTGATCACAACTGCAGGCAATTTTGCTGCTCAATAAGCACAAATCCCTGCACCAAAACAAAATAAATACTTTTGACATAAAACGGGACCATAGCAGCAACATCACAAACCCTACGAAACCCGTTCAGTAGATCAGACTTTAATAACCCCGAATATGAATGAGCAAAACCCTTTACGATTGAACCTGGGATGTGGATTACAATGTCCGCAGGGATGGGTCAACATAGATAGTTCTTTTGGCGCCAAACTTGCCCGGCGACCTGTATTGAACAAAATACTGCATGCCCTTATACCGGCCTCCTGGGGCCTGCTTCCCAACAGCCAATGGGCATCCAATGTAACATGGATGGACATTACACGCCGGTTCCCCTATGCTGATAATTCCGTAGATGCCGTCTATAGCTCCCACACGCTGGAGCATCTTACCTGGGAAGAGGGCAGCATGGTGTTTAAGGAATGTTACCGCGTGATGAAACCGGGTGGCGTCATCCGCATTATTGAGCCGGACCTGTATGTCATTATACAGCATTACATGGAAGCCAAATCAACCAAACCGGAAATGGCTGCCAGAAAGTTTTTGCACGATACCTATTTCTTTGAAATACCTATTCCGAAAACCCTAACCGGAATGATCAAATTTTATTTCAAAAGAAAAAACAATCACCACTTCATGTACGATGCGGATGCGCTCCGGTACCAGCTGGAAATGGCCGGCTTTAAAGACATCACTCCTAAAGCATGGGGTGAGAGCGCTATTGAGGACATTGATAAAATTGATATCCCTGATCGTTTCAGGAACGCTATTTGCCTGGAGGGTCGCAAGTAAAAACCACTCCCCTAAATTGTTATCGTTACATGCCACCTAAAATTTACCTGAAAAACCTGCACGCATTCCGGTTTTTTGCAGCTGCAGCCGTTATAGTCTGTCACCTGGAACTCTATAAAAATCGCGTAGGTATTGCGCATATCTGGAAGCACCCGCTGATATTTGAACTGGGCGCCGCCGGCGTGGATTTCTTTTTTGTACTCAGTGGGTTTCTGATCACTACGCTGCTGCTGAATGAAAAGAAGTATTTCGGCACCATCAACATCAAAAAGTTTTACATCAGGCGCATTCTCAGGATATGGCCATTGTATTACCTGGTTATTTTAACCTGCTTCCTGCTGATTCCGCATATTCCACTATTTGATATTTACGGGTATAGCGAAACGTTATATCACAACTTCTGGCAGAAATTCCTTTTTTGCCTGGGATTGATGCCCAATGTGGCGTTGCCCATATACGGTGAAATTCCCTATGCGGCGCCGGCATGGTCCATAGGGGTGGAAGAACAGTTTTATATCCTCTGGCCTTTGCTGATCCTTTTCCTGCAGAAAGGGTATAGAAGCATTGTGCTGTTTATCCTGTTTTTTATCGGCATCAAAGTATTGCTGTTTCTGTATTCAAAATTCTTTACCGTAGACCTGAACACGTTTACCGGTATTAAAGACTTTTTTGTGGCCACGCGTATGGAGTGTATGGGCATTGGCGGATTGGGAGCGTTACTGGTTTTCAACAAGCACCGGGTTATTGACCGGATCAAGAGCAATGGCCTGGGGATGGCGGCGCTAACAATGGTGCCGGTGATCTTTTACATAGTGCCTTACCTGTATGAAATACACCACATTGCGCTGGCGCTTTGTTTCCTGGTGATCATTATCAATTCCACCGCCAACGAAAACAGTTTTGTGAAGCTGGAAAACAAACCGCTTTACACGCTCGGTAACATTTCATATGGTTTGTACCTGCTTCACCCGCTGGCGATAGGTATTTCACTGAACCTGCTGCGGCAAACGAATCTTCCCAAAGAAAATGCTGCACTGTTCAATATTTTGTACTACCTGCTTACGTTTAGCATCACCATAGTGACGGCATACGTATCGTACCGGTTCTTCGAAAAACGGTTCCTCGATATTAAGAAAAAACATACGCTGATCATTTCGGGCAACGATGCTAAAACGGCATTGCCGGAAAATGAAACGCAAAAGGTGCCGGTAAGCTAAGCACGCCGGCACGGTTCCCTATCAAAGAAGCTATTGAATGCGGATCGCCATTTTATATACTGAGCTGGCCGATTATACCATTGCCTGCCTGAAGGCATTGAAAAATACTGACCCGGCTATTCACTTGCTGGTTATTCATTACCCGGTAAATCCGGAAGCGCCATTCGCTTTCGATTTTGGAGGCATCGGGGAGTTTATCTGCAACAAGGAATTTCCCACATACGAAGCCATGCTGGCCCGCGTGGAAGCATTTCAACCCGATAAGATCCTGTGCTGCGGATGGGTGAACAAATGGTATGTAAAGATTTGCCATCAGTACCGCCGTAAGGCCATCAATATACTTGCGCTCGACAATCACTGGCGCGGCACTATGAAACAGCAACTGCTTCGGATTGTTTCGAGAGTATATCTGAAAAAAATTTTCAAAAAGGTATGGGTGCCGGGCGCGCCGCAAACCCAATACGCAAAGAAAATAGGGTATGATACCAACAGTATCATGACCAATTTTTACTGCTGCGACCTGGAGCGGTACGATAGCCTGTATCATAAATTCCGTTTGGAGAAGGAGCGCGCCTTTCCGCATCGGTTCCTCTGCGTGGCACGCTACATTCCTTCCAAAAATTACCAGACGCTCTGGAAAGCGTTTATACAATGGAAGGAACAAAGCAATACCGACTGGGAACTATGGTGTGCCGGCACCGGTGAGCAATTTGAAGACCGGGTGCAACATCCTGCCATTCGGCACCTGGGCTTTGTGCAGAAAAACCAATGGGAAGAGGTAGTGGGTCAGACGGGCATATTCATACTGCCCAGCCTGGATGAACCCTGGGCAGTGGCCGTACATGAATTTGCAGTGGCCGGTTATCCATTGCTGTTGAGCAACAGGGTTGGGGCGGCCAGCCGGTTTCTGTCAACAGCAAATGGCCTCCGTTTTGATCCTGCAAATGCTGACAGCATCATACAGTGTTTTGACGCCATCAGCCGGTTAACGCAGGAGCAACTGGTGCAAATGAGTATGGCCAGTCATGTGCTTGGACAAACCATTACGCCTCGTACGTGGGCTGAAACGCTGCTGAAGGCCTAGCCCCATGGCGGCGGATCACTTTCCACGTTACGTAGTACATAAAGAAGAAAAGCAGAAAGCCAACGTTGATATAGTTGCCGTTACGGATCAGGCACAACAATATGTAAATAAAAATGGCGTAGTTGATGGCGGCAAGTTCTTTGAGTGGTTCAGTAGTCACTCTTTTCTTGGGTGCAAAAAAACCAAGGAAGGCAGTCATAAACAGCACCAGTCCTGTTAACCCCGTCTCCGACATCAGCCGCAGGAACTTGGAGTTGGCGTCCTGCTGATTTTGCGCGCCGTACTTGTCGAGGAATGAACGGGGGAAGTATTCCAGGAAGGTGGCATTGTAAATGAGCGGATGCGAACCTAAGCCCGATCCGAACAGCGGATCCTCCAGGAAAGAATCCCGTGCAATGATATAATTGCTGTATAGCGCAAACGTACTGGAGTTTACATTGCCGGCCTCGCGCGTTTGCAGTTCGGTAGACAAAAACAGCTCCGTGGTATCGTTAAAGCGCGCATTGATCAGTTCTACATTTTCAATCAGGAAATTGATCAGCAGCACCAGCGGTAAGATCAGCAGTGGCGCAAACGCCAGGCGGTTTTTCCGCACATCAAAGAAATCGTTCAGGTAAAGCGCAAACACTACGCTGAGCGCCAGTCCGGCAACGGCAATAGACGAGTAAGTGATGAGGTAGCAAAGCAACAGGGCTAGAAATTCTCTTTTCTTCTCTCTCCAGGCGCGTTTAAAATAAGACATGTAGTACGCTATGCCGGGAGTAAGCGCCAGCGCCAGGTAAAAGGGTTCACCCATGATGGAGTGCGCACGGTACTGAAATCCTTCACCGATCGTTTTGGTAATGTGAATACCAGCAATGTGCAGGATGTTATCGAAGATGCCAAACAACGCTACCCAATAGGCAAATTTGAGGTAGTAATTGAAGATGCGTTTTACGTCAAATTCAAATACGTACAGCACATTATAATAAACAATAGCGGAGAAGACAATACCAAATACCTGCTTCCAGAATTCAAAACCGAGCAGACCGGTTTCCAGCAGTTTGAAAATGGAGGCAACGCAGATGAGACCGAATCCGAGTGTGAACCATCGCGGCGGCAACGCAATATGCCCCCGGGTGGAAAACATACTGATAAGGAACAGCAGGAAAACAGGGTAATAGAAATAAAAGTCAAATGGCAATACTCTTCTGATGGCCATGTCCACGAATATGGAGCATATACACAGTATGCCCAGCAATTCCGGAAGAGTTTTTGGTATTTTCATAAATACTAATTACTGCAAAGTAATAATAACTATGCTTTGTACAATGCGAAAAACTGCTGTGCTTGCTTGCACCGGCAGTTAGTGGCGCCCGGGCAGTGGAATGAAATTTTCACACTGCATGTACTATCAATTATACAACCAAAGGAATTATGTGCGGAATAGCAGGCATTATAAAATACGATACAGAAGCTCCCGTCATCAGTGCGTGCGTTGAAAAAATGACCCGCGCCATGGCGCACCGGGGGCCCGATGCAACTGGTTATTATGGTGATGGTCCCGCAGGTCTCGGTCACCGGAGACTATCCATTATAGACCTCTCGGAAACGGCCAACCAGCCCATGAGCGATGCTACCGGCCGGTATCACATTGTGTTCAATGGCAGATCGGAAGAGC
>CALCIN010000009.1 GCA_937961055.1 uncultured Chitinophagaceae bacterium | reverse complement strand
GTGGAGGCGACGGGACTCGAACCCGTGTCCAAACATATTCTCCAAAAGCTTTCTACATGCTTATTCCGGCATTGATTGTCGGGAAATAACAGGAACCGGACGCACCAATTATTTCCTTAGCTGCATCGTCTTAGGCAATGGGCACAGCCTACCATTGCCGCATTCTGTTTTGTTTGATGAGTCGGCGGCGGAGCGTGGTAACAGAACAACCGGCTCAACGCGGCCCAAATGACTGGCTAATCACTGATTAGGCAGCCATGGCATACTGAGTGTTGCCATTTATGGTTTGAATATTCAGATTAACGTGCTAATTATCCAACGCACGGCATGCTTACACTTTCAAAGAGCTATGCTGTCAAAACCAGGCGCCCCCTGGGTGGGTTGTCTTGGGGTACATTGGGAGACCAGCCGGAACTACCCGGCTGCCCATCCATGCAGCATGGTTGCTGTGGTAAGTTCGTGCTGGCGCCCCCGCCAGCGGGGGATGGACGGCCAACTGGATGTGCCAACGTACCGGCAACGCATTGGTGTCCACACAATAGCGCCAGGAATGGTGCGGTCTCTGGATGTACCAAAGCGTGGAATACCGGCATTCCGAAAAACGGAAAGGCCGGAAATCCAGGCGTAACATACAAATTTAGTGCAAATTCCGCAGAGTTGACAGAAATGCAGGGGAATAACAGCGGGCAACGACAAATGGTTCAGGCCACTCCTCCTCTTCCGGTTCATAAGCAGTTTCCTACCGTTTGCCAAACAAAAACCTCATTTCACACAAACCTCCTTTTACCTGGCCATGGCCCGTTGTATGTTTGCAGTGTCAATAAACGCAGACAGTCTACCCTACAAATAGTTTTCTCATAGCAGTTAGTTTTGGTTGTGTCCCCTGTAGTCTTACAGGGGTTTTTTATTGCAGTACTTACCCGCGGTTAAAAACATATCTCCAGAGATCAAGCCCAAACGCATACGCCATCAATCCCAGCAACAGGACCATACCCACCATCTGCGCATATTCCATAAACTTATCGCCGGGCTTTCGACCGGTAATCATTTCATACAAGGTAAACAATACATGACCGCCGTCCAGCGCCGGAATCGGCAGCATATTCATAAATGCCAGCACAATGCTCAGCAGGGCCGTCATGGTCCAGAATACCCGCCAGTCCCATTCAGGCGTGAACATATTGCCAATGCTGAGGAAACTGCCGAGCGAGTCTTTTGTTTCCACCTCATCAGAGGTGAACAGCAACTTGAAGTTCTGTACATTCATCACCAGCATGTTCCAGCCTTTGGCCACACCGGCCGGCAATGATTCCAGGAATCCATATTCCTTGTCCTCAAACTGCAGGAATTCATCAGCCGGTCGCCACATAAAGTATATGTTGTTCTTTTTGTCGAGGATCGCTTTTATCTGCGCCGTATCACCGTTGCGCAATACGTCCAGTTGCACCACCTGGTCGCGGGTTTTGTCCGCCATGTTTCTTTTGTACGCATTGAATTCCGGCACTGATCTTACCGGCTGACCATTAAACCGGATGATCTCATCCCCCGGCATCAAACGCCCCGACATAAACCTGGCAGAATCAAGCACCGAATCCACCACCGCCGGATACTTCACATAAGCCAGCGGCTCTCCTTTCCGTTTCATCATCTGCTTGATGGTGCCCTTTGGTATCTGGATGTCCATCTGCTGGCCATTGCGGATGATCTGCAAACTTTTGGCTTCATTCAATATCAGTTCTGAAGAAAGCCGGTCGAAATATTTCAGTTCCTGGCCATTCACACCTACAATCTTGTCACCATCCTGCAGCCCTACTTGCTGCCCGAGCGTATCGGCATAAATGCCATAGGTCATGTTTTGCGTAGGCAAAAAACGTTCGCCCCATACCCACAGGGTCATAGCAAACAGGAGGAAACCCAGTATAAGGTTCACCGTTACCCCGCCAATCATGATGATGAGCCGTTGCCAGGCCGGCTTGCTGCGAAACTCCCAGGGTTGCGGCGGCAGCTTCAGTTGCTCCTTGTCCATGCTCTCATCGATCATGCCCGAGATTTTTACATAGCCGCCCAGCGGCAACCATCCGATGCCATATACCGTTTCACCAATTTTCTTTTTGAAAAGCGAAAACCAGGGGTCAAAGAAGAGATAAAATTTTTCTACACGGCAGCCAAACCATTTCGCAGGGAGAAAGTGTCCCATCTCATGCAGTATTACCAGTATAGATAAACACAATATCAATTGCCCGGCTTTAATACCTACAACAGCCCAGTCAATAGCTAACAATGTCGTCATAACTTCGGAATCCAGAGGATTTGTTAAAGATTATTTATGCCAAATATCGAATAATTGCCGGTTAAACGTTGCCTCTCATCGAAATTCGCCCATATTTAACGGAAAAACGGTCGTTATAGTTTATGGGAGAGCGGCGATCGGGCAATTGCGATGGGCGAACGGTGAGTGGGTGGTCCCGCCGCTCACTGATACAACCCGCCTCATAATTTAATCAGCGAAGCCGCAAAATTCCGCGCCTCCCCATCGCTCTCAATGTATTCTTCCAGCGTAGGCTTTTCAATCATCGGCACATGCTCCATGGTTCGTTCAATCAGGTCCGTCATATCCAGGAACCCGATGCGGTTCCGCAAAAAGGCATATACCGCAATTTCATTGGCGGCATTCAGCACGCAGGGCAGGTTGCCTCCTTTAAACAACGCTTCCGTAGCCAGGGCAAGGTTGCGGAAGGTTTTGATATCCGGTTCTTCAAAAGTCAACTGCGAGGGCTTGCGGAAATCATACCGCGGGAAAGTATTGGGTATACGTTGGGGAAAAGCCAGGGCATATTGAATGGGCAGCTTCATATCGGGCAGTCCCAACTGCGCCTTGATGCTGCCGTCTTCAAACTGCACCATACTATGAATAATGCTCTGCGGATGCACCAGCACCTGCACCTGCTCCGGTTTGATATTAAACAACCAGCGCGCCTCGATCATCTCCAGTCCCTTGTTCATGAGGGTGGCGGAATCGATGGTTATTTTGGCGCCCATTTGCCAGTTGGGATGTTGCAAGGCATGGTCGCGTTTCACATTCACCAGGTAATTGGGCTTGCGGCCCAGGAAAGGCCCTCCGGAAGCCGTTAAAATAATTTTCTCAATGCGGTTGCGCGTTTCGCCCACCAGGCACTGGAAGATGGCGCTGTGCTCCGAATCGACCGGAATCACCGGCACCCGGTTTTCCACCGCTTTCTGCATCACAATATCGCCGGCCACCACCAGCGTTTCCTTGTTGGCCAAAGCAATGGCCTTACCGGTTTCAATGGCACGCAGCGTAGGGATCAGGCCGGCAAAACCCACAATGGCCGCCAGCATCATGTCATAAATATCCATCGCGGCCACTTCTTCCAAAGCCTTCTCACCGGCAAACACCTTGATGGGCTGCGACGCCAGCGCTTCCTTCACCTTTGCATATTTGCGCTCATCGCCTATCACTACCACATTGGGTTGAAAACGCAGCGCCTGTTTGATGAGCAGCTCATCATTGTTTTGCGCCGTCAACACTTCAATGGAAAATAAATCGCTGTTCGCTGCAATCACTTCCAATGCCTGTGTGCCAATGGAACCCGTAGAACCAAATACCGCTATTCGCTTTTTGGGAAATGTTTCTGACATGTCCTAAAGTGTAATTCTCCAATCACAACAAACAAATTTCCCCTCTCCCATTATCAAACCAGGCCATCGCTATTTGTTTCCTGTGATTTTCTTTTGTGGTTTGCTATTGAATGTTGCTAGTTTACTCAAGATATTTTTCCAGTTCCGACGCGATCTTCCGGTCGTTGCTCAGCCTGGGTACCTTGTTCTGACCGCCGAGCTTACCGATAGATTTCATATAATCTATGAAGCCATTTTTCCTGACTGTCCGTATATACAAGGGCTTTAGTATGTTGCCGGAAATGAGATCGTTGTAGTAGATATTTTTTTGCCGCAGGTTATCGTCAACCTTGCGGGCAAATGCCACCAAATCGCGGGGTTTGTTCTCAAATTCAATGAACCATTCGTGGTACGATTTACCTTCACCCTGTTCAATCATGGGCGCTACAGTAAATTCAGTAATGTGCACGCCTTCTTCTTCGGCCGCTTTGATGAGACTGTGTTCCACTTCCTCGCCGATCACGTGTTCGCCAAAAGCAGAGATGAAATGTTTGATGCGCCCCGTCACCACCAGCCGGTAGGGATTGACCGACACAAATTTTACCGTATCACCAATATTATAGCCCCACAAACCGGCATTGCTGTTGATGATCAGCGCATAGTTCTCTCCTACTTTCACATCTTTCAGGCTCAGTCGCGTGGGATTGGGATTGAAGATTTCTCCTGCCGGCACAAATTCGAAGAAGATACCGCTGTTGGTGTTCAGCAATAATCCCTCGGCATGTTGCGAATCCTGGAAGGCCATAAATCCTTCCGATGCGGGGAAGGTTTCAATTGCGGCCACCGTACCGCCGATGCTGTCGAACAGTTTTGTTTTATAGGGTTCGAAGTTTACGCCGCCATGCACCAGCACTGAAAAATTCGGGAACAGGTCTTTTATCTTCTTGCCCGATTTTTCCGTGAGCCGGTCGAAATACATCTGCACCCACGGGGGAATGCCGCTGATCAGCGTCATGTCCTGCCCGATGGTTTCTTCCACAATTTTATCCAGCTTGGCTTCCCATTCTTCTATGCAATTGGTAGTATAGGAAGGCAGTTGATTGCCCCGCAGGTAGCTGGGCACATGATGGTTCACGATACCGCTGAGGCGGCCGGTGGGGATGCCCCCGATGCGTTCCAGTTCGGGGGAACCGGAAAGGAAAATCATTTTGCCCGAAGTAAAGCGGGAATTGCCTGATTCGGCTATATAACACAACAGCGCATTGCGCGCAGAATTGATATGGTTGTCGATCGAATCCTTGGAAATGGGTATGTACTTGACACCGCTGGTCGTGCCGGAGGTCTTGGCAAAATAGATGGGACGTCCCTTCCACAGCACGTTGTGCTTGCCCTCCTTGATTTTTTCTATATAGGGTTTGAACTGTTCATAGTCACGGATGGGCACTGACTGTACAAATTCTTCATACACCGACACATCCTGGAAATGATGTTCTTTTCCGAACTCTGTGTTCCTCCCGGTTTTCAACAGTTCTTTCAGGATATTTTCCTGATCCTGCACCGCCGTCATCATTCCCTTCCTGATCCCCTTGTATATATAATTGGCAAATGGTTTTGCCAGAATAGACTTTAGCGATTTTATTCTCATGATTCCCCGTTCAATCGTTGGAGAACAAACCTACGTTAAACGCCGCTATATACCAAAGGTATGGGGAGGGTTGGAGCGATTTGGGATTGAATACTATAAATATTTAACAATCAATCAATAAAACCATTTTTCCATATCTTTACCGGCTATAGAAGTGCAAAAAAATTTCCCGCTAATCCCTTCACAATCTGTTTTTAATACCTTACCTTTGCACTCCTTAATTTTGAAATATGTTAGCAGTAGTAAAAATTGCCGGCCAGCAGTTCAAGGTACAGAAGGACCAGACCCTGTATGTTCCGCATGTTGAAGGTAAAGCAGGCGACAAGGTAGAGTTCTCTGAAATTCTCCTGCTGGATAATAATGGAAAGCTGTCTGTTGGCGACCAGGCAAAGGGCACGGTGCAAGCCGAGATCCTGGACCAGGTACAGGGCGAAAAGGTGATTGCATTTAAAATGAAACGCAGAAAAGGTTTCCGCAAGAAACATGGTCACCGCACCCTGTATACGAAAATCAAAGTAACCGGCATTGCATAAATGGTTGCATGCTCCAGATGTAACATCTGAATATTTACAAATTTTCAAATTCTCATACAATGGCACATAAAAAAGGTGAAGGCAGTGTAAAGAACGGCCGCGACTCGCAAAGCAAACGGCTTGGCGTAAAAATTTTCGGAGGCCAGCCTTGTATTGCAGGTAACATCATCGTGCGTCAGCGCGGAACTCTGTATCATCCCGGAAAAAATGTAGGGATCGGAAAAGATTTTACCTTGTATGCATTGACTGATGGTGTAGTAGAGTTCAAAAAAAGCAAGAACGATAAAACCATCGTCAACATCGTTGCAGTTGCTTAAGTTGTTTTAGTTGCTTACGTATTTTTTCACAAAATGTGAAAAAAATATTTGCTTGTTTCAAATTAGTTTTTATTTTTACTATTGATATTTCTATTTACTAACCGTTAAATTCACAAAAATCATGGCAACTAAGAAAAAAGCTGCTAAGAAAGCCGCTAAAAAAGCTGCTAAAAAAGCAACTAAGAAAGCCGCTAAGAAAGCTGCTCCCAAAAAGAAGAAAGCTGCTAAGAAAGCTTCCAAAAAAGCTTCTAAATAGTATTCATCCTTTTTGGAAAGCAAAAAAATATGAAAGTCCTGGAATTGATTCAGGACTTTTTTTTATTTCATTCCCTCCTCTCCCCCCGGCCCCATAATTGCAATCACCTTCCCCAGGCGCCAATTATTTATTTCCACACTTTGATTTGAACCGCCTGTTTAGTTGTTTCTATAATAACGATAACCCGCTTGCCATGTTCAAAAAATTACTCGTCGCCAACCGCGGAGAAATTGCTATCCGCATTTTCCGTGCTGCCTCCGAACTCAACATCAAAACGGTGGCCGTCTACACCTTTGAAGACCGCTACTCCCTGCATCGCTACAAGGCCGATGAAGCTTACCAGATCGGCCGCAACGATGATCCGCTCAAACCTTATCTCGACATCGAAGAGATCCTTGCCGTAGCCAAAAGAGAAAAAGCAGACGCCATCCATCCCGGTTATGGATTTCTGTCAGAGAACGCCCGCTTCGCGCGCCGCTGCGCCGAAGAAAATATTGTGTTTGTAGGTCCCGATGCGCCCATCATGGAACAACTGGGCGACAAGATTGCCGCCAAACAGGTAGCCCGCCGTGCCGGTGTGCCGATGATTGAAGACAGCCAGGGCGATGTGCGCGCATTCAGCGATGCCCGCCGCGAAGCTAACCGTATCGGATACCCGGTAATGATCAAGGCGGCCGCAGGCGGCGGCGGACGCGGCATGCGCGTGGTATATAACGATGCAGAACTGGAAAAATCATTGCCCGAAGCCCGCAACGAAGCCCGCACCGCCTTCGGCAACGACACGGTATTCCTTGAAAAATTCATCGAATCGCCCAAACATATCGAAATACAGGTGCTGGGCGACCATCACGGCAATATCATTCACCTGTATGAACGCGATTGCTCCATCCAGCGGCGCTTCCAGAAAGTGGTGGAAGTGGCGCCGGCCTTTTCGCTGCGACCCTCCACCCGCCGGCAATTGCAGGAATATGCCATCCGCCTCTGTCGCGCAGTGGGGTACAACAATGCCGGCACGGTAGAGTTCCTGGTAGATAAACAGGAAAACATTTATTTTATTGAAGTCAATCCCCGCATCCAGGTAGAACATACCGTAACGGAAGAAGTAACGGGCATCGATATCGTAAAATGCCAGTTGCTGATCGCACAGGGCCATGCCCTTACCGGCCCGGTAATCAACCTGTCCAGCCAGGAACAGATCAGTGTGAATGGCGTGGCCATCCAATGCCGCGTTACTACCGAAGACCCGGCCAATAATTTCAAACCCGATTACGGCACCCTCATTGCCTACCGCAATGCCGGGGGGCCGGGCATCCGGCTCGATGAAGGCAGCTCCTACCCCGGCGTGAGCATCTCACCTTTTTTCGATTCGCTGCTGGTAAAGATCACGGCCTCCGGCAGAAGCCTGGAAGAAACCTGCGACCGGCTCATCCGCACCCTAACGGAATTCCGTATACGAGGCGTAAAGACCAATATCTCCTTCCTGGAAAATGTGCTGCGGCATCCCGCCTTCCGGTCGGGCAGGGCTACGGTGAATTTTATCGACAACCACCTGGAACTGTTTTCGCTCACGCCGCGACAGGACCGTGGCACCAAGGCGCTGCAATACATTGCCGATGTGATCGTCAACGGCAACAGCGATGTGGCCGCCGTAAATCCCACCGTGCAATTTCGTACACCGGTAGTGCCGGAGGCGCCACCGCATCCTGCCCCCAAAGGCACCAAAAATTTGCTGGAGGAATGGGGACGCGAAAAATTTGTGCGCTGGTTAAAAGAAACGCATACCATTCATTATACCGATACCACTTTCCGCGATGCCCACCAGTCGCTGCTGGCCACCCGCTTGCGCACCATCGATATGCTGCAGGTGGCAGCAGTGGTGGCGAAAAATCATCCGGAAATATTTTCCCTCGAAATGTGGGGCGGCGCAACGTTTGATGTGGCGTTGCGATTCCTGCACGAATGTCCCTGGCGGCGGCTGCAAATGCTGCGCGAACGCATACCGAACATTTTGTTCCAGATGCTGATCCGCGGTTCGAATGCGGTGGGCTATACAGCTTATCCCGATAACCTGGTGGAAACGTTTATCGAAACTTCGTGGAAAAACGGCATCGATATTTTCCGCATTTTCGATTCGCTCAACTGGATAGAAGGGATGCGCGTGAGCATCAATGCCGTTCGTGAACGCACCAATGCCCTGGCAGAGGCCTGTATTTGCTATACCGGTGATTTCCTCGACAAAACCCGCAATCAGAAATTCAACCTGCAATATTACCTGGACCTGGCGCGGCAGCTGGAAGATACAGGCGCGCACCTCTTAGGTATAAAAGATATGGCCGGACTGCTGAAACCCATGCAGGCGCGCATACTCATTACCGAATTGAAGAAGGTGGTGGACATTCCCATTCATTTGCATACCCATGATACGTCGTCCATACAGTCAGCCACCTATCTCAATGCTATAGAAGCAGGCGTGGATGTGATCGATGTGTCGCTGGCCGCCATGTCGGGACTGACGGCACAACCCAATTTCAATTCCATTGTGGCCATGATGAAGGGACATCCGCGTGAACTGCCGATGGATTTGGAGAAATTGAACGCCTTGAGTGATTACTGGGAAGATGTGCGGGAATATTATTATCCTTTCGAATCGCAACTGAAAGCGGGAACGGCGGAAGTGTTTGAGCATGAAATTCCCGGCGGACAATATTCCAACCTGCGGCCGCAGGCACGTTCATTGGGACTGGAAGATAAATTCCGGCAGATTAAAAAGAATTATGTGGTGGTAAACAAACTCTTTGGTGATATTGTGAAAGTAACGCCATCTTCCAAAGTAGTGGGCGATATGGCTTTGTTTATGACGGCCAATGGGTACGATGAAAAAGATATTTATGAAAAAGGCGATACGCTGGCTTTTCCCGATAGCGTGATTGGTTTGTTCCGCGGTGATTTGGGACAAACGCCGGGAGGGTTTCCGCAAAAACTGCAACAATTGATTCTGAAGAATGAAAAACCTTTTACCGACCGGCCGAATGCGCATATGAAGCCATTGGACCTGGATGCGGAGTGGAAGCAATTCAAGGAAAAGTATGGGGCGCAATATGCGTATACGGATTTGCTGTCGTGGTTGTTTTACCCGAGGGTATTTGATGCGTATCACCAGTTCAAGAGCAGCTTTGGGGAAGTGTGGTATATTCCTACGCCGGTGTTTTTGTACGGGTTGAAGCCGAATGAGGAGGCGTTGATTCATTTGGAACCCGGGAAGAGCATTCTGGTGAAGTTTTTATATATGACGGAGGTGGATGAGAATGGGTATAAGCAAATTTTCTTCAAACTCAATGGGCAGACGCGCTCGGTTTCTGTACGCGATAAAAGTTTTACGGTAACGAAAGCAGTGCATAAGAAAGTAAGCAGTGAAAAAGAAATTGGCGCGCCGCTGCAGGGAAAACTATCCCGCTTACTGGTAAAAAGCGGGGATGTTGTGCAAAAGAACACCCCATTATTTGTTATTGAAGCCATGAAAATGGAAAGCACCATTGTTGCCCCGGGCCCTGCTACGGTAAAACAAATAGTATTAAAAGAAGGCGTGCTGGTGGAACAGGATGATGTGGTGGTGGAGTTTGAGTGAAATATTCCAGGGCCGCAGGATGATAGCGTTTCAATAAGACTTTGTTACATTTGATCACACATAAAAAAGATCAAATGGCTGTAGACAATGGCTTGATAGCAGACCAGTTTGCACTGCTGGCGAAATTGATGGATATACATGGAGAAAATGAATTCAAATCACGTTCGTACTCCGCGGCGGCATTTGCTATAGATAAATTACCACAACCGGTAACGGAAATTCCTGCCGATAAACTGGCTACTATCAAAGGCATTGGCCAATCTGCCGCCAAAAAAATCATCGAAATCATCGAAACCGGCCGACTGGCAGCGCTGGACACCCTCATTGAGAAAACACCGCCCGGTGTGCTCGAGATGCTTAAAATAAAAGGCCTCGGCCCGAAAAAAATTGCCACCATCTGGAAAGAAATGGGCATTGAATCCGTTGGTGAACTGCTGTACGCCTGCAACGAAAACCGCCTGCTGCTGTACAAAGGCTTTGGCGCCAAAACGCAACAAAACGTACAGGCCTCCATCGAATTTTACATGAAGAGCCTGGGCAGTCACCTTTATTCGGAAACAGAACCCTTTGCCCGCTCCATCGACGCCGCGCTGCAACAACAATTCCCGCAACATTTGTTTGCGCTTACCGGGCAATTCCGCCGGCAATCAGAAATCATCAACCGGCTGGAATGGGTCACTACTGCTACGCCGGAAGAATTATTGACGTGGTTACAATCCAAAGCATTCCAGGCAGAAACCATACAGCCCCACCTGCTGATTGCGCGTGGCAGTGAAAATTTGCCGCTCACTTTTTATCATGCAACGAAGGAACAGTTTTACCAGCAATTGTTTCAAACGAGTTGCAGCGATGAATTTGCAGCAGCGGTGAAAGCTATGCCGCAGTACGATGCGACGGCTTCCTATGCTTCGGAAGAAGCTTTGTTTGAAGCGATTGGCGTGCCCTATATTGCGCCGCCCCTGCGGGAACAGGCGAAAGTGATTGAACAGGTAAAAAAGAACGGCCCCATTCCCCTCATTCAACCCAACGATATCAAAGGCATTATTCATACGCATAGCGATTGGAGCGATGGATTGCATACTATTGAAGCAATGGCTACAGCATGTATGGAACAGGGATATGAATACCTGGTGATCAGCGACCATAGTAAGAGCGCGGCGTATGCAAAGGGGTTGTCGGAAGAGCGCATCCGGGAGCAGCATCGGTATATTGATGAACTGAATGCTAAACTGGCGCCTTTCCGGATTTTTAAAAGTATTGAATGTGATATCCTGGGGGATGGCAGTCTGGATTATTCGGATAATGTGTTGGCTACTTTTGATCTGGTGATTGCTTCTATACATTCCAATTTGCAGATGAATGAAGAAAAGGCAATGATGCGGTTATTGAATGCCATCCGTAATCCTTATACGACGATATTGGGGCATATGACGGGGAGGTTGTTGTTGAGCCGGCCGGGGTATCCGGTGGACCATGTTACTATTATTGAGGCATGTGTTGAGCACCAGGTGGCGATTGAATTGAATGCGCATCCGCGGCGGTTGGATATTGATTGGAGGTGGATTGATTATGCGGTGGAAAAAGGGGCGTTGATTGCTATTGATCCTGATGCGCATTTTATTGAGGGGTTTGGGGATTGCAGGTATGGGGTGTTGGCTGCGCAGAAGGGAGGGTTGAGGAAGGAGCAAAATCTTAGTAGTTTTTCTTTGGGGGAGTTGGAGGAATATTTGGAGAAAAGGAAAATGAGGAGGGGGAGGTAGGTTTCTCCACTGCCCCCCTCTCAATTCGTCGCTCTCAACAGCGGCAACTTCACAAAAAACGTAGTCCCCTCTCCTTCCTTCGTAACAAACCACAACTCCCCTTTCGCCTGCTCCACTATCCCCTTGCTCATCGCCAATCCCAGCCCCGTACCCGATGATTTGGTAGTAAAATTAGGCGTAAAAATACGGTTACGCATTTGTTCCGGAATACCCGTTCCGTTATCGGTTATACTTACCGTTATATACGCCCCGTCCAATGTCTCTTCCATACGTATCATCCGCTGCTCTCTATGCGCACTCGCCTCCACCGCATTCTGCAACAAATTCGTAAACAATCGATTCAACTGCGTTTTATCCGCAAACAACAACACCCGCTGCTCCACCCGCTTCCACGTAAAATCCAGGTTTTCCGTAGCCTCATACAATGCCACCAGCGAGTGCAACATCTCATGCAAATCAAACACCTCATTCTTCGGATTCCCAATATTCGCAAACTGCGAAAAATCTGAAGCAATCTTGCTCAAATGATCAATCTGTTCAATCAGCGTGCGTGCCACATTGGTGGTCATCTGCTTCACGTCTTTCGAATTGTTGTCGATGGCTTTCTGCAGGTACTGAATGCTCAGCTTCATCGGCGTGAGCGGGTTTTTGATTTCATGCGCCACCTGCCGCGCCATTTGTCGCCAGGCGCCTTCGCGTTCGCTCTTGGCCAGCGCTTCGGCACTGTCTTCCAGTTTCTGCACCATCTTGTTGTATTCTTTCACCAGTACCCCAATTTCGTCATCGCGCTTCCATTCTATTTTTTCATTCATCTTCCGCAGGTTGATATCGCGCATCTTCTGACCAATCAGGGTAAAGGAAGAAGTAATCCGGTTCGTAATAAACAACGCAATGGCGCCCGCCACCAGGAAGATAAAAGCATTCAGGTTCACCACCGTCACCACGAAATTGGAAATCTCCTGCTTCAGTTCCACCTGGCTGCTGTAAGAAGGAATATTGAGAAAGGCCACTGCCCTGCCGCCCTTGTTGCGTATGGGTGAATAGATACTCAGGTAATCCACCTTGCCCACCGTTTCCTCCGTTACCGTTTGTACATGGTGCTGGTGGTGCAGGCGATGGTAAGCCAGCGGATTCATTTTGGTACTCAGCACCCCGCTGGAATAAATATCGGCATCGGGATTGGACGTAATGCGGATATTGCCCGATGTATCGTACAGGTTCACATCCATGCCATGCACTTCTGCAATTTCCTGGATGAGTTTTTCTGTTTTATTATTGAAGATCGTGAAATACAACAGCGTGCTGTCATCGTCCGTGCTGCCATCGCCAAACAATCCATTCTGCACCTGCCGCGTCATGATCTGGATGGCGCGCGTAAGCCGGTCCTGGTTGTTGCGCTGGTATCGATTGATAAAAAACAGGATGGTGGCAATACCAATCACTATGAACGACAACAAACTCACACTGATAATCGTGCTGTGGATCTGCGATCGGATACTCAGTTGCCAGTGCTGCTTGAACAACGACCATCGCAGCCGGCTGCGGATCAGCAGGGAAGCAAACCGGTACATGGCCAGCATGAAGAGGAACGTACTGAACAGATACGCAAAGAGCGTAATGGCTTCGATGGAAGAATTGTTCTTCCGCGCCACGGCAATGCGTTTGTCGGAAGAGGGCCGGTACCACAATTCTTCATATCCCCCGCGACTGATAATATGAAATTCCTTGTCGGGCGGCACCGGGTCCGACGACAGCACCGTAGGAAACGCATAATCATTGTAATTGCGAATCAGGTTACGCATGCTGTCGTACACAGCATAACTGTACACGGCAGAGTATTCCGGCACCAGTTCGCGGTTCTGCCGGAACAATTCCGGCGTAAGGGCATCGCTTTTATAGTTACGCGGGTCTGACAATACAAAGAAAGTCCCGAGACGTTTACCGTTTTCATCAATGGCTTCTCGCCGGTAGATATAGGAAATTCTATCGAACGATCTTTCAAAATAGCGCAGGCCCGGCGTGGCGGCCCGTTTGCCCTGCACACGGAATATCGTATTCAGCGTATCATAGGAAGCCGGTTCGCTGTTGAACAAGGGCGCATCGGTAGAATCGAAGGTATAAATCCGCGTTTCATACCGTATCGTATAACCGATAAAGCTTCTGCTGATAATACTGTCTTTGATCCACGCATTGGAAGCCTCTTCGTAAAAGCGTTCAAAATTGCGCGAAAGAAAATTGCTGTCCAGGTAGGTAAGCGCCACGCTCAGCAACCGTTCACTGGCGGGGTCTGATTGCAAGGCAATGCGACCGGCATAGCGTTGTCTTTCATCAACCTCTATTTTCCGGTTTTCATAAATGATCACTGCCGACATGGAAAAAGAAAACACAAAGAGCCAGAACAATACTTCCGATACATTGAGCCGCAGGTTAAGACCGGAAAAAATCTTCTGCTGCATCAGCCACATAAACACCAGCAGCCAAACCATCACGTACAGGTTCAGCTCCACGCGGTTGGTATCGCCGGTAAAACTGATTATGAGCAACCCGATAGTAGCCGCAATGATGAACACCACATAATTCCGCGCGCCCACCAGTTTGCCTGCCAGCGTAAGCAATAACTGCGATAGGAAAAAATAACTCAACGCCAGCGTGGCCAGTATCAAAAATCCTACATAACTATATTGGGTAAGACTGTAAATATTCGTTACGTTAAACGATATCTGCGCGTCAGACACCAGACCCTGCAGAATGCCGCTGAACGTAAAGGTGAGCACTACCAGTCCTGCCATCATTCCTACCACGGCCACCCAGTTTTTCCAGGGCGCCTCATAAGGCTTTATTACCGATACATCCGTTCGCCGGTTTACATATACCACCACCCAGCAAAACAACAGCGCGTTGATCAGCAGGTCGCCGAGTGAAGACAGTATGTAATTGGAGCTATAAATGGAAGGATCGAACAGTTCAAACTGGCGCAGGTTCAATACACGGGGAAACAGGTAACTGCCTATGCGCAATAACAACACAGACAAAGCCAAAAACAAGGTGCTATACCAGAAGCCGAACCGTTCGTGCAGGTAGATAGCAATCTGATGCAGCAACAGAAACAACAACAGGAACCCCAGCAATACAAAAATAATGGTCACCACGCTGCTTTGCTGGTTGTGCAAATTGGTTTTCTGCAGGTAAAAAAGAATGTTTCCCTTCTCCCCTTTCACTGCAAAGTCTGTAGGACCGGATGCAATGTCTACCTGTTTAATGGCTTTGCTGAAATCCACAAATTCTTTCTGCAGGTTTTCCGTTTGCACGGCATACTTGCGCAGCACGGGAATCAGCGCCACCAGGGTAAAACGCCTTCCATCTTTCAGGTACAAATCCCTTTCCGTTCGCACATAAATGCCATTGGCCATGATGATGGTACGGCTCCCCACCTCTGTAGCGGGCGATGTCATATCCGGCAACACTTCCTGCGTATTCCAGAACAGCAGTTCCGGCAGCTGGCCGTTTACCCGTTCGCCGTAAAGGAAAACGTAATAACCTTTGTTGATGAGTTTTTCGAGCGTGGCTTCCTGGTAGCGACGGTCTACCAGCGAGGCCAGCAGGGCCGTATCGCGGGAGAGTTTTTCAAAATCCTTTTCCTTCTGCTGGATCCTGTTCTGGATCAGGCGGGTATAGTAGCGGGTAGAGGTAGTTACCAGCACATAGTTGTTGAGCAAGTACGCTATGCCGAACAGGCCAATCACAGCCAGTAACAGGTAGGTATTCCTGTTGAGCTTCGTTTTCAGGAACTGCTTCAAGTCTGCGTTTGTTTTTTAATTGAATCCCAGATAGCATCCATTTCACTGAGCGTCATATCGGCCAGGGGTTTACCCTGTTCCAATGCTTGCTGCTCCATTTGCGTAAAGCGGCTGATAAACTTATTGTTGGTTTTGGCGAGCGCGTTTTCAGCATCCACGTGCAAAAACCGTGCATAATTGATCAGCGAAAACAACACATCGCCCAGTTCATTTTCCATTTCCTGCTGGTCGTTGCGGGCCACGGCGTCCTGCAACTCCTGCATTTCTTCCTGCACTTTGTCCCACACCTGCCCGCGGTTGTCCCATTCAAAACCCACCTGCTTTGCCTTTTCCTGCAGGCGCATGGCTTTTACCATGGCAGGTAAGGATTTCGGTACGCCCTGCAACACAGAACTTTTGCCTTCTTTCAGTTTCAGTTTTTCCCAGTTCTGTTTTACTTCTTCTTCATCCTTTACTTTGATATCGCCATAGATATGCGGGTGACGACTGATCAGTTTTTCGCAGATGCCATGCAGCGCTTCTTCCAGGGTGAACTGCTGTTGTTCCGCGCCGATCTTTGCATAAAACACCATGTGCAACAGCAGGTCGCCGATCTCTTCCTTAATGCCCTGCCAGTCTTTATCGGTAATGGCATCGGCCAGTTCATAGGTTTCTTCAATGGTAAGGTGACGGAGGGTATCCACGGTTTGTTTCCGGTCCCACGGACATTTTTCTCGCAAATCATCCATGATCTGTACCAAACGCGCAAATGCTTCGGCCGCTTTATCGTGTTGCATAGCTCCCAATGATTAAAGTCTGAATATGGTTAATAAGAAAAACGCGACGAACAAAATAATGATAGACACGCCACACATGAAATTGAACAGCATGAATTTAACAAGGGTTTTTAACCTGCCCTGTTCGTAAAACTTGTACATGGCGCGCCAGGCATAATAAATACCCCAGATCATCATGATGGCTTCGAGGATGGACAGCCAATTCCAACCCAATTGCTGGCGAATTTCGGATATGCCGAGCAACACCAGCAAAAATAAAAAGGTAAAAATGTAGAGGTAGATCAGGAACATGCCATGGTCCACATAATAATATTTCTTCCTTCTTATATACAGCAGTTTCAGGTACAGCGCATACAAGGGCAGCGATACAAAGAGCAGGTAAGGAAAGGAATGTAGAAAGCCGCCCATGGCATCGGCCCAGAATTGCTTCTGGTTGTGCCGGTATTTACTGTTCACTTCAATTTTACGCAGCGTTATCTTCCGCGTGAGCCAGCCATCGCGTTCACTGGCGGGTAAGGAATTTTGCACTGAATCATATTCCTCCTTTGTCGTGTAGCGGCAGGAGATGACGGTAAAGGTTTCGCCTTCGGTTGCTATAAAATCCAGGTCTTCCTGCCGGCCGGCTGCACGGCGGGTCGTTTGCAAGGTATCCCGCCGGTATTGTGTTATTTGCTGCGTGGTATCGGGCCCCGGGTAACGGTACACGCCTGGCGAATCCACCGGTACCGGCACTGCGGCAAGGGAGGCGGTATCGTTGCGGTCCTTATTCTTTCGGGAGGAACCCCTGTTATCAGCTTTGTTTGACTTGTTCTCCGTGAATACAAATTCATCGGCACTGTATACAGAAAAGAAGATCAGGAAAAAGAAGGCCGATGTAAAAATGTACATCCGGATCGGGTTGAGGTACGAAGCCCGCCTGCCCAGCATGTATTCTTTGGGCAGAAAGCCCGGCCGTGCCACCAGGTATTTGGTGGTACTGAAAAATTTCCCGTCGAAATGGGTGATATCGTAAAAAAAATGCGTGATCAATCCCCATACCGACGTGCGCGGCTCTACATTTTCCTGGCCGCAGCGGTGACAATAGCGCCCGTACAAAGGCGTATTACAATTGAGACAGATTTTTTCGTCGCGTTCCCTGGCGTGAGACACGTTTCAAAATTTTAACTAAAAGTAAGGAAATGAGGCATTTTTATTGAAAAATTGCACGTTATTGTATATTAAACAGCCAATTATACGTTAGTAACACACCCGCAGCGGGAACGAACATTATGAAAACACTATTCCTGATTGTATTTACCCTGGTTAGCGCCGGCCATGCCATTGGCCAGCAATATTACTACAAAGACCTGGTGACCACCGCCGAACTCACACAGAAACGGGCGCAGTTTCAGGCCAACAAAGTAAAAGGCGTTCGTTTCAGGAGTTTCGATAACCGTAACCAGCCGATTGAAGGGTTCAGTTGTACCCAGACGGTGAAAAGTAATTTTACGCAGATCAAAACGGTGACCAAAGACCCGCTGAACGGGGCTTCGGAAAGTATTGCGCAGTTTGATGAAAAAGGACGGCTCCTGCAAACCACCGACACCTCGGAAGGTAACCGCACCATCGTACAATACCGTTATGATGATGCCGGAAGGATTGCGGTGATCCACCGGGAATCGTATTCACCCGGACAATATGTTAACAAAGAAACGCATCGCTGGTTTTATAATGAGGCCGGCAAACCGCAACGCATGGTCCGCATCAAAAATGAAAAAGATTCGATGGCATTCACGTTTGTGCTGGATGAAAAAGGGAATGTGGTGGAAGAAAATCCCGAGCAGCCAAGTCGCGCCGAATCATCGGTGTATTATTATTACGATGATGCCGGTCGCCTGACCGATATTGTACGGTATAACCGCCGCGCCAAACGCCTGTTGCCCGATTATATTTTTGAATACGATGAAGCCAGCCGCCTGCACGCCATGATTGTGACCATCGAGGGCACCAGCGATTACCAGAAATGGTATTATACCTACAATGAAAAGGGACTGCGCGCCAAAGACGAATGTTTTTCCAAAACACGCGTGCTCATTGGCCGCATAGAATATGAGTATGTGTGGTGAGCATCAAGGGGTCACTGTTTCCGTACCGGCCGTGCGATACTCTCCCAGCTCCACGAAATTTTTGAAATTGTGAATGTCTTTTTCGACCATTCTTTTGAACATGGGATTGAGCACGCGCGCAATCTTTTCGCCGGGCGCTCCTAACGGCGCTTTGTAGCTGATCACAATGTCAACCCTGGTGCCTTCGCCCCCGAGCGCATCGCGAAAACTGATTTTGCCGGCATTGTGAATTTCCGCCTCATCAATCGAATTCCAGGCAATCATCTCCCCTTCTTTTTCCTTCACAATCTCCGCGCGCCATTTCACCGTGCCTACACCGCCGGGCAATTTCATTTCCCATTGGCTGTGCATGCGATCTTCTTCCCGAACGTTGATGAGATGGTCCATGAACAAGGGTAGGTTGGAGAGATTGCGCCAGGCGCGATACACTTCTTCCCGCGGTTTGTTCACCACCATCGACGTGCGGATGTTCAGGCTTTTCCCCTGCCCTATTTTTTCGGAGGTCCACTGGTACAACTCATCAAAACTTTTTGTTCCGGCAATGCCGCGGTATGCGAGATAGCCGCCAATTACCATTTTCAGCAGGGAGCCACGACGAATGCCATTGCCGAGCAACAGCAATCCGCCGGCCGCCAATGCTACCCGGTCGAGTTTATCGGACGATTGCATGAGTGGTTGTTCCTGTTGTGCGTACGTGTTCATAATTGAATATTTTGGTCATTTATTGATTGCGGGTATATCCTTCAAAATATTATACCAACGGGCGCTGCCCGGTAAACGGGTGTAGTGTTTTTTCTACACCAGGCATGGGGGCGGTATATTTTTTTATACGGGTATTGAAACCGCTTAACCATGGGCAAGAACAAATTCAATAAAGGGAAAAAAGAGCCCAACAAGATCCGCGAAGGACAGGAAGACAGTTCCATATTACACGATATGGACAGGGAGGAAGAAAAATCCTATCCCCGTCCATCCACGCCTGACCGGCAATTCGATCAGCAACCGGAATTTCTGGATCCGGAAAGCAATAAAAAATCAAGTGATGAATAGTGCGTGAAGCGTTGCAACACTAACCATTCACCGGTGCAGGCAACTGGTTTTCTGCCGCATGGGCGCGCTGGTTAACAAGGTATTTATGGAGCGCCTTGGTGATGGTGAGTTTGAGCGCTGCCTGTTTCTGGTTCTGCACTACATTATCAATCTGCAGTTGACCATTGATTTCGGTGATGATATGGTTGCCATAGAGCAAACGTTCCAGTTTGCCGTTCATCACGGTGATATGATACTCCACGATATCGTTTCCCTTTTTCTTCTTGCGGATAAGGCAGAAGTAATCATTCCCCTCAAATTCAAAATTCAGGGATAAAAATTCAAATTGGCTCATGACTGTTTTTGTTAAAAATGATTGAATGAACCGGGCGCTGTTCACGCCTGGTCTATTTCAAAAGTCATTTTTGCAATGATGCGGTATTCCACTACTTTATCATTTTCTACATGCGCTGTTTGCTCTTTGATGTAAACAGAGCGGATGTTGCGGATGGTGCGGGAAGCGTCTGCCACCGCATTTTGTACTGCATCTTCCCAGCTTTTGGAAGAATTGGACATCACCTCAATGACTTTGAGAATAGACATGGTGCGTTTGTTTAATGATTTAGTGATCTAAATGAGGAGGCACGGATAACCTCATATGGCTCCTAAAGGGTGGTCTTGTATGGCAAGACCTGTTCATGTTGAAAGAGGAATTGGGTAAGGGTTAGTTGTGGATATGGAGTTGCAAAAGACAGACCATGAGCGGGAGGGATGGGTGCAGTGTGGGTGATCTGGGAAGAGTGGGTGGCTGGGGGTATGGGTGGAGCGTGATGTGGGATGGGTGTGTGTGAGGGAGTGGGGAATTAATTGCCGGGGGTGGTCAAGCACTTTATTCACTCCCAATACTCCGGCAAAAAATTAGCCGTAATGCTCACCTCCCCCGCAAACCCTGCCTTTTCACCAAAGCACCTCAAAGTTTTTTAAATCTCAGCATACGATAGGTTTTTGACTGAATTGTAAAATACATCTCTACCTCCTGCAACCCATCAAAAAAATACGCCGTGGCAGATTGCGCCTAAACGTTATTTAGAGTGAACAATAGGTGTAGCAACACACTTTCACCACTGCATCGGGCGGACAAACAAGCGCTGCATTATTTGATAGGAAATTGGCCGGCACCAGGGACGAGAACGGGGATGTGCTTTGTCGGATGTGCACTGCATAAAGACAAGATGTACATAAACGCGGACTATCCCCCCTGGAATTTATCTGCTTTTTGATAACTGTACCTATTTACCAGTAAAAAGCAGGCTTGGCGGATGCGTCGCCAGCGTTGTAGTTTACAGGTAACTCCTGGGATAATGATTAACAACAACTTATATCCCAGCAATGATTTTATGGATTTCAGGGAACCATACGGCCGCGTAAAATGTTTTGCAATCTTATACACTATCCTGTACCGCACCTTAAGCGTTAATCTGTACACAAAATTTGGCCGGTAACGGGTAGTCACCTTACATTTGTTGTGCAACTCCCCCGGTCAGGCTTTGCGGAAGGTATTTCCCCTGTACTACCCGCACCGATACAGGTTAAGGCAACAAAAGCAATAGCTATGATGAACTGATTAGTTATTAGCAGCTTGAAACATGCTACTTATAACCTTATTGCCAAAACATATAACCTTGTCCATGAAACATGAAAAGCAGCTGCGTGCACATGTACGCGAAGCCATTCTCGCTATCATTGCTACCATTGACAACAATCCATTTGAAAAAAGAAGCCTGTATGACCTCACGATTGAAACGGGGTTGAACCGCAACGTGCTCCAGTTGGGTTTCAAGCAACTGTTGGGGACTACGTTCAAGCAATACGTGATCCAAAAGCGCCTGGAGCGTGCCCGGGCGTTGCTGGAAGAGGGGCGATTGACGCGCAAACAGATTGCGTACAAGTGCGGTTACAAGAGTTTAAGCGCATTCAGTACGGCGTTTAAAAAGGTGCATGGTTTAGCGCCGAAAGAAATCGGGGAGTATGCGTGAAGTTGCGTAGCGGCTACTCTTTACCGTTACCACGTTTAAAAACACCCTTAACACTTTCTTAATTCTTCTTGTGCATTTTTAGAACAAAATCGTGCATTTTTCGAACATTTGGGATTCTATATTGCGTAAGATTCTTTGACAGGGAAATTCGACAATGCCACATATAGACCGGAAGGCTGGGTTATCTCATTCTCAGACCTGTATTTTTTGGGGAGAGTTGACAGCTAATGTGCAGCAACTACCAGCCTCCGGCATTTTTTGATTTGAATGTTAACTCCTACACCGAAACCTGTAAAAGAATGGTCCGTACAAGTGTATTTGTAAGAGATAGTGTAATCCGGTTATCTATTCAAACCATTATTATTAAACCTTGTCAGCTATGTCAGAAGTTATTCAAGCCGGGACGATTCAGCGTCGTAAAAGATTTT
>CALCIN010000008.1 GCA_937961055.1 uncultured Chitinophagaceae bacterium | reverse complement strand
CCCAAACTGGATAGCCAGTATGGACGCGGCTACCAGCGGCCCGTGTACTTTGTCAGCGGCGAACCGCAGCAACGCGGCAGGTTCATGAACAATACCACCGGCACATCTTCCACTGCCGCCAAATTCGCCAGCGCATTTGCCGTAGGCAGCGCCGTATTTCATTCTGATACAGCCTATGCACGGCTGCTGAGCGAAAAATCCATTACAGCAAGAGCGTTTGCCAATAAAAAACATGGCGTTACACAAACCGCCTCGGTGAAATCGCCTTACATCTACGCAGAAGAAAACTGGGTGGATGATATGGAATTGATGTATGCGGTTGCACATGATCGTTATAATAATTTTGCAGACAGTAGTTTCCACTATGCGCAACAGGAACCGATAACGCCCTGGCTGGGGGGCGATACCGCCGCGCATTATCAATGGTACCCGTTTGTCAATCCGGGCCATTATGAACTGGCGAAGCGGACGAAAGGTAAAATGCGCAATACAGTGTTAGACTATTATAAAACGGGCATCCAGCGGGTATGGCACAAAGCCAGCGCCAACGCTTTTTACCGGGGCGTACCCTTTATCTGGTGCAGCAACAACCTGACCGCTGCTTTTGCCATTCAATGTTACTGGTACCGAAAACTTTCCGGCGACAAACAATTTGAAGAACTGGAGCAGGCCAATTTCGACTGGTTATTTGGCTGCAATCCCTGGGGCACTTCCATGGTATATGGTTTACCCGCCTGGGGAGATACGCCCGAAGATCCGCACTCGGCGTTTACCCATTTGGGTAAGTATCCTGTCGATGGCGGATTGGTAGACGGCCCCGTATATGGGAGTATTTACAAAAACCTGATTGGTATAACACTCTATGAGCCGGATGAATATGCGCCTTTCCAGAGTGACCTGGCCGTGTATCACGACGATTATGGCGACTACAGCACCAATGAACCTACTATGGATGGTACGGCCGTATTAATTTATCTGCTGGCTGCGAAGGAGGCAGGAAACAGATAATGGAAAAGAAAGTATTGGTCAACGGCCTGGTGTTTGATGGAAAGGAATTTGTTCCGGGCCAAGCGGTTGTTATTGAAGGTGCGCGGATTGGAGGGGTGGTCCCCGCAGAGAGCTCACCTGCCAATGTGCTTAGTATCAATTGCAAGGGTCATTACATAGTGCCAGGCTTCATCGATCTCCAGGTATATGGGGCCGGCGGTTGCCTCTTCAGCAACGATCCATCGCCCGCATCATTAATGACAGTAGGGGACGCGCTGGTGGCTTCCGGCGCCACAGCCTTTATGCTTACGCTGGCCACCAATTCCATGGAAGTATTCCGGCAAGCCATACAGGTGGTAAAAGAAAATCCGCATCCTGCTTTATTGGGATTGCACCTGGAAGGACCGTATATCAACCCGGTGAAGCGTGGCGCGCATATTCAGCAATACATCAAAACAGCAACGGTGGAAGAAGTGCAGGCATTGCTGCAGGAAGCTGGCGGCGTGGTGAAAATGATAACCCTCGCACCTGAACTGACCGATGCGGCTGTGATTGAACTGTTGCTGCAACACAACGTGCTTATTTCCGCCGGTCATAGCAATGCCAGCTTCCGCGAAGCAATGGATGGTTTTCAACGTGGCATACAGGCAGTAACGCATTTGTACAATGCCATGTCGCCTTTGCATCATCGTGACATGGGGTTGCCCGGCGCCGCATTTGCTTCCAATGCCTATGCCAGCATTATTGCAGATGGTATACATGTGGATTATGAAGCCATCAAAATTGCCAAAAAACTGATGGGCGAGCGGTTGTTCCTGATCACCGATGCAGTGGAAGAAGTGCTGGAAGGCCCCTATATACACGTGCGTCGCAGTGACCGGTTTACATTGCCGGACGGTACGTTGTCGGGTAGCTGCTTAACCATGCTGAAAGCGGTGGAAAACTGCGTGCGTCATGCCCATATTCCGCTGGAAGAAGCGGTGCGCATGGCATCGTTGTATCCTGCACGACTCATCGGCGCAGCTGAACACATGGGCAGTATACAGGCAGGAAGCATAGCCAATCTGGTAGTTTTCGATGCAGCTTTTCAATTGCAGCGTGTCTTTTTCAAAGGTGAAGAAGTAAACCAGGACAACCTGTAAGATTTTGCCGCATAGTATCGCTGCCTTGCAGACCTTGTAGTTGCTGCTCTCAGCGCTTCAGGCAGTAATGCATAAAATAGTCCATGTTTTTCCAAGAAATATCCATTTCCCTGCCTTGCTGCACGTGCTAAAATTGTTTCAAAATTGAAGGTTTGCGTATGAAAAGAAATACTGTTACCGGTGGTATCCTGTTTTTATTGATAGCGTGTATTCCTCATGGTTTGATCGCTCAGCAAAAGCACAAACTTCGCCGCGACCCTGCATTGCTGCAAACTATCGAATCAAGTCTTAGGGAATCTGTAAACCAGTATAAAGCGCTGGCCCGGCAATTGCCTCCCGGACAAATGCCCCGCACCTGGGAAAACGGGCGGTTGATGACAGTTGCCAACAATTCCTGGATCAGCGGCTTTTATCCCGGCGCACTGATGTACTTATTTGAATTTTCCAAAGACACGGCTATTCAGCGCGAAGCTTTTGAACGCGTAGCGCTCATGGAACCGATGAAGAACCTTACTTCGCATCATGATCTGGGTTTCATGATGTATTGCAGTTATGGAAACGCTTACCGGCTTACCGGCAATGAGGAGTATAAAAAAATATTGGTGCGCGCTGCCCAATCGCTGGCTACACGTTTTGATCCGCGCGTGGGTTGTATCAAATCATGGAACGGCATCAAATCGCTGGACGGTAAACAGTATTTTACTTTCCCGGTGATCATCGATAATATGATGAACCTGGAACTGCTATTCTTTGCATCGAAGGTTACCGGTGATGCCTATTTCAGGGATATAGCCATCAAGCATTCCGAAACCACCCTGCAACATCACCTGCGCCCTGATTTCAGCAGCTATCATGTGTTGAATTATGATGTGGAAACCGGTTTGCCGGTAAACAAGGAAACGCACCAGGGATTTTCCAATAACTCCACCTGGTCACGCGGACAAGCCTGGGGCATTTACGGGTTTACGATGGTATTCAGGGAAACGAAAGACAAGCGATTCCTGGAAGCCGCCTGCAAATTGGCAGATCATTTCATCGATCATCCCAATCTTCCTGCCGATAAAATTCCTTACTGGGATTTCAATGTGAACCAGCCCGGTTTTGTTCCGCAATGGAATTACGATCCTGCCAAATATCCCGAAGTGCCGCGGGATGCATCAGCTGCGGCCATCACCGCGTCTGCGCTGATTGAACTGGCTGGTTATGTTGACAAAAAATTAGCGCAGAAATATTTTGGCGCTGCAGAAGCCATGCTGAAAAGTTTATCGTCTCCACCATACCGTACATCCGGTACTGAAGCCGGCGGCATGCTGTTAAAACACGGTTGTGGTGGCGTGCCCGGCAATGTAGAAGTGGACGTGCCGCTCACTTATGCTGATTATTATTATGTGGAAGCGATGATGCGGTACAGGAACGGGAAATGAGGTGGGCTGCATAATGCCAACTTAAAATGATAATGAATATTACTGGTACATATATGCGAAAATGGTTGCTGCCATTGTGTTTATTGCTGTGCTGTGCTGATACTTCCGCATCCGCACAAATGGATACCATTCTCAACAGGTATACCGAATACCTTTTTCGCACTTCCACCGTACCTGACGGAAAGGTGGAAGCGTGGATGCAGGCAGTAACGCCTGCCGGTCAATGGCCGGACATTCTGTACAACGACAACGAACTGGCAGGCTGGAAAGTCAGCCATCACCTGATGCGCATAAGGGAAATGTCGCTGGCCTGGTGTTATCCCGGTTCCCAATGGTATGGCAACCGGCAATTGTGGGAGAAGATCAACCTGGCACTGGACCATTGGACTAAATATCGATACCAGAGTGCCAACTGGTGGCACAATGAAATCGGCGTGCCACGGTATATGCGCGACATCATAATACTGCTGCGCCACCACCTGGAGCCGCAGCGGTTACAACAGGCCCTGGCGGTAATGGCGCAGTTGCGTGTTCACGACAATTATGTGGGCGGCAACCTCGTATGGTGTGCCGATCTGGGTTTGCATTACGGCGCGCTTACCAATGATGCAGCTTTGGTAAAGCGTTGCCGCGATCTCATCCTGAAGGAAATCACCATTACCACCGGTGAAGGCGTGCAGCCCGACTACAGTTTTCACCAGCACAGCAAACGGTTGCAGATGTACCAGTACGGTAAGGCCTTCCTGGAAGAAAGCATGCGGATTGCCTGGCAGTTGCGTGGTGGACCACTGGCCTTTCCCCAGGAAAAAGTAACCATTCTCACTGATTTTGTTTTAAAGGGCTGGCAATGGATGGCAAGAGGTATCCATACCGTGCCCGGCACCATGGACCGGTCCGCTTCCCGCAAAAATGAACTGCGAAGCGCCGACCTGCGGCCGCTGCTTCCTTTGATGATGGAACTGGAACCACAGCGTAAGGCGGAACTGGAACAAACATTCCGCATACAGAATGGCAATGGTTCGCTTGTGGGACACCGTTATTATCCATATTCCGATTTTGCGGTGTATCACCGGCCGGGGTTCAGTTTTTTCCTGAAAACCATTTCTGCGCGTACTTACGCTACGGAACACATCAACCGGGAAAACCTGAAAGGAAAATTATTGCACAGCGGCGATGCCTATCTTATCCGGAACGGCGAAGAGTATTATAACCTGCTGCCGTTGTGGGACTGGACGGCCTTGCCCGGTGTTACCCTTTTTGCCAATGCGCATGTAGCTGAAAGGCGGCAGTATGCAGGAGGGGTGAGTAATGGCAGCATTGGTTTTTCTGCAATGGACTATGCGTTGAAAGATTCGGTTGGTGCTGCGGGCATTTCTGCACGTAAATTCTGGGCCTGTTATGGTGATGTAGTGGTATGTCTCGTGGCCAATTTGCAGGCAAAAAATCTGCATGAACCGGTATATACGGCGCTGGACCAATGCAGGTTGCAGGGGCCTGTTTGGGTGAATCATGAAATGCAGGAGTTACCGATGGGCGATCACCACCTGCAAAATGTACAATGGATTTATCATGCCGGGTTTGCTTATATACCGGCACAGCCATCAACCATTGATCTGCAGTTGAAATCCGTTTCGGGCAGTTGGACAACCATCAATGCATCGGAAATCACTACACCATTGCAAGACAAAATATTGCTCCCGGTGCTGCGGCACGGTTCCCTACCTGCTTCTTTCGCCTATGCTTTGGCTTATGCAAAATCTGCAAAAGACGCCAAAAAGCTGTCGGCAAAACCAACCTGGCAGATCCTGCAAAATGATTCGGTTTGCCAGGCGGTATCTTTTCCGGATGGCACCGTGATGGCGGCATTTTATGCGGCGGGAAAAATAGAAGCCGGTAAAAAAACGCAGGTGCAGGTCAATCAGCCTTGTCTGATCTTGTTGCAAAAAGATAAGTTGTATGTGAGCGATCCGAAGCATAGTGGAAGCAGCGTCACGATTACCATCAATGATACATCATTAGTGCTGACACTGCCCGCTGATGGAACAACGGTTGAAAAACAAGTGCAACAGGAAAAGTAACAGCCTGATCCTTTTCACACTTATTGTATGCCGGCAGAACACTAAAGAAAAATATTTGAACAGCCATTAACGCTTCTTGTGTTGCATATGACCATCTTGAATGCCCGGTTAAATTTGCTTGTAGCCTGTTTGGTATACTTGCTTCCAACGCTATCGTATGCGGGATGGGCACCATCACCCCGGCAGAAAATTGATTTGTCGGGCAAATGGCGCTTCCATGCCGATCCTGCTAACAATGGTATTAACAGCAATGGGCAGCAAATACATTTTGAAGAAGAAGTCACACTGCCCGGATCGATGGCAGAAAATAAAAAAGGAGAACCGTTACAGCAACACAGCTCGCATGCGTTGAATCCCCTGTACAAGTATGTGGGCGCTGCATGGTATCAAAAGGAAATTACCATTCCTGCTTCATGGAAAGACAAACAGGTGCAACTGTTCCTCGAGCGCACTAAAGTAACCCGCGTTTATGTTGACGGCAATTTTGTCGGTGGTAGTTCGATACTATCCGCTCCGCAGGTCTTTGATCTTACCGGTATACTTACGCCCGGCAGGCATACGATTACCATCATGGTGAGCAACGATCCCAAACTGGTGCGGGTGGGCAGCTCACACGCAGTCAGCGACGATACGCAAACCAACTGGAACGGCATCATTGGCCAGCTGTACCTGGAAGCCGCCAATGCCATCATGATCGACAAGGTGCGGATTCACCCTGATGTACCCAATAAGCAGGTGCAGGTACAGGTCAGTATCCGCAACCAAAAGAAAACCCCGCAACGGGTAACTATTGTTGTACAGGCAAAATCCTGGAACAGTGCAGCGGCGCATGTGGTAAAGCCTTTACAGTGGACTGTTGACCTGAAAAAAGACGACACCGTCATTCATGTTGCTTACCCGATGGGCAACAATGTGCAACTATGGAGCGAATACCATCCTGCTTTGTATCAACTCATCCTTCAAATGCGCAGTGGCAAAGAACTGCTGGATGAACAAACCTATCATTTCGGGATGCGCCGGTTTGTGGCTGCCGGTACACAATTCCGTATCAATGATGTTGTCACTTTCCTGCGCGGCAAAAACGATGGCTGTATTTTTCCTTTGACCGGCTATCCTGCCATGGACACGGCTGCCTGGCGCCGGTTGTACCGCATTGCCAAATCCTATGGCATCAATCATTATCGTTTTCATTCCTACACACCGCCGGCCGCTGCATTCCTGGCTGCAGATGTAGAAGGCATCTATATTCAATCCGAATTGCCGTTATGGGCCAACCTGTATGCAACAGATACCATTACGCGAAATTATCAATACGAAGAAGGCAAAGCCATTTTCGATGCTTATGGCAATCATGCCTCTTTTGTAATGTTTACGCTTGGCAATGAACTTACCGGTGAACCGGCAGTGCACAACCAATTGGTCCGCGACCTGCGCGCCTACGACGGCAACCGCAGACTATACGCCTATGGCACCAATGCTTTCTACGCCGATCCCCGACCGGGCGATGCAGATGATTTCTGGGTAACCATGCGAACGGGCAAAGAATCACCGGCAAGAGAGTGTGATGTGCGTGGTTCTTTCGCTACTACTGAGGATGTAAGCAATGGCATCATCAACACTTATCCGCCTTCCACCCGCCGCAATTTTGCCGGCGCCATTGCAGGAATTAGGTTACCGGTAATCGGTCACGAAACAGGGCAATACCAGGTGTATCCTGATTACCGTGAGTTGCCATTGTATACAGGCGTACTGAAACCTCATAACCTGGAAATGTTTAAAAAGCGGTTATTTGACGCCGGTATGGGCGATCAGGCCGCAGCTTTTTTTGAAGCGTCAGGCAAACTGTCGGCGCTATTATACCGGGAAGAAATTGAAATGGCTTTTCGTACGCCAGGATTGGCGGGGTTTCAATTGCTCGATTTGCAGGACTACCCGGGACAAGGCACGGCACTGGTTGGTTTGCTGAATGCGTTTATGGACAGCAAAGGATTGATATCGCCCGAAACATTCAGGACTTTTAATAATGATGCTGTGTTGCAACTGCTGATGGACCGCTATACATATACCAACAGCGATACTTTTACGGCAGCAATTCAACTGGTGAATTATCGTCCTCGTAACATTCATAACAAAATATTGGAGTGGCGCATGGTGAAAGCGGGCAGCGATGCAATCATTGCATCCGGTAAATTGCCCGTGCAGCATGCTGCATGCGGAAAGATCAATTACCTGGGCCAAATTGTAGTGCCATTGCAAAAAGTAACAGCTGCGGCAAAACTGGAGATCCGCTTGCAGGTACCAGGAGCAGGTTTGCAAACGGAATATCCTGTATGGGTATATCCGTCAGATATTGCTATAAAGGTTCCTTCCTCGATAACGGTCGCTACGCAATTGTCAGAAGCAGTGGTACAAACCTTAACAGCAGGGGGGAAGGTGCTTTTATTTCCTGACCACCAACAATTGATAAACAAAACCGTTCCTCCTCAATTTATCAGCGAGTTCTGGAACTGGCGCATTTTTAAAGGAGGCGCTGAAAGAAACAAACGCCCGGTTTCGGCAGGCACACTGGGCATACTCACCGATCCGAAGCATCCGTTATTCAACGCCTTCCCCACCGAATTTCATACCAACTGGCAATGGTGGAGCATTACCACGCAGGCACGTCCGCTGATACTGGACAGTACGAACCGGAAGTTTCGTCCGCTGGTGCAGGTGATTGACAACATCGACCGCAATCATAAGCTGGGCATCATTTTCGAAAGCGCAGTGGGCAAAGGAAAACTGCTGGTATGTATGGCCGACCTGCCCGCCCTGCAAGACAAACCTGAAGCAAGGCAATTGTATTATAGCATATTGCAGTATATGACTTCCCGGGCATTCGAACCTCCCTATAAAATGGAGTTAAGCGAACTAAATAAATTGTTATCCGGCACAGCACCATGAGCGTTCTGTAACTATTGCCTTGCTGCCATCGGCCACGTATGAGCCCCCGCCCGCCACTATCGTATGGTCTACTGCTTCTTTGATGCATTCAGATGCTTTTCCATCCCCCGCTGGCGGGGGGACAGCACCATTACAGCGGACTTAAAAAAAACCGGCCTGCTAAAAAAAGAAAATAGAAAATGCATTGCACGAATCAGGTAGGGAACTGATGGCATTTGAATTGAGATTTACAAAAGCCCACCGCTTTCCTGCGTGTTGTCTTCCGGTCTTTCTAACTTTATCCCTATATTCGGGCCGTTGACCCCAAAAGCGTTACATAATGAACACATTTTGCTGCAACGCGTAGCGGAAGGCGATCAACAGGCATTTGCAGCACTCTACCATCATTACCTGCCCATGTTGTATCGCTACGTTTTTCCTTTTGTCCGCCAATCACACCAGGAAACAGAAGAAATTCTCCAGGATATTTTTCTCAAATTATGGATGCGCAAAGAAACACTGCCCGCCCTGCAATCGTTCGGGCCTTACCTGTTGCGCATGGCAAGAAACCGCGTGCTGGACGGATTGCGCCGGCAAAAATTGCATGCTGCCTACCTGCAGGATGCTGCCACCATGGCCGATGCCATAACCCCTGACCCGGAATGGGAAATTCGTTATAAAGAATACAACCGGGCAGCGCAACTCGCCCTGCAGCAAATGACACGGAAAAGGCGGCAGATTTTCCTGTGGCATACGCAGCTCGATATGACCCTCGAAGAAATTGCGCGCGCCATGGGCATTTCCCGCTCTACGGTAAAGAAGCAATTATACGCCGCAACGGCCCTCATCAAATTGTCGCTGCTGAAAAACGGCGAATGGATGACGCTGTTCATCCTCTGGCTGGTAAAAAAATTTTGAGAAGGAGTGGGCCATTAACCTGATTCGAACGTGTACATAGTAACGCCTTGTTATGGACCAGGAACAACTGCTTAGAAAATTCGCTGCGGGCATTACTACGCCCGAAGACCATCAACAGTTCAATGAATGGTTTTATTCACTGAGCAGCGATGCGCAGCAGCAGGTGCTGTTACAGTATGAAGCGCTGCTGCAGGAACAAGCGCACTTCGATCCCGTTTCCCCTTCTCTTACTGAACATATCCGGCAACTGGTGCAGGCCCATGAACAAAGGCAGCATCGCCGGACGCGCATTATCCGCCTCCGCCGTTTCGTGGCAGCGGCTGCCGCCGTTGTGTTACTGGTGATGGCAGGATGGTGGCTTACCACCGGCGTTCAACAAGATACGGTCCCCATGGCACAAACACCTCTGATGCACGATGCCCTCCCTGCTTCCAATGGTGCCATACTTACGCTGGCCGATGGCACCCGCATTGTGCTGGACAGTGCCGCCAACGGGGTGATTGCACAACAGGGTGCCGTGGCTGTTTCCAAAGAAGCAGGTATGATTACCTATAATGGCGCCGCTACTGCTCCCGCTGCCGAAGTACTTACCAACCTGCTTTCAACGCCACGCGGCCGCCAGTTTCAACTGGTGTTGCCAGACGGCAGCAAAGTATGGCTGAACGCCGCTTCTTCCATTCAATACCCGGTAGTATTTGCCGCTGATAAACGAAAAGTTACCATTACCGGAGAAGTGTATTTTGAAGTGGCAACAGATCCTGCCAAACCTTTTGAAGTGGTGTTTCCCGCAAGCGCTACCACGCAGGCTGTAGTGGAAGTACTGGGTACCAACTTCAACATCAATTGTTATAGCGATGAACCCTACAGCACTACATCGCTGCTGGAAGGAAAAGTGCGACTGAAAGCAATCCATTCGTCAGGTGAGCAGGCAAAGGATGTACTGACTATGACGCCTGGTCAGCAGATGGCCCTGATGCCTGCAGCCAATGGATCGGATATCAAGCCGGTTCAGTTGGAGCCTTACATCGATCCTATTGCCTGGATGAAAGGCCGTTTTCAGTTCCATGAAACACCTTTTGCCGATATCATGCGACAGGTATCGCGCTGGTACGATGTGGAGGTGCAATACGATATACCGGTTCCGCAAAAAAAATTCACTGCCGATCTGTCCAGAAATACCAGATTAACCGAATTCCTGAAAGTGCTCGAGCTCAGTGGTTTTCAATTTACCATCGAAGGAAAAACACTGAGGGTAAAAGCGTGAGCACGATTGCTTGTTTGTATTTACTTAACCTTTAAAACTTTATTGTTGCAGGCGCCTAAACAAAAACCGCCCCGGGTGCCACCGGAACGGTTGTGTGTTCAGGTTGCCGCTGATCCCGGAAAAGCGTCCGGATTATCAGCACATGAATTACCGCTATTGCGGAAACTGACATTCAAAAACCCAAACTAATCGAAGTTATGCATTTACACGCAACCATAGTTCTGCGTGCAAAAGAACTATTCACCAAACCGCTGCTTATTATGAAGTTGACAGCAATTTTACTGCTTGCAGGCACCATGCAGCTCAGCGCCGCAGGTTTTTCGCAAACAGTATCGCTCTCAGCCAAAAATGCTTCCCTGGAAAAAGTTTTCCGGGAGATCAGGAAACAAACCGGTTACGACTGCTGGTACGAAAGTGATCTGGCCAGGAAGTCGGGGCCGATTACTGTACAGGTAAAAGAGGTGCCGCTCGAACAGGCGCTCAATGCCTGTTTCAGCAACACGCAACTTACCTGGCGCATCATAGGAAAAATTATTGTAGTAAAAGAACGCGAACTGCCGCGTATTGCCATGCAGGAAACAGTGGAAGAAGCCATTCCTCTGATTACCGTGAAAGGCCGTGTTACAGACAGCAAATCTGGCGAACCCATTGTAGGCGCCAGCGTCATGCTGAAGGGCAGTAAAAAAGGGGTATCTACCGGCAAGGACGGTGAATTCCTGGTTACTGCAGAAAAAGGCAGCGTGCTGGTGATTTCTTCCGTGGGGTACGAGTCGCAGGAAATTGCAGTAAAGGATGGCGACGAAGTGCTGGTGCGTCTTGTGGCCACCCCGGTATCCATGAAAGAAATGGTGGTAACGGGGATATTTAGACGAAATAAGGCGAATTTTACAGGCGCATCCACTTCATTCACTGCAGAAGATCTGTCAAAAGTCACCAATGGCAACCTGATAAACGCCTTGCAGACCCTGGACCCCGCCTTCCAGATCCCTGAAAATATCAACATCGGTTCTGATCCCAATAAACTGCCTGAAGTGGTGTTGCGTGGCGGCAACAGCCTCGTAGACGCCAGCCAGGCAGCGCAGCCCAATCCTTTCAATTATACTACTTCTCCCAACGCACCGCTGTTTATACTCGATGGTTTTGAAGTGCCCTTGCAACGCATCAACGACCTCGATATGAACCGCGTGATCAAAGTAGATATCCTGAAAGATGCGGCCGCTACATCTATTTATGGTTCCCGTGCCGCCAACGGCGTTATTGTTATTGAAACCCTGCGGCCGCAAAGTGGAAAACTGCGGCTCACCTATAATGGCAATCTCGAAATAGAGGCGCCCGATCTTACGGGTTATCATTTGCTCAACGCTGCTGAAAAACTGGAGCTTGAACGCAAGACCGGCGTGTATGAACACAGCTTCAATCAAATCCGCGAAAACCTGGCGTACTATTACAGCGCACGCATGGCCGCCGTGCAGCGTGGTGTCAATACCGACTGGCTGGCGCAGCCCCTGCGTACCGGTATCGGGCAAAAACATAACCTCTATCTCGAAGGAGGCGCCGGCGATGTGCAATACGGGCTCAGCGGCACCTTCAGCGATCGTGCCGGTGTAATGAAAGGTTCAGGCAGGCAGAACATCATGGCGAATACTTTCCTGTCGTACCGGGTGAAAAATTTCATCTTCCGCAACGACTTTACCATGAACTTCAACAAGGCCACCAATTCTCCCTATGGCACCTTCACGCAATACACCCGGTTGAATCCGTACTGGTCGCCGTACGATGAAGATGGCAACCTGAAAGTGTACCTGGAAGATGTGCGCAACAATGCCGGCGATCGGTTGACCAACTTTGACCAGTATGATAACCTCGACGGACGCGGTCCCGGCCGACCGGTGAACCCGTTGTACAATGCACAACTGAACATCATAGACCAGACAACTTACCAGAATTTTGTCAACAATTTTTTTGTGCAATGGCAGGCCCTGCAGTGGTTGCGCGTTACCGGACGACTGGCTTACAGCAACCAGCGCGATGAACAGGATTTGTTCCTGCCGGCGCAACACAGCTCCTTTGTGTCTGTGCCCACTTTTGAAAAAGGTTCCTATACCAAAGGATATGGAAAACGCATCAGCACAGAAGGCATGCTCACGGCCGATATGAACAAACAAATCGACCGTCATCTCTTCTTTGGTACCCTGGGCATTAATTTCCAGGAATCGAAATTCAATACCGAAACGTTCACTGTACAGGGTTTTCCCAATCCCCGTCTCGATCAGCTCACGCTCGGCAACCAGTTTCCGCTCAACAGCAAACCTACCGGCACAGAAAGCATTGCGCGACTGATCGGTTATCTCGCCAACCTCAGCTATGCCTACGACAATCGCTACCTGGTAGATTTATCAGGAAGGCTCGATGGCAGCAGCCAGTTCGGTACTGAAAAAAGGATGGCGCCTTTCTGGAGCGCAGGTATAGGCTGGAACCTGCACAATGAAAGCTGGTTCAAATATACCGATGTGGTGAACCGTTTGAAATTGCGTTATTCTTTCGGCTATACCGGTTCGCAGAATTTTGAAAGTTTTCTCGGTCTGCCTACCAGCCGCTATTACACCAACCAGGAATACCGCGGGGTGATCGGTACCTACCTGATGGGCTTTGGCAACCGCTCACTGGCCTGGCAGAAAACAGCCAAATCCAATTTTGGTGCAGATTTCACTTTGTGGAAGCGGTTAGATATGACCGTTAACTACTTTGTTGAAACTACCAAAGGCAGTATTGGTTCGGTAGCTACGGCGCCTTCCACCGGTTTCAGTTCCTATAGCGAAAATATCGGCGACCTGAGTTCGAAAGGATGGGAACTGGCAGCACGCCTGAATCTTATTGCAAAGCCAACAGGCCGTGATATATGGGCTGTGTTTGTAAATGCGTTCAGCGTAAAAACGAAAATCAAACAGGTTTCCAATACGCTGGAAGAAATGAACAAGGCGGCCAACAACTCATACAGCAGCAAACCGCTTACCCGGTATGCAGTAGGACAAAGCACTACCGCCATCTGGGCTGTTCCTTCACTGGGTATAGATCCTTCCACCGGGCTGGAAATTTTTGTGAACCGCGAAGGAAAACTTACCACTGTATGGAACCCGCTGGACCAGGTCATTACCGGCGATGCGCGTCCGGATGTAGAAGGGACCTTCGGCTCCAATGTGGAGATCAAAGGCATCGGTATGAACGTGTATTTCCGTTTCCGCATCGGCGGCCAGGCGTATAACCAGACACTGGTAGACCGCGTGGAAAATGTAGCGTTCCAGTATTACAATGTTGACCGTCGTGTGAATGATGAACGCTGGCTGCAACCGGGCGATCATACTTTCTTCCGTGGCCTGGTGAACCAGGGTGGCGTGAGCAATGTGGTTACCTATGCCACTTCCCGCTTTGTGCAGAACGATAACCTGCTTAGTTGCGAAAGTTTGTCGGTATACTACCGCTTCCCCGATCAATTGAACAAAAGGCTGGGCGTACAGCAAACGAAGATTACCTTCTTTACCGGTAACCTCTTCCGTATCTCCAGTATTGACCGCGAACGCGGACTGGACTATCCTTTTAGTCACACCTATACGCTTCAGTTACAAACCACCTTTTAACGGCATTGAACATGAATACAAATACAATAGCAAAATACCTGCTCCTGTTGCTGCTGCCAGCCTTTGCTGGCTGTAAGAAATGGCTCGACGTAACGCCGCAGACACAGGTGAAAGAAGAAGAACAGTTTTCCACGCAGCAGGGCTTTACCGATGCCTTGTTCGGCATTTATACAAAAGCTGCCAGCCAGCAACTCTATGGTAATAACCTGAGTTTCGGGATGCTGGATGTGCTGGCGCAGTATTACGAAAACAAATCCAACACCAGTACGCATTATGGCCAGTTGGCCCGTTATAATTACACTTATAACGGCACTATTGGCGTGAACGTACAGCAAATGATCAGCGATGTCTGGACCAACATGTATGCTGCCATAGCGCAGGCAAACTATATTCTCAAAAATGTTGACAGTCGAAAGGATGTGTTGAAAGGTAATATCTACAACCTGGTAAAAGGAGAGGCTTTAGGTTTGCGGGCGTTCATGCACTTCGATCTGCTGCGCATGTTTGCGCCTGCCTGGCTGGACGGCGCCAATGCACAGCAACCAGCCATTCCATATATGGAGCAATTCACCGTATCGCCGGGACAACGGCTGACGGTGGAAGGCGTACTGAATAAATGTGAACAGGATTTGCTTGCTGCCGAAAACCTGCTGGCGGCTTTGCCGGAAATTGATCAGATAGCCGATAACCAGGGCATAACCTCACTGGACCTGGTAACGATGTACCGGCAGAATCACCTCAACTACTGGGCAGTAAAAGCCATGCTGGCCAGGCTGTACCTGTACAAAGGCGAAAAGGAAAAAGCCTTTGCCTATGCCAATGAAGTGATCAACAGTGAAAAATTCCGTTTTATGCAGCCGGGCGAATTCAGCGGCGATGCCACCCTGGTTACGTCTGACCTTACGCTGAGCCGCGAACATGTGTTTTCTTTGTATGTGTCCGATTTGAAAGCCACCGCCGACCTGCTGTTCAAACAAAGCAGCAACGCCACAGAAACCACTGATCTCTTCAGCACCCGCGCCAAACTCGACGCGATGCATGAAGCATCGGTGCCGGGTTATGGTTCAGATATACGCCGTGTTGACCAGCAGTTGTTCTGGACACAGATTACCACCAGTGTAGTATACTCGAAAAAATATCACAGCGATATGCCCACCAATGTAAAGCAACGACTGGTGCCGGTCATTCGCCTGCCCGAGCTGTATTTCATTGCGGCAGAAACGGCGCCTGCCACCGCAGAAGGTGTTGCCTACCTGAATGCCGTCCGTACCGCACGTCTCCTGCCGGAGCTTGCTACCAGCCTTACTGCAGTAGAGTTGATGGCAGAAATTCAAAAAGAATACCGGAAAGAAATGTATGGAGAAGGACAACTCTTTTATTTCTATAAACGCAACAATGTGGTGACCATACCTGACGGCGTTGGCAATCCCATGTCGGAAGCAAAATATGTATTCCCGCTTCCGCTGGCTGAACTGGAATTTGGTAAATAAAAAACAATCAGAACAATGAAAACCCTTTCAATACATATACTGTACAGTACGCTGTTGTTGCTGGCATTCGCAGGTTGTAAAAAAAGTGAAAAGCTGATGTACAGGGAAGACCCGAGAGTGTACTTCAGTAAATATGCCACCAACCCCGACAGTGTTATTTACTCCTTCGCCATTCAACCCGACAACAGGATGAGTGACACTGTATACCTCACCATGCGCATCATGGGAACGGCCACAGACTACGACCGGGAAATTGGGCTGGCCATTGCAGATACTTCAACAGCGGTTCGCGGTTATCATTTTGACCTCGGTGACCTGGTGATGCCGGCCAACCAGTATGAAACCAGAATTCCGGTTGTCCTGTACCGTAAGCCGGGTCTGAAAGACAGCCTGGTGACCATCGATTTTACGGTGGTGGAATCAAAAGATTTCAAACCGGGATACGACGATATTCCCAGCACCATTTACAAAAAAACACGCCTGCAATATAAGGTGGTGTTGAACGATTATTTGTTGAAACCCACGCGCTGGGATTGTTGCCTCGCGAGTTACCTGGGCACTTATTCAGAAGTGAAGTTCCGCTTTGTGATCCAGACCACCGGTAAAACCGACTGGGACGACGCACTGGGCACCACGCCAGGCATTATGTCGTATGTAAGCCAGGCGGTGCGGCTCGCCCTGTATGAATACGAGCAGGTCAACGGTCCGCTGATAGATGAAAACGGGGAACAGGTGACATTTCCTTAATGCATTAAATCATTGTATATGAAAAGAATTGTTTTACGATATATATCTCTGCCGGTACTGCTGATAGCGCTGCTGACCGGTTGTTATAAAGACAAAGGCAATTACACTTACCACGACATCAACGAAATCACGGTCATCCTGCCTGGTTTGAAACATCACCAGGATACCATACTGAATCATGGCGATACCCTGCGCCTCACTCCTGAAATTATTCAGACCATGGCGCAACACGAAAACGCCCTGAAATTTGAGTGGGGCATTTTTGAAAACAGCGGCGCCAATCTGGCCGCGCCGCCCGCAGTGATTGCCAACACGAGAAACCTGGAAGTTCCCCTTACGGAACCCAATTTTTCACTGGGAGGGGAATACCGTCTTACGCTGAAAGTAACGGATACCATTACGCGCGTCAGCGCTTTTGCCATGATCAACCTGAAGGTGCTGAACCGTTTTTCGCAAGGCTGGATTTTCCTGGAAGACTTACCGGGCGGCGGTGATTTTTCCATGCTCTTGCCTAATGGCACGCTGGTGCACAATGTGTACTCCAGTCTCAATCCCGGTATTCCCATGGGCAATGGTAAACCCGTTAAAATAGATCTTACCACTTTCAACGTAGATGACGGTATGGGTCCCTATACGCAGAAAATATTCCTGTGCAACGAGAACAGCGGCGTGGAACTGGACTTCCAGAAAATGACGCGTATGTGGAATTTCGACATGTTGTTCTTTAACCCGCCTGCAACGATCCAGCCGCTTACGTTAAACTGGTTTTCTGCGGCCGGCACTACCTGGGGTAGCCTGGGCGTGTTCATCGATAAGAACGGAAAAGTATACAGCGCCATGGCAGGCGGCTTTCCGGGACAAAAGAAGTTTGGCGCCATACTGCTTACGCCCGAGGGGACGCCTGACTATACAGCCACCCGTTATGTGTTGCATGCGCGCAATTATCCCTTCATCTACGATAACCAGCAGCAACGTTTCTATATTGTAGGCAATGCTGCGCTCACCGGGTTTCCCGCCAATGCCAGCACGGTGGCAGACCTGAACAATGTGGGCATGGAACTAATGTACATGGACAAAGCCAATGTTGAATATACATTCAACGCAGTGTTAAAAGACAATACCAATACGCCACATCTGCTGCGGCTGCAAAGCGTTACTTCTTCGCCGGAAGTGACGGTGTTTATTCAGCCGATGAATGCGCCTGATATCATTCATCACACTGCCATGGTATCAAGTGCCGTGAGCCCGCATATATTTTACGGGGTTGGCAACCAGCTCTACCGCCACGAAACAACTTCCAATACCACGGTGCCTGTGTTTACCTTTCCGGCAGGAGAGGAGCTGATCTTTCTGAAGTTTGGCCCCGGCAATACCATGGCTGCCGCTACCTGGAATGGTACCGAAAGTAAAGTGTATCTCTTCAAAATCAGCCTGATGGGTGAAATGGAAAATGGTACCTATTCCGAAGTACATGGCGGCTTTGGAAGAATTGTAGATATAGCCTATAAGCAATAAAAAAACTGTAAGTAATGAGTATGAACAATAAGAGATTCCTTGGTCTGTTGGCTATAGCGGTGATGATGCTGCTTGCCGTTGCACCGGCTGCCGCGCAAAAGGGATTTACCATTACAGGCAAGGTGACAGGCGCTGCCGACGGCAAAGTATATTTCAGCTACACGATAAACGAAACCAGGGTGCAGGATTCTGTGATGATGAAGAATGGCAGCTTCACCATCAAAGGAAAAGTTCCAGGTCCGGTGTATAGCACTTTGCGGATGCAGGGCATACGGGGAGCTATCGGAATATTTGTAGAAAATACAATTATTACTGTTGAAACGGACACTGCAAGGTCTTTCACAAGGATAAGCGGTTCTGCATCGCACAAGGTATATGAGGAATTCGCGCAAACTTTTCAATACGTGCATGAGAAGGCAGGGCCCATCTACCGCCGCATTGATGCTGCACACAAGGCAAAAGATACTGTTGCCTATGAAGCGGCTGCTAAGGAATTGAAAGCCCTGGGAGGAGAAGCCGATTCCCTGTTTGCCGCTTTTGTGATGAAGCATGCTGCCAGTCCTGTAGCCCCATTTGTGATCATCGATCGTTTTGTGAACTATGCAAACCCGCAAATGGTAGAGCTGCTCTATCCAAAGCTGAAGCCGTCGGCTTTGAAAAGCGTATATGGGAAACAGTTAACGCAATATCGCACCATTGCTGCCCGCACCGCCATAGGGGCCAGGCCGGCATTTGCACAGGCCGATACGAGCGGCAAACCCATATCCCTGCAATCGTTCAGGGGGAAATATGTACTGGTTGATTTCTGGGCCAGTTGGTGCGCACCTTGCAGAAAAGAAAATCCCTTCCTGGTGGCCGCATACAACAAGTACCACGAAAAAGGGTTTGAGGTGCTGGGTGTTTCCCTCGATGATAAAAAAGACCGCTGGCTGAAAGCCATTGCTGCCGATGGTTTGCCCTGGCAACAGGTTAGCGATTTGAAAGGATGGAAAAATGAACTGGCCGTGCGTTATGGCATCCGTTCTATTCCCGCCAATTTCCTGTTAGACCGCGAAGGACGTATCATTGCCAAAAACCTGCGCGGCAAAGAACTGGAAGAAAAGCTGGCGGAATTGCTGCCTTGATAATGACCAAAATACAAGTCCGGAAGTCAGAAGTGAAAAAAACTTTCATCTTCCGGGCTTTTTATTTCACATTAAACATAAACCCAACTCCATAGATGTTCGTTATACTGATCTGCTCATTATTCCCCAGATGTTTCCGCAAACGCGATATAAACACATCGAGGCTTCTTCCGAGGAAATAATCATTCTTACCCCACAACTGCATCAGTATCTCTTCCCGCTTGATCACGCGGTTGGCATTCTTGAATAAATATTCCAGCAGTTCTGCTTCGCGTGGTGTGAGTTGCACTTCTTTTTCATCGCCAATGACCAGCTTCAGCGAATCGCGGTGTAACCTGATTTTGCCCAGTTCAATTTCATTCTGCGAAACCTGTTGTGGCTGACGACGGCGGATGATGTTCCGGATACGCAGCACCAGTTCATCTATGTCGAATGGTTTGGTGATATAGTCATCGGCACCGATCTTGAGCCCGTAGAGACGATCAGCTTTTTCGTTGCGTGCAGTCAGGAACAGGAAGGGCGTATTGATATTGGTTTGAAGGATGGTATGCGCCAGTTCAAAGCCGTCTTTTACAGGCAGGTTTACATCGATCAGCACCAGGCCATACTGCGATGGTGACTGCGTATATTTTTCAGCGGCCGCCTGACCATCGCAGCACCAGTCAACCTCGAAGTCCATTACTTCCAGGTACTGCTTCATTACATTACCGAGGTCGGCTTCATCTTCGACAAGCAATATCTTCGTTTTCATGCCGGATTGTCTTGAAAAGGAATATGAATATCAAATCGACTGCCTACGCCTGGCTTACTGTCAACATATATTTTCCAGTTGTGCGCAAGCACCGCCTGCTTCACATAATACAAGCCCAGGCCAAGGCCTTTCGTTTGACTGAACAAATTATTGGTATGGCGGTAGAATTTATCAAATATGTGGCGAATGGTTTCTTTGGTCATCCCAATACCGTTGTCTTTGATTACAATCTGCAACTCGTGACTATCGCTCTGCGTGGCAACGGTAATTTCCTTTCGCTCGCTGTTGTTGTACTTGACGGCATTGTCCAGTATGTTCAGCAGCATGGTAGTGAAATAAAACGAATCGAGTGGTACCGTGTCCTTCTCTGCATTTTTGATATAGGTCAGCACAAAGTTTTCTGCCGACTGCAGCCGGTAATCCAGCAGGATTTCGTCGAGCAGGTGATGTACAGACTGTTCCTTCTTGCGCAGCTGCACACGCTGCATGGACACAATGTCCAACACCTGTCCGATGAGTGTCTTTAACCGTTCAGATTGCCGCTGAATAATTTCTGCCAGCGGCCGTATGTTGTCTTTATTGGCAATGATGCGTTCATTCTGCAGGCTCTTGTTAGCCACAATAATGGCCGATAAAGGCGTATGAAACTCGTGGGTAATATTGTTGATGAAATCCGATTTCATTTCCGACAACTTCTTTTGACGAAGCCAGTTGCGGAAAGTGATAAAGAACAACGACACTACTACCAGAAATGAAAACAGGCACAAGCCATAGATCAGGGCCATTTTGGAGAACAATTGTCCGGCCCGGCTCAACGGTTCTACGTACAATTCGAAGCGGATAAGGGAACTGTACGTCCTGGCACTGCTTACCGTAAGCGCAGTTACTACGTTCTGCGGGATCAGGTTTTGCAGCTGTCCGCCTATGCGTATGCCTTTTTCTTCGGAAATGACAGCACCGGTTGCGGCGTTATTGTTCTTTTTGTTTTCAAACAAGGGAACATACTCCTGGTTGCTGCTCAACATTTCAAGCGAAGAAAGCATGAGCGCATATTCCAAAGAGTCTTTGATACCTTTTTCCTGCTGCACCGTATGTAAAAAAGCACGCACACACTCTTTGCTGCGTAATGCCTGAATAATGCTGTCGATGATGGTAGCACTGGCTTGTTCAAAAGCCGCCTTATCCGTAAGGTATAACTGGTCGAGGCGGGGGATATGCTTTACGAGGATGCTGTCAATAATGGCCTGCCCGCCCGGAAATAGTTTATCATTCCTGATCCACTCACTATACTCCTTGTTCAGTACAGATTTCTCTGCATAATAATACCGTTCATTCTCTAACTGGTAGGTGTTTTGTACCAGTTTGAACTGAACCACAGACAAGATCACAAAGCTGATCACAGCAATGACCAGATATGCGATAATCGGTCTCCGCATGCAGTTGGTTTTGGATGATGGCGAATTGTTGGGCCGCCCGCGAGATTCCCTGCGAACGGTTTTATTCGCTGGTTTCTAAGCACGTAGTTACAAAAACTTGCGAAAAAAAAGAAATGTGTTTAGTTTCTGTTAACATTCTGTTTGCTCTCTGTTGACAACAACAACGCTGGATTGAAAATAAATTAGACCTTCTGTTACGAAGCAATGGCATTCGGGATGAGCGGCTTCCTCCGCATTCATTGATAGCATTTCGGAAAATAATTGACCATGAAAATGATACCAACCTTTATCCGGCTGGCAATAGCCGGGGCTGGCATTTTTTTGATGACACATTGCAATAAGAAGCCCTATTCTTCAGCCCCTGCCGAGCCCGAGGAGCCGAACAACGAAACATCGGCCAATGAACCGCCCCTAACCTGGAAAGAGCACTGGTTTGAACACGACCAACTGCTCACCCGCGTGTATTTTGACGATGATGTGGTAGTGTATTACGATAAGGATGTAAATCGCTCAATTACATGGCCCTTCAAGTTCATTGGCGATGTATGGCGCTATACCAAGCAAACCTATGGGGGCTATGGCAGCGACCCCAGGCTATATGCCATTTTCCATACGGGCCGCTACTCCGGCGGACATCCGGCCTATTATTTTGATGCAGGCCACGATTATCGCAACGTGATCGATTGTGGCCCGGGGCCCTGGCTCACCCAACAGGGCAATATCGACCTGCCTACCCATGAAGTGTTTCATATCGTAGAATCCACCTCTTTCAATATGAAAGGCTCACCGGGTTTTGGCAATCCACCCAATGGCATCTGGGGCGACAGCAAGTTTGCCGAAATCTACCAGTATGATGTGTACAAAGGACTGGGCATGATCGATGAAGCCAACCGCTGGTACAGCAACGTGATTAACCAGAAAAACGACAATCCGCGACCAAACACTTATTGGTTCAGGGACTGGTTTTATCCCATTTACAGCAACTATGGTGAAACACAGGTGCTGGTAAATTTCTTCAAACTGCTTTCCCAGCATTTTCCCAGAGATATGAACAACCGGTATACCCGCTCCATGAACTGGGGTGAATTTGTACACTTCTTCAGCGGTGCGGCCGGCACCAATTTGAAAGCACTGGCTACCACTGCCTTTGGCTGGCCCATTGAATGGGAAGCGCAGTTTGTAAAAGCGCAGGCTGATTTCCCCGGAATTACTTATTAAAAACAAATAAAAATCCAACAAGCACCTGATAGCAGGGATTTGTGTAGCATAAAATCAAACAACACGCATGAAACTAACCCTTACCCTGCCGGTCCTTTCCCTATTGTTATGGACAACTGCTGCAGCACAAACCAGCGTTGCCGGGACCAGCGCATCTTACGAAACACGCGATTCCATAACCCGCGGCCCCTATACCCTGATTGTGATCAACAAGCAGGAAGGATTTGATACGGCAGTGATCAACAGAATGGTAGAAACTTACTTTACCGTATATCCGAAACTGGCGGAGACTTTTAACCGGGAAGCTGCAAAGAAGGTTACATTTTTGATTGATCCTTCTTATGAAGGAGTGGCGGCTACTGCGAGGGATGTCATTATGTACAACCCCGAATGGTTTGTGAAACATCCCGGCGATATCGACGTGGTAACGCACGAGGCCATGCACGTGGTACAAGCCTATAAAAGGCATGTTCCCGGCTGGGTTACGGAAGGCATTGCTGATTATGTGCGGTACAAATTTGGTGTAGACAATGAAGGCGCAGGCTGGAAACTACCCGCTTTTTCACCCGAACATAGCTACAGGGACAGCTACCGCATTACTGCCCGTTTCTTCAACTGGATAGAGGAAAACATCAAAAAAGGTTTTGTGGTAGCGCTCGACAGCCGTGCGCGTGCCGGTCAATATAATGCAGCGGTATGGAAAGAAATCACCGGCAAAACACTCGACGAGCTGTGGCAGGAATATGCTGCATCGCACCAGCAATAAATCATTCTCCGGGTAACTATACTTACCACACACGCATGAAGAGAAGCCCGAAGGCGCACCTGTGTGCTGCCTTCGGCAGCTCTTTGTTCTCTTGACTACAAACAATAAATTCGCTGCGCCCCAGGTTTCTCCCGTAGTCAACAACACATATTTTTCTTCCAGCAAAACTGCCACAAACGAAATGCATTCGTTTGTGCATCAGGATTTTCACTTTCCCAACTCATTGGTTACAGCATGCACGTTGCTGCCTGTATATGACCAAAATCAAGGTCATCGCTTTGTAGTGAGTGGTTTTTATATTTTTAAAATATGTAATTTGAATGCCAAGATATTAATGCCTGATGGAAGAAAGTATTGTTGAGGTGCAGGATTTGAGTGCTTCCTTTTGGTCAAAATACCGCGTGTTTGATGAAGTGCCCTTCGCTGTAATGGTCCTGAAAGGTCCGGGATTCACCATTGAATATATTAATCGTTACGTGCTCGAACTCTGGCAACTCAAGTTGTCTGATGTTTCGGGTAAATCATTTGCAGAGGTGGTGCCTGCCATTTTCAGGCAGGTAGCACATATACACCAGGGTGTGTGGCGCACCGGCAAACGGTTTGCAGTAAACGAATTTCCGCTCTTTGTACCTGGCAGCGGCAGTACGGACATGCATTATTTTAACGCGTCCATCGATCCCATTTACGGTGAGGGTACGAATAACCTGGTAGCGCAGTTGGCTACTTTTGTAGATGTTACGGAACAGGTAACGGCGCGGCAGAAAGCAGAGATCAGCGAAAGTTATTTCCGGAAGATGGCGGACACCATGCCGGCAACCGTGTGGATCACCGATAAGGTGGGCAACTGCCTGTACGTGAACAAGCGCTGGCAGGAGATGACGGGAGAGCGGGAAGAAGACACGCTGAACACGGATGGTTACGGACCTGTTCATCCCGAAGACCGTGATCGCGTGGCAACTGCTTTTCAATACGCAGCAGAAAATGCTGTCAGCGTGAGTATCCTGTACCGCCTGCATAAAAAAGGACAGGGTTATCGCTGGGTAATTGACAGCGGTGAGCCCCGGTTTGATGCCAACGGAAATTTTGATGGCCATATCGGCACTGTAATGGACGTGCATGAGCAGATCATGGCTTCCAAAAAAGTGCAGGACACACAGGAAATATTCAGGCTTGCCGTAGAAGCGGCCGAACTGGGTACCTATGACTATTACCCGCAGTCGGGCAAACTTTTTTGGAATAAAAAAACCAGGGAACTGTTTGGCCTTGCGCCTGATGTGGTACCGGATATACGGACAAGTATAGAGGCTGTTCATCCGGATGACAGGTGGATAGCCAATTCTGTGGTGGAACGGGCTTTGCTGTCCGGAAATTGTTATTATGAAAATGAATGCCGCATCATTCGCTATAACGATCGCCAGACACGATGGATACGCTCTAAAGGAAAAATCACTTTCGACAGTCTGAACCGCCCGCTTCGGCTCACCGGCGTATTGCAGGACGTTACAGAACGAAAACATGCAGAAGACGCGCTGAAAGCGTCTGAAGAAAGATACCAGAATTACATCCGGCAAAGTACTGAAGGTATATTTCGTATGGAAGGTATGCAACCGGTGCCGATTGATCTTCCTGAAGACGAACAGGTAGCCCTCATCATGGAAAAAACTTTCCTGGCAGAATGCAACGATGCACTGGCCAGAATGTATGGTTTTACACGATCGGAGGAACTCATCGGTCAATCCCTGCAGGAACTGTACCATGCCGTTAATGTGCGTGATGCCGAGAAATTGCTGCAACAGTTTATCAGGGGAGGGTACCGGCTGCAGGATGCGCAAACGGTGGAAATAGATCAGGAAGGCAATGAAAAATATTTCCTCAACAACCTGGTGGGTGTAGTGGAAAATGGCCGGCTGGTCAGAATCTGGGGCTTACAGCGTGATGTTACGCTCCGTAGAAGAGCGGAACAGGCACTGCACAAGGCGCGACTGGAATCGGATAGTCGCAAACGGCTGTACGAAACCATCACGTCCTCCACACCTGACCTCATTTGCGTGCTGGACCTTCGCTATCACTTTACCTATGCCAATGAAGCGTTACTGATTTTGCTGAACAAATCATGGGAAGAGATCGTAGGGAAATCATTGCGTGAAGTAGGGTATAGTGAAAGGCAGGCCGCCATGCATGAGCGTGAAATTGACGAAGTAATAGCCACGCGTAAACCTTATCGCGGCGAAGTGACCATTTTGTCCGGCAAATCCGGTCAGCGCACCTACGATTATATTTTTGCGCCGGTCATCAATGATAATGGCAAAGTGGAAGCGATTGCCGCCACTGTAAGAGATATAACAGAATTGAAAGCGGCGCAGGAAGTGCTTACGCAAAGCAGGGAAAGGTTGGAAGCGCTGGTGGTGGAGCGCACGCGCGAATTGCAACGTTCCAACGAAGACCTGCAACAATTTGCCCATGTGGCTTCTCACGACCTGAAAGAACCGGTGCGCAAGGTGATGACCTTCAGCAACCGTCTGCAGGATGAACTGGGGCCCAATCTTTCCGAGAAAGCTGCGCTGTACCTTACTAAAATTGAAAGGGCTGCCATACGCATGTACAGCATGATCGACGGCGTATTGCTGTATTCTTCACTGAATGCGCTGGAACAAACCATGGAGCATATTCAGCTCGAAGAACTGATCAACAGCATCGCTTCAGATCTGGAAGTGCTCATCACCCAAAAAAATGCCTCGATCAGTTATGGCAACCTGTCGGCTATAACGGGATCGGCTATCCTGATTTACCAGTTGTTTTATAATCTCATCAATAATTCACTGAAGTTTTCCAGGAACGATGTGCCGCCTGTTATTCACATTGTGGAAGAGGTGGCCAGTGCTGCCGATTTGCAACAGCATCAGTTGGACGGCTCCAGGAAGTATAAAAAAATAGTGGTTACCGATAATGGCATCGGTTTTACGCCCGGTGAGGCGCGCATCATATTCAGTGCCTTTACACGCCTCCATTCACGCGACCGGTACGAAGGCACCGGCCTGGGGCTGGCCTTGTGTAAAAAAATTGCCGAGCGTCATGGCGGCGCTATCAGTGCTACGGGCAAGGAAAACCAGGGAGCGGTGTTTACTATTTTGTTGCCGGTGTAACAACAGCGATTTCATCGTATGTGGCGAAGAAAAGCAGGTTGACGTCCGTCAACCTGCCGGCAGTATTTTATTTCAAATGTGCGCGCAACATCCACTATTTCAAATGCGCCCTCAGCATCCACGCCATCTTCTCATGAAATTTCAATAGGTCCGTTATAAAATCACTGCTGCCCTGGTCGTGCCATTCGTTGGCATAACGGTCGATGTTTTCGCGGATATGCAGGATGATCGTTTCGTGATCGGCCAGCAGATCGCGGATAAAACCACGGCTGTCGTTTTTTTCCCTGCTTTGTTCCATCAGGTGGGAGAGTTCGAGAATTTTTTGCATGGTGCCTACTGCATAATGGCCCAGTGCGCGGATGCGTTCAGCCACTTCATCGATAATGGCTTCCAGTTTTTTGTATTGCTCTTCCAGGAATTTGTGCTGGGCATGGAAATCCGGACCTTCAATATTCCAGTGCGCGTTCCTTGTTTTCATATACAGGACATGTTCATCTGCCAATAACCTGTTGAGCGATTGCGCTACTGCTGCCAGATCGGCTGAACTTACACCAATAGTTCTGTCCATAATTGCAATTTTTTATTGTGAAGAATCAGTGTGGATAGTGCAGTAAAAAAGTATACCAGCGTAGCTTCAAATCAGGAAGGAAAGGGCGGCCAATGATCATCATGCCTGCAAAGCAGGTCCAAGGGGTACGGAATGATGGCGCAGGCAGCCTATGTTCTGTGTACCACCGCTTCGGGTTTGCGCGGAATCCGGATATAGATTTTGCATCCTTTGCCGGTCGCTGCGTCAATATTGACCTCTCCGTTAAACAGTTCTACCCGGTTAATCACATTGGAAATGCCAATACCTTTTCTTTTTTGCTGCGGATCAAACCCCCTGCCATTGTCAGCCACCACGAGGTAGAGTAATTGTTCGTCGGCGGTGATGGTAATGTTGACCTGTGTGGCCTGCGCATGCTTGATGATATTGTTCAGTTGTTCCTGCACAATGCGGTATAAATTCAGTTTGAGTTCGTCGTGCAGGTAAATGCCCAGCAGGTCGCAGGTAAATGAAATCTGCATGTGGGAATTGTGGCGCATTTTGTCCAGCAGCACTTCCACCAGTTCCTTCAGGTTGATATCTTTCAGCGGGGCTACATACCCGCTGGTCAGGTTCCTGATCTCCTGGATGGTGGTCTGGATCAGGTCCATGGCATGATTGATCAGTTCCTTGTAATCGGGCGCATCGGCGGCGGCCATGCCCAGGTACATTTTGGCCGAAGCAAGGATCTGGTTCACATTGTCGTGCAATTCTTTGCCAATATGATTTCTCTCTTTTTCCTGGCCTTCAATGATCGCACGCGTTACTTTTTTCTGTGCTTCTACTTTCTGGTCGGCCAGTTCTTTTTCCATGGTGCGCAGTTCTTCTTCTGCTTTCTTGCGTTGGGTGATATCGCGCGAAAAACAGGCGGTGCCTATCACCTGGTTGCCCTGGCGGATAGGATAAAAAGACACTTCCGCATAATAGGAGATCGGTTCATCAAACCGTTCGATAATGGTAAACTGTTCTCCCAGGAAAGCGCGTTCATAGAACTCTTTATACCTCGACAATTGTGCCCTGCCGAATTGCGGGGCCAGTACATTTTCACCATGCTTAAGGCGCTTGCCCAGCCTTTCCACCATCCGGTTGAAAGCTTCATTGGAAGTGATCAACCTGAAATCCGTATCCACACTCCACATGAGATCTTCCGTATTGTTGATCAGCGCCGAGAGATTGTTGCTGGCAAAAGCTTTTTCCTGCGCGGTTTTTACCTGTTCGGTTACATCATGTACGGTTACCATCCGCGCATTTCGTCCCTTGTATGGAATACCGTGTGCAGTAATTTCTACAATAATGATCTCGCCGTTCTTCCTGACATGTCTCCAGTTACCGCGACGAACATCGGGATCAGTTTGGATTTTTTTCAGATCTTCAATCAACTTGTCGCGATCTTCCGGCGGCCGTATATCCAGCACCGACATGGAAAGAAATTCTTCCTCACTGTACCCGTAATGACGGATGGCAGCCTCATTCACTTCAAGGAATTCCAGGGTATCGCAATCAAAAATCCAGTTGGGCAGCGGGCTCTTGGTAAAAATGCTGCGATATTTCTTTTCGCTGTCGATCAGGTTTTGCACGGCTTCCCTTCGCTGACGTTCAATTTCCCGTTGTTTTACAGCGGCTTCGATGGCGGCAGGCAAACGGGTTAACCGGTCTTTCAGCACATAATCATCAGCCCCCAGTTTGATAATATTTGCTGCAAATTCATCGCTTACGGCGCCTGTTACCAGTATGAAAGGAATGAACAGATTTCTTTCCTGTATCACGCGCAATGCATCTGTCCCGGCAAATTGCGGCAAATTGTTATCGCTCAGGATTACATCGGGCGTATAACTGTCCAATGCCTCCAGGTAACTTTGTTTGTTGGTGGCATGCCTGCACTGCCAGTCGGGATGCGATTTCTGCAGTAACCGTTGTACCATCAGCGCGTCATCCGGATTGTCTTCGAGCAACAGTATTTTTAACGACGACTTCATCATAACTCGTTTGCTGGAGGTTGGTTTAACAATAGCCAGTAAAACCCCAGGTGCCTGATCGCCTCTGCAAACCTTTCGAAGTTTACCGGCTTGACGATATAACTGTTGGCGCCAAGCTTGTAACATTTTTGGATGTCCGGGTCTTCCTTGCTGGAAGTAAGAATCACCACCGGTATGGACTGTGTGCGCGGATCGCTCTTCAGTCTTTGCAGCACTTCTATGCCGTTGACCTTCGGCATCTGGATGTCGAGCAGTATGATTTTTGGCCGCTGGCTCAATACGTTCTTGCCGGCGTATCTTCCGGTGCAATAAATAAACTCCAGCGCCTCTTCACCATCCTTCACGTGAAAGAGGTTGTTGGCCATATTGTTCTTTTTCAGGTGCCGGATCGTGAGTTCCGCATCGTTCGGGTTGTCTTCCACCAGCAACAAATCTACCTTATATTGCTCCATAGGTAAAAGGTTTGGTTATAGGTTATATGGTTACAGGTTATAAAATGCTTAAACAGGTAAACTGAAATAGAAGGCTGCCCCTTTGTTTTCTTCCGCTTCTGCCCACACCTCGCCGCCATGGCGGGCCACAATCTTGTGCACCAGCGCCAGTCCCACGCCGGTACCTTCAAATTCTTCCATACTGTGCAGGCGCTGAAAGATCTTGAACAGCTTATGGCCGTATTGCTGGTTGAATCCTACACCATTGTCCTTCACAAAGTATACCAGCTTTCCTTCCTGCTGATAACCACCAATTTGTATAAATGCTTTTTCTTTTTTAGAGGAATACTTCAGCGCGTTGGCAATCAGATTCATCCATACCTGCTGAATCAATCTCCGGTTGGCCTGCGCCGGTCGCAGTGGCATGATCTGCCATTCCACTTTGCCATAATCGTATTGGCAGGCCAGGCTGTTCTTCACTTCCTGTACCAGGGCGCTCATATCTACCGGTTCCCGGGTCACCTCCTGGCGGGTCATACGGGAGAAGGCCAGCAGGTCATCAATCAGCTGCCCCATTTTCAGGGTGTTGTTTTTGATCACCGAAGTAATGCGTTTGCCTTCATCATCCAGATTGTGCGAATAATCTTCTTCCAGTATGGCCGTGTATCCTATGATAGCACGTAGGGGTGCCCGTAAGTCGTGAGAAACGGAATAAGTAAAACTTTCCAGTTCTTTGTTGGCATATTGCAGTTCCGCGGTGCGTTGCTGTACTTTCTGTTCCAGCGTGCGTGCAAATTGCCGCAAGGTGCGGTTTTGAGTCTGGATGGTATCGAGCATGTGATTGAAAGCGTCTGTGAGGCCACCCATTTCATCATCGCCCAATTTGTTGGCGCGCACAGAATAATCGTGTTGCTGTGAAATAATCGATGCGGTTTTTGAAAGCGATAATATCGAATCGCTGATGCTCCTGGTCAGGAGCCTTACCAACGCCAGCGACAGCACAAATGAAAGCGCCATCACTACAATAACGATCGAAGCATATAACTGGAAGCGTTCATGCATGGCGCCCATGTTGGAACGCAGGTACAATGTGCCCAGTCGATGGTTGCTCAGCATAACGGGAGTTGCCAGTTCAAGAATGGACCCCTTGAACAGATGTCCTGCAGGCAAAGGGGCAAGGGCAGGCAGCGGGAGGGTGCTATCCCGGCGATAGAGGCAAAACAATTTTCCCTCCTCGTTGAACAAAACGGCCATTTCCACATGCGGTTCTGCCTTCAGGGCCATCAGTATTTCCGTGGCATCCTCCTTGTTATCGAAGGCCAGCGCGGCCGTACTGTTGGTGGCAATGATCTGGCCGATAGCCGCCACTTTATTCAGCGTATTCTTGCGCGAATTATAATACTCGTAGATAAAGAAAGCCGTACAGGCAACAGTCAGCACTACGCCATTGATCACCAGGATCACGCGCAACAACCTCTTTCGTATCGGCAGGTTTCTGAACGGCATCAGTTATTATTTTCGGGTGGTCCAACAATTTCTGCCAGTCGCAAAAGTTTTGAACTCACCACCAGTTCACTTTTTTTACAAGCTTCTATGTTTACCTGAATTTTTATTTTGTTGTCCCTCATAAAGAGGTAAATCATCCCTCCCTGCCTGGCAAAATCCGGGCGATCGCTGACCGTAAGGATATGTTTTCCGCTGAGCGACCGGAGAATGCCCGGAATTTTATCCCGCTCCACATTAAGAAACAGGATATGACAACCTGCTGTTTCTGCCTGGCTCTTGTAATACTTCACCACCACGGGCCGGGTATCCACTTTTTCATCCGCCACCGCCTGCTCGAGAAAATCACCAAATGGGTTCTTGCCCAGAACACCTATGATCAGGGGCGATGTGTCGGATGCAAAAGACGTTTCCGGCCACTCCACAAACTGTGTAAAATGAAAAAGAAAAACAGATTTCAATTGATACCCACGGGCAGGCAACTGCGAAAACAGTGAATGGCCGCATATCAGCAGCCAAACTGTCAGCAATGCAGTATACCGGAGCCGCGACCCGATACTGCACCCACGTGATATCGTTGTTACAGCCGGCATACGATCTTGCCATAGATTCCGCGTTCTATGCGCCGCCTGTCTGGCATTTCGGGGATAAATTCATAGTGGTATTTGTTCAGCAGATGCTGCCCTACCACGTTCAGTTCAATCACCCGGTTCACCTGCCATGCCAGGCGCATATCTGCTTCGAAGTACCCGCGTACATACGGTTGCTTCAATTTGCCTACATATCTTGTTACCACGCACCACGACAAATTTTTTGTAATGGAGAGGTCCGACTGCAGCAGTGCCTGGTGCGCAGGATCGTTGCTCTCTGCGCTGGCCCGGTTCAGGTCGGCGCTGGAAGGACGTTCATGCAGGTTCTTCCTGAAAAAAGTGTAGCCACCCCGCAGCGACCAGTTGTTATTTACCTGCGCCCGCATTGATAACTCCGCTCCATAGCTATGTCCCTTCACACCATTGCCGAAAGTAATGGGAATGTAGAGTGGGGGAGGACCGGGTTCTGCACTGCGAACGTAGTTGTAGTGATTATAGAAGGTGGATACCGATAAAGAAATGGCAGTAGTGGGTTGTGAACGCCAACCCAGCTCATAGGCCAGTACTCGTTCGGAATGAAAGAGCGGGTTGCCACTGATCAGGTTGATGCCTGGCGCAAGCGCCAAAAAGAAATCGCGGTCAATGCGCGAAGGAGTTCTCACCGCCCGGGAACCTGCCACCCAGAGGGTCTGGTTCCTGATGCCCGTCCAGGACAGCCGCAGGTTGGGCTGGTATTCAATGCCGGTAAAATTGTTATGCTCTGCCTTGGTGCCAACGGTGATCAATAAGCGATTGTTGAGCAGTGACATTTCATCCTGTACAAATACTGCATAACGTTTCAGCAAACTATGTTCAGGCTTAAATCCAAATAACTCCAGGTTGGTAACATCATGGTCGGCATGCCGGAGATTGATGCCATAGGTAAGCGTATGCCGTCCGAGCTGATTCCGGTGTTGCCAGTCGATATCGAAGGTAGTGAGCCCTTCCGTGAACCCGTTTCTGAAATCCCGGAATGTATGGTCGCAATAAAACTGGAGCAGGAAGCTGCTTCTGTCATTGATTTTCCGCCGCCAGGAAGCAACTATGTTGTCGCCACGTGCTCTTACTGCGGTGTCTGTACCATCAGGATTGGGCAGGCCCGAATAAACATGCTGCTGAATGCTGAATGAATTGTCCGCAGTTTGTTGCCAGTCTACACGTACGCCGCCCTGCACCATGTGCCAGTCGTCGTTGGATAGCACTTTATTGGTATCGAGCGTGCCACCCAGTTTAAAGCCGGTGGCATAGGCGCGGAAAGTAAGTTTGTCGGTAATGCGTCCTCCATAACGCAGGCTGCCCAGTCCGGGCATGTGCGTGCCAGTGGCGGCTTCTGCAAAAAATCCCTGTGTGTCCCTGGAGTTTTTGGTGATGATATTGATCACCGCGTTCACGGCATTGGCGCCCCAGATGGTGCCGCCCGGACCGCTGATCACTTCTATGCGTTCTATATCTTCCAGTACCAGGTTTTGTACATCCCAGAACACACCGGCGTAGAGTGGGGTATAGACGCGCCGCCCGTCAATCAAAACCAGCAGTTTGTTGGCCAGCACGTTGTTGAAACCTCTTGCGCTGATGGCCCACTGTGAACTGTTCACCTGTGCCACCTGCAGGTTGGTAGCCAGCCGCAATGCTTCCGGCAAAGTGCGTGCGCCGGAATTGCGTATGTCCTCATACGTTATAATTTGTACGGCAGAAGGTACCTGCGACAGCTTTTGCGGATGCCGGCTTACGGAGGTTACCTCGAGGTTCATCAGGTCTTCGAGGCTCATTTTTTTCAAAGCATGGAGAGAAAATACTGTATCCGGCGCCTGGCCCAGGGTGGTGAGGGACAATATCGCCAGGCTGAATGTAATAGATAAGGCCGGACTCAATCTTGTTTTCCTTTTGTTATTTGTTCCAGTGCAATCCATCATTACAGTCAGGCGATCAGCCATCCTTCCTTACACCCGGTAACGAACATTTACCAGTGCTGCTCATACCTTCCAATGCCGCTTGGCCGAAATCCAGAGAAGGGGTTATTAACAGGTGAATATTTATTGTAGATATACGTTAGTATACCATTAACGTTACGCTTGAAAGTAATGAGTTTGAACACAACTTCGTTTACAGGTACAATTCTTATATAAATTTTCTACCTTTTTACGTAAATGCCGCTAAGAGTTTTCTACTAATTTTTTAGAAGCGATGTTATTGGTGGTTACTAACTGTTAAATATACCCCAAATACTATCCCATCCCCGTCGGCGCTATTGTATGAATGCCAATACGCTGCTGGTTCTCTGGTACATCCACATACCGCTCCATCCCCCGCTGGGGGCGCCAGCACGATACAACACCTGCAACAATATTGCCTGGACGGAGGCCTCCACCAAAAAACACCTCCCTGCCAGTCACCCGGTTATTTTTCCAAAAAATACCCAACCTCCAACACCCCCACCTCCCACAAACCTACCTATTTGATAAAAAATCTCTTACGCCCTCCGACCGCTTGAATAGAAACCCCTTACACCCTCCAACCTCCTCCAACCCTTATTTTTCCTTATCATTCAAAAAATAAAAAATTTTTTATATTTTAATATTTTCCTATATTAGCCGCTCGTCTAAACTTTTTCCCGATCCTGTTCCCACACGCTCTGATTAGGTCACCAGCATAATGCCATCTTTTTCACCAGAAAAAACTTTTCTATGACCTATCCACACCGGGTACTTCTCATTGATGACGACGATGACGATCGTTATCTGTTTGGGCTGGGTTTGAATGAATTTGACAGTTCCATAGAACTGCACTGCGAACGGGACTGCGAGGTGGCTATCCAAAAACTGGCTGCAAATGACATTGCTGCGCCTGATTGTTTCTTTCTCGACTGGAACATGCCCAAAATGTCGGGCCGGGAATGCCTCATTGCCATCCGTGCCATGCCACAGTACAATGATGTGCCGATTATTGTACAAACCACCTGCACATGCCCCGAAGTAAAGCAGGAAGCAGAATTGTTTGGCGCTGCATATTTCTACAACAAGCCCTCCAACCTGAAAGAACTGGCCCAGCGATTTGAGCAGATTTTCCACAACGCAAGCATTGGTTTCAAGTAAGTACAATAACAGGGAAGGCAGATCAGGCATTGGTAATGACTACAGTAACGCTACCGCTGCTTCCTTCCCTGTTTTTTGATTTTCTTCCTCTGGCAGTGTATTTGAATGATTGGGAGTAAGTACTACATTGCTTTAAAATCTTTGTTATGAGTACAAGGGTTCCGCCATCCCAATCACCACAAAAGGAAAACCAGTCTTCCAGGCCATCATCACCAGATAAGCCCCGCTTTCCGCTGGGCAATATCTGGCTGGTGTTCCTGGGTTTGTTAGTGCTCAATTATCTGGTGTCCACCTTTTTCTTTCCTTCACAGCAACCGGACAAGGTGCCATATACCTTGTTCAGGGAGCAGGTGCAAAACAACAATGTAAAAGCTATTTATACCAAAGGCGAGGTGATCAGCGGGCAGTTCATTGCTCCGGTCAGTTATCAACCACCAATAACAGACAGTGCGCGTCCGCCGCTTACAAAATCTGTTGAACATTTTACTACGGTGGTGCCTTCTTTTGTTGATCCCGGGCTCGAATCGCTGCTTATAGAACATGGCGTGGAAATCCGCGCCGATCCCATACAGGAAGAAGCCGGGCCGCTGGTGACCTTCCTGCGCCTGTTCGGACCTGCGCTCATCCTCATCCTGTTTTACGTGTGGTTTTTCCGTCGCATGCAGAAACAGGGCGGCATGGGTGGTTTCGGAAATGTATTCGGTTTGGGCAAAAGCAAGGCGCGCCAGTTCAATAAAGACGATGACAAGAAGGTCACCTTTGACGATGTGGCCGGTATTGACGAAGCAGAGAAAGAACTGGTGGAAATTGTAGACTTTCTGCAGCGTCCCGATAAATATGCCAAACTGGGTGCTGCTGCGCCCAAAGGCGTGTTGCTGATCGGTGCGCCGGGTACTGGTAAAACGCTGCTGGCGCGCGCTGTTGCCGGCGAAGCAGGCGTACCGTTCTTCAGCATGAGCGGATCTGAATTCGTGGAAATGATTGTAGGGGTGGGCGCTGCACGCGTGCGCGATCTTTTCAAACAGGCCCGCGAGCATGCGCCTGCCATTATTTTTATTGACGAGCTGGATTCCATTGGCCGCGCCAGGGGCAATTTCATTTACGGCGGCGCCAACAGTGAGCAGGAACAAACACTGAACCAGATTCTTACGGAAATGGATGGCTTCAGCAGCCGCGAAGGCATTATTGTGCTGGCTGCTACCAACCAGCCCGATGTATTGGACAAAGCGCTGTTGCGTCCCGGCCGCTTCGACCGGCGCATTGTGATTAATCTTCCTGACAAGATCGGGCGCGAAGCTATCCTTAAAGTACATACGAGAAAAACACCGCTGGCGCCGGATGTGGATCTTGAAGAAATTGCTTCCATCACACCCGGTTTTTCCGGCGCCGATCTGCGCAACCTGGTGAATGAAGCAGCATTGAGCGCTGCGCGTGAACAGCAGGAGGTAGTACGCCAGAAAGATTTTATGAATGCCCTTGAAAGAATTGTACTGGGGGTGGCGCGTCCTTTACTGCTCAGCCCTCACGACAGGGAACGTATTGCCTATCACGAAGGTGGTCATGCTATACTGGGACTGGTAGTGCCGGGCGCCGATCCGGTGAACCGCGTGTCTATTGTGCCGCGCGGACAGGCGCTGGGCGTTACCTATCAGCGTCCTGAGAGCGACCGGTACAACTATGAGGAAGACTATATTCGTGGAAGGATTATCGGTATACTGGGCGGTCGTTCGGCAGAAGAAATCGTATATGGAACGCGCACCACCGGTGCAGAGAATGATATTGAACAGGCCACCCGGCTGGCGCGTGGCATGGTAACGCGATGGGGCATGAGCGACAAATTAGGTATGGTGGAACTGGCGCCGCGACAGAATCCCTATCTCGGTAACGGTATGGACACTTATCCCGGCAGTAAACCTTTCAGCGAAGCAACGGCCCAGGCTATCGACGAGGAAGTGCTGCGCATCATCCATGAAGCGCATGATGAGGCCAAACGGCTTCTCACCAAATACCGCAGGGAACTCGATGCGCTGGCAAAGGCATTGCTGGAAAAGGAAACGCTGGACGAAGAAGAAATTCTGAAAGTAACCGGTCTTACACCTGCGCCGGCGCTCCCGGTGAAGAAGATGCTGGCACAGGAATAGTGGTAAACAGCAAAAGGACCCATAACAAACATCAGGCGCGAAGACAACCGCCATCATGTACTATCACCATACTGGTTGGTATCTTTCGGCCCTTGTTTGTTGATCGTTGAAATCTTCCACGCATGGCTGCACCCGCCGCAATCAGGTATGCTGCACAATACAATGCGCTCCAGGAACTGGCGCTCGACCTGCATTGGTCGTGGAGCCATGATACCGATATCATATGGCGCAAGCTGGACCCGGTGTTGTGGGAACTCACGCACAATCCCTACGTGGTGCTGCAAACCGTTTCGGCAGAGCGGATCAACGAAGTGCTGGACCAGGCGGAGCTGCGTCAGCTTGTACAGGAATTGCTGCAGCAAAAGCAGCAACACGATGTGGCGCCTGCCTGGTTTCAACAAACGTATGGCAGCGCGCCGCTCACCGCGGTAGCCTACTTCAGTATGGAGTTTATGCTCAGTGAAGCATTGCCCATCTATTCCGGTGGTCTGGGCAATGTGGCCGGCGATCACCTCAAAGCCGCCAGCGACCTCGGCGTGCCGGTGATCGGGGTAGGGCTGCTATATCAACAGGGATATAGCAGGCAGGTGATTGATGAACACGGTATGCAGCAATACCTGTTTCCCTATAATGATCCTGGCCAGTTGCCTGTTACGGCATTGCGCAATGAAAAAGGAGAGTGGCTGCGCGTTGAACTGGCATTGCCCGGATACCCGTTGTGGCTGCGTGCGTGGAAAGTACAGGTAGGACGCGTAATGCTGTTGTTGCTCGACAGCAATGATGCTGCCAACCTGCCACGCTATCGGACCATTACCAGTGAATTGTATGGCGGCGGACCGGAACTGCGATTGGCGCAAGAAATGGTATTGGGCATCGGGGGTTGGCAATTATTGGAAGCGCTTGGTTTGCAACCAGAAGTGATGCATTTGAACGAAGGCCATTCTGCTTTTGCTATCCTGGAGCGCGCCAGCCAGTTCATGAAAAAACACAATGTTCCCTTCCATGTTGCGTTAGCGGCTACGCGTGCAGGTAATATATTTACTTCACACACGGCCATCGGCGCCGGCTTTGATTGTTTTGCGCCCGGGCTGATTGAAGCCTTTTTGGGTGGCTATGCCCGCGAAAATCTGAAGATCAGTGTGGATGAACTGCTGGCATTGGGCAGGGTAAACCCCCGCGACGAAAAAGAATGTTTTAATGTAGCCTGGCTGGCGGCGCGTGGCTCGGCGCACATCAATGGCGTTAGCAAAATACACGGGCAGGTATGCAAACGCGTATTCGCTCCGTTGTTCCCTCGCTGGCCATTGCAGGAAATTCCTGTTGGCGCGGTGACCAACGGCGTGCATATGTCAACCTGGGATTCACCGGAAGCCGATGCCTTGTGGACAGCAGCCTGCGGCAAGGAACGCTGGCTGGGCAATGTGACGGAACTGGAACAGCAAATGCGCGCCATCCCGCTGGAGAAAATCTGGCACATGCGTAGGTTATCGAAGAAAAGGCTGGTGAATACCATACGCGTGCGGTATACCCGGCAACTCATGATGGGAACAGGTACAGAGGCGGATATCGAAAAGGCATCGCATATCTTCAATCCTGAAACGCTCACGCTCGGATTTGCACGGCGCTTCATCGAATACAAACGCAACAACCTGCTGCTCCGCGATCCCGACCGCCTGCAGCGCCTGCTTACCAATCCCGAAAGGCCAGTGCAACTGGTGATTGCGGGCAAACCGCATTCCCGCGATAAATACGGCCAGCAAATGGTGTATCAATGGATTCAATTCATCCGGGAGCGTCAGTTGCAACAACATGTTATCTTCCTGAGTGACTACGATATGGGCATTACCGACGACCTGGTGCAGGGCGTAGACGTATGGATCAACACGCCGCGCCGCCCCTGGGAAGCCTGCGGCACCAGCGGGATGAAAGTATTGGTGAACGGGGGATTGAACCTGTCTGTGCGCGACGGCTGGTGGGATGAAGCCTATCATCCTGATCTTGGCTGGGCCATCACCGCAGGCAACCAGAAAGATAACATTGCGGAAAAAGATGCAGCGGATGCAGCGGAGTTGTACGAAATGCTCGAAAACGAAGTGGTGCCCGAATATTATACGCGCAACGCACAGGGCATACCCGAACGATGGGTTTACCGCATACGCGAAAGCATGGCAAGATTGACGCCTGCTTTTTCTGCCAACCGTTGCCTGCGCGAATACCTGGAAAAATATTACCTGCCGGCAGCCAGTGAATACGCGGCACGCACAGCACATGATGCGCAAAAAGCCAGGGACATTGCCGCCCTGCAAGAGGAACTAACAAAAGAATGGCCGCATATTCGTTTTATAAATACGCATGTGGATCAGCGTGATAATGATTATTTGTTTTCAGTAGAAATTGAAACGGGAAAGCTGGGGCCAGCTATGTTACGGGTGGAAATCTATGCCGAACCAGCTACACCTCAGAGCGGTCCGTTCTGTTATGCAATAGAACAATGTGCGGCAACGGGAGAAAACAAATTCCGGTATACCGCTTGCATCAGAGCCGAGCGGCCTGTTGATCATTATACCGTTCGAGTCATTCCCCGTAATGATAAGTTTGCAGTTCCTTTTGAATGTCCCCTAATTTTATGGGAGCGATAAACCTGCTTTTTTCCAGTTTATCCCACAGGGCTCCACAACCGCTTATACACCTGCTTCATCAAATCAATACAAACAATACTCAGCACCGTCACCGTTACAATGATCGCAATAGCATAGCTGTCCAGGCTGGTTGTTTTAAATATCGGCTGAAGGACCGGCGTATACACCAGCGCCAGTTGCAGCGCCACCGTAGCCGTAATCGTTAACAACATGCCTTTATTGGCAAATAACCACCGCGAGAAAATAGTACGGTACATGCTCCGCACCGATAACGCATTGCCCAACTGCACAAAACACAACGTAGTAAACACCATCGTCTGCTGCACGGTAATATCATAACCGTTATTAATGGCCCACAACTGCACAAATTCAGAGGCGCCCGTCATCACCAATGCGGCAAGAATAATTCTCGGTATCAATCCCTCCGCCAGCAAACTTTCATTGGGCGCACGCGGCGGCCGGTTCATAATATTTTCCTCCGCCGGTTCCGCTACCAGCGCCAAACCCGGCAACCCGTCCGTTACCAGGTTGATCCAGAGAATATGAATCGGTTGCAGGGGAATGGGAAAACCAATCAGTCCTGCCACAAGTATGGTAAGAATTTCACTGGAATTGCACGACATCACATACAACACGAATTTTTTGATGTTGTCGTAAATACGACGCCCTTCCTTCACTGCCTTTACAATAGTGGCAAAATTGTCGTCGAGCAATACCATATCGGCCGCTTCTTTGGACACATCCGTGCCCGTGATGCCCATGGCAACGCCAATATTCGATTGTTTCAAAGATGGCGCATCGTTCACGCCATCGCCGGTCATGGCTACAAACGCTCCGTCCTGTTGCAGGGCTTTTACAATCTTTAGTTTTTGTTCAGGAGATACACGGGCATATACATAGGTATTGCGTACAGTTTCGCGGAACTGTTCTTCATTCATTTTATCCAGTTCTGCGCCGGTTTTCACTGCATGGGATGATGATTCATCAATCATTTCCAGTCTTTCCGCAATGGCTTGTGCCGTGAGCGGCTGGTCGCCGGTAATCATCACACTGCGGATGCCCGCGCTTTTGCATTCGCGGATGGCTGCAATCACTTCATCACGCGGCGGGTCGATCATGGCGGCCATACCCAGATATTCCAGGTCTTTTTCATCTTCGGCAGTAATGTCGCCCGGGTACTGGTCGAATTCCTTGTAGGCAAAGAACAGCACGCGCAAACCTTCTGCGGCCCATGCACGGTTCTTTTGCAGCAATTGTTCGCGCTGGTCATGGTAAGCACCCGACAGCACTTCCAGAATACGCCTGGGAGCGCCCTTCACAAACAATATCCATTTGTCTTTATGCCGGTGCAGCGTGCTCATGCGCATTCTTTCCGAGTCGAACGGAATTTTCTTTTCCAGGGGAAAATCCTTATCAGCTTGTTTTTTGGTGATTCCCTTTCTTTCGGCATAGTCTACCAGCGCGGTTTCGGTTGAATCTCCAAAATGCCCGCTATCTTGTGAAAAACGCACTTCGTTGTTCAGCATCATAGCGTGCAGTAACAGTTTTTCTTTTCCCGGTGCGCATTCCACCTTTTCTACCGTCATTACATTTTGCGTAAGCGTACCTGTTTTGTCGCTGCAGATATAGGTTACCGAACCCAATGTTTCCACGGCGGGCAGGTTGCGCATCAGTGCTTTTTGTGTGACCATACGCCGTGCACCCTGCGCCAATGCAATAGTGATGAGCGCCGGCAAGGCTTCCGGTAAAGCTGCCACTGCCAGCGACAGTGCCGTGAGGAACATGGTAAAGGCCGGTTGTCCCTGCGCCATACCCAGCGCAAACACTACTGCGCAGATCAGCACCACCACTACAGCCAGTTGTTTGCTGAAGCGGGCCATGCGTTTTTGCAAAGGTGTTTTCTGATCAGGCACTTCCAGCATTTCAGCAATCCTGCCCAGTTCGGTTTGCATACCCGTGGCCGTCACTACTGCTTTGGCGCTGCCATTGCTTACAATGGTGCCTTTGAAAACCATGTTGAGCTGATCGCCGGGTACAAGATCGTCTTCTGTAACGGGCGCTGTATGTTTTTCTATGGAATGGCTTTCGCCGGTAAGGGACGCTTCATTGGTTTTAAGCCCATGAGCTTCCAGTAGGCGGGCATCGGCGGGCACAATATCGCCGGCTTCGAGCAGGATCACATCACCCGGCACCAGTTCCTGCGCATCTATTTTTACCGGGTTATTGTTGCGCAGTACTGATGCATGCTGTGCCGCCATTTGCCTGAGCATGCGCACCGATTCTTCTGCCTTGTATTCCTGGTTAAAACCTATCCAGGCGTTCAACAGCACAATGGCGATGATTACCCAGGCATCTGTTATTTCACCTACGGTAAAGGAAATTCCTGCAGCAACCAGGAGTATGATGATCATGATATCTTTGAACTGCGCCAGCAGGATGCCGAGCTTGCTTTTGCGTTTTGCCTCCTGTAAAGTATTGGGACCATATTGCTGCTGAAGCGGCGCCACAGCATCGTTTGATAAGCCCCCCGGTGAGGAATTGAGCTGCCTGAGTGCTTCTTCCGTACTGAGTTTGTAGAAGGGTGTCATTCCGTAAATGGGCTTTAGTCCAGGATGCCTGATTATACATACCCGCCAACAGTCATGCGACAAATTCCAAGCCACTGGCCCGGCGAATATAGTTAATGGGCCCTCCGGATGCCATGAGCTACGTCAGCCTTTCTGGGGAATTTATTCTACGGGACCGGTAGCAGCCATCAGTTTTTTCCCTCCAATATTTTATTATCTTTCCAATAAAGCATCCCTGCATGCATTGGCTCCACTTTGTTCAAATTGCTTATGTAATCATCCTGGTACTGGTATGTCTGCGCATTATTTATGATACCCGCAATACCGCCAAGGCATTGGGGTATTTAATGATTGTTATCTTTCTCCCGGTCATCGGTATACTCATTTATTTTTCCTTCGGTGTCAATTACCGCAAACGGAAGATGTACAGCAAAAAGTTAATGCTGGACGAAGCCCTGGCCGAGCAACTGCGTGCCGAAATATTACAATACAGTCGCAATACCTTTCACCAGCACCGCGAAATTGTGGAGAGCAATGCGGAACTTGCCCGGTTACTGGTGCGCGACAGTCTGAGCCCGCTTACTACCGGCAATTCCGTGAAACTGCTGATAAATGGCGAAAACAAATTTCCCGAGGTGTTCAAGGCCATTGCCTCGGCCAAACATCATGTGCATATCGAGTATTACATTTATGAAGATGATGATATTGGCCGTTCACTGGCTGCGTTGCTGATTCAAAAAGCCAGGGAAGGCGTGGCCGTCCGTTTCATTTACGATGATTTTGGCAGCCGCTCCATCCGCCGCCGGCTGGTGCAGGAAATGCGCGAGGCGGGCGTGCAGGCATACCCGTTCTATGAACTTACCTTCATTGCTTTTGCCAACCGTGCCAATTACCGCAATCACCGAAAGATTATTGTCATAGACGGCAATACCGGTTTTGTAGGGGGCATCAATGTGAGCGACCGCTATATCAACCATCGACCGGGACAGCAACTGTACTGGCGCGATACACACCTGCGCATCGACGGTCCCGGCGTATTGTACCTGCAATATCTTTTTTTGTGCGACTGGAACTTTTGTGCCGGCGCTACTTTGCAACCAGACCAGCATTACTTCCCCTCACCATCATACGAAGCAACAAAACACGGAAAAGTAGTACAAATTGCCGCCAGCGGTCCCGACAGCGACCGGCCAACGATCCTGTTCTCCTTATTGCAGGCCATTAACCTGGCCACCACAGAATTACTGATTGCCACGCCGTATTTTATTCCCGACGACAGCCTGCTCAATTCCTTGCTGGTGGCTGCGCTCGGCGGCGTGCAGGTAAAACTGCTGGTGCCCGGCGTATCAGATTCCATATTTGTAAATGCGGCGGCCCATTCCTATTACACCGATCTACTGCGTGCCGGGGCAGAAGTGTATTTTTACAAGAAAGGATTCTTACACGCCAAAACCCTCGTGGCGGATAAAAAGATCACCATCGTAGGAACGGCCAATATGGACCATCGCAGTTTTGATCTCAATTTTGAAGTGAACGCCATTGTGTATGACGAAGAATTTGCGCAGGCATCTGCCGCCATTTTTTATGAAGATTTGCGCGATGCCGAGAAGCTGGATTACCGCACCTGGATCAGGCGTCCCTTCCTGAAAAAATTCGGGGAAAGGACAGCAAGGCTGCTGTCGCCGTTGTTATAACAGCAGCGGCGCTGCCACGTCCATTTGCAAAAGCAACACCACGTTGTTATAAACAGCGGCAGCTATGAAACGTTCAACTGCAAAAAACAACACCATGTTGATATAACAGCCGGGGAATTGTGGCGCCCAGCTGTAAAAGCAACGCCATTTACGTTCCCAACGACAAACTAAACGCTATCCTCGATCCATCCGGCGCAATGCCCAGTAACTGTAGTCGGCCCGAGCGTGCCTGCGACAGCGCCGCGTCCACATCTTCCGTACCTGACACTGCTTTTCCATTGATGTGCGTGATGATGGTACCCCGTGGTATGCCAATGCGGTCGAAGAAACCGCCTTCCGTCACTTCTGCCACCACTACACCGGAACTGATACCGTAGCGTTCTTTCATTTCATTGCTCAATGGGGCAAAGCGTACGCCCAGTTTATTATAGGCTTCCCGCAAAGACTGATTGTTCTGGGCAATAGCCGGTTGCGATTCCTCGCCTTTAAGAATAACCGAAACGGTGCGTTTGCTGCCCTTGCGCAGATAAGTAAGCGTTACCTTGTCGCCGGGACGGTGCCGGGCAATTCTTTCAGAAAATTCGGCAGAGGAATTGAGCGGCGTGCCATCGATCTCGGTGATGATATCGCCTTCCTGCAAACCAGCCTCTGCTGCTGCGCTGCCTTTTTGCACACCAATGATGTATACGCCTGAAACACTGGCCGGATCAATTCCCTGTTGTCGCAAATACTGTTCTTCTACAGCAGGCATCGGAAAGGAAACACCCAGCAAACCACGTCGTACCTTGCCATAGGCTTTCAGGTCTTCCAGTATTTTGCGGGCAAGGTTTACAGGCACTGCAAACGCATAGCCTGCATAACTGCCCGTGAGCGAGGCGATGGCGGTATTGATGCCTATCAGTTCGCCATGGAGGTTCACCAGGGCGCCGCCACTGTTGCCGGGATTGATGGCCGCATCGGTTTGAATAAATGATTCAATGGCGGTGCTGAACTGCTGTCCCTGCGCATTGGCAGAAGGCAACGAGCGATCGATAATCCCGATGCTTCTTCCTTTGGCGCTGATAATGCCGGCAGTAACCGTGGTATTTAACGAAAAAGGGTAACCTACCGCCAGCACCCATTCGCCAACCTGCGCATTATCGGAATTACCAAAGGTGATGGCAGGCAGGTTGGTGGCGTCTACTTTCAGCAATGCGAGATCGGTATCCGGGTCGCGGCCCACCAGTTTGGCAGTAAAGCTGCGCCGGTCGGGATAGACCACCTGAATGCGGGAAGCATTTTCAACAACATGGTTATTGGTGGCAATATAGCCGTCGGTACTGATGGTAACGCCCGATCCGGAACCGGCCACCGGCATCCGCCTGAAAAATACATCAGGGCTTCCGTTGTCCGCATATACTGTGCGTACATGTACCACACCGGCCGTTACTCTTTTGGCAGCGTAGGTGAAATCCACCATATTGCCGGGTGGGGGAGGTGGATCGGTGGATGTGGAAGCCTGTTGAAAACCAGTAGGTACTTCGGCAGGGAGCGCGTTTTGTGAATTACCGTTTTTACAGGCATACAGATAGCCCGATGCTATCAGTATGAGGATGACAACGGGGGAGAATGTGCTTTGTTTCATACCCGGTATATTTCAGCTGACTCATACCGGATAAAATACTATGCCATTGCGCACAAACTTTTCAGCATTTGGCTTCTGCTGTGGATAAAACTTTACAACCACATTGCACAAAAAAGCCACCCTTTGCAGAGTGGCCTTTGCCTTTTCCTTACGCCAAAAATCTTCTTTTTTATTTATGCGCCGCATCACCTTTACCGGAACCGCGTTGCAGCATGGAACTGATCATTAGTTCCATCATACGTTCCGTTTTGGGATCATGTGCGCGGAAATTGGTAAATACAATATTGCCTTCCTGGTCGATCAGGAAATTGGTGGGAGCGCCCCGCACATTGTAGGTATCGCGCGCCCATTCATTGGTGCCTTTCAGCGGCGTGAACGTAAAGCCTGAACTGCGCATGAAATGGGGCACATATTCGTCCTGCTCGGGATAAATGTTGATAGCCAGGTAGGCTACGTCTTTCCTGTCGAATTTATTCAGCACATTTTCGAAGTGCGGAAATTCTCCGCGACAGGGACCGCAACCCGGGAACCAGAAGGTGAGAAGTATCACCTTGCCGCGGTAATCTTCCAGCCTGGCTTTTTTATTATCCGTATACAAACCCAGCTCGAAGGAAGGCGCCGGTTTCATTTTTGCTGTGCGAAGGTCCCAGATGTCCTTGTCTATTGCGGCGGCATTTTTACCCAGCGCAGCGCCATATTTTGTAATGGCTGCTAATATTTCATCACCGGGTGTAGTGGCAAACAACTGCACCAGGTCATTGTACGCTTTTGCCGTGTTGCCGGCAGCAGCATCAGTTTCAGCTTTTAGCAATGCGATCAGGTCTGCCGCAGTGGAGTAGCGTGGCGTTTTCATGGTTGCCGCCAATGCCTGCGCTTCGGCGTACTGTTTGTTTTGCAGCAGCTGTTTCACTTCCACAAACTGCCGGGCCAGCGTGTCGTTGGCTGGCCAGCCGCGGGCATCACCCATTTCTTTTGCCAGTTGCACTGCTTTGGCAGGATCGGTTTGCAGATAAGCATCAAACAATCCCGACATGCCGCTGGCAGACCAGCTGAACTTTTTGGGCGGATAGGACGCTTTCAGCAATTCATACACACGAATTTTTTCTTCCATATCGGGCGACCGCGTAGCCAGCCAGTACAAACCCTGCGCGCCGCGTTCATGATCGGGAAAGCGTTTGGCCAGTTTGTATATCTCTTCGCGCCAGCGTTTCAGGTCGGTATCTTCAAAATTCATGGCATGATAAAACGCATAGCCGGGATCATCCGGCGCTGTTTCCGTTGCCTTGCGCATATACTCGCGTGCGGCAGGTTCATCGCCCCAGCGACTGGCGTCGAAGGAAAGCATTTGCCATACCTGCGCCAGTTTCGGATCGCGTTCCACTGCTTTCAGCAAATAAGGTTTTGCAGAAGGATATTCTTTTCTGTACAGGGCGGAACCGATGGCCAAGGGAACAGTGGCCGACTTTGGAAATTTTTTCACCCATTGATCGTACTGCTTCAGCAAAGCCGGATTGTCAACCGTAACTGCTTTGATATAGGCTTCGTGCAGTTGCAGGCTGTCCGGGTACTTTTCAATGGCTTTCCGCATGGTCGCCAGCTCTTTCTTGTCCACCTTCGGTGGTTCGGTTTTGGATAGCTGGGCGGTGAGGAAAGCGGGGAAAAGGAACATTATTCCCAATAAAAAACCATATGTTTTTAAGTTTCGGGTATTCATAATAGTTGGTTTTATAACAGCCACCGGTTGCCGCGATGGCTATTGTAACAATTCGTCGAGTTTTTTATGTAAGGTTTCTCCACGAAGGTTCTTGGCCACAATTTTTCCGGAAGGATCGATCAGCAGGTTGGCCGGTATAGCATTGATGTCGTATTGCTTTGCAACGGCATTGTTCCAGTACTTCAGGTCAGACACATGTGTCCACTCCAGGCCATCTTTTTCAATAGCTTCCAGCCATTTTGCTTTGTTGTTGTCGAGCGATACGCCCAGCACCGTAAAATTTTTGCTTTCAAACTTCTTGTAGGCTGCAACTACATTCGGGTTTTCCGCGCGACAGGGACCGCACCAACTGGCCCAGAAATCCACCAGCACATATTTTCCGCGGAAGTCTTTCAGGCTGACCGGTTTGCCGTTGGGATCGTTTTGGGTGAAATCGGGCGCCATGTTGCCAACAGCGGTGATTGTTGCAATTTCAATAGAATGATACATTTTTTCGGCAATAGCGCTGTTCCGGGCAGCAGCTGAAAAGCCGTTCAGCATTGTTTTCAGTTCATCATGGTTCTTCTTGTAGCGGAAATACATGTAGGCTATATAAGCGTTGATATCTGATTGCGGATGCGCTTCCAGCCATTTAGTGGCAATGGCAGTACGGACGGAATCAACAACCGGCGACAGCGAACGCAGTTCGGGAAGCAGTTTGTTGCGCAACACCGTATCCTTATTTCTTGAAGCTGTATTGTATTGTTCGCTCAGCGCTGCATACTTTTTCAGCAGAGAATGTTTTTTCATGGTCTGGCTGAACCTGTCAAATTCCCTGATGTAAGTGCTCCCGGAAAAGCGCGCATCAGTCAGGGTTTTCCCTTTCAGCATAACCTTGCCGGGTTGCAGGTACAACATAACGCTACTACGTGTTGCACCAACACTCCGGATGGAGTATAAGCCTCCTTTTTCGATTGGTGTAGTGAACGAAAATATTTTCCCCGTTGCAACCAGCGAGTCAGAAAAATCTCCGCCAATTGCCTGCTGCAGGTATACCTTATCGCCTTTTACCAGCGATTCAATCTTTCCGGTAATGGTTACAGTTTGCTGTGCAGTGGCTGTCATGGATACCATCAGGGTGACCCACAGGATTGAATACCTCATAATAGTGTGTTGTTTTCTATGTTAGTAAAGCTTGTTGATTGCTGATGTAACGCTTCGACGACGGAAGTGCCGCATGCATGGCGGCAAGACTGCAACTTTTCTCTGGTCAGTTTCCAATGCAAGAAGCATACGGTTAAAATTAATCAGCAAGCCTTTAAAAACAGCTTAAAAAAGGAAGAACGGTTCCCGTGCAGGAACTGTTCTTCCAATGGGCTTTAGTAGGTATTTTGTTCAATGACACCCTGACTGGAAATGATTTCCGTTCTTGGTATCGGTGCAGCAAACCTGCGACTGTCTTTCGGCAGCGAATAAACCTTTGGTGTCTGGTCCGTCTGTACACTGGCAATGTTGTAGGGATAGAAGGTCCTTGTCAGTGTTACATCATCTGCAGGGTCTTCATTGTTGTTGAAGCGACGGATATCGTACCAGCGGCGTGTAAAGGGCATTTCTCTTCTTCTTTCTTCGAGAATCTTCTGCACCGCTTCCGCTTTATCAGCTGCGGTCAGGTTTACCCACGGACCGGGTTCCATGCGGGCAGCGCGCAGAATATTTACGGTATTCATCGCTTCCGTTACTTTATTGTCGCGCGCCAGGCATTCTGCTTTGATCAGCAGCATTTCAGCAACCGTAGGGCCTGTAGGAATCCGGTCTTTGAAGAAGAAGATATAGCCCGGATAATCGTATGCTGGTTTGGTCATACCGCGGTCGTAGCTGTAGCCTTCCACGATGTGGTAGCGATAGCGCAGGTCGTGGTCCTGGTCATACAGGGCCAGCAGTTCCTGGCTGGGTACATACCACCAGCTCTCGTGGTAGAGCATACGAAAATACAGGAACTCTTTCCAGCCGATCATATCGGTCATGTCGGTCTGGTTGTTGTGCGTGTAAGGATATTGCAGGGTTACGGTCTCCTGTTCTGGCGTGCCCGGGTTGATGTTGATGTTCTGGGGGTTACCATACGTCATTTCAGTATTGTAATCTACCAGCACATCATAATCTTCCAGAGCGGCATTGGCATACTTCAGCGCTTCGATGTAATTGTTGCGCTGCAACCAGTAGCGGGCGGCAAAACCATTGGCCGCTGCTTTGCTGGCCCGCCAGTGACGCGCCACACCATCCTGTACCAGGGGCACAGTAATTTTCAATGCTTCTGCCAGATCTGCTTCGATCTGCTCATACACTTTGTATAAAGGCTGCCTGGCCACCGGTTCTTCAAAACTGGTGGTGAGTTTGATCGGAAGGCCTGGTTGGTTTTTGTTGGCTTCCGTATAGGGCACACAATAGGTGTTGGCCAGGATGAAATAACTGTAAGCCCTGATCAGGTGCGCGTCGGCACGCAGCCTGGCCGCTTCCTGGTCAGTGGTGCTTACCTTGCTGAGATATTCCAGTACGAGATTGGCATTGAAAATTTTCCGGTATTCACCACTCCAGAAAGTTTCGCGTGTATCGTCCGGCAAATACTCGGTATCCCATAAGGCAAATTCTATAGCTGCCATACTAAATGTGCCGGGACGCGCATTGTACAGGTCCATGGTCAGCCCGTAATCATCGGTGCTGTAAATGGCGGTACGATTGCCTTCCTGGTAAAATGTGCTGTAGTTGTTCAGCAGGCCGTTCAACTGTTCAACAGTTTCAATCGGCAATGAAGTGGTTTTGCTGGGCTGTTCATCCAGGAACTTGTTACACGAGGCAGCCCCGGATGCTATCGCCAATGCAAGTGCGTATGTAAAAAGTGTTGATTGTTTCTTCTTCATGAGTGCAGATTTTAGAATTCAAATTTTACGCCCATCGTCAGTTTCGGCCGGGGATTCAACGTGCCCATCCTGTATTCTGGATCTTCTCCGGCATCGTTGGCCAGGATAGTAAACAGGTCATTGCCCTGTGCATATACCATCATACGGCCTACATTCAGTTTCTGCAGCAAAGAGCGATTGAAATTGTACGTAATATTCACTTCCTGCATCCTGATATGGGAAGCGCTCTGCACCAGGTAGCTCAGGTACTGGTGGAAGCGGTCCCAGAAATAATAGCGGTCTTCGATATCGTTCAACGGCAACGGCACAATCTTCATCGGATCGCCATTCATTACCTGCGCCAGTTTGTTGTTGGGCAGTACACGGCTGGTCCAGGTAGGCGGATAGTTGAAGCCCAGTGTCTGGAACACGTGCCCGAACTTGCCGGTAATGATGAAGGAGATATCGAAATCATACACTTTGAAGGAGTTCACAAAACCGAGTGTGTACGGGGCTACCGTGGTACCGGTATTCACCATATAATCCCTGCCATCGCCGGGTGAGAAGGCGCCGAAATCATATTTGGTATGATCGGGGCCCTGTATCATCGGCTGTGTATTTTCTATACCAGCATATACAAAACGCCACAGGCTGTTGGCATTTTCACCTTCCACGTAAGCAGCGCTGCCGCCACCTGCCAGTGTAGAAGCTGTATATCGCGCTACAAACAGTTTGGTGATCTTGTTATGGTTGTAAGAGAAGTTCAGGTTGCCGCGCCATACGATGTCATTCCCTTTGATCTTCATGGTGGTACCGAGGTCCATTTCTATACCACGGTTCAGCATTTCAGCATTGTTGATCTTTTGTGAAGTGGTACCATTTACGGAAGGAATCGACAGTGTTGCCAGCAGATCCTTTCCATATTTCCTGTACAGATCGAAACGGCCATACAGTTTGCCACGTAACAGTGAGTAGTCGATACCCAGGTTCCATACGCCTGTTTTTTCCCAGCGCAGGGTGGGGTTGCCATAACTGCTTACAGAAGCAGTATAGTCGTTTGTATAGGTATTCGGTGTGGTGCCCAGCGAAATGAGCGGTTTGAAAGAAGTGCTCCTGTCTTCGTTACCATTATATCCAAATGTCAGGCGCACCGACATACGGTCGATCCAGGTAACCGGCATCATGAATTTTTCCTTGTACAACTGCCAGGCAGCGCCTACAGACCAGAAGGGTGAATAACGGTACTTGGGATCGTCAGTGATATAGTTGGAAGCATCCGTTCTCACACTTCCGCTGATGGTGTATTTGCTGTTGAAAGTATAGGAAGCATTACCATACAGGGAGAAATACCGGCCTGCAGTATATCTGAAAGTATTTACATAACTGAAGGTCTGGTTGGAGCCCATCCAGTTTTTGATCTGGTAGAAGGTACCGCCGGGACCATTCGGGAAGGTACCGCTGCTCAGCGTTTTATCGTTGTATCCATACGTAGTGGGATGGTTAAAAGTTTGACCTACGCTGCTGTTGGTTTCGGTACCGGCCACTACGGCCACTTCATGTTGTCCGAAGTGTTTGTTGAAGTTCAGCTGGTTGCGGAACACCGTCCTGGTAAACTGTGTGCGGCTCTGCTGCAGGATGGCCCCTTCACGCAGGTTGGGCGTCATTGCATCAGTAGCGCGGTTCCAGGTGGTGGCATGGTTTACGGTGCTTCTCACATAATAGGTCTCTTCGCCGTAAAGGTTGCGGTTGGTGGTGGTAAACAATTCGTACTGCAACCGGCTGTCAAAGGTCAATCCACGCATGAGCTTTAACGTTATACCTGCTTGTATGCGGGTGTTGAGGTCGGTTGACTTCAGGTCGCGGTGTTTGATTTCCTGGATAGGATTGTAGGTCCAGTCTTTATACGGGAATAAATGGGTAGGTACATACCTTTCAATGATGGGCATGTAGTACTGGTGAATATTGGTTAAGGAACCATCTTCATTCACCAGCATTTCATAGGGCGACATCCCCTGGATGGTTGAAAGGTCCACGCCATTATTGTGCGCTTCATTGTATTGCAGCATGGCGCTCATGTTCACATCCAGCCACTTGGTAAACGAGGCGGTGGTGCGGTAGTTCGCCATGTAATTTTTGTTCCAGGTTTCTTTGAAGTTTGACTGGTTATAGCCAAACATCACAGAGAGACTGTTGGTCATTTTGCCGGAAGAACCGAAGAGCGACAGGTTGATCTGGTGGTTAACGGGGTTGGCCAGCAGGTAGTCCTTGATTTGCTGGCGGTTGTCCTGTTTGGCCAGTTGTGCCAGGATGGCGTCGCGCTCCTGTTCGGTGATGTAGCCGAGGTAATGTTCGCTCAGCGCTACGGTTGCCAGCGACCAGTCTTTTCCATAGTCGGCGTCCAGCGAACCGGTGTTTACGCGGGCGCTCCATTTATTGAAGGCCATTTTTTCATATTCCACCGTCAGATCGGAAGGAGCTAATGGTCTTGAATAATCGAGGTCGATTTTGGCGCCCACGCGGGTAAAGGCAGAAAGTTCCACTTTCAAAGGAATGCCTTTGCGGGCATTGCGGGTGCTGATCACAATCACACCATTGGCTGCTCTGGCGCCCCATACCGAAGCGGCTGCTGCGTCTTTGAGAATGGTAACGCTTTCCACATCGTTGGGGTTGATAGAACTGAAACCGCCTTCTACCGGAAATCCATCTACCACTACCAATGGCTGCGACACAGTGCTCAGTGAAGTAAGACCACGGATCTGGAAAACCGGGTTACCGTCTGCATCGAGGCTGAGCGCCTGCATACCGGCAGTGGTGCCAATCAGGCGCTGTGCTATATTGGTGCTGGGTTTTTCCAGTTGCTCACGGCCAATATTATTGAAAGAGCCGGTGGCCCGTTCCCGCGGAACTTTATAGTAACCAACATTGGCTTCTACTATAACATCGCCAAGACTGTTGGCCAATATTTTAAGCGTAACATTTATCGTAGAGCGGCCGTTTACTTTTTCTTCAACGGTTTCATAACCTACGCTGGAGATTACCAGAATGGCATTTTCATCAACGTTTTGCAGGGTAAATTCACCGGCAAAATTGGTGGCGGTTCCGTTGTTGGTGCCTTTCACGCGCACACTGGCGCCCACCAACGGTTCCCCTTCCTCCGATAATACTTTTCCTCTTACCTGGAGGGCCGGCGCACGGTAGCCCTGTTCGGTAATTACAATCAGGTTTTCCATTAACCGGTAGGTAAGCGCCGTGTTTGCCAGCGCCAGTTTGAGCACCTTGCCAATAGGTTCTTCCTTTACATCAATGTCCACGCGCATGTTGTCAGAAAGCAGGTTGTTGCTGTAAACAAACCGGTAATCAGTCTGCTTTTCAAGGGTCAGGAACAATTTCCTGAGCGTGGCATTTTCCATCTTCAGCGTTACCTTCTTTTCCTGGGCGAAGCCATTGGCGGAAACTTGCAGACAGCCAATGATCATCAACAAGACTGTCAGTTTCATAATGCGGAAAGCTTTGGTTAGGTATCGGCATGGAGGGATTGCTACCATCGGCCGACCCAAATGGTTTTTTTGCATAACTTCACTAAGTTTTAAAGTTCCAGAAAAGGAAACAACGCGTTGTTTCCCGATTATTGGGGGATGTTGGCAGCATCCCCTTTTTCATGCGGACAAGGTGCAAACAGTTTTATATAAAGTGGTGTCAGTCGCTGATCACCACGTTTCCTTCCTTATCGAGCCGGTAATGAAATTTTCCATTGGCCAGCTGCAGCGCTTCCATTACGAGTTCCAGTTTTTCATTGTGAAAGGTGGCCGTTAACCGTTCTTCTCTCAGTTTATTGGCCACTGCTTCATTGTCGAACAACACTTTAATATTGTACCACCGCTCGATCTTTTTGATCATGTCCGGAAAAGCTTCTCCGGCAAAAGCGAGTTTGTCTTCGGTCCATGATATTTCCACAATGCTGCTGTCGCGGTCGCGGGTAACAGGTTGCACGGTAGCGATCTTTTCCGGCACGCTCTGTTGTTTGGGAGCAGCGGTTTCACCATGCACGGCTGTAACGGCATTGTTGTTCAGGCTGATCTTTTCATTCGGGTGCAGTACTACTTTCTGACTGCTTCTTGCCAGCGTTACTTCCACCGACCCGCGTATGACGGCCGTTTCAAACACATTGTCTTCTTCATAGGCCTTCACATTGAAACTGGTGCCCAGTACTTTAATCTGCATCTGGTTGGTCGTAATAATAAAAGGCCTGGCGGCATCGTGCGCTACATCAAAAAATGCTTCGCCTTTCAGCGAAACGCTTCTTGTTTTCTTCGCAAAATCATCCGGCACGGTCAAAGAGCTGTTGCTGTTCAGCTTAACGGTAGTGCCGTCGGGCAGCACGAATGTTTCCCGTTCACCACCGTTGCACTGGTATTCAATATGGGAAGCGGCCAGGGGCATGGCGGATGGCGAATCCGCTGCCGGCCATAAATACCAGGCTGTGAAGGCAAGCAATACGGTAGCTGCCATCCCTGCTGCATAGCGCATCCATTTCGTTCCCTTTATTACCCTGCCCACCGGTTCCGCAGCTTCCTGGTGTTGAGTGATATACCGGAAGATGGCGTCGGCGCGGTCAGGCGCCTGTTCGTACTCCGGCAAATCCTCACTCCAGCTTTCTTCGATCAGATCCTTTACATGCTGGTCGTACTCAGACTGCCTCAGGTATTCCATCAATTCTTCCCGCTCTTCTGCTGTATAGGTCTTGTCAAAAAATCGCCGGAACAAATAATTAATTCGTTCTGTAGATGGCATAAGAATCTTGATTAAGTATATGGCGTAGGAAAAAAGGCTTGGTGCTATTTGATTAGACTGTTGTGAAGAAAAACAGGATTAGGGCAAATAAAAAAAATTCAGGGTTGCAGCTTTCGGGGGAGAAGTTTCTCTGCAGAGGCGATAGGGGATACGCCCGGCACAGTGTTGGGCTCACGATATAGGTTTCGTTCCAGATGCAATGTTGTACAAATTCCCGCTCAGTGCTGGCGGCTTATCGGGTAAGGTCTCGTTCCTGATGCATGATGTGGCATAACCCCTGCGCAGTGCTGCCGCTCCCCGGTGAAGTTTCATTCAGGATGCAATAAGAGAAGCCTTTGCCGCTACAGAAAAATTTGATACCAAATCCTGCCAATACCAGTCCCGAAACCCAGCATGATCGCCAGTTCCAGTCCTGTATGCTGGCGCACATGGGCGCGAATGGTTTTCAGGGCATTCACCATATGCACTTTTACCGTGTTGGGCGAGATGTTCAGCCGGGTGGCAATTTCATCGTGTTTCAATCCCTGGTGACGGCTCAGGTGATAAATCAACTGTTGTTGTGCCGAGAGTTTGCTGATGGCTTCACGCAGGATTTGTTCGTTTTCCTTGGTCAGGAGCCGATCTTCCACGCTATTGCCGGCAACCGGTGTGCCATCAAGAAATTTGCTTCTTACGGAAGCTTCTCTTGCCATGCGTTTTAAAGCGTCAAAAATACAATTGCGGGCAATGGTATGCAGCCAGGTGCTGAAGTAAGTGACGGCAGGGAGTTTGGAGCGGTGCATCCATACTTTCATGAAAACTTCCTGGATAATTTCATCGGCCTGCGTTTCCGATTCGGTAAGATGGAGAGCAAATGCATAGATTCGTTTCCGGTAATGGTCATAAATAATCCGGTAGGCCATTTCGTCCCCACGAGCTACCCGCAGGAGTAGTTCTTTCTCATTATGCAGTGTCTGGTGATTCACTCGCGTTTTGGTTGGTTGGTCCGGTAAAGGAATTTGCACGAATTTAAATCATAAGATTGAATAATATGTACCGGTTGTCACAATTGTGCATTTTAACCGCCTTGGTTCAGGCAGCATTGATGATGAGGCAATATGGTGCAGGCGAAGGTGGCATATGGTCACACCAAAGAACGGAAATATATTGTTGTTCACCAGATAGCTATACTGGTGTTCACAAAATATCGCCGGCGCGCGAATAAATACGCAACAATGCTCCGATAAAGCGCAACAATAGAAGTAACCAGGCAACAAGTTACCATTTCCAGGCGCAATCCGGATGTAAGCCTGGCCCCGCTGGGCGGGGGCGCCAGCAGTAACTTACAGCACTAACCTGTTTCATGGACGGGGGTGGTCCTGAAATGGTCCACACAACAGCCCCGGCGCCAGCAGGCACATACTGCATCAACCTCACCCTTGCTGCACTTCATTCCCCTGCGCTTTTTCCTCCAGCTTCATTCGCTGCAGCCACTCCGACGGCGTCATCCTGTACGATTTGAAAAACCGCTTGGTAAAACTGCTTTGTCTATTGTAACCCACCAGTATGGCGGCCTGCTTGATGGAAGTCTTGTCCTGCGACAAGTACTCTTTGGCTTTCTCCATTCTTAAATGCACCTGGTACTGGTAAATACCCGTCTGATATACATTGCGGAAGGCTCGCTTCAATGTCCGCTCGCCAATACCAATGCTCGCAGCAATTTCGGCGATGGTGATTTTGTTGCGGTAATTGTTTGTCAGAATCTCCTTGGCGGCCTGCGCGTATTGATGATCGTGAGCACGTGCATGCATCGGAAAAGGTTTTAATGATTAATGATTTAAAAAGGTAACTGATGTACATAAACAGTCTTGGCCACTGCCGTACAACAGCGGTTTATTGGTGCTATATCGAAGTAAACGGGTCCTGCGAAGCTTTTGCATGCATCAGGCCAGGGACCCGGCGACAGGGAGAGGCAATATCGTTTAACAAAATCGGTTAACGATACAGTATAAAGCTAACACAAAAAAAGCAATGCAACATCAATCATTGCCATACCCATTCTATTATCAGTAATCTCTTGCCGCGCATGCAAAAAAATGTTTTATCCGATCAGATCATCTCCATGATGCAACCGACGATTTTATAGCGCCTAACATATATGTTGATAGCGTGGGAATAAAAAAAACAGAAATTTTTTGCTAAATCGATTTAATTAACAATATTTGTTCCATGGCTTTGATAGCCTATTAATACGACTGCCCCTAAAAATGCTGCAACTGCTATGAAACGATTCTCCGTGCTGATATGCACATTGCTTGCTGCCAGAGTTGGCTTTGCCCAGGTTCACAGAGCGCCCGCCTATCCGCTGATCACCCACGATACCTATTTCAGCATCTGGTCTTTTTCCGATACGCTTAATAGAGATGTGACCCGTCACTGGACAGGCGCTCCGCATGCGCTTACCGCGTATTTGCTGGTAGGCGATACTGCCTGGCGCATTGCCGGAAAGCCAACAAAAAATTATTCCGCCATACTGCCTGCTTCCGATGAAGGCCCATACGAAGTGCGTTATACGGAACGCGAACCGGGCGCCGACTGGATGCAATTGCAGTACGATGACAGCCGCTGGAGAAAAGGACGCGCGCCCCTGGGAAATGGCAATGAATTTCTTACACAGTGGAGAAGCAATCGCCTTTGGGTGCGCCGCAGTTTTACGGCAAGCGAGCTGCCTGCTCATCCGGTTTACCTGAAGCTCAATCACGATGATAACGTGGAAGTATACCTGAACGGGAAAGGCATTTACTCCCGCAAAGGCTGGACACATGAATACCTGTATATTCCCATCAATAATTATAAGGATATCATTAATACCAACGGCAACAATGTGCTGGCCATTCATGTGGCCAATACCGCCGGCGGACAACACCTCGATGCCGGCATCGTGCAGGAACTACCTGCGCAATACGCATTGCCCGTGGCTGAAGCCCGCCAGGTGGGTCGCGAAGTGCGCGCCACCCAAACCATTTACCGCTTTCAGTGCGGAAAGGCTGAAGCTACGCTCACCTTTACTTCGCCGTTGCTGATGGACGATCTTGCCTTGTTTGCCCGTCCGGTTTCTTATGTCACCTGCCGGGTGCGTTCAACAGATGGCAATACCAGGAAGGCGCAATTGCATTTTACCGTTTCTACTGATCTTGCAGTACACGAACCTTCGCAACAGGTGCTGGCCGCAGCGCAAAAAACTTCCTCGCTCAGTATGCTCCGGGCAGGAACTATTGCACAGCCGGTGTTGCAACGAAGAGGCGATAATGTTCGCATCGATTGGGGACATGTATATGTAGCCGTACCGAATGCGCTGGGAGCAAAACAATATATTACCGGGCCCGACAGCAAAATTTTTGCAGGAGATACCGATGCATCAGGCTGGCCTGTAACCGGCCGCAGCCTGCAACTGCATACCGTGCTGCAATTCGACAATGTGGGTAAAGATTACAGCGCGCAGTACATCATGCTGGGTTATGATGATCTGTACTGCGTTCAATACTTCCACCAGAACCTGCAATCGTGGTGGAAACTGACGCCCGGCGCTACCATAGAAAAAGAACTGGCAACCGCTGCGGCACAATACCGTGAAGTACTTGGCCGCTGTGACGCCTTCGACAAAAAAATGTATGAAGATGCAAAACTGGCCGGTGGCGACGCATATGCAGACCTTTGTGTGCTTGCCTATCGCCAGAGCATTGCTGCGCACAAGCTGACCAAAAGTCCCGAAGGAGAAATTCTTTTTCTCTCTAAAGAAAATTTCAGCAACGGGTCTATCAATACGGTGGACGTTACGTATCCTTCGGCCCCGCTGTACCTTATTTACAATCCCGAACTCCTTAAAGGAATGCTGAACGGCATTTTCTGGTATTCGGAAAGCGGCAAATGGAAAAAGCCGTTTGCAGCGCATGACCTCGGCACCTATCCGCAGGCCAATGGACAAACTTATGGGGAGGATATGCCCGTGGAAGAATCAGGCAATATGATCATACTCACTGCTGCCATTGTAAAGGCAGAAAATGATATTGCCTATGCAAGGAAACACTGGACAACGCTTACAACCTGGGTGCAATACCTCGAAAAGGAAGGATTTGATCCGGCCAACCAGTTGTGTACCGACGATTTCGCCGGGCACCTGGCGCGCAATGCGAACCTTTCGGTAAAAGCCATTGTGGCCATTGGCTGTTACGCCATGATGGCGGAAAAAATGCAATTGCCCGACGTGGCGGCCAAATACAGCAAGATGGCCCGTACAATGGCCCGCCGTTGGATGGCCATGGCGAAAGACGGCGACCACTTTGCGCTTACTTTTAATGATAAAAACACCTGGAGCCAGAAGTATAACCTCGTATGGGACAAATTGCTGAACCTGAACATATTTCCCAAGGAAGTGTACAACCGTGAAATCAACTATTACCTCGGCAAGCAAAACGAATATGGATTGCCGTTAGATAGCAGGAAAACTTACACCAAATCAGACTGGATACTCTGGACCGCTACGCTGGCAGGAAGGCAGGAAGACTTTTTGAAACTGGTTCAGCCCGTACACAAATTTGCTGTTACTACCACTTCGAGAGTGCCATTAAGCGACTGGCACGAAACCACCAATGGCAAACAGGTAGGATTTCAGGCGCGCAGCGTAGTGGGTGGCTATTTTATCAAGTTGCTCGAAGCAAGATGGAAAGCTAACAGTAAAAAATAACCATCACGAGCTTTTATGGGAAAAATGTTTGCGTGCAGACCAGCACTGCCCGTTGGTTAGTTACAACGATCTGCAAAGCGATTGGGATTTTTAAAGTATACACGCAAAACACCAATCAATCGAACGTTATGAAAAGTAAAACCCCTCAAATACATCTCATCACAATCTGTTGCCCGTGCGAAACACCGGCTGGTAGTAGCAAATGCGGTTGTACTGTCTGTTTGCAGTTTCAGGCAGTACAATCTTTTTGGTAAGTAAACAGCGTTATTATGAAAATCCTGTTGAGCCTTTTTATCCCTGCCCTGATGGTGGCCACCAATTATGTCAAGGGTGGAGATTCACTGCCCGCTCCGGCATTGCCCAATTTCAAAGCGGCAGACGCCACCGCTGCATACAATTCCTTTAACGCTGCTTTTTATGATCCCGTTAAAAAATTGTACTACAGTACAACCGACCGTACCGACCTCGCGTCCATATGGACGCAGGCCATCTACTGGGATATTGCCATGCATGCCTATGAGCGTACCGGTAAACGTGCTTACCGCAGGCTGATCGATGATATTTACCAGGGAGGATATGAAAGATATGATGGCTACAACTGGCATAATACCAAAGAATGGTTCATTTACGATGATATAATGTGGTGGGTGATCGCACTGGCGCGCGCGCACCAGCTAACCGGCAATCCGGTATATCTTGAAAAATCGAAATCCGGTTTTGAGCGGGTGTGGAACGGATACGATTCTGTATATGGCGGCATGTTCTGGATGTTTACCCATACTTCCAAACATGCCTGCATCAACTATCCCACCGTTATTGCGGCAGTGCGTCTTTACCAGGTCACCAAAGACACCAGTTATCTTGCCAAGGCCAAAAACGTATATGCCTGGTCGAGAGAACATCTTTTCAACAAAACCACCGGACGTGTGGCAGATCACGTGAACAGGCGGGGGCATCATCCCGGATGGGAAGATTATACCTATAACCAGGGCTCCTGCATTGGTGCGGCCGTGATGTTGTTCAAAGAGACCGGTGACAGCAGTTATCTTGCCGACGCAATACTGGCGGCTGATTATACGAAGAACGTAATGAGCAAGGGCGGTTTGCTGCCGGCCGAGGGCGACTGGAATGAACAGGGCGTGCTGAAAGCAATTTTTGCGCACTATATGTTTGTGCTGATCAACGAAGGCGGACAAAAGCAATACCTCCCCTGGATACAGCAAAATGCTACCGCGGCCTGGCGCAACAGGGACAAGAAGCGGAATCTCATGTATCGCAATTATGGAGTGCCCTGTCCCACCGGCCGCATTCAATCCTATGAAGCAAGCAGCGGCGTGGCCTTACTGCAACTGTGCCCGCCGGTAAAAAGATGAATACAACCATAATGAATATGCGAAGAGTACTCAAACCAGCGATTGCTATTAGCCTTCCGGTAGCGCTGTTCTGTCTGCAGCCTGTAGCACAGCAGCCCGTACCCGCCCGTGAAAAAACAGCCTTCCAGGTAGCCGATGGCTGGAGTGCCGATTACGATGTGCGCTCAGACGTTGCTATAGTGTACGGCATCAACGATGCCGGTGGCAACTTTGAAGAACGCGTAAAAAGCTGGCGTGAAAAAGGATATACCGTGCATTTCATGACAGGCATTGCCTGGGGACAATACCAGGATTATTTCCTGGGAAAATTTGATGGTAAAATGCATCTCGATGAAGGACAGGTGCAACGCAACGGCGATACCATCTGGCATGGCCGCCTGGTGCCTTACATCGTTCCCTCTTCTTCCTATCTTACTTATATCAAAACCCATGTAAAACGCGCTATTGACGCCGGCGTTACCGGTATTCACCTTGAAGAGCCGGAGTTCTGGGCAAGGGCAGGGTATAGTGAATCATTCAAAAAAGAATGGCAACAATATTATGGAACGCCCTGGCAGCCGCAACATGAATCGCCGGAAGCCACCTATCTTTCCAACAAACTGAAATATCAATTGTACCTGAACGCACTGAAAGATGTAATCGGGTATATCAAAGCATACAGCAAGAGCAAGGGCGTGGATGTAAAATGCTATGTGCCCACGCATTCGCTGCTCAACTATTCTTCCTGGGCCATTGTAAGTCCTGAAGCAAGCCTGGCGCAGATTGAAGGCATGGATGGCTACATTGCGCAGGTATGGACCGGCACTTCCCGCGAACCCGTGCATTTTAATGGCGTGGAAAAAGAACGCGTATTTGAAAACGCTTTTCTCGAATACGGTTCAATGGTTTCCATGACGGCGCCTACCGGACGCAAGATTTTTTTCCTTACGGACCCCATTGAAGACCGGGCGCGTACCTGGGACGATTACAAACGCAATTACCAGGCTACTTTTACGGCGCAACTCCTGTATCCTTCAGTGGCCGATTATGAAGTGATGCCCTGGCCACCCCGCATTTACCGTGGTCGTTTTCGCATGGAGAACAGTCGCGAACGCCAACCTATGTCGAAGGAATATGGCACACAGATGCAGGTGATGGTAAACTCGCTCAACGACATGCCGGTTTCTTCCAACAAGGTAAACGGCAGTCATGGCATTGGCATTTTGGTCAGCAATTCCATGATGTTTCAGCGATTCCCTACGCATGCAGATTATGATGATCCGCGACTGGCCAATTTCTACGGCATGGCGATGCCCTTGTTGAAAAGAGGCATACCGGTAGAAACCGTGCATATGGAAAACCTCGACAACGCCAATGCTTTGAAAAATGTAAAGGTGCTGGTGATGAGTTATGCCAACATGAAACCGCTGACGCCATCAGTGCATACACAACTGGCGGCATGGGTAAAGAATGGCGGCGTGCTGATTTATTATGGTCGCGACAACGATCCTTTCCAGACGGTGCGCGAATGGTGGAATACCAATGGCAACAACTATGTATCACCTTCTGTACACCTGTGGGAACAATTGCAGATCAAACCGCAGGAAGGAACGATGGAATATACTTATGGTAAAGGAAAAGTATTCCTGGTGCGGCGCGATCCCAAAGAACTGGTGTTGCAGGCAGGGCAGGACAAGGAATTTGTAGAACAGGTTAGAAAAGGATATGAACAATATGCCAAAGCGGGTAAGCTCATCACCAAAAATCATTTCCTGCTGAGCCGTGGCCCTTACGATATTGCCGCAGTGCTTGATGAAAATGAAGACAAGCAGCCGTTGGTGATCAAAGGTCCTGTAATAGACTTGTTCGATCCGGAATTGCCCGTGCTGGATGAAAAAGTGGTAAACCCCGGTCAGCAGGCATACCTGTACCAGGTTAAACGCGTAAAGAATAATAAACAACCCCAGGTGTTGGCAACCGCTGCGCGCGTATACGATGAAAAAAAGCAGAACGGGCTGTACGTATTTACTGTCAAAAGTCCTGTCAATACCATCAATGCCATGCGCATACTGCTGCCGGCGCAACCGAAAGAGGTGAGGGCCGTTCATGCAGAAGGGCGCACCATTGAGTTACTGAAGCATGATTGGGATGCAAAAACAAAAACCGTACTGCTGAAATTCGACAATTACAGTGAAGGGGTGCAGGTCACCATTAAATGGTAAGTACAAACAATGTTGTATGTTGCAATGATAATTGTCAAATTAACAATTGAAATAAAAATTTGCAGTTGATTAAAGGATAAATTTCACCATAAATACCAACAGGGATGAAACGAAGAACCTTTGTGCGTACAACCGGCCTGATTGGCGCCGGGCTGATGCTGAATAAATTTTCCTGGGCCAGGCAATCGGAATTTCCGGTGGTGCGGGTGGAACCTGCCAAAAGGAAATTCCGTAGTGAGGCCGTGGAAGCAGCCATCAGGGAATTTCAAGCTGCAGTGAAAAACAAAGAGCTGGCCTGGCTTTTTGAAAACTGCTTTCCCAATACGCTCGATACCACCGTTACTTTCCATACTACCGACGGAAGGCCCGATACCTATGTGATCACCGGTGATATCGACGCCATGTGGCTGCGCGACAGTACCGCACAGGTGTGGCCTTACCTGGCATTCATGAAGCAGGACCAGCCGTTGCAACAATTGATTGCCGGCGTCATCAACCGGCAAACGCGTTGCATCCTGAAAGATCCCTATGCCAATGCATTTTACGACGACGACAACAAAACAGGTTACTGGAAAAGCGACCTTACCGATATGAAGCCCGGCGTGCACGAACGCAAATGGGAAATAGACTCGTTGTGTTATCCCGTTCGCCTGGCCTATCACTACTGGAAAATATCCGGCGACACTTCCGTTTTCGATACGCAATACAAGGAAGCGGTGAAAACCATTCTGCAGGTTTTCCGCGACCAGCAACGGAAAAGTGGCAATGGTTCCTATAAATTCCAGCGCAGGACCGAACATGCTACCGACACGCTGCCGATGAGCGGCTATGGTTACCCGGTAAACCCGGTAGGATTGATCTGCTCGGCATTCCGTCCCAGCGATGATGCCACCGTCTTCCTCTTCCTCATTCCATCCAATTTCTTTGCTGTTACCAGCCTGCAACAGGCAGCAGAAATTGTAACCAGTGTTTATTCCGATGCCGACCTCGCCGGTGAGCTGACAGCACTGGCCAATGAAGTAGAGCAGGCATTGAAAAAATATGCCATCACACAACATCCTGAATATGGTAAGGTATATGCGTACGAAGCCGATGGTTTCGGCAATCACCTGTTGATGGATGACGCCAATATTCCCAGCCTGCTGGCGCTGCCTTACCTGGGAGCGGTGCCCGCAACTGACAAGGTCTATCGCAACACGCGGAAACTGATTTTGTCGCCGGCCAATCCTTTCTTCTTTAAAGGAACGGCAGCCGAAGGCATCGGCGGTCCGCACGTAGGAAAAGACATGATATGGCCCATGAGTATTATCATGCGCGGTATCACCAGCAACAACGACGCTGAAATAGCCAACTGCATAGAATTGCTGCGGCAAACGCATGCAGGGACCGGTTTCATGCACGAGGCTTTTCATAAAGACGATCCCAAAAAATTCACCCGTTCATGGTTCGCCTGGGCCAATACATTGTTTGGTGAATTTTTGTGGAAAGTGTATAAGGAAAGACCGCATTTGTTAAAATAATGGCGCACGAAGAAACAATCAATCAAAACACCCGATCACAAATAGCAAAGCAGCATTGTAATTTGTTATTTGATTTTTGATGCTTAACTAATAACTGATGAAACGACTGACAACTATCTTCCTGTTACTGGTTGCCATAACAGGATTAGGCCAAATGGTAAATAAAGTAACCGACCCGGTGGAATGGGTAAACCCGTTGATGGGGACTTTCTCGAAATTCAGCCTGTCTAACGGTAATACCTATCCCGCAGTAGGCGTTCCCTGGGGTATGAATCTCTGGAGCCCGCAAACCGGAACGATGGGCGACGGATGGATGTATCGTTATGATGCCGACAAGATCAGGGGGATCAAACAAACGCACCAGCCTTCTCCATGGATGAACGATTACGGCCAGTTTGCCATCATGCCCGTAACCGGTAAATTACGCTTTAACCAGGATGAACGGGCCAGCTGGTTTTCTCACAAGGCAGAAGTGTCTAAACCGTATTACTACAGCGTGTACCTGGCCGATGCGCATGTAACTGCCGAGTTGACGCCTACCGAAAGAGCGGCGCAGTTCAGGATTACCTATCATAATTCCGACAGCTCTTACCTGGTGGTAGACGCTTTTGATAAAGGTTCTTATATCAAGATCATCCCGGAGCAACGAAAAATTATTGGTTATTCTACCAAACATGCCCGCGGGCCCTTGCCTAATTTCCACAATTACTTCGTGATCTATTTCGATAAGCCTTTTACAGTGGCTCATACCTGGCGCGGCAATACTTTGGTGAAAGATTCGCTGGAAATAAAGGCAGACCACAGCGGCGCAATTGTTGGTTTTAAAACGGGGATCGATGAAAAAGTGCATTTGCGTGTAGCTACTTCCTTTATCAGTTTTGAACAGGCTGAATTGAACCTTGCCCGCGAACTGGCAAAAGACAACTTTGATGAAACCATGCGCAAGGCAAAAAATGCATGGAATGATAAATTGAGCCGCATCCGGGTGGAAGGCGGAACGGTAAGCCAGGTACAGACTTTTTATTCCTGCCTTTACCGTGCGCTGTTCTTCCCGCACAAAATGTATGAGATTGACGCCAACAACCAGATTGTTCACTATAGTCCGTACAACGGTAAGGTATTGCCGGGTTATATGTTTGCCGGCACCGGGTTCTGGGATACGTTCCGCGCGCTGTATCCTTTCCTGAACCTGATGTATCCTTCTATCAACAAAGAGATGCAGGAAGGATTGATCAACGATTACAAGGAAGGTGGCTGGTTGCCTGAATGGTCAAGTCCGGGTTATGCGGATGTGATGATCGGCAACAACTCCGCTTCTGTAGTGGCCGATGCGTACATCAAGGGCCTGCGGGGCTACGATATAGAAACATTGTATGAAGCCCTGTTGCATGGGGCCAACAATGAAGGACCGATGTGGGCTGTAGGCCGCAAAGGTGTGAAATACTATAATGAACTGGGTTATGTGCCTTATGATGTGAATATCAGGGAAAATGCTGCCCGTACACTGGAATATGCTTACGACGACTTTGCTATTTTCCAGTTGGGAAGGGCATTGAACAGGCCAAAGGAAGAACTGGATCTGTACCTGCAACGCAGCCGCAACTACCGCCATCTCTTCGATCCTGAAACCGGGTTGATGCGCGGCAAAAACAAAGACGGCAGTTTTCAATCGCCTTTCAATCCCTTTAAATGGGGCGATGCTTTTACAGAAGGCAACAGCTGGCACTATACATGGTCTGTGTTCCAGGACGTGCAGGGACTGATCAACCTGATGGGTGGAAACGAAAACTTTGTGAAAAAGCTGGACTCTGTATTTTCGCTGCCGCCAATATTTGACGACAGCTATTACCGCGGCGTGATTCATGAGATCCGTGAAATGCAGATTGCCAATATGGGACAATATGCACATGGTAACCAACCCATCCAGCACATGATTTACCTGTACAACTATGCAGGTGCGCCCTGGAAAACGCAATACTGGGTGCGTGAAACCATGAACAGGATGTACAAGCCTACACCGGACGGCTATTGTGGCGATGAGGATAACGGTCAGACTTCTGCCTGGTATATCTTCTCTGCCCTGGGCTTTTATCCGGTTACACCGGCAACGGACCAATATGTGTTGGGCGCCCCGCTGTTTAAAAAAGTTATATTGCAACTTGAAAATGGTAAAACTGTTACCATCAATGCTGCGAACAACAGCGACGCTAACCGGTATGTTGACAACCTGAAATGGAATGGTAAGCAGTACAGTAAAAACTGGATTAGCCACAGTGAACTGATGAAAGGTGCGGTACTGGATTTCACTATGAGCGCAACGCCTAATAAAAAGAGAGGCACCAATCCGTCGGATTTTCCGTACTCATTATCCAACGACCCAACTATAACGGCCGGTAAGTAACGAAGAACATAAATCAATTTCTATAACAGCAACTTGTAAGCAGGTTACTTGAAAAAGAAGCTTTCCATAAAAGATATTGCCAGGGAACTGAACGTGTCACCCACGGCAGTATCTTTTATTTTAAATGGTAAAGCAGAGGAGAAGCGGATCAGCAAGGAAGTGGTAAAGAAGGTGGAGAAGTTCATTCAGAAAACAGGCTACAAACCCAACTCACTGGCAAGAAGCCTGCGCACCGGCAAGACCAATACCATCGCGTTGATGATTGAGGATATTGCCAATCCTTTCTTTGCCAATATTGCGCGGTTGATAGAAGAGAAGGCTTATAAAAGCGGGTACAAGATCATTTACTCCAGTACCGACAACGATCCGGTTATTGCGCGTGAACTGATCCAGATGTACCGCGAGCGGCATGTGGACGGATACATCATCACTCCTTCGGAAGGTATTGAGGAAGAATTGAACGCATTGCTGGAAGCCGACCTGCCGGTGGTACTGTTTGACCGTTATGTTCCTGGCGTAGACTGCGATGTGGTGCTGATCAACAACGAACAAAGCGCGTACAAAGCTACCCGGCATTTGGTGGAGGAAGGATATCGCAACATTGCCTTCATAACGCTCAACTCCCTGCAATCGCAAATGCAGGAACGGTTGAACGGGTATGAAAAAGCGCTGGCAGAAGCCGGATTGCCTTCGCGGGTGAAGGAGCTGAGCTATACTTCTGCAACCCATAACAATGACCTGATCAGGTATATAACGGCTTTCCTTAACCGAAACAAAGGGCTTGATGCCGTGCTCTTCGGCACCAACTATATCGGGGTAAACGGGTTGAAGGCCATCCGCACCATGGGACTTGCCATACCCGATGATCTTGCGGTTGTGTCGTTCGATGATCACGATGTGTTTCAGCTGAATTCTCCCGATATCACTGCCATTGCGCAGCCGATTGAAAAGATTGCCGAGAAGCTCATTACCGTGCTGCTCGGTAAGCTTACTGCTGGCAATAAATCGAAGGGCCTGCGAAAAATGGAGTTGCCGGCAGAACTGGTGGTCCGCCACTCCTCAGTGAAGGGTAGCAATGCCGACAAAAAAGGACAGGCTGCCGGGGAGCAGGGGAAAAAAGAAAATCCGAAACAACATGCCGGAGATGAATAACCGATAATGCCCGGTTTCCTTAAACATTATCCAGACCAGATCTTGCCTGTGAAAATGCAAATCAATACAGATGAATAGAAACTTAGTGCTTGGAGCAGATATAGGCGGTACGCATATTACAGCATCGCTGGTAGACTTGCAGAAGAGACAAATATTGTCGTCTACACTCTGCCGGAAAGAAATTGACAGCAATGGCAGTGCTGAAGCCATCATTACTGCATGGAGCGAAGTGATGCAGCACTGTTTTTCCAAATCTGTTGTACAACAAAAAAAGATAGGTATTGCCATGCCGGGTCCGGCAGATTACGATTCCGGCATTTGTTACATCCAGGACCAGGCAAAATACCAAAGCCTGTACGGGCGCAATATCAAGGAATTGCTGGGACAACAACTGGGTATTGCCAGGGAAGATATCCTGATGATAAATGACGCGGCGGGTTTCCTCTCAGGCGAAGTATTTATCGGCGCCGGTAAAGGTTTCACCAAGGTGGTGGGCTTTACATTGGGCACCGGTCTTGGCTCGGCTGTATACCGCAAAGGTGTTGTGGCCGATGCCGACCTTTGGCGTGCACCGTTTCTTGGTGGAATAGCAGAAGACTATCTCAGTGCGCGCTGGCTGCTGGGCACAGCAATAAAGATAACCGGCCGGAGTTTTGACAACGTCAAGCAATTGGCAGACCTGGCCCCCGGCGATCCTGCCATTCGCGGCATGTTTAATGAATTTGGCCGCAATCTCGGTACGTTTGCTGCCGAATGGTTGCAACAGGAACAGGCAGAGGTATTGATACTGGGCGGCAATATTGCGCGTTCGCACCGGTTGTTTTTACCAGCCATGACGAAAAAGCTGAAGGAGCGTGGTTTGCATACGGAGGTGCGCATAGCGGAAGTAGGGGAGTCGGCTGCGCTGGTAGGAGCGGCTGTGTTGTGGGAGAGGAGGTTGCCGGTGGTGAGTGGGGAGGGGTCGGAATAAATGGGCAGCTTTGCCGATATGGCTTGCGAGCAATAAAAGGATAGAAAGTCAAGAATTTTATCCCTGTTTTCAAAACTGTCTTCTTTCAAAACTGTCTTCTTTCAAAACATTGCCATAAACAATATGGCTGCCAGTTCTTATCTATTGTATACGCCCGATTTCTTTTGATTTTACCAGGAAAATGCAGACATAGCGATCGGCTAATTGAATCAATTGCTGATCACCCCTTACAAAATTGCCCCCTTATAAACCATCCTTCCTGCAGTTACTCCTCACATTCAAAACTTTTTTAATCCCAAAAAAACTTTTGTAACAATTTAAAAAGTCTGCTAACTTCATATTGATATTAAAAAACTGCTTGGGAAAACTACCGTATGCCTGCCAAAAAGCTGCCTTACAAGAAAAAGATCATCCGACAGCTCTATTTCGCTGGTGCCCTTTCCAGCGCAGATCTCAGCTGGGGTATCAAAAAAAGCATCCCTTTCACCACCAAATTGCTGAATGAACTGATAGACGAAGGATACGTGGTGGAAAACGGCCTTGCCCCCTCCACTGGCGGACGCAGGCCCATAACCTACTCCCTGAAAGAAGATGCCCAGTACATCGTTTCCGTAGCGCTCGACCAGTTTGTTGCCCGCATTGCCATTATCAATCTTCAAAATAAAATCGTCTTCCAGTCGCAAAAAATCGAACTGCCCCTTCATAACAACCCCGAAGCACTGCAGGAACTCACCGCCCACATCGAAAATGCTATTGTTTCTTCCTGCATACCAAAAGAAAAAATCGCAGGCATTGGCATAGGCATGCCCGGTTTTGTAGATACGGAAAAAGGCATCAATTATACTTTTCTCAAAGCCGAAGGCGGCAGCATTACGCAATACATATCCGGCAAAATCGGCGTGCCGGTTTTCATAGACAACGACTCCAGTGTAATTGCGCTGGCCGAACTCCGTTTTGGCGCAGCCCGTAACAAAAAAAATGTTATGGTAATCAACATCGGCTGGGGCGTGGGGCTGGGACTGGTGTTAAACGGCGAACCGTTCAGGGGCAATAACGGGTTTGCCGGCGAATTCAGCCATATTCCCCTTTTCACCAACGGCAAACTGTGCAGTTGCGGTAAGACCGGTTGCCTTGAAACGGAAACATCGCTGCTGGTGATCCTGGAAAAAGCAAAAGCCGCTCTGCAGACAGGCCGATTGTCCAGGCTGCAGCCGCATATGTTCGAACATTATGAACAGGCCAGTGAAGCGATGGTAACCGCCGTGCAGGAAGGCGATCGCTTTGCGGTGGAATTGTTTTCCGAAGCAGGTTACAACATCGGCAGAGGCGTATCCATCCTTATCCACATTCTCAATCCGGAACTCATCGTGCTGAGCGGAAGAGGCGCTGCGGCCGGCAAAGTATGGCTGGCGCCGATTGAACAGGCGATGAATGAGCATTGCATACCGCGGCTCGCTTCCAACACATCGCTCGCTATTTCTCAACTGGGGTATGAAGCAGAACTCATCGGGGCAGCAGCACTGGTTATGGAGCAAAGTGTGCAGGAAAACACCCGCAGCAGTGACAAAGACTTATCCCGGCATCCCTTCTCCTTTAACATCACCTGATCCCGTTTATCCTTTTCTTACCTATACGAACTAAAAACAACTAAACTTTCTGCGATGAAACACAATCAAAGAATCTTGCTGATGCTTACCCTGTTGCTCTTTACCATAGCGGTTTGGGCGCAGAGCAGGCGAACCATTACGGGACGTGTAACCGATAATGCCGGAGGACCTGTGCCACTGGCAACAGTAACCGTAAAAGGTACTTCCACATCCACCGTTAGTGATGAAAGCGGACGGTTCAGTATTACCGTAGAACAGGAAAATGCGGTGCTCGTGATCAGTTCTGCCGGTTTTGGTACAAGAGAAATACCCGTAGGCAGTGCCGCAACATTGGATGTTACCCTGCAACCTGCAGGCGATCTCGAAGGAGTGGTTGTAACCGCGCTGGGTATTAGCCGTGAAAAAAAAGCCCTGGGTTATGCTTCCACCACTATCCAGGCAGAAGATATTGTACGTGCCGGTTCTCCCAATTTTGCTACGGCACTGTATGGTAAAGCGCCCGGCGTGCGTATAGGCGCCACCCCGGGAGGAGCCACCAGCGCAGTTAACATCAACATCCGCGGGATCAATTCCATCACCGGAAAAAATCAGCCGCTGATTGTATTGGATGGGGTTCCCATCCGTGACGGCGAAGTGCAGAACAACGATTACTGGAGAGATCCTCGCCTGCGTGGCAACGGTTTGCTCGATATTAATCCTGAAGACATCGATAACATTTCCATTCTCAAAGGCGCTTCTGCTGCAGCCCTCTATGGCTCCGAAGCAGTAAACGGTGTGGTGCTCATCACTACCAAAAAAGGCGCCAAGGGAAGAAAAGGATACAGCGTGGATGTGAACGCCAATTATGCTGTTGATAATGTGGCCTTCCTTCCCAAATACCAAAGCGTGCGCGGTCCCGGAGCGCCGAAACATGTAAGCGATGCAGGGCAGGATGAAAATGGATTCATCTGGCGCGACCTGGACAATGATGGCATCGATGAAACCAGGGCTGTGCCTGATTATACCATCAACTTTGGCCCAAAATTCGACGGACAACCCACGCTTGCCTGGGATGGAACAATACGGCCTTACGTGGCGCAGGAAGATAACTACAAAGGATTGTTCCGCACTGCCCGCAGCAACAGCATCAACGTTGCCATGTCGCACAACAGCGATAACAGCAATGTGCGTTTGTCGCTTACCCGGCAAAACAATGAAATGGTAAGCCTGGGCGCAGATAACAAACGCAACATTGCCAATTTCAACGGCAGTTTCAAACTCGGAAAACAATTCACTACCGATGTGCTGGTGAATTTTGTGAACCAGCACACGAAAAACAGACCGTATTCCATCGACCGTATGATCAACAATTTTACAGGTATGATGGGAAGATGGGACAATGCCGACTGGTATCTTGCCCGTTACAAAACCAGCAAGGGATACAGGTTTGTCACCGGTGCGGGTACACAAAGCCTTACGCCCGAAGAAAACATTATCCATCCCGGTTTCAGAGCCGATATTGCCGACTATGTGTGGCGCGTGAAAGAACACCGCGACGATGAATACAGCAACCGCGTAATTGCCAGTCTTACCAATGCCTGGCAGATCATCAACAACCTCAGCCTGCGCGGCCGTATTGCCACAGACTTTACCTCCATGCGCACGGAAAACCGCCAGTCAACGGAAATTCCGCTGGCTTTTGGCAACTCCGGTGCCTTCAGCCTGAGCAATTATCTCAGCACCATTTTGTATGGCGACGTACTGCTGACGTATAAACAAAAACTGAATGATGACTTCGATCTTACAGTCACCGGCGGTTATACTGCCACGAAGCAGGAAGAAAATACTGTAACACGCAGCACCAACGGTGGGTTAAGTACAGAAAACCTGTTTGATGTGGCCGCTTCTGTAGGCCTGGCCAATAGCGAAACACGCCGGTTATCGATGGTGCGCGATGCGTTTATCGGAACGATGAACCTCGGGTACAAAGATTTCCTGTTTGCAGAAGCAACGGTGCGGCGCGAAAGAATTTCTGTAATGCATCCCGACAACAACGATATCGTATACCCTTCGGTAAATGCCAGTTTTATCTTTTCCGATGCCTTTGCCCTGCCATCTTTTATCTCTTTCGGCAAACTGCGTGCTTCCTGGGGCATTGTAGGTAACTATCCGGATGTATATGCTGCCAACATTGCTTACACGCAAAACACTTTGGGGGTACAGGCAGTAGGCGGTCAGCCCGTGTTGTATACCCTGCTTCCTTCCAATTTTGGTAACGACAAGATTCGCCCGGAAGAAAAGCATGAAATCGAGTTCGGGCTCGAAGCAAAATTTTTCAACAATCGCCTGGGTTTCGATATCTCTTATTACAATGCACAGGTACGCGATCAGATATTGCCGCTTACCATTCCGGCCTCTTCCGGCGCTACTTCAGTACTGACCAACATCGGAACGCTGCGCAACAAGGGCATTGAAATCGGTATTACCGGTACGCCTGTCCAAACGAAGCACTTCAACTGGTATGCCGGTGTAAACATTGCGCATAACAAGAACGTGGTGGAAAAACTGGCAAGTGGCGCCAATGAGTTGCTGCACCAGGATTATGACGGCAATGCCGCTCAGTTGATTTCCAGGGTAGGAGAACCGATGGGAGATTTCTATGCGCACCCCGTTGCCCGCAACGACAAAAATGAAATGATTGTAGAACCCAATGGATTGTACAAACTGGACGACAAGCTGGTGAAGGTAGGCAATGCTATGCCCAAGGCTGTAGGCGGTTTCTTCAGCTCTTTCACCTATAAAAATTTCTCGCTCGATGTATTGCTTGATTTTCGTATAGGCGGTCACGTAATGCCTACCGGTATCAACTGGATGATCAGTCGCGGGCTGCTGGAAGAAAGCCTCTATGCCATGGACAAAGAACATGGCGGCATCAGCTACTACGTGGACAATAACGGCAAAGGGGTGCGGACTGATGCAGCCCAGGGACCCAATGGTGAAACGGTATACCACGATGGTATGTTGCTGGAAGGCGTAACGATTGACGGCCAGCCCAATACCAACGTTATTTCCCAGGCTTTTTATTTCATCAATACCTACAACTGGGGCGGTCCGCAATACGGCAGCCTCAGTCGCTATGAGTTGTACGTGAAGAAGAATGAATATGTGAAATTCCGGGAAATGTCGCTCTCATACAGCCTTCCCGCCAAATGGGCGAAGAAACTCAGTGCCAACAGGCTGCAATTGTCTGTTTTTGGACGCAACCTGTTTTACATCTATCGTACGCTCAAGCACATGGATGCTGAACAAACAGTGGCCGGTTCACGCTGGTTCCAGACGCTGAACAATGCAGGCACCAACCCGTCCACACGCACCTTTGGCGTAATGCTCCGCGCCAACTTTTAATTGAATTGACAACTTCAATAAAAATATTTATGAAAAAGATATTGTTCCTATTATCAGTTGTACTGCTTGCAGGGTTCGCGGCCTGTAAGAAATCAGACTTTGCTGAAAGCTATCCGGATCCTTCCAAGATTCCTGTAAGCTCCATGGCCAAACAGTTTGCCGGCGTACTCACCTCGTATACATGGTCGCATGAAGGCAATGGCCGCCATGGTTATGTAGTGCCCAGTTACTGGAATTATTTTGTAGTGGTGCGTCCGATTCTACACTTCACCCAGGCTACCGGCTGGCAGAATGCCGACAACCAGTATGTACCGGGCGCCGCTTCCATTACCGACCGCTGGAACGATTATTACTTCCTGCTGGCGCAATACCGCGAACTGGAAAATATCTACAGCAAACTCAGCCCGGCCGACCAGGAAGCACAACGTATATTCATGATTGCGGCTACCATATTTTTCTACGATCAGACCCAGAAAGTGGTAGACCTGCATGGTGACATTCCCTGGTCAGAAGCCGGCAAACTGAGCGCCAATGGTGGAGATTACCAGGCTTCATTGCCAAAGTACGATGATGCTGCTTCCATTTATACCAAAATGCTGGACGATCTCAAAGCATTGGCGGATGAATTGAATACCATCAATGTGCCCGATGGTATACTGACTTCATTCAAACAGCAGGACCTGATCAACTGGGGCGATCTCACCATGTGGAAACGGTATTGCAATTCGTTGCGCCTGCGGATGCTCACACGTGTTACCGAAGTGCCTGCATTTCAAACAAGGGTAGTTGCAGAAATAGACGAAATAATAAATAATCCGGGTGAATACCCTGTTGTTACTTCCAATGCAGAGAACATTAAGGTAAATGTATTTGATCCCGGTTCAGAAATCACTGCCCGCGGATTTCGCACCGGGCTGGAAGACTGGAACGGAAATCTCGCCGGCAAGGCAATGATCGATCACATGAACGCCAATGGTGATCCGCGCCTCCGTGTGATGTTTGAACCGGGTGCCGAAGCCGGAGGCATATACACCGGCCTTGATCCGCTGATGAACAGGACCACGCAGGGGACGATGATTGCCGACGGAGAAATTGCCATTTATAACCGCTCCACGTTCAGTCGCAATGAATATTTCCCCGGTGTGCTGATCACCGCGGCCCAGGTAGGTTTTTATATGGCGGAATATTATGTGAGAAATTCACTCGCTGCGGAAGCCAAAACGGCCTATGAACGCGGTATTGAACAATCCATAGAGTTCTACTACTGGTTAAGGACCCTCAGCAACGACAATACTGCCGGACCGGTAACGGCTCCCAACGCAAGTGAGATCAATGATTACCTCAACAGCGACGACGTGGACTGGGACCAGCCCACAGACAAACTCTCTTTGCTGGCTACGCAAAAATGGATTCACTATAGCATTATTCAACCGGTGGAAAGCTGGTCGGAGATCAGGCGGCTGGACGCGCCATCATTTAGTTTTGAAATAGATAATGCCAATCAACAATCGCAACCGCCGCTGCGCTGGATTTACCCTGCTGCCGAGCAGGTATACAATGCCAGGAATTACGAGGCAGTGGCTTCCAGGGATAAGCTTAATACCCCGATTTTCTGGGATATTGACTGATATAATAAAGCTTTCCAACTAAGGACCCAATACAGTCGTTTTTTATTGCAGCATTTGTTAAAATCAACACGGCGCCTGCCTTTTGGCGGGCGCCCTTTTTACGCGCAGAAAGCCATCCGGCACCTGCAGCGTTAAATTATTACGTAGGGGCGCGAATATTCCTGAAAAAAGATACATTTGAGGTAATCAAAACATTGATATGGAATTTATCAACGATAACTATCGCGACCTCATGGCGGTGGCTAAAAGAGAAAAAGAAAGATATGCCACCAATCAGCCCTTTCCCAACATTCATTTCACCAATTTTTTTAATCCGGCCGTACTGGACGCAGTTTTGGAAGAATGGCCAGACCTTACTGTTGGCACCAGCCACAAGATGAACAACGACGGGCAGTTGAAACTGGCCAGTAAAGGCACCGGCCGCTTTGGTCCCAAAACAAAGGAATTCGTGAATTTTCTCAATAGTCAACCTTTTATAGACTTCCTGCAGGAACTCACGGGCATTAAGGAAAAATTATTGCCCGACCATGAATTTTTGGGTGGTGGCCTGCATGAAATCAAACGCGGCGGCTATCTGAAATTGCATGCCGATTTCAACAAGAACAGCAAAAACCTGGACCGTCGTCTCAACATACTGATCTACCTGAACAAGGATTGGAAAGATGAATACGGTGGCCATTTTGAATTGTGGAACCGTGACCTTACCCAATGTGTAACGAAAATTGCTCCGCATTTCAATACGCTGGCCATGTTCAGTACTACCGACTTCTCGTACCATGGGCACCCTGACCCGCTCAATTGCCCTGAGCACATGAGCCGCAAATCACTGGCGCTGTATTATTATTCTCAAGGCAGACCGGCAGAAGAAATCGATCCTTCCCTGGGCAAACACAGCACCATCTGGGTAGGCCGCAAGGGATATAATGAAGACAATATCACCGAGAAAAAGAAATTCAGTCTCGGCGGATTGTTTAAAAAACTGACAGGTAGTAAATAACAACCGGAAATTTATATACCACCAGGGAGTTACAGCGCGTAACTCCCTTTTAATTTTTTTAAGACAAGACCTATGTAAACAGGAACTCGATATCTTCCTCGGTAAGTCCTTTCACAAATCCATCATCTTCGCGCACCAGTTCACCTGCCAGGTGTTTCTTTTCCTGCTGCAGCAGCACGATTTTTTCTTCAATGGAATCCTTGCAGATCATCTTGTAGGCAAATACGCTTTTGGTCTGCCCGATACGATGCGTGCGGTCGATGGCCTGTTGCTCCACCGCGTTGTTCCACCAGGGATCAAACAAAAACACGTAATCGGCGGCTGTGAGGTTCAGTCCTGCATTGCCGGCTTTCAGGCTGAGCAGGAATACGCGGCACTGGCTGTCGGGCGCATTGAATTCCTGCACCATGCGATCGCGTTCCTTTGCGGAGGTGCTGCCCGTAAGCAGCAGGTAGGGAATATGACTTTTCTGCAATTCGGCAGCAATAATGTCCAACATGGAAGTAAACTGCGAAAACACCAGCGCCTTGTGGTTCGACAGGTTGTTTGCTATTTCATTCATCAGTTCTTCCAGTTTGGCCGATTCATTGCAATGATAAGCACTGTCTTTGAGCAGGGCAGGGGAGTTGCACACCTGTCGCAGTTTCAATATGCCATTCACCACCTGCATTTTGCTTTGTTCCAGGCCTTTTTCCCGAATGGTAGTGCGCAGGTCGTTGCGGATGGCGTCTTTTACTTCTTCATAAATCTGTTGTTGCGCATCGGTCATGCGGCACCACAGCGTGATTTCCGATTTGGGCGGAAGATCAGTGGCCACCTGTTCCTTGGTGCGGCGCAATATAAACGGCGCAGTAAGCCGCTGCAGCACGCGAATGCGTTGCTCGTTTTTGTGAACGTCTATGGGATCGGCATATTCACGCTTGAAAAATTGCTGCGACCCAAACATGCCGGGCAATATGAAATGCAGTTGACTGAACAGATCAAACGTATTGTTCATTACCGGTGTGCCGCTCAGGATCACACGCCGGTCTGCCTGCAAATGGTGCGCTACCTTCGTTATCTGCGCATCGGGATTCTTGATGGCATGACTTTCATCCAGCACTACCAGTGAAAATATTTGTGGCAGAAATACAGCATCGTCTGTGCGCAGGGTGCCGTACGTGGTAATTACTACCTGCACCTTGTTATCGGCAAACACTTCCTTGTTTCTGCCTGCACCGTGGTATACATACACCTGCAGGGAAGGCGTAAATTTTGATAATTCATGTTGCCAGTTATAGATCAGGGAAGCAGGACATACTACCAGTACTTTTCCTCCCGGCTGTTGTTCCGCAACATGTGCTATAAAACAAATGGTCTGCAACGTTTTTCCCAATCCCATATCATCTGCCAGCAACGTGCCGGCGCCAAGTTCCTGCATGAGGCGAATCCATTCATATCCTTTTTGCTGGTAAGTGCGCAGTGTGGCATTTACGGTGGAAGGCAATGCATACAAAGGCGCATCGCTGGTTTGCCATTGCTGCCATTTGTTTACCCACTCCTGTTTCAGTACCGGCGGCATGGCCGATGCGGCACCTTCCTGGTGTTCGAGGGCCATCGCTACCCATTGCGGTACTGAAATGCCTTGTGCATTGATGGTGGCATGCTTCACCAGGATGCCGTATTGGTTCATCCATTCTTCATCGAGCAAGGCAATGGAGCCGTCTTTCAGAGGAATGGCCGGCTGTCCCGTGCGCAATAGTTTTTGCAGATCGGCAAAGGCAATATTTTCTTTGCCCAATTGCAGGCTGAAGGAAATATAAAAGCGGTCTTTTTCTTTCTTTATTACTTCCAGCCTGGTAACGGGTTTATCAGTACAATACCGGAAATGCTTCAGCATATCCATCCCTGCAATCCGGATATTGAGATCGAGCAAATGGCGGAATGCTTTCAGAAACCAGTTTTTTTTCTGCGCCTCTTCAAACGACAGGTAATAGTAACCGTTATGCTGGTTTTTGAAATTGGGATGCAGGATGAGTACCTGCTCTATAATTTCTTCTTCTTTTGCCTTGTTGCGCGCAATGGTGTATTCTTTGCCATCGCGAACATGTACTTCTGTTTCACGGAAAGGCCCTTCAGCCAGAAAACCATCATAATCGAACCGCGGGGTAAGCATAAGAAACTGCTGGTTCAATTCGCTGAGCACTACTTCGCCTTCCGGTATGGTTTCAATCAGATGCGTATGCAACAATCCGTTGCGATGAATGCGGTAATCCTGTTCCAGTCGCTTGATAATGTGCTCTGTAAAATGATTTACATCAGCTCCTTCTTCCTCCCAGTTCACCTGCTGGAGCCAGGTAAGTGTTTTGTAATCGGTATAACGAAGCAGGAAGTATTCGCCCTGGCTTTCGAGCAAAAAATTTGTTTGGGTAAATGATTTCAGCGGAAAGAGCGTTCCGTTTAACGCTACATCAGCTTCCAGGTACAGGTAACCTTCCCGTGCACGGCGTACCTGGAATTGCAATCCCGGTGTATATGCGCTGAATTTGCAGGGGCCTGTTCTGTATAATTTCTGGTTGGGCGCTGCCGGTACGCGGTGGTAGGCAGGCAAAGCAGGGAGATAGGGTTTCAACGCTACAAAATCCTGGTGCAGCCGTTTTTCAAATGCCTGGCGAAAAGCGTCTTCGGCATTGCCGTTCACACCCGGCATTTTTCTCACTGCATCATTGATTTCCTGTATAGTGGTTTGTAATTGTTTTTCGAAGAAGCGCGAGAAGGGGGGAACAAAAGCCTGTGCTGCACGCCCGAAACTGGTCGTTATTGTACCTGCACTTAACGCCTCGTATTCATATTCAGGACCTTTTTTACCTTTTACAATATGCAGTAACTGCCAGCACAGTCCCTTTTTTTGAATTTCATGGGGACTAAACAATAAAACCGTTTTCTTTTTTTGCATCCGCTGTTAATGTACTAAAATGCTAATGTGCTAATCTGCCAATGGAAAAACCGCAATATAGCAACAATTACCCTAACACTGTTGCCTGGTAATTCACATTTGCAACATCAGCACATTAGCCTGCTAGTGCATTATTTTTTCCGTACGCTCACGGCCATTCTCCTGTCTTTTCTTCTTTCTTCATCGGGGGCATTGGCATCCGCTTTGGCAAATTGTGAACCATATCCTTCTGCGCCCACAATTTGTGATTCTTTCACGCCACGTTGCTTCAAAGCTGCCACTACAGCTTCCGCACGTTGTTGGGAAAGTCTTTTGTTGGCTGCTTCATTGCCTGTTTTATCGGTATAACCGCCAATCTTGATGGCTGCATTCGGGAATGCTTTCAGAATAGCAGCGAGGTTATCAAGTTGCTGGTCACTGTCCGGCGTGAGTTTGGCGCTGCCCGATTCAAAATTTACCTGGTCGAAATCATACCACGTATTTTCGTCAACAGTAGCTGAAGGGTTGTTCAGCACGGTTACCAGCCTGTCTTCGATACCGCCGCGTCTTGCATTGAGCGTATTGCCATCAGGCAGGGAAACGCTGATACTTTCCATGGTGGCAGCGTCACGCGTGGGCGCTGGTGCAGGCGCCGGAGTGGTGGTGGTAGGCTGCGGCGATGCAATTTCGCGCTCACGGTCTCTTCTGTTATCGCGGGTAAAATACCAGATAGCACCGAGCGCTACCAAAGCCAGTATCAAAGGAAGCACCCAGGCGCCGCTTCTTCTTCTTCGTTCAGGCTCGTCCGTTACATTGCGTCGAGAGGTGTCGGCAGCCGCACTGGTATCTCTCAATCGCGTGGTGGCGCTTTCCACTGCGCCTCTTGCTCTGCCTGTTATGCCGGAGAGGCTGCTTACGCCCAATGCTCTTGCGAGGTTCAGATCGGATGGCACGGCATTAACAATGGAATCTTTTTGCCCTTCGAGGAACGACTGCAAACCTGACGCGCTCATATTGCTGTCGCGTGCATGTTTGCCCAGCACGCCCAAAGCCACGGGCGCTGCGGTACTCATCAGCATGGCGGCAGACGAAGGTTTGATGCCGGCATAGGAAGAAACGGTGTTGGTGACATCATCTGCCCGGTTGCCGAACAGGCTCTTTGCCCAGTTGGCGCCCTTTGTGAGCAGGTTGTTGTTGCCGATGATATTGCTCACATTGCTCAGCAGTCCTGTATCAGCGGCATCCCTGGCCATGCCCAGCACGTTGCCGGCTTCGCCTGTATTCGATTTCTGAAGTATGCCTGCCAACACAGTAGGGATGATGCCCGATATGCCTTTCTGAACATTATGTTCGCTTTCGCCCAGCATGGAGCTGGCTCTTCCGATAAAATCTGTACCAAATTGATTTCTTACAGATTCAATAAGGTTGAATGCCATAATTTAAGTTTTAGATGAACACGTAATAATTTTCACTTGCGAACTGGCAGATCAATGCCGGCTGCCATCCTGGTCCATTGATGAATAATAACGGTGTGCCACAAACGGCCAAAGGAGTGGGATTGAAGATTACTGCGGGATCGACGACAGCTATAATGCTTATCTGAATGCTGTATAAATTCCGGTAATATCGCTGGTTAGAAAAAGGGAAGCAGTTAATGCAGGACTATTGATTGGGATCATTCGCGGAAACGAAGCACATGCTGCATACATTTCCATGACCGATACTAAGTTAGGCTATTCGCCAGTGGACGACAAATTTTTTTTATTACAGGTGTTGCCGGCCGGATGCAGCTATTTTGTGGCAGCCATCTTTTAGTTGATCTTGTAGCCGCTATTTGATCTTGTAGCCGCACCAATTGTAAAGGTGAGACAGGCGCAAAAAAATTTCAACAAACGTTTGCCTGATTTTTCCATCACTTTTTTGAATAGGTTTGACCCATAATTGGTTAAGCGTTGAAGTTAAAAGGCGCAACCATTAATGTTGCGCCTTTTTGTTGTAATCATTCACTACACTAACTATTTACCGGGCCAGCCGCTGCCTGCTGGCGTACGAACTGGTTGAGTTCATTTTCTTTTTCCAATAGCCTTTGCAACAAGGTGACCTGGTTGCCGGCGCGCACGAAGTTGTGCTTTTCATAGCGCGGTTTATAATACTGGTCGTTTTGCAGGTAATCGGTAAGAAAGCGCAATGCCTGCATGTAGATCATGAATTTGCCGGCATATACAAAATGCGCTTTTTCAGGCGCCGTCAATTCATGGCCCATTTCGCCGAGGTAGCCGTTGACTATGGCCCGGAAAATGTCATCGCGAATGGCAATCCGGGCGTAATCGGCTTCTTCCTCACTCACTGGGCTGAGATAAGTGCGCATCATATCGCCCACATCGCTGATGAAGTAGCCGGGCATTACGGTATCCAGGTCAATCACACAAAGGCCCTTGCCACTGCCGTCGAACAATACATTGCTGATCTTGGTATCGTGATGAGTAACACGGATATGAAAAGCGGGATCGTTTTGTATCGATTCATAGGTGGCAACAATCGATTGTTGTTCCTGCAAAAATGTTATGAGTGTGGCTGATTCTTCAATGCGTTGTGGATTGCCATTGGTGAGCGCTGCTTCAAATTGCCGGTAGCGTAAAGAAAGGTTATGAAAATCAGGCAAGGTTACTTTTATGGAATGTATGTCGATGCCGGCAAGCAATCGGGTGAACAAACCGAATTGCCTGGCTGCTTCATAAGCCTGTTGTGGCGAGCTCACGGTGTCTATGGAAAATGAATTTTCCAGGAAAGGAAAAAGGCGGAAGTAACCGGCATCGTTGTCGAAATACATGGTATTTCCCTGTGGAGCGGGGAGGGGAGCGATGAAGCAATATTCAGGCGCCTGTTTGCGCAGCCAGGAAGCGATGGTTTGAATATTGGCGGCAATGTAATCCGGTTGTTTGAATACGTGGTGATTGATTCGTTGGAGAATATATCCCTGGCCGTTAGTGCGTGATTGTATTTTCCAGGTATTGTTGATGAGGCCACTGCCAAATTCTTCTATGGTGTAGTGTTCAGGTGTCAGTCCAAATGCATGGAGAACACCAGGTAACTTGTTTTGCATAAAAACATCCTTCATAAGGCACAAAATACAAATGAAGGGGAGTAAAATTTGATGCAAACGTTTGTGCGAATTATTGGACTTCCCCTAATTCCCCCACGGCACCAACTTACTCTCCAGCACAATCTGCGTAGGCTTGTGTTTATTTTCCGTATCAGTAATAATACTATACAGCAATTCCATCGCCCGATAACCCTGTTCATAAGGAAACTGCTCCACAGAAGCCAGCGGCGGATTATCCAGATAATTACAGACCGACAAATGCGCAAAGCTCACAAAACAAATGTCTTTATTGATACGCAATTTCCTGCTCCGTGCATACTGCATCGCCTCCAGCGCCACATAATCATTAAAAGCCACAATAGCCGTTGGCGGATTTTTCACCTGCAACAATTGCTCCATCGCCGCATACGTACTTTCTTTCGATAAATCCGTTCTCACCATTAATGCAGCATCCTCTTTTATTTTATTCTTTTTCAGTCCCGCCAGGTACGCCGTCGCCCGCTGCGCGCTTGCGTGCAATTGGTCCGGCCCGTTGATCAGCGCAATGCGCTTATGTCCCTTTTCTGCCAGGAAATCCACCCCCGCCATCGTACCCTGCTGCAAATTGCACGATACGCTGTTTTGGTCCGGTAAATCAGGAATACAATCAAAAAACACAACCGGAATATTGTAATTGCGAAGATTTTCAAAATGCTCAAACGAAGAAGTGTTCTTCGCCACCGAAACAATCAGTCCGTCAATTCGGCTATTCTTCATCGTGGTAACAATCTGTTTCTCTCTTTCCATATCATCATACGACTGACCGATCAGTACCTGGTATTTGTTCTTCGTGGCGAAATCTTCGATACCACTAATCGCTACTGAAAAAAATTCTTCTGAAAAACGCGGCAGCACTACACCAATCGTAAATGTTTTTCCCTTTTGAAAAAAGATGGCGGTTTCATTACGTTCATAGTTAAGCTCTTTCGCCAATGCCTGTACCTGCATTTTGGTACGCAAGCCAATACTGGGATGATTGTGTAAAGCACGACTTACGGTAGAAGCCGAAACATTCAAACGGCGTGCAATCTCTTTTATCGTGGGCAATTTTTTCTGCATAACGGGTGATTCGCATCTATTGTGTACAAATGTATAAAAATTGCGCAAACGGTTGTGAAGGCTTTTGCAAACGTTTGCGTTATGAAATCCTTATCTGTATTGCATTTCATGAGACTGCATAACAAAAAATTAATGTCATATTAGCACTGTTGATTTTCAATTTTACCACCGGTTGAAAATACATACTTAACTAAAACGACTGTTATTATGCTACGATTTTTGAAAAACATTGCTTGCTGTTGGTTGCTGGCCGCAATTCCCGCCATTACACAGGCACAGCAAAAAATTTCCGGCAAAGTCACGGGCAGCTCCGATAATCAGCCTGTTGCCGGCGCTTCAGTTACCATTAAAGGAACAAACAGGGGAACACGCACCGACAACAATGGCGTGTTTACCATTGATGCTGCAAACGGAACAACCATTGTTATTTCCGCTGTTGGTTATACAACCATAGAACGTGTAGTAGGAACAGATGATTTCAGCAATATTGAATTGCAGGTTGCGGAAAGCGATCTGAACGAAGTGGTGGTGGTTGGTTATGGCACCAAGAAAAAAGCATCGCTTACCGGTGCGCTTTCTGTGCTGGATATGAAAGAAAGAGAAAACAGACCGATTACCAATGCCAGTCAGGCCCTGCATGGCGTGGCCGGTTTGTGGGTGAACCAGGCCGGTGGCAAACCCGGACAGGATGTGGCAGCCATCAAGATTCGCGGTATAGGCACACTGAACAATAGTAACCCATTGGTGCTGGTAGACGGTATCGAGTATAACATGAATGAAATCAATCCCGCTACCATCGAATCCATCACCGTGCTGAAAGATGCAGCAGCAGCCATCTATGGCTCCAGGGCCGCCAATGGTGTTATTCTTGTTACTACCAAAGGTGGTCAGAAAGGAAGAATGAAAGTGGATTACAGTTTTTCGCACGGCATTCAGCAGGTAACTTATTTACCTGATGTAGTGTGGGACCCCATTCAGTATATGCAGATGAAGGTGCAGGCATTGAAAAATGAAGGAAAAACAGCTGTAGATTACAGCGAAGCACAGATTGAGGAATATCGCAACGGTATGCTGACTGACCCCTATACCTACCCGAATATCAACTGGTTTGATCTTGTAACAAAGAACGGTTACCTGCAACAACACAACCTGCGCTTTTCAGGAGGCACTGATAAAATTACCTTCAGCATGGCGCTGGGATTTATGGACCAGGATGGTATATTGATTGCCAATAATCATGCCCGTCGTTACCAGATGGACCTGAACCTTACGGCACAGGTTTCCAATCGTCTCAAGGTAGGAGGTAGCATCAAAGGCAATTACCGTGAGTACACAGAAAACGCGCACGGTACTTCCTATTTCTTCAACCGCTTTCACCGCGTGTTGCCCATCTTTACGCCGTACCTGGCAGACGGACGCTATGGCAACGTAGTATTTCCTACTCCGGGCCGCAATGCCGTGGAAAACCTGATGATGCTGCTGAAAGAAGGCAGCAACTACCACGTGGCGCAGCGTGCACTGTTGACAGTTTTTGGTGAATACAAATTGCCCTTCAATATTACTTACCACGCCAAACTGGGTGTTGACAAAATAGACGGTGTGGCGCGCCAGTTCGTACCTTATCTTACCACGTATAATCCCAAAACGGAGGTGCCGTATTATTATAACAATAATCCCTATTCGTACAACTACGACAACAACGACCTGAATATTTCTTTCTATCACACATTGAACTGGCAGAAAGACCTGGGGCTGCACAACCTCTCTGCTATGGTAGGGTCCAGCTATACTGACTTCGACAACAGCCAGTTCGATGCGCGCATCTACGGGTATTTCGACAACACGCTCACAGATCTGAATGCCGGTTCGCGTGATATGGCTGTAACAGGTTCCCGCACTGAAGATGTGCTGATCTCTTATTTCAGCCGGCTGGGCTATGAGTATGATGGCAAATACCTGCTGGACGTAACCTTCCGTTACGACGGCTCCGCCCGTTTTGCCAGGGGACACCAATGGGGATTCTTCCCGGCCGTATCCGCGGGATGGCGTATTGACAAGGAAGGATTTTTTGCCAATGTGAAAAATGTGGACCTGCTGAAGCTGCGTGCATCCTGGGGCAAAATGGGTAACCAGGCTGTTCCGTTATACAGCTACCTGAATGCCGTTAACCTGGGCCTCGACTACTCCTTTAACAATGTGATCAGTGCCGGCGCTGCAGTAACCGACTACAGCGATCCGTTGATTTCCTGGGAAACCACTACTTCCTACAATGCCGGTGTGGATGCAGAACTCTGGAACGGAAAACTGGGGGCATCGGTTGATGTATTCAAAAGAAGAACAACAGATATCCTGCGTCCCGTGCAAATTCCCTCACAGGTAGGCGACCTGAATGGGCCAGACAGAAATGTGGGCACTGTAGACAATACCGGTTTTGAATTGGTGCTTTCGCATCGTAACCGCATCGGTGAACTAACCTATGAATTCTCCGGCCAGGTTACCTATGTGAAGAACAAAGTAGTTGACCTGAACGGTGAGCGTATCATCAGTTCGAGGAGGATCACGCAGGAAGGATATCCAATTGACTCATACTATTTACTGGAAGCAATTGGCATTTACCAGGACCAGGATGAAATAGACAACAGCGCTACAGTGAGCAACAATGTAAGGCCTGGCTACCTGCGCTACAAAGACCAGAACAAAGATGGAAAAATCAATGGCGATGACCGTATCATTACCGGCAGCTCCATTCCTGATTTTATGTTTGGCTTTTCGCTGAACTTCGGCTATAAAGGCATTTCACTAAATACTTTCTGGCAGGGCGTGCAGGGTGTGGATATTTATCCTACTGCGAATCTTGCTTTTCCGTTCAATAACGGCGCCGGTGTAACCAAAGAATGGATCACCGATAGCTGGACGCCCGAACGTCGCAATGCGCCATTACCCATTCTCACTACAGCTACAGGCGCCACAGAGAATTTCCAGCAATCTACTTTCTGGTTGCAGGACGCTTCTTACCTGCGGTTGAAGAACATACAGCTTAAATACGATCTGCCCACGAAATGGGTGGAAAAATTTGCCAAATCAATGAGCGTGTTTGTAAACGGTGCTAACCTGTTTACCATCAGCAAATTCAAAAAATTTGACCCCGAGAAAGATATCAAGAATGATAACCTGTATGAGTATCCGTCGCTGAAAACATACAGTTTTGGTTTGAATGTAAACTTCTGATGATCGCTTTATTTCATTCAAAAATGCTGAACATGAAAAATAAGATAATCCTGTTTGCTATATATGCTACCATCCTGGCGGGTTGTTCTGCTGACCTGCTGGAAAAGCAGCCCAACGACCGGTATACGGAAGACACGTACTGGACCTCTGAAAAAACAGCCATGGCGGCATTGAGCGGTTGCTACAACATCCTGCGCGCCGACGGGACTTTTGGTGGCGATGCCACCCCTTTGTGGGAAGAAACCGCAACGCCCAATGCGTACAATTACGACAACAGTATGGGCTACAATGTGATTGCATTGGGCACGCATACCGCCATGAACAGTTCTATCATCAACAACCGCTATCCTGATTGTTACCGCGGCATTGGCCGGTGCAATACCCTGCTTGCCCGTATCGATGCTGTTCCGATGAATGAATCGCTGAAGGAAAGAGCAAAGGCAGAAGCAAAATTCTTACGTGCACTGTATTATCACCTGCTGCAAAGTTATTATGGTGATGTGCCGCTGATCACTGAAGAACCCGATCTTGAAAAACATGGCAGGCTGCCACGCACCGATCGTGCATTGGTAGTGCAGCAGATATTGACGGACCTGGAAGATGCCGCAGCCGTATTGCCGGAAAAATATCCTGCTGCCGATCGCGGCCGTGCCACCAAAGGTGCTGCACTGGCGCTGAAAGCTCGCGTACTGCTGTTTGAAGCCAGTCCATTGGTAAATCCCGACAACAATGTTGCCAAATGGGAGGCAGCCGCTGCTGCGGCCAAAGCCGTAATCGATATGGCCGGGTCAGCCGGGTATGGATTGTTTGAAGATTACCGCGCTTTGTTTTTACCTGCCAATGAAAACAGTAAGGAATGCATTTTTGATGTACAGTTCAAAGCGCCCGAACAAGGCAGTTCCTTCGACCTGATCAACCGTCAGTACAACACCAATGCCCCGCTGAAAGATCTGATCAACGCCTATGAAATGAAAGACGGTTTGCCTTATACAACTTCTCCCATGTACGATCCGGCTGAACCATACAAGGACCGCGACCCGCGGATGTACCAGACCATTGTATATCCCGGTGATACGTACATGGGCGCAGTTACAACGCCAACAGCTCCATTTAAAATTACCGGTTACGGTGTAAAGAAATACAGCATTTACGACAAGGAACCCAACACCAAAATCCTGAATGGTGGTCAGTCGGAGATCAATTATATGGTCATCCGTTATGCAGATGTGCTGCTGATGTATGCAGAAGCACAAAATGAAGTGGCTGGTCCGGATGCTTCTGTCTACAACGCCATCAATGCAGTGAGAGCGCGTGCCGGCATGCCTGATATACCGGCGGGTAAAACCAAAGATGAAATGCGGGAAATCATCCGGCACGAACGCAGGATAGAATTTGCTATGGAAGGTTTTTACTACACCGATATCCGACGCTGGAAAATTGCGGAGCAGGTAATGAATGGTGTTATATACGATTCACAGGACCAACCCATCGTAACCCGCAGCTTTGATCCTGCAAGAGATTACTGGTGGCCTATTCCGCAGGGAGAAAGAGACCTGAACCCGGAGTTGACACAGAATCTTAATTATTGATGCTGTCCCGAACAAATACCAACCAATGAAAAGAATCATTTTTTTCACCATTGCCCTGGCCCTCGGCCTTACGGCCTGTTCCGGCAAAGGAAAAGAGGAGCCGTTTGTTCCCGGACCCGGCGGCGATAGTACCAAAGTGATTGAGGTGAAGGACTGCAAGAAATGCATGGTACTATCGGAACAATCTCAACACCGCATCGCGATTGCGGATGTGGAGTCGCAGCAAATCATCTGGGAATGGAAACCTGAACAGTCGAATGTGAAGAAGGAGCATTACAATTGGTTTACCAATCCCAGTGATGCCAAACCGGTGTATGAAGGGAAATACATACTGGCTACGGCTTCCGGCGGAGGCGTGGCGCTTATCCGCATTGCTGATAAGAAAACCATATTCTACGCCTTTGCAGGCGGCAATACGCATTCGGCCGAATTGTTGCCTGATGGCAATATCGTATCTGCTTCCAGTACCGGCAATTTTCTCACCGTATTTAAAACCGACAGCACCATTGCTGCGGAACAGGCATACAGCAAAAATGTAACTGCTTCCTTTGGCCATAATGTGGTGTGGGACGCAAAGCGAAACCTGTTGTGGACAGCTGCCATGGATAAACTGGTAGCATTTACCTATAACAACAATTGCGATGCGCCGGCTATCAGTGCGGTGGACACATTTAACCTGCCCGGCACGGAAGCCCATGACTTGTTTCCGATATACGGAACGGATTCCTTGTGGCTCACCAATAAGACCAATGTGTACAAACTGGATATGACCACCAAATCGTGGGTGCAGGCCGATGCTATACAGAAGAACATCAAGAGTGTGTCGGATGGACCGGCAGGTTTTCCGGTGATCATCATTCGTCCCAAAGAAGAATGGTGGACAGACGAAGTGCTGGATGCGCAGGGTAAAAGTATTTTCAAACAAAACGGTTTGCGAATATATAAAGCCCGCTGGTTGCTCGACAACATGTTCAGTTACCCGGAAGCGCATCCGTTGAAAACATGTCCTTAAGGCTATTTGTATAATCGAGTATGAAAAAACTGGAGGTGCCCTTTTTAGCAACGGTCAACAGAAACTGTTCAATAGCAGACATATCGCAATTGCTTGACAAACTGCCCAAAAACCGGATTGAAGAATTGCCCTGGTCGCATTACGACTACCGGCCGGAGGTGTCGTTCGCCATTGGTCACAGCAACGACTGCATATACATCAAGTATTATGTAAGGGAACATTCGGTAAAGGCGCTGACGCTGCATACCAATGGCCCGGTATACAAGGACAGCTGCGTGGAATTTTTCGTGGCATTTGCCGGCGAACAGGCCTATTACAATTTTGAATTCAATTGTATCGGTACCTGTCTGCTCGGGTTTGGCGCCAGTCGCAATGAAAGAGAACTGGTGCCTCCCGCCGTGATAGATAAAATCCGGTATCAGGCGGTATTGAAAAAAGACGGCGGCCATGATGACCTTGCCATCAATTGGGAACTGGTTTTGGCAATACCGGTAGAGGTATTTCATTTTCACCAATTGCCCGCGCTCAGCGGGTTGCACTGCCAGGTAAACTTTTTTAAGTGTGGCGACGATCTGCCCCGTCCGCATTTTTTATCGTGGAATAAAATTCAAACGGAAGAACCTGATTTTCACCAATTGCAATTTTTTGGGGAGGCAGTGTTTGAAAAACCTTAATGACAGCTGTATTGTCTATTCACCAAACAAAAATTTTTACAATGATAAAAATATCCTTTCAGGCTTTATTGCTGGTTGCCTTCACGGTAATGGTGCAATGGGCCGCCGCTGCGGGCATTGTACCTTATCCGCAGCATATGGAATGGAAAGAAGGTAAGTTTGTGTTATCAAAAAAGAACAGTATAGTATATACGAATGAATGTGCGCCCGAAGCAGCTTATTTACAAGAAATATTGTTGAGCGAATATGGCGTAAAACCTGCTTTACAAAAGTCAGCAGGAAAACAAAATGGAAACATGTTGCTGTCCATTGACAACAACCTTTCCGCCACCCTGGGCAATGAAGGCTATACCTTGTTGGTAGAGCAGGGAAAGATTAGTATTACGGGCGCTTCGCGGGCCGGCGTTTTTTATGGTATCCAGAGTTTGCGCCAATTGATAGAAGCAAAAGGCGGGCAACTCACCATACCCGCTGTGTATGTAAAGGATAGTCCGCGTTTTGCCTGGCGTGCGTTTATGCTGGATGAAGCCCGCTATTTCAAAGGCATGGAAACCGTAAAAGCACTGCTCGATGAAATGGCCTTGCTGAAGATGAATGTATTTCACTGGCATCTCACCGATGACCAGGGCTGGCGCATTGAAATCAAGAAATACCCGAAACTTACAGAAGTAGGCAGCATCCGAAAGGAATCACAAACAGGTGGCTGGAACAGCAAAGATTATGATGGCACCCCACATGCCGGTTTTTATACGCAGGAACAGGTTAAGGAAATCATTCAATATGCGGCAGAACGGCATATTACCATTGTGCCGGAAATTGAAATGCCCGGACATGCCAGCGCCGCCATTGCCGCGTATCCCTGGCTGGGCACAGAGAAAAAACAGATTGAAGTGCCCACCAAATTTGGCGTACACTACAATGCCTACAATGTAAGCGACCCCAAAGTGATCGGCTTTCTGCATGACGTGCTGGATGAAGTGCTGGCGCTGTTTCCTTCCAAAGTGGTCCATATCGGTGGTGATGAAGTGAAATATGACCAATGGAGAAATTCACCCGAAGTGCAGGCATACATGCAAAAACACGGATTGGCTTCACCGGCCGATCTGCAGATCAGTTTTACCAATGCCATTTCCAATTTCCTGCAATCGAAAGACCGGCGCATGATGGGATGGAATGAAATCATGGGCGCCAGGGTGCATGAATACCATCACGACAGTACGCAGGTAAAGGAAAAACTTTCTCCCACAGCCATCATTCATTTCTGGAAAGGAGATCCGGCACTGGTTATCCAGGCAGCTGAAAAAGGATACGACATTGTAAACTCTTATCAGGCATTTACCTACGTGGATTACGACTACAAGCGCATCTCCCTCGAGAAAGCCTATAGTTTCAATCCTGTGCCGGAAGCGCTTCCTGCATCGTTGCACAGCAAGGTACTGGGACTGGGTTGCCAGATGTGGGGGGAATGGATACCCACGGTGGCGAAAATGAATGAAATGATATTTCCCCGCTTTGCGGCTTATGCAGAAGTAGGGTGGACAGCAGTGGACAAAAAAGATTTCAAACGCTTCAGCGAAAAACTCGCCTGGTTTTATGATAGATGGAAAAAGAAAGGCATTCAGTTTAACGCCAGCCCGATGTAACAGGCATATTTCATAGCAGGAAAAAGGCCGCTCCGGAAATCGGGCGGCCCTTATTATTTTTACTTTATTTCTTTACCAGTTTTTTTGCTGTCTTTCTTCACCCTGCGTAATCTGCACAAAGTAAATACCCGGCTTCCGGTCTTTACCCAACCGTTGGCGGCTACCTTGTTACAACCAGGTATCCAGTAACAACACGCCGATCAGCCCGATAATGCTGATCGTGGTTTCCATAACCGTCCACGAGAGAAAAGTTTGTTTGAGCGAGAGATTGAAAAATTCCTTGAACATCCAGAAGCCGGAGTCATTTACATGCGAGCCAAAAACACTGCCCGTACCTACAGCCAGCACCATCAATTCTGGTGAAGCAGCACCCGATATTACCAACGGTGATACCACGCCCGCTGCCGTAATGCCTGCAACCGTAGCAGACCCGATGGCTACACGCAGCAGGGCCGTTACTACCCAGCCAAAAACCAGCGGCGGCATTTGCCATTTGCTGCTGAACGAAGCAATGTACTGATCGGTGCCGCTGTCTTGCAGCACCTGTTTAAACACACCGCCTGCTGTAATGATGAGTAAAATCATGGCAATGCCCGACACGGCATCGGCCAGCCACTTCATGGCGGCTTCTATGGGTTTGCCTGCACGAATACCAAAATACCAGGTGGCAGCCAGCACGGCCAACAGCAGGGCAATGGTTGGATCGCCGAGAAAGAGCAACCCTTTTCTGAATACCGATGCCGGCGCCATAAAATTTTCAGCCAGCACTGCTACAGCGATCAGCAATACAGGCAACAGACTGATCAGGAAACTGGGAAATGCGGCCGGCAGTTTTTCATGGGGCACGATCTCTTTGGCAAAAACAGATGCGGATATATCTGTCTTCACATGCCGCAGCATTTTTCCCAAAAAAGGACCGGCCACTATTACAGCAGGGACAGCAATGATGCTGCCGTAGATCAGCGTTTTACCTATATCTGCATGAAAGGCGTTTACCAAAAATACCGGCCCGGGGTGGGGAGGCAAGAAACAATGGGTGGTGGATAAGGCAGCAGCCATGGGAATAGCTACAAACAACAAACTGAGATTGGCTTTGCGCGCAATGGAAAACACCAATGGCACCAATATCACAAACCCGGCATTGTAATACAACGGTATACCGATGAGAAAACCTGTGACCATGATAGCCCATTGCACATGCTGTTGTCCAAAACCATTGATTAGGGTAGTGGCAATTTTTTCCGTAGCGCCGCCCGCTTCCAGAATTTTACCCAAACCGGCGCCCAGGCATATGATCAGCACCAACCCGCTCAGCGTATTGCCTACGCCTTTGTTGACAGAAGCCAGCACTTCCACCGGCGTCATGCCCAATGCAAAACCAGCCAGTATCGCAACAATCAGCAACGACAAAAACGGACTGAGCTTTTTCCAGGTGAGGAAGATCTGCAGTGCAATAGCGGCGATGATGATGGTGAAAGTCATTGATTGAAATTTTGAAGTCCGGGCTTTCCATCTTACCCCGCCTTCCCCACAGTATTTACAAGCGTACCAATATGGTCAATTGAGATGCGCACTTCATCGCCTGGTTGCAGGGTGAAATCATGTCCGGGTACGATGCCTGTGCCCGTCATAATCAGGCTGCCATGCGGAAATGAACATTCCCGGTACACAAACGATACCAGTTCTTCCGGTTTTCTTTTCATCTGGTTAATACCCACACTGCCTTCAAATACGGTTGCGTCCTTCCTGGTAATATTAAGATAAATAGTAGTGGTATCCGGTAGCGGTTGATTGGTGATATAAATGCAAGGCCCAACCGAAGCGCAGGCATCATATGTTTTTGCCTGTGGCAGGTAGAGCGGATTCTCTCCTTCAATGCTCCGGCTGCTCATATCGTTGCCGATGGTATAGCCTACAATTTTCCCGGAAGAAGTCACCACCAGTGTCAGCTCCGGTTCGGGCACATCCCAGGTGCTGTCTCTGCGAATGCGCACCGTGCCGCCATGAGGCACCACGCGGTGAGGGGTACATTTAAAAAATACTTCGGGGCGTTCGGCTTCATATACTTTGGCATAAAAATCGCCGCCGCCGGCTGCCTTGCTTTCTTCCTGCCGTCCGATTTTGCTGCGCAGGTAAGTAACACCGCAGGCCCATAACTCCTGGTTGCCGAGGGGCGCCTGCACAGCGCTGATCAGCGAACGATCACCGGCTGGTAAGGTTTTGGCAAGCGACTCCATTTTCTGCAGCACATGATCATCATTGATGAATGCGTCCCAGTTGCTGTCTTTGTGCAAATAAAATTGTTCGTCTTTTTCAATAACAATGCCCTGTTGCGTCTTATACAATTTCATGTACGGAAGGTATGGTTTTATCGTGAAAAATAGTTGCCGGATCAGTCGCGCAAACGCAGGCGCAATATCCTGCCATCGTTGGTGATGTACAAGGTTTTTTCATCTTCAGAAAAGGCACAGTTGGAAGTGGGACTGTCAGGCACCTTGAATTTTCCTAACAGCTTTCCTTCAGCACTGATGATCCATATACCACCGGGACCAGTGGCAAATACATTACCGTTTTTATCCACTTTCAATCCGTCGGGTAAACCTGGTTCGCCGCGGTTACCCGCTGCGCTGTGAAAAATACGGCCATTGGTGAAATTTCCGCTGGCGTCTATATCATAAGCATACCAATAAGGTTTGAAGGGATCGGAATTGGCAATGATCACTGTTTGTTCGCCGGGCAGAAAGGCAATACCGTTCGGGCGTGTGAGCGAATCCACCATCAGTTGCACCTTACCATCCGTGCCTACTTTGAATACACCCTGGAAGGGAATTTCTTTTTTCGGATCGTTCATATGCTTTTCCAATCCGTAGGGAGGGTCGGTAAAGAACAATTCGCCTTTGCTGTTATATACAAGATCGTTGGGACTGTTGAATTTTTTCCCTTCCCAATTGGCTGCCAGCGAAATGTATTGGGGCGCAGGGCGGTCCAGTGGCGCATCCATCACGGCCATCTGGCGATTGCCGCATTGGCACAATACCAGCCGGCCATCTTTATCCAGTGTTAATCCGTTCGAACCCATTTCTCCGCCACGCGGGATGGTATCGGTATAACCGGAAGGGGTAAGGTATACGGAAATGCCTTCGGCTTCTGTCCACTTGAAAATAGTATCTCTTGGCACATCTGAAAATAGTAGCATGTTGTGCGAAGCCACCCACAGCGGACCTTCAGTCCAATCGAATCCTGAGGCAATAATTTCTGCTTTGGCATCGGGGGCAATAATGTTGTCCAGCGCCGGGTCAAGCTTTTCTACTGTTCCGATCTTCTCAAAATTTGTTGTCCTGGGTGCTTGCGTGTTGGTGGAGGCATTGTTGCAGGCAATGCATAAGAAAAGGCTTACAGTGAGGAACCCGCCGGCCCTTTGAAAGAGGAATTGCCGGAACCTCCTGATCCCCTCGAGGGGGAATGTAGAAACATGCTTCAGTAAATCTAATATCATTTTTATACTGATGGTTTAATGATTAATAACGTAATCCCCACCACTCTGCAGGGGGCCGGGTACCCTTTCTCCCTTCAGGGTTCGGATGCTGCATTCCTTCGGGGTTCGGGGTACCCTTACCCCCTTCAGGGGTGGGTAATGCTCAATGCAAATCCCTCGTCACTTCACTTCCCGAACCACCTCTCAATATATCCAGGTCCGCCCCAAGATGCGCCTGCTGTACATGATCGATATAAAATTTTACATAACCGCGCGTTGCCATTGGCGGCGGCGCCACCCAGGCCGCCTTGCGACGCACCAGTTCTTCCTCACTGATGTCGAGATGCAATTTCCTTTTTGCTACGTCCAGTTCAATCATATCGCCATCCTGCACCAGCGCCAGCGTACCACCGATGGCCGATTCCGGCGACACATGCAATATAACAGTTCCTGCCGCAGTTCCGCTCATGCGACCATCAGAAATGCGCACCATATCCTTAATGCCTTTCTTCAACAGCTTCTCCGGCAAATCCACATTGCCTACTTCCGGCATACCCGGATAACCCACAGGCCCTACATTTTTCAATACTATCACTGAATGTTCGTCAATGTCCAGTGCCGGATCATCTATACGCGCATGATAATCTTCCATCGTTTCAAATACCACCGCACGACCACGGTGTTTCATCAAAGCAGGAGAGGCAGCAGATGGTTTAATGATAGCGCCATGTTCGCACAAATTACCTTTCAACACCGCAATGCCTGCATGGTGCTGCAAGGGTTTCTCCACGCTGGCAATCACGTCGCGGTTGTAGCAGGGCGGATTAACATTGTTTGCTCCAATCGTTTTGCCATTTACCGTAATGGCGTCATTATGCAGAAATTCTTTCAGCTCATGGATCACAACCGGCAGTCCGCCAGCATAATAGAAGTCTTCCATCAAATATTTTCCGGAAGGTTTCAGGTTTACCAACAACGGAATGCGACTGCCGAGGGTATCAAAGTCTTCCAGTTTCAATTCCACGCCAATGCGTCCCGCTATGGCGAGCAGGTGAATAATCAAATTGGTGGAGCCACCTACGGCAGCATTCACCATAATGGCGTTTTCAAATGCCTGCCGGGTGAGTATTTTGGAGATTTTCAGGTCTTCTTTTACCATCTCCACAATCCTTCTGCCCGATAACTGCGCCAACAGCTTTTTTCGGCTATCCACCGCCGGTATAGCGGCTGCGCCGGGCAAGGTAAGTCCCAGCGCTTCGGCCATACAGGCCATGGTAGAAGCGGTGCCCATTGTCATGCAATGTCCCTGGCTCCGGGCAACGCCTACTTCCACTTCATGAATATCTTCTTCGGTGTATTGTTCTACAGATTGTTTCTCTTTGATCAACCAGTTAAAGGTGCCGGACCCGATGCATTCCCCGCGGAAACGCCCGTTGAGCATAGGGCCACCGGGTACTACAATGGTAGGCAAATCTACACTGCACGCTCCCATAATGGTGGCAGGCGTTGTTTTATCGCAACCCGTCAGCAGCACTACGCCATCAAGGGGATTGGCACGGATGGATTCTTCCACATCCATACTGGCCAGGTTGCGGAACAACATCGTGGTGGGACGCATGATGGTTTCGCCAAGGGAAGTAACAGGAAATTCAAGCGGGAATCCTCCTGCTTCTGCAATGCCGCGTTTTACGATCTCTGCAAAATCGCGCAGGTGCCCGTTACAGGGGGTGAGGTCACTCCAGGTATTGCAAATGCCAATAACTGGTTTGCCTTGAAAATAATCATCAGGGTATCCCTGGTTGCGCAACCACGACCGGTGTACAAATCCCATTTTATCCGATCTTCCAAACCAGTCATAACTTCTCAGTTTCTTTTTCATCGTTTCTATCATTGCAGGATAAGTAATGATATAAGAGTATGTACCATGCAGGCAGTGGATGTGATTGTTTTATTCAACACGGCAGGCACAAAATGCTTCTGTCGCGTATTGAAAAAATGCCCGCCGAAGCATCCGCGCGGGAGACGGCGGGCCCGTTCACGACAAACTGTGAACAACGACTGCGTAACTGCATATGAGAAAAAGATCATGGCACATCCCACCATACCCGGGTGCTGAGTTTATCAGGTCCCATGCGACTGATCGCTTCATTGACATTTTCAGTATTGATGCTGATCTCTGAAGTAGGATAAGTCAATCGCCTGATGAATGTACCATTGGGAACATCCGGGTTATTGGGCTGACCATAAGGATTCGGTGTAAGTGCCGGATAGCCGCTCCTTCTGAAATTGGCGAAAGCTTCGGGGCCGTTCATGAAGGAGGCAATCCAGTATTGCGTATTGATTTGTTCCAGTTCCGAACCGGCGTTCAACGGATTGTTGGCTAAATAGGTGTCGCGCTCACCCGGGTCAACAGCACAATTCGGATCGTAGGTAACCATCTGGTCCATATGTGCGCGAATGCCGTCGGTAAAATATTGTGCGGCCGTACCGGTGGTGATCCAATCGCGGAACCGGGCTTCTGCCAGCAGCAGGTAGGTTTGTGCTGCTGTTACAAAAAATACAGGAGAAGAGCCTTTGGCAATGCGCCTGCGATCGGCCTGGCTGTAATCATAAAAACTGGCCAGTCCGTCGGCAGTGGCACGTCCAACAATGGTGCCATTGTCGTAGCCTATCGGCATGCCGATCTGTACGGCAGGGTCTGTATTGCCTGCTCCCGCCGTTTGCCCGTTGCCGGAAGTAGCGCCCACATAGCGAACGGCTATTGACTTCAGGCGGGGATCATTGTTGTTTTTTAATTCGTCTACAAAAGGTTTGGTAAGGTAAAAGTTGGCGGCCTCACTGCCGTTGAGCGTATTGCCCATGGGCTGCTGAAAATTGGCGTCGTGGCGCAGGTAAGCATTGTCTGCATTACTGGTGATAACACCGCCAGCCACCGCTGCCTGTACGGTTGATTGCGCAAGTGTTGGATTCACCTTGCTCAGTCGCATACCGGCACGTAACAGTAAAGAATAAGCGAATTTTTTCCATTTGGCTACATCGCCGGCATACAGCAGGTCTGAATTTTCAATGGTACCGCCTGCGTCCAGTGCCGACGCTGCCTGCGTCAGTTCCTGGATAATACTGGGATAAATTTCTTCCTGCGGATCATATTTGGGAAGAAGTTTTCGTTCTGTAAAACCGGCGCCTGCTTCCGAGTAAGGAATGTCGCCATACTCATCGGTCAGGACCATGAAGGTATAAGCCTGCCAGATACGGGCCATATTGTACAGGTTGCTCCTGGCGGGATCATCTTTGGTATAATAGATGGCCAGGTGAGTGTTTTTGATCACACCCTGGTAATAAGCGGCCCATATGGGCGGCGTGGTTATATCGCGACTGTCCTGGTTGAAATTCGCTCCGGCCAGTACGCCTCCGTTGGGTGAAATGATCTGCTGTACGATGCCCATATCAAACACCAGTGTTTTAACCGGATAGGATGTGTTGATGATGGCCTGGTTCAGCAGCAGTGCCGGGTCCACGGCCAACGGGCTCGTTTCATTTTTGTTCAGTGATTCCAGTCCTTTGTCGCACGACGCAGTGAACAACAGCAGGACCGGTACTATATACGTGAGTAATTTTTTCATAACTGTTCAGTTAAAATTTCAGGTTAACATTCAAACCAATGGCGCGGGTGGTAGGCAATCCGGGCGATTCAAGACCTACCTGGTTATCGGATGCGTAGCCGAACGATTCAGGATCGATATTGTCTACCCATTTCTTAATGATCAGCACATTGTTGGCTACGAGGTCTACTTTCAATCCCTTGATAGGCCATTTGGTGGGAATGTATTTGGTAAAATCATAACCGAGCGAAATCTGGCGCAGCTTCCAGTAACCGCCATCATAGATCACCGGCTCCACAATTTGTTGCGAACGCAGGTGTTCCCAGTAGGTTTGAACCGGCGCCACGGCTTCATTGGGGTCACCGGCCGCATTCACGCCTTCACCTTTCACGCCGCCTTCCCTTCCTACCAGCGTCATCTTGTGCAGACCGTGACGCACGGCATTGAAGTTGGTGCCTGACAGCATCTTGTTGCCCAGTTTGTAATCGATGAACACCGAAAGCCGCACACCTTTATAGGTGAAGGTGTTGAGGAAGCCGCCTGTCCATTTGGGCAGTGCGCTGCCAAACAACACGAGGTCGGCGGTGCGTTGCGGCAAACCATTGGCCTGGAAAATCATCTGGCCTTTTTCATTGCGTGCATAGGCAAAACCGGCAATCTGTCCCATTTCTTCACCCACTACGTGACGGGTTTCGCCGTTGAACACGTGCGTCCCGATGGTGATGCGTTCACCGGGCGTGCTGGTAATAATGCTCAGCACCTTGGTAATGTTGTAAGAAGTATTGGCGGTAAATTCCCAATTAAAATCCTTGTTTCGTACGGGCACCAGCGTTACCAATGCTTCGAATCCGGTGTTGCGGCTTTCGCCACTGTTGATGCGGGTGTTTACAAAACCTGATGCATCGGAAATCTGAACCGGTACGATCTGGTCGCGCGTGGTTTTGCGGTAAGCCGCCAGGTCAACTGCTATGCGGCCTTTTAACAACCGGAATTCAAGGCCTATTTCAGTTTCAGAAACACGGCTGGGCTTGAGATTGGGGTTGGGCAACACGGTGCCGGTACCGCCTACAGTAACAACCGGCGTACCTACTACCACGGCATCACCGTTGGGATTGTTGATGGTATTGGCATTTACTGCATAAAACAGTTGATCAGAATACGGTGCCACATCACCATCGCTGCCCACTTCGGCATACCCTACACGCAGCTTGGCAAAATCAAGCCAGTGAACAGTGGGCAGGCTTTCGGAAAATATATAACTGGCCGAAACAGAAGGATACAGGATGCTCCTGTTTTCCGGCGAGAGAGTAGAGAACCAGTCGTTACGCACCGTACCGGTAAGATAAAGTGTACGGTTCCACGAAATTTCTGCCGAGCTGTACAGCGAGTTCACCCCCTGTTCGATCAATGAATAGGTAGGATCTTTGGCGCGGCCGTTCTGCACGGTGTACAATCCCCTGATCACGAAATCTGTTACTACTACATTGTTGATATCTGATCTGCGGCGCATCTGGTTACCACCACCGTTTACCGTTACTTCAAAATCACCAAACTCGCGGGTGGCAGACAATAGGAAGTCGAGGTTGGTTTCGCGGAAGCGCCGCGATTCCTGGGTGTATACACCATTCACAAAACCGGAAGGCGCAGCCGGACGTGAAGCATGACCAGTGGGGAAGTTGTTTACATCTTCATCCCTTGACCAGTAATCCTGTCCGAAGCGGCCCTGAATGAACAACCATTTCAAAATGTCGTACTTCACCACGATGTTGCCGAAAATGCGATCGCGGCGGATATTATGGAACTGTTCTGCCAGCACCCAGTAAGGATTGGTACGGTTCATGAAACGGGAATAGGTATATTCGTTGCCGGCCGCATTGTATTTATTTTCATCAAGCACTTTGAGTGGCATGGAATTCGCCATGGACATCAGGCTGGTGGGAATGGAGTTGTCCTGGTTGCCGATGTTGGGCGGATTCTTCAAATGCTCACGGCTATAGTTAACGTTGCCGGAAAAAGTAAACCTTTCGCTCAGGTTATAGCTGAAGCCCAGGTTCATCGATTTCCGGTTGAAGGAATTGTTCGGCATGATGCCGTTGTTGTCTGTATTGTTGAGCGAAAGATGCAATCCGCCTTTGTCGCCGCCGGCAGAAATAGAAACGGTATTGGAAAGATTCATGCCGTTGCGATAAAATTCCTTGATGCGGCTTGGTTGCGGCTGATAGGGCACCACCAGGTTGTTGAACAATATATGCGTCATACCGGGCGCAAAGCGCTCGCCAAACGACCATTGTCCGCTGGTAGGATCAGCAGCGGTAGGACGCTCGCCATTTTCTCCCTGGCCATATTCCATCTGGTAATCGGTAAAGTCGAGCGGCGTTTCATTGGTATAGTTCAGGTTATAGCTAACGCCGATGCCCTTGCCTTTGGCGCGCGTTTTGGTAGTGATCATGATCACCCCGTCTTTGGCGCGCGAACCATACAAGGCAGAAGCAGGAGCGCCTTTCAATATGGTCATGCTTTCAATATCATCGGGGTTGATGCTGGAAAACGCATCTCCACCGTCTGCATACACACCGCCACCTTTTACGTTGATGGTATTGTCATTGAAGTTGGTATTGTCAATGGGTACCCCATTAATAACAATGAGCGGATTGTTTTGCCCGCTGATAGAAGATTGTCCGCGTATGCGAATTTTGGAAGTGCCGCCCGGCCCGGTGCCCAGCGAAGAAATATTTACGCCGGCCACCTTGCCCTGCAGGGAGTTCATCAGGTTAGCCGTGCGGTTTACCGTTACATCTTCCGGCTTTACATTGGTGGCCGCATAACCGAGGCGCCGTGATTCTTTACTGATACCCAGCGCAGTTACCACTACTTCGCCCAGGTTGCCGTTGTCCGTAGCCAGTGATACATCGATAACTGTACGGCCGTTCACCGGCACTTCAAGGGTCAGGTAACCAACCGAACTGAATACCAGCGTAGCGTTGGAGGAAACGGCAATCTGGTATTTGCCTTCCGCATCGGTAGACGTGCCTGTTGTACTTCCTTTCACTATAACGGACACACCGGCCAATTTCTCGCCGGTAAAGGAGGATACGGTACCGGTAACTGTTTGTGCGTAAATCGTAGCTGAAAGCAAGGAAAAGATACATACCAGCAGCAGCCTGGTACGACCCGGGGATGGGCCCCGGAATGCTGTTTCTTTCATATAGCAAGTTGTTTGGTGAGGGAAATACACGAAACAGAAATGTGGAACCAGGCTGGGCGCTTACATAAAACCCGTAACGCAATACGTAAAACCCCCATACACCAGCCCAACCTGTTTCCTGCTCATTTCTTCTTCATGCTAAGTAAAAGTATTTGGTGTTGCACTTAAAAACTTCCAAAATAAAACAGTGTTGAATTTTGTACATATCGGGTCAATAAAATTTCCTTTCTTTATAATGGCCTTCGGGGCCGGAGACGAACTATTGCTTTAGAAAATTGCCGTATGAATCAATTTGTGCTACAACAAGGCAGTTCAGGAAAACTGAAAATGTTTCCGCACATACTTGAATTGGGTATCCGTAAGAATGTCTCCATCCAACTCAATGCATTCACGCTATCGGCAACAGAAGGACTACGCATCTATCATATTATTGACGGAAAATTTGAATGGCGCATCAACCAACGGCAATATGTATTCTATCCCGGAGATGTAGCGGTAATATTACCCGGACAGGAGTTTGGCAGTGAGAACGGTGTGCTGGAGATAGGATCATTTTCGTGGATCCATATCAGTATACAGAAAAAGAATAACGGCGAAATAGTATTGGGAAAATGGAGCGGACTCTCTGAAAGTGAAAGCCTTGCCATCGGAAAAATTCTGCTGCTGAACAATTCCCCCGCATTGGTGAAATTCAACGAGGCCGGTAAGATTTTTAAATGCATACAGTCTGAAATAACCGGGCAGGAAATCGGTTATGTTACCCGCGTGAATCACCAGATCGATGAACTGCTGATCCAGTTGACAAGACAACTGACCAGACAGGTCAATCCCGGCCGGGACTTCCCCAAAACATTTATGAACCTGGAGCAGGCACTGCGGCAAAACCTCGCCCATCAGTGGACGGTAGAGGAAATGGCCGCATTGGTAGGACTGGGCACAACGCTGTTTACCGAAAGGGTGAAGAGTTATTCCGGTTTTTCACCGATCAATTACCTTATTAATATACGAATATCGGAAGCCATCAAATTATTGAAGCGTCCTGACATCAGCGTTACCGATATAGCGCTCGATACAGGATTTTATTCGTCGCAGCATTTTTCAACCACCTTTAAAAAACTCACAGGGTACCGTCCCAGTGAATTCAGGAAAATTCATTTGCGCAACAAATAATAATGAACACAATGGAGTGTATCATCACCATAGAACTAGGGACCAACGCGGTAAGGGTTTTTGCCTTTGATATGAACGGCCATGTGATCGGATCACTGAAAGGATATTACCCAACCTTTCATACCGAGCCGGACTACAGTGAACAGGACCCCGAGCAGATTTTTATCACCATGTTGTATGTGTTGAAGAACCTGCTCAATGAACGCATTCATCCCAAAAAATACAAAGTGGCCTGTATCTGCTTCAGTGCTGCCATGCACAGCGTGCTGGCCGTTGACAAGAACGGCAATCCGCTGGGCAATGCCATCACGTGGGCCGACAACCGCGCCAAAAAAGAAGCGCAGGAACTGAACAACAGTCCGCTGGGCGATACCATTTATACGGCTACCGGTACGCCCATTCATCCGATGTCGCCCTTGCTGAAAATCTGCTGGATCAAGAATTCAGATAAGGAACGCTTTCGCCTCACGAGCAAGTTTATTTCCATAAAGACCTATATCATTCAGCAACTTACCGGCGAATACTTCACCGATTACAGTATTGCCTCCGCTACCGGTTTGCTGAATATACATAAGGTGCAATGGGAACCCGATGCGCTTGCCTATGCGGGCATTACGGCAGACAGGCTGGCGGAACCGGCGCCGGTGTTCACCACAACAGGCAAACTGAAAAAAGCTTACCAGAACTCCCTTGGCTTGTCGCCCGATACAAAAATTATTATCGGCTCCAGCGACGGTTGCATGGCCACCCTGGGCGACGGAGTAAAGGGCGAAGGAAAGGCTTCCATTACCATTGAAGACAGCGGGGCAGTGCGCGTAATGGGCGATAAAGTATTGCAGGACAAACAGCGCCGCTTTTTCAACTACCTGCTCACAGAAGATTGTTATGTGTCAGGCGGTCCCACCAACAACGGCGGGATCATCTTTGAATGGTTTACGCGCCAGTTTGGTTTCTTCCGCGATCCCTTCGATATAGAACATAGTATGCAGGAACTGATGGCCGAAGCTGCCAAGGTGCCCGTTGGTTCCGATGGGTTGCTGTTTCTTCCTTACCTCCTGGGAGAAAGAGCGCCGATCTGGAACGCGAATGCCCGCGGTATGTATTTCGGACTCAACATCAAGCATGAACGAAACCATTTTGTGCGCGCCACCATTGAAGGAATTCTGTATGAAATCTACAGCATCGGCAAAACACTGGAAGAGCACCGTGACATCAAGAGTATTTCCATCAATGGCAGTTTTGGCACCATCCCGTTCTGCACCCAAATGCTGGCAGACATCTTCAACAAACCCGTGCGGCTGCGGCGCAATTTTCACAGTGTGAGTTATGGCGCGTACCTGATCAGCGCCACGGCAATGGGAATTTATAAATCGCTGGACGATGCGGCGCGCACCGTGGAATTGCCCGATGTGTACCGTCCGCAAAAACAAAATCACACGGTGTATGCTGCCTATTTCAACATTTTCGAACGCCTCAGCACCCAACTCTCCGATGCGTTTGAAGCCATTGTGAACCTGCAGCAGTTGAAAGCATAATTACTAACCAAAACCAACCACGGCAGTATGAAAAGAATTTCCCCTTTATTGATTGGCATCTTGCTGTTCACGCTACCATCTTCCGGCCAGCAAGTAACGCTAACGCCCGAGCAGGTAAAAGGGTACACGCCCGAATGGAAAGGTGAACGCTTCCCCGACGGCAGACCAAAAGTAGACGACCGTTTGCTAGAACGCCTCAAATCAGTGGCCATCGAAGAAGCCTGGGGCATTTTACGCAACAAAGGATATCATAACCAGTATGAAGGAGATTGGACGGTGTTGCATCCCGATTCGGTAATGACCGGCCGCGTGGTAACTGCGCAGTACATGCCGCTGCGTCCTGATGTAGACAAGATAATGAAAGACATTGGTAAAAACGAAGGACGTATCGGCAACACCAATTCCTGGCCCATTGATGTACTTGGTAACGGTGATGTATATGTGGCAGACAGTTATGGAAAAATTATAGACGGGACGCTTATTGGCGATAACCTCGGCAATGCCATTTACGCCAAATCCCAACGCGGCGTAATCTTTTATGGTTCGGTACGCGACATAGAAGGCCTGGAAAAAATTGAAGGGTTCAATGCATGGGTAAAAGGATTTGACCCCTCGTATATCCAGCAGGTGATGCTGGCCGGCATCAATGTGCCTATTCGCATCGGCCGTGCTTCGGTGTTGCCCGGCGATGTGGTGCTGGCCAAAAAAGGAGGCGTGGTGTTTATTCCTGCACATCTCGTAGAGGAAGTAGTACTCACTGCCGAATTCATATCGCTCCGCGACCAGTTCGGGCACCAGCGCCTGCGTGAAGGTAAATACACACCCGGACAAATTGATTCGCAATGGTCAGACGAAATCAAAAATGATTTCCTGCAATGGCTCGACAAGAATCCCGATAAACTCCCCATGTCGAGGAAAGAACTGGATGAGTTTATGAAGAACAGAACGTGGTAAGGTGCGTACGCGCCCACAGCGATTATTAACAACCAAAAAAGATTGCTATGACTCCATCTGAAAAATTTTTAGCGAAGTTCGGGCTGAAAGATACCCCCGAAGAGGCAAAAGGACCGGAAAACAGCCGCCGCTCATTTCTCAAAAAATCTGCCCTGGGCGGATTAACATTAGGCGGCTTCCTGTTTGCACCCCTGGAAGAAACATTGGCGCATGTCACGTCGAAGGTTAACCGTTATTCCAATCCTTCGGACCTGAAGATTACCGACATGCGGTATTGCACCGTGATGAATCCCGGCCGCTGCACCATCATACGGATAGATACCAACCAGGGGATATCAGGCTATGGCGAAGTGCGCGATGGCGCCGACTGGCGTTATGCCCTTTTCCTGAAAAGCAGGATACTGGGCATGAATCCCTGCAATGTTGAACTGATATTCAAACGCATCAAACAATTCGGTTTCCATGCACGGCAGGGTGGGGGCGTGTGCGCAGTGGAAATGGCCTTGTGGGATTTGGCAGGCAAAGCCTATAACGTTCCTGCCTATCAACTGCTGGGCGGAAAATACCGCGATAAAATACGCCTGTATGCCGACACCCCACAGCTCCGCGACCCGGTAGCCTTTGCGGCCAAAATGAAAGACCGCATTCAAAACAAAGGCTTCACGTTCCTCAAAATGGATTTTGGTATTGAGCTGGTGAAAGACATTCCCGGCACCATCGTCAATTCCAATTTCTGGGATGTTGGCCGTCAGTGGACCAATGAACCCATGACTTATGGTGCGGCATTGCATCCGCTTACACAGGTCCAGATCACCGATAAAGGGCTGGAAGAATTGTGTAAATACGTAGCCCGCGTGCGCGAGGCAGTAGGGTATGAAATTCCATTGGCCTCCGATCACTATGGCCATTTCGACGCCAACAACGCCATTCGTCTCGGCAGGGCTATGGAAAAATTCCGCCTCGCCTGGCTCGAAGACCTGGTGCCCTGGCATCTTACCGATCACCTCATAGAGATCAGTCGTGCTATTGAAACGCCGGTAAGTACCGGAGAAGATATTTATCTCAAGGAAGAATTCATCAAACTCTGCGATAAACGCGCTGTAGACATCATTCATCCTGATCTGGCCACTTCCGGCGGTTTGCTCGAAACAAAAAAGATCGGTGATTATGCCGAAGAAAAAGGCATTGCCATGGCGCTGCACTTTGCGGGCACGCCGGTAAGTTTCATGGCCAACGTGCATTGCGCTGCCGCTACGCAAAATTTCATGGCGCTTGAACACCACTCGGTTGATCTGGAATGGTGGCCCAAACTGGTGAAAACAGTTGATGGCAAACCGCTCACAGAAAACGGGTTTGCGCCAGTGCCCGACTCACCCGGGTTGGGCATTGAACTCGTAGAAGAAGAAATCAAAAAACATCTCGATCCTGAAAACAACACATTCTTTGCCCCCACGCCTGAATGGGATAAGGTTCGCAGTTGGGACAGGCTGTGGAGTTAGTGAGCGGTAAAATCTACAAAACAGCATTATGACAACAACCAAACAATCACAGGTCTTTTATGGGCTGGCAGCGGTGTTACTGTTGGTTTACCTGTTTCGCCTGTTCAACGACAATCACGTATACGGGGGCTGGTTACTGGCAGGCATGTTTGTAAGTCTTGCCATCGCTTTCCGTTCCAGCAAATTGTTAAGAGGGCTTTCCTTTACGGTAATCATCTTTGCGACCACTGCGCTTGCCATGTACCACCCCGATTATTTTTCGGAGTGGGGCGGATTCAAACTCAGCGAACTCATCATCCCATTGATCCAGTTGATCATGTTTGGCATGGGCACAGCGATGAGCGTGAAAGATTTTGCTGCAGTTTTCAAATCGCCCAAAGGTGTGTTGGTAGGCGTACTGTCGCAGTTCATGATTATGCCATTACTGGGTTTTACCTTGGCCACTGTTACTGATTTTCCCCCTGAAATAGCAGCGGGCATCGTACTGATCGGGTGTTCGCCCAGCGGACTGGCGTCCAATGTGATGTCGTACCTGGCAAAAGCCAACCTGGCATTGTCTATTACGCTTACCTCTATCAGTACGTTGCTGGCGCCTTTTGTAACGCCTGTGCTGATGAAAATGCTGGCAGGCACCATGGTGCCGATTGATGTGCTGGAGATGATGTGGGACATCATCAAAATGATCATCCTGCCCATTGGCGCCGGCTTACTGTTCAACAAGCTATTAAAAGGAAAATCCAGGTGGCTGGACGATGCCATGCCGCTGGTGTCTATGTTCGGTATTGCGTTCATCATTACCATCATCACCGCTGCGGGCCGCGACAGTTTGCTGAAAATCGGTCCGGCATTGATTGGCGTAGTGCTGATTCATAACTCTTTCGGTTACCTGCTGGGCTACTGGAGCTGCAGGCTGTTGAAAATGTCCGAAAGCGATTGCCGCACCATTGCCATCGAAGTAGGTATGCAAAATGCGGGACTGGCATCCGGCATTGCGAAAGAATTGGGCCGCATTGCTACGCTTGGACTGGCGCCGGCAGTATTTGGTCCGCTCATGAATGTTACCGGTTCGGCACTGGCCAGCTGGTGGCATAGCCGTTTGCCAAAAGATCAACTGCCTCACAACAACGATGGATCCGTCAGCAAAAAACCTGTTCCTCATTCATCACCCCAAAATTGATTTGCTATGCGTATAGGAAGTTTTTTATTGCTTCTTGGAATGATCGGCTGTTCACTGTTATCGAACGGCCAGCAGATTTCACGCGAAGAACTCATTGCCCTGACGCCGCTCTGGAAAGGAGAACGTTTTCCGGATGGCCGTCCCAAAGTGCCAGACAGCATTCTCGACCGCATGAAACTGGTTACCCTGGAAGAAGCCTGGGCGGTGTTGCGCAATGAAAATTACAAACACCAGTACGATGGCAACTGGCAAACCATCAATCCCGACAGCGTGCTGGTAGGACGCGCCGTGACTGCCATCTTCGTGCCGGGCCGCCCGGACATTCACCGTGTTATTGACAGTTTTGGCGTGCGCGACAAACGTGTGAAATCGCAAAACTCCTGGCCCATCGATCTCCTGGTAAAGCGGGATGTATATGTAGTAAACCAGTTTGGTGCGCATGAAGACGGGCCCACTATCGGCGATAACCTGGGCAATTCCATTTACGCCAAAACTGGCAATGGCATTGTATATGATGGCGCCATCCGCGACATCAACGGGTTGAAAGAGATCGGCGGTTTTACCTCTTTCTTCCGAAGCTATCATCCATCGCATCATCTCAATAATCCGGACGGTGAACTGAACACCACATTGATAGGCATCAATACACCTACCCGCATCGGCAAAGCTACCGTTATGCCCGGCGATGTGGTATTAGGCAGGGATGGCGGCGTCATCTTCATTCCGCCGCACCTGGCCGAAAAAGTGGTGAAGGTATCGGAGATCGTACGGCTGCGCGACATGTTCGGCCACCAGCGTTTGCGCGAAGGAAAATACACGCCTGGACAAATCGACTCGCGCTGGAGCGAAGAAATTGAACGCGATTTTTCCCAATGGCTCAACGATCATATCGATGAACTGCCGGTACCCAAAAGCCAGATACAGGAATTCCTGAAGGGCCGCACCTGGTAACGAAGACCATCTTATCAACCCAACAAAAAATTTCAACCAATGACAAATTCCCGACGCTCCTTTATAACCAAATCCGCCATTGCAGCCGCCATGGCGCCCTTTGCGGGCCTGAGCACATTCGGACAGGGATATGAACAGGCCATAGAAAGAACACCCAAACCTTCAGCGCCTTCCGACCTGAAAATAACAGATGTAAAATGTGGTTACGTACGGGGAAGCCTGTTCGTAAAAGTATATACCAACCAGGATATAGTAGGTTGTGGCGAAGGGGTAGATGCTATTCCCGGCACCTATTATCTCGTTAAAAACTTCGGCTACCGCCTGCGCGGAAAAAATCCGCTGAATGTGCATCGCTTGTTTGAAGACATCCGCAAGTCAGGCTTTTTCCAGGGCGCACAATCCGGTATGTACATAGCCGTTTTAAGTGCCATTGAAACAGCCTTATGGGACATTGCCGGCAAGGCGCTGAACGTTCCTGTATACCAGTTGCTGGGCGGCAAGTTCCGCGACAAGATCCGCGTTTACTGCGATACCGCCTTATACCAGCGCAACCGTCCGCAACCGAAAGATTTTGCTGAGGCAGCACTGAAAGCAAAGAATATGGGATTCAACGCCATCAAATTCGACCTCGACCAGGCCAATGATCCCAACAAATACGATTTCTACAACTGGACGGCCAGTCCCGGCGAACTCCAACGTATGGTTGACCAGGTGACCGCCGCCCGCGAAGCAGTAGGACCGAATATAGATATTTTGGTAGATATGCATGGCCGTTATGATGCCGTTACTGCGCAAGCGGTGGCCAAACGCATGGAACCCCTCAACCTGTTGTGGCTGGAAGAACCGATTCCTGCAGAAAATGTGGAAGCGTATAAGTTAATTACTGAATCCACCAGCACACCCATTGCTGCCGGTGAAAACCATTACCTGGCCTATGGTTTCCGGCGAATGCTGGAACTGGGAGCGGTAGACATTGTCATGCCCGATCTGCAGAAAGCCGGCGGGTTGGGAGAGGGGCAACGCATTGCCAACCTGGCCAACCTGTATTATGTGCCCTTTGCGCCGCACATGGTAGCTTCTTTCCTGGGAGCGATGGCTGCCTGTCATGTTTGTGCATCGGTACCCAATTTCCTGATCCTTGAATGGCAATCTTACTTCCATACTGATCCCATGTTCAAAGAAATTGTGACATACGATGGTGAATGGGTGAAAGACAGTTTTATCACCTTGTCGGAAAAGCCGGGTATCGGGGTTGAAATCAATGAAGAAGGCATGAAGAAATATGCCATACCGGATGTGCCTTTCTTTAAGTAAACATGAGCGTTGGCAAGCTGCAGGGAATTGCGCGGACACTTCGTGCAACCGGGTATCATACGCCTTTCGCAAAATAAAACCTGCCAGTTACTAAACCGACTGTGCCGGATAGCCGTAGTGTGATTACATTGCTGCCCAAAAACGCTGGTCACATGCTTTTTGCTTTTCTGGCTGGTTCTATGGCAGCAATTATCCTGTATGCATTGTGGTGGTGGCTGATTGTGCCGCGTCGCCAACAGGCCCGCTGGCAGCAGGAATTGGTGCGCCATGGCCGCGAAGCAGAGGCGGTGGTCCTGAGCCTTGAATTTACAGGAGTGTATATCAACAACGAACCGCAGGTTAAAATGCTGGTGCACGTATTGCCGGCCACTGAAGAAAATTTCGTTGCCGAAATGCGCGAAGTGATCAGCATTATGGAACTCAGTTACCTGCGGGCAGGGACCATGCTGCGCGTAAAATTTATTCCGCATAATACAAAGCGTGTGCAGATGGTGAAGCGGGGAGAACTTCATTCTTCATCCCATACATAGGCAAATATGCTGCGCAGGTGGCGCGTAAGTTCTTTCAAACTGGCCGGTTTGGAAAGGAAGAATGACGCGCCTAATTTACGTGCTTCATTTTTATCCTGCGTGGCGGAAGAAGTGGTGAAAACAATAATGGGAATACCATCGTAATAATTATTCCGGCGGATAGCATGCAGCAATTGCCTGCCCGACAATTTAGGCATGTTCCAGTCTAAAAATAAAATATCGGGCAGTGGTACTTTTCTTTCTGCAAAGCGCTGCAGGGCCGTTTCACTGTCGTGGTAACAATAAAACTCAATGGAAGGATCAAATTCCCTGAGGCCCATGCTGAAGAACAGCCTGTCATCTTCATCGTCATCTATCAGGCACACGCGTTTGGTATAAGGCATTGCTTACAATTAATATTGGATTAACAATGTGGTTTATCATTTCATCGAGCGTGCTCCGGATCGGGGTTGGAGAAAGGATGCAAGGGGGTTATGGCAAAAAAACCGGGAAATTGGTTTTCAATTTTTTTAAGCAATCGTACAAAAGATTTGTTGAAGCGACTCCATCCAAAGATGGCACTACCAGAAGCGTTCCAGGCCTGGCTGTTGGTTACCATAAGCGTGGGACAAGAACTATGCCAGTCGGCCCCTGCCGCAAGGGGGAATCTGTTTTCATCTAAAGAAATATTTCAACTAAGTAAATGAATGAACTCATTGTATGCATTTCATTGCTGGTTGTATGAGTGCTGTTAAGTGATAGTAGGTGCTTGTTGAAAATGTTTGAGAGGCATGGCAATGCGGAGCAGGAAAGCGATTGCAGGAAGTACTAAAAATAAAAAAGCCTCCCGGAGGGGAGGCGCACTAATCAAATACCATTACCATTAAACCTTATCCTTGCAAGCAAGTTAAGCAATAATTATATTTCACCAAACAAAACTTCTCAAAAAATATTTTTTGTTGCCTTTGCTCAAGGAATTTTTGAATAATTCACAAACGGTAACCCAAAAGGATAACTGCATTTATTTTTTTTGTAAGCACCCTGACCGGTAGTTTTAGTCCAATATTTTGCGCACTGAATATAATGGTCTTACATATTTCATTGTGGGAGTTTGGCCGATGATGCGACTGTATACACAGGAGTACTGTAGCGCCTGATGTTTCCGGTTTCCGGTGAGGCAATGAACTGATATGAAATTTTTTCTCAAAACGTCCACCTGCCTCTACACATCCCCCGGCCTGATACCCGTATCGTGTTTTCTTTCGCTGGTGGCATAAGTTATGTACGCGTATGCATGAACCAAATCATTGAGCAATGAGAGTTATAGGAACGAAAACCCATGGATATCTGGATTATATCGTGGGTCTGCTGTTAATTGCAGCACCATGGATACTGGATTTCGACAGGGGTGGTGCGGAAACCTGGGTGCCGGTGATAGTAGGTATTGCTACGATTTTGTACAGCCTGTTTACGGATTATGAAATGGGCGCGTCTCCAACCATCTCCATGCGGACGCATCTTACACTTGACCTGATAGGGGGCATTTTTCTGGCCGTGTCGCCCTGGTTGTTCGGATTCGATGAGTACGTATGGGCGCCACACCTGGTAGTGGGGCTCTTCGAAATTGTTATTTCTCTGTTGACGAAACGTGTGCCGGCAGTGGAACGCAAGTACCATGGCCCGCACAGGCCCGCTGTGTAACATCCAACGATTTCCATCTACCATGAAGCCCCCAGGCTTGCTGCAATGCCAGGCAATTATGCCCGGTATTGCGTTGCTGCCTGGGGGCTTCGAAGTTTCCAGGGTGGATGATGAATCCGCAGTGGCGCATCGTGTTTTGATGCGCATTGTTGGCCAGTTTTTTTGATGGCGGTTACCTGGGCCCTCATCCGGTTTTTCCTGCGCCTTGTTGCGCCAGGGTTTTGAATGGTATTACCGGATCGCTATGGCTTTTGTTACCCGCTGCGCTTCCGGTTTTTTGGGAAGCGTGATGTGCAGCATGCCATCTTCATACTTTGCTGAAATATTGTTGGCGTCTACGGTGTCGTTTAAGGTAAAGGTGCGGGTAAAAGCACGGTGTTTGTATTCGCGGCGCATCCAGCCATTGCGCTGCTCATCCTTTTCTTCCTTGTGATTGCATGATACTGTCAGCAGATTGTTGCTCAGTTCTACCGTGAAATCTTCTTTCTTACAACCCGGTGCTACCACTTCCATTTCGTAGGTTTTGTCGGTTTCCCGCACATTCACCGGCGCCTGCGATGGCGTGAGGATACCATCAAAACCCCAGAAATCATCATCAAAGAAACGGTTCAGGCTGGTTCGGAAAACATTATCAACCAACCCACCAATCGTCAGCGGCGTATCAACGGCGCTGCTTCGCTTAATGATGTCAGTCATAGTGTCCTCCTTTTTTTTGTTTCCACTTATACCCCCGCAAACACCGTACAAATCCGCTACTTATGGAAAACCTGGCATTCCGGTTGACAGTTTTGCAACCGCCGCGTCGCTTCGCCCTGATGATTTTTCAGTCGTTCCCATCTCTGATAACTTTTCACCACTCCAGGGTGCTTCCTGACGGCCGCCCATCCCTCGCTGGCGGGGGCGCCGGCACGCACTTACCCAATCAACAATGTCCGCATGGATGGGAGTGGTCAGCAGACAGTCCATATAATCCCCCCAAAAAATAATCCCCTCCATTCCAAACCCTTTCCGTAAATTACACCTGCCTCATTCTTTTCCGTTCGTTACAATTTGCATATTTCAGGTGTAACATTTGCCTGCCTACCAGGGAACGGATGTAACATTAAACACGTATATGGATGTAAAACCCAAAAAAATACTACTTGCGGACGATGATCCGGAAGATCAGGAAATTCTTGAAGATGCTATCCGCCAACTGGAGCCTGTAGCTGAAATGCATATGGTAGAGAATGGAAAGGAAGTACTTGAATTCCTGGAACATTGTTCTGACAGGGAATTACCTGAACTCATCATCCTCGATTATAAAATGCCTGTGCTGAACGCTGTGGAAGTGTTGGAACACATTAACCAGGCTTCGCGCCTCAAATCCATTCCCAAAGTGGTGTGGAGCAGCTCCCGCCAGCCCGAACATGTACAAAACTGCATGGAAAAAGGAGCGGCTTCCTATTTTGTAAAGCCCAATAAACTATCGGAGCTTACCAAAATAGCGGAGCAAATGCTGGCATTCTGTAGATGATATTCTGACCTGCGCACTTGTATTAAATCAATCAGCAAAGCTGTTGTACCGGAAAATAAACCGTAAAGGTGGCGCCTTTACCAGGTTCGCCATGGGCGGTGATGAATCCTTTATGGTTTTGCATCACTTTGCGGCAAATGGCTAAACCAATGCCTGTACCGGAATAGTTCGCTTTGTCATGAAGCCGCTGGAAAAGATCAAAAATCTTGTCGGCATACCGGGCATCGAAGCCAATGCCGTTGTCTTCAATGGTCAGTTCGAGATATTGCACATTGTTGTCTGCATTCCTGTTGTAGAGATCGGTGCCGTTTTTGACAGACGTTTTGATACGGATATGCGGCGTTCGCTCGGGATGACGGTATTTCAGTGCGTTGCCCACCAGGTTATCGAGCAATTGCAGTACCTGGAAATGGATGCCGTTGATCACGGGCAAATTATGGGACTCAATAATGGCATTGGTGTCCTGGATGGTTTCGTGGTGCATCGCCAGTACTTCCCGGAAGCAACCTTCCAGGTCTACCTGGATGCACTCATAACTTCTCGGTGTCATCCTGGAATAGGTAAGCAGGTCGTCGATCAGCTTTTGCATGCGCGTAGCGGCCGCAATACTGCGTTCCAGGTATTCTCTTTCTTTTTCCGGCAACAGGTTGGCCGCCGTTTCTAACAGGAGGTTGTTGTAAAAGCGGATCTTGCGCAACGGTTCTTTCATATCATGGGCAGCGGCATAAGCAAACTGCTCCAGTTCGCGGTTCTGAAACTCCAGGTCGAGGTTGTACTGGTTGATCTTTTCTTCTGCCAGTTTTCTTTCAGTAAGGTCACGGGTTACTTTGGTAAAACCGATCACATTGTTATGCGAATCATGCAGCGCGGTAATGACAATACTGGCCCAGAAACGGGTACCGTTCTTGCGCACGCGCCAGCCTTCATGCAGGGCCTTGCCCAACTGGACAGCCTGGTCAATCAGCTTTTCAGGCAAATGCTTTTCCCGTTCTTCCTGCGTGTAAAAAATGCGGAAGTGCTTACCAATCACTTCTGCTTCGCGATAGCCTTTAATTCTTTCCGCACCACGGTTCCAGTTCTGTATAATACCTTCCTTGCTGAGCAGCACGATTGCATAGTCTTCTACTTCTTCCACCATTTTGTGATAGCGTTCCTCGCTTAGTCTTAATTCTTCTATGATAAGGTTGAGATCAGCCGTACGCTCTTCTACTTTTTTTTCAAGGGAGAAGTTCAGCTCGCGGAAACTATTGTGTGCGTTGCTCAGGATTTTTACCGATTCATGATGATCTTCATTCACGCAATTTTCCCGTGATGCTGTTTTGGCAACTTCATGAAAGCAGTTAATCATGCCCGTTACCTTTCCTTCCGGGTCTGTGATGGGAGCAATATTCACTACAACAGATATGCGGGAAAGATCAGGTCTTTCCATAATCAGTTCCACGTTGTGCCTGGGTTGTCCGTCGGCGAGGCAGGCAGCGGCCGGGCCTGATGCGTGCAGCAGCGGTGTGCCGTCTGGTTGGTATAAACGCCAGGCGCCGCAGAACCGTTCGTCCTTATCGCCCAATACCGGCACTCGTCCCCATAGCTTGATTGCTTGTATGTTGTATTTTTTGATAATGCCGTCGGCATTGCATATGCATACTGCCACGGGCAACATATTGAGCAAGCTGTTTTCCCGGAGCAAATCTTCCAACTGAATCTCTCTCAGGCCTTCCACTTCCAGGCTGTCTTCGCTAATTTCTGGTGTCATAATCAGGAGCTCATTATAGAAGTAAAGTTATCGATTAATTGTCAAGCTGCACTTTAATCTGTGAGCAGGATCCGTGCAATTCCTCAATTTGTGCAGCACGGTTTGAAGGTCTAAACAGAAAAAGGCATGGAATGAAAATTGCATGCCACTGCTTCAGCACGGTTTTTTAACAAGGTTTTAATCTATGTTGTCACCCCGGTTCTCCCTTACAGTAAGGTGCAGGCAGTGGGGAGGATTTTTTTATCACGCCAGCGATAACCGTATTATAATAACAAAATTCTTCGTGTATGAAAAAGATTCTGGTGATCGTGCTGCTGGTTGCCTGCATGGCCGCCGTAGCATTTGCAAGCCTCAGCACCAACAGGAAAAAACAGGACCCCAAAGACAAAATTGAAAAGAAGGAAGTGAAGGAAAAGAAGCACCATTGCTGGCTCGCTGCTTAATGTTCCGATTGGTTGATGTGCTGGTGCGCCAGGTGATGGCCGGGCGCTGCTGTAAGCTGCATGCAACAGTGCTGCCCCTGACGAATGCTGACCACACATCATTAGCTAATTAGCACATTATTCTTACATTTGCTTCATGCAGGAAAATATCATCGAATTACGGCATGCAAATATTTACCAGGGTAATAATCTGATCCTTCAGGATGTAAATTTCAGTGTAAAGAAAGGAGAGTTTGTATACCTGGTTGGGAAGACCGGTACAGGAAAATCAAGCCTGTTGAAAACTTTGTATGGCGACCTTCCGCTGAAAGAAGGGGAAGGAACGGTGGTAGGGTTCAATCTCCGCGAAATGGACTGGAAGCGGGTACCTTTCCTGCGCCGCAACCTGGGCGTGGTTTTCCAGGATTTCCAGTTGCTGACCGACCGCAACGTAAACGATAACCTGAAATTTGTACTGCGCGCCACCGGCTGGAAGGATGAAAAGCTGATGGACGAAAAGATACATGATGTGCTGGACAAAGTGGGCATCAAGGCCAAAGGCTTCAAAATGCCTTTTGAACTGAGTGGCGGCGAACAACAACGCGTTGATATTGCACGCGCCCTTCTCAATTCGCCCAAACTGATCCTGGCCGATGAACCTACCGGCAACCTCGATCCCGAAACTTCCGATGAAATCATGCAGTTGCTGTTCCAGATTTCCCGCGATTACGGTACTGCCATTGTAATGGCCACGCATGATTACATCGTGATCCGCAATTTCCCCGGAAGAATGGTGCGTACCGAAAGAGGTCGAGTAATCGACAACGCTACCATAACAACTTCATAATACGCTCGGCATTACGGGCGGTGTTGAAATTCACCGCCAGCATTTTTTCCCGCAGGCGAATCTCTTCATCGTTGAACGGTTGATGGTACAACTGGATGATAATGCTTTTGAAACCGGCCGCATTGGCGCCGATATGACAGGCAGATTCCAGTCCTGTGCCGCTCACCGTAGCATCGTTCACCAGACAATGCCGGCCATTGTACAACGCGTTCAGCAGTTTCAGTTTCATGCCCGTTGAATTGAAGGAGGGCAATACGTTGATCTGCGCCTTGCCGATCATATCCTGCATTTCCTGCTCCGAAGGGTTGGCCACCACACAGGTACAATTGTGATTGCGGGCAACCCTTTCCAGGCGGCGCGTAGGGTTTTTACCGGCAATCACCAATGGAATGGTAAGATCATTAAACACTTCCTGTATCAGCCACAACGCAGCTTTTTCATTTTCCGGCACCGAAAGATTGCCATGATACAGGCAAAAACAACCAATGCCTGTTTTGGAAGTGACCTCCGTATAGGGCAGTAAAGGCGGCACACAAATAATCTTTTCTACCCCGAATTCCTGTTTGTAGCGGTTCATGTCTTCTTCCGTTACCGCCACAAACATCGCTTTGCCGGCAATATGTTTTTCATAACGGCGCAGCAACAAACTCTCGCGGTGATAATACAATTTCTTGAAAAGCGATAAAGTGGAAGTGGATTTGCAGAGCTGATCGTAATAAATGTATTCCGTGTTCGACATGCGCACCACCATGCGGCGGCCTTCAAACCGTTTATCGTTCAATATGTAGGTGCTGTGCACGCCTTCTAACAGTATGGGATAGTTGTCTTCCAGTAGCGCTTCCGTAAGTTCGGGCGCTGATCGCGAAGCAACGATATAAGGAAGTTCGAGAGAAACGCATTTATGGCCTGTAGCGCGCTGGTAATACTTTACGCAGGTGCAATATTTTTCCAGTTCGGGTTGTTCCCCGCGACCATATTCATAACAATGCAGGTGCACGTGGATACCGGCCTCGTGAAAAGCTTTAATGGTATGAAATACATCCACTACACCGCCGTAATCGACAGGCCATGGCACATCGAACGTAACTATATGTACATGCTTTTCCAAATGCTACAGGATATTTGAGTAAAACGCCAATAATTTTTTTTCTTCTTGCTGCCAGTTTATATGTTCTCTTGCCGTAAGGCAATTTCTTTGTAGCATATCGTATAAAAATTGATCGTTTAGCAACGTATTTAGCCCTTGGGCTATTGCTTCGGGGGCCAGGTTGTCAATTAAAACAGCAATTTTATGTGTATTGTTTATTTCACGGTAAGCCGGGTAGTCAACGCACAACTGTGGAATGCCTGCATGGAAGTAGTCGAAGAAGCGGTTGGCCAATGATAAGTAATTGCTTTTCCCTGTGTTTTCGAACAAAGTAACGCCTATCCAGGCATGCGCAGTAATGGCCCGTAGGTCGGCGGGAGGGATCCTTCCCTTGAAAAATATTTTTGCTTCCAGCCCGTATTTTTTTACCAGGTCCTGCGCCTGCTGCATGAAATTGCCATCGCCGCAGATGAAAAGCGGCGTCTCTACATATTGCATGGCAGGGATTAGCGTTTCGAAACTGCGACCTTCATTTACCGCCCCCTGGTAAAGAATATACCGTTCACTTTTGGGGGGTATGCTCAATGGTTGCAGCACCGGTACATTGCGGACCACTTCATATTGTACCTGGTACATGGCTGCCAACTCGCGGGCAATGGGTTCGTTTACGGTATACCCGTACCTGAATCGCGGTACGGCAAACCGTTCAATGCGTTTCCATATGGCGTAAATGCGGGGGCGGGTAACAATTTCCTGCATTTCGCAAAAAAGTTCATGCGCGTCATATACTCTTGGTACGCCTTTTATAACCGATGCGAAATAGCAGGGCAAAATGGTATCAAGGTCTATGGCGCAGATCAGGCTGGCTTTGGCAAACAGCAGGTAAAAGAAGAGGCGGATATTGTATTCGGCGTAAAAACCAAAACCTTTGCGAAAGAAGCAGGTAAGCCGTTTTTGCCGGAAAGGCTGATGGGGCAGGGCAGGACTGTTCCGGTGTTTTACCCCCACCAGGGTAACATGATAGCCTTCCCGCGCCAGCGTGCCGCAGATACGGATCATGCGCTGGTCGGTCAGCAGATCGTTGGTGACGGTAAAAATCAAACGTTTCATTAGCAAGGGGTTGTGCACCATTCAATACCGGAGATGTATGGTTCACCGGCGCCAAAAATACGTTTCAAAAAATTCTGCCCATCGCAAATATTTGGATTGCTATTAATTAATTACCTTTGCCCGCAAATTATCAGAAGAAAAATATTGGATGCTTTTTAAAAAAACTGAGATGCCTTATTTAACTAAAGAAAAAGTAGCAGATATCTTCACCCAATTTGGCGGAAGCGCCACCAATACCGGCTCCATTGAGGGACAGATTGCGTTGCTGACAGAGCGTATCAATCGGATTTCCGAACACCTGCAAAAGAACAAAAAAGACTTCTCCACCCACCGCGGCCTGATGCAACTGGTAGGTCAGCGGAAACGTTTGCTCACTTACCTCAGCAAACACAACCTGCAGGGCTACCGGGCGCTGATTGAAAAACTTGGAATCAGAAAATAACTCAGCATATGTAAACAATCCCTATTCCCAACTGTATTGCCGGTTGGGAATAGTTGTTTTTGATTGGGTGCCTGTTTAGACGTAAAACTTTAATAACACAAGGGTTGTTGATCCGGACCTGTTCCCGCCTTCTCCCTTTCCGATCACAGCCGAAAATGCAGAACGATTATGCTTTCACAACCTATCAGTGTAACCTTTGATATAGGTGGGGGCCGTATGGTGACTATAGAGACCGGCAGACTTGCCCGTCAGGCCCACGGCGCCGTAACAGTACGACAAGGAAAATGCATATTACTTGCAACAGCAGTTGCCAATAAAGAACCCAAAGAAGGACAGGATTTCTTTCCGCTGGTGGTAGACTACATGGAAAAATTTGCCGCCGCCGGCCGTATTCCCGGTTCCTTCTTCAAACGTGAGGGCAAACTGAGCGATTATGAAGTGCTCATCAGCCGTTTGATTGACCGCGCCCTCCGTCCGCTGTTCCCCGAAGACTATTTCTGCGATGTGCAGGTACTGGTTACCCTCATCAGCAGCGATCCCGAAGTAATGCCCGATTCGCTGGCCTGTCTCGCCGCCTCGGCAGCACTGGCCGTTTCCGATATTCCCATCAAGGAAATCATTTCTGAAGTGCGTGTAGGACGTGTAGACGGTAAATTCATCGTCAACCCCAGCCGCAGCGAACTGGCCAAAGCCGATATGGATTTCATGATCGGCGCTACCGCCAAAAACCTGATGATGGTGGAAGGTGAAGCCGCTGAGTGCAGTGAAGAAGACCTGGTAAAAGCACTGGAAATTGCGCACGACGCCATTCGCATCCAGATCAAGGCACAGGAAGAATTGCGCGAAAAAGCAGGCGTGAAGGGCAAGCGTGAGTATCCGAAACCGCCGCACAACGAAGAGCTGCAGCAGAAAGTAATTGAATTTGCCAAAGACCGCATTTACCAGATATCGAGGTCTACTCCTGTAAAGAACGAACGCAGCGAAGCGTACGATAAACTGAAAGAAGAACTCGTAGCCAGCCTGGGCGAAGAAGTGGAAGAAGAAGTGGTAAAACTGGCCAAGAAATATTTTGAAGACCTGAAGTGGGAAGTGGTGCGCAATATGATCCTCGATGATCGTGTACGCCTCGATGGCCGCGACCTCACCACGGTGCGCCCGCTCAACATGGAGGTGGATGTACTGCCTTCCCCGCACGGTTCCGCCCTGTTTACGCGTGGCGAAACCCAGTCGCTTACCACGGTTACCCTGGGTACGCCGCTGGACGAGCTGCTGGTCGAAAGCGCTGCTACTTCTGAATATTCAAAATTCATCCTGCATTATAACTTCCCGCCCTTTTCTACCGGTGAAGTGAAAATGATGCGCGCCCCGGGCCGTCGTGAAGTTGGTCACGGTAACCTGGCCATGCGTTCGCTGAAGCAGATGATGCCGGGTAACGAGTATCCCTATACGGTGCGCATTGTGAGCGATATTCTCGAATCGAACGGTTCCTCATCAATGGCCACTGTTTGTGCCGGCTCCCTGGCGCTGATGGATGCCGGTGTGCCTATTCCCAAACATGTAGGCGGTGTGGCCATGGGATTGATCACACGCGCTTCTGATGGCAAATACGCTATTCTTACCGATATCCTGGGCGATGAAGATCACCTGGGCGATATGGACTTTAAAGTAACCGGTACACGCGATGGCATATGCGGTATCCAGATGGACATCAAGATCGATGGCCTCAGCATGGAAACCATGCGTGAAGCGCTGGCGCAGGCACGCGTGGGACGTTTGCATATTCTCGACGCCATGTACGCATGCATTTCCGAAGCAAGACCGGAAGTGAAACCGCATGCGCCGCGCATGGAAAAACTGTTCATTGATAAAGAATTTATCGGTGCTGTGATCGGACCGCAAGGAAAGATCATCCAGGAAATTCAGCGCGAAACCGGCACTACCATCAATATTGAAGAAGTAGGCAACTATGGAGAAGTAAGCATATTCAGCCCGGCCAAGGAAGGACTTGAAAAAGCCGTTGCCTGGGTGAAAGGCATTACCGCCATGCCGGAAGTAGGTGCTGTGTACGAAGCAACCGTAAAAGGCATTAAGGAATTCGGCGCTTTTGTAGAATTCCTGCCCGGCAAACAAGGGTTGCTGCACATCAGCGAAATCAGCTGGAAACGCCTCGAAAGCATGGAAGGTGTGCTGAAGGAAGGCGACAAAGTAAAAGTAAAGCTCATCGGCATCGATCACAAAACGGGTAAATTCAAGCTCAGCCGCAAAGTGCTGATGCCTAAACCCGAAGGTCGCAGGCCCGAAGGCAATGCGGCGCCGAAAGAATAAGCACTAACAACAGAAAATATAAAGGCAGAAGCAGTAACTTCTGCCTTTCTTGTTTATGATCCCGTCTGCTATGGCTGACTATCTACACTACCGGTTTACTGGCCTCTCGCGTGAACAGCAGGAAATACTGATGGCACAACTGGGCCAATGGGGATTTGAAGGATTTGAAGAGGGAAAAGACTATTTATCTGCCTTTGTTCCTGCACAGCAACTGGACGAAAGCGCTTTTGTGCAATGGGCAGAGGAAGAAAATCTCACCATGGAAAAAGAAATATTGCAGGAAAGAAACTGGAATGAAGAGTGGGAGAAAAATTTTGAACCTGTGGTGATTGGTTCTTTTTGCGCCATCCGTGCATCGTTTCATGCGCCTATTCTCCATGCGCAACACGAAATCATCATTACTCCCAAAATGAGTTTTGGCACGGGCCATCATGCCACTACGCGTATAATGGTGGAGTATATGGAAAAGCTGGACCTTAACGGCAAAACCGTTCTTGATTTCGGGACCGGTACCGGTATCCTGGCTATACTGGCCGAAAAATGCGGCGCGCAACAGGTAACAGCCATCGACAATGACCGCTGGAGTATAGAGAATGCTGCGGAAAATACGGTAGTAAACCAATGTTCCCGTATTCAGTTGTTACAGGCCGACTCATTGGAGCAATTCGGGACATACGATATCATTCTTGCCAATATAAACCGCCATGTGATACTGGCAAATATGGCCGCATTAAAACAACATTTAAGGCCCGGAGGCGTTTGTATAATCAGCGGCCTGTTGAAAGAGGATGAACCGGTCATTGAAGCCGCCGCCCGTGAACACCAATTATCCATTCAACAACAGGTATCATGCAACAATTGGATAGGATTGTTGTTGCAGTGAGCTGTTCTACTGCCTGCCGGGCACACACAATACGCGCAGCAATTCACGGCACAGACTTTTATTGAATGTTTTTCGTTATTTTCGTTCATCAACTTCAACCACCTTACAATGAAAGAAGTTCTACTCATTGTAATTGCTTATTTGATCGGATCTATTCCAACTTCTGTTTGGGTTAGCAAGGCTTTTTTTGGCATTGACATTCGTGAATATGGTAGCGGCAATGCCGGCGCCACCAATACTTTTCGCGTACTGGGATCGCGGTGGGGAACTTTTGTAATGGTGATAGACGTATTGAAAGGTGTGGCTGCCACCAGCCTGTATCTCCTGCTGCCTTACTATGCTGACAGCAGCAATACCTGGGACCGCACCAATTTTATGGTGGGATTGGGATTGGCTGCCGTGCTGGGACATATCTTCCCGATATGGGCCGATTTCAGAGGTGGTAAGGGCGTAGCCACGCTGTTTGGAATGGTGCTGGCCATTCAACCGATGGTGGCCATATACTGTGTGGGCGTTTTTCTGTTTGTATTATATCTTACCCGGTTCGTTTCGCTCAGCTCTATCCTGGCGAGTATTGCATTTGCCGTTTTCATCCTGGTTATCTTTAATGAAAAAGAACCATTGTATCGTGCATTTGCCATTGCAGTAGCGTTGCTGGTGTTGCTCACGCACCAGAAGAATATTGGCCGCCTGCTTCGTGGCAGCGAAAGCAAAGTGCCCATTTTAAAATACCGCGATCGCAGAAGAATGCGCAGGCGCGGCGGCAACTGATAAGAAGCACCCGATAACAGCATTTGAATTCCCGGACCGGCTGCATGGGCAAATTTTAACTTTACTATCAGCGCCATGCTTCACCTTTCCCCCTGATATTTGCGTTTGTAATGGGTAGTCTGAACTTTTTTTGGGGGTGTGTGGTTTGTTATATGTCATGTACGAAAGCATTTCCCTGCTGCTGTCATTGAGTTTCCTGTTTTGATCGGCATAACGTTTGAAATAATACCTTAAAAATACCAGGTGATGAAAAAAATGCTCGTCATAGCGGCTTTTGCCCTGGGCATCTATGCATGCTCCACCAACCCGCTTACCAAAAAGAGCCAGTTTACACTGTACAACAGCGCGGAATTAAATGAAATGGCCAACCAGCAATACCGGCAGTTCCTGAGTGAGAACAAGGTAGTGAGCGCCAGCAACAACAAGGATGCTGAAATGGTAAGAAGGGTAGGCCAGCGCCTTACAAAAGCCATTGAACAATACTATGCCAGCCAGGGCATATCACAACACCTGCAGGGGTACCAATGGGAATACAACCTGGTGGAATCGAATGATGTGAATGCCTGGTGTATGCCGGGAGGAAAGATTGTGGTGTATACCGGTTTATTGCCCATTACCCAGAACGAAGCGGCTCTTGCTGCCGTAGTAGGCCATGAAATTGCGCATGCCCTGCTGGAACACGGTAATCAGCGCATGAGCCAGGCCACTGCCCAGCAACTGGGTGGTGTAGCGCTTTCAGTAGCTATTGCCAATAAAACGCCGCAGGCGCAGAATCTGCTGCTGAATGCTTATGGCATCGGCACTACGGTCGGCGCTATCCTGCCATTCTCACGCAAACACGAATTGGAGGCCGACCGCTATGGATTGATCTTCGCAGCGATGGCCGGTTACAATCCGCAGGAAGCAATTCCTTTGTGGGAACGAATGCAAAAAGCCAGCGGCGGACAAGCACCTCCTGAATTCCTCAGTACGCACCCTGCTGAAGCCACACGCATTGAGAAGCTGAAGGAAATGATGCCGGAAGCATTGAAATATTATAAGCCGGTAAGCAATTAATTATGCGAAAATCCCGGTAATTGATATGGGTTAACCTGTTATAGGGTCAAATAAACAAAATATTGAAAAACCGCCTATTATGGCGGTTTTTTTGTATTAATATTTACGCAATGGGGATCATTCACAGCGTATTATACGCGTGAACAATCGCGCCTTATGAGTGTTATTCGCGTTTTTTTACTACTTTTGCAATCCCGTCTTAAAATAACCCTAACGCTATAATTAAACCTCTCAGGCATGTCGCAAAATTTGTTAGAAAAGTTAGAGCTCAGGGAAGAAAAGAACATACTAATCCAGGGGCTCCCGTCCTCCATTGAGAAACAGTTCCTGAAACTTTCTTTCGCAAAAAATGTAACGCCACTGTTGAAATCTCGCAAGATTGATTTCGCGCTGGTATTTGCTGTGAATGAAAATCAGTTGTCGGGAATTCTCAAAGAGGTATTGCCTGCCTTGCATGATGAAGGTAAGTTCTGGATTGCTTTCCCGAAAAGTTCTTCCAAGATCGTAACAGATCTTAACCGCGAATGCAGCTGGGATTGCGTTCGCAATGCCGGTTTTGAAGAAGCCGGTGAAGTTACGCTGGACCATGTGTGGACAGCCATGCGCTTTAACAAATGCAACAAATCAAATGGCCGTGCAGTTAATACCCGCAAGCGGGAAGCGACTGTAATGGCAGGATAAATTGAGTAAGAAGAAGGATCATGTAATTGAAAAGGCAGAAGCATTCAACCACTTCTGCCTTTTTCTTTATTCACAATTTCCGAGTTTGCTGCACCATTCTGCAAAGTCGGCGCCTGCAAAGGAATCCACCACCAGATCAGCTTCTTTTAATACACCTGCCGGATGGGTGGAAGCAATCGCAATACACTTCATATGTGCATTGCGTGCTGCGGTGATGCCATGTATGGCATCTTCTATCACCAGGCACTTCGATGGCTTTACCCTGAGCAAACGGGCTGTAACCAGGTATATATCAGGAGCTGGTTTGCTTCTTCGTGCATCCTCTCCCGTTATAATAACATCAAAAAAAGGCATCAGCCCGGTTTTTTCCATGATTAATTGCATTTTTTCTCTGCGTGCGCTGGTGGCAAGCGCTGTCTTCACCGGGTACCTGCTCACCTGTTCCAGGAAATGATAGGCATATGGCATCACCTGGATGCCGTTGCGGGCAACAATTTCTGCGTAATAGTCCATCTTGCGGGCGAGTGCATCGCGCAACGCGTCTCCTTTCAGGCCAAGCCGTGCCTTGAGCACATCAGCGCTGCGCACGCCAACCAGCGGGAGATATTCCTGGAACGTAAACGGACAATTGTAATCGCCAAAAAGCCATTTCCAGGCAAGAAAATCCGCTTCCGTGCTGGAGATGAGTGTACCATCCATATCAAAAATGACGGCTTCAAATGGAAGCACGGCTGCAGTGTTGGTCACGTTGGAAGGCCGTGTTACAATATTATTCGCATCTTTCATGTCGTTTCGTAATTACAGGGTCGGGAAAAAATTCTACAGGGTTACAATTCCTGCGGTATACTACTCATATTTTATACCACCCGGCAAAAAAAGCAGGCGCACAATTGTTCCTGAAAGCGAAGAAAAGATCAAAGGCATAAAATTTTCTTTTGTAAAAAGATTATTATCAGCCTAAAGGAAATTCTTTGCACACGTTATCAACCATCCGGAAAATCGGTATACTGAAGGCCAGCGCACTGGGCGATTTTATTGTTACGGTACCCGCGCTGGAAGCCATTCGTGCAAGATGGCCGGCCGCTGCAATCGTATTGTTGGGGAGAGCGTGGCACGAAGCGTGGTTGCAAAAAGGCCGCACACCGGTTGACCGGGTAATTGCATTGCCTGCTGTGCCCGGTGTTACCATTGATGTAGCCCATGAAGTGGACAAGGCAATGCTTACTTCATTGTATGAGACATTGCAGGCGGAACAATTCGATTTGTTTTTCAACTTCCAGGGAAATGGTGAACATACCAACGCTTTTGCAAGGGCTATCCGGCCGCGCCTGCTGGCAGGACCGGCATTTCCGGACGATCATCTTCCTGACTATAGTATGCCCTATTATCATTATCAGCACGAAGTGGTGCGGTATATAGAAATGGCAAGTGTTACCGGTACGGAGAAAAAAATAGTTGAACCGGCAATACGTGTGTTGCCTGATGATTTGATGGAAGCCCGTGTGCCATTGCTAACTGTTAATAATAAACGATATGTGGTATTTCATCCGTTTTCCCGGGATATCCGTCGGATGTGGCCACTGGAAAATTATGTTGCACTGGGCAGGCGACTGAAGGAACAATATGAGGTGGAAATTATTATCACTGGTACAGAGGAAGAAAGGGGGGCAGTAGAAGCGATAGAAGCCCATATGCAATACCCGGTGATCAATGCCTGCGGTACCTTAAGCCTGGGCGGATTGACCGCCTTGCTGGCCGGCGCTTCGCTGGTGGTGGCGTGCGATACAGGGCCGTTGCACCTGGCAAGGGCGGTGCAAACGCCTACGGTGGGTATCTACTGGGCGCCAAATTATATCAAGTGGGGGCCGCTGACGCGCGCTATTAACCGGCCGGTGATTTCATGGGAGATGCAGTGTCCGTTGTGCGGTATTGTTCCGAATAATCCGTGGCCGTTTGAGCCGCGCAAGGGTTGTGACCATCCGGTTTCGTTTGTACGGGATATAAGTGTGGAGGAGGTTTGGCGGCAGGCGGAGGAGTTGTTGAGTGGTGTACATGTGCGGGGGATGGAAAGGAAGGAAACATATGAGATGGAAGAAGGAATGAGGAAGGAATGATTGGCAGGAGGAGGTATTGTTGAGTGGTATAAATGGCGGGGTACAGGAGTCGGTAGCTCGAATGGCAGCATGAGTGGCTGGCGGTGGGATGGGTGAGTGGTGTGGACCTGCAGGGGATAGAAAAGAATGAGGAATATGAGCTGGAAGAACAAAACGGCGAAGAAATGATTGCCAGGCGGACGATCATATGAATGCGTAATAAATGAAAAAGTCGGCAGCTATAACCACTGCCCGTGAAGGAGGATTATGAGGGAGACGATAACAGACCTTATCAATGCTTTTACAAAGCAAAAAGTTCTGGTCGTAGGAGACGCTATACTGGACACCTATACGAAGGGGGCCACCGACAGGATCTGCCGGGAAGCGCCGGTATTGATCCTTACAGTTAAGGACCGTATACATCAATGCGGCGGCGCTGCCAATACGGCCATTAATGTAGCAGCTTTAGGGGCCACCGCTTATTTCCTGAGTGTTGTCGGCAAGGACCCGCAGGGAACTACCTTGTTGGAGGTGCTGCAAAAAAATGGGGTACAAACCGGCGACATATTTACTTCCACCGAACGCACCACCATCTCCAAACAACGACTGGTTTCCGCTTTCAGCATATTACTGCGCGTAGATGAAGGAACGATGTCACCTTTATCACCTGCTGTTGAAAAATGGATGTTTGACCGTTTCCGGCAATTGGCGCCGGCCATGGACGCAATCATTTTTTCAGATTATGGAGGCGGCACCATTACCGATGCGTTCATACAAAAAGCGGCGGCGGTATTGGAGCAATGCCGCAAGCCGGTGATTGTAGATGCGAAAGCGCCCGGCCGGTTTCGCCGGTTGTGCCCATGGGCGGTAAAACCTAATTACGTAGAGGCGCAAACGATGCTGCACCTTCCATATGCGGAAAGCAGTGAAAGGATACCACAGATCATGCAACAAAGCGCTGCCTTGTTTGCGAGCACCGGAGCACGCTGTATTGCTGTTACGCTGGATGCAGATGGCGTAATACTCTTTGAAAAAGATCGTCAACCTTTCCATATTCCCGCAGTGATGCAGGACAATGCGCGGGCCATTGGCGCCGGCGATACGTTTACTGCTACCATGGCTTTGTCTCTTGCCTGTGGCGCAAGCAGTAGTACGATGGCTGAACTGGCCGCAATGGCGGCAGCTGTAGTGGTTCGAAAAAATGGCACGGCCGTTTGCACGCCGGGGGAATTGCACAATTGTTATGCGGCCGGCAATAAGTACACAGCAGACCTGTACCAGTTGCAGCGCCAGGTCCGCGAGCTGAAAGAGCAGGGAAAACGCATTGTATTCACCAATGGTTGTTTTGATATTTTGCACAAAGGACATATTGCTTTGTTGCAACAGGCGCGTCTGTTGGGAGATGTGCTGATTGTAGGTTTGAATACTGATGACAGCATCCGGTTGCTGAAAGGCCCCGGCAGACCTATTAATACACTGAAAGACCGTATTGCAGTATTGTCTGGTTTGCAAAGTGTAGATATCATTACCTCCTTTGCGGCACGCAGCCCGGTGGAGTTGTTGCAGGCATTGCAACCGAATGTATTCGTAAAAGGAGGTAATTGGAGTGAAACTGCTATTCCTGAGGCAGAATTGCTGAAGCAATTAAATTGTGAGATAAAAATTATACCCACTGCAAGCGCTCATTCCACTACAAGAATTATCAAAAAAATTCTGCGAAAGAATGCAGGTGACAGGATATAATGCACCAAACAATACCACCGCTCTTTGCTGCATCCATCAGCCTGCCCGGCCCCGCTGGCGGGGGCCGGGCAGCAACTTACTACATCAACTTGTTTCATGGATGGGGGTGGTTAAATGGTGCTGCCCAATCCAGTTTGTGGATTGGTAAACAATAGCGGGGACCACCCCCGTCCAGGCGGTATTGTTATCGGTGTACTATCGTGCTGCGCCCCCGCCAGCGGGGGATGGGCAGGCTGATGGAAGTAACAGGGAGCGGCAAGGTGATCATATTGAGGAAATAACCCTGTGCAATGGGCGCCTGAGCTACTTTAGTATTACCGTACCCAATTGCTTTGTCAGCGCCGCTTCCATTTCTTTGAGGTGCTGATGCGTTTGAATAAGCACCAGTTGTTCTTCCGGCGTATGGTTTTTTTCGAGGTCTTTCTGGTTTATTTCGATCAGCCGTTTGATTTTACGTAGTTTCAGGTAATTGACAGTAGAAGCTACTTCTTCCCGGTAAAGATCTTCACGCGTAGGAATTTTACCGTCGTAGTGTTCGCTCCAATTAGGGCTCAGTTCATACGGAAAATCCATCACGGTCATTACCAACTGCGCCAGTTGCTGGTCTTCGTGGTACAGGAAATTTTTCGGACCAGGCTCCAGTCCCTGGTCATACCACTCCTTGTAAATATTGATGATCCGCACCAGGTCTTTGTTATCGATCATGTCCTGGTCGAGGTATTCATCGAAAATATAATCGGCCACGCGGCGTGTTTCATCCCAGGGCTTTGTACCAAATTCCAGCAGGCTCCGCACCATGGCCCGTTCCTGCAATTCGTCTTTGTTCAGGAGCGACAGTGTATCAGCTTCAACGCCGGTTTCCGGCGCTGGCATTTCGCCAAAGGGCGGTTCTTCCGCAGGGCGATTGTTATTGGCGCGCCGGGCGTTGTCTTTGGCAATTTTTTCCTGTATAAACTTGTTGACGAGCGCCGTGAGACCGCTTTCTTCAATGCGTAAGATTTCGGCGCATTGCCGCACATAATCCTGCTGCCGGGTAAAATCTTCGAGCTTGTTGATTTTGGCCAGCGTTTCCGCCACCTGGTTCACTACGGCCGCTTTGCGGTTGGTATCATTACCCGCGTCTTTCAGGTTTACTTCGAGCTGAAAAAGAATGAAATCCTTTTTATTCGCTTTGATAAACTCGGTGAATCGGGCAGCGCCTACTTTATTGACATAGCTGTCGGGGTCTTCATTATCCGGTATCAATACCAGTTTTACATTCAACCCTTCTTCCAGCGCCAGGTCAAGACCGCGCAACGCTGCTTTCACACCTGCGGCATCGCCATCATAAATGATGGTCAGGTTGGATGTATATTTTTTGATGAGCCGCAGTTGGTCCTGTGTAAGCGAGGTACCACCAGAAGCTACTACGTTTTCAATACCTGCCTGATGCAAAGAGATAACATCTGTATATCCCTCTACCAGTAAACACTCGTCCAGTTTGTCTATGGCCTGACGTGCGAAATAAGAACCATACAGGATGCGGCTTTTGATGTACAGTTCATTTTCCGGTGTGTTGATGTATTTGGGCGCACGGTCATTTTTGCCGATAATGCGCGCGCCGAATCCGATCACTTTGCCGGTCTGGTTGTGCACCGGGAAAATAATGCGACCGCGGTAGTTGTCTACTGGTCTGTCATCGCGCATTACGATCAAACCGCTTTTTTGCAGTAACTCCTGGTTATACTGCGCGGCGATGGCCGTACGTGCAAAGGCGTCTCTTTCCTGTAAACAATACCCTAACTGAAACTTATTAATGATGTCTTCGCGGAAGCCACGTTCTTTCAGGTAGCTCAGCCCGATATCCTGTCCTTCATCGGTTTCAAAAAGCGTTTTGGAAAAATATTGCTGGGCAAACTGGTTGATGATGTAGAGGCTGTCAGCAACCTGTTGTTGTTGTCTTACTTCAGGACTTACCTCGGTTTCTTCCACTTCCACATTATATCTTGCTGCCAGCCAGCGGAGCGCTTCCACATAGGAATATTTTTCATGCTCCATCAAAAAGCTGATGGCATTACCGCTGCGGCCGCAACCAAAGCATTTATAGATTTCTTTTGTGGGAGAAACGGTGAAAGAGGGCGTTTTTTCGTTGTGAAATGGGCAGAGGCCGAGGTAATTGACGCCCCGTTTTTTGAGCTTTACAAAACTACCTACGATATCGATGATATCGATGCGACTTTGGATCTGTTGTATGGTGTGTTGAGTGATCAAGCGTGGTGAATATGGTGGTACTGCAGAATCTCTTTTCTCAGTTTTATTAGCTATTATTTGCTGAGCCAAAAAATAAAAATACTGACCAATAATATAAATTCAGTAGGAAAAAATACACTTAAAATACAAATTCGATACAAAAATATTTTTAAAAATACATTCAGTAAGAATAGCGTGCAAAGTGCTTCAAACGACCTTTTCGGGTGAAGCCCTCCTCCTGCCACCGCCCATATTGGTTTGTTTAATGCAGCAGGCGTTATGGTAAAACAATATCGCGGCAGGCCCTGTCAAACGGTGCTTTGGTGCTGCCGGTGCAGGAACTGCCGGCAGGCATTTATTGCGTGCATGTAACTGATAAACAACAACAATTCAGGTTCAAAATCCTGGAACAATAGGGGGTGCGCACTGCGTCAATCGGGAAACCGGAAAATGGTTCCGGGCTATGGAAAGTCTTGCAAAAAATGCAGACTGCCGATAGTTCCGGAGCCATTCCCCTTTTTACCCCTGTGCAAAATTTCCCATTCTTCTAACTCCTATTTCCGCAAAACTTCAGTAAATTAGAATTGTACTCCCGATCCACTCCTTAGAAAAGATTGCAGCTCTTTATTTCTTCCATTTCTTCATCTAAATTTTTCTCCCATGGTAACTACTGAAGTCGCACAGCTTTCCAAAGAATGCAATGCCTGGAGGGAGACATTGCGTTCTTATCGTGACGAATTCACCAGGTTAAGAAGCCGCCTCGCAGACCTGGCCGCACGTCAGACCCAAAAAGAAGTTCTTCTTGAAGTTGAACATCTCGACAACCAGTTCCACATCCAGCTCGTTAACATCCACGACCTCAAACATGCCATCAAACTTCACCAGCGTCAGCTGGAATCTGAAATGGCGGCCAACAACGGAACGGTTCCCGAAAAGCTGATCTCGCAACACGAAAATCTCTTCGACGATTATCAACAACTGGAACACACCCTGCACGAACTACGGCAGGAGTTTGAACATTTTTCCCAGGTGATTCATTGAGATAATCGCCCTGCCTGCACTACCAAGTTGAAAGGGTTGCTGCTTCTTCAGTAAGCCCTTTGCATGTTATGCTGCCCCTGGAACATCCTGTATCCGTGTTTTGCTGACCTTATCATTGTTCATTCAAAAAATTTAATTGCTATGCCAGAGTTCGATACTTCACACGTAAAAAATATTGTCTTGCTGGGCCATGCCGGCTCAGGCAAGACCACCTTGGCGGAATGCATGCTATATGAAGCCGGCCTCACCACCCGCCGCGGCACCATCGCAGAAAAAAATACCGTTGGTGATTATCATGAACTGGAACAGGAAAGGGGGAACTCCATCTTCTCCAAATTGATGCATACCAAATGGCGCGGTTACAAGATCAACATCATCGATACGCCGGGTTACGGCGATTTTGTAGGAGAAGTGATTTCAGCGCTCCGCGTAGCAGATACCGGTGTAATGCTGCTCAATGCCGCCATGGGCGTAGAAGTGGGCACCGATATCATCTGGGAATATACAGAGCAGTTTAAAACGCCCATGATCTTCGCGGTGAACAAACTGGACGACGACAATGCCGATTTTGATAAAGCAGTGCGCGAAGCAAAAGCACATTTCGGAAACAATGTAGTAGTGGTACAGTACCCGCGTCAGCAGGGCGCCGGTTTTCATGAGATCATCGATGTGTTGCGCATGACCATGTACAAATTCAAAGACGCGGGCGGCAAGCCTGAAAAGCTCCCCATACCGGAAGAAGAAAAAGCCCGCGCTGATGAACTGCATAAAGAACTGATTGAAGCCGTGGCCAGCAACGATGAAACACTGATGGAAAAATATTTTGAAAAAGGCGAACTGGACGAAGACGAAATGAAAGCCGGCCTGAAAAAAGCCATGATCAACCACGACCTCTTCCCCTTGTTCTGTCTCTCTGCAGAACGCAATATGGGCAGCGGGCGACTGATGGGCTTTATCGACAATGTTTGTCCCAGCGCCAACGAAATGCCGCCACAGCGCACCAAAAGCGGTGAATTGTTGCCTTGTAACGCCAACGGTCCTGCCTGCATCTTTATTTTCAAAACGGTGACTGAACCGCACGTAGGGGAGTTATCGTACTTCAAAGTATACTCAGGTACGGTACGAAGCGGTATGGAACTGGAAAACGAAGGCACGAACGTTACCGAAAAACTCAACCAGTTGTTCCTAGTTGAAGGCAATAAACGCACACCTATTCAGGAATTGGTGGCGGGCGATATCGGCGCTACCTTGAAACTGAAAAATACACACGTCAACAATACCTTGCATGCAAAGGGCCGAAATTATGAGCTTGCGCCTATTGAATTTCCGCCGCCCAATATGACGGTGGCCATCGAATCGCTGAAGAAAGGGGAGGAAGAAAAACTATCGCAGGCATTGCATCAATTGCGGCAGGAAGATCCTACGTTCATTGTAGAAGTATCACCGGAGCTGAAGCAAACGCTCATCCATTGCCAGGGTGATATGCACCTTGCCGTGGCCAAATGGAAAATAGAACACCTGCACAAACTGGAAGTGAAATTTGTGAAACCGCGCATACCGTACCGGGAAACGATCCGCAAAATGGCGGAAGCAAGTTACCGGCATAAAAAACAGAGTGGGGGAGCAGGGCAGTTTGCTGAAGTGTATATGCGCATCGAACCCTGGTATGAAGGCATGCCGGAACCGCAGGGCCTGACGGTACGTGGCCGCGAAGAGTACGACCTCGACTGGGGCGGCAAACTCGTATTTTACAATTGTATTGTGGGCGGCGCTATCGATACACGTTTTCTTCCGTCCATACTGAAAGGCGTCATGGAAAAAATGCAAACCGGCCCGCTTACCGGTTCGTATGTGCGCGATGTTCGTGTGTGCGTATACGATGGTAAAATGCACCCGGTTGACAGTAACGATATTTCATTCAAAATTGCAGGGCTTATGGCATTCAAACAGGCTTTTCAGCAGGCCGACCCGCAGTTGCTGGAACCTGTTAACCACGTGGAAGTGCTTTGTCCCGATGAACTGACAGGCGCTGTTATGGGCGACCTGCAAAGCCGTCGCGCCATTGTGGAGGGAATCGATACGCAGGGACATTTCCAGAAAGTCATTGCAAAAGTACCGCTGGCTGAGTTGGACGGTTATTCCTCCTCACTGCGCTCCATTACGCAGGGAAGGGCAAAATTCACGATGCGTTTTCACGAATATGCACCGGTGCCGTTTGAAGAACAACGCCGATTGATAGAAGAATATATGAAGACGGCGAAAGAAGAGTTGGTTTGATACTTTGTGGTTACTATGTGAAAGCAGCCGGCCCCTGATACGGCTGCTTTTTTGTTGTGTACGTCCGTAACTTTCCTACCCCAACTGTCAACTGAAGTTGGTTGTGGCGCCTGGTAAACAGCTTTCGGGGCTGGTACGGGAATTGCATAAGTGCAAAAATCTCATACTGCCCTCACGAGAGAAACGGACTGATAAAATAAAGTGGAGCGTATAATTTCGTTACTTTCAATACCTGAACACCTTGGCCTGAATCCGATGAAATCAATATCAATTTTTATAATGGGGTATACCTGCGCCTGTAAAATGTACCAGTTTACTCTATGCCGTCGAAAACCTTAAACAAGAGAATGCCACCCGATGGAACAAAAAGGGGATTAGAAAGGGGGGATGGAAGTTCCCTGGATGTAGCGGCCGTTAGCGAAGCTTTGGCACAACAAAGCGAATTCGTGGAAGCTATTCTCAATGCCTCGGTTGACCTGATTGCCATGTTTGACCTGGAGACCCGCTTTGTGGTGTTCAACAAACAATGCGAACTCACCTATGGTTTAAAGAGGGAAGATGTGATTGGAAAAAAGTTCCTCGAAGTTTTTCCCCTGAAAAAAGATACCAAACCTTACAAGGACCTGCTAACCGCCCTCTCGGGGCAGGTGGTGCATCATGCAGATTATGCCTCACCAATCACCGGCAAATATTATGAGGCCTTCTGGATACCGATCAGGCGCGAAAATGGGGAGATATTTGGCGTGCTGGGCATGGCCCATGATGTTACGGCGTTAGTGGAAGCCAACCGGGAACTGGAAAGGGCCAATGAAGAACTGCAGAAACTGAACCGGCAACTCAGGATCAACGAGGAGCGCTACTACCGTATGACAAACGAAGTGGAAGATTACGCCATCATGCTGCTCAGCGTGGATGGCCGCATTGAAAACTGGAACAAAGGCGCCGAAAAAATCAAAGGATTTACAGCAGAAGAAATCATAGGCAGGAACTTCAGTATTTTTTATACGAAGGAAGACCAGGAGCTGAACCTCCCGGAAAAAATACTGGCAACGGCAGCAAGGGAAGGAAAAGCCACCTATGAAGGATGGCGCGTGCGGAAAGACGGCTCCCGCTTCTGGGGAAGCGTGGTGATTACCGCCCTGCACGATGCAGAGAACAATCTTTTCGGTTTTTCAAAAGTGCTCCGGGACCTTACCGAAAGAAAAATGGCCGAAGACAAATTGCAGCGGTATGCAGAAGAATTGTTGCAAAAGAACCGGGAACTGGAGCGCAGCAACAAAGAACTCACTTCCTTCAGTTATGTGGCCAGTCATGATCTCCAGGAACCCTTACGGAAAATACAAAGCTTTGGCAACCTGATATTGAATGCAGAAGCACGCAATCTGTCAGAGACGGGCAAAGACTATTTCGGTCGCATGATCAATGCAGCAGCGCGCATGCAGCGCCTGATCGATTCGCTGCTGGAATTCAGTCGCACAACAGTAAACGAAAAGAATTTCGAACAGGTTGACCTGGGCGAATTATTGGAAGATGTAAAACGCGATCTCCGCGAAATGATCAATGAAAGCGGCGCGGTAATTATTTCCGGTCCGTTACCTGTTGCTAATGTAATTCCTTTCCAATTCAGGCAACTGCTGTCGAATCTGCTGGGCAATGCCATCAAATACGCCAAGAAAGGGGTGATTCCCCTCATTGACATTAGCGCTACACCGGTAGGCAGACAGGATATACCGCAAAGCCGTGGCGCGGTCGACCAGGATTATTACAGGATTACGGTGCGTGATAACGGCATTGGCTTTGAGCAGGAATATGCCGAACTGATTTTTGAGCTTTTCCAGCGTTTGCATGGCAAAACCGAATACATTGGTTCCGGCATCGGCCTGGCCATCTGCAAAAAAATAGCAGAAAATCACAATGGCTGGATTTCCGCCGAAAGTGAACCGGGCGTGGGTTCTTCTTTCCACTTTTATCTCCCGGTAAAGAACCCGGTAAAAGAACAATCAGCCTTACCTTCTTTGTAGGCAGGCTGATTATTCGATCGTGAAAAAATACTTTGTGGATTTTTTTCTACAACTTGTACCGCTATTGCTTACCGTTATACAGCTCTGTCAGAGCGTATCATCATACTTTGCGCATTCTTTCAGTTCCTTTTCGGTATAGGAAACATTGTATTGCTTCAATACGTCTTCCGGCACGCCGTTCCACTTGTTGGGCTTGTTGCCTGCATAACCGATATCCTGCAACCCGATTTTGGAGGTATAAAATCCGGTAGCAGTGAGGTTGCGCATGAGGTTAAAGAAGGCCACGCCCTGCGCCATTTCCGGTTTTGCTTTTTCCGGATAAGCAATATCGTCTACTATTTCCAGTTGTTGTTGTTCGGTGCAGTCTTTAAACGGTTTTTCGAACCGTTTGAGCGCCTGCACATCGAGCCAGCGCAAGCCACCCCGCATGGGCGTCTGGTGCTGCGGCATATCCTTTACGATGAACTCGATAAATTCAGGAACGCCTGCATCCGAGGCGCTGCCGCTTACTTCATCGCGGGGAATAATGATATCGGCCAGCACGGTGATGGTGGCCATTTCATGCGGCGTGAAGAAAGTTTTCGCAGTGATCTCATTGTACCATTCGGTCTCCACAGGATGACGGTCGATGGTAACATTGTTGGTGCCTTCTTTGCCTGCAACGGTTGCTTTTTTATCGGGTGCTTTACAGGCGTCCAGCAAAACACCGGTTGCCAGGGCGCCTACAGCTATCGTTTTGAGTGATTTTCTTCTGTCCATGGTTGTAAAATGTGATGGGTTGTTAAACTTCCTGTTCAGGATGTACCAATCAGAGATTTCTCTTTTTCATTTCCTCCACAATATATTCCGATGTTCTCATGGAAAGGGCCAGAATGGTCCAGGTGATGTTTTTATCGGCCTGGGAAACAAACGGTCCTCCATCCACGCAGAACAGGTTTTTACAATCGTGCGCCTGGCACCATTTGTTCAACGCAGAACGTTTGGGGTCATTGCCCATACGAACCGTGCCAGCTTCGTGAATGATGCGGCCCGGAGCTTTCAGTCCCCAGTCGTTGTGCGGACCATCATCGTCTCCAAAAGTGATAATGGCGCCCATGGCAGTGAGTATTTCCTTGAAGGTTTCCTTCATGTGTTTGGCCTGCTTGATCTCATGCTCACTGTGTTTAACATGGAAGCGCAAAACGGGGATGCCGTATTTGTCCACCACGTTGGGATCTATTTCGCAATAGTTGGTTTCCACCGCTATCATTTCACCACGGCCTGCCATACCTACGTTGGCGCCATAGAAATAACGGTAATCTTCTTTCAGTGATTTTCCATAGCCGCCGGCTTCTTTCTTTTGTCCTTTTACGGGGAACCTGCCGTTGAGGCGTTCTATGCCCCAGCCAAAACCGTAGGAAGGCATGCCTTGTCCGCCCCAGTATTCAATATGATACCCTCTCGGGAAATCCAGCTTTTTATCGGCAGCCCACCAGGGGGAATAGATGTGCGCGCCACCTACACCGTCTTCATTGTACCGTTTGCGGTCGAACAGTTCGGGGAGAATGCCGCCCATATCGGCGCCGGTGGAATCGTGCAGGTATTTACCTACCACATTGCTGCTGTTGGCAAGACCGTTGGGATGACGCGGTGATTTTGAGTTGAGCAGGAGACGTGCCGATTCGCAGGCGCTGGCGGCCAGGATTACGACGCGGCCTTTTACCACGTATTCCTGCAGGTCATCTTTGTTTACATAGCTCACACCAGTGGCCAGTCCTTCCTTATCGGTAAGCACCTCACGTGCCATGGCGTTCACAATCAAATCAACGTTTCCGGTGCTCAGTGCGGGTTTTACCAGTACCGAAGAAGAGGAGAAATCGGCATAAGCTACCGAGCAGGCGCGATTACATTGACCGCAGAAAATACACTCGCCGCGATCGTCATTTATTTTCTTGGTAAGAATGGATAGGCGGGAAGATATAACGGGAACGCCTACCTTATTGGCGCCTTTCTTGATGAGCAATTCATGCAAACGCGGTTTTGGAGGCGGCAGAAAGATGCCATCGGGATCGTTTTCCAGGCCTTCATAACTGCCGAACACACCAATGAGGCGGTCAATTTTATCGTAATAAGGCTTTACATCTTCATAACCAATGGGCCAGTCGTCGCCAAGCCCGTCAATACTGCGGCGTTTGAAATCCTTGGGACCAAAGCGCAGAGAGATTCTTCCCCAGTGATTGGTGCGGCCACCCATCATACGGGCACGGAACCAATCCCATTTGGTGCCGCCTTTGTGGGTATACGGTTCGCCGTCGATGTCCCATCCATGATAACAGGCATCAAAGTCGCCGAAGGGACGGAATTTGGTAGCAGCGCCGCGACGGGGAGATTCCCATGGGAATTTGAATTGGGTAACATTCGTTCTCGGATCATAGTTTGGGCCGGCTTCAATGATGCATACTTTCAGCCCTGCATTTGCCAGTACATAGGCCGCCATGCCACCACCTGCACCCGAACCGACTATGACGGCATCATACTCTTTTGCATTTTTCTTAACCTGGAGGGATCCCATACTGCAATTAGGTTTTTGATGTTTGATTTAGGATTGGTAAATGTATGAATTCTTGCTGTTAAAACGATTTAGTTTTTGTCACCACAAAAGATCGGCAGTGCTCCAATATTTTTTTCCTCCTGCAATAGCTGCATTGTGCACATGCCTGGTTTTTGCTACAGCACGATGAAAATTTTTCCCTCAAACCAGCCCGGCATTGTTTTCATTCGTATTTTGACTGCCGTTTGCTATGAACAATCCCGTTTCTGGGATTTTGAGAAAATGCGATAATAAGAGTATTATGCGAAATATTTGCTGCATTATACTTCTGTTAACAATTGGTATCCCTCACCAGGCTCAGCAACGTAAGCGGTTGCGGGAACTGGGCGTGTCGCCTGGTGTATTGACTCCCGGTCTTTATAATGCCATTACGGATGTGCGTGGTGTGCGCGTGGGACATGTCACCATTGTGCAGGGCGATTCGGTGCGTACCGGTGTGACGGCCATCCTGCCCCATGGCGGCAATATCTTTCAGCAAAAAGTGCCGGCAGCCATTTATACCGGCAACGGTTTTGGTAAGCTGGCGGGCAGTACACAGGTGCAGGAACTGGGCAACCTGGAAACGCCCATTGTACTGACCAATACGTTGAGCGTGCCGGTGGCTGTGGAAGCGCTGGTGCGTTACACCTTGCAGCAACCGGGCAATGAACAGGTGCAATCGGTAAATGCTGTGGTGGGAGAAACCAATGATGGCTGGTTGAACGATATCAGGGGCATGCACGTGCGGCCATCGCATATCATGGAAGCTATACAAAAAGCAGATACCGGAAGGGTAGCGGAGGGGAGCGTTGGCGCAGGAACCGGGACCATCTGTTTTGGATTCAAAGGAGGCATTGGCACCAGCAGTCGCAAACTGCCTGCTTCACTGGGCGGGTATACCGTTGGCGTATTGGTGCAGTCCAATTTCGGTGGCGTTTTGCAGGTAAATGGTGCGCCGGTGGGGAAAGAACTGAACCAGTATTATCTCAGCAACCGCCTCAATGATCCTGCTGATGGATCATTAATGATAGTAGTGGCTACTGACGCACCGGTGGATGCGCGCAACCTGGAGCGGATGGCCAAACGTGCTATCCTGGGTATGGCGCGTACGGGCGGCATTGGTTCCAATGGCAGCGGCGATTATGTGATTGCATTCAGTACCGACAGCACCCTGCGCATGCCGCACAACAGTGACAGGTTGCAGCAGGCAAAACTATTACCAAACGATGCCATCTCTCCCTTGTTTCTGGCCACTATAGAAGCTACGGAAGAAGCCATACTGAACGCTCTTTTTATGGCAACCACGGTGAAAGGAAAAGAGGGGCATACCGGTGTGGCTTTACCACTGGATAAAGTGACGGAGATACTGCGGAAGTATAATATGGTTGAATAAAATCATACGGCTGAAATGGTATTTTGTTGCCATTGTTAAATGGTTGTATTGCTATCACTTCGGATCGCCGCATCCATGTAACCATGTAGCAATATGACCATGAAATCCCATAGCCGGTTTACAGGGCAGCTTTCCTGTTTTTGTCATGCAATTTTCTTTTTTCCGTATCGTTAATAGTGCATCCAAATATTCTTGTTACAAAACCATCAATGTACGCCCTATGAACCCGTACGTACACAACAACCAGGATTACCTGGCTGAGAAGTGCATGATACTGGAATATCATGTAACTCACGCCAGCAAGATTGCCCTTCTTAAAATACAGAGCTGGAAATTTGCCATGAAAACGCCTGAGGTAGGCGCCAAATACCAGAAGGCGGCAGAAGACATGGTCCGCCAGTCGTTACTGCGTTACGTTCCCAATTCACATATTTTGAACGAAGAAGGTTTTTATTTCAGGCCGATGGCCAATTAAGGTCCTCCGCCTGGAATTGCTGCCATACACTACTTGTCATGCAGATAAAGAGAATAGCTAAAAGCTGTTCTCTTTTTTTGTTGTATAACCAGCAGACAAAAGTCCTACCTTAGCCTTGCACGCTTTTTGAAGGTTGCTTCTTGTTGTAAATAACTATCCGATGGCCGTTGCTGTAAAACGAATATATGATACTATTACCGAAAAAGACGGCTACCGCATTTTGGTAGATCGTTTGTGGCCGCGCGGTATGAAGAAAGAATCGGCGCCCATCGACACCTGGTTAAAAGAAGTGGCGCCATCCACGGCGCTGCGCCAATGGTTTAACCATGATCCGGCCAAATGGGAGCAGTTTATTGAGAAATATAAAAAGGAGCTGGCAGGGAATGAAGCATTTGATGCCTTAAAGCAATTGGTAAAGAAACACCGCAAAGTAACCCTCCTGTATGCTTCGCGCAACGAAACACATAACCACGCGCTGGTATTGCTGCAATTGTTAAAGCAGTAATTGGATTATTCCGTATCGGTTATCAGCACAGGTTGTTTCTGCAGGTAGAGCAACTGGTTGCCATAATCAATAATGGCTTTGTGATGATGTAACACATCGGCGCCAATCACACCATTGGGCGTGTTCATGATCCCCTTTTCCATCAGTGATTGTTTTACATGTCGCAGGTCCACTGCATACAATTCGGGCACGTATAGGGGAAATTCTCCTATGAATAGGGGCGTGTCTTTAACCAGGTACAGCACCATTCTGGCAATACCCAGTCCACTGGCGTAAGTAGTTGTCTCCACCGTTTCCAGTTCCTGTTCGCGTGCAAAGCCGAGGTCCAGTACGGTTTTGGCGGCGCCGGTGTCAATGATGAAGCGGGTGTCAACGCCATGCACGCTCACCATGATTTCGAAATGCCCGAGACTTGTTTGCTGCAGGGCGGCGGGGCGATAATTATGGCTTTTTAAGAGATCGTAGAGCATATAGTGAGGGTGTACTATAAATGTAGCTTTTTGCTGCGGTACGGCAATAGGGGATTGATGAGCGGTGATTGTGGATGGGGTAGGGTATCAGTATTGCTGCGTTGTGGAAAAGAGTGCTATGCCTGTAAAAACCCGGACAAAAAAATCAACCGGCGGCCGGCGGGGAAAGCAAAACAGGAAAACAACTCCCGTACGGAAATGGTCCAGGAGCGTGATGGAAACCAGCGATGCACTGGACCTGCAGCCGGGCATTTTTAAAGCACAGGACCCGAAAAGAATTGCGCGCTCGTTGAAACGTTCTGCGGAAAAAAGTACGCGCCGGAAAGGCACGCCTTATCAATCGGCGATGTCGATGCTTTCTTTTTATATCAATCGTGCAGGAAGGCTTTTGTCTGCGAAACAAAAGAAGTTGTTGGAAAGGGCGAAGCAGGAGTTGCTTGTGTTGTTTAAAAGGGCATAGCGGGGAAAAATTTACCCCATGTTTTGTTAGGGTTGCCGGGAAGCTTCACGCTTGGGATGAATAGTTAACGCGTTTGCGCCTCTTTCTTTAAAACATCAGGAGCCATCGCTTGCTCATTGCCATTCCGCTTGCCTTCTCTATGGGCACGCTTATGGTTGACAAGCCGGTTCACAGCGGTAAGCAATTTGATGTATTGGGGTAACCAAATTGTCCATTATGAGAAGTACAGCACGCATCAAGAGCCATCCCATTCATCCCATTCTCATCGCGTTTCCGCTTGCATTCTTTATCGGCACGCTGGTGTTTGATGTGCTGGCCTGGATATACGATGATGCCGGATTGTGGATTACCGCCTATTACCTCGAAATTGCCGGCGTGGTGGGCGCTCTCATTGCCGCCATTCCCGGCATTATTGATCTTTATGGTACGGTGCCGCCCAAAAGTTCGGCAAGAAAGCGGGGCATTAAACACGGGTTGATCAATGTAACAGCTACCGTTCTCTTTGCGGCGATATGGTTTTATAAAAACAAAGAGGATATCAGCCATCAACTGGTAATAGCAGTTGAAGCCATAGGCGTAGTGCTCCTGGCAATTGGCGGCTGGCTCGGCGGCACACTCGTATACCGCAACCAGATAGGCGTAGACCTACGCTATGCCGATGCCGGCAAATGGAGCGAACTGCACATCCGCGAAGGCGCCTCTCCGTTCAGGGTGGCTTCAACCGATGAGCTGAAAGTAAACCAAATGAAACTGATTCATGTTAAAGGTATACGGATTGTGCTCGGCAGAACGGAACAGGGATACGTGGCTTTTGACGATCATTGTCCGCATCGCGGTGGCTCACTGGCAGGCGGCGCCATGATCTGCGGTACCGTGCAATGTCCCTGGCATGGCTCGCAATTTGATGTGGTAAACGGATCGGTAAAAGCGGGCCCTGCCAAAACAAACATTGCTACCTACACGGTACAGGAAGAAAATGGCAGTGTGCTGTTGAATTTGTGATAAGCCGGGTGGCAATTGTTTAACATTTTATCTGCATGAATATGGCAACACAAAGTCCTTACCAGAGAAATACCTATCGGACTGACCCCATGGCCACAGCCAACGACAGACTTACCTATATGGATAGCCTGGAAGAAAACCTGGCTGACCTGCACCAACGGGGATTTACATCCGAATTCTGTGTGCTTGATGGCCGGTTGTATTCCTATACTTCCGGTAAATACTACAACCAGGATGAAGTAAAAGTAACGGACTATTACCGGTACGAAGGCATCTCCAATCCGGATGATATGTCTATCCTGTTTGCCATTGAAACAAGCAGCGGTGAAAGGGGTACGCTCATTGATGCCTACGGCATCTATGCCGATGATAACATCGGCAGTTTTATGCAACAAGTAAAATTGCATAAAGTATTGGCATAAAATGGGCACTCTTTTGCACCATCTCCCTCGTATTGCTTCCAAAGTGAATATGCAACAAATGTTTTGTTGCTGCAACAACGGATTGTTGCATTGCATTTCCCTGATTAAAAATAAAGGGCTATAACGGGTATTCGTATGGACGTTTCATTATATTTATTCCTCTAAAAAAATATAAAAGATGTCCTATTACCACTATTCATCCCGTGCAGTGGCATGTTGCTTTATGATTGCAGCCCTGACGATCGGTTGCCAGAACAATGAATCTGCCAATACTGATAAGGTGGCAGGAGCCGATTCAAGCCAAAAAGAACCTGTACCGTTACACGAACCGTTGGTAACGCACATTTACACCGCAGACCCTTCTGCCCATGTGTTTAATGGTAAAATTTACATTTATCCTTCCCATGATATCGAGGCGGGTATCCCGGAAAATGATAAAGGTGATCATTTCGACATGCGCGATTACCATATCCTCTCAATGGACAGCATTGGAGGTAAGGTGACTGACCATGGCGTAGCGCTGGATATCAAGGATATTCCCTGGGCCGGCCGCCAGTTGTGGGCGCCTGATGCCGCTTATGCCAATGGTAAATATTATCTCTATTTCCCCGCAAAAGATAAGCAGGATGTGTTCAGGATAGGCGTTGCCGTTAGTGATTCCCCTGCCGGCCCCTTCAAGGCTGAGCCAGAGCCTATCAAAGGCAGCTTCAGTATAGACCCTGCCGTGTTCCGTGACGATGACGGCACGCACTACATGTATTTTGGCGGCATCTGGGGCGGACAATTACAACGGTGGCAGAGCGGCCAGTATGATACTTCGGCTGTAGAACCGAATGACGACAGGCCGGCGCTCGGCCCCCGTGTGGCAAAACTGGCGAAAAACATGTTGCAGTTCGATGAACCGGTTAAGGAAGTTAAAATCGTGGACAAAGACGGCAATGCTATCAAAGGCAGCGACCATGATCGCCGTTTCTTTGAAGCCGCCTGGATGCACAAGTATAACGGTAAATATTACCTGTCGTACTCAACCGGCGACACCCATTTCATTTGTTATGCCATTGGCGATAGTCCCTATGGACCCTTTACCTATCAGGGAGTGGTGCTGAACCCTGTGGTAGGCTGGACCAACCATCATTCCATTGTAGAGATCAACGGTAAGTGGTACCTGTTTTATCACGACAGTGTATTGTCAGGAGGGAAAACGCATCTGCGCAGCATAAAAGTGACAGAGCTCAAGCACAATGCAGATGGAACGATAGAAACGATTTCGGCGTATAAATAGCTACAAGATTATAAGTTATAAGAAACAGGTTACAGAAGGCACAGGATGTAAGGTCCTGTGTCTTTTGTAACCTGTAGTTTTTTGTGTATCCTCAGTTAAGGCAGGAAGCCCACGCCATTCTGTACAGGTCTTTGCCGCTGCGCACACAGGTAAAGCAATAGCGACTGTCGACATACAGGCGACTCACGGCGTCCGCATCATCTGCAGGCGACATTTCGATATAGCCGTTTACGGTGATGTGTGAAGAGCAGGAATAGATATGTTCGAAATCTTCCAATACCGGTGCAGAAGGCTGCGGCTGGTACACGTGCCCTTCAGCTTTGTGCTCAAGCCGCGCATTGACAAATTCTTCAATCACCTCAACCGGGAACTCAACATTGCTGGTTACCGAAATACTAAAGGGTACTTTCATCGCTACAAATTTTGAATAAATAAAATTAGGTAAGAAGCTTCATACGCCGAACATCAGTACAACGTCTGAACCCCATGAATTGTAGGTTTTACGCTTACTGCCCAACAATTTATTGACCGGAATCATGGCCGTTAAACTGTGATTGACAGGTAAGGAAAGCAGACGAACGTTTGGTAGTAAGCGTTTTCAGGTAGTAGCGGGAACTGCTGCAGGTAAACTAATTCCTCACCGTTTCGATCTTTGTTTCTCCTTTAACCTGCACCGTTTTCAGACTGCTAACGGGTATGGTTACTACGATGTTGTCGCGATGAGGATTGACGCGTGTGGCATTGGTCACCAGTTCGCCATCGTTGCTGGATACTGCAAGGCTGTTCAGCATGGAGGCATCACCTTCTACAAAAATGCCATGCAATGTATCGTTGGGCACCAGCACTATGTGCACATAGGCATTGACGCGCACCTTTTGAAAAGGCGCTACAGGAATTTGCTGCACATCATAAGTAAATCCGGAACTTGACTGCGCATTCAGGGCAGCAGTGCCGGCCAGCAATGCAATAGCCGGGATGATCAGTCTTTTCATGCTATACTTTTTTTGGATCCGGCACAAAGATGTTGTTGTGACCACGCAGGTACAATGCTATCGACCATGGACAGTTATATTGGTGGAATGAGTTGCGCAGCCGCGGGCGAAAAGCCTTTGCAAAAAGCATTATTTTCGCCGCAAAAAATCAATATGGGACTTGCAGACAAACTATTGCGTTTGAAAAATGAAAAGGCTGCGGCCAATTTAAAGGCAGGACAGGAGTACCTGGAGAAAAATAAACAAAGAGCCGGGGTGGTTGCATTGCCCAGCGGCTTGCAATATGAAATCATTACAGAAGGGGCAGGTCCCAAACCACAGGCAACCAGTACCGTTACCTGTCACTATCACGGCACCTTGATCGACGGAACGGTATTTGACAGCTCTGTAAAACGCGGACAACCGGCGAGTTTTCCGCTCAATATGGTTATCAAGGGCTGGACGGAAGGGTTGCAGCTCATGTCGGTGGGAAGCAAATACCGCTTCTTTATTCCGCCCGCGCTGGGATATGGCGACCGCCAGGTGGGACATCATATCGGGCCGAACAGCACGCTGATTTTTGAAGTGGAATTGTTGGGCATTCAGTAAATCGGTAGCGCTGTTGTTTCAAAGGTTAGGTAATGGTTTTTCTCCATGTAACCGATGTGATGGTTAGGTTTATTAGCGATCGTAATCTCAGCTGTGTAACTATGGACAACCTGGACGAAACGGGATACCGTCAAAAAAAATGCCTTGTTCTTAAAATGCCTCGTTACTGCCTGGCTCAAAATCCAGCTTGCCGCGTAGCAGCTATCCGGTTCAAAAAGAACCGGTAGCCACTACATGGCATGAATTGGTGACATCAGATAACCGCTATGGTACCCAAAACCCAACTCCAATTGCTCGCTGCAAAACCAACATAAAACAGGGCAAACCTATACTACTGCGTTTAAGCAGCAAGGTGAAAAACAACAAAAATGGAGGGATTTTCCCCTTTGGAATGCGGAAAAAGTTGGTATGAATGAGGCAGGGCAGGTACAATTGGTCTATCCGTTATGCTGGTGCCAAAGCGTAGCGAACGCATCCAGCCCCAACCAGCATTTCGTTGCCATAAAGGGTACGTTTAATAAAGAGTATGCCTGAAAAAGCGTATGCCTAACCGAATAAATTACTGCTCAGATACCTGTCTCCACGGTCACAAACAATAAATACGATCACGCCCTTATCCAGTTCCTGCGCCAGGCGAAAAGCCGCCGATGCCGCACCGCCACTGCTCATGCCTGCAAAGATGCCCTCTACATTGGCCAGCTTGCGCGCCATTTGCGTAGCTTCGTCCTGCGACACATCCATAATGCGGTCCACGCGCTCGGGTTCAAATATCTTCGGCAAATACTCCTTCGGCCATCGCCGGATGCCGGGAATGGAAGACTCTTCCGTAGGCTGGCATCCTACAATCTGGATGGCGGGATTTTTTTCTTTAAGAAACCGCGAGCATCCCATAATGGTGCCCGTGGTACCCATGCTGCTCACAAAATGGGTAATCGTCTGGTTGGTGTCCCTCCAGATCTCGGGCCCGGTGGTTTTGTAATGGGCCAGGTAGTTATCGGGATTGGCAAACTGGTTCAAAATATAATATTCGCCCGTGGCGGCCTTTTCTTCTGCATAATCGCGGCAAACCTCGATGCTGTCCAGCAGCGTAACCTTGGCGCCGAAGGCTTCCATGGTAAGCGTACGTTCACGCGTACTCGTAGACGGCATCACCAGTTCTATTTCAAGATCGTACAGGCGGGCAATCATGGCCAGCGCTATACCGGTATTGCCGCTGGTGGCTTCAATGAGCTTGGTGCCGGGTTTGATATCGCCACGTTCCAGCGCAGAACGGATCATGTTCAGCGCCGGCCGGTCTTTCACGCTGCCGCCGGGATTATTGCCCTCCAGCTTGGCGTAAATGGTAACGTTTGGATTGGGATTGAGTTTTTTGATTTCTGCCATGGGCGTATTGCCTACCAGATCAACGATTCCTGCCATAACTAAATATTTGTTTGTTCTACTACGTCGATGGATGCGCGGTGATAAACGGTGGAGTAGGGCGGTACGCTCCTGGTGAGCCATACATTACCGCCAATGGTGCTGTGGTGGCCGATGATGGTTTCGCCACCCAGTATTGTTGCGCCGGAATAAATGATCACATGGTCTTCTACCGTGGGATGCCGCTTCACAAAAGCCATATTCTTATCCACGCTCAACGCGCCCAGCGTTACGCCCTGGTACAATTTCACATGATTGCCAATGATGCAGGTTTCACCTATCACAATGCCGGTGCCGTGATCTATGAAAAAATATTCGCCGATCTCTGCGGCCGGATGAATATCGATACCCGTACGTGAATGCGCATATTCTGTTATAATACGTGGCAACAGCGGTGTGCCCAGGTCCAGCAGGGCATGTGCAATGCGATAAAAACTGATGGCATAAAAACCGGGATAGGCACGTATCACTTCAAAACGGTTATGCGCTGCCGGGTCGCCTTCCACGATGGCATCCACATCTGTATTCAGTACCCGGTACAGTTCGGGTATCTGCTGAAAGAATGCACGTGCTTTCTCTGTATTGTCATCGTCGCAGCAGGCTTTGGTAGCATTGAGCAAAGCCGCCAGTTCGCGTTGCAATGCGGCAAAAGCCTCTTTGATTTCTTCGGGTGAAGAAAACACGCACTCCGATTTTTCAGGAAACAGCAGGCAGATCAGTTTTAGTGCCCAGGAAGCGATCTTTTCGTTGGGAGGAACAACTTCCGTTCGTTGCTGTGTATCGAAAATGTGCTTGTAAAATTCCGGGTTCATGTCGGTCGGTTGGTTTTGGTAAATGGCAAATCAAATACTATCATTCAAAGACCGCTTATCCGGGCGGAACAGGCGTCTTGAAATTCAAGGGTCAATTTACCAATATTTATAACAGGCATTTGCATAAATATGTTGTTTTAGTAGACTATTCACATTTGAGGGCACTTTCGGGCAAGCGTTTTTTGCGTTCAAACCGTTCATACAGTACGTGATACGAAAATCTTAACCTAAACTAACAATCGTTATCTTTGTCGTCGTTTTACATGCAATACCATTTAACAGGAAATTTTACAAATTCTGCTATATGAATAAAAAAGAAGTTGTCATAGTTGCTGCAGTCAGAACACCGATGGGGAGTTTTGGAGGCGCTCTAAAAGATCTATCGGCCACCAGGCTGGGGGCTGTTGCCATCAAGGGGGCTTTGCAAAAAGCCGGACTGCAGCCGGAACAGGTTCAGGACGTATTGATGGGATGCGTAATCCAGGCTAACCTGGGTCAGGCGCCAGCCCGGCAGGCAGCGCGTTTTGCCGGATTGCCCGACAGTGTGAATTGCACTACCGTAAATAAAGTTTGCGCCAGCGGTATGAAAGCCATTGCACAGGCCGCACAAAGCATTGCACTGGGCGATGCAGATATTGTGGTGGCCGGTGGTATGGAAAGTATGAGCAATGTGCCTTTCTATGTAGAAAATCTGCGCTGGGGCAACAAGTATGGCAACACCACTTTGATTGATGGGCTTGCCAAAGATGGTCTTACCGACGTTTACGATGGCCAGGCCATGGGCAATGCCGCCGAATTGTGTGCCAGGGAATGCGGCATCAGCCGCGAAGAGCAGGATGCGTTTGCCATTGAAAGTTATAAACGCAGTCAGGCCGCCTGGGAAAAAGGCAAATTTGCCAACGAAGTGATACCCGTGGAAGTTCCTTCCCGAAAGGGGGAACCGGTGATTGTTACGAAAGATGAAGAACCGTGGAATGTAAAATTCGACAAGATCGGTTCTTTACGCCCCGCGTTTCAAAAAGACGGCACCGTTACTGCGGCCAATGCCAGTACCATGAATGATGGCGCTGCTGCACTGGTATTGATGAGCCGCGAAAAAGCTGATGCACTGAAAATTCAACCCATTGCCCGGGTGGTTTCGTATGCAGATGCAGAACAGGCGCCCCAATGGTTTACCACCACGCCTTCGCTGGCAGTTCCCAAAGCAGTGGCCAAAGCAGGGTTAAAAATGGAAGACATCGATTATTGGGAACTGAACGAAGCATTCGCAGTAGTAGGCATCGAAAATACGCGCAGAATGAAACTGGACCCGGCGCGGGTGAATGTGCATGGCGGGGCTGTTTCACTGGGACATCCGCTCGGATGCAGCGGTGCACGCATCATCGTTACGCTTGTCAATGTGCTGAAATCAAACAATGCGAAATACGGCGCTGCCGGCATTTGTAATGGAGGTGGCGGAGCGAGCGCGATGGTAATTGAAAATTTGTAAGGATATTTTCACCTCATCGATATTGATACGCCTTCCTGGGGTTTGGAGGAATATTTACCCGAAGCAACAGGAAGGTTGTTTTTATGGCGAAGGGCGTTCAAGCCAATCTGGTACTTTTTATAAAAGGATTTGGGTAAAGTTTCCGGTATAAAGTGCAGGAGCAGGGTAGGCCATTGTGCCGCTGATGCCTTCAATGCTGTAAGGGCGATTAACTTTTCCTTCCATCTATCAATGGTATGGAATTCCAAAAGTTTGGGAAAACTGTTTTGTTATTTTTATAGCCTGCACTTACACCCATATGTTTTATTGTCTCCTGGAACCAGCATTTATTCATTGAAATAAAACCTTGCGGCTTTACCTGTTGCAAGCGGGATACTCCACATCATCGTTACCTTATCATTGCTGCCATTGTTCAGGTGATTACCGGAAACATACAGATGGGTATCGGTTAATTGCCAGTCTGCCCAATCGCGCAATTCGGTATGTACGGTCCATACCAACTTGCCTTCAAAATCGATACGGGATACAAGAATTTTTCCTTCATTTCCCACCTGGTCTTTATGCACCACCAATGCGCCTTCAGGATGATGCAGGCGAATGGGTAAACCAGTTTGTTTGTTCAATAAGAAGCCACCTTGCAGGAATACCTGCCTGTGAGAAACAGTAGCGCGATTCAGTTGAATGGAGGGCCTGCCCCTGTTGTCTGCCTCATAAGGGGCGGTATGGAACAGCCTGCGCGCCGTTTCTCCATTTGCCGTGTGCATGGACAGTCGGTCGGACAGTTCGCGCATTTCATCTGCTGAATACAATCCAAACCAGCGGCCTGCGCAGGTGTCCTGGTTGTTTTTGATCCGGGCGAATGTATTACCTGTTCGTTGCAGCCGCTCTACCGTAAGTTGCAACTGCTTGTACGCAGATTCGATATTGCGCAGGGAGAAAACTATTTGTTGTAAACTGTCGCGGTACCTGTACCAGTGTTGCTGCGCCTGGCGGCCCTGACTGGTATAGGTAAATGACGGCCGCTCCAGCGAATCGAGTATGTTTTGGATGGCCTGCTGTTCACTTTTGGTCTGTTGCAACACAGCCTTGATCCTGTTTTCCGGGGGATACTGACTGGCGGTGGAGGCTTCCAGTGTGGCACAGTTTATTTTCCATTGCACGCCATCTTTAGCTGTAACATAGATATGTTGGTCGGCGGGATTAAACCGGTAGAATCGTTCTTCCTGAGGAAACATTCCTTTCAGCGCGGGATTTTTGTTTTCTAGCGTGGTTTGATCTGCTTTTACAGCAAGCGTATGGGGATCAAATGCCATGATTTCGCCCATCAATACCCATGCAGCGTCTGCGGCAATGCCCAGCGTTTTTACGGGGAAGAACGGAATATCGCTGTGATGTTTGATTTTTTTACGGCCGATGAGGTTACCGGTTTTGCCGTCATTGCTCTGCACGTAGTACCATGTGCTCACAGATCGTTGAATAATTCCCCCATGTTGCGAAAATGAGGTGGTTTTTTCAAACTTTACTATGCTGAACAATACCGGTTGTTCCTGCTTGTCGAAAACCAGGGCGGGGGACAAGGCATAGCGTTCATCGTATTGCGAGAGGCAACTGCGCACCAGCAGGAATATGCCACCCACCAACAAGCCGGCAAACAGGAAGCCACCAACAAGCGTTTTGCGCATTAAAACAACTTTTACTTCAAAATAAAAGGGAAAGCAGGAATTGAAAAATTTTTTCAGGCAAATAGAAACGGGAGGGCACAGGATAGCATTGTACAAACAATTCCTCTCAGCGGGCAGAAGATAGCTTCTTAATAAATATCCGCCATTGGAAATAGTGACGGATGTGTGTTCACCTTATATTCTTGGATCCCATGCTTCAATAAGCAACATTTTTCCCTTGTAAGTATCCGCCACTGTTTTTCAGTGGCGGATACTTTTTTGCCTGTGCCATTAGTTCCTGCCATCGAGCAGTAGGATTTCGCTGATCAGTACTTCGGTTACCATCCTTTTTCTCCCATACTTGTCTGTGTAGGGGCGGTTCAGCAATTTGCCTTCGACGGCCACTTCACAGCCCTTTGAGAAGTAATTGGCGGCCAGCTCTGCCAGCTTCCCCCATGCAATGAGGTTGTGCCAATGGGTTTCCAACACCTTTTCACCATTGTTGTTTCGATAACTTTCACTGGTGGCTATACAGAAACGCGCCCATTTTTTCCCTTTTTCTGTATAGCGTATTTCCGGCTTGCTGCCCAACTGACCGATCAGTTGCACGCGGTTTTTCAAAGTGTACATAGCACTTGCTTTTTGATTGTTCAGAGATACGCCGGTTCACTTCCCGAACCAGCCCCACAAATTTCGTAATAACGTTTAACAATAAACGTTTTCAAACACTTATATACATTTGTAAGCGTTTGTAAACGTTTGTAAACGCTTACAAACGGCTTTTTCGTTAATTTTCAAGCTTTAATGGCTCGTCCTATGACAACGAAAACTGTAGGAAGGATTTGCCTGGCGTGCCACCGGGTAATTAGCGGGCGTGCGGATAAAAAATTTTGCAACTCCTCGTGCCGCAATACGTACAATAACCGGATCAACCGCGATGCTTCGCCATTGGTCCGGACAATCAATAATGCCTTGCGCAAAAACCGTCGCATTCTGCAGGAAACACTGGCGGGCAGAACGAAGCCCTGCATGATCTCCAAAGACAAACTGCAGGGCAAAGGTTTCCGGTTCCGGTATTTTACCCATACCTATACCAACCTCAAAGGTGAAACCTACCATTTTTGCTATGATTACGGATACCGGTCCCTGGAAGATGACAGCAGCAAGGTGCTCATCGTAAGAGAGATTAAAGAGCTTGCTGAGAAAGCATAATTATTGGGAATAAGTTGGCTGCAATTAGTAGAAATGGCCGGAAAGTCGGGGGCCCTCCCAACCGTCCTTCCTTCCAATGGCACGATTTTTTTTATACCAGTAATAAAACATTTATGAAAATGAATAGTCTTAACAACCTGCTTGCGCATGAAATAAAAGATCTGTATTCTGCCGAAGAACAAATCATCGAAGCTCTTCCGCAAATGATAGAGAAAGCGCAAAACCAGGAACTGAAAAGAACGCTCAATGAGCACCTGAAAATAACCGAGCAACAAAAGAAACGGCTCGACAAAGTGCAGAAACTCCTCGAAGAAAGCGGCGCCTCCATAGAGGAAGAAGACACCGTATGTCTCGGTATGCAGGGGTTGATTGAAGAAGGGCAGAAGATCATGAACGAAGACATGGAGCCCGAAGTAATGGACGCCGCCATCACGGCCGCCGCGCAGAAAATTGAACATTATGAAATTTCTGCCTATGGCACTGCCTGCGCTTATGCCCGTGAATTGAAGCTGAAAGAAGTGGAAAAACTCCTGCAGCAAACGCTCGATGAAGAGTATGAGGCTGACGGACTGCTTACTGAACTTGCTGTTGGCGGACTGAACGTGGAAGCTGAAAGCGGAGAAGAAGAAGACATCAGCGTGCGCAAAATTCCCGAAGGAAGGAAAAAAGGCCGTACGGCCGCACGCAAAACGGCCAGCCGTTCCAATGCATCAGGCAATGGCAGCGCCAAAAAGAGCGCAAAATCCACACGCACCAGCAAAAGCTCCAGTGCGCGCAAAACCACTTCGCGCAGTAAAACCGCCAAGGCCAAGAAGAGCCGTGCGCGGTAAGGGCATATTGCCGGCCCCATCATTCATTCGCAGTTAATCAGATATAAAGAGGCTGTCCAGGAGTAATTTCCGACAGCCTCATTTTTTACCACAAAGATGTTTAGACGCTGGTACACACATGTCTTGTCTTTCATAAGGCAGCTTCGTTGATGTTATTGGCAGTCCTTCGTTTGTTATCTGCTGCCGGGCGGCAAGGGCAGCAGGCAATTTTACCATGGGGCCAACAGGACCGGTTACTTTCATGCCTTCTTCGGCCGCAGCTTCAACAATAGCATCGTACACGGGCCGCTCGTAACCCGGTAGCGGTTTTAATGTAAGCAGTACACAGCAATGAGTGAGTGATTAAAGGCGGCAAAAATTGGGCAACGGTGCAAGGCGTCTACGTGCTGTCGGAAATTTACATGCTGCACGCACTACGCTAACGCTTCAGCAGTTTATTGTTTACAATCTTTTCCAGAATGGCTTCCTTCAGGTATTTCGATATGGGCACCTGGTACGTGCCTACATGCAGGGTGTTGCCTTCAATGGAGCTGATATGACCAATGTTTACGAGGTACGACTTATGCGGTTGAATAAACTGTGCCGTTGGCAGCGTTTCCTGTATGGCTTTTAACGTGGAGTGTGTAATCACTTTTCGGGCAGGGGTGTAAATGGCTACATAATTTTCCAGCGCTTCAATAAATAAAATATCACTGAAGCTGATCTTTTCCAACCTGCCATCGGCTTTTACAAAAATATACTGCTGGTCGCGTGGCTGTTCGGGACGAAAATAATCATATGCCTTGTTGGCCGCCTTCAGAAACCGGTCGAAGGAAATAGGTTTGAGCAGGTAATCCAGCACATCCAGTTCATATCCTTGCAGGGCATATTGTTCATAGGCAGTGGTGAAAATTACTTTGGGCGGCCGGGGCGTATTGCGCAGGAAATCGATACCGGTAATATAGGGCATTTCTATATCGAGCAGCAACAGGTCTACGGGCTGTTCTTTCAGCAGGGAATTCAGTTGCAGCATATTTTCGCATACACCTTTCAGCAACAGGAAATCGATCTTTTCCACATACCCCTGCAATCCCTTCCGGGCCACCGGCTCATCATCCACTATTATACACGAAATGGTTGGTTTCATGCTGCTGTTATTGTAGTGTAAGATGCATCGCTGCAAAAAATGTATTGTCTCTTTTTTCTGTTACCAGGCGATGTTTGCCCGGGTAGAGCAATGCCAGTCGCCGGCGCAGGTTTTCCAACCCGATGCCATTGCCCTTGTTTGCTTTCATTACTGTATCGTACGCTTCAGGTAAAGAATTCTCCACGCGAAAGGTGATTTCTTTTTCATTGGCCGATGCGCCGATATACAAGCGATATTCCCCGCCCACATATTTGAACGCATTTTCAACCAGAGGCAGAAACAGCAGCGGGTATACCTGCTGACCGTTCAGCGTAGCGTCAAATTCCACCTGCAATTGTAATCGCTCACTGCTTCTAACCTGCTGCAATTCTATGAAGTTTTTCAGATAGGCAATCTCCTGGCTTACCGGCACCTGTTGCCGTTGATCGTACAGTTGATAACGGAGCAGTTCTGAAAATTGCTCGATGCTTTTCTTGGCTGCCTGCACATCTTCATCCATCTGGAAATACACGGTATTCAGCGCATTGAACAAAAAATGCGGATGATATTGGGCCTTCAGAAATTTCAGTTCTGTCTGCAACTGGTCATTGCTTATTTTTTCCAGCAGCATTTTATTGAGCACATAGGCTTGCAGTAATTTATTGCTTCGCACAATAGCGTAATACAGCATGCAATACAGCAGGGGAATGATATTGATGGCGGCCACATCGCCCCACGAGAGTCCATCGTCTGTCAGTGCCACCATGGGCGTGATAAGGAGGTTGGTGCATACTTCCGTAGCAATACATACCCATAGCAATTCACGCAACACCGTTTTATATCCCACCGATTTGGCCAGGTCCTTATCAAAGTACCGGAACAGCCGGTCAAACACAAAAAACAACAGATACCCGGATGCCAGGCAAAACAAGATCTCAATGGCGCTGATTGGCCACGGACGCTGCCAGAATTTAAACCCCGACACGGTGTCGTTCAGGATGCGTATGGTGGCGTAGATCAGCAATCCGAATAAGCCGGGCGATATATAACGAGTAAAGTATTTCATGCTGCCTTTTTCAAGTTACGATATTTGTATTGCTTCTGCTGCAATGATGGTGGGTGCAGCTTTCTCCGGTTCAGTTGGCAGTTCCTTTCGTGTAGCCTTTGTTTTAGGTTTCATACCAAACAAAAAGCGCATCACTCCATATGGCCGGATGAACAAATGATAGATCAACATGGAAACCAGCAGCGATAGCACTGTTGTGAACAGGTATTTTGCCAGGATGCTTTCTTCCACCTGCACCACATAAAATACAATCACTACAATGATGGTTTGGTGTAAAATGTAAAAGGGATATACGGCTTCGTTGGCATATTGCAATATGCGGTGGGTCCTGTTGAGGTATTTTTTTCCATACCCGATGGCCGCAAACACCCAGCACCAGGCGGTAATAGCATACAGCGACAGGTAAGCATAGGTTCGCCCATCGCTCCGCCAGTTTAGTAAGGTATCCCATGGTTCACTATCATTCCAGCGGACTACGTTGATGGCTATGAAAGTAAGAAAGGCCAGCGCCAACGAAGTGCGCCGGTTGCGTTCGAGACTGTCCATCAGCCCGGATTGTGTAATGCACAGAAACCCCGCCAACAGGAAAAACAACCAATAAAACAAGTCGCACCAATCGTTGATAAAATCATGGGTAGAAGGAAAACGCAGGGTAAGGCTTGTACGCCATATAACGGAAGGCAGCATAAGCAGGTAAATATTTTTCCCTTTGGACAGCCAGTGGAGGCGTTGCAACCAATTTTTACCTTTTTCGCTCAGCGTCCACACAAACAGCGGCGCGCATACCACATCGTATACAAAAAGGTACAGGATAAACCACAGGTGATGCCAGCTCAGGTTGCCGGCAGGGTAGGCGCCGGTAGTAAACAGCGTACCATAAAACTGCAGGTAATTGCCGGTATAGCCTTGTGTCACTCTTTCCAGGTACACCTGCGGGGGCACCACGATCAGCATGCCAAATAATAATGGAAGAAAGAGTCGCCGGAAACGCAGGCCGATAAATTGTCCGCCACTTTTCTTTTGTATAATAAAAAAGCAAACGGCCCCGGAGATGAAAAACAACAATGGCATGCGAAACCGGCTCAGCCAGAAATTAAATTCCAGCAGCAGGTAACTGGTTTCTTTGTTCTTGATATGCCATTCCCATTCGGCCACAAAGGCCATGGCTGCATGAAAAACCAAAACCCCGATGATGGCCATGATGCGCAGCCAGTCCAGGTAAGCTTGTCGAACCGTTGGAGTGCCCATATGATTGTTTTCACACAAACCTACCTGCGGCGTGTGCCCATTTAAAATTTCTTTGACCTGTGGGCGGAAAGTTGGGGTGAATAGCCAGCGTAACAATAAAACCAATCACCTCCAATCCATTATACTCTCCCGGCAATATTTGTTTATCTGCTTCTCAACCAATAATTTTGCGTGCCCGCAACAGACCATAGTTTTTATCCGTTGCGGTAATTTTTTATAAACATTACAGGAATGGCAAGAATTATTGCATTTCGCGATGCTTTGCGCGAAGCGATGTCGGAAGAAATGAGAAGAGATGAGCGCGTGTTTTTAATGGGTGAAGAAGTAGCTGAATACAATGGCGCTTATAAAGTGAGCCAGGGCATGCTGGCAGAATTCGGTCCCAAAAGAGTGATCGATACCCCCATTTCCGAACTCGGTTTTGCCGGTATCGGTGTGGGCGCTGCTCAAAACGGCTTGCGTCCTATTGTGGAATTCATGACCTGGAACTTCGCTGTGCTGGCTTTAGATCAAATTTTAAATACAGCTTCTAAAATGTTGGCAATGAGTGGTGGACAAATTGGTTGTCCCATCGTTTTCCGCGGACCTAACGGTTCTGCCGGTCAGTTGGGCGCCCAGCACTCCACCGCTTTTGAAAGCTATTATGCCAACATTCCCGGTATCAAGGTAATCTCTCCGTCGAACCCCTACGATGCAAAAGGATTGCTGAAATCGGCCATCCGCGACGACGACCCGGTGATGTTCATGGAAAGTGAAGTGATGTATGGCGATAAAGGGGAGGTGCCCGAAGAAGAATACCTCATTCCCATTGGCAAGGCCGATGTGAAAAAGCAGGGTAGCGATGTGACCATTGTATCGTACAACAAAATGATGAAAGTGGCCCTGGCTGCTGCTGCTGAATTGGAAAAAGAAAATATCAGTGCCGAAGTGGTTGACCTCCGCACCATCCGTCCGCTCGACTGGATGACCGTACTGGAAAGCGTAAAGAAAACCAACCGCCTGGTGATCGTGGAAGAACAATGGCCTATGTGTTCGGTATCTTCTGAACTGGCTTACCGCATTCAGAAAGAAGGGTTCGATTATCTCGATGCGCCCATTCGCCGCATTACCGCCGCCGATGCACCGCTCCACTATGCGCCCAACCTCGTAGCGGCTGCATTGCCCGATGTGCCGCGCACCATCAAGCTGGTAAAAGAGGTGATGTATTTGCAGAAATAAACGGTTAATAATACAATGATGAAGGGTTGAATTGTGTCCATAATACAATTCAACCCTTTTATCTTTTCATACAAAAAACAGAAGCCCCGCGTAAGCGGGGCAATTGCTTGCTCTATATTCAATCAGTTTATTATTGGAATAAGTTCATTATGGTAGAGCAGAATTCCAGGAATAACCACATGCAGGTTAAGGCGAATCCTCCCAGAATAGCCACCTTTTTAATGACGGGACTAACTGAAGGTTCATTGCGAACGTTCGCGTGAGCTTTCATAGTTACTGTTTTTTAACTGGGTTTTGCAAAAGATATCGGTCCTAAAATAATATCCTAAAACGGCATTTGCAAGCTGTTATTACTCTTCTCCCGGCCATCTTTTTAATTCTTTTGGAGAAAATGTCCATTCCGGGCTGTAAATCAGGTTTTTATCTTCTGCGAAATGCCATGGTGAAATCTCTTCGTTACGGGGATTTTTCAGGATATGGATGTCCTGGGCAGGCATATAGCTTTGTGCCAGCAAATAGGCTTTATGACCTTCGCTGTTTTGCGCCATATCCATAACAATCACCGCATGGCCGGGAAACCCGCCGCGGACCAGTACATCGCCCGGTTGGATATCGGTAAATTGCTGCACGGCCACCAGTTGCTTTTCGAGCGAAGCCGTGCCGCACCAGGTAAAAACCTGTTCGAGGTAGCGCTCAAACTGCTGGCGGTCTGCCTGCTTCGGACAATTGTATTTTTTACCATTATTATCAGAAAAGGAAATCTCCGGCAGCCGGTTGTGCTCATACAGGTATTCCGCCCGCAGGCGCATCACGGCATCGGCACATTGCTGCAGGTCTTTCCTGCCCACCGGGATGTTGAGCACTGCATACTGCGCCTGCTGGTTGCTTTTTAGCTGCCCGTTGTACAGGTATACGCGGCTGTCTGACTTCAGGAGCACCTTGCGCAACCAGGCTGCAAAAGATTTTGCATCAGCCTGCATGCGGGTATATCCTTCAGGCGGCGGTATATCGGCCACCTGTTTGCTGATCGTTACCCCCTCCATCGCACCCGGGACAATGCCGATAATTTTAAAAGGTTGAAACGGGCAGTTGATGGTTACCCCTTCCATCACGCCAGGGGCAACACCGGCATTTTTAAAAGAATGGGACGGGGAGGAAAAACAACTGAGGAAAAAGGGGAAAATGACAGGAAAGAATCTTTGAACCTGCATATTGGTTATTTTTGAGCTTCGTGATGAGAGTTGCCCCTCCAATTTTTCCATAGCAAAAGCCTGTTAAAAACTTATGTCAAACATTCTGATAATTGATGATGAGAAAGCAATCCGGAAGACTTTGTCTGAAATCCTTTCATATGAAGGCTACAAAATAGAAGAAGCGGGCGATGGTGAAGAAGGCCTGAAGCGGTTCAAGGAGAAGAATTACGATGTGGTGTTGTGTGACATCAAGATGCCCAAACTCGATGGCATAGAATTTCTCGATAAGGCGCGGGAAGCCAACCCGGATGTGCCTGTGATCATGATATCCGGCCATGGTACCATTGAAACGGCCGTGGAAGCTGTAAAGAAAGGGGCCTATGATTACATCTCCAAACCGCCAGACCTGAACCGTTTGCTGATCACCATCCGCAATGCCATGGATAAGACCAACCTGGTGGCGGAAACGAAGGTGTTGAAAAGGAAAGTGAGTAAGGTGGAGGAAATGATCGGCGAATCAGGCCCTATCATCAAGATCAAAGAAACCATCGATAAAGTAGCGCCTACGGACGCGCGTATCCTGATTACCGGTGAAAACGGGGTGGGGAAGGAACTCGTGGCGCGTTGGGTACATGAAAAGAGCAACCGTGCTTCGGGCCCGCTGGTGGAAGTGAACTGCGCGGCCATTCCCAGTGAACTGATCGAAAGTGAGTTATTTGGTCATGAAAAAGGCTCTTTCACTTCTGCAGTAAAACAACGTATCGGAAAATTTGAACAGGCGCATGGCGGTACGCTCTTCCTCGATGAAATTGGTGATATGAGCCTCAATGCGCAGGCCAAAGTGCTGCGGGCATTGCAGGAAGGAAAGATCACCAGGGTGGGCGGCGATAAGGACATCAATGTGGATGTAAGGGTAATTGCCGCTACCAATAAAGATTTGCTGAAAGAAGTAGATGAGAAGAATTTCCGTCTCGACCTCTACCATCGTTTAAGCGTTATCATCATACACGTGCCTTCACTCAACGACCGGAGAGACGATATTCCTTTGCTGGTAGACAAATTCCTCACGGATATTTGTTCCGATTACGGCATTGCCCGTAAAACGATTGATAAGGAAGCACTGGAAGCATTGAAACAACACAACTGGACCGGTAATATTCGTGAACTGCGCAATGTGGTGGAAAGATTGATCATACTATCGGGTAAGACGATAAATGTGGACGATGTGCAGATGTATGTATTGCCGCGAAAATAGTGCAATGTTCACTGCTAAATGGCGGCTTTGTTGATGGGTTGCGCATGCTCCTGGCAAAACGCCATCATCTCTTCATGACATCCCAGCCGGCGCACGTTCACCGGTGCTCCATGGCACTGGCAGGCATGTGAACCGGAAAACACGATTTCCTTATCGGGGAAGCGTTGCGATAATTTGCACACATATTCTTTCATATCGCACTTCGTCAGGTTCGTAATGACGTGGAAATACAATTGTGTTACCGGGTGCCTGCAGCAGATCCATTGCAACATCTCGAGGCTCACATTCTTGCCAAGATAGATATAAGGCACGCCATTTTTCTTCAGCATGTATTGCATGAAAAGGAGAGGAATTTCATGCAACTCCCCGGTAGGCGTGAACAGCAACACCAGGCGGCCGCCGGTATAAACCGGTTTTTCCAGCCCATCTATTGCCAGCATCATTTTTTTCAGAATCAGGGCGCTGGCAAAATGTTCCTGCGCGGGTATTACATGGCCGGTAAGCCACAGCACCCCAATGCGTTTGAGCAAAGGGAACAACACTTTGAGCACGCTCTTTTCAAATCCTGCATGCAATACCAGTGTGTGCAATAATTTTTCAAAACGGGGCTGATCGAGGTCAATGGCAGCTTCCGTCAGTTGATTAATATATATATCGGAATTGTCGCTGTTCTCTCTCAGTTCCAGGGCAAGGCGCCTGATTTCCTCCTCGGAAAAACCGACTATCTGCGAAATCTTGTAACCATTATTGTACAGGTACGCGATCCGGAGGATGTATTTCAGGTCTTCATTATCGTAAAACCGGTGCCTGCTGCGCCTGCGTTTGCAGCAGCACAGCTGGTACCGTTGCTCCCACATCCGGAGGGTGTGGGCCTTTATGCCGGTCAGGTTTTCTATATCACGTATAGAAAAACAATTCATACGTCTGTAACAAAACGAAAGATATTACAACTTACACATTCGTTCAAATAGTGTTTGGTGGCAGTTGTTAATTTGTTTGAAAATCAGTTATTAGTTTACCGCGTGGCCGGCTACGGGAGGGCAACCAACCACTGATCAGCATTAATGCCCTGAACACCAAATATTACCGTAAATTTGGCCCCCAATGCGCGATATTCGCAGAAAATCGCACATATTCGCGTTAAGTGGGTTAAACAGATTTTAAATGGGTTTCAAGTGTTATAACCCATGAACATACGCATTTATAAAAAGCTCGGGAATGAGTTCACACGACCTGTTGGTAATAATTTTGATTTCACTGCTCATTGTATTGCTCCCTTCGTACGGGTTATACAAAATGTTCAAGAAAGCCGGGATCCCTGCCTGGAAAGCATTTGTACCTTTTCTGAATACATGGGAAATTGTTAAAGCCGCCCGCATTCACAAACACTGGTTTTTCTGGCAGTTCATACCCATTGTAGGATGGTTTATCAGCATGTGGCTGCTGGTGGAATGGGTTAAGTTGTTTGGCAAATTCGGTTTCCTGGAGCATGCCGCTGCGGCCCTGGTGGCCTTTCTGTATTTTCCCTACCTGGGTTCCAAACCGCATGAAAAATTTCTCGGTTTCGAGGCAGTAAAAAACCACCGCAAAACCACTGCCCGCGAATGGATCGATGCCGGCGTGTTTGCCGTGGTAGCCGCCACCCTTATCCGGATTTTCATCTTTGAGGCCTATACCATTCCTACCGGGTCGATGGAGAAAACGTTGCTGGTGAATGATTTTCTTTTTGTGAGCAAACTGAGTTACGGCCCCCGGATTCCCAATACCCCGCTGGCCGTGCCGTTTGTGCATCATACCATACCCGGACTGAATATCAAAAGTTATACGGAAGTTGTTCAGCTGCCCTATACGCGCTGGTTTGAAAGCCCTGTAAAGCGCAACGATGTAGTGGTATTCAATTTCCCTGCAGGCGATACGCTTACGAAGGAATATGATTCCATGGACCCGTATTACGATATCCTGCTGGAGGAGGAACAACGCCAGCGCCGCCTGTTGCGCAACCAGTTTCCCAATGATGAGGAGCGTTTGAACGCGGTGGCTGCTGAACGGGCCAGGCAGATTGTATGGGATAAATATACGGTAGTAACCCGCCCGGTTGACAAGCGGGAAAATTATATCAAACGTTGCGTGGGCATTCCGGGCGATACCATAGAGATCCGCTCGGGCATCCTGTATGTAAACGGTGAAAAAGCATTTATCAGCCCTACCGCCGCTACTGAATACAGGGTAACCACCAATCGCCTGCTGAGCGAAATCGAACTGCGTGAAGCAGGCATCAGGATCCAGGATAACAGCGATTATCTGACGGATGGCAGCAGCAACAGTTACATACTCAATCTCACGCTGGAAGAAGCGGAAAAAGTGAAGCAAATACCGGGTGTGGTCAGTATGGAAATGAAGCTGGACACGGGATTTGATCCACGCATTTTTCCGCGCGATACATCGGTGGCCACCTGGACGGTGGATGAATTCGGCAAATTATGGGTACCCAAAAAAGGAGCCACCATTGAGTTGAATAAACAGAATATCGCTTTTTACAAGCGCGCTATCCGTGTATATGAAAACAACGAATGGGAAGAAAGGGATGGCAAAATTTTCATCAACGGCAAGGAAGCTACCACCTATACTTTTAAAATGAACTACTACTGGATGATGGGCGATAACCGTCACCGGTCGCAGGACAGCCGTTACTGGGGGTTCGTGCCGGAAGATCATATCGTTGGCGAAGCCTGGCTCATCTGGATGAGCTGGGAGGGCGGCCCGAGATGGAAGCGGTTGTTCAAAACCATCCATTGACGGGAATGATCGCTTGCCCATAATGAACCTATGAGGCAGCGATGGATAGGAGTTCCTCGCAACTGATGCAGCTGTTGACCGCATTCACGAACGTGCCATCAACCACCCGTTTCCCTGAATAACGCAGGTTTTTCATTCACCAATAGCATTCGCGTAATGCGCGGACGTACATTCGTGTCATCATGAAAAAAGAGGAGTACAAGTTTTCCTTCGAAGTATACGACAGTATCGAAGAGTTGGGTAAAGACGATGCCTGGCTGCTGGAAGAGGCGCGGGCTGTAACGGAACAGGCGTATGCGCCTTATTCCAATTTCCTCGTGGGCGCTGTGGCAAAAATGGCCAATGGAGAAATTGTGGCCGGCACTAACCAGGAAAATGCTTCCTTTCCTGCAGGACTATGCGCAGAAAGGGTAGTGTTGGCCGCTGCTGCTTCGCTGTATCCGAATGTACCCATAGAGGCCATCGCTATCAGCTATCAGTCTGCAGCCGCTCCATCCGATCAACCCATTGCCCCCTGCGGCATTTGCCGGCAATCGCTGCAGGAGTTTGAAAACAGGGCCAATCACCCGATCCGTCTGGTGCTTGGAGGTATGGAAGGTAAAATCTATGTTATACCCCATGCAGGTATGCTGCTGCCGCTGGCGTTTTCAGCTGAATCGTTGAAATGAGTAAAGCTTGCTACTATAACATGCTCATCACTATACTTGTATGATCGAAATGCTCAACCCATCCAATATGGATGCCTGTGCCGACCTGGCGATGCAATTATGGAATGAAGTGCCCCGGGCCAACCTGTATCGGGAAATCAGTGTACTGGACAAAGAGCGGGCAGCAATGATGTTGTACAAAAGCCACGATGGCGCTTACCAGGGTTTTATTATGGTTACCCTGCGGCATGATTATGTAGAAGGCAGTGAAACCAGTCCCGTGGGCTACATTGAAGGTATCTACGTAACGGAACCATACCGCCGCAAAGGGGTTGCTGCCCAATTGGTAGCTGCTGCAGAAGCCTGGGCAAAAGAAAAAGGATGCACTGAAATGGGGTCTGATTCAGAATTAGAAAACCAGATGAACATTGATTTTCACAAAGCCATTGGCTTTACCGAGGCGGAAAGACTGGTTTGTTTTATTAAGAAATTAAAGTGAAGCAGCGTGCAGCATCGCCGGTTCAAAACTCCAGCACCACATCCGTCTCCGCATATCCCACACACGTAAGCACCAGCCCTTCCCGCATATCCTTGTCCGTTAGTACATCATTAATGCTCATCTTTACAGACCCACTCACACAGCGCGCCACGCACGAAGAGCACCTTCCTCCCCGGCAGCTATAGGGCAATGCAATATGATTATCCAACGCCGCCTGCAAAATGGTACGTGGCCAGGCCGAAGTAAAACGAAATGTTTCCTGCCCGTAATGCACCGTCACCTGGCGCGGCGCCGGTTCAAGCGTAAATGGCGGCGGTGGTATGGTGTCTACCGTAAAATTTTCTTTGCGCACCTGCTCGGCAGCAAATCCCATTACGCGCACAGTAAATTCCACCATTTTCATAAACAGCAGGGGACCGCAGGTATAAAACAGGGTCGTGTCATTCAGATGATGCGTAGCGCGGATCAATCCTTCCAGCAGGGCATTGTTTAGCCGGTGTGGTTTGTGTTGCGCATGCAGCGGCCGGCTTAAGAGATCGATGCGGTGAAAGCGGTCTCCAAACTGCTTTTCCAGTTGTTGTAACGATGTATGAAAAATGATATGCGCTTCGTCGTAGTTCTGGTAAATCAGGGTTGCCCTGCTGCCCGGTTCAAAGTGCAATACTTTCTTCAACAGTGAAAACACCGGCACAATACCACTGCCGGCAGCAATAAAATAAAAATGCCGCCTGGCATCGGGCCTGGTTGCTATACGGAACAATCCGGCAGGAGCGATGCTGGTCACCAGGGTGCCTTTGTGCCAGTTCTCATGAATATAGCGGGACAATTCACCGTTAATCTTTTTCTTAACGGTGATGCTTACGTGCTTATCTACGCCTGGTGTTGACGAAAGCGAATAGGAACGCCGGATCTCCCTGCCACGAAAGGGTATCAGGAAGGTGAGAAACTGACCGGCATCATAGGACACTGCGCGGTTGTCCGTTGCTTCCAGTACATAGGTTTTCGTTTCGGGTGTTTCGTCGATGATGTTGATAATTTTCCAGTGCAGCAGGTCCATGGGGTTTAGTCAAGCAGATTTACAACGACCCTGCCCATAATCTTTCCTTGCAGGATCTGGTCAATATAGGTGCTGTTGAGTTCTTCCAGCGTTACTTCTTTGGCAATGGCATGCAGTTTATCCTTGATGTTCCAGGCATCGGACAGTCTTTCCCAAATGGCCAGTCGCGTGGTCATGGGCGTTTCTGCGGAACCTATGCCCAGCAGGTTCACACCATTCAGGATAAACGGATATACGGTGGCGTCCAGTTTGGGCGAACTTACCAGCCCGGTGCACACCACACAGCCATCACCTTTGCAACCTTTGAGCAGGGTCACCAGTGTATTGCCACCCACTGTATCGATGGCGCCTGCCCATTGTGATTTGATCAGCGCCTTGCCCGATTGGTCATTTACATAATCACGACCTTCCATGCGGGCGGCGCCGAGATGTTGCAAATATTCCCATGCGTTGGGTTTACCTGTAACGGCCACTACTTCAAATCCTGCTTTGGAAAGCAGGGCAACTGCCAGGCTGCCCACACCGCCGGTGGAGCCGGTAACTACAATGGGACCCTTTTCCGGTGTTTGTTCCAGCAACTGCATTTTGTATAATCCCATGGCGGCAGTGAAACCGGCCGTGCCAATGATCATACATTCCTTGAGCGTATAGGCCTGCGGTTTCATCACTACCCACTCAGCGGGTACGCGAATGAATTGCCCAAAGCCGCCTGCGGTATTCATACCCAGATCATAACCGGTAACCAGTACTTCATCGCCAACGGCAAATTTGTCGCTACGGCTCAGTTCCACCACACCTGCAGCATCAATGCCTGGAGTGTGAGGAAATTTGCGGGTAATGCCTTTATTGCCCGTAGCGGAGAGCGCATCCTTATAGTTCAGCGAAGAATAATGCACAGCAATCAATACATCGCCCGGCGGCAGGTCATCTACCGATCGTTCAATAATATTCCTTTCAAATTTTCCTCCGTTCTTTTCAGTAACCCAAAGTGCTTTAAATGGCATATGATATATTGGTTCTTTTGTTGTGTTGGTGTGAAAGCGTACTGTTACGCTTCTTTCAGCAATTGCTGGTACAAGGCATAATTTTCGTGGTCGAAACAAACAAAAATCACTTCGTCGGGCGCCTGGTGGGTTGCAATGAACAGTTTCACTTCGCGTAGGGCGATTACCGCTGCTGCTTCTTTAGGAAACCGGTAAATGCCGGTGCTGATATTCGGAAAAGCGATACTGCGCACATCATGCTGCAATCCCAATAGCAGCGAGTTTTTGTAGCAGGAAGCAAGTAACTCCCTTTCACTTTTATTACCACCATTCCATACCGGGCCAACCGTATGGATCACAAATTTAGCGGGGAGTTTACCGGCAGTAGTAATCACTGCTTCGCCGGTAGGACAACCTCCCTGTCTGTCCACAATTTTCTGGCATTCTTCCAGGATAGCCGGACCACCGGCACGATGGATGGCGCCATCCACGCCACCACCTCCCATAAGCGAACTGTTGGCTGCGTTCACAATGGCATCGGTTGCAACTTGGGTGATATCGCCCTGTAGTAATGAAATTCTTGCCGCCATGCGGTGCCTTATGAATTGACAAAGATATATTGGCACTGCTTTCAAAAGCTGTGCCGTTGCGGTTTATCTAAAAAAGCGTTTGAACGCCATTCGCTACTTTGTTTTCGTGATCGAGCAACCATTTTTTTCGCCACAAACCGCCTGCATAACCCACCAGTTCACGGTTGGAACCAATTACGCGATGACAGGGAACGATAATGGCCAACTGGTTTTTACCATTGGCTGCAGCTACAGCGCGGATAGCTTTGGGGTCGCCCAGGCGGCGTGAGAGTTCGAGGTAACTGATCGTTTTGCCGAATGGAATATTCAGCAACTCATGCCATACCTTTTGCTGAAATTCAGTGCCCGGCTGACTAAGGGGCAATTCAAACACCCTTCTGTTGCCATGAAAATACTGGATCAGCTGTTCGATGGCCTGTATGGCCAGCGGAGGCAGCTGTTCTTTACCGGTATTGTCGACAATTTCATCGGGATTGTCAACAAAACTTACTTCACTGATGAAATGTTCGGTGCCGCTGATGCGCAGCAGTCCAACAGGTGATTGATAATATGTAGTGAAGTTGTTCATGGCTGCTCACCCGATCTTCCATCCATTCTCTACTTTCCTTTCCGGCTGCAATAAAACTACTTCATTTTTATCAGTATAAATGCCCAATATGAGGCATTCGCTCAGGAAATTGGCAATTTGTTTGGGTGGAAAGTTCACTACAGCGATTACCTGCCTGCCAACCAGTTCTTCTTTACTGTAAAAGGCTGTGATCTGGGCCGATGATTTTTTAATGCCCAGCGGCCCAAAATCAACCGTTAACTGGTAAGCAGGCTTCCTTGCTTTGGGAAAATCTGTAACTTCCGTAATTGTTCCGGCCCTGATGTCGATTTTTGCAAAGTCATCCCAGGTTATCGTCATGGTGTATTTTATTTAGGCACCAAAAATATTGAGGAGTAGCGTAACCAATAGCACTAATATTTAAACCCACAGCCGTAAAAGGAGGCTTTTATCAACGCAATTATTTTCGAATATAAATATTACACAGATGAAAAGAAAAGCAACAGCCGTTTGGAACGGCTCCGGTAAAGAAGGAAAGGGTACGCTTACCACCCAAAGCACGGCATTGGAAAACATGCAGTACTCATATTTGTCGAGATTTGAACAGGGTGTAGGCACCAATCCCGAGGAGCTCATTGCAGCCGCGCATGCCGGCTGTTTTGCCATGAAGCTGAGTTTTGTACTGGGCGGCGCTGGTTTTACACCGGAATCGCTGGAAGTAACTGCTACGGTAACGCTGGAAGAAGGCGTAATCAAAAGTTCTCATCTCGTGTTGAATGCGAAGGTGCCGGGCATAGCTGCCGACAAATTCAGGGAATGCGCGGAGGATGCGAAAGCCAATTGCCCGGTAAGTAAGGCTTTGAATATGGAGATTACACTGGAGGCAAACCTTTCGTAAAGAAATCACAACAGGCAAATCACAAAAGACAAATTCACCCGAAGAAAAAAATAACGGATGCAACCCGGTACATTTTTGTCCGGTCTATGTTGATTGCTTTTTGTGATTTGCTTTTTATTGAGTGCCTGGTATTGGCGTATAGTGCTTGGTAAAAACTGTCTTGCTGTATGAACAAGAAATCTGCATCCCGGCGTCGTTTTATCAGGGATACCTCCCTGGCGGCAGCAGGATTTTTTATAGTACCTCGTCATGTGCTGGGACGCGGGTATGTGGCGCCGAGCGATAAGCTGCATATTGCGGCCATTGGCGTAGGAGGGAAGGGCACTGTGAATATAGAGATGGCACACAAAAGCGGTGTGGCCAATATTGTGGCCCTTTGTGATGTGGACGACCGCCAGGCAGCACCGGTAAGAAAACAATTCGACAAAGCACCTTATTACCGCGATTTCCGACAATTATTGTCCAAAGAGGAAAAGCGAATCGACGCGGTAATTATCAGTACGCCCGACCACATGCATGCCGTACAGGCACTGCCTTTCATGCAACTGGGCAAACATATCTACCTCGAAAAACCACTTACCCACGATATTTACGAAGCACGCATATTAACGCAAGCCGCTGAAAAATACAAAGTGGTTACCCAGATGGGCAACCAGGGCAGCAGCGGAACTGATACCCGGAATGTTGAAGCATGGATTGAACAGGGCATCATTGGCGATGTGCATACCGTGCATGTATGGACGAACCGGCCCGTATGGCCGCAAGGCATTGCTACACCCACCGGCAAATATGCTGTACCCAAAGAAGTGGACTGGGACCTGTGGCTGGGCACTGCGCCCTGGCGCGATTATCATCCTGCTTACCTGCCGGCCACCTGGCGGGGCTGGGTTGATTTTGGCACGGGGGCACTGGGCGATATGGGTTGCCACTTTATGGATGTTCCCTACCGCGCATTGAAACTCGGTTATCCTGTAGCGGTAGAATGCAGTGTGGGCCGTGTATGGACGGGCTTTTTCCAGGAAGCAGTATATACAGACAGTTATCCGCCTTCATCAAAAATCCATATCCAGTTCCCTGCCCGCGGCAATAAACCGGCGGTGGAACTGATCTGGTACGATGGCGGCATCATGCCCAAACGTCCGCCTGAATTATTGCCTGATCAACAGCTGGGTGAAGGCGATGGCGGTATTTTGTTTGAAGGTACCAAAGGAAAACTGATGGCGGGTTTGTTTGGCCGTAATCCCACTTTATTGCCTACCAGCAGAATGGCGGATGTATCGCTGCCTGCCACCGATAAACCATTGGTGCCGGGAGGATGGGATGGTCACCAGGCGCAATGGGTCAATGCCTGCATCAAAGGATATGGCGCCTATACCAGTTCTCCATTTTCAGAAGCCGGTCCACTTACCGAAACAGTGCTTATGGGCAACCTGGCGGTGAGGAGTTTCAATTACAGTGAAACTACTGCCAGCGGTGGTAAAAGATATCCGGGAAGAAAACAATTGCTATGGGACGGGCAGGCGATGAAGATTACGAATTTTGAACCGGCCAACCAGTTTGTGAAGAGGGAATACAGGGGGAATTGGAAGCTGGAAATTTAAGCCAGGCTTTGCACTAAGGAATCAAATTGTGTAAAAAAAAGTCCGACCCCGGTCAATATAATTGCTCAACCTGAATCGTGTCGAAAAAAAATCTATATTAGCAGAACTAAATCGAATTAGCAACCAAATTCATCTTAAAAGCATATGAAGAAAGCAAACAAGGGAAATTCCCGAAGGGCCTTTATCCGGAATACCTCCCTGGCGGCTGCGGGCTTTTTTATAGTACCGCGACATGTGCTGGGCCGCGGCTATGTAGCGCCCAGCGATAAATTGAATATTGCCGGCATTGGCGTAGGCGGCAAAGGTTACAGCGACCTGACTGAATTTGCCAAGAGTCCGCACGTGAATATTGTTTCGCTGTGCGATGTGGACGACCGCCAGGCTGCAAAAAGCCGCGAACGCTTTCCCAAAGCCAGCTACTACAAGGATTACCGCGTAATGCTGGAAAAAGAAGGCAAAAACATTGATGCGGTTTCCGTGTCCACGCCGGACAATACGCATGCCGTGGCCACCATTGCTGCCATGCAGTTGGGCAAACACGTATACGTACAGAAACCGCTCACCCACGATATTTACGAAGCCCGCATGCTAACGGAAGCGGCCAAGCGCTACAAGGTAGTTACCCAGATGGGCAACCAGGGCGCTTCCGGCGATGGCGTACGCAAAATGCAGGAATGGTACCGGGCCGGTCTGATCGGCGATGCCACCAAAATCTATGTATGGACCAACCGCCCGGTATGGCCGCAGGGTTTTGGCAAACCGAAAGGAAAGGAAGAAGTGCCCAGGGAACTCGACTGGGACCTGTGGCTCGGACCTGCCCAGTGGGAAGAATATCATGAAAAATATGTTCCGTTCAACTGGCGCGGCTATTGGTCATTCGGTACTGGTGCATTGGGCGATATGGGATGTCACCTCATTGATCCGGCCTTTATGACCGTTGGCCTTGGTTATCCCAGCGAAGTGGAATGCAGCGTTGCCACCATTTACGAACAAATGTGGCGTCCTTCCTACTATCCGGAAAGCTGCCCGGCCGCGTCCAGCATCAAAATAAAATTCCCCGGTCAGAACGGTAAACCCGACGTAAACCTGTACTGGATGGACGGCGGTATTTTACCTGAACGTCCTGATGAACTGGGCCCGGATGAAATGTTTGGCGACAGCGATGGTTGCGGTGTGCTCATCATCGGCACCAAAGGTAAAATGATGTGCGGCACTTACGGTATGAACCCGACTTTACTGCCCACTTCAAGGACCAAAGAAGTGAAAGTAAAAGAAACCATTGAGCGCGTGCCCGAAGGTCACTATCTGCAGTGGGTAAATGCCTGCATTGCCGGTTATGGTAAAAAGAAACTCAGTTCGCCGTTTGAATATGCCGGTCCGCTTACCGAAACGGTACTGATGGGCAACCTGGCGCTCCGCAGCTGGTACATCAAAGGGCCTAACGGAAAAGGATATCCCGGTCGCAAAAAATTGTTGTGGGATGCCAAAAACATGAAGATTACCAACTTTGACGAAGCGAACCAGTTTGTGAAGAGAGAATATCGACAGGGATGGAGTCTCGGCGTGTAAAAGTAAGAACAACAAATATTTAAAGGCAGAAGTCAATTACTTCTGCCTTTTTTATTCATTCATTGGAACTGATCATTTCTGCCAGCGCCAGCAGTTCCTGCTGTTTGTAGCGGTGCTTTTCATCTTCAAAACATTTGCTGAATTCTTCCAGCAGTGTCTGAATCACCTTTTTATTGTTCATGGGTTTGAAGTAGGCGGCTACAGGCGGCACATTGATGCGCTTGAAATAATTTTCCACATCCTTATGGGTAAATACCTGTCCGCTGAGCGGGTCAATAAAAAACTCGGTTTTGTACAGCGGGTTTTCGGTATGACGCGTGTAATCGTAATCAGATTTGAAATAACCCAGCACAAACTGCCGCGGAATATTGATGGCCCGTACGGGCACGTCGAGCAGTTCACTTAATATCAGGTACAGGATACCGTTGGCAATGGTGTTGCCGCGTTTGGTTTCCAGTTGTTTGTTGATCAGAAACTCTTCCGGATGCTGGTACGCCACTTCGCTGCCGCGCAGATTGAAATAATTGTACAAAATACTGGTGAGAATATTTACCTGCTCCAGCGGTGTAAGATAATTATTCAACTCGAGCCAGATATTGCGACGCAATTTTTCAATGTCCTGGTATACCTGTGCTGTAACGAGATCAGGATACTGGAAACGCGCCACCAGCAACGCTCCGGTGAGGAGGTCCTGGTGAATATTTTTATTCCACTGTTCAAACTCTTCTGTCAGATCACGGTAATGCAGCCGGTGAATCAACAGCTCGATCCTTTCCTGCACATCTTCGCGTATCGTGTTTTCCCACAAATGTTCCAGGTTCGGAATAATTCCTTTACCATAATCGATAATGCGGGACGACACGGCATTGAAGACTTCCTCATCAGGATCGTCTATGAGATGAAACAGTGCTGATATTTCCCGGGTTTCTTCCATTGTTGTTCTATACTTCAAATTTCAGACCTTATGGTATAATGTGGTCAAGATCGGGCAACTTAAAATATATTTTAAGAGTTTTTTTCCACAAATTCACATTTGTGCCTGTATAACCAGGTAAGTGAAAGCGAATGCTTACAGGTTTTCGTGATTGGCAAACTCTGAGCTGAGCGACAAATGCTCATCGAACAGGCGTTGCAATTCCTCTTTGTCCTGCGGGTTGGTGACTACCCGCTTTGGTATAACGATGGCATGCCAGGAATTCGTATACAGATACCAGGAGGTGGGCGTTTCTGCCTTGCGTACAATAGCTTCCCAGGAATAGCGGGATTCGGAAGCATTGTCTTTGTCAATGATGCCGGTATCCATCAAAACGATTTCGGATGCTTCCAGCACGTGACTGTTTTCGGGTTGTGCCAGGATATCGCGTACGCGTCGGCGAATGGACCGCTTGATCAGTACCGGCACCAGCAGAAAATACACAATGGCTATTACTGAAAAGATGATGAGGTCAACAAGGATCCGGTGACTGTGAATGGTAAAAACATATAAGGCGGCTATGGCCGTATAGATCAGGAATACGCTCAGATAATAGCGCATCCGGTAACTGCGCTTGTTGGGCGCTGCCCAGGCGGTGTAATAGTTGTAGTCGAAGTATTCTTCTTCGGTGAGGTGGAATTTGAGGATAAGCATATATTATTTTCTTATCCTGACAGCAGTAGGATGTTACAGTGAAAGATCCAAACAATTCAGCCCCCTTACCCCGCCTTCTTCTTCCTCGGCACTTTCTTCGGCGGGTTTGCTTTCAGTTCTTCAATGGTTTTCAAACATTCTTCCAGCGTCAGTTCTTCCGCTCTTTCCTGTTGCTCTTTGCTCAGTTTGTAATTGCGCAATCCCTGTTTGATATAAGGTCCGTACGGGCCACGCAACACCTGTATTTTTTCTTTTTCGAAAACTTTGATGGTGCGTTTTTCTTTCGCTTCGCGCTTTTCCACTACAATGGGAATAGCTTCTTCGAGCGTTATGGTATAGGGATCAAATTCCTTGCCGAGTGAATAGAATTTGCCATCGTGCGCAATGTACGGGCCAAAACGGCCGATGTTCACCACCACATCTTTCTCTTCAAATTGTCCGAGCGTGCGCGGCAGTTTGAACAACTCCATCGCTTCTTCAAACGTGATGGTCTCGATACTCTGACCGGTTTTCAGTTTGGCGAATTGCGGTTTTTCTTCATCGTCTACACTGCCGATCTGCACCATCGGACCATACCGGCCCATGCGTGCTACCACTTTCTTGCCGGTTTGCGGATCGATGCCCAGCTCTCTTTCGCCTTTGATACGCTCTGCTGTTTCGATGGTTTTTTCTACATCCTTTTTGAAAGGAATATAGAAATCATCGATCATGCTGTTCCACTTCAGTTTGCCGGCGGCCACATGGTCAAATTCTTCTTCAATGCGTGCCGTAAAACCGTAGTCCATGATATCATCAAAATACTGCTTCAGGAAATCCGTCACCACCAGTCCGAGATCGGTAGGGAATAGTTTGGCTTTTTCAGCCCCGGTATTTTCCTGTTCAGTCAGTTTTTTGATTTCACCATTGTTCAATACAAATATGCGGAAGTCGCGTTTGATCGGTTCCTTATCACGTTTCTCCACATAGCCTCTTTTCAATATGGTAGAGATCGTGGGCGCATAGGTGGAAGGACGGCCAATGCCCAGTTCTTCCAGTTTTTTTACCAGCGAAGCTTCCGTATAACGGGGCTGGGGACGAGTGAAGCGCTCCACTGCTCTCATTTCTTTCAACGGCAATTGCTGGCTCACGGTTAACGGCGGCAGCATACCGTCCTGTTGTTCTTCTTCATCTTCGTCGTCGCGGCCTTCGCGATACACTTTCAGAAAACCGTCGAACTTCAATACTTCACCACTTGCCGTTAACTCTTCATTATTGGTAGAGATATTGATTTTGGCAATGGTTTTTTCCAGTTCAGCATCGGCCATCTGGCAGGCCATGGTGCGTTTCCAGATGAGATCGTACAATTTGCGGCAGTCGGCATCTTCCACGGTAGTGTTTTCCATATATGTGGGCCTGATGGCTTCGTGTGCTTCCTGCGCGCTTTCGTTTTTGTTCTTGAACCTGCGTTCCTGGTAATATTCTTTTCCGTACTGACTGGTGATCTGGTTGCGGATATCTTCCATGGCTGTTTCACTCAGATTCACACTATCCGTACGCATGTAGGTGATCTTACCGCTTTCGTACAGTTTCTGCGCCAGCAGCATCGTGCGGCTAACAGAATAACCCAGTTTGCGCGATGCTTCCTGTTGCAGTGTGGAAGTGGTGAAAGGAGCGGCCGGCGATTTTTTGGCAGGTTTAACCTGTATGTCCGATACCGTATATTTTGCGCCGATACAGCTTCTCAGGAAAGCTTCTGCATCTTCAGCGCCCGAATATTTCTTTCCTTCAGCCCCGAATGTTACGTTCTTGCCGCTGCTGTCTTTTGCAGTAAACAGGGCTTCGATCTTGAACGAACTAACTGGTGTAAATGCATTGATTTCTCTTTCCCGCTCTGCAATGAGCCTTACTGCAACGCTCTGTACGCGGCCGGCGCTGAGGTTGTTCTTCATGCTCATCTTGCGCCACAATACCGGGCTGAGTTCAAAACCCACAATGCGGTCCAGCACACGGCGCGCCTGCTGCGCATTCACCAGGTTCATATCAACGGTGCGGGGATTTTGCACCGCTTTCCGGATGGCGGGTTTGGTAATTTCGTGGAAAACAATCCGCTTGGTGGTTTTGGGATCGAGGCCCAGAACCTCGCACAAATGCCAACTGATGGCTTCCCCTTCACGGTCCTCATCCGTTGCCAGCCATACCTCGTTGGCCTTTTTGGCAATGCTTTTCAGTTCCTTCACCACCTTTTCCTTGTCTTCAGGAACAATGTAGCGGGGCGTATAATTGTTCTTTATATCGATACCCATTTCCTCCTTTTCGAGGTCGCGGATATGCCCATAACAACTTTTTACTTCGAATTCATCACCGAGGATCTTTTCGATGGTTTTGGCTTTCGCAGGAGACTCCACTATCAATAAATTCTTCGCCATAATGTATTATTCTCTTTTAGCACCCTTGCTAAAAATCGCTTGTTTACTATTAATTTAACTCTGTGCACCCTAAACGCCGGTAGAGCGGACTGTATTAGAAAATTGAAAAGCAAAACACCATAACAAATCTCTCGCCAGGCGGGTTGTCGGCGTGCAATTTTAGTGTATAACGTTGAAAACAACAAATTGGTGCATAAGGGTCAGCACGAAAATGTGCCTGTTTGGCGGTGAAACTGGTTGTTCTGTCAGGTATTGAATGGGGAATAGTCATTAACTTCAATTATCCATGCACCTGCACGATGCGCCATACAGGATATTTTCTATAGGCGATGCTGCCATTACGCTGGACCTGGGCAACGTAATCGATCCGGCGCTCAACCGGAAAGTGCTGGCCATACGGGAACAGATTCTGCAACAACCGTTCACCGGTTTGCTCGATTGCCGTATTGCCTACAGTTCGGTTACGCTGGTATATGATCCGGTGGCCGTAAAAAAAGCACATCACCCGGAAAATACCGTATTTGCTTTTTTACAACAATACCTCGAAGCGGCGTACCATAAGGCGCAGGCATTGCCGGATACAGCCACGCGCACTGTCCGCATTCCTGTATGTTACGAAGACGGTTATGGTGTAGACCTGGAAGCCGCGGCCGCTCAATTGAAGCTTTCTCCTGAAAAACTCATCACGCTGCATCTTTCGCGCAGCTACCGGGTATACATGATCGGTTTTTTGCCAGGCTTTGCCTATATGGGTCTTACGCATGAACAATTGTATATACCGCGTAAGGCGCAGCCTGTGCCGGTAAAAGCGGGAAGTGTGGGTATTACCGGCAGACAAACAGGCATTTACCCGTTGCACTGCCCGGGCGGCTGGTACATCATCGGCCGTACGCCACAGCCATTGTTCGATGCTTGCGCCGAAATACCCGTTCTGTTGCAGCCGGGCGATGAGGTGCAGTTTTACAGGATCAGTGGCAAGGAGTTTGAAAGCTTGAATAGGAACGGCTAAGTGTTTTCAGGGAGAAATTGTTAAATTGAAACACAACCCAACCAGCTATTGTCGATATCTATCATCAAACCCGGACTTCTTGATACCATACAGGACATGGGCCGGTATGGTTACGGCAACTGGGGCATTAATCCTGGCGGCGTGATGGACCCGTATGCTGCACGTGTGGCCAACATGCTGGTAGGCAATGAAAGCACCGAAGCCGTAATGGAAATTCATTTTCCCGGTCCGCAGATACTGTTTGAACAAAACGCCCTGATCAGTCTGACCGGCGCTGATTTCACCCCCACACTGAACGATGAACCGTTACCACTCTGGCGGCCGATCGTGGTAAGAAAAAATACCGTATTGCATTTTCCACGTTTGCAATGGGGCGCCCGTTGCTATCTCGCTGTACACGGCGGTTTCAACGCAGACAAGTGGTTGCAGAGTTATAGCACCAACCTCAAGGCGGGCGCCGGCGGGCATGAAGGGAGAAAACTGGAGAAAGGTGATGAACTGTCGTTCCGCGAAAGCAGCATTTATTTTCCCGCTTTGCTCAAAGAAGGCAAAGATTACCGGGTGTTGCGGTGGAAAGCCGCCACCGGTAAAACCTATCAATATCCGAATGAGCTGTTTTTTATCAGAGGCAATGAATGGGACCAACTGGAAGAACAATGCCGCATAGAACTGCTTGAGAACAATTTTATCATTCATCCCCATAGTGATCGTATGGGATACCGGTTGAAAGGTGTACCACTGGTGAGAAATGAAAAAACAGAACTGGTCTCCTCCGGTGTGCATTTTGGCACCATGCAGTTGTTGCCCGATGGGCAACTCATTGTATTGATGGCCGATCACCAGACGGCTGGTGGTTACCCGCGCATCGGGCATGTAATTTCCGCGCATTTTCCCAAACTGGCGCAACTGCGTCCCAGCGACTGCATTCATTTTACCCTGGTCGATATAGCCATGGCCGAAGAACTGCTCATGGCCATGCAACAGGAACTGAATATCTTGCAACTTTCCTGTATAACCCAACTGAATCAACAGGTGTGTCAATCGTAGACCTCAATTGCGATATGGGCGAAGGCTACCCGCATGATGCGGACATTATGCCTTATATCTCTTCGGTAAACATTGCCTGCGGGTATCATGCCGGAGATGAAAACACCATGCAGGCTACCATAGCGCTGGCGCTAAAACATAATATAGCCATCGGCGCGCATCCTTCTTATCCTGACCGGGAAAATTTTGGCCGCACAGATGTACTGCATACCCTGGTGCAACCAGAACAACTGACTGCATTGGTCGCAGCGCAAATAAAAATGCTACAGCGCTTGTGTACCCGGGCCGGCGTTTCACTGCATCACGTAAAACCACATGGCGCCTTGTATAACCGCGCTGCAGCAGATCCTGTGACTGCTGCATGTATTTGTGCTGCTATACGGGAAACGGACCCTAACCTGATGCTATACGGATTGAGCGGCAGTGTGATGGAAACCACCGCGCAACAATATAAATTGCGTTTTGTGGCAGAAGCTTTTGCCGACAGGACCTACCAGGATAACGGCCAACTGACCCCACGGAAACAACCCGGTGCGTTGATTGAAGATACTGACCTTGCAGTGCAACAGGCTTTACAACTGGCAACTAACGATACTGTATATACGTATAATAAGAAGTTAATTTCAGTAAAAACAGATTCCATCTGCATTCATGGCGATGGTGCACACGCTGTTGCTTTTGCCAAAGCAATTCATCATGCACTGTGCCAGCATGAGGTTAGGATCGCAGCGCCGTAATCAATCACGATTTATATTTTTACAAGACGCTTAAACCCTGTAACGCTATCCCTTGACAACGCCTTCATCTTCACGACATGCCCTTGCAGGCGCCGCTTTCCTGATGGCAACTTCTGCTATCGGGCCAGGTTTCATCACACAAACAACGGTATTTACCCAGCAATTGCTCACCAGTTTTGGGTTTGTGATTCTTATTTCCATTGTGCTGGACATTGCGGCGCAGGTGAATATCTGGCGTATTGTAACCGTCAGCGAAATGCGGGCGCAGGATGTGGCCAACCGCCTGCTGCCGGGTATGGGACATGTGCTGGCGGTGCTGATTGCCATTGGCGGCCTGGCGTTTAACATAGGCAATATTGCAGGCGCGGGTTTGGGCATGGATGTGGTGTTTCACCTGGATGCCGATCCCAATAAACCGGTATTGGGCGCCGTAATCAGCGCGCTGATCGCGTTGTTTATTTTCGGTGTAAAGGAGGCTGGACGAGCAATGGATTGGTTTACCCGGGTGCTGGGTTTTGTAATGATCGGGTTAACGCTTTATGTGGCTTTCCGGTCCAATCCACCCGTTGTTCAGGCTATTCGGCATAGTTTTTTACCGCAGGAAACCGATATTGCCGCCATTGTTACCCTGGTAGGCGGCACAGTAGGCGGGTATATCAGTTTTGCAGGCGCGCACCGGTTGCTCGATGCCGGCATCAAAGGGCAGGCGGCTTTGCCGCAGGTAACCCGCAGCAGTGTTACCGCCATACTGGTGGCCGGGGTGATGCGCATCCTGTTGTTCCTGGCGGCACTGGGCGTGGTAATGACCGGGGCAACGCTGGATGCCGGCAATCCGCCCGCTGCTGTATTTCGCATTGCCGCCGGAACGGTGGGGTATACCATGTTTGGCATGGTGCTATGGTGCGCGGCCATTACTTCGGTGGTGGGATCGGCATACACTTCCGTTTCTTTCCTGAGAGGTTTGCATCCGCTGATAGATAAACATGCAAAAACCGCCACCTTCCTGTTTATTATTGTGAGTACGCTTATTTTCATTGTAGCAGGAAGAGCGCCTGTGCCCTTGCTCATTGTGGCCGGTACGGTGAATGGTTTTATTTTACCGGTGGCGCTGGCGTTGTTGTTGCTGGCTGCATCGCAGCAACGCATCACAGGCAGTTATCAGCATCCCCGCTGGATGTACGTTGCCGGCTGGCTCGTAATAGGGGTAATGGGAACGATGGCCACAAAAGTGGCGTTGGGTTGGTAATCGCTTTTCACTTTTCATTGACAATTAATGCCCGGTTCCGGCGTTACTCTACTGTTTCCGCTTCAACCAACTTTACATTCACTACAACCTGTTAACATTTTATGGCAGTCAACAACACGGGCCATGATAGTGGCTTGTATACCTACGATTCATTTTCTACGGGAAGCGGAAAAAAATCGGACAACAACTTCTTATGGTGGTGCGCCGGCGCGCACCAGAGCCTGCTGAAACAATTTCCTTCAGAACACAGCAAGTATTCCGGGCTGGGAGGTGTAATACTGGCCACTTTTGTATTGGCCAGCCTGTCTGCAGGCTATGCCGTATACAGCATATTCAACAACTGGATATGGACCATTTTGTTTGGATTAACCTGGGGCCTTATCATTTTCAATTTCGACCGTTTCCTGGTAAGCACCATGCGCAAATATGGCGTAAGCAAACGCCGGCAGTTCTGGATGGCAGTACCGCGTATAGCGCTCGCCGTGCTGATCGGTATCACCATTGCCCGCCCGCTTGAATTGAAAATTTTCGAAAAGGAAATCGATACCAAGCTTGTAGAGAACAATCACAAGAAGATGCAGTTGAACGACAGCCTGCTGCAACTGGAAAACCAGGCTTTGCTGATGACCACAGAGGCTGAACGCAACCGCCTGCTTACCCGTAAACACAGTATTGAAGATACTTTGCATCGGTTACAACAGGCATACGTACGCGAAGCAGACGGAACAGGAGGCTCCATGCAACGCGGCATTCAAAGACTTACTCTATTGAAACAGGAAGCTTACCGGAAAGCACTGGAGCAATATACCCCCGAATTGCAGCAACTCGATAGCGATATCCGGAAGCAGGACAGTCTGCTGGCCAGTGCGCGTGTAGGTATTGAAGACAAACGCAAACAATACGAAGCCATCACCCGGGCTAATGTGGGCTTCCTGGAGAGAAACAAAGCTTTGTCTGACCTGGCCGGCGAGGAAAGCAGTGTGTTCTGGACAAGTTTGTTGCTATCGCTGCTGATCATCCTGATTGAAGTAGGACCCATACTTTCCAAACTGATCATGCCCGTGGGGCCATATGATATTGCCCTGGCAAAAGAAGAATTGCTGAGCATGGCCGCCAGCGAAAATGATATGCGCAAAGACAAAGAACTGACGCTGGAAAAGCGCCGCGCATTTTATCGGAAACAAAAGGAAATGTCGGACATGCTGGTGGAAAAAATGACTTCCTTGCAGCAAAAGCACATCGACGAAGAGTTGGAAAAATGGGAGCGTGGTGAGTGGAATCCGCGTGACCACCGGCCATCCATGGACGAAGTGATGCGTAAAATCAAGGAGCGATACCGCATTCGGGAGGAAGACCTGTTATGATGTTATAAAAAGAAAGTCACTGCAATCAACGCCATGAAAAGCACCAGGGTTGGTAAGATAGTACGCTTGCCGACCCTGAATTTTTTGAGGGTGGGAGGGAAGAGCAGGAAAATAGTAGCCAACAGCAATAAAAGGATACCCAGGCAAATGAAGATGAAAAGGACATCCCTCTCCAGCAGCGCAAAACTTTTGGTAAAAAGGTAGAGCGCCAATCCGGAATGAAACAGTAAGGTGGAAAAGCTGAGAATCCAGCCGGTTGTTCTTTGCCGTAGCAGGAGAATACCTCCTGTCAATCCCGGTACAATGACAAACAGCCGCCGGAAGGTCATTTTCAGGGCTTCGGTATTTACCTGGAACATACCTTTAAGGGCACGCCAGGCATCGCCATAAGCGGAAAACCAGTCTGTGAGTAAAATAAACAGGTAAACGGATGAGATAAATAACAACAGGATTCCGGAAAAAATCTCGCGGCCATTCAGTCTTTGCATGTTGCCAGATTTAAGGGATGTGCGCTGTACTATAAAGCTGCACAATAAATATACAATATCAGGGTAAGAAGTGGTAGTGGTTTGGACCTTAAAGATTCCGGGACGTATTTGATTCAGCCTTCGGGGGGGTTACAAAACGTCTTTAATAGCAGCCGCCAGCTTTACTGCCCAGCGTGCATATTCCTTACCGGAAGGATGCAATTGATCGCCTGCCAGCAAACTTGCATCCGTAGCGGCTTCGCGGGTGCCGGGCGTAATATCAATAAAGGTTATACCTGCCTGCTGCGTTATCTGCTGCGCCTTTTCATTAAACAGATCGATTTCCCTGGCAATTGCCGCCCGGTCGCGGCCTTCGGCAAATGGTGTAACGCCCCAATCGGGAATGGACAATACAAACACCCGTTGTGCATTGTTCCCCGCAAAAGAAAGCGCTTGCTGCAACAGCAGCGCAAAATGGCGGCCATATTCTTCCGCGCTTCGCCCCCTGTATTGGTTGTTGACACCAATAAGCAGCGATACAAACTGGTACGATTCCAGCAACGGCGTATTGGCAATGCCTTCTTTTAATTCATCGGTAGTCCAGCCCGTGCGCGCTACAATCTCCGGCGCCAGGAACGGATAGCCAGCTCTCCGGAGCATATGCACCGTTTGATAAGGGAAGTTTTCATATACCGGTACACCTTCACCAATGGTGTATGAGTCGCCGAGTGCGAGATAGGTAAGTAGTTGCATATTTGATTTCGTCCCACAGTCAGGAATTCCGGGAAGTAATCAGGCTCGGTACAACTTCCGCGCTTCCTGTGGTTTGGCACTTGATGCGGCAAGCTACAAAAAAGGGGCTGAAATTTCAGCCCCCTGCAACATTCATCATGTAGTTTTCATTTTATGTTGCATGTTGTTTTCTATAACTGTCTCAAATTATTGCTGTACCTGTGCCAAGGCAACCTGAGCTGTATTATTGCTGCATGCCCTGCATACCATTTTGCATGCCTTCGGCTTCGCTGCGCATATTCTTGCGTTTGAACAAGGCCGCATCAAATTTACCGAAGCGATAGTTGAGGTTGAGCCGTACGATCTGCGGGTCTCTTCTCCGCCAGTCGTCCTGCACAAAACCTGTAGCCTCCGAATGCACAAAATACCGGCGGGTGCGGAAAATATCGTTCCAGTTAACCGACACAGAGAGGGTGTTCTTTTTGATCGGGATGTCTTTGCGCAATCCCATATCCACCCCGTAATTGGCGTCTACGTAGCCTTGTGTGGTGGAAGGAGGGCCTCCCATAAATCCGCCGCGACCACCACCTCTTTCATTGCCGCTGTTGCTGGTGGTTACAGGCAGGGCACTCTTGCCCTGGTATTCGCCGCTGATTTGTATGCTCCAGCCCTTAGGCATTTTAAAGGTATTGTTCATCTTGGCCGACCAACTGGTGCGGTCGTTCTCGAGATCGGCCAGTACATTATCGCCTTTAATGCTGGAATAATACACGTTGCTGCTCAGGTTCATGTCCCACCATTTTGTCCAGTTGTTGCGAAACACCAGTTCCAGTCCTGCAGCGTAGGCACTCGCCGCATTCACCCAGGTAGATATGAAGGCGGAGTCGTTGCTTTGACCCAGTTGGCCCCAGTTCTGGTAGCGGGAAATAAGGTCGGTGGTGTATTTACCGAATACCGTAGCCAGGAAAGTATTGTTGTTGCCATAGGTTTTCTGGTACGACAATTCAAGTGAATGCGTGAACTCCGGTTTCAGATCGGGGTTACCGGTGTTGTAGTTCAACGGATCGCTGTAATCGGTATTGGGCATCAACTGGAAAAAGTTCGGGCGGTTGATGCGGCGGCTGTAGTTCAGTTGCAGGTCCTGCCGGCCTTCAAAACTGCGCGTAAGGAACACGCTTGGAAACAGGCTGATGGGATAACTGTTGCTGTAGCTGCCTTTGCCCAACTGTTCGCCATCATAGCTGCTGCTTTCGGCGCGCAGTCCTACCTGGTAACTGAAATTGTCTTTAACCTTTTGTGAGAACGTCACATATCCCGCATATACATAATCGGTATATTCAAAGCTGTTGCTCAGTCCGGGTTGAAACACTTCATTGAAATAATTATTCTGGAAGCTTTCGGATGTTCTCATCTGTGCCCGTAACCCTGCTTCCCATTTCATGTTTTCGTTGATGGGATTTACAAAATCCGTTTGCACCACCAGGAAATCATTTCGTCCGCCACCCCGCACACCTTGCAGCAGTTCACTGGTTTTGGGATTTTGCTGTGCTTCGTCATAGAAGCTGCGTGAGCGGATATCGCTGTGGTTGTTATTGCGGCTGCGGTTATAGGTCACATCGGCCGTCCATTCCTTGCCGGGTTGGGCAAACAGGTGTTTAAAGCCGAGTTGGGTGCCGTAATTGCGGAAATGGTTTTTGCCGAGCGTATTGCGGTATTGTGTTTCTTCTGCAATACCCATTGTATCTACAAAAGCATTGTTGCGGTTATCGAAACGGAAATCGCCATTCACAATCGATTGTGAAATGGTGATGGTATTGCGGTTGTCGATAAAATAATCCAATCCTATGCGGCCGAAGGCAAAGGAGCCGTTGAACTGGCTGTTGTTCCGCTGAATGGTTTCGATGGGCGGGTTCAGCAACGTATTCAGGCGGTCTGTTTCGCCCCAGCTTTTCGATTTGCGCTGGTTATAATTGCCGTTTGCAAATACATTGATCTTTCCCTGTCGCACGTTCAGGTCGCCACCGGCGTTGATACGCGCGCGGGAATCTATACCGGCGCGGATGCCCCCATTGTAACCGGTCTTCCGGTTTTTCTTCAATACAATATTTAATATACCCGATTGTCCGCCGCTGGCATCGTACTTGGCAGAAGGGTTGGTGATGATTTCAATGCTCTGGATGGCATCGGCCGGTATCTGGTCGAGCGAGAGGGTAGTGGGCCGGCCATCTACAAATACCTGTGGTGCTGCGTTGCGTAAGGTTACATTCCCGTCGATGTCTACATTAATGGAGGGAACATTGCGCATCACATCAACTGCTGTACCGCCGGCGGAAGTAATATTCTTTTCTACGTTGAAAATTTTACGGTCAATGCCCATTTCAATCATGGGCCGGGAGCCGGTCACCGTCACGCTTTCCAGTACTTTGTTATCGATTTCGAGTTTGATGTTGCCGAGGTCTTTGTCAACGGCAGCCATGGCCTGGCTCATATCTCTGCCGGCGCCTGGTTTCAATTCGAAAGCTACTTTTTGTTCTATGGTTTTATACCCGATGGCTGTTACCACGAGCCGGTAATTGCCAAACAGGGGAAGGTTTTCCAGGCTGAAGTCGCCGTTGCCCTTGGTAAGCATTCCGGCAATGATGGTGTCTTTACGCTGGCGGGTAGCCGGGTCAAACTGGCTCATGAACAGTTGCACAGAAGCCGCTTCTATGGCTTTGTTCTTTTCATCAACGATTTTTCCGTAAAACCGGCCGATATTGGCCTGGGCGCCGCCCATCCCTCCGCGACCGCCACGGGCAGGCGGACCTCCGGGAATCTGGCTGAATAAGGTAAGCACCGAACAAACGCAGGTCAGGGTCACTACAAGCTTTTTCATTACTAATGTATTGATTGTGAAGGGACGGACGAATAATTGGTCCATGGTTGGGTTGCAATTGACGCCCATTAGACGCAAAATTGGCCGGTTACTTGTGACAGTGAAATGACATTTTGATGAATGGAATGAAAAGGGGGGCAGATGTTGGTTTTTGGAGCTATCATGCCAACAGCAGTGTAATGAGCACCTGCACCACACCTATAATAAAACCAAGTATGGCGCCGAGCAGTTCAATAAAGCGAAATTCTTTGGCCATGATCTGGTAGAGAATGGATTCGAGTTTATCGGTGGAAAAAGCGCTTACTTTTTCTATAACGATGCGTTCCAGGTCGAGCTCCTGTTTCAGGTTTACCATATAGTTTTTCATGAGCACGGGAAACAACTGTTCCAGTTCACTCATGAAAACTTCCTTCAACTGATTGATGGTTTTGTCGCCGATGAACATACTGATCACCGGGAAAACATCGCTCAGCTTTTGCCGCAGGAACTGGTCAATATGGCCTTCCACTACCGGCAACAGCTTTTTCAGGTTTTCAGGGTTGGTTACTTTCTGTTCAATATCGGTATAAGAAAGCAGTTCATTGCTCACCAGTTTACCCAGCTTTTCCGCAAACTGGCGTTGTCTTTTCGGAAAAATACCCTGGAAGGGGATGCCCAGAACCCGTACCGGTTTACGGGGATGAAACAACATTTTAATAGCGATCCAGTTGGTAATCCATCCAATAAATGCAGAAATAACAGGGATAATCAGAAACAACCAATTCATACCAGTACAAATTTTTTAAAGGCGGGTGTGAGGGGGAGCCCCTCCATCATAATCCGGCCTGCAAAGAAAGGAGAAATCAGGATGCAAAAATTATAGCAGGAATGATTTTGCAAAAAAACAGAATTCATCTACTTTTGCGGTCTGTTACGGTGACTGTAGCTCAGTTGGTTAGAGCATCAGATTGTGGTTCTGAGGGTCGTGGGTTCGAGACCCATCAGTCACCCGCCCAATCCCGGATCATCTTTGGTCCGGGATGCTTTTTTTAAGTGTATAGATGACGGCTAATATCGATAGGGAAAACCCTTATTGCTAAAAACTTTCACATACCCGGCGCCATCATATACCATTCAATGCGCCCTATTCACCACTTCCATTGGCTTGGCGCCACTTGCCATATCCTTCCCGTTTATACTTCCACCTTTCGCAGATTGTGTGTAATTTAATTGACGCAACCCAATGTTAATATTACTCCGGGCCTGCAACAACCCAATCTTTTTATCGTTATTTTTGATCACATGTCTAAAGTTCTACGCTCTATGTTGAAAACAAAGAATCTGCCTGTTGTGTTGCTAATCCTTGGTGCCGGTTTGATAGTAGCCTTCCGAACTTTTGGATTAGGTGGTGGAAATCCACCGTCGAAATATGAGAAGATATTGCATAATGTGGGAGAGATGCTGACGGAGAACCATTACAGTCCCCGAAAAATCGATGACCACTTCTCTAAAGATATCTTCAAAAAATATCTCGCCCAAAAAATTGACGTACAAAAGAATATTCTCCTCCAGTCCGACATCCAGCAACTGAAGAAGTACGAAACAAAGATCGATGATGAGATACTCGGTGGCAGTGTTCAGTTTGTTCCCGCTGTATCGGAAATCTACAAGAAGCGTGTACCGGAAATTGAAGAGATCTTTACCAGCATTTTGGAAAAGCCTTTTGATTTCAGCAAAGATGAAACGGTAAACCTGAATGCTGATCAGCTGGATTTTCCCAAAAACGAAGCCGAACGCCGCGAAGCGTGGCGCAAGCGGTTGAAGTTTATGGTGCTGGAACGCTATGCAGATCTGCTGGAACGTCGTGAAAAAAATAAAGGTCAAAAAGACTTCGAAGTTAAATCCGACGAAGAACTGGAAAAAGAGGCGCGGGAAGCAGTGCTCAAAATCATGCGCCGCAATTTCGAACGCATGAAATCGAAACTGCACAATGAAGACGATCGCTTCAATGAATATGTGAAAACGATCACCGAGGCGATGGACCCGCATACCACGTTCTTTCCACCAGTTGATAAGAGATATTTCGATGAACAGATGAGCGGCCGCTTCTTCGGTATCGGCGCTGCCTTGCGGGAAGAAGATGGCTTCATCAAAATCACTTCACTGATTACCGGCAGTCCCGCCTGGAAATCGGGAGAATTTACCATTGGGGATGCCATCATCAAAGTGGCGCAGGGTAGTGGCGAGCCGGTAGAACTTACCGGTTTTGCCGTAGAAGATGCGGTTAAATTGATCCGTGGTAAAAAAGGCACCGAAGTACGCTTGACGGTTCGTAAAACCGATGGCACCGTAAAAACCATCTCGCTGATCCGCGATGAAATCATCCAGGACGAAACATTCGCCCGCAGCGCCATCATCAACAGCGGCAACAGCAAGATCGGCTTTATATACCTGCCTGAGTTTTATGCAGACTTCGATAATCCCAAAGGCCCGCGCTGTTCTGAAGACGTACGCAAGGAAATCATCAAGCTGAAAGAACAGAAGGTAGACGGCATTATCATGGACCTGCGCAGCAATGGCGGCGGTTCCCTGTATGATGTGGTGCAGATGGTAGGACTGTTTCTCGAAGGCGGTCCCATTGTACAGGTAAAAGAACGTGGCGGCAAACCACAAATCTATTATGATCGCGATAAGAGCGTATTATATGATGGCCCGCTGGCTGTAATGGTGGACGAATTCAGCGCTTCTGCTTCTGAAATATTTGCTGCCGCCATCCAGGACTACGATCGTGGTGTGATCATCGGCAGTTCGTCAACCTACGGCAAAGGAACGGTGCAGCGCAATATCGGTCTCGACAAAACCATGGGCTTCCTCGATCCCAACAGCGAACTGGGAACGCTCAAACTCACCCTGCAAAAATTCTACCGGGTAAATGGCGGTTCCACCCAACTGCGCGGTGTAGCGTCTGATATAGCTTTACCCGATCTGTTTGAATATTCCAAACTGCGCGAGAAAGACAACCCGGGTGCTTTGCCCTGGGATGAAATTCCGAGCGCTCAGTACAATCGCTGGAAATATGGCCTTGAACTGGCGCCCATCAAAAAAGCCAGCAGCGAACGGCTGAAGAACAACCAGGCCTTTAACCTGATCCGGGAAAAAGCGCAATGGCTGGCCAAACAGGATGATAAAGTGTATTCGCTGAACCTGAAAAAATACCAGGAAGAACAGAAGAAGATCAATGAAGTGGTAAAGCAGATTGAAAGCCTGAACAAGCTCACGCAGGAACTGAATGTGGAACCATTGGAAGAAGATATCAAACGGCTGGAATACGACAGTGCCAAGCTGGAAAGATTCAATCAATGGGTCAAGAACCTCCGCACCAACATTTACCTGGAAGAAGCAGTGAATGTGATCAATGATATGATTGTGCAAAAGAACCTTGTGTACAACACGAAATAATTCGGCGTACTGATAATATTTGAACGTCCCGTTGCCGGCGATGCAACGGGACGTTTTTATTTTCGGTCACATTTCCCTATCTGGTATTAACTGCTATTTTTGCACGGGGAAGGACGGGTACGGGATTCACAGGCATGACAATTAATCATGCGACCACGCATCCTGGTGCTTCCGGGTTCCTCCAATAAAATACCCATGACTATATTAGATCGCTTCAAACAGATCACCACATTTGTATTCGACCTGGACGGCGTACTGACAGACGGTGGATTGTTTATTTTCCCTGACGGGCAATTTGTGCGGCGAATGAATATTAAAGATGGTTATGCGCTGCAACTGGCCGTAAAAAAAGGATACAGGGTGGCGGTGATCTCCGGGGGCTATTCGGAACCGGTGGGCACGCGGTTGAATAAACTGGGCATTACGGATGTGTACATGCAGGTGGTGAACAAAAAGGAAAAGCTGGACCAGTATATGCAACAGCACAGCCTCGGGTGGAATGAAATTTTATTCATGGGTGATGATATTCCTGACTACGAAGTGTTGCAATATGCAGGTATGCCCTGTTGTCCCGCTGATGCCGCCCCCGAAATCCGCGGCGCTGCTTTGTATATTTCGCCCGTACCCGGCGGACAAGGTTGCGTGCGGGACGTAATAGAAAAAGTCTTAAAACTCAATAATCATTGGGAACTGTATACAGACACGCGGAGCAGGTAATTCGTTGCCACCGGAAAGCGGGCGTGTAGACGCTTTCCGCGTACAGCAACGTTATTGACGGTTTAGGTATACCGCCATATAAAAAACATCAGATGAAATTACTGGTTGCTTTTTTGCGCCTTGTCCGGTCACTGAACCTGCTCTTCATAGCCATGACGCAGTTGCTGTTCCAGTATTCCATCGTATTGCCCATATTGCAAAATGCTGGAGCGCCACCCGTCATGAGCACGCTGCAATTTGTGTTGCTTTTGGTGGCTTCTGTATTGATTGCCGCAGCAGGTTATATTATCAACGATTATTTCGACCTCAATATTGATCTTATCAACAAACCTCAAAAGCTGGTGGTAGAAAAACATATCCGCCGGCGCTGGGCCATCGTGTGGCATATGGCGCTGTCGATGCTCGGCATTGCGTGCAGTTTTTATTTAGGATACAAAACAGGCGCCTGGTGGCTGGGTTTTGCCAATACCGGTTGTGTGCTGGCGCTTTGGTTTTATTCCACCACTTTCAAGAAACGCATGCTCAGCGGCAACATCATCATCAGTGTGCTCACTGCCTGGGTGGTGCTGGTGATTGGACTGCTTACGTATTACATGCTTGCGAAGAACAACGCCATGTATGGTGCGGTGGATAAAACCAAGCTCGTACGACTGACATTTCTCTATGCCGGTTTTGCTTTTATCATCTCCGTTATTCGTGAAGTGATCAAGGATATGGAAGATTTGCCGGGCGATGCGCGCTATGGTTGTCGCACCATGCCGATTGTATGGGGCGTAAATGCTTCGAAGGTATTTGCTGCTACGTGGATGGTGGTGCTGATTGCCACACTGGTGGTGATACAGGTATATGTTTTGCCGTTTCAATGGTGGTGGCCGGCTTTGTATTGCACGGTGCTGATCATTGTTCCACTGATGTACCTGTTGCGGAAATTATATCATGCTTCCATTCCCGAAGATTTTCATCATATCAGCAATGGATTGAAATTTGTGATGCTCACCGGAATTTTGTCCATGCTTTTTTTCAAATTGTACCTGTAGACATGTGTTATAAACCCATTGTACTCGCTTCTCAAAGTCCGCGCCGCAAACAATTACTGGAATGGGCCGAAGTGCCGTTTGATGTGATTGTTCAACCTACCGATGAACACTATCCCGCTGATCTGCCGGTGACTGAAGTGCCGGTATATATAGCAAGGCAAAAAGCAAAAGCCGTAAGGGAAAGCGCCCTGTTCCAACGTTTTGAAAACAAGGGCACACCCATATTAGCTGCAGATACCGTGGTAGTATTGAATGGAAAAATTATCGGCAAACCGGTTGATGAAGCAGATGCTATTAACATTCTGCTGCAGTTATCAGGAAAAAAACACGAAGTAATCACCGGAGTTGTCATCACCGATGGCCAACAGGAAATTGCTTTTGCCGATCTTACTGAAGTTTGGTTTCATGAGCTTACACCAGACCAGGTGCGTTTTTACGTAGAAAAATACCAGCCTTACGACAAAGCGGGCGCTTATGCCATTCAGGAGTGGATTGGGGTAATAGGCATCAAAAGCATTCACGGTGATTTTTACAATGTAATGGGTTTGCCCGTAAGCAGGGTAGTAAGGGCTCTTGAACAATTCCCCCCCCAACTCTGACCATCCTGAACGCTACCGGTCCTTTGCAACATCAAAAACCCTGTCTATCCCCCGCTGGCGGGGGCGCAGCACGATCTTACCTTGGCAACAATTACTACCTGGATGGGGGGCTGCAGTAATCATTCCAAAATTTCCTTCACCACCACTTCTCCCAACTTCGAATTCCAACCTGTGGAAAAATAGTTACGTCTACGCATATCCCAAGTATCACTTGCATGTTGTTTTTCTCCTACATTTGGCTGCATAAGTATGAAAAGACCCAACTTTCATTAACCGCAATGCAATCAATATGAAAACATCTCTCCAACGTCTTCCTGCATCAAAACAGGAAGACCTCGCCTTAATTACTGAAGTGATCAAAGAGCGGGTAAAACCGGAAATGATTATTTTGGTCGGCAGCCATGCCCGCGGCAACTGGATAGATGATACATACCGGGAACCTGGTGTCACCTTCCAGTATAAAAGTGATTATGATATATTGGTGGTTACGGAGAAGCCTTCAGATGCACCATGGCTCATTGCACGAGTAGAAGTATTACAGGAATTAACGGAAAAGATTTGTATCGAAAAAATTGAAAATCTAAAAAGGGTGAATAGTAACCGGTCGTGTCTATAAATGTTTTGTAAGAAAGAAGCTATTGCATTTGTCCTAACACCTTCCTACACATAAATTTATCTGCCTTCTCTATCCTTTCCGCTTGCTCAATAAAGGATTTGGAATTCCAAACCTTTCCCATCGCATTTATTCAACCCGCAAACTCATTGTATGACGGAAAGACTATTGCAATTCATCTGGCAGTTTCAATATTTCAATCGCCAACTCCTTACGCTCGAAAGCGGGGAACCTTTTGAAATCATTCACCCTGGTTCGCCTAATACCAACCAGGGACCGGATTTCCTGGAAGCCAGAATACGTATAGACAACACCGTATGGGCAGGACATGTAGAACTACATATAAAAGCCTCTGACTGGCGCAAACACGGTCACGCCGAAGACCGGAACTACAGCAATGTAATGCTACATGTTGTATGGGAAAATGATTTGGCAGACGCCGCCGGCAATATCCCGGTTTTTTCCCTCCGCGACCGCGTTCCGAAAATCTTACTCCAGCAATATGAAGACTGGTTAAATAACGGGCAGTTTATTCCCTGCGGGCGACAGGCTCGTACCGTAAGCAAACTGGTATGGGCCTCGTGGAAAGAGCGCCTGCTGGCAGAGCGTTTGCAACGCAAAGCCGCCATTGTGTATGCCTGTCTGTTGGAAAATAACCAGCATTGGGATGAAACCTGCTGGTGGTTACTGGCCCGGAATTTCGGCATCACGGTCAATGCGGCCGCTTTTGAATGTATTGCCCGCAGTCTGCCGCTGAATTTATTAGCGAAACATAAAAACCAGTTGCATCAACTGGAAGCCTTATTGCTGGGGCAAGCCGGCTTACTGGAAAATCACTTATGGGAAGACTATGGGCAAATGCTGATACAGGAATATACTTTTTACCGCAAAAAATACCAGTTGCAACCCGTACGGCAACCGGTGCATTTCCTTCGCATGCGACCTTCATCCTTTCCCACGGTGCGGCTGGCCCAACTGGCCATGCTGGTGCATACTTCCGCTCATTTGTTTTCGGCATTTAAAGAAACGGCTACGCTTGCGGGCATCAGGGACCTGCTGTCTGTAACCGCTTCCGGCTTTTGGGACTATCATTACAATTTCGGTGAACAGGCGCGGTATAAACCGAAAAAACTGGGCAACCAGATGATCGATAATATTATCATCAATACAGTTGTTCCGTTGGTGTTTTCCTGGGGACAATTGCACAGCGACCCCCTGTATACCGAACGCACCATTCAATGGCTGGAGGAAATTGCCGCTGAGAACAATATCATCACAGCAGGGTTCAAAGGCATAGGCATTGCCAATCACAGCGCATTTGACTCACAGGCGCTGATTGAATTAAAGAACAGGTATTGCGATCAAAAGAAATGCCTGGATTGTGCAGTGGGCAATATGGTATTGAAAAATTCGGTGCAGGAGGTAAAATTGAAGGTGGTGTAGGTGCAAATGGCTACTGCAGCAGCAGCCGGTCCTGGCATATTAAAAATATGGTGCTATACACAAGATTATTACCACGTTATTGCAGTGGATAATCACCAACCATACCCGGTTCCGTTTTCGTATAAACTAATCCCATTTAATTGAAAAACCATCAAGCTATCAAGCCTGTACCTTTACATCCTGTAAACCCGTTACAGGCATCATGGCACACCAGCATAATCATACCCATTCCCATGCGGGCAATAACATCAGGATTGCCTTCTTGTTAAATCTGGGTTTTACCCTGTTCGAAGCAATTGGCGGTTTATACGTAAACAGTGTAGCCATTCTCAGCGATGCGCTCCACGACCTGGGCGACAGCTTTTCGCTTGGCATTTCCTGGTACCTGCAAAAAAAATCCGGTCAGCAGTCCAATGCGCGGTTCTCGTATGGATACCGGCGGTATTCGCTGCTCGGCGCGCTCATCAACAGCCTGGTGCTGATTGCCGGGTCTGTATTTGTTATAACGGAAGCGATACAACGAATATTAGTGCCGGAACCATCTAATGCAGCCGGCATGATCGTGTTTGCCATCATCGGTGTTGCGGTAAACGGCTATGCCGCCTGGAAACTGAGCAAAGGAAAATCACTGAATGAACGCGTGGTTTCCTGGCACCTCGTGGAAGATGTGCTGGGCTGGATCGCCGTGCTGATCGTGGCCATTGTGTTGCTGTTTACTGACATCAATTACCTGGACCCTGCGCTATCGCTGCTGATAACGCTTTACATACTCTGGAATGTAGTAATGCGCCTGCGGGAAACACTAATGATATTCCTGCAAGCCGTTCCATCGGGAATCAATATAGAAGCCATTAAAGACCGCATACTGCAATTGCCGCATGTGCACTCTCTGCATCATACGCATGTATGGTCGCTGGAGGGAGAGCACCATGTGTTTACCACGCACATTAAACTGCAAAACATTGATGCGTTAGAACAGATTATTGCCGTGAAAGACCAGGTAAAAGCTATTTTACAGGATTACCATTTTGAACATCATACCATCGAAACAGAACTGGACAAGGAGACCTGTCCGCTGGCGGACAGCTACTGAGAGCCTGAAGGTGTGCCGCGCTGTCTGGCAACGCGGCACACCTTACAGGATGTTAACATTATTTTTCCACCTGCTCCTCATTCCACGCAAATACCACATTCACCGCAATATCGGGATGGATGCTGTACATCACCGGGCAGGTGCGGGCGGCATTTTCGAGTATGGTCTTTTGTTTGGCGTTCAGCTCGAGGGTTTCGGGTATATGAAAGGTTAAATTAATACCACCAATACGGCGGGGATCGGACTTCATAATCTTTTCCACTTCAATTTTTACGCCCGAGAGATCTACCTGCATATCACGGGCTTTGATACCCATAATGGTCAGCATACAGCTGCCCAGGGCAGTGGCCACCAGGTCGGTGGGGGAGAAGCGTTCGCCCAGTCCCTGGTTGTCCGGGGGAGCGTCAGTTTCAATTACGGTACCGGATCTTACATGCGTACAAACCGTTCGGAGATTTCCTTCGTACACTACAGTAGAGGTCATTGTGAATTTTTACCTTAAATTTACGTTTAATAATTAAAACATAGCCGGTGAAGAAAATCGTTTTGTCAGCCCTGGTTAGTTTATTAGCAACGGGAATTTGGGCGCAGGACAACCCCAGTCCGAAATCGCCTACTTCAAAAAAAGACAAGAGAGAAGCAAAGCGCGAGCGCATCAACAATCTGTTGAAACTACAGGAAGAAGGTGAAATTATTTTCAATAAACAAAATGCCTTTGGAATAAAGTTGTCCACCGACGGATATGGGCTTTCTTACGAATGGGGCCGCTTTAAAAGCAATCGTGTGGCGACGATCTTCCAGATTGAAATCAATGAAAAAAAGCACAAGAAAGAAAAACGCACTTCGCTGTTATCCGGCTTTAATTTCAACAGTCTTATCTACGGCAAGCTGAATAATTTTTACCAGGTAAAATTTGGCATGGGCCAGCAACGCATCATCGGCGGTAAAGGCAACAAAAACGGCGTGGCGGTAATGGCCGTGTATAGCGGCGGATTGAGCGCCGGACTGGTAAAACCTTATTTTGTTGATGTGGAAGACAATTTCGGGCAACGCGTTCGCAAAACATATCCCACCATTATTGATAGCAATTATCTTGAACAGGGCGCTTCGGGTTTTACAGTTGGCTGGAATGAAGTGATGGTGCGTCCGGGCGCATTTGCCAAAGCAGCCTTGCGGTTTGATTATGGCCGGTTCAATGAAACCGTTACCGCCATTGAAGTAGGGCTGAACGCTGAATATTATTCCAGCAAGATTCCGCAAATGGCGTTTAATAAGGAAAAACAGTTTTTCTTCAATGCGTATATAACCCTCTTGTTAGGCAGAAGAAAGTGATATAAGACAAGGATGGGAGAAGGCAGCAGGTACTGAGGCAGGCAAAATTCCGGCTTAGCCAACCGTGGCAATTGCCTCAGCAGCCAGAACCGGTACGACTGAAATGTGCGGAAATTCCAGTTGAAGGTCCCGGCTCCTTACTTTCGTCCTTGCACCTTGTTCATACTTTATTACCTTTGCATCCATTCGCCTTCTGAACCTTAACGCTTGTAGTTTGTAATACAATTCCCGTAAGGTCAATCATTAAACGACAGATTATGCAGGAATTACCGGTTATCAACAAGATAGATGAATCTGCTACACGGGTAAAAAAGCCCAACTGGCTGCGTGTAAAGCTGCCTATCGGCGAAAGCTACAAGCAGGTGCGCAACCTGGTAGATACCCATAAATTGCACACCATCTGCGAAAGCGGCAATTGTCCCAATATGGGCGAATGCTGGGGCGAAGGCACCGCCACTTTCATGATCCTGGGAAATATATGCACCCGGAGTTGCGGCTTTTGTGCCGTTGCCACCGGCCGTCCCGAACCTGTGGATTGGGACGAACCGCAGCGTGTGGCGGAAGCCATTTACCTCATGAAGGTGAAACATGCCGTTATTACCTCCGTGGACCGCGATGAGCTGAAAGACGGTGGCAGCATTATCTGGTTCAATACCATCCGTGCCGTTAAGGCATTGAATCCTGATACAACGCTCGAAACACTCATTCCCGATTTTAAAGGACAAGTAGAAAATATTCAACGCATTATCGACGCAGCGCCTGAAGTGGTGTCGCATAACATCGAAACAGTAGAACGGCTCACCCGCCAGGTACGCATCCAGGCCAAATACCGCCGCAGTATGGAAGTGCTGAAAGTGCTGAAACAGGGCGGCATGCGCACCAAGAGCGGCATTATGCTGGGACTGGGTGAAACGCGCGAAGAAGTATTGCAAACCATGCGCGACCTGCGCAACAGCGGCGTGGATGTAATTACGTTAGGCCAATACCTGCAACCTACACCGCGTCACCTCCGCGTGGAACGCTTTGTACATCCTGATGAATTTGCTTCTTATCGCGAAGCCGGCTATGAAATGGGATTCGATTATGTAGAGAGTGGTCCGCTGGTGCGTTCTTCCTATCACAGCGATCGTCACGTGGTGCCCGGATATGGAAGGGAACAGTGGCTGAAGGAGAAAGAAGGCAGGTGAAAGGTTGAATAAAATAACTTATTGCTTTGAGAATAAAGTTCCTGTTTTGCTGCCTGGTAGCGGTTGCCATAGGCATTCCCGGATATGCACAACTGCGGTGGACAAAAGTTGACACCGGCTTTGGAAAACTACCGCCTTCCATTCGTTTATATCGTACTACAGACAGTCTCAACGGCCGCCCTTTTGTTGCCTGGTATGCCGCCATTTACCTGAGAGACCGCAAACTGGAACTCACTACGCAGGTGGCTGACAGCGGCAAACGATACACGCCTACGCAATTTTATTACCTCGAAAATGAACCTGCCATTGTTGTAAACGGCACTTTCTTTTCCTTTGAAACCAATCAGAACCTGAACGTGGTGATCAAAGAAGGAAAAATGCGGGCATACAATGTACCGGCGCTGAAAAGCAAACAAACTGATTCTTTTTATTATCCTACCCGCAGTGCGATTGGTTTTACCAGGAACCGCAAACCGGATGTGGCCTGGTTGTTCACGGACACGGCTAAACGCTGGCCTTACGCATTCCAGGAAAGACCGATTGTAGCGAAAGGCGATACCAGCGATCCCACCATCCGCGACCTGCGCACGCTGGATTACTGGAAATGGTGGAAAAAATATACCGCTATTGGCGGAGGGCCAGTGCTGGTAAAGGAAGGACAGGTGTTTATTACCAACAAGGAAGAGCAGATGTTTGTAAATGGATTGCACGATAAACATCCGCGCACGGCTATGGGGTATACCAATAGCGACAGTCTTATTATACTGGTTATAGAAGGAAGAAATCCTGGTATAGCGGAAGGAGCGAGTTTGGAAGAAGAAGCAAAAATTCTGGTTGATCTTGGATGTGTGGAAGCGCTGAATCTTGATGGAGGAGGGAGTAGTTGTATGTTGGTGAATGGGAGGGAGACGATTAAGCCTTCAGACAAGACTGGTCAGCGTGCAGTGCCGGCTGTGTTTATTGTGCGGCAGAAGCGGAGATAGGTGGAGCGGGTGGTCGGAGTAGCACTTCCGCCGGACCACCCCCAACCAATATCCTTCCAACATCACTTCATCTCCCACACCAAGGCACTCGCACCCAATATCGCCGCATCGGACTCCTTCAAATGACTTACCAGTATCTTCACTTTATTCTGAAACACCTTAATTAGATTTGCCTCCATATGCTCCCGCGTTGGCTTCAATATCAAATCACCCGCCTTCGTTAACCCGCCAAACAAAATAATAGCCTCCGGCGAAGAGAACATTACAAAATTTGCCAGCGCCAATCCCAGTATCTTCCCCGTAAATTCATATACCTCTTTAGCAATGGCATCGCCCTTTATCGCGCATTCATACACAATGCGGGAATCAATTTTATCCGTAGGATAATCACGCAGCAGGCTGGGAGCTTTGGGATCTCTTTCCAAAAACTCGATAGCCGTAGCTGTTACGCCAGTAGCAGATGCATAGGCTTCGAGCGAGCCGTGGAGACCGGTTCCCTTATGCAGTCGTCCGCCAGGGATAATGGTAGTATGCCCCAGTTCACCGGCAAAACCATCATGTCCATAAATGAGTTTACCATTAGCCACTATACCACTGCCAACGCCGGTACCAAGCGTGATCATAATGAAGTCTTTCATGCCTTTGGCGGCGCCATACATCATTTCACCAATGGCGGCCGCATTGGCGTCGTTGGTAAGCGCTACGGGCAGTTTGAATTTGTTCTGGATAAGGGTCGACATCGGGATCACGCCTTTCCATGGCAGGTTCGGCGCATATTCAATGGTCCCCGTATAATAGTTGCCGTTAGGCGCTCCGGTACCAATTCCTTTAAAGCGGCCAATGCCGCCGGCTTTTTCAATCAACGGCGCAAGATGCGCATAGAGTTCATCAATAAACGAGTCGACCTGTGCATGTTTTTTGGTAGACATCTCTCCCGAGAACAATACATTGCCTACCCGGTCAACGATGCCGAATTTGGTACCTGTTCCACCTACATCAATCCCTATTGCGAGTGATTCCATAGTTGCAAGATAGTTGCGTGGTTATAATACCGGGTTGGGGTTCACAGGGACCGTTGTTCTCATTACGAACAAGCCGCATTGCCCGGGCATATCACCCGGAATGCCCAACCCGCAACCCGATATCAAATCAATTAGTGTCCTCCGGCAATCTGCTGGTCAAAATCAATTCCCTGCTTTTTCAGAATTCCTTTTACACGCCAGGCATAAAATGCAAGGTATGCAAAGCAGATTACGGTAAGTAAATACGATTGGTGAATGCCAATAATATCGGCCAGTTTGCCCTGGATCGGGGGGATTACAGAACCGCCGAGAATCATCATTACGAGAAATGCAGATCCTTGCGTGGTGTATTGGCCCAATCCTGCAATACCGAGCGCAAAGATACACGGCCACATAATAGAACAGAAAAGACCGCCGCTCAGAAATGCATAGGTGGCTACCATACCGGTGGTCAATAAACCGATCACCATAGCTGTAATACCCAGTACACTGAACACGAGCAGCATCCTGGCCGGCTTTTCCTGCGTAATGAAGAAGCCGGCAATCTGGATGATCACACAGATCACATACCAGTACAGGGAAGAAACATCATTTTTAGCAATGGCATTTACACCGAGTATGATGCCAAAGGCCACCAGCGGCACCACGGCCAGCAGGAAGTTCTTTACAGACTGCGATGGATTGAATACCGGAATAGCGCCGGCCCAGCGACCAATCATGAGACTGCCCCAGTAAACAGAAATATAGGGCGCCACTTTCGCGGTAGAAATATTGCCGAATGCAGGCTGGTTCAGTAATTCAGGAAGGTTACTGGCTATCGTTACTTCCACACCTACATAGGTAAAGATAGCCAGCATACCCAGTACCAGTTGCGGATAACGCATAGCGCCCCATCCCACAGGATTTTTGGCAGCGCTTGCATTGGAAAGAAGCAGGCCCAGCACAATCACCAGCAATGCGCCCAATAACCAATACATGCGTTTGATTTCAAGCGGCTCTTTCACAGCTTTCAATGCTGTTTTCTTTTCCGAAAGGGCCGTTTCCATATTTTGTTGTGCAGTGCCTGAAACATCAGCCATGGTAGTGGGCGAGGCAGGCAACGCCTTCAATGAATCAAGTTGCTTTTCCATCTGACCGATTTCGTTGGTCAGCGTTTCTACCCGAAGTCCTTCTTCTGTACGGTAACTGTTAAACACAGGCGTGAACATGGCAAACAGGAGCAGGGTGATGATCACCAGCGACCATGTTGCTTTGTTAGACCGCTCTACCGTTGCTTCCGATTTTCCGGAAGGCAATTTTTTCGAAAAGGTAAACAGCAGGGCAGCTATCAGGAACAGTCCGCCTGCGAAGCTGTACAAGAGCGTTACTTTATCGAGACTGAGACTGGCAATTTGTTCATCAGTAACGCTGGTAGAACCGAGTAATGCGAGGGCCACTACAATGGGGCCGATCATGGTGCCAAAAGAGTTTACCCCACCGCCGAGGTTTACGCGGTGAGAACCTGTGGCCGGATCACCGAGCGAAATAGCAAATGGTTGTGCCGCAGTCTGCTGCAGGGAAAAGCCCAATGCTACTATGAAGAGTGCGCTCAACATGGCTTCAAATCCGCTGAAATTCACCGCCAGGATCATTCCAACGGCGCCCACTACGGATAACAAAAGACCATATATAATGCCTTTTTTGTAACCCCATTGCGCCATGAGGTCTTTTCCGCGCGATACACTGATGAGATACAATATCAGTGCGCCTACATAGTAAGCCAGGTAGAAGGCAAAGTCTACCAGCTGGGACTGAAATTGATCAAGACTGAAATAATGTTTACAGAACGGAATAAAAATGCTGTTCGATGCAGCTATAAATCCCCAGAAGAAAAACACCGTCACCAACGTACTCAGCGCTCCGCCATAGCTGGTGGGTTGTTTGGAATCGTTCATATGATGTCGCCGTTTAAGTGGGTAAGAAGTCTAAAAAAAATTGCGGTTGAAAGTAGTAATAAATTTGCAAGAGAAAAATTTTTTCAACCCATAGCTCATTCATTTACAAAACATTCATATATTGAATGCATATTCCTCCCTTGTTAAAATAGAATGTCCGGTAGCATGGAAATTTTACACGTCAGCGCGGAATGTTATCCTGTGGCCAAGGCCGGCGGTTTGGGCGATGTGGTGGGAGCGTTACCAAAATATCTGAACAAACTCGGGCATACCGCCCGCGTGGTAATGCCCATGTACCGCACCCGCTACCTGTATACCCATCAATGGGATGTAGTGCATAAAGGCTACACCAATATGGGCAACTGGTGGTTTGAATTCACCGTTATTAAAGAGCAGTCGAACGAACTGGGATTTGAATTATACCTGGTAGACATCAATGGTCTGCTCGACCGCGAGCGCATTTATGGTTACGATGATGATACCGAAAGGTTCACTGCCTTTCAGATTGCAACGCTTGACTGGTTAAACACCTGGGAGGTAAAACCCGATGTGGTGCATGTGCACGATCACCACACGGCACTGATCCCGTTCATGGTGAAGCACAGTAAGAAGTACGCACCACTGGCCAGTGTACCCGTAGTGCTCACCATTCACAATGCCGAATACCAGGGATGGATGGGCTGGAACCGCAGTTCGCTGATACCGGAATGGGACATGTGGAAATGGGGACTGCTCGACTGGAACAATACCATCAATCCGCTTGCCTGCGGTATCAAATGCGCAGATGCGGTAACCACGGTAAGCCCGAGTTACCTCGATGAACTCAGATACAAAAGCAATGGCCTTGAAGCCTTGTTCGAATATGAAAAGGGGAAATGTGTAGGTATTCTGAACGGCATTGATGTACATGTATGGGACCCTCAAAACGACCAATACCTGGAACATCATTATTCCGTAGATAATTTCCAGGAAGGCAAGGCGAAGAATAAAATGTTGCTCTGCGACCGGTTTCAGCTCGATTTCGATAAACCATTGATCGGTTTTATCGGTCGGCTGGTAGGAGAAAAAGGCGCTGACTTGTTGCCGCAAGTAATTGGCGAATCCTTTTACTATATCGGCCGGCGCATGAACTTCCTCATACTGGGTAGCGGCTTCCCCGAAGTAGAGGCCGGATTGACTTCATTGAAATCGCTGGCCCAGTATGATTACAACGTGTATATCGGGTACAACGAAACGCTGAGCCACCAGATGTATGCGGGCATGGATTTTCTGTTAATGCCTTCCCGGGTAGAACCCTGTGGTCTTAACCAGATGTACTCCATGCGCTACGGCACCGTTCCAATGGTGCGCCGTACCGGGGGCCTGCGGGATACGGTGATTGACTTTGGTGATAAAGGCGGTTATGGTATTTGCTACGAACATGCTACTGCTTCGGATATCAATCATGGCATATGGCGGGCTGTTGAGTTGTACCACGATAAAGAAAAAATGAGCAGCATCATCCGCCATATGATGAAACTTGATTTCAGCTGGGAAAAAAGTGTGGCAGCTTATGAGGAGGTGTATGAAAGCGTGAAAAGGTAAAACATACATCATCCAACCACTAACATCATTATTAAAGGAAAAAATTCACACGCATGAGCAAAGAAGTGATAGCCGTAATTCTGGGTGGCGGCGCAGGAACCAGGTTGTATCCGCTCACGGCAAGCCGCTCTAAACCTGCCGTGCCTATTGCCGGTAAATACCGGCTGGTAGACATTCCCATTTCCAACTGCATCAATTCGGGCATCAACCGTATGTTCGTATTAACGCAGTTCAATTCCGCATCGCTCAACAAACACATCAAGAATACCTATCACTTCAGTATTTTCAGCAGCGCGTTTGTTGACATTCTCGCGGCCGAACAAACGCCCGACAATCCTTCCTGGTACCAGGGCACTGCTGATGCCGTGCGCAAATCGCTCCGGCACCTCAGCCAGCACGATTTTGAATATGTGCTGATCCTTTCCGGCGACCAATTGTACCAGATGGACTTCCAGCATATGCTGGAAAAACACAAGGAAACCGGCGCGGATATTTCTGTAGCCACCATACCGGTAGCCGCCCGTGAAGCTTCAGATTTTGGTATTCTGAAAGCCGACGATAATAATTACATCACCGCCTTTATCGAAAAACCCAAACAGGAATTGTTGCCTGATTGGGAAAGTGATACCGGTCCTGCAATGATGCAACAGGGCAGGAAATACCTTGCCTCTATGGGCATCTATATTTTCAACCGGAAACTCATGTTCGACCTGTTGCTGGAAGAACACAAAGACGCCAAAGATTTTGGTAAGGAAATTCTGCCACTTTCCATTGGCGTACACAAGATTATGAGCTACCAGTATACCGGCTACTGGACGGATATCGGTAATATCTATTCGTTTTTTGAAGCCAATATTGCGCTCACAGAAGAAATACCGCCTTTCAACCTCTTCGATAACCAGCGCTCTATTTATACCCGTCCCCGTATGCTACCGCCTGCCAAAATCAGCGGCACTACGCTGGAACGCACCATTATTGCCGAAGGCAGCATCATCAATGCCAGCCGTATTGAAACCAGTGTGATTGGTATACGCAGTCGTATTGGTCATGGCACCACGCTGGTGAATTGCTGCGTTATGGGGTCAGACTATTTTGAAACCATCGAGGAAATGAATCATTCCGCAGAACGCGGACTGCCCAAACTCGGTATAGGGGAGCGTTGCTATATCCGCAATGCCATTATCGACAAGAATTGTCGCATTGGTAACGATGTGCGCATCAATGGCACCAGTCACCTCGAAAACACCGATCATTCGCTCTATACCATCAAAGATGGCATAGTGGTGGTGAAGAAGGGATCGATCCTGCCCGATGGATTCGTGATATGATCCCCGCCTCCTGCAAGCGAGGAAGGGATTATCCGGTATAACATTTATAACCGATTTTAGCTGCTCCCCTTCAGGGCGGGAGTGCGCTCCCTGGTGAGCAGGAGGGTATGGAACCATCTACACCAATAGTGCTCGAAACCGAAAAGGCTTTGCAGGAAAAGCCGCACGCACATTTCTGGCAGATATGGAACATGTGCTTTGGCTTTTTTGGCATCCAGTTCGGCTGGTCGCTGCAGATGAATAACATGAGCGTTATTTACGAGTACCTGGGGGCAAGTGCCGAACAGATACCCGGTCTGTGGCTGGCCGCTCCTATGACCGGTCTCCTTGTGCAACCCATAGTGGGGTATCTCAGCGATCGCACCTGGCATCCACGGTGGGGCAGAAGAAGGCCTTATTTTCTTATAGGCGCCATACTGAGTTCACTCGCTTTATTTGTTATGCCCAATGCTCCGGCGGTATGGATGGCAGCCGGCACCTTGTGGATACTGGATTCTTCTATCAATATCAGCATGGAACCGTTCCGGGCCTTTGTGGCCGATAACCTCAACGAAAGGCAAAGGCCATTTGGCTTCGCCATGCAGAGTATGTTCATTGGCGCAGCTGCTTTTATCGCAGGCTTTTTGCCGGGATTGTTGGTGAACTGGTTCGGCGTTTCGCGCGATACACGCGATGGCAGCATTCCCCAAAATATTGTATGGTCATTTTACATAGGTGGCATAATGTTCCTGGCGGCGGTGTTGTATACCGTGCTGCGCAGTCGGGAATACCCGCCCGCCGATCCCGACTGGAAAGCAAAACTGAATGCCGAGCATGGCAGCGGCTTTAGCGGGGCGGTAAAGGAAATTGCCTCGAGCATTGCACGTATGCCGTCGCAAATGAAGCGGCTGGCGGCCGTTCAATTTCTTACCTGGCCCGGTTTGTTTTTAATGTGGTTTTATTATACGCCCGGCGTGGCAAGGGATATTTTTCACGGCGACCCGCAAACTACCATTGATGTATATACGAAAGGGGTGGAGCATGCCAATGCCACTTCCTCCATATTAAATCTGGTTACTTTCGTGTTTTCCCTGTCGCTGGCCTTCTGGGTGGGCAAACTGGGCAAAAAAATGACGCATACGTTTTGCCTGCTCATCGGCGGCACCGGTTTGATCATCGTGAATTACATTACCGATCCCAATATGCTTTATATTGCAATGGGCATGGTGGGCATTGCATGGGCGTCGATATTGTCCATGCCGTATTCCATGCTGGCGGGACATTTGCCCGCGCACAAGATCGGCATCTACATGGGTATTTTCAATTTCTTCATAGTTCTGCCCGAGATCATTGCCTCGCTGTTTTTTGGTCAATTCATGGAAAATGTACTGCACAACGACCGGCTCCTGGCGGTGCAGATAGGGGGAGGCTTACTGATAGCAGCAGGCATGCTCTGCGCCCTGATTGTAAAAGAACAACCGCATGAAGAACTTGTGTAAACGCGTCCTGGTGATCGGGTTGGTGGTGGTGTGGCTGTTGCCTGCAGCAGCACAGGATAACATACATGTATATCCGGTGCACTGGTGTGTATTACGGTACTGAGATCGGCATGAAGAATTTTGCCAATCCCGATCTGCTGGTGCGCGCCGATTTTCCCGGTGGCTGGCCCGGTGATACAGTGAATAAATTCCTGCCTGGCGGCAGAAATGCATGGGAGAATGAAATATTCAACTTTACGAAAACGCTCGCCCATTTCCGCAAACAATCACCCGCCATCAAAACCGGCAACATGATGCATTACGTGCCGGAAGAAGGCGTGTATGTATACTTCCGCTACAACAATTAGCAAACGGTGATGTGTGTGATGAACCAGAACGATAGAGAAATGGAAATCGCTACCGACCGGTTCCATGAGCGGCTGCAAAAATTTTCGCGCGCCAGAAACTTTGTTGATGGTGCAACAACAGCCATTGGCGCAACCTTAAAAATCCACGCCAAAACCGTGCTGGTATTGGAATGCCTGTAATTCAAAGACTGAATATCCACATGGACCGGTTCCGGTAATCGTCGCCCCAGTGTTGCATAATGTCCTGGATCTGTTTTATTAACCCTTCACTATTCGTTTTCTTCCCTTTGGCCGGCGCTGCGATGGCCTGCTCTTCCGCTTCACTGATCAATACCAGCCGCGTGGCAAACCAGGTGGTATACAAGCGCGGAATGGCCAGTCCCAGGATCATGCCGGGCAGTCCATGAAACGATTCAGGGCCATTGGCGGGAATGATCTCATCGGTATAAAAAGCCACTACTACCACCGAATCGCAGATGCGTCCCACTGCCTTCCGACATTCAAAGCCGGCGATGGTGCGTGTTTCGTCCTGGATTTTCCATTCTAATTTGCGCAGGCTGTCTGCAATGAGAAACTGCGTTTCGAACAATTGCTTCTGGCTCACTTCCTGCTGCCGTGCAAAATCCTTATATACCACATTGTTGGTGGAAGGCATGTAAAAAAGGTTCTTTTGCTCTTCACCGGATTCCCTGCCCGGTTTATACAGGCTTTTTTCTTCATTGAAAACAAGATCGAAATAATCTACCCGGAACTGCGGGATCTGTTTTTTGACCTGTTCATCCAAATTTGCCAACTGGCCACCGAAATACAACCGGTGCACGTTGATCTTTCTTTCATATTCAATTTTTCCTTTGGTGATAAATTGCACCTGACCCAATCCGGTCATGGCCATGAACAGTAATGTGAGTATGTAGAACAATGCTTTCATGGTTTATTAATTTGCCGTTTCAGCGCCGGGCGTTTTGGTGAAATTCCAGGTAAGACTGAGCATGAAAAACTGCCGCAACACTTCGTAGGTCCTTTCTGTTACGGAGTTCTGGTAAAAATGCCTGTTGAATCCTTTTTGCTGGTTCAGCAAATCGAATCCCTGCAGCCTCAACTCACCGTTCCGGTTGCGGAATACGGTATAGGATATGTAACCATTCCAGGTGGTTACATTATTGTTCTCATCAAATGCATCTACTTTTTCACGGAGATTGATAGATATATCCGAACCGATCCGAAGCCGTTGGGTAATGAATTTGGTTACGTCCAGCGAATAATGCTGCGTCCAGAATGCATTTTTGATGTTCTTGTAGATACTGGAAACCGAAGTATTCCTGCTCACGTTCGCCATAATACGGAAGGCAAATTTATTGTGCCTGTACTGGTTCAATGAAACAGAGCCACTTGTTGTACGATTATCGCTCACATTTTTTTCATTATTCACGAAACTGGTATACCTGCCTCCATTCAAGTGCATGCCGAGAGTCAGGTTAACCGCGGGCTTTTTGATGGCGAAATTATAGGTACCATTTACAGTATAGGTATAATTGCCGTTGGTGTTTACAAATTGCATTATCCTCTTTCCGGTGGCATCCACCTGTTGGCTGGTTACAATAGCCCGGCGGGTATTGCTGTAATATACACTGGCAAATACGTGGCGTCCGTTCAATAATTTGAAGCTGTTGAAACTTGCGATGATGCTGTGATGAAATGCCTGTTTCAGATCAGGATTTCCCACCATGATATTCAGCGGGTCATTGTTTTGCAATACCGGTTGAATCTGGCTGATAGAGGGCGATTGCGGAGAACCGTTATACCTTAATTGAAACGCGCTTTGCTGGTTGAAATTATAGCGAAATTCTGCCGACGGAAACAGGTTGGTATATGTTAATTGGTTTACTTTTTTTCCTGTTGAGTCGCGCTGAACATAATTGGATACGCCTGCATTGGTGCCGATATTGGCCACCATTTTTTTGGTGGTGTATTGAATTTTTGCGCCGCCAGTATTGGAGTAAAAGAGCAGCGAATAGGTATTGCTGAACGCTTCATTGAGCATTTCATACTTGCCGTTGACCTTATCATAGCTCTTTTGGTTAGACGCGTTCAGGTTCCTGTTGAAACTATAGTTCAATTCGAGTATGGTTTGTTTGCTGAGCGGCTCTGTATAAACCAGCCTGGACCGTGTGGTCACAGCTTTCGAAAATGCGGTCTTGTACTGATCAATTGAATCCTGTTCATATTCTATTCCTGCCCCATCGTACAGGCGTACGTCGGAAAAGAGAAAACCAATGGCATCACTTTCCATGTATTTATGCGAAGCAGACAACGACAGGGTGCGTCCCTTCTTGCGCATACGCTGACGCCACAGCATCGCAATATTGCCGCCCTTGCGTTCGGCATCTGCATAATTCGTGCGCCGGTTCCTGTTTACCGCCTGCAGGTTTTCATCCATCGAGGACGACTCGGTAAATACATCGGACCGGTTACTGCCGAACAAACCATCCACCCGAACACGCATGGAGGAAAGGGAATCCAGTTTAATATCGTATAAGCCCGAAAATGCCTGCTGCTCCTGGGCATTGACGCTGCGGTGCTGTTCACGGAAATAATAGGCCGAATCTTTCAATATATTTTTGATGAACGATCCGCCTGTGGCGTCCACATCCATTCTTTTATAAGAGTAATTGCCGGCAAAGTGATGCACATCATTGTTCCATTTATTGCTGAAGTGCGCACCGGCTTTCAGGCTTTGCGGAATGCCTTCACCGGCATACATGGAGGAGCCGAAATCAACAAAATCATTATCGCCGCCCGCTGTCATCATGATGATGCCACCGCTCATGGTTGTGCTGGATTCACTGAAGTCTCCTGCACCCCCGAACCGGTCGAGTTCATCCCAGTCGAGGTTTACTTTACCTGTGTTGGAAAATATGCCGTATACGGATGCTTTCTTTTTGCCTTTGAAATAATTGATCATGGCCTCATTGCTGGTACGCTCTTCCGTGCCGCCTGCTGCCGAAAGTTTTCCGAAATATTCTTTCTTCCGGCCTTCTTTCAGCACCAGGTTCACGGTATTGATGCGCTGGCCGTCGTCCACACCGGTAAATGCAGCCTGGTCGCTCTTTTTGTCAAATGACTGCACCTTGTCAATGGCGTCGGCGCGAAGGTTCTCGGCCACCACGGCCGGATCATCGGTGAAAAATTCTTCGCCATCTACCAGTATTTTTTCCACCTTTTTGCCCCGCGCAATGATCTGCCCGTCCTTGTCTACCTGGAAGCCAGGCAGGTTCGCCAGCAATTCCCGCACATTGGCGCCCGTATGTACTTTAAAACTGTCTGCATTGTATTCAATGGTATCCCCTTTAATCACAATTGCCCTGTTTTGCTGCACAATTACTGCTTCCAGCAATTTCGCTTTGGGCGTGAGCATGATGTTGCCAAGCTGCTTCACTTCGTCCGCAGTGAGCGTAATTTCGTCCACATAATCTGCAAAAGAAGGATGGGAAGCCATCAGCAGGAAGCGGCCTGCGGGAATTTGCTTCAATTCAAATTTTCCCTCCTGATCTGTGCGGGTAAATGTAACAAGTACCGAGTCGTGGTACCGAATCAGTGCAATGACAGAGCGGCCAAGGTTTGTTTTTTCTACTGTATCAATTACAGTACCTTTAATAATAGCGTTTTGTGCAGCGGAGGTAAAAACAATCAACAGGAACACCCCCGTCAGCACGGTGTATTTTCTCATAAGAAGGGTTGAGCCATAAGGGTTGATCAATCAAAAATTTCGTTTTTTCATCCCCGTGCCTTTGCAAAGGCAAGTGCGAAGGTCTGCATTAATTGCAATAGAATTGCCGGCTGCTGCACATTTTAACAAAGACAAAAGGGATTAATTTTTTGATTATATAAATAAAAACAGGTGAGATGCAAGAATGTACAAACACCATAATACTGCAGGCTGGATTTTTTTAGCAACAGCTGCATAGGAAAAACGTTGTAAAGAAACTAACCCGGTAAATTGTATCGCCTTGAAAAAATACGAAGACATACATTTTGTTGACAGTACCCGGCCCGTCTGGAACTATTCTTTGTTTACAGAAGAGGATATCCGCAATTTTCAACAGGGCACCCATTACAGCCTGTACCGGTTATTCGGCGCACATGAAATAGAAGTGTTGGGCAAAAAAGGCTATTATTTTGCCGTATGGGCGCCTAATGCCACCTGGGTGTCGGTGATGGGCAACTTCAATCACTGGAACAAGCAAAGCCATCCGCTATACGTGCGCCTCGACAATTCGGGTATATGGGAAGGGTTCATACCCAAACTCGGCAAGGGAGAAGTATACAAATTTCATATTCACGGTTATAACGGACGCAAACTGGACAAGGGCGATCCCTTTGCCTTCTTCTGGGAAAAACGTCCGCATACAGCGTCCATTACCTGGAACCTCGACTATACCTGGCAGGACGCAGACTGGATGCAACAGCGCAAACAGCACAATTCGCTGCAATCGCCCTGGAGCGTATACGAAGTACACCTGGCCAGCTGGATGCGCCCAAACAGGTTTGACGAAGAAAGCTACAACTCCTATGCGTTTTTATGCGAACGCCTGGTGCCCTATGTAAAGGAAATGGGGTTTACCCATGTAGAACTGATGCCTGTAATGGAGCATCCTTATGATGGCAGCTGGGGTTACCAGGGCACCGGTTATTTTGCGCCTACTTCCCGCTTTGGCGATCCACAAGGCTTTATGGCGTTGATTGACGCCTTTCACCGTGCCGGCATTGGCGTGATCCTGGACTGGGTGCCTTCGCATTTTCCCTACGATGCGCATGGACTGTTTATGTTCGATGGTACGCACACCTATGAATATGCGGACATGCGCAAAGGGTTTCATCCCGACTGGAACAGTTATGTTTTCAATTACCGCCGCGGCGAAGTAAAATCGTTCCTGATCAGCAGCGCGCGCTTCTGGTTTGAAAAATACCATATCGATGGCGTACGCGTAGATGCAGTTACCTCCATGCTGAAGCTGAACTATTCCCGCCAGCATGGCCAGTGGGAACCCAATGAATATGGCGGCGACGGCAACCTGGAGGCCATTGCGTTTGTGCGCGACCTGAATGAAACCATCTACCGCGATTTCCCCGATGTACAAACCATAGCGGAAGAAGCCACCGACTGGCCGGGCGTGTCAAAACCCACATTTACCGGCGGACTGGGATTTGGTATGAAATGGATGATGGGTTGGATGCACGATACGCTGAACTATTTCAAAATGGACCCGATTCACCGGCCCCATTACCAGAACAATCTTTCCTTCAGCATGATGTATTACTACGATGAAAACTTCATGCTGCCCCTGAGCCACGATGAAGTGGTACACGGCAAAAGTCCTATGCTGTACAAAATGCCCGGCGATGAATGGCAGAAATTTGCCAACCTGCGTACGCTCTATACCTACATGTACACACATCCGGGAGGAAAATTGTTGTTCATGGGCAATGAATTTGGCGCCACCAGCGAATGGAATTACAAAAGCGAACTGCAGTGGGAACTGTTGCAATATGATGCGCACAGATTGTTGCGTGAATGTGTACGCGATCTCAATTTTTTATTAAGAAATGAGCCCGCGATGTATGAAAACCAGTTCAGTATCGATGGGTTTGAATGGGTCGACCTCAATCATCGGGAGGAATGTGTGGTAGCATACCGGCGCAAAGGAAAAAAACTGGAAAATGATTTGCTGGTAATTTTAAATCTTACGCCCGTGGTGCGATACGACTGGAAAGTATATACGTACGGGAAAGAAACCTGGAATGAAATTTTTAACAGTGACGATAAAAAATACTGGGGTTCCGGCAACGTTTATAATCCTGCCATTACAGTGACTCCTGTGGATAAAAAGAACAATTTGTATGAAATAAATGTTCATTTACCTCCGTTGGGAGCAATAGTGTTAAAGTAGTTGTGATAAGTAATTGAAGTACCATGAATATGAAAAACCTGATAACAATCCTGATCTGTGCCTTATCGGTATCTTTTGCTTCGGCGCAGGCTGACAGCGCCGCGTATTACCATCAGAAAGGCCTCGACGAAAAGCAGGCCCGCCGCTACCGCGAAGCCGAAAAACATTTCCTTAAGGCAATACAATTAGCCCCCGGTAAGAGTGAGTCCCTCGTAGAATTAGGGTTTGTACTTATAGAACAGCGTCGCTACCGCGAAGCGCGGGAACAATTTGTGCAGGCAGAAAAGCAGGGCGTGAAAGATCCGGCCGTGATTGAACAACTGGCCACCCTCAGTCTCAATATGCGTATGTGGAAAGACGCTATTGCCTATGCGCAAAAAATGGAGAAAGGCAAAGGCGCCAATTTAATTATGGCCAAAAGCTATTATGGTTTGGAAAACTATGGCGAAACCATCAAATACTGCGAGCTGGCTTTCAAGGAAGAACCGCAACGTGCAGAAATTCCGTATATCGCCGCCCGTGCGTTTGTTGATATGAACAATTACAAACGCGCCGCAGGCTGTTTTGAACAGGCCATTGAACGCGACTCATCCAATGCCACCTGGATGTACGAAGCCGGCCTTACCTACTATGCCGTTCCCGACGATAAGAAAGCCATCTACTGGTTTGAAAGGGCGGCCGCCAAAGGGTATAAGCGTACCAACGATTTTATTGAAAACCTCGGCAACGCCTATCTTAATATCGGCAATTTTGAAAAAGGCGCCAGCCTGCTGCAGGAAGTATTGCAACGCAAACCCGGCGACCAGGAATTGCTTTACAATATCGGTGATGCCTACTATCGTGCCGGCAAATACCAGGAAGCCATCAATCATTGGGACCAGGTGCTGGCCATCGACAAACAAAATGCCAATGCCTTGTACATGATTGGGATGGCTTACCAGAAAAAAGGCGACAAAGAAAAAGGCCAGCAACTATGCGACCGTGCTATACAGATGGACCCTTCGCTGAAGCATCTCAGGCAGGAACGGAAGATGTAATAGGATGAATAAAAAAAGAAAGGAAGAAGGCTACGGTGATGGAAATGGCAGCTTTCTTCCTTTCTTTTTTACAGGTGGATAATCTTTTTCTTCTTTTTGGCAGCAGGGTTGGAGGTGGGGTGGTTTTGTTGAGCTGCTTTTTCTGCTTCTAATTTTTTCAACAACTGGTGCTGCTCCAGCCGGTCGAGCAGGATTTGTTGCTGAACCTGTTTGAGTTTTTCCTGTTGCAGTGCACGTTCCCGCTGGAAATTACTGATTTGTGCGCTGAACTGCTCCTGCATTTTTTCCAGCCAGGCGCGTTCAAGCGCCGCTTCCTGTGCCGCTGCAATTTTTTTCCAATCAATATCACGGACAGCTTTTTCAATTTGCTGCTGCAATTGGCTCATGTTTACACCTTCCACTTGCAGCTGTTGTTCCAGATTTTTCCAGTCGAGCGCCTGCAAAGCCAGCAAGGCTTTTTCTATGGCTTCTTTGGCTGCCTTTTCCGTTTCGGTCATAATGTATTTTTTGGGCAGCGTGGTGTCTTCCAGCACCTGGTATTGAAAACTATTGTTGGGAACAAAAGGATGCCAGGTATTTACATTGGCTTGTGCTTTGGCCGCCGGTGTACTGTGCGGCAGGGAAAATTCTATGGCCCGCCAGGCATTGGCAAAACCCGCTATTTCACTTTCCATTTTCTGTATCTGTTCGGCCGCTGCCGCTAAACGCGCTTCTGTTTGCAGTTCTATCAGCAGCTGAATTTCCTGCAACTGGCTGTCAACATCTTCCAGGGCTACGGCTTCTTCGGGCACAGCGGTTGCGTCTTCATTGCTGGTATCATTCGCCACTGTTTCATTTTCCGATTTTACATTGTCTTCTTCCGCTTCAGATTCAACAGCAGGCGTGATGATGGGTTGCGGCAGTTCGGTGCTAACCAATGGCAGTTCCGGTTCAATGGTCTGCACAATTACTTTACCCGGATTGTATAAAGCGATAAAGCCGATCAGCAGCGCGCTTAATAAATACGCTACCAACCGCTGGCTGATGGGGGAGGTAACCTGTTCGCCGGAAACAATGCGTTTTACCCTGTTCAGTAGAAACCGCTGATTTTTGCCGGTGGCGGCCACAGCCAGTGGGGTGAGCGCTGCGCCACGGTGTTGTTCCAGGGTGAGCAGGGCATGTGCATAAGCAGCTGCATCATAACGGAATTGCAGTACGAGATCATCGCAGCTGTTTTCCCGCTCCTGGCGCACATACCCCGTGAGCATGCGCGCAAACGGGTTGAAGAATAATATGATATCGGCGGCAGCAATCAGCAGGTTTACCAGGTAATCGTTGCGTCGGATATGATTGAGTTCGTGTAAAATGATGGCTTCTGCCTGCTGCAGCGAGAGGTGATTGACGGCAGCAACAGGCAAGAGGATGACCGGTTTCCAGAAACCGAGCGTAAGCGGCGTATCTACCAAAGAAGAAAACCAGATAGATACCTTTTTCTTTATTCCGAGATGCTCCAGCGCCTGTTGCAGGTAAATGCGCCATTCAACAGGCACCTTACTGATTTGTTTCGTATATAGCTGACCGATACGACGGTAATGCAGGTAAAAACGTAGAAATAGAAATGCAGCTACAATAAGATAAGTAACAGAAAGAAAAGGCAAGGCAGGATCAAGCATATTGGCAACCTGCGCCAACCCGCCCGGACCGGCTTCCAGGAACTCCCTGCTGCCAGCCAGCACGGTGACCACTGCAGGCCCGGTAACGGCGGCATAAAAGTTAACGATCAGGGTGCCGAGGAACCATATGGTTCCTCCTGCCAGGGAAAGCAAGGCAATGGTGTGCCGCTGATGCGACCGGAATTTCTTACCATTGGCCGTCAGGCACACATATACCAGCCACATCAATCCCATTTGCCATAAGCTGTCCAGTAATGACCATCCCAACGCCTTCAGAAAAGCCGATTGGTTTATGAAATCCATTCGTTACTGTTTTTTCAGATTGTCAAGCAGTTTCTGTATTTCTTCCAGTTCACTGGCAGAGGCCTTGTGATTACCCAGGGCTTGCATCACCAGTTGGGTAGGGGAGCCTCCAAACAAGGTATCGATCATTTTTCCCAGCAGGTGTTTCTGCGTTTTTTCCTTGCTCACTGCTGCCTGGTAAATATGGGTCTTTACGGAATCGTCGCGCTTCACCAGACCTTTTTCATGCATGATCTGCATTAGTTTCAGCGTGGTGGTATACCCCGCCTCTTTCGTCTTCAGCAGTTCTTCATGCACTTCGCGCACGCTGGCCTGGCCTTTATCCCATAGGACCTGCAAAATTTCCAGTTCGCTTTCCGTGGGTTTGATGTTCTTTGTAGTTGCCATATCGAAACAACATTTGGCCCTAATTTACGATATATTTCGTAATTAAATGTGAAAATCAGGGATTGGACCAATGTCAAAGAAAGGGTTTGTGACGGGCGGTATGGGCGTATTCATTTTTCTTTTAGGGTGGGTTGGTTTGTCACGAAAAAACCAGGAGCGTTCGGTATAGGCGTTTTAATGATTTCAATTAGGGTATGGGTGTTATTGTGCGTTCTCATGCTCGTGGCAGGGCGCCATTAAAAGTTTGCGGATAAGGCAAGCAAAGCCAACAGCAGTAGCAAGGCCATTCAATAGCGGCGAATGGTATAGCGCGCAACTTCTGCAAGGTGCAAATAATAAAAATACCGTTTATCAACTGTTATGTACAACCGAAACCAACCTTGAAGCAACCAAACAACCTTCAGCACCTTATATCCCCTTTAAAAAAGAAGTCCCCATGTAGAAACACGGGGACTTTGGTATTTGGTATGATATAGTGCCTAAGTTGTAATACCGGCAAAGATAATGGCCTGTCCTCAAATTGCGTGAACTTTTTTCACAGTCTCAATTGCCATTTTTCTCTGCTGCATAAACCTTTGTAAGTCCGTTAGTCATGCTCCATTCATGGGTCGGCGCTTGTTTATGCATGGTAGTTTCGGCCTTTTCCGGGCTATAAATCTGGGCCAGGGAAGGCGCAATGACGAGCGATACGATAGACATCAGCTTGATCAGGATGTTCATGGACGGTCCTGAGGTGTCTTTAAAGGGATCGCCTACGGTATCACCAGTTACAGAAGCTTTATGCGGTTCTGATTTTTTGTAGAATGTTTCGCCATTGATTTCCACGCCTTTTTCAAAAGATTTTTTGGCGTTGTCCCAGGCGCCGCCGGCATTGTTCTGGAACATACCCATCAATACGCCGCTTACGGTGGCTCCTGCCAGGAAACCGCCCAAAGCTTCGGGTCCCAATACAAATCCGATCACCAGGGGAGCGATGATGGCAATAGCGCCGGGCAGCATCATTTTTTTGATGGAGGCTTCGGTAGAGATGGCCACGCATTTATCGTATTCCGGCTTGCCGGTGCCTTCCATAATTCCGGGAATGGTGCGGAACTGGCGGCGTACTTCTTCCACCATGGCCATGGCGGCCTTACCTACAGCCTGGATGGCCAGTGAGGAGAAGATGAAGGGGATCATACCACCCACAAACAGGGCGGCCAGTACATCTGCCTTATAGATGTCGATGCCTGGAATGCGGGCAACACCCACAAAGGCGGCAAACAGGGCGAGGGCGGTGAGGGCTGCCGAAGCAATGGCAAATCCTTTACCGGTGGCAGCGGTGGTATTCCCTACAGCGTCCAGTACGTCGGTTTTTTCGCGCACTTCCTTGGGCAGTTCGCTCATTTCAGCAATACCGCCTGCATTGTCGGCAATGGGACCAAAAGCGTCAATGGCCAGTTGCATGGCCGTGGTGGCCATCATACCAGCTGCAGCGATGCCTACACCGTACAAACCGGCGCATTCATAAGAGCCCCAGATACCGGCAGCCAGTACCAGGATGGGAAGCAGGGTAGATTCCATACCTACTGCCAGACCACCAATTACGTTGGTGGCATGGCCGGTACCACTTTGACGCACGATGGTGTTCACCGGGCGCTTGCCCATGGCAGTATAGTATTCGGTAATGATACTCATTAAGGTGCCTACAGCCAGCCCTACTACAATGGACCCGAGTATGCCATTGCGGGTAAAGGTTTTGGCGCCTTCAGCCAGGGTGCCGCCAACCATATCGCGAACGAGGTAAATATCACCTTCGGGGATCAGCCAGTATACCAGTCCCACAGAAGCAATGGCGGTAAGAATGATGGAACCCCAGTTGCCCATATTCAGGGCCTTTTGTACGTTGGCTGTATTGATGCCTGCAGCATCGCTGATGCGCACAAAGAAAGTGCCTACTATGGAGAAGATGATGCCTACACCGGCAATCATCATGGGTAAGAGGATGAGTGACAAGCCGCCAAATGCATCCTGTACCACGGCTTCCTGACCCAGCACCATGGTGGCGAGTACGGTAGCCACATAAGAACCGAAGAGGTCGGCGCCCATACCGGCTACGTCGCCTACGTTGTCGCCTACGTTGTCGGCAATGGTGGCGGGGTTGCGGGGATCGTCTTCCGGAATGCCGGCTTCTACTTTACCTACGAGGTCAGCGCCTACGTCGGCTGCCTTGGTATAGATACCGCCGCCTACACGGGCAAAGAGGGCTATGGATTCTGCGCCCAGCGAAAAGCCGGTGAGCACTTCTATGGTCTGCAACATTTCGGGAGAGTTCACCGATGCGTCGGGCGCAAAGATCATTTTCAGAATGATGAACAAGCCGCCCAGGCCAAACACGGCCAGACCGGCAACGCCCAGTCCCATTACAGAACCACCGGTGAATGAAACGGCCAGGGCTTTGCGCAGGCTGCTACGGGCCGCCTGTGCAGTACGCACATTGGCTTTGGTAGCGATGCGCATGCCGATATAACCGGCCACGGCGCTGAACACAGCGCCCACCACAAATGCAATAGCAATCGAAGGATGTGAATGCGGATTGGCACGGGCCATCAAAGCCAGCAGCAAACCAACAATCACCACGAAATACGCCAGTATTTTCCACTCGGCCCGAAGAAACGCCATGGCTCCCTGAGCAATGTAATGGCTGATTTCCTTCATCCGGTCGGAACCTGCGTCCTGTTTTGATACCCAGTTAAACTTCACAAACGTATACAGTAAACCGATGGCACCCATTACAGGGACGAGATAGAGCAGATTAGTCATAATCGCTTGAATCTTATTCGGGTTGAAATTTTAAGGAGGGCAAAAATAGGGGAAATGGCGGGAATATTACATGGAGAGGGGAATTTTTTGGGGGTGAGTGAGGGGCTGCCTGTCAGGGAAGACGGGAAGTCCCAAAAATGATAAGACCTTTGAGGAATGCAGCGCTGCCGTTACAACGCAACAAACCGCAAAGGTCTTACAGTATTCGTTTTCCGGATCATGCTGATCCGACATTAATCAATGGCTTCGGATCAGTCAATCATCCGCACCTGATCAGTTTTTCTTCAACCCCTTCAACAACCCCTTCACCTTATCTTCCACCTGCTTCTTCGGATCGGTTTTGGTACTGTCTGCCGTTTTGGTGGTGTCTTTACCGGACAACTTGCTTACCAGCGCGTCCTTCGCCGCCTGTTTTAAATCCTGCTTAATGGATTGCAGCGTGTCTTTCGCAGCGCTCTTCGCAGCAGCTACCGCACTGTCCGCGGCGGCCTTTTTCGCTTCTACAAATTCAGTAGCCTGGGCTTTCATTTCCTGGGTCAGACTGGATGCAGCATTGGCAAGGTCGGTTTTTACCGTTGGATTGGTAAAGGTACCGCCAAGGTTCACCCGAAGATTGACAGTTTCTCCTACTTCCACGTTCACCCCTTTGTTAGCAGCCTGTGAAGCGAGATTGTTTACCAGTTGATTCGCCCCGGCGCCCAGTTTTTCCCGGGGCACTTTGAGGTTGACAATATAATTGATGGTTTGATCGAGGTTATGGGAACCACCGATCTCCATTTCAATATCTTTTACCTTGACCGTAAACGGCTTTTTGATCAACACCTTGCCGTTGGCAAATTCAAACCAGGTCTTTACATCTTTCAGTGAAATCTTTTCCAGCTCCGAGATGTTCAACGTGCTGGCCATTTTTTCCAATGGCTGGAATTTGCTCAGAAATCCTTCTACCAGCAGCAACGCGCCTTCGCCGCTGAGCGTGCTCAGGTCGGGCATCATGTCTTCACCCAGCAGGCCGGTCATGGTGAGGTTGCTGTTGAGTTTACCGGCTATGAACTGCCCGATGGGCATCAGCTTCTGCACGGTATTGAATGCATAGAAGGTTTTTTGCACATCGAGGTTTTGCAGGTCGTAGCCGAGGGCGATGGCGGGTTTTTGTTTGTTCTCGCGGGTGGAATAGGAACCATTTACAGCAATATTGCCACCCAGTGCTTCCATTTTTACGTCTTTCAGGGTCACTGTTTCATTCTTCAGTTCCAGTACGCCGCGTACATTTTTGTACTCTACTTTGTCGTATATCACGTTATCGGCTTTGGCGTTCAGCACAAAGGCAATATTGGCTGGTACGGCAAAAGGAGCACTTGAGGTGGTGGCTGCCGCAGCGGTAGTATCAGTGGCCGTCGTAGTGGCGGCGGCGTCTGTGCTGGTGCCCATCAGTTTGTTCAGGTCTACCGTGCCGGCCGTAACGTTCAGGTTACCGGCCAGCGGCTCGTCTTTCAGCGCATAACCAATAAGGTTATCTACGCTACCGCTGGCGGAAAAGCTGGTGCCCATGGCAGCGCCCTGCAGCGTGTTGACAGTAACATTTTTCGGATTGAACGTAAGCTGACCGGTGTTGATGGCAATGCCATCGGGATAGTCCGGCGACTTGTAGTTAATATTCGAAAACCGCACGGTGCCTGCAGTTTGCACAGCATCATACTTACCCTTATCTATATACGATTTTTTGCCTTTGAAGGTAACGTCTGCATTAACGGTGCCGGCCAGGGAAGTGCCGGGTTCGAATGTATAGAATTGCGCCACGTTGGCAAGGTTCATCGAACCTTTGGCGCCACCTTCAAAATAGGGATCGGATGCCAGCGTTTTGAGCAGCAGGTTGGCGTCCACCACATCTTTACCAATCTCGATGTGCGCTGAAGGCACATGCACGGTAATGTGATCGGGATCGCCATCGGGCGAAGTTATATTGATGCGCGCCTGGGTATTGTTTACCGGCGCCGGCAAATCTTTGGAAGCATAATTCAGGTTGCTGATCTCCACAAAACCGGCGGCGGAGAAAGGTCCCGGTTTTTGTTGTTGAATAACGGCCAGGTTGCCCTTTGCCTGGAAATCGGCAGTCACCAGTCCTGTAAGTTTGGTGATGCCTTCCATCGGGATCATTTCTTTGATGCCGGCCAGGTCGAGCTTTCCTTTGGCTGTGGCTTCAAGGTACTGGTCTGTTTCCGGTTTTTTAAACAGCAGGGTAAAGTCGAAAGGATCATTGCCAAATTCGATATGCCCTTTGGAAATATCAACCACCGCATTGTCCATCGCGCCGTCAGGATTGTGCGCCTTTAATACGATATTGATATTCTTCACCGGTTTCGGCAGATCGGGATATTGGAAAAATCCGTCTTCAATCTGCAAATTCACTGCATAGGCAGGCATTTGTGTAGCGCTGTAGGTGCCTTTTATAAATCCGTCAAACAAGGTCTTGCCACTTGTTTTGATTTGCTCAAAGTCCTTTTTGTATACAGCCGGAATGAGCGACAAGATACTCTTGAATTCAGTAGAAGGCGCTTTAAAGGAAATATCCATGTTATAGGTGCTGTCGTTCACCAGGTGAAAGAAACCTTCTGTGGCAATCTTCAGGTCATTCAACGCAATCTGGTCGGTTTTGAATGAATATTTCCCGATGCTGTTGTCTATATGAATATCGGTTTCAATTACCGTTTTCGTTCGGTTGAGATAGGGGATACCATCATACACAAAAGAAATTTCATCGGCCCTGCTTTCGGTTTGCAGTGTAAACACATCGGCTGTGAAATCACCACTGCCTGCGTGCGTGAAGTTGACCAATTCAGCGCTCATGCCGGAGGATGCATCTTTATAACTGATATAAGCATCGCGGATGGCGTATTTTTGCAACTGCAGTTTAAAGGGAGTGGACTCCGTTTCCGCCGTAGTAGTATCGGTTGCTGCAGATTCCTTCGCAATATCCCAGTTGGCTTTTCCCTCTTTGGAAACGATGACATGAATCCGCGGCTCATTGATATTGATGGAATGAATCTTCATGGTTTCTCCGCCAATCAGGCTGAAGAGGTCCACCGCCACATCAATTTCTTTTGCGGCAATCAGGGTATCACGGGCAAACTCGCCAATGCCGATCACCTGCAATCCTTCCAATGCCACGGAAGCACGCGGAAAATGTCGGAAGAAGGATAGACTGAGGTCCTGGAAGTCCACTTTTGCCGCTACGTTTTCATTGATCTGTTCTTTCACAAGCTGCAGGATCTTTCCCTTGAAAAGAAACGGAGCAATGAAGAGGAGCAATAACAATACGAGAATGGAAATGCCTGTAATCTTGAGTATCTTCTTAACCATAGGTGTATTGGTTTAATAAGTGTAACGGCCTGTTTTGTATTTTCGGGCGAATTATTAAAGATATAACTGTTTAAGCGAATATGACGCCAGAAAGACGTGAACGCCTGCTGTCGGTGTTAAATAAACGGCAAAACGACCTGACTGTTGTACTTGAAAATGTTTTTGATCCGCATAATATTTCCGCGGTAATGCGTACCTGCGATGCAGTAGGGGTGCAGGAAATTTATGTGCTCAATACCAAAATACCCCGACATAAGAAATGGGGCGCCAAAAGCAGCAGCAGCGCAGCCAAATGGCTCACCGTGCACCAGTTTACCGATGCCAATGCCTGCTTTGAAGCTTTACGGGCAAAATATTCCAGGATACTGACCACGTATCTCAGTGCGGAAGCGTCCCCATTATATGAACTGGACCTTACACAACCGACGGCCCTGGTATTTGGCAATGAGCATTCCGGTGTAAGTGAAGAAATTGTGGCCATGGCCGATGGCAATTTTATCATTCCCCAGGTGGGAATTATTCGTTCGCTGAATATTTCAGTGGCCTGTGCCGTTACCCTGTATGAAGCCTACCGGCAAAAAGAACAGGCCGGCCATTATGCGCAGCGGAGGATGCCCGACGCGGAAGCGCAGCAATTGCTGCAGACATGGGGTATGGTGGATGAGGCTATCTGAGGAGCGGGAGGCTGGATTGTTTTACCATTTTATTTTTATACCCGAAAAAGCTTATCATGATAAATTACCTGTTAGCTATTTGTATGCTGTTGAGTGCCGGTACCACTGTGGCACAAGAGGTACGCAAAGTGAAGATGACGGAACTGGACCAGTATATCAAAGAAAGCGATCATCCACTCGTGGTAAGTTTCTGGGCTACCTGGTGCGCTCCCTGCGTGGAGGAGATTCCCTGGTTGCAGGAGGCAGTGGAGAAACATAAAAAAGAGGGTGTGGAACTGGTGCTGGTAAGCCTGGACTTTGCTTCTTATTATCCTGCCAAAATCAGCGCCTTTATTAAAGAGAAAAAATTCAAAGCCAGTTTTTTCTGGCTGGATGAAACCAATGCGGATTATTTCTGCCCCATCATCGATCCGAAATGGGACGGCGCCATACCTGTTACCCTGCTGGTGAACAATAAAACCGGCTACCGCAAATTCGTCAACCGGCAGCTTACCGACCGGCAGGTAGAGCCGGAAATTCAATTGCTCATAAAAGAATAAACACCTATAATTTCTTGCCCGGTTCGCCCATGCGCTCTCCTGCATTTTTCTTGCGTGCGGCAAAAATGATAAAAGCAATAACGATTACAAATACTACCAGCAGTAATATAAATGGTACCAACATACGAAATGGTTTAACGGTTATTAAATGTTAATAAAAAAAAGACAAGGCTGCCATGCAGCCCTGCCCCAAACTGTACTCCACATTAACTCCTCAACTGTATATTCAATTACTGCCGGTTGCTGCCATTATCATTTCCTGCATCACTCTTCTCCCGGTCTGTTGTTCCCTGCCCTGACTTGTTTTTCGTTACTTCGTCACGGATAGCTTTTGCCTGTTCCAGGTGTGCACGCAGTGTAGTGAGCGTAGTGTTTGCATAGTTCCTGATAGCAGGATCACTGGCTTCACGGGCCATTTCTTCATACTTCCTGATATCTTCCTGGTGATCGTCAACCATATGCTTCATGTAAGCGCGATCAAATTCAACACCTTCCTTATCCCGCAGCTGGTCCAGTTTACGGCGGTGTTTATCTTCCATAGTGTTACTAATAGTTACGTTTCTTCCCTGTGTGATCGTCCGCAATTCTTCGTTGGCGCGTGTGTGATCTCTTACCATCATGGCCGCATACTCTTTCACACGTGCGTTGGTGGCTTTCTGCTGCGCCAATTCACCCAATTGTATTTCCATCATATTGCCGCTTGCCGCTTCTGTAAGAAAAGTGCGCGTATTCTCATCGAGTGCGGCTGTTGATTGTTCACCCTGCGCTCCCATACTGGTGTCAGTCGATTCATCCACACCCGTATTGTCTCTGTCTGGGCTTCTTTCAATAGCTCCTACAGAATCCCTTGTATCATCTGCACCTCCACCGGAGCCCTGGCATCCCGCAAAGGTGAGCGCACCGAGTACTATCAACAATGAAAAAAGGTTCGTCGTTTTCATATGTTTGCTTTTTGATTCATAGTAAAGGGTAAAAATTTTATGCCATCAGGCAACGCAGCAGTAGGGGAGTGTAGAAGAAATTCAACACAGATTACCACTCACTAACTCGTATAGGGCAGGAAATACAACTCCTGTAATTTTGTTTTTATTATCCTTCCGGACGAATACATAAGGCAGGGAGCGTGGTTTCCCATTCGGGCCTTTTTAATCCACTCATGTAGTCTGAAAACTCCTTGGTATTGCGGCGCCATGCGCTGCACGAACAACCATTGCCTTTTCATCCTGTCACCAAAACCTTGGAATATGAAGAAGTATCACTTATCCTATTGTGCAGGCATTGCCTGTGTGCTTTTGTCACTCACCGCGTGTCAGAAACAGGGGTCATTTATTCCTATCGACATTGGAACAGTCGCTGATATCCCCATCGATGTGATCAAATTACCTCCTCCCAAAGCTCCTCTCGGAACAAAGATTATCAAGTTCAGGGCCGATGGCGAAGTGTACAGCTTTTACTACAATAGTGCCGGCAATCCCGACAGCATCACGCATCCCAATGCAGGTACCGGATATCCCAACCGCCAGTTCAGGTACGATGCTTTGGGACGTCTCACCGATTACATCGGGCCCTACGAGAACGGTTGGTTTGAATTCTGGAAGCGGTTTTACTACGACGCCAGCGGAAAAATTGTGCGCGACACCACGTACATTTTTGGTGAAATGGGAGTAAATCCCACCAATTACTATCTAAAACGGTTAAACGAGTACCAGTACGATGCACAGGGGCGCATCTCGCAGGTTACAGAAACATACCTCGACTACGGCTGGCCTCCCATTGTTACCAACTACAGCTATGATTTAAATGGCAACCTGGTCCGCACGGGCGTTACCTACGATAAAGAAACCAATGCGCATCGTATTCATCCCATCTGGCAGTTCATTGCGCGCGACTATAGCGTAAACAATCCGTTTATCGCCAGCGCGTACGTGTATGGCCTGCCCGCGATCACCTATCCGGGAGGCGTACAGTATTCCTTCCTGGATATTTATTACGATTCCGAAGGACTTTATAAGTACCTGTTCTGATCCTTACAATAAAAAAGCCTTGCACAATGCAAGGCTTTTTAGTAGTTAATGGCAAATAGCTTATGAAATTCGTTTGATAGAGCAACCAACTGATTTTGTTTTTTGGGTGCTTACATCTTTGCCGGATATCATTTCTTCAACCGCAATTTCGAGGTGCTTGCGGTTTACGTTGGAAGCATCGGAAGGATTGTCGTCGATCGCGCCGTGATATACCAGTTTGCCTTCCTTGTTGAACAGGAATACTTCAGGCGTGCGGGAGGCGCCGAAAGCATCGGCCAGTTCATGGTTTTTATCGAGCGTATAATACCAGCTGAATTTTTCCTTTTCAGCGTATTTCTTCATGTCTTCATAGCTGTCGCCACGGTTACGGGACCCTTCATTGGGATTGAGCAGCACCACACCTACATTTTTACCGAGGGTCCATTTGCACACTTCGTTCATGCGTTCCTGATAGCCTTTCACAACAGGACAGGTATTGCAGCTGAAAATCACCAGCAACCCGTTTTCTTTCATGGCGCTTTTCAGAGTAATTTCCTTGCCCGAAATGTCTTTCAGCTTCACATCGGCTTTGGGCATCTCGGCGCCTATGGGAAGTGGATCGCTCACAGTAAAGGCCATAATGGCCAGCACCGGCAACAGGAGCAACGTAAAGAAGGCTTTTTTCATAACATAGTATTTAGGAATCATGAAAAGATGGAATAATCTCAACAAATTTTACGGAAAATTTTGCTTACATACCGGCTTTTTTTGTCAAACAGTATAATGGCTGTACCGGCCATGAAAGCGGTGAACCGGAACAAAGGCCGGCAAATTTTAAGCCAAGGGGTTATTGTCCAGGCATATCGGAATGATAATGGCGCTGTTTCCGTTGAATGATGCCTAAAACAAGGTTAACCGCTATCTTATTAATGAGTTTGTGCTTGCTCTTCCAGTTCATGCTTTTCGCGCTCCAATGACATGGCTTTAATGGAATGAATGCTTACATTCAGTTCATACCCCAACAACAGCACGAAAGAGTTGATATAGATAATTGTCATCAATACAATAATTGTACCTATTGAGCCGTACAATGCATTGTATTTTCCGAAATTATTGAGGAACACGGAGAAGCCAAGTGTAGTAATGATGCTCAGCGTAGTGGCCAGGATGGCACCGGGCGAAACCAGTTTCCATCGTTTCTGGATAGCAGGCGCATATTTGTATATAAAGCCGATGGCGTAAAAGATGAGCGCCACTATAAAGAACCATCGGAGGAATTTGATAAAAAAGATGAGGTTCTGATCGCGGATGCCCAGCCAGCGGCGCAGCACAATGCCCTGCATCATCATCAGCAGCAGGCAACCCAGCACCAGTCCCATAATGATCAGCGTCAGTTTGATGGCCGTCCAACGGCTTTGCAGACCGGTCCGTTTACCGAAGCCGATATAATTTTTATTGAAAGAACGCATCAGTCCCATCATACCATTCGACGCAAAAAAGATCAACAGCACAAAACCAAAGGAAAGGAGACCAACGCGCGATTGTGCAAAAAAACTGTCAATGAACTGGTTGATCTGTTCGTTGTATTCCGGTGCAGGAATGATGTCGCCGATGATACGCTTGAGCTGGCGCACAACGGCGCGCGTGCGAATGAATGGCAGGTTGGGGATCAGCGTAAACAGGAACAGGCAGGTAGGCGGAATGGCCATAATGAAGTTAAAAGAAATGGCCGATGCTCTTTCTGCCAGTCCCACTCTTTTTACCTGCTCCATAAAAAAAACACCTACATCATACAAGGGCACTTGCTCGAAGCCAGGCAATATGATCTTCTTGCTTTTTTCCTTTACAAATTGTACAGGCGGCGAATTGAGTATGACGCGTTCAATGTTCATTGCTTCGACTGATTTTTTTCACGGGCCTTCCTGATTTTCTGCTGTTCGGTCAAGGCACGCCGGTAGTCATTCGCTTTTTTCTTGTGTTCCTGCCATGTTTCACTGAAATCGTGCCTGCCGGAAAAATCACTTTTGGCTACAAAAAAGAAATAATTGGTTTCGGGCGCGTCCAGTACCGCATCGATCGTTTCCAGCGAGGGGGTGCAGATGGGACCGGGCGGCAAACCATGCGTAACATAGGTATTGTAGGGTGAAGCAAATTTGGTGTGCTTCTCATATATCCTTTTCAACCCGAAATCACGCACGGCATATTTTACGGTGGGATCTGCTTCCAGGCGCTGACCTTTTTTCAGTCGGTTCAGGTATACACTGGCTATATAGCCTTTTTCTTCTTTGGCGTTGGTTTCTTCTTCCACAATAGAAGCCAGTATGTATGCCGTAACCGGTGTAAGGCCCAGGCGGGCCGCTTTCTGCTTCCGCTCTTCGTTCCATACTTTTTTATACTCTGCGTAAAACTTCTCAAAGATGTCGTCCGGCGTGCTGTTCCAGAAATAGGTATAGGTATTGGGGTATACCAATACCATGGCGGTATTGGTGTCGAGCTCGTATTTTTTCAGTGCTTCGGGATTGGTAAGCCAGGCCATGATATCGGCGGAGTCGCATTCGTACTTGCGTCCGAACATGGAAGCGAGCCCTTCGCGCGTACGCACTTTATTGATGGTGATGTTCACCGGCGCCTGCTTGCCGCTGCGCAGCAAGCGCACGATTTCTACAATGCTCATTCCATTGGTGATCTCATACCGGCCGGGTTTTACCTGTTGGTCCAGGTTGAGCCGGCGGGCCGCCAAATCGAAGGAACCGGGATTTTTTACCAACTGACTATCGCGTACCACCTGCAACAGATAGCTGTAACTCGCCTGTTTGGTAGGAATATAGATGAATTTCGATTTTTCGCTGAAAGCCGTATTGGCTGTAAAAAAGCGCCAACCTGCAAAAGCGGCAGCGAGTACAACCACCAGCAGAACGATCAACACCAGTTTTTTCATACGCGAATTGGAACGAATTAAGGAATTACTGCGAATATAACGTAAATGTGGCGCGAATATGCGGCGCGAATAAGGTGAATGGTGTGGCGAAAAAATCCGGCCGGGAGGGACTGCCCGCTCCAAACTGTGCATGAACGCGTATAGTCGGGTGAAGAGCGAGCCACTATATGGCAGTACATTGTTTAGGAACGGGCAATAAAAAAGCCGCACAAAGGCGGCAATATTTTTTTGTTAACTCCTGTCTACGGGTTCTGCGCCGGCGCCTCCTGCGTGGCAGCCGGGGGCGTATTGGTAGCGGGAGGCGGTGCTGTTTGCTGCGTGCCTGGCCGCGGAGCTACCGGCGTGCGGCTATCAGATCCGTCAGAAATAAAGAATGCAGAGAACAGGCAAAGCAAACCGATCACTGTGGCCAGGATCCAGGTACCTTTTTCCAACACATCGGTCGTTTGTTTCACTCCCATAAATTGAGAGTTGAAACCGGCCAGCGTACCGGACAAACCACCACCTTTCGGGTTTTGTACCAGTATGAACAATGCTATCACCACACAAGCTAATATCACCAGTACGAGGAAGAAAATAGTCATTTTATAATGCTTTTAGTGCTTCAATTTTGCCTGCAAAATAATGGCTTTTAGCGGGATTGAGCAAACTTAATTTTTCGTATATGGCAATGGCCCGATCGGTATGTCCCTGCTTGGCCCACACTTCTGCCATAGCTTCGGTAATGATTTCATTGGCTTCATTGCTGTGTTCGGCAATGCGCTGGATAGTTTGGTTCGTTGCTTCGTCCAGTTCCCTGATCACCGCAGCATCGGGGTTGGGACCGATGCGCTTCATGGTACGCAACCATTCTGTAAAACTCTTGAGCTGCTGCCCCAGTTTATCTTTGGTAAGATCTTCAGGCTTCAGTTTAATGCCTACAGAAGCAAAGTAGTCAATGGTATGGTATGGTTCAAAAGGAATATCGCCACCGATTGGTGTTGCAGCAGGTGTTTCCTTCAACGCAGGGCCGGCATGCGTTTGGGCACCAGGCGTTGCATCTGATGCCATTGGTTTGGTTGTTGCCGTGTTGTTGGCTGCAGGTACAGAAGGTGTTTCAGTGTCTGCCGTTGCGTCTGCTGCAACCGGTTTGTCGGAAACAGTGACATTCAACGCAGGTGAGGATGGTAGGGCGGTATCCCCTGAAGTCTCTTGCTGCATCTGCTCAGCGGCTTCGTGACCATCGGTTGTTGTATTTGCCTCCGCCGGATTTGCTACTGATTGCTCAGTAGCTGCTTCCTGTACACCTGCAGATGTTACAACAGCATCAGTTTGAAACGGTGGAGCAGTCTCATTGGATTCATGTTGCAGAGCAACCGAAGCAAAAGAAAACCCAGGTTGTTCCTGCGTGGTTTCCTCTTTTGCAAAGAGGTGATCGTAATTGCTGTCTGCGCCGTTGCTGCCATTGCGCAACAACCAGGCGGCCCAAACCGGATCATTGAAATACAATGATAGTTTTTCGCCTTGCTCTGCCAAATCCGGTGATCCGGTATCGTACAGTTTTTTGGCCAGCAGCAGTTGTGCGGTGGCAGCGTAGGGATACTCCGCTGCAAATTGCTGAAGCTGGGCAAGCGCCACTTCCTGCAAAGAGTCTTTGCGGAAAAAATGCTTTACCAGCGTTTGAATATGATGTTGCATGTAGACTTACCAGTTTGAAAAGATACGGTTGAAAGTTTCATCCACCATGCTCCGGATAATCTCGGTGTTCAATTGCGCTTCAGCCTGCTGGAGTGTGAGGTTTGCAGAAAAATCGAAGTTACGGGAAACATCAAACTTCTTTACTTCTCCTTTTTCGTCCCTGAGGGTCAGTTTGATGCCTACCGTCAACCGGTTGGTGGCCGCCTGCTGGTTGGCAATACCTGCGGTGCTTACTGAATAATTGGTGATGGTACCGCTTATATCATAATCTGCATCGTCTGATTGCACTACGGTGAGCCGCGTCTGGTTGGTGATCTTCTGCTTCAGGCGGTCGTTGAACATAGGAGCCAGTTGCGGATTGACATAAGGCGCCCTGTTTTCAAAGTATTGAATGCGGATTGTTTTTACTTCCGGCGGGATGCTGATATCGCGAAAGGAATAACATCCGCTCACCCCAAAACTGAGCAGTAACAGGCAACAGGCAAACCAGGAAAATTTGTTGCGCATCGTATTCATCAGGGCCTTATTGGTTTAAACATGTTATGGAATGAGTGTGCAATCGTTTTTACTGTTAGTCACCATATCCCTTTCACTCTCTGATATCATATTCTTTCAGTTTTCTGTACAGCGTGCGCTCACTGATGCCCAAATCAAGTGCCGCATCTTTTCGTTTGCCGCGATGTTTCCGCAGTGCTTTTACGATCAGTTCCTTCTCCTTGTCCATAATGTTGAGCGATTCCTCCACTTCTTCATGCTGATGGATTTCATTGCCATCGTGCCGTATCATTACGGGCGGTGGCGTTACGGCGGGTTGCGGATGGGGGATAAAGGCCGGTTGCATCAATTCCTTGCTCTTGAGTTCTTTCAGTTCATTGAGCAATGCCTGGTTCTGTACGGCCATGCCGGGGTTTTGCAAAATGTCGAGAAACATTTTTTTCAACTCCGTCACGTCCTTCTTCATATCGAAAAAGAGCTTGTACAGGATTTCGCGCTCATTCGCAAAATCGTGACCATTACCCGTAGCGCCCGGCGTGGCCGATGCCAGTACGGGCAGGCGGGTGAACCGTGTATCGGGCAGGAACCGTTGCAGTTCCTGTGCCGTGATCACCTTGTCTGATGCCAACACGGAAATTTGTTCTGCAATATTCTTTAACTCGCGCACATTTCCCGGCCAGGGATAGTTAATTAACACTTCCTTTGCCTGTTCATCCAGTTGTATGGGTGTGGTTTTATACCGCTCTGCAAAGTCAACGCAAAAACGGCGGAACAGCAAGGGGATATCTTCCTTCCGGTCGCGCAGCGCCGGCACACGAATCGGCACTGTGCTTAAACGGTAGTAGAGGTCTTCGCGGAACTTTCCGTTCTGCGTATAGGTGAGCAGTTCCTTGTTGGTGGCGGCAATTACGCGCACATCGGTTTTCTGTACTTTGGAAGAACCCACGCGGATGAATTCACCGGTTTCGAGCACACGAAGCAGGCGCGCCTGTGTGCCTAACGGCATTTCACCAATTTCATCAAGGAAAATCGTACCGCCGTTCACCGTTTCAAAATATCCTTTGCGCGAATCAACGGCGCCGGTAAAACTACCTTTTTCATGCCCGAACAATTCCGAATCAATAGTGCCTTCGGGAATGGCCCCGCAGTTCACGGCAATGAACGGATTGTGTTTGCGGGCAGAAAGAGAATGTATGATGAGGGAAAAGGCCTCTTTACCAACGCCGCTTTCCCCGGTAATCAACACGGTAAGGTCTGTATTGGCTACCTGGATGGCCACCTGCAGCGCATAATTCAATGCAGGGGAGTTGCCAATAATACCAAATCGGTTTTTTATAGATTGTATATCCACTGTCAGTTCAATTTTGTTATTTTCTAATCAGTACTTGACCATTAACCTGGTAACAGATAGAAAATACAGGATCAGGGTTATATGGGGCCCCACCGAATGGTCGGGTAATGAGTCTTGGCAATGCGCATTAAACCACTGCTCGTCCGATCAGTGTGGCTCCTGTACATTCATACACTTTAACCATTGCATAGTCGCCTTTGTTCAAACCAAGATTTTCTTTAGGGAACACGATCACTTTGTTCTGGCTGTTCCTTCCCATCCAGTCATCGGCACTGCGTTTGCTATCGCCTTCGATCAAAACCTTGAATGTTTTTCCTACGTCCTGCTGATTGCTTTCGAGGCTCAGCCGGTTCTGGAGTTTTACAATTTCTTCCAGCCTTCTTTTTTTGTCGGCTTCGGGTACGTCATCAGCATAGCGTCTTGCAGCAAGCGTGCCAGGGCGCTCGCTGTATATGAACATATAGCTCATATCGTAGCGGCACTGCTCCATCAGGCTGAGGGTTTCACGATGGTCTTCTTCCGTTTCCGTACAAAAGCCGGCAATGATGTCGGAACTGATCCCGCAATCGGGTATGATTTCACGAATGCGCTTCACCCTGGCCAGGTACCATTCGCGGGTATAGGTGCGGTTCATCAGTTGCAACACGCGGGTGGAGCCGCTTTGCACGGGCAGGTGAATGTATTTGCAGATGTTCTCATACCGGGCCATGGTATGGAGCACCTCGTCTGTAATGTCTTTGGGATGCGAAGTAGAAAAACGCACACGCAGCAGCGGGCTGATGGAAGCTACCATCTCCAGCAGGCGGGCAAAATTCACGCTTTCAGCCGCATCGCCGTCGCCTGTACCTGTTGCAGACAAACGCCCTTCCTTGTCGACAGCCGTTTTTTTGCCTTCCAGGTCGGGCAGCCAGTAGTAGCTGTCCACATTCTGGCCCAGTAAGGTCACCTCGCGGTATCCCTGGTTGAAAAGCTCCGTGCATTCACGCACAATGGACCAGGGATCGCGGCTTCTTTCGCGGCCACGGGTAAACGGCACCACGCAAAACGAACACATGTTATTGCATCCGCGCATGATGCTTACAAAAGCCGTTACGCCATTGCTGTTGAGGCGCACGGGTGAAATATCGGCATAGGTTTCCTCGCGACTGAGCAGCACGTTCACCGCCTTCTGGCCCTCTTCTGCTTCCTGGATAAGGCCCGGCAGGGTGCGATAGGCATCAGGGCCAACCACGAGGTCAACCAGCTTTTCCTCTTCCAGCAAACGCGATTTCAACCGTTCGGCCATACAACCCAGTACGCCGATGAGGGCGCCCGGATTGTCGCGTTTCACTACCCTTAATTCGTTTAACCGTTTGCGTATCGTTTGCTCCGCTTTTTCGCGAATGGAGCAGGTATTGATCAGGACAAGGTCGGCTTCTTCGAACCGGCGGGTAGCGCCAAAACCATGTTCATTCAATATGGCAGCCACAATCTCACTGTCAGAAAAATTCATCTGGCAGCCATAGCTTTCTATATAGAACTTTTTATGGTATACGTTCGGGTCCACAGCAAAGGGGGCAAAGGCCTCGCCCTGGCGCGCCTCGTCGATCTTTCCGGTATGCAATCTTTCTAACATCAGCTTCTCAAAAATTAGGAGGGCAAAGATAGCAAAAAATGGGGGAATGACAGGATGGCAGGGGGGAGGGGGCTCCTGTTTTGCCCAGGAAACCATGTACCGGACGCTGGTGTCGGAACGTGGGGCCTCCGGGTTTTTGCCCGCTACCCTGCACCTCTGCCTGTTTCGACCAGTATCCATGAACATTCGGGGCCGTATTCGCCAAACTTCACGCGAAACGGTGGAATGATTTGTGGGGAGCACGAGACAAGAGGGGAGAAGATTTTTTAAAAAACCAAGCGCATAAAGTAGGAGCGAAGAAGAGGAAAAAGTAAGGAATGAAGCATAGACAATCTTCTTCATTCCTTATTCATACTTCACCGTACTTTACCTTATCCACAGGATACGTCCGTATTTGCACGTCCTGTATCCTTTGGCCTGGGTATCGTAGTAGTAAGTGCAGGAGGAGAAATGATCCCATGAGCAAACATAATCGTACCCTTCAATGCCGGCAGGAGCATAACCACTACCGGTGTAGTAGTACTGCGTCATATTTGCACAATTGGGTAAGCTTTGAGTGGATGCAATAGCGCCACCCACACCCAGGAAAATGGCAAGTGCCATCAGTGTTGCTTTGAGCTTTTTCATGATGATAGGTTTTGGTTATGTGATAATGGTAAAAAGCAGTGGAAGTGCAATGCATGGTAACAAAAGCGGTCCGCGGGCTGGGGGGAACAATAACGGGGAAAGAAGGTAGTAGCAAATGACATAGCTGATAAGGTTTACATGGTACAGGATAAATTTAGGGACTTATTGCATTCAACCATCACCGTGGCCGATCTATATTTTATTTTCAGATTTTAATATTTCATTTTCAAGCGGCTATAATTGTAATATCAACACATAAAAATTATACTGCAAAACAAAGGGGGGCTTCTTTTTTGTTGTAACAACGACTGCAGCCGTTCAGGAGTGCAATACGAGCCATGTAGCTGCTTTTTTGTTTACGATTGAATGAAAAGTACTACAGGGCTCAACTACTGGAAGGGATGAAAACCGCCAGGGGAGCGGTTTTCAGGCTGAGCGGAAGACGAGGCTCGAACTCGCGACCCTCAGCTTGGGAAGCTGATGCTCTACCAACTGAGCTACTTCCGCTTGAGGAACTATGCAAATCTAATGAATTAAGCATACAGAACAAGGAATTTTAAACCATGCAACCGGCAAAGAGGACCCTAAACAGCTCTATTCCGCTTGTTATGGGTACCATCGGGACTACGGTTTGCCGCGGTTAGCCGCAACATCTAACCATCCGCGTGTTGGATCAAAAATGCCGGACTTCGAAACGGTCAGGTTTGCATCATTCATTCATTACCACAATGGCCTTCCCTGGTAATAGTCGAGTATTTTGGTGCGAAGTACATAATCGTACCTTGCCTGAATCAGGTTGATATTTGCCAGATCAAGGCGGTTACGGGCAGTAAGGTAATCAATGCTGTTGCCTACACCGGCATTGAAGCGTGCTTCGGCAGCACGGAACGATTCGGTCATGGCATCCACCTGTTCTACCAATGCCTGGTAGCGCTTGCGGGCGGCCACCATATTCACATAATCCCGTTCAATGGCCTGGCGCAATTGAATGCGCGTACTCTCTTCCGTTAGTTCGGCTTCTTTCAGATCGATCTTTGCCAGGTTCACCTGGTTGCGCGTACGAAAACCATTCAGGATGGGAATACTGATGCCAATGCCTACCGTGGTGCGATAGTTATTGGACAACTGATCGTAATAAGGAATCTTGGCATTGGAAGAATCGCGGCCGGTACTGGAAAAATTGGTAAAAATATTGGCGCCCAACCCAATGGAGGGAAAATAATTGCCACGCGCGGCAGCCACAGATTTTTCAGCGCTTTTCCGCCGCAGTTCGGTGGCACGCACCATGGCCAGTTGCTCGCTGGCAATAGCAAATATGCTGTCGGGCGTAGCGGCATATTGCAGGTCAAACTGGTCAACAGTAAGCCGCTCTACCGTGAAGTTGCTGTCGTAGGGAATATTCATCAACTGCGCCAGGTTCAGTTTGGCGGTTTCCAGTGCATTGGCCGTGTTGATTTCAGCCAGGATATTATTGGCAAGCTGCCCTTTCATGTCCGTAAGGTCCGAGGGCATGATAGCGCCCTGGTTGTTGAGTATTTCCAGTCGCTCCACCTGTTTGCGCGTTTGCTCAGTTTGTATACGCGCCAGTTCCAACTGGTCCTGGCTGGTAAGTATCTGCAGGTAAGCGAGAATAATATCGAGTGTAAGATTGTCTTTTTGTTGTTGCCATTCCATTTTACCCGCTTCATAGGCATACTGGTCGCTGCGCAATGTGTTGAGCAGTCGCAGTCCATTGAAAAGCGTTACGCCCGTTTGCAAGCCATAAATGGCCGATGTGTATTCCTGGTTTACATAATCGTTGGTGAGCAGGTCGATACTGCGGCCCGAATTCAGGTTATGATCAATACTGCCCTGTAATGTAGGCAGCATATTACCGCGCGATTGCTTCATGTACACTTCACTGCGGTCCATGTTCAGCCGCGAGCGGTTCACCGTAAGGTTATTGGCGATGCCTGTTTCCACACATTGTCGCAGGCTGTATATACGTGCCTGTGGTTGCGCATGGCTGGCGCACCATACCAACACCCCCAATCCTGACAACAGCAGCACTTTTCTAAACTTCATGATATGCGTTTTATAATAAGTTGTATTCACATTCATTTACCGGCAGCCATCATTGTTCCTGCTCAATTCTGCCATCCAGCAGGTGAATGATGCGGGAACCATAAGCAGCATTTTTCTCCGAGTGGGTAACCTGGATAATGGTCACGCCTTCCTTATTGAGCGTGGTAAACAAATGCATGATCTCTTCACCCTGTTTGGAGTTCAGATTGCCGGTGGGTTCGTCTGCCAACAACAATTGCGGTTTGGCAATCAGCGCACGCGCAATGCCTACCAGTTGCTGCTGACCGCCGGATAATTGCGAAGGGAAGAGGTCTTTCTTGCCAACGATCTGGAAACGGTCGAGCATGTCGGCCACCAGCGCCTTGCGTTCGGAAGATTTTACATTCTGATAGATAAGCGGCGTTTCGATATTTTCATATACGGTCAGTTCATCAATCAGGTGATAGGCCTGGAACACAAACCCGATATGTTGTTTGTACAAGTGCGAACGCTGCTTTTCTTTCAGCGAATGCACAGCCTGGTCCATGAAATAGTATTCCCCTTCCGAAGCATCGTCCAGCATACCGAGAATATGGAGCAATGTTGATTTCCCCGATCCCGAGGGACCCATAATGGATACGAATTCACCGGCCTGGATACGGAGATTGATGTCTTTCAGGATAAAAGTCGGTTTCCCACCTACGTTATACCATTTCGAAATGTGTCTTAATTCCAGCATGTTGTCTTGAATATTTTTATAAAAAATTACAAGTCCGGTTATGGATACGCCCATTACTCACTCCGCAACGCCCCCACGGGATTGGCCGCTGCCGAGCGAATGGTGCGTATGCTCAATGTGATCAGCGCCGCCATCAACATGGCCGCGCCACTGATGACAAAGGTTGTCAGCCAATTTCTGTTCGGTAGGCGAACATTATCTTTTCCTGCCTGCGAAATTCCAGCGCTGCACCATGTTCGCGGGGTACCGATGTTTTGACGGCATGCTGCATCCAGAAATGAGTGGCCACTTCAATGCCGGGTATTTCGCGCTTCATTGCTGCCGGCAATGGCCCCGGCACGCCGCCGTTCTTGAAACTGAAATCAGGAAAATGCATATCGGTAACCACACGGTATATGCGGTCGCCGTCCTTATGAAATTTTTCGTAACCTTGTTCGTGCGAAACAATGAGGTAAATTACCAGCGCCGCACTGATTCCAATGGCCAAACCCGCAATATTAATGGCCGTAAAAACCTTATTGCGACGAAAATTTCTGAAAGTGGATTTGAAAAAATTCCTGAACATAATCCGGTAATTAAGCCTTTCCTGCTGAACAGCCTGCCTTGCCTGCAGCCAGGAAGGCGCTATTGACTGCCCTTGTTCTTTCAATCATATGCCAGAATATAACACATTGAATATCAATACAATAATGATGCTTTGTATACGAAGTGGTTCGTTTTTGATACAGGCGGTGTACGATTTTGATACAGTTGGAGTGATAAGGTGATACCAGTAGCAATAGCTACATGGTTACAGGGTACAAAACCCGGATGACAAATTCATTACTAGTAGTTATGTAACAATTGGACCTTTCCATTTACATAAATCAAAAACCAATTTTCTAACAGCGCATTTTAACAATTTGACTATCCGGCCATTTACCCCGGTAATTTTTATTTTTTAGCATATGCGAAAACTGCTGCTTACTGGTCTGGTTTTTTTATTTTCGGTTATACTATATAGTCAGGAGTATGGTTATACGCAGTATTCGGTAGGGGAAGGACTGGTGGTGGCCAGGCTACAATGTTCTCTGGCTAGGCACCAATAAAGGGGTGAATAAAATTGACCTGTCTGACACCACCTACCCGGTAACCAGCTGATGTGGTCGATATTGATGTTACCGGTATGGTGCGCGATATGGTAGCTATCGGTCAGAACTATGGCTTCTGCCTGGAATTGCAGGAAGAAAATTACTACCGGAGCATTGTATTTGGCGGCAGCCGTTCCGCAGACAGCACGAAGAGACCCAAACTGGTAGTAGAATACGAAGAACACTAAAATAGTCAAGGGAAAAAATGGTTGAATGGCCGGTGGTCGTAAAAGCAGCGGAAACAAAAGCTGGATAGCTTCCCGACAATAAACATACTTGCTCAATAAAATTGTGAAGAACTATTTTTCAAACGCTACCACGCCTTTCCGTTTACGGTTTGTTATTTACTCCGATCGCAACGACCGCACCGGGTTGCTGACAGCTGCTTTTACCGCGTGCGCGGCAACTGTCAGCAGGGCTATGGCCGTTACGGCAATGCCGGTGATTGCAAAAACAGACCACCCGATGGTAATCCGATAGGCATAATTTTCCAGCCAGCGGTTCATTATCCACCATCCCAATGGAACGGCGATGACAATGGCAATAAACACCAGTTTTATGAAATTGGCTGACAGTAACAACACGATATTCGCGGATGAAGCGCCAAGCACTTTCCGTATACCAATTGCCTTTGTTTTTTGTTCGGCAATAAAAGCAGCCAGTCCAAACAATCCCAGGCAGGCGATAAAGATGGCCAGCACTGAAAAAAGCAAAACAATCTTTGCCATTCGCCGGTCTGCTGTATAGAGCGACTGAATGAACTGATCGAGGAAGGTACATTCAAAAGCACCGTTGGGTACATGTTTGCGGTACAATGCTTCCAGTTGTTGTATGCTGTTCCTGATATTTGTGGTACTGAATTTTACCAGCATGTAATTCCGGTCCTCGGTGCGGGCATTGTGAAATGCATAGGCTTCCAGCGGCTGGTATAAGTTTTTGGAATGAAAATCATCTATTACACCTACTATGTACGCATTATCACCGAGGTTGGCCTCTACTTTTTTTCCAATCGCCTCTTCCGGGGTATAACCCAGGTATTCAATGGCTTTTTTATTGAGCACCACCTGCACGGTAGTATCGTTGAGCGCTTTGCCGGCGGGCAGTGATTTACCTGCCAGCAATCGCAGGCCAAGCGTTTCAATAAAACCATCGGTTGCCCTGCAGGTGGTTAGCGGCAGGCTGTGTTGATGATCGCCGGGCCTCCTGAGACTGCGCCCACTACCTTCGGAGCCGGGGTATGTTTGCGCACGGCAAACCGCTTCCACGCCGGCAAGGTTGCGCACTTCGTTCTGCAAACTGTTTAACTGGTCGGCATTTTCAGCTGCAGTAGTGGTAATGGCCACCACCTCGTTGGGCCGGAAACCCAAGTGTTTATTGCGAATGAACGCAAGCTGCCGGTAAAAAAGCAGTGTGGCAATAATCAATATCACCGAAGCTGAGAATTGTACCACCACCAGCGCCTGCCTTAAACGTCCCGCCAGAATGCTTTTCGAAAATGTCTGATGAAACAGGTTTTTAGGATTGAACCGCGAAAGATAGAAGGCTGGATAACTTCCGGACAATAGTATAACCATAACCGTGATACCCGTAATCGCAGTAATGATTACCGGGTCTGCGAGGGCATTTACAGAAAGCTGCAAATTGGTCAGTGTGTTGAACAGCGGCAAACCGGCTACCATCAGCACCAGGCTTAATACCACAGCGATCAACACGTAGAGGGCAGTCTCCAGGTAATAACGGGCCACCAGGCTTTGCAGGGAAGCGCCCATGGTTTTGCTGATGCCCGTCTCGCGGAACCGGTTTTGTGATCGGGCAGTGGCCAGGTTCATATAGTTGATGCACGCAATAAGGAGAATGGCCAATGCCAGGAGGCCCAGGATTTTTACCTGCTTCCAGTCGCCCGTGCGGGTGGTATAAGCAGTGATGCCGGCACTGTGTAAATGAATATCAGTAAGCGGTTGCAGGTTGAAACTGAACCATTGTTCCTCTTTGGAGAGATACTTATCCAGCACAGACTGGATAGCAGCTTCCATTTTACCGATATCGGAATGTTTGTTCAGCAGCAGGTATGTTTCAAAACTGGCATTGCCCCAGCCCTGGTTCCTGCTCATCCACTCCATGGTATAAAACGAACCGATGAGGTCGGCATCGAGTGTGGAGTTGGCAGGAAAATCCTTGTATACGCCTGTAATGGCACAATCGGTGCGGTTATCGATCCGGAGCACTTTTCCCAAGGGGTTATCCTTGCCAAAATATTTCTGTGCAATGGATTCACTGATGATGATGGCGCCGGGTTTGTTCAGCGCATCATGAGGGTTGCCATATACAAATGGAATATCAAAAAGTGTGGTAAATGAAGAATCTGCCCAGTAGAGATTTTTCTCGAAAAACTTTTTATCACCATACGACACGTTGGCAGATTGGCCGAAGTTGTGCCGCAGCCAGCGGGCCTGTTCTTCCACACCGCTTATTTCTTTTTTGAAAATGGGCCCGGCAATATTCGGGCATCCGGCCCATCGTTCGGTGCTTTCACCGATATGGGCATTCAACACCACCCGGTAGATGGCAGTTGCTTTGGAATGATAGCGGTCAAACGACGTTTCGTGCCGTACATACAAGAACAGCATCAGCGAAACAGTGAGACCGATAGCGAGCCCTGCAATATTCACCAGTCCAAACAGTTTGTTCTTTTGCAACTGGCGCCAGGCTATCTTGATATACGTTCTCAGCATGGGTGATAAACAGTTTTGGAGTTCGCAACATTGGCACCACAAAACATACCGTAATTATGAAAGCTGAAAATCAATCTCTTATTTCAGCGCGATTACGATTTTGTTCGTTATCGCTACAATGGGGTGTACGGTTTTGGTACACCAGGTAGCATTATACAGTTACTCATTCCGCAATACATCCACTGGTTTTGCCAGCGCCGACCGAACAGCGTGAACAGCAACAGTTGCCCATGCAATACAGGCTGCCAGTACACCGGCTGCTACAAATATCCACCATGATAACTCTGTTCTATACGCAAAATCATCCAGCCAATTCTTCATTACCACACCGGCAACAGGAAATGCGATCAAACCTGCAATCAGCACTAACCGGATAAAATCTTTCGATAGCAGCACTACAATATGCTGCACGGAGGCGCCGAGCACTTTCCGTACGCCAATTTCTTTGGTGCGCTGCGATATGGTATACAGTGATAATCCAAATAAACCGAGGCAGGCTATGAAAATGGCAAGACCTGCAAAAAAGCCAAATACTTTTCCGAACATGCGGTCATAACGATACTGTTCATTGAACTTTTCATCCAGGAAATAATATTCGAACAGATCGCCGGGAAAGAAATAATCAAACTTTGCATGAACGCCTGCAATCACTTGCTGCACCTGTCCCGGCGTCACTTTAATGCTGAATGAACTGTTGAAAGTTTCGGCAGGTATGAGTAGCGTAGGTTCAATGCGTTGCTTCACAGATTTCTGGTGAAAATCCGCTGTTACACCTACTATGTCCCATTCCCTGTTAAACGCGGTGACTTTCTTTCCTACAGCTTCTTCCGGTGAATGGAAACCGAACAGTTTTGCAGCAGATTCATTAATGAGCAATGTGTGCAGCAACTGTGCGTTACAATGATGATCACTTTCGTTGAAGCTTCGCCCCGCCACTATTTTCATCTGGTACAATTGTACAAAATCAGGATGTACATTCCAGGTGCGCACGGTATAACGATTGTCTGTACTGTCGCCCGGTATCCGCACATTGAAAGCACGCGCCAGCGATCTGCCCGGCAACCGGTCTGACCCCGTAACCCCGGCCACTCCGTTCATACGCGCCACTTCATTTTTGAAACTGTGCATTCGGCTGAACCAGGTGCTGTCAGACCCGGTATTGCGAAACGGTGGTTTGACCACCAGTACCTGGTCCATATTATATCCCAGGTTCCGGTTATTCATGAAAACGATCTGGCGATACACCACTATGCAACCAACCAACAGGCAAATGGTAATGGCAAACTGGCCAACTACCAATCCTTTCCGCAACAGGCTGCCTTTACCTTTGAAACTCAGCCGTCCCTTGAGCACGGTTATCGGTTTCCACGACGACAATACAAAGGCCGGATAAAAACCCGACAACAAAGTGCCTGCTATAAAGAGCGCACCAAGACCAAACGGTATGGTATAACCGTACAATACCTTTCTGAATAACCATTTTGGTGAAAGTTCAATGCCCAGCAGTTGGTTGTATAACGGCTGAACCAGCATCACAATCAATAAGGCAACCAGGAGCGCCAGCAGATTCATCAATACAGATTCTGTCATAAACTGCCGCACCAGTTGCATTTGCACCGCGCCCACCACTTTACGAATACCCACCTCTTTGGCGCGTTCTGCCGAACGCGGCAGTGGCCAGGTTAATATAGTTTACCCACGCATTGATGATGATAAACAGGGCAATGGCCAGCAATCCCCATATGGTAACCGCACTGTTGGTATCCGCAAAATCATATTCAAGGTCAGAATAAAGATGGGTTTGATAAAGCGGTTGCAGGTAGAACACTTCATCGCTGCCCGACACTTTGTTGCCGTCAAAATGTTTTTGACTGAAACCAGCCAGTTTTTTATTGAAAGCCTGGTAATCTGCACCCGGCTTTAATTGTATGTAATGGTAGAAATCGGACGTGCTGAAGTCGTGGTCAGCTTCTTTCCAGTTGCCATTGCCGCCACTGTATAGCGACCTGTATGAAAACAGGAAAGCAAATTTCATGTGCGAGTTGGCCGGTGGGTCGGCCACGATGCCGGTTATTTTGTAGGGGATGGTATCATTTTCTATTGTGATCGCCTGGTTCAGGAGGGAACGGTAGTCCGTGCCGCCGGAAACCAATTTGCGTGCAACCGTTTCCGATAGTACGATGCAATTGGCATTTTCCAATGCCGTAGCTGCATTGCCGGCCAGCAATGGAAATGAAAACATACGGAAAAAATTGTCATCCACTGCTATTCCCTGCTCATCTGATTTCTTATCACCATACACGAGTATCAGGCTGTTGAAACGGTACACCCGGCAGTAAGCTGCTACATCGTCGGGAAAATCTTCCTGCATGGCACGACCAATGGCTGAATAGGTGATGGTGCCATGCTGTACCAGCTTACCGTTTTGAAAGCGGTCATTGATTACCCGGTATATATTCTTGCCATTGTCATGAAAATGGTCAAAGCTCCAATGAAAACTGATGTATTGCAATATGAGCAGGCAGGCTGCCATACCTATGGCCAATCCGCTGATGTTTACAGCAGAAGCCGTTTTATGTTTGAGCAGGTGCCGAAAGGCTATTTTCCAGTTATTCTTCCACATAACAGGATAGTTTACAGGTTTAACAGTTGAAAGGTTGCCTTTAGTGGCATTTGAATATTTGCTGCGGGGCCGTTATGCTGTTCTCCACTTTTTAGCAGGTTATGGGCAGCCACACTGATTAAATGCCAGAAGCATACCAGGTTTAAAAAATTTGAGAACTAAACATTTATGCATGCATTATTGCTGATTTGTCCGCAAACAGAACAGGGAGTGTGCGATTTTGATACAGTGGATATGGTTATCTATGAGCGTTATTTGATAACATCTCAACAAACGCATACGGGTGCACCATACTTCCTGTATATCCGGTGGGTGGAATGAGTGGGTGGAGTTGTTTTTTCGGTTACTCTACCCGTAAACTCTTCACCGGGTTCATCAACGCTGCTTTCAATGCCTGGAAACTTACTGTTACCAGCGCAATGACCACAGCCAGCAATCCTGCCACCACAAATACCCACCACTCGATATCGATGCGATAAGCATATTTTTCGAGCCAGCGATGCATCACCCACCAGGTAATGGGAAACGCAATCACCGATGCCAATGCCACCAGCAGCAGAAAGTCTTTCGACAACAATAGTACCGTATTGGACAGGGTAGCCCCCAGCACCTTGCGAATACCGATTTCCCGTGTACGGCGTTCGGCGGTGTAGGCAGCAAGTCCAAACAGTCCGAGACAGGAAATGATGATGGTGAGCAATGCAAACAACCGCGACAATTTACCAATCAGCATTTCGGTTTTGAAATGCTGGTTGAATTCTTCATCCAGGAATTCAAACTCAAAAGGATAACCGGGATTATGCTTTTTGAGCACCGCTTCAATCGCTGCTGTTGCTTTCGATATGTCCTGGTTGTCTTTCAACCGTATCATCAGATTGTTTACGCCACGTGGCTCACAAAATATCACACAGGGGTCCGGCTTTTTGTACATGTCGTTATAGATAAAATCCTTTACCACGCCTATAATTTCAAACTGCTCGTTGTTGTCGCGGTACAAGATTTCGCCCACGGGGTTTTCCCTGCCGATCAGTTTTGCAAATGCTTCATTGATGAGCACGCGGTTGCTGTCTCGTTGGGCATCGGGATAAAAATCGCGTCCATGGGCCAGCTCCATTTTCATGGTAGACAAAAATTCGGGGCTCACCCATTCCATACTGATCAGCACTTGCCTGGTAGGATCTTTGCCAGCCCACCGGAAATCGCCAGAACTGCTGTTGGTGGTCATGGCGTTGCCGTTGGAAACCGCCGCATTCTCCACTACACCGGTAGCCAGCAAATCTTGCCGGATCACGGAAAAGCGTTCATTCATCAGCCCGCGCAACGGCGCTTGCAATACATTGTCTTTGCTGTAGCCGAGATTGCGTTGTTTAACATGCTGTATCTGCCCGTAAATAATGATTGTACAAATTATAAACCCGATGGAAATCACAAATTGCGTTACCACCAACCCTTTGCGCACATATACAATGATGGAATTTTTACCAATGCGCAATCCACGGAAAACAGTCACGGGATTGAAAGATGAGAGGTATAGGGAAGGATAGCTGCCTGCCAGTATACCGCACAACAAAGCCATGCCGGGTAACCCTGCCCATATAACAGGGTTGGTACAATCAAAGGTCAGCTCTTTCTCCACCAGCGTGTTGAAGGCGGGCAAAACCAGGTAAACGATCAACGCGGCCAGCAGCACGGCGGCAAACGACATCACAATGGACTCCCCAAAAAACTGCCTGATCAGCATCCCTCTGCCGGCGCCCATCACTTTGCGTACGCCCACTTCACGCGCTCTTTGCTCTGACCGCGCAGTAGCCAGGTTCATGAAGTTGATGCAGGCAATAATGACGATCAGCAGGGCAATGGTGCTGAAAAATCTTACATATTCAATCCGTCCACCCCCTGTTTGTTTTCCTTCTTCAAACTCACGGCGCAGCCGCCAGTCGCTGATAGAAAACAAAAATGGTTTGGCAAGCGTGGAACTGTCTTTTTCGTAGATGTAATTGTACAGTTTCTTGTTCACCAGTGCCGGATCGGCCTGTTCGTGCAGTTGCAGATACGTGCGAATGCCGTTGTTGCCCCAGAATGCCAGCCACTCGTTGCGTTGTTCATATATTTTGTAAGAAGCAAGCCAGGAAAATTTTATGCTGCTGTTTTCCGGCGGCTTCCTCACAATACCTTTCACCGTCATGAGGCGATCGTTGTCTACTTTTAATGTTTTGCCCAGGGCATTTTCAGTGCCAAAGAATTTCCGCGCCATTTCATCAGTGATGACCAATGAGGTTGGGTCTGTCAGCAGCGCTGCACTGTCGCCCTGCAGCAATTCAAATGAAAACATTTTCAGGAAATCTGGGTCCACAAAATACCCGGGTTCGTACACGTGCTTGTCGCCCAATGACACCAGGTGGTGTGATCCCCAATCCATGCGCGTGATATGTTTTATTTCCGGGAAATCGTTTTTCGCATGTTCCGCAAACGGACCAGGCATGGCGCTGAAAGTAAAGGTCTTGCCGTCGTAAGTTTGATTTTCGTATACCTGGTACAGTTGGGGATAATTTTTATGAAACTTATCATAGCTTAGCTCATCATACACCCACAACAAGATCAACAGGGCGCAGGCCATACCCAATGCCAGTCCTGCCATGTTCAATAAAGCATATCCCTTGTTGCGTTTCAGGTTTCTCCAGGCAATTTTCAAATAGTTCTTAAGCATATCATTAAAATATCTATTTAGGGAAAAACATACTCTTACTCATTTCTCAAACTTTTCACCGGGTTGGCAACTGCCGCTTTGATGGCCTGGAAGCATATGGTGACTAATGCTACTATTGCTGCAATGATGCCTGCGAGCGGGAAGATCCACCAGGCAATATTGGTTCGATATGCAAAATCCTGCAGCCAGTTGCTCATGGCATACCATGCCACCGGGAATGCTATGAGTGCTGCGATGGCTACCAGTTTCAGAAAATCCGACGATAACAACACTACGATATTATTGACACTGGCGCCGAGCACTTTACGAATACCTATCTCTTTTACGCGTTGGCTGATAGTAAAAGCAGACAAGCCGAATAACCCAAGACAGGCAATAAATATGGCAATACCAGCAAACACTGTAAACAAGGCGCCCTGCCGCTGCTCCGATTGATACAAGCGGTTAAAGTTTTCATCGAGGAACGTATACTGGCAGGGAACTTCAGGCAAAAATTGTTTCCATGTTTTTTCGAGGTGCGCCAATGCCGCCTGGATATTTTGCCCGGAGATTTTTACGGAAATATTGTTATACGCCGTTCCTGCAGGCGGGATGCGGATCAACAGAGGAACAATGCGCTGGTGCATGGATTCAAAATGAAAATCATTGAACACGCCAATCAGGCGGCCATCTTTTCCGCCATAGCTGAACGATTTACCAACTGCTTCCTGCGGAGATTTAAAGCCAAGCAGGCTGACGGCTGCTTCGTTGATAATATAGGAAGCACTGTCTGTACCAAACTCCTTTGAAAAATTGCGGCCTGCCACCATTTTTACGCCGTAGGTATTGATGAATTCATAGTCTGCAGACAAAAATTTGATGGTAGCTGTGATGGGCATCATGGTGTCGCCATTGGCCATGCTGCTTTCCATTGCGTCGAGCAGGCGCCCGGTTGGAATACGCGAAGAGCGTGTGGCATTTTTTACCAGTGCTCCCGATAATAAATGAGAGCGGAATGCTTCAAACTGGTTATCCAGCGCAGTAAAGTAAGGCAGGGTTACAATATGGTCACGATCAAACCCCAACGATTTCTCCTGCATGTACTTCATCTGGCGAAAAACAATGGCCGTGCACACAATCAGGATAATCGAGATAGCAAACTGTGCCGTAACCAAAACTTTTCTGAATGAAAGATTGCTGCCACCGGCTTTAAACAAACCCTTCAATACCTTCGCCGGTTTGAACGACGACATAAAAAGGGCAGGGTAGAGGCCTGACAGCAGTCCCACCACAAACGGCACTATCAACAAGGGAATCAGCACCTTTGACTGCAACAAAATTGGTATGTGCAATTGCTGGCCCGAAAGTTTATTCAATGAGGGCAGCAATTGCCAGGTGAGCACAAAAGCCAGTAAAGTGGCCAGCCAGCACAGCAATACCGATTCACACAGGAATTGTACAATAATCTCCTTTCGCCGCGCGCCCACTACTTTGCGTATACCAATTTCCTTTGCCCGCAGGGCAGACCGTGCCGTACTGAGGTTCATGTAATTGATACAGGCAATCAGCAAGATGAATAGTGCAATGGCCGAAAATATATATACACGCCGGATGTCTCCGTTTTCTTCTGCCTCCGAATCAAGGTGCGAGTGGAGGTGAATATCGGTAAGCCGCTGCAGGTGCAGCTGAGTCCATTGAGAAAGCTTATAAGATTCCATGCCCGCATTCCCCATGTGCTTATCGAGAAAGTCTGGAAAACCTGCTTTCAATTTTTGGACATCATACTGTGCAGGGAGCATGAGATAGGTGAGGAAAGCGTTGTTGCCCCAGTTGGTGCGCAGGTTTTCTTCGCCATATATCGCGGAGTCCCTCAGCGTATTGAATGAAATCATCAGCGAAGGATGCAGGTGCGCATTGGCAGGAAAAGGTTTATATACGCCGGTTACTTTCAGGGATAACCGGTTGTCGGCACGAATAATTTTATCGAGGGGATCTTCCTGGCCGAAATATTTCTTCGCTACTTCCTCCGTAAGCATGATGGTGTTGGGTTCCCTGAGCGCCGTTGTGGGATCGCCACGCACCACCTGGACTTTAAAGAAGTCGAATAAATATTCATCCGCAAAATAGGTGTTGCTTTCATAGAACATTTTGTCGTTGTACCGCACGGCAATATTACCAACTGGCAGCAGACGCGTATACTTTTCTATTTCTGCAAAATCGTGTTGCAGCAATGGAGCAAAAGGAGGAGCCACCGTGCCAAGATGCAGGGACTGAACGCCAGTTTCCGGATCGTTGAAACTTCTCGTAACCCGGTAAATGCGATCTGCATGATCATTGTACCGGTCGTAGCTGGTTTCGTGCAGCACGTATGTGGCGATGAGCAAACAGCAGGTGAGCCCCACCGTAAGTCCAAAAAGATTAATAAAGGAGACAAACCTGTATTTCAGCAGGTTCCTGATGGCAATTTTGACATAATTGAATTTCATGGCCAAATAAGGTTAATAACACAGCAGATGTTTGAAGTGCGCGTTTCAGTGTTTGTGGTCACACCATAATATTTTCCAGCACTGTTTGACCATCCAGCATGCGTATAATACGGTGGCTATAACGGGCATCATGTTCGGAGTGCGTTACCATGACGATGGTGGTTCCCTGTTCGTTCAGGTCGGTGAGCAACTGCATTACTTCATTGCCATTGCTGGAGTCGAGGTTACCGGTAGGTTCGTCGGCCAAAATCAGCTTGGGACGGTTCACCACGGCCCGGGCAACCGCCACGCGCTGCTGCTGACCGCCCGACAGCTGTTGCGGATAGTGGTTTCGGCGGTGCATGATCTGCATTTTATCCAGTACTTCTTCCACGCGTCTCTTGCGTTCGGCAGATTTTACACCGGTATAGATCAAAGGCAGTTCCACATTTTCAAAAACGGTAAGTTCATCTATCAGGTTAAAACTCTGAAAAACGAAGCCGATATTGTGTTTGCGCAGCTCGGCGCGTTTGCGCTCATTAAAATGAGCCACCTCGATATTGTTGAATAGAAAACTTCCGCCGTCGGGGTCGTCCAGCAGTCCCAGGATGTTCAACAGCGTGGACTTGCCACAACCCGATGGGCCCATCACGGCTACAAATTCACCTTCCTTTACTTCCAGCGACAGTTTGTTCAACGCCACTGTTTCCACTTCTTCCGTACGGTAGATCTTTTCGAGGTCTGTTATCTTTATCATGTTAGTCAATGTTTGTAATAAATTATTTAAAGAATACTGCCCGGGAGCCGGTGTAAGGGCAATAAATCCCTGTCATCGGCCAATGCTGCATTTTTTATGTCGGTCTTTTGTGCCTGCGCCGCGGTTGTTTTTGCCCTGGTACTTTTTGCCGCCTTCCATTCACATTTGCGTGGGGATGCCACCAATGTAGTGGTGATGAGCAGCAACATCGTGTAAATGATTTTCAGATTCATGATGGGTTGTTTATGGGTAGCAGGAAGCCGGGCTTCTGCTACTTTGTTCAATGTTCATTATTCTTTTTTGAGCACCAGTTCCTGCATGTCGCCATAATTTTCATAACTCGATACTACTACTTTATCACCTGGCTTCAGTCCCTGCACCACTTCGTAGTATTCGGTATTCTGGCGGTTCAGCTGGATGTCCTGGCGGTAGGCAATATTGCCATTCTCACTTACCTTGAACACCCAGTTGCCGCCAGTCTGCTGGTAAAACCCGCCTTTGGCCAGCAACACCGCCTCGGTTTCATCACTCAGGGCCAGCAATATCTGCAGGGTTTGACCGCGTCGGATGCCTTTGGGGGTTTCGTCCACAAACTGCATATCCACCTGGAAACGTCCGTTGGTAACCTGCGTGTAAACTTTTTTAATTTCCAGTTTATAACGCTTACCCGCAAATGAAAAAGTTCCTTTCAAACCGGTAATGATGCGTGAAATATAGTGTTCATCGATTTCTGCGCGTACCTTGAAACCGTCCAGCACATCGATCTGGCCAATGCGCGTACCCGGTGCAATGTTTTGCCCGATTTCTGCATCAAAAGAAGTAAGCTGCCCATCGATAGGGGCGCGCACTATGAGATCGCCCACCTTGCGCTTCATCAGGTCCAGCGCCTTTTTCATATTGATATAGGATTGCTCATTCTGCTCCAGTTGCATTTTGTTGGTGGCAGAGTCCTGCGCCATGATTTCTTCCGTAAGCTTTTTCCTGCGCAACTGGTATTGGTAGGAATTTTCCGACTGGCGGAATTCCTGCAAACCGATCGCTTTTTGTTCGTACAGTTGTTTATTAAGATTGTAAATGCGTTCGGCTTCTTTTAAGGCATTGTCCACCTCGGCCATCTGGTTCAGCCGGCTCACCGTATTCTGCTGCGCATTGTTGCGGGCTATCTGCATTTGGGTAAGCACATTGAACACCTGGGTTTCCTGGTTGGCCAGACTGAGTTCAAGGTCAGGGTTCGACAGGCGAAGGATTGGCTGACCTTCTTTCAGGATGGCGCCGTCTTCCACATATTTTTCTTCCATGCGGCCGCCTTCCTGGGCATCGAGGTAAATGGTGGTAATGGGCAATACAATACCATTCACGGGAATGGTTTCCTGGAAGGCGCCTTTTTTCACTTCGGCAATGACAATACGGTCTGTATCTACATTGAGCCGGCGCTTACCGGAAGTAAAATAAATACTGAAAAAAAGTAACGCGGCCAACCCGGTGATGCCCGCAATGGTAAGGATGCGTTTGGAAGACCATTTCTTTTTGGCAATAACTCTGTCCACTTGTGAAAAATTTTATTACTTCTTTTCCCTGAATGTCGCCCTGCCTGGGCTGCAGGGCGACCTAAAAACAATCATTGAGAAAACTAACCGGAACAACATCCTTCAACAACATGCCAGAAAACAACAACAATGATTTCCAGAAACTTAGCTATGGCAATACTACGAAGCTGTTCGTTAACAGTACACCGGGTGTACGCTTTTGATACAGTAGGCCGTTTTATAGCATGACTTGTAAAAAATTGTTTGTCACGGCTTTATAATTATGGTATAATTGTAGTTGCTGGTGAATTGCTTCGAACCATAATATTAATTCATGTACTTATGCTGCTGAAGAATGCCACCGTACTGGCCATTGACGATGACCCGGATGTGCTCACGGCTGTGCGGTTACTGCTCAAGACAGAGGCACGCGAGGTGGTTACAGAAAAAAATCCCGAAAACATCCGCTGGCTGTTGTCGAAACAAGCTTTCAATGTGATCCTGCTCGATATGAACTTTAATAGTTCCATCAACACGGGCAATGAAGGATTATTCTGGCTGAACAAGATTATAAGAGAATACAAGTCTGACGCTGCGGTGATCATGATCACTGCCTATGGCGATATAGACCTGGCCGTACGATGCCTGAAAGAAGGCGCCGCCGATTTTGTGATCAAACCCTGGCACAACGAAAAGCTGATCAGTACCATCAAAGAAGCCTTGAAGCGTAAGGACAACCGGGGTGCTTCGCCGCAGGTATATCCCGGCAATTCCATTATTGGTACGGAATTGCTTGGTGAATCGGAAGTGATGCAGGATATCTTTTACAAAATTGAAAAGGTGGCGCCTACTGACGCCAATATTCTCATACTGGGTGAAAACGGTACAGGAAAAGATCTGATCGCCAAGGCGCTTCACCAGCGTTCGCTGCGCGCGGAAAAACCTTTCGTAAAGGTGGACGTAGGCGCCCTTACTGAATCGTTGTTTGAAAGCGAACTGTTTGGTCACAAGAAAGGCGCCTTTACCGATGCGCGCGAAGACCGCAAGGGAAGATTTGAGGCTGCCAACGGAGGCACTTTGTTCCTGGACGAGATTGGCAATATTTCACTGCACCAGCAGGCCAAATTGCTGAGCGTGTTGCAGAACCGACAGGTGATACGACTGGGCACCAATGATCCCATCCCGGTTGATATCCGGCTGATCTGCGCCACCAATGTGCCGCTTGCAGAACTGGCCAACGAAAACCGCTTTCGGAAAGACCTGATTTACCGTATCAATACGGTTGAAATTATGGTACCCCCGTTGCGGAAGCGTGGCAAAGACATTCTGTTGCTGGCAAAGCATTTCAGTGTGATCTATAGCAACAAGTATATGAAACCCGTGATGGAACTGGACGAGAAGGCACAGGAAAAACTAATGGGCTATCATTTCCCCGGCAACATCCGGGAATTGCAGTATACCATCGAACGGGCAGTGATCATGTCGGATGGCAATGTGCTCCAGGCCAACGACCTGATCTTTTCACCGATTGAATCGCCGGCAGCCGTAGAGACGGAGCCCACTGAACTCAAATTGAGCGCAGTGGAAAAGAATACCATTCTCCGGGTGATTGAAAAACATAATGGCAATATTACCAAAGCGGCGAAGGAGCTGGGTTTAACCCGTACTGCATTGTACAGGAGATTGAGTAAATACGATATTTGATGGGTGGCTGAACGGCGGGCGAAGATATGGATGCGCGGCCTTACGAACGTTTTCATAGAGAGACAATGTAATGGCAGTGCCGATGTTCGCGACTTTCTGTCTTTTCCTTACATTGCAGCTTCCGCACTTAACCAAATATATGTTCAAAGGTGTTGAATGGCGTATTTTGTCGAGGGTAGTGTTGATGCTTGCAACACTATCTGCCGCATCATACCTGATAGTAAACGGCTGGTATATTTACTTCATTCTTGTGGTGCCTGTTATTATTTACCAGGTAAATGATTTTTACCAGTTCCAGCGCAAGGCGCACAGGGAGCTGAACCAGTTTGTTGAATCGGTGCATTACCGCGATTTTTCCCGCTATTTTGATGTAAAGCATGCGCCGGTAGAATTACAATCTTTACGGAAAGGCTTCAACGAAATCAATACTACTTTTAAAGTAATCAGTAAGGAGAAGGAAACGCAGTACCAGTACCTGCAAAAAATACTCGAGCTGATTGATACGGGGATACTTTCGTACCAGGAGCACAACGGGGAAGTGGTATGGATGAATGAATCATTGAAGCGCATGCTGCAACTGCCATACCTGAAAACCATTCACTCGCTGGCCCGCCGTGACCAGGAACTATACCGGCAGATCATGGCGCTGCGGCCCGGAGAAAATAAAATTGCAACGGCGCACCTGGAAAAAGATACCTTCAAAGTATTGTTGTCGGCCACCACTTTTCAAACAGATGGCAATAAATTCAAGCTGATTGCCTTCCAGAACGTGAACGAGGCACTGGATGAAACGGAATCGAAAGCCTGGCAAAAGCTGCTGAGCGTTATGACGCATGAGATCATGAACTCGGTGGCGCCTATCAGCTCGCTGGCAGAAACGCTTAAACACCGCCTGCAACAATCGGTAAAAGGCGCCGGTTATGAGCCGGGCTCCATGGACGACCTGGAACTAGGCATTGATACCATCAAACGCCGCAGTGAAGGCTTGCTGAAATTTGCAGAAACGTATCGTAACCTCAACAAGATTACCACGCTTAACCTGAAGCGGGTGTACGTGCGCGACCTGTTTGAAAACCTGCATCACCTCATGCAACCTACCCTGGACCAGAAAAAGATTGAGCTGGAAATCTTTCTCAAAGACCCTGACCTGATGCTGGATGCGGATACCAACCTTGTAGAGCAGGTATTGATCAACCTGATTGTAAATGCCATTGAGGCGGTGAAAGACCGCGAAGATCCCCGCATTGTACTTTCCGCTTACTATGCATCCAACAAGCGCACTGTAATAAAAGTAGCAGATAACGGCATTGGCATGCCTGAAGAGATCCTCGATAAAATTTTCATTCCGTTTTTCAGCACCAAAAAGAATGGCAGTGGCATTGGTCTCAGTCTTTGCAAACAGATCATGATGCTGCACCGCGGTAACGTGCAGGTACAATCGCGGGAAGGAAAAGGCACGGCATTTATCATGCAATTCTGAACACGTATTAAGCTGTGGGAAAAATCCCTTTAAAAATGTTGTAAATCCCATTTCAGACCGGGAGGCTGGTTATATGTTTGTGGAGGTATAGCGCATTTGCTTTCTGGTAAGGGAAAGGAATACGCGTACATATGAAAACACTTATTAACCCATTAAACTGAGGCACTATGGAATATGAGGCAATCCAAATATATGAGTCCCTTAGTAGCGAATTAGGTGAGTCGGGCGCACATGCAGTTGTTAAGCTATTAGAATATAATTTAAACCATATGAAATCCGAACTGGCCACCAAAGAGGATATTGCTAGCTTGAAATTAACCTACAGGGAGGACTTTAATGCATTGCGCTTGATCTACAGGCAGGATTTTGACGCGTTGCGTCTGGCCACTAAACGAGCCATAGAGGAATTGTTTACGGCTACGCGGAATGACATTAAAGAATCGCACCTGGAGACTAAAAAAGATATGGAGGAATTGCAGGCAGCTACCAGGAACGACTTTAAGGAATTCCGTGTGGAAACCCAAAAAGACATGGGTGAATTGCGTACGACTACCAGGAACGACTTTAATGAATTCCGCGTGGAGATCAAAAAGGATATGGAGGAACTGCGTACGACTACCGGGAATGACTTTAATGAATTCCGCGTGGAGATCAAAAAGGATATGGAGGAACTGCGTACGACTACCAGGAATGACTTTAATGAATTCCGCGTGGAGATCAAAAAGGATATGGAGGATTTACGGGCGGCCTGCAAGGAGGATATTAATGAACTGCGCGTTGAGACTAAAAGAGACATGGAAGAACTACGGGCAGCTACCAGGAATGATATTAGTGAATTCCGCGTGGAGGTCAAAAAAGACATGGAGGACCTGCGGGCAGCTACCAGGAATGACATTAGTGAATTCCGCGTGGAGATCAAAAAAGACATGGAGGACCTGCGGGCAGCTACCAGGAATGACATTAGTGAATTCCGCGTGGAGATTAAGAAAGACATGGAGGACCTGCGGGCAGCTACCAGGAATGATATTAGTGAATTCCGCGTGGAGATCAAAAAAGACATGGAGGACCTGCGGGCAGCCTGCAAGGAGGACATCAATGAACTGCGACAAACCTACAGGCAGGATTTCGATGCGTTGAGGATGGACAATAAAAAGAGTATGGACGAACTACGTATGACCTTCATAAAGGTTATGCAGGACTTTCGTACTATTTACCGGGAGGATTTCCAGGCCTTACGTACGGAAACCAGGCAGGACATTAATGAATTACAGCTCACTTACATGAAGGAGATGAATGAACATCGCATGGAAAATGTTGAAAGCAATAGTAAGTTGCGGGCGCATATAGCAAAATCCATTTTCCTTTCCGGCATTACGCAGTTCATCGCCATCATGGCATCTTTAATGGCACTGATAAAGATATATTTTCAATAATTGGTTAAAAAATAGCCGAATCAACCAGACACCCGAAAACGCTTTGCCCCCTCTCATGCATATAACAAGAAAAGCCACGACAGAAAACTGCCATGGCTGCTCTGATGTGAAAAAACAGAAGGCCGGCAAAAGCCAGCCTTCGCAGTGAGCCTTTAGCTCCTGGGTAACACCACAAAATTTACTGTAACTGCAAGGACATTCATCAGCTTACTGTGTATATAGGTCCCGATATAAAATTTATTGTTGCATCCGGGCATTCCACCATAGCTGCTTTCCTGCAATCCCATCACTCCCTGTAACCATACGAAAACAGTTGCCCTCAGGTTTTATCACTATAAAAATTTTTCTTATACGGGTATTCCATATTGGTACCCGGTTTACAATTATATAGTAATTTCAGCCTCGCAAAACGTAACCGCAGATGGCATATTGGTTGGTAAAATCTGAACCTTCGGTTTATAGCTACGATCAATTGGTAAAGGATAAACAAACGGTTTGGGATGGCGTCCGCAATTATGCAGCCCGTGGACACCTCAGAAATATGAAAAAAGGCGATAAAGTGTTGTATTATCACAGCAATGAAGGCCTGAACATTGTGGGCATTGCCAAAGTAGCCAAAGAAGCGTACCAGGACCCCACCACCGACGACGACCGCTGGGTGGCAGTAGACCTCAAACCATATAAAAAATTAAAGAACCCCGTGGCTCTCGATACCATCAAAAAAGACAAGCGCCTGGCCAATATGGCCCTCGTACGCATTGGCCGATTGTCGGTGCAGCCGGTTACCGAAGCCGAATGGAACGCCATTATGGAACTGGCAGGCGAAAATTAATGCCAGTCTTTATATTGCCGGGACCTGAGCGTTGTTCTAATTTAGCTGTTAAAACACAGGCAACAAATTCCAATCCCAGTCATCTTTAACATTTCCCTCAGGTTACCTTTTTTACGTTTACGGAATCAAAAGCTGACGGGTAGAAAAGCTACGCACCCAAAAATTGTCCCCGTTTTTTACTGCCTTATGTAAACTTCCAATTCCTGCATCTTCTTTTTCGTAACAAACAGATGAGCCATGAAAAAGACCTGTATGTTCTATACGACATTGTTCGTATAACCTGACCCGGTGGTGCGTAGTTTTTTATTCAGCCAAATATTAAATGCAAGTCTTCACGTAAAAAAGTTTACCATGAAATTTAATTATCCCCTTTCCCTTGCAGCAATTTTTTTTGGGGTGCTGCTGGCCGGCTGCCATAATGTCCATAATGCAGGTAGCAACACTTCCCGCCCTTACATCCGCCAAAGTCCCGTATTTGACGCAGCTGAAGTGCAGCCTCCGCCACCTGTTTCTGTTGCAGACACTAAGCGGGTAGAAGAAGAAAAACTGGTGATGCATGATACCGAAGATTACGACCATATTGAAGAAAATAAATTTCTTGCCGCCACCAGTAATCCTTTATCCACTTTCTCCATCGACGTGGATGAAGCGGCTTACAGCAATATCCGCCGTTTCATAATGCAAGGTTCCACCCCTCCGCCGGGAGCAGTGCGCATAGAAGAAATGATCAACTATTTTGATTACACTTATCCACAACCGACCGGAGAACATCCGTTTTCCATAACCACCGAAGTGTCGGAATGTTCCTGGAACCCGCAACACAGGCTGGTGCATATCGGGCTGCAGGGAAAGAAAATCCCGGTAGAAAACCTTCCCCCCGCCAACCTGGTATTCCTTATCGACGTGTCGGGTAGTATGTATGATAACAACAAACTGCCACTGGTGAAATCATCACTGAAAATGCTCACCGACCAATTGCGTCCCGATGATAAAGTGTCTATTGTGGCGTATGCCGGCAATGCGGGATTGGTACTGCCTGCCACCAGCGGCGCCAATAAAGTGGCTATCAAAAATGCTATCGACAATCTCGAAGCGGGCGGGTCCACAGCCGGCGGAGCAGGTATTCAACTCGCCTATAAAATTGCCAAAGCAAATTTTGTACAAAATGGAAACAACCGCGTGATTCTTGCCACCGATGGCGATTTCAACGTGGGCCTCAGCAGCGATGCTGCCCTGGTGCAACTGATCGAACAGGAGAGAAAAAGTGGTGTATTCCTCAGTGTACTCGGCTTTGGTATGGGCAACTACAAAGACAACAAAATGCAGCAACTGGCCGATAAAGGCAACGGCAATCATTCCTATATCGATAACATCAATGAAGCGAGAAAGGTATTGGTCAACGAATTTGGCAGCACTTTGTTTACCATTGCCAAAGACGTTAAGATCCAGGTAGAATTTAACCCGTCGAAAGTGCAGGCCTACCGGCTGATCGGCTATGAAAACCGCGTGATGGCTGCAGAAGATTTCAACGACGATCAGAAAGATGCGGGTGAATTGGGCGCCGGGCATACCGTTACGGCTTTGTATGAAATCATACCTGCCGGTGTGAAAAGCGATTTCATTAAGAGCGTAAACGCCCTGAAATACCAGCAACAACCCGTTGCTACCGGAAATTTCAGCGACGAGTTGATGACCATCAAACTTCGCTATAAAAAACCTGATGAAGAAACCAGCAGCCTGATTGCCCATGCTGTTAAGGACGTTCGTACCGGCCTGGCGCTTACCTCTGATAATTTTCGCTTCTCGGCGGCTGTGGCCGAATTCGGTATGCTATTGCGCAATTCCAAATACAAACAACAGGCGTCCTGGCAACAGGTAATTTCCCTGGCCAAAGGCGCCAAAGGAGCCGACCCTGATGGATACCGCCAGGAATTCATCAACCTGGTGCAGGCGGCAAATGCCATGGTAGCAAAGAACTAGTTGTGCGCAGATGTTTCGGGTTTCAGGTAAAGGTTGCATTGGAAGTTATGGATGCATGCAAAATTTCGGCTGGTTGGTTGGTGAGGTATAAGGTGCAGGTGTCAAGATCTTCCGGTCAATTGGCATTACTGCAGTAAAACGTTGCAGCGAAAGCTATCCGGGCCTCAATAACTCTCGGCCAACTGAGATTACTACGGCATTATAACAAAGCAGTGAAAGCTATGCAGGCCCCAATAACTTCTGGTCAGTCGTGATCGCTGCAGCAATAGATCGTTGCAGCAGGAGTTATGCAAGTAATTGTAATGCCATGCGGATAAAGCAACCTGAAACCCGAAACGCTTAATTTTGGCCCATGAGCAAAAAGAAACTGGTTGTACTAACAGGCGCGGGCATGAGCGCAGAAAGTGGTCTGAAAACTTTTCGCGACAGCGATGGTTTATGGGAAGGTTATGATGTAACGGAAGTGGCCACTCCCCGCGCATGGAAGAAGAATCCCCAACTGGTGCTGGACTTTTACAACATGCGCCGGCGGAACGTACTGGAAGCATCGCCCAATGCGGGGCACTATGGGCTGGCAGAACTGGAAAAGCATTTTGATGTACACATCATTACCCAGAATATCGACGACCTGCACGAACGCGCCGGCTCAACCAAAGTGTTACACCTGCATGGAGAAATTTTCAAAATGCGGAGTGAAAAGGACGAAACGCTTGTCTACGAAATAAAAGGAGACATCCACCTCGGCGACACGGCCGAAGACGGCGCACAACTGCGGCCACATATCGTATGGTTTGAAGAACCCGTGCCCAAAATCGAAGAAGCCATACCGATTGTAAAAAGCGCTGATATATTTGTTGTGATCGGCACCTCGCTGGTGGTATACCCCGCTGCCGGACTGGTAAACTACGCACCCTGGCAGATAGCCAAGTACATCATCGACCGGAAAATACCTTATACATCCTCGCTATACAACCTGACCGCTATTGAAAAACCTGCCACGGAAGGCGTAAAACAATTGCAGCAATTACTGGCTGGATAATCATTCCGCATGCGTTTCCCGGAAGGCAATGCCCTGCAGTTTCAGTTCCTGCAGTATGGGCTCATATATGTCGGGCAGTACAGGAATATGCAATCCACGACGACGGATCTTGCCCTGCAAAATCAGTTTGGCAGCAATGCCTAAAGGCAATCCAACGGTTTTTGCCATGGCCGTATGCAAAGCGTCTTCTCCTTCCACGATCAGGCAGGAAGAAACCTGGTGGTGTTGCCCCTGCAGTTCATAGTCTATTTCGTGCAGCATCACTATCATATCTTTATCCGATTCCTTCAGTGCCAGCTTGCGCTCCATGGCAAACTGCAATACATCGGCAGCGCTGCAAAGACCCTTATTGATGACGGTCTTGCCGTCGTCCATGCCGAGGTATAACAGCTGCTTCATGGACAGATTGGCTTCATGCATTTGCCCGGCAACAGTAGCGGCAGCCTGGGTTTTTACTTCATCGAGGTTCACGTCCATCAGTTCGCCGTTATCATCCACCATCATGAACTTTTGAAGGGCCTCCCGGTCTTCATCATCCACTTCCTGTTCGGCTTCGAGCAATTGCTGCAGTTTTTCCAGCAGTTGTTTGGTTTGTGTAAAGCGGGAAGTCAGCTGTTTTTCGATCCATTCAGAAAAACCGTATTTGCTGAAATGCTGCTGGAAAAACTGTTGCAGGGTCATACCGTCGGTATTGTATTGCGGCGTTTCGTCGGTAAGTTTCAGGTCAATAATATTTTTCCAGCCAAAGCAAAATTCGGGATAGCGCAAGGTTGTGCGAACAAAGGTATCGGCTTCCTGCAGGTTATATAAATCGATATAGCTGATGGAATCGCGGTTGGGATACCAGGCAAGGTAGGAGAGTTCAGGAATGTTTACTACGCGCCCTGCATCAAACAATTGTTCATATTCCATCCGGCGGATAAGGCCGTTTTCCTTGAAAGTGGCGCCGGCTTTTCCTGCCATTACCACATTGCGTGGATTCCAACTGATTTTGTAATGCCAGGGATTGTCATCGCTCTGGGGGGCTACCAGTCCGCCGCAATGGGATTTGAAGGAAGTAATGCGGCCCCCTTTCACTTTAATGTTGTTGATCAGCTGCATGGCGCTCATATGATCGATGCCCGGGTCCAGTCCTGTTTCGCACAAAAACAAAATTCCTTTTTGTGCAATCGCAGCTTCCAGCACGCGCATTTTATCATCAAGATAAGAAGCCGTGAGTAAATGCTTTCCATATAGCAGGCAGTCGCGGGCAACAAGATAATGCAAGGCCGGAGGCAGGAGGGATATAACGATATCTGCCATTTGCACCACATTGCCGCGCTGCATGTCGTCCTGTACATCAACGGCCACAGCACGGGCGCATTGCGGATTGGTAATTTTTGATTGCGCCAGGGAAAGATTGCTATCTGCCACAGTCACCAGCCAGTTTTCTTTTGCCGCTTCATCAATGAGATATTCTATCAAACAGGTAGCCGATTTGCCCGCACCAAATACTGCTATATTCTTCATAAAAAACAAGGGAATAAACTGCAATATAAGTAATATTGACCGGGGACTTCCTATAATAAAATCAGCCGGCATCCTCTCCGGAGCCGGCTGATATTTGATCCTCTGAACCGTCCTATAATTTGTTATTGTACTATTATTTCACCCAGGTCTACAGTTTTGCCTTTTTTTGCATTGGCAAAAAATACTGCATCATCAAATGATGCGTTTCCCTTCACAATCAACTTCCAGGAACCCGGCTTTACAGTAAAATTGAAAACACCATCGGAGTGTTTTGCTTTGAGCGTGTCGCCATCACAAATGGCCCACACCAATCCCGCACGATGCGAAGGAATGATTCTACCGGTGATGGTTGACTGATTCATGACGCGGAACGCGTGAAGGGTAACGACCATGGCAACGACGGCCAGGAATGTAGCAACGGTTTTCGTCATAACTGCTCGGATTTTTATTTCAGTATGAAAGACGATTGCATACCGTAGTCAGACAGGTGCATAGGGACTAAAAAATCGTGCCAAATGCGTGCAAGACTTTATTAAAAATCCGGCGCAGGTGATTTGGGGTAAGAAATGCTTTAATTGTGGAATTCGGTGCGTACCTGCGCCAGCCCCAGCACCCGGCTGTTGATACGCGTGATAGCATAATCGATCGATACGCCGCGATTCGTTTTAGGTGCTTCGAGTGTTTTTTGTTCACCGGGGGCGAGATCACTGAAGAGCAGTTTTTGTGTTTTCACCAATTTGCTTTCAGGACCGAAGTAGCGCACTTCCACTTCCACTTCATCCAGCGGAAAATGACTGTTGTTGCTGAGCGTGAGCCGTAGATCGGAAATACCGCCCAGCAAACCGGTTTTATATTTACTCGGTTCTACCAGCAACAACTGGTGAATGTTTTTGCGGGCCGATTCGATGGCTGCCTGTTGGTAAGATATTTTTTCCTCTTTCTGCACTTCCAGCACGGCAGTATTGGCTTTCAACTCCTGCCCGTCAGCGCTATGACCCGTGGGTATGGCGGGAGGCAGCTGATTATCTTTCGCCGGAGGCGTAATGCTTTCTTTCCTGGCAGCAAGGGATACCGGCACCTCTTTGGTTGTTTCCTTCAGCTCTTCACCGGGTTCCGGCTTGTTGTCCGTAGCCTGGTGACCGGCGTCACTAAAATCCATTGAAGGTGGTATGGTATGCCGGGCAGGCGGGTTTGCCTGTTTGTTTTTTTCCCTTTCCTGGATATTGCGCACCAGGTCTTCCAATGCCTTGCTTTGGGAAGATTGCCGGTAATTACTGATGGCAAGTCCAATCACCACACCAAACAACAGGAGGCATACTGCAATGAGGCCCGTCATTAACCGTCCGCGAGACCTGTGTCCTACAGCCGGCATATTCAGTTGCTCCAACGTGTCTGAAAGCGTGGTTCCCTCATTGGCATAATACCTGCCACACGTTGTATTGTTGTTGATGGCCACCACCGGCCTGGTTGATTCTTTAATGCCGTCGGCATTGCCAATAGTAGTGCTGATCTTTTCGGAAAATGAAGTTTCACCGGTGACAGCGTTTTCCGATGTAAGTTCCTGTCGCGTTTGTACCGCACCGGCAGGAAGCGTAACGTATATTTTTTTGGGGTGAACGACGGTGAATTGTGGCACCCGGGCTGTTGCCTGTGATTCCGCCTCCTTTACGGCCTGCAGGGTCGCGGTTTCATAAGCGGACCGGTAGGCAGGCATTTCTGTAGTAGTTTTTTTGGAAGCCTGTTCCGCCTGCGTAGTTGCGCCGGGTCTTTTGTAAAAGCGATCGTAAGGTTGCTCTTCTACAGCGGGTGCGTACGGTTTCAGTTCTGTTATTTCACTGGGATAACGCCATGCTGCACTTTTCCCTTCGATCCATACCAGGTCGTATGGTTTCAATCCTTTGGCCACTAATTCTTCCATAGTGTAGGGGCCTGATTGCTTGTTATCTCGTAATAACAGGTACTGATTCATTTGTCTGGTTTCTTTTGTATGGTCAGCAGCAACGGCGCCTATGCAGACGAAAAAACGCTATATGCGCAGTACATATAGCAGCAGTTGCTGAATAGTCTTTTTAACGGGCGATCAGTATCAGGGGGACGGTCAGGTTTTCCAGGGAAGTTTACAAAGGATAAATTGGCAATATGCAGTAAAATCAGATATATGCAAGTTAAACGTTGGCAGGAACTGTACCAAAATTCGGCAGGGAAAAGTTATAAAAAGACAAGTTAAAAGCGGGGGAGAGGGAACAGCCCAACCAAGCCACTTTTTTTCGTTCCGGGCAGGTTTTCCCGCCTAAAAAAAGTACCTTTGCAACTTTACCGATCCTGCTGGAAAGCAGGAAGTAAGCAGCCAAATCATAGCGATAAAATCACGTATGGAAGAAAACTTCACACCGCAGGAAACAAACGATCAGAACCGCATCATCCCCGTCAATATTGAAGAGCAAATGAAGACCGCCTACATTGATTACTCCATGTCGGTAATCGTGGGGCGCGCCTTGCCGGATGTGCGCGACGGATTGAAGCCCGTACACCGGCGCATCCTGTATGCCATGAATGAACTGGGCATCAACTACAACAGGCCCTATAAAAAATCTGCCCGTATTGTAGGGGAGGTGCTGGGTAAATACCACCCGCACGGGGATAGCGCTGTATACGATGCCATGGTGCGTATGGCGCAGGACTGGAGCCTGCGTTATACCCTGATCGACGGACAGGGTAATTTCGGCAGCCAGGACGGCGACGGACCTGCGGCCATGCGTTATACCGAGGCGCGTCTCCATCGGATGGCCGAAGCCATGCTGGACGACCTGGACAAGGAAACGGTTGACACCCAACTCAACTTCGACGATTCACTGTCTGAGCCGGTAGTACTGCCCACCCGCATCCCGAACCTGCTGGTGAACGGTTCCAGCGGTATTGCCGTTGGTATGGCCACCAACATTATGCCGCATAACCTCGGTGAAGTGGTAGATGGCTGTATTGCATATATTGATAACCGTGAGATAACCATAGATGAATTGATGCAGCATGTAAAGGCGCCCGACTTTCCTACCGGTGGCATTATTTACGGTATGGAAGGCGTACGCGCCGCCATGCATTTTGGAAGAGGCCGGGTAGTGGTGCGCGGCAAACTGACGGTAGAAACCAAACCCAGCGGCCGTGAGCAGATCATTATCACGGAAGTGCCGTACCAGGTTAACCGCGACAGTCTGTGCGACCGCATCGGTCAGCTGGTGAATGAAAAAGTCATTGAAGGCATTGCACACGTCAACAACGAATCCAATAATAAAGAAGGCACCCGTATTGTAGTAGACCTGAAACGCGACGCCATTGCCACCGTAGTGATCAACCAGCTCTACAAATTCACCGAGCTGCAGACATCCTATGGCATCAATAATGTGGCGCTGGTAAAGGGACGTCCGCGCACGCTGAACCTGAAAGAAATGATCAGCGAATTCGTGGAGTTCCGTCATGAAGTGGTGGTACGGCGCGCACAATACGAATTGCGGGAAGCCGAGAAAAAAGCGCATATACTGCGTGGTTACCTTATAGCGCTAGACCATCTGGACGAAGTAATTGCCATGATCCGTTCATCCGCCACACCGGAAGCTGCCAAGGAAAACCTGGTGAATGCCGGCTGGGGACTGGATGAAATCCAGGCCAAGGCCATCCTGGAACTGCGCCTGCAACGGTTGACCGGCATGGAACGCGAGAAGATCCGGGAAGAATACGAGGAATTGCAGCGACTGATCGCATATCTCAATGAGCTGCTAAGCAATGAAAGCATGCGCTATGATGTGATCAAAAAAGAACTGACAGAAGTAAAAGAAAAATTCGGGGATGCCCGTCGTACCGAGATCACCTACCTCGACAATGAAGTACGGATCAAAGACCTGATCAAGGAAGAAGATGTGGTGATCACCATTTCGCATCTTGGCTATATCAAGCGCACCTCAGCTACCGAATACCGCGCCCAGCGCCGTGGTGGCAGGGGAGCCATTGGCGGACGCACCCGCGAAGAAGACTATATTGAACACCTGTTTGTAGCCTCCACGCATCACACCATGTTGTTCTTCACCGAAAAAGGAAGATGCTACTGGCTCAACGTATATGAAATCCCCGAAGGAGATAAAACAAGCAGGGGCCGGGCCATCCAGAACCTGATCCAGCTGCCGCCGGATGACAAAGTGCGCGCCATTATAGATGTAAAAGATCTGCAGGACAAGGAATTTGTAAGCACGCACAATATCGTGCTCTGCACGCGCAAGGGCATCATCAAGAAAACCGAGTTGACAGAATTCAGTCGTCCGCGTACCACCGGTGTGAACGCCATAACCATTGTGGAAGGCGACCAACTGATTGAAGCCCGGTTAACGGATGGCAACAGTGAAATCATGATGGCGGTGAAGAGTGGTCGTGCCATACGGTTCCCTGAGCAAAAAGTACGCGCTACAGGTCGAGGGGCCATTGGTGTTGCGGGAATTGAGGTAGACGACGAGCAGGATGAAGTGATTGGCATGATATGTGTCAATAGTGAAGATAAAAGCCGGACGGTGCTGGTAGTCAGTGAAAAAGGATTTGGAAAACGCACGCCGATTGAAGAATACCGTATTACCAACCGCGGCGGAAAAGGGGTGAAAACCATTAATGTTACTGAAAAAACCGGCTCATTGGTAGGTATCCTTGATGTTGCGGAAAAAGAAGATCTGATGATCACCTGCAAGAGCGGCGTTACCATACGCATGCCGGTAGAAGGCATCAGCGAACAGGGCCGCGCCACGCAGGGCGTGAAGCTGATCCGGTTGGACAATGGCGATGAAATAGCGGCCATTACCAGACTGGACGATGAGAATGGTAACAACAACGGAACGCCAGCCACAGGTTCCGAACCCGGAACTGAGCCCGAAGGCACTGCAACTGATGCAGGCCCGGAGGCAACCAATCCGGAGGATACGGCATCTGAAGAAGGTACGGACAGCTAAACCACTATCGCTATATCCAACATTTATTTTTATAAACAAGTGACAATGAAAAAAATACTTCTGACAGCATTGCTTGTTGTTCCGGTACTGTTAACCCAGGCCCAGCGACTGGAGAAGGCAAAAGACCTGCTTGGCAAAAAGGATAAGCTGGCCGATGCCCGCACCGAGATAGACAAGGTGCTTGCCATCGAGAAAAACCAGCAAAACCCCGAAGCATGGTTGGTAAAAAGCAAAATTTACCTGAAAATAGCCGCAGACCAGGAATTAAAAAATTCGGTTCCTGATGCCCGTGATGTTGCTTTTGATGCGTTGAAAAAGTATATGGAACTGGATGAACAAAAGGAAAAGGATGAAAAGAAGCGTTACATGTTGCTCACGCTGGAAAACAACCAGCCGTTGATCGACATTTATACTGGCTACAATAAAGATGCGGCCTCATTTTACAATGCGGGCAATTACAACGATGCGCTGACCAATTTCAAGAATGCGCTGGCGGTATTCGATCTCATTGCAAAACGGGAAATTGTTCCCATCAAGCTCGATACTACCACCACTTTGTATGCCGGCATATCTGCGGAAAAAGCCAACAAGATCGATGAAGCCGCAACCTATTATGGTAAAATTGCAGAGGCCAAAGCCCAGGGAGAAGGATTTGTGGAAATTTATAAATGGCTGGCCGATCATTATCGCAGAAAGGGAAATATTGAGGAAGCGATCAAGTTTACCACGCTGGGGCGTGAAGTATATCCTGAAGACCCATTCTGGAGCGGCTTTGAACTGGAAATGCTCCGCGACCAGGGTTCTAAAGAACAATTATTTGCCAAATACGAACAGGTGATCAATGAAAATCCCGACAATCATGTGTACCTGTTCAACTATGGCGTGGAATTGTATCAAACGGCCTACAAAGAAGATATCAGCGAAAGGCCGGCCAATTCAAAGGAACTGATTGAAAAGGCCAGGACTTACCTGAACAAGGCTATGACCCTGAAGCCGGATTATGCGAATGTGCACATGGTGCTGGGCCAGATGTCTTACAACGAGGGCGTTGACTACAGCAAGGAAAACGACCAGATCCGTCCAACAGGCGGTCAAAAGCTGACTGCCGATCAACTTGCCAAAAAAGAAAAATTACGCCAGGCTACATTAGAGAAATTCGACGAAGCCATTCCATACTTTAAGAAAGTGGATGAACTGCTCGACAGCCAGGGCAAGTTGAAAATGGAAGAAAAAGAAACGCTCAAAGGCGCGCTTGACCTGATGATCATTGCCATGGAAGAGAAAGCCCGCCAGTTGGAGCAAAAAAGACTGGATGCCGAGCGTAAAAAGAACGATGCTGAAGAAAAACGCCTGGAAGCCGAATTGAAACAGGTAACGGCCGAGATTGCCAAGTATACCGATAAGTTTAATAATGTGGATAGAAAGCACTAAGGAGGGTTTGAAAATATTACAGGAAATGCCGGATCGTTTGGTCCGGCATTTTTTATTGCGGTAAGGCAGATTTTGATTCTCTGGTTCTTCCGACCTTGAGGGATTTAGGATTGTGGGCGTCTTGTACACAGGACATTCTATAGCGCTCATATTTAATTCACATCTGTGGAGCCAGGAAATAATAATTCGGATTGGTTTACATGTTGGACGTATCGCGCTGGTTTCGACAAGCTTGATTTATGGATTTGGACTGGCATGCTTTAGCGCTAAAGATATGCGTTTGCTTTCGGCTGGGCTAATTATGAATTTGGATTGGTATGATTAGAGCTGAGGCGTTTGTTTACGGCAAGCGGGTGATTATGGGTTTGAATAGGGATGATTTAAAGCCGAGGATATGCTTGTTTTCGCAATCGGGTGATAATGGGTTTGGGTGGGAAGGTTATGGAAAATGGACGTGGGTGGAATAGTTTTCTTCAATTTCTACTTAACATAATATTAATTATAGGACAGAAATAAATACCGGGTTTAAAGTGCTGGACTGACGCTCTGGATAGCCTGTGGCCTTAGGAACGTTCAGGTAAAAATTGAAATCATGATGGGCAAATCCGTAATCACAATACTGTGAAAACGCCGTTACGGATTGTACAAAAAGCAATGTCATACCGATGAAATTGAATGCCATAAAGCAAAACGCTTACACCATTCATAAATGCTATCATGTAAACCTCGACGAAGGACTATCGGGCGCTTTCTATTTGCATTACAGTTGTCTTCTCCTTATAAAATACGAAGAAGAACTATTTGCCCTTTGAACGGTCCTTTAATCAAATCTTTAAATAATCAAATCTTTAAATTGACTTTCCCCAAAGGCATAATTTCCCCATTTTACCCTTAACCGGGCTTCCACCGATGTCTTCATCACCCAAACCGCTCAATACACTAATCCGCTGATTTTGCGTCTTTTCCGGGTTTTACCTGCAAAGGCGCTGCAAATGCCCGGAAAGCAGCACACAAATTGCAGCTCGTGCATGGACGATTTTTTGTGAACCGGAAAATGAAGGCTTATGCAACTGCAACCTGGTACCCGTTGGATATTCCTGCTGCTCTTTCTGGCAACCGCTGTAGCCTGGACGGCCTGCGGCAAAGAGTACAGCCATGAAAAAATCAATGAGGTGATTCCTCCTCCTGACGACGATACTACCAATCCAGGCAACGATGACGATACCATTGGCGGCGGCGGTCCGGACACCACCGGCGGCAATAATAGCGGTGACCCAACTTCCGTAGATTTCAATTTTATTATCGCCGCATCGTACATAAATCACGGAGAAATCATTCACGGTCAAATGGCTACTACGCAGGGCGAAAACCAATCGGTGCGCGATTTTGGCCAGGCGCTTGTTACCCGCTTTACGGAAGCCCAGGATGAGTTGGTGGCTGTGGGCGCCGCCGTGCAGGCCAACGTGCCTTCACAAACCGATTCAGCCCATAATGGGGTTACTGCGCTATTTGAAAGTTTGCAGGGCCCCGATTTTGATGTGGCTTTTGTTGATTACCAGCTATCGGAGCTGCAGCGCGCCATTGAATTGTACCAGCAGGAACTGAACAATGGGAACAGCCAGCCGGTGAAAGAATATGCGGAGAAATACCTGCCGTACCTGCAGGAGTTTTTACAAACGGCCACGGATATACGACAGAATTTATAATAACTCAAATTCCCTTACTTTACCCATAACACCTTCTCCCGTATCGAATGCCGCACCCCTCCCGCCGAAGGGACTTTTACATACCCCAAATAAAAAAATCCCATCAGCACATCTTCCGGCCCGAGGTTGAACAATGGCTTGGCCTCTTCAATAAACGTAATTCCGCCAGTGCTCCAATAGCCGCCAATTCCATCGTAAGCCGCTATGGTGAGATAAATATTTTGCACTGCACACGCCACCGAAGCAATTTCTTCCATTTCCGGCAACATATCCGGATGCCTTTTACACCCGATAGCTATCACGTGCGAACACTGCTGTGGCGTGGTCAGTAATTGCTCATACTTGTTTTGTTTGAATTTGGGACCGGCATACTGCTTATAAATGGCTGCGGATTTTTCAGCCAGGGTTTGCAGTCCTGCGCCGGAAAAAACAGTAAAGCGCCAGGGTTCGGTAAGTTTATGTGTGGGCGCCCAGTTGGCATTTTCCAGCGCCTGCCAGATGATTTCGTCAGGTATGACTCTGTCCGGATCAAATTGTTTGGTAAATACGCTCCGCCTGTTTGCAATCAGCCGGTTGATAATGGCAGGTTCAATAACTTCTCCCATGATATAAATTTCTTTGGGCGCAAAGATAACATGGTTAAGCGGCTATATGGTTTACAGGCAAGTTTTACAACCCTCCTCTCATATCCCCCTCATCATCGTCCCGCTGCTGGCGGTTGTTGTTGCGCCGGAAAAGCGAGAAATCAGCATCCCCAAAACGGTAACTCACCGTAACGCGGAAACTGCGCACGTTGCGGCGGCGGTACGAATCCTGGTAAAAATGTTCCGTATCGTAAATGGAGCCATAACGGCGGGTATTGAACACATCATTGATATTGAACGTAAACGTAGCCTGGTTCTTCTTCAGAAAATCTTTGCGCAAACCAAAGTCTGCTACATAACGTTCCTTATTCTTTCCCTGCGGCGTTACCTCCGGTGATTCATATTCACCAGTTAGCTGAAAACTCAGCTTGTTCAACAACGCCGACCGCGATTTCACCCGGTAATTGGTGATCAGTTTTGTTTCAAAAGAAAAACCTTCATTGCTCAGGTTCTGACCGCCGATATCATCTACCCGCACTTTGGTGTACTGCATGTCGATGGTTGGCGTAATGTCTAAATTGTCGCCTATGCGTTGCTGTAAAGTCAGTTCCAGTCCCAGGTCGTTTTCACTGTTGGCGTTGATAAATGTGTTGAGAATGGCCGACGGATCGATGGCGGCATTGTTCAGCTGCTGGTATTGTGCTGCCGTGATGGTATCACTATAGCGGGTAATTTCGCCGGTGGTATTACGGTAATACACCACACCCAGGAAATTGCCACTGTTGTAATTCAGGTTATAATTGAACTCAAACGAATTGGTAAACTCAGGCTTCAAAGCCGGGTTACCCTGCTGGATATTGAACGGGTCGTTGATATCCACAAAAGGATTCAGTTGCCAGAAATTCGGGCGACGAATGCGCCGGCTGTAGTTCAACTGCATTTCCTGGCCTTCGCCGATGGCTTTGGTGAGGAACAAACTCGGGAACAAGGCATCAAACAGGTTCTTAACCTGTGCCGGATATTGATATCCGAATTTGTAGGCGCTGTCTACCAGTTCTCCGTCGAATTTTGAATGCTCTGCACGCAGTCCGGCCTGGTAACTGAAATCACCGATCTTGTTGGAATACGTGATGTACGCCGCATTCACCATTTCACGGTACTTGTAATTGTTGCTCAGCGGCAATTTTACTTCGCCGCCATTCGTTTGCGAAAACGCATTGAACTGGCTGGAATAATCATTGATGTATGTGCGTAACCCTGTTTCGAGTTTACCATCAGTGCCCGTAGGATCGGTAAAGTCTACCTGGATGGTAAGCTGTTTGTTTTCATTGTTCCCGCTGTTGCGCACCCGGTTGGTGGGCGCATATACCGTTCCATTGGGATAGAAAAAATCGTTCACAATATTCGTGTTGTCGTTTCCTGAGCCGCTGCTGTAATTGACATCAGCGCTCAACGATTTGCCGCTCTCCACAAAAGTGCGTTTGTACGCCAGTTGTGTATTACTGCGATCGAAACCATATTGCCCGGACGAAGCGCGCACGCCATAATGATCGGGCTGGCGGTTAACATCGAAGAATTGCTGGTCCTGCGATTCATTGCTTGAAAAACGTCCTTTGGCAAAGTTTTGCGTAAGACTGATAGTATTCCGGTTATCGAGGAAGAAATCCACACCAAAGCGCACACTGGTGAAACGGCGTTTTCTTTCGGTAAGCGAAAACTGGTTAAAGTAATCGGTTATTGCGCCATTGGATTTATTTTGCCGGTAGGTTTCTGATTTGGCTTCGCCCCCGGACTGATTATGGTTGGCACTGCCGAAGAAATTGAATTTTCCTTCGCGGAAATTCAACGACAGGTTGCCATTGTATACATCCGGAGAACCAATACCGGCCGATACCAGTCCATTCAATCCCAGTTTTTTGTCTTTTTTCAGCACCACATTGATGATACCTCCTACACTGCTGGCATCAAATTTTGCCGAAGGGTTTGTAATCAGTTCTACCCGCTCAATATGATCTGCCGGAATTTGTTCAAGCGTAAGAATGGTGGGACGCCCGTCTACAAAAACCTGCGGCGTACTGTTGCGCAACAATACATTGCCGTCTACATCCACCGTAACGGAAGGAATATTTCTCATCACATCGATGGCGGTACCACCGGTTGACACAATGCTTTTGCCTACATCAAATGTCTTACGGTCGATGCCCATCTGCAACGCAGGCTTTTGTCCTACCACCGTTACAGACCCCAGAAAGCGCACATCCGTTTCCAGTTTAATGTTGCCCAGGTCTTTTACCGGCCCTTCTCCCCTTTCTCCTGCCCCACTTCGATCAAAGTACACCGTTAGTTCCCTGGCTGCATAACCAATGGCGGTGATTTCCAGGCGAAACGTATCGGTAACAGAGAGGTTGCTGATGTCAAAATCGCCATTGGGCCGCGTAAGCATGCCACCTGCCAGGCTGTTGTCCTTCACCCGAAATAATTGTACGGAGGCGGCCTCTATCCCCTTGTTATTGGCTGCATCCACTATTTTACCGTATAATTTGCCGTTATTTTGTCCTGAAATTCTACCTCCGGGGCGGTTGCCCTCCTGCGCCATTGATAATGCTGACAATAAAAAGCCGGTTAACAACAGTAATACCTGTTTCATTGGTTGGTTATTTTAACACTTCATCCGATCTATCATGTACAAAAAACCATGCTCGCATGCCGGATGGTAACGCAGTAGCTTTTACAATGTTCGTGTGCTCTTTGAAAAAACAAAACCAATGCATTAGACGCCAAAAAATCCTGTGTCGTTGCCCTGCCGCCATTTTAATTTCATTTTAATCGTGTATTCCCCGGCGCTACAGCGGTGTAAAGAAAAAACCTGTTGAATTTGCAGCAAAACTTGCAAAAAATTCAACAGGCTATTTATTCAGTTAGTCGCCGATAAATCGGTTAGCATCCGGCGATTAACATTTCTTTAAGAAACAGTATCAGGTGGCTTTGTGCCTGAGGTAGTCGTTCATTACTTCTACGGCTTCTGCCAGGTACAGGTCTTTTTTCAGGCTGTTGATCCAGGCTTTGTTGCCGTCTTTGCGGAACTGCTCGCGCTCCTGCAGTTCTTTTTCCATGGTACTGGTATTGCGGATGTTCAGCTCCCGGGTATTTACCAGTTCCTGGCGAATCCGTTCAAGTTTTTCCTGGAATTCTTTTTGTTCTTTACGATAGTTCTCCAACTGCAGGGAATGTTTTGTAGGCCTGTTTTTCAGCCAGGCAAGATTATTACGAAGCGATTGCAGTACCGTATCCTTTTCAATGCGGCTGCGTGCGTTGCTGATAATTTTATCGAACGCACCTTCAGGATTCACGGGTTTGAATTCTACCGGCTCTATCTTGTCCCATGCCAGCGCAGAAGGGTTGTTTTTTTCCAGTATATTGTACGGCTCATAAATGCCCGGCAACATAATGTCGGGTTCAATGCCTTTCAATTGCGTGGCTTCACCGGTTACGCGATAGTATTTCTGTAAGGTAATGTTGATGGTGCCCAGTTCTGTAGGTTGCGTGGTAATCTGGCGGTTATTGCTGATACCAAATGACCGCTGTACAGAACCTTTGCCATAGGTGGAACTGCTGCCGATCACAATACCGCGACGATAATCCTGGATCGCTGCAGCAAATATTTCCGAAGCTGACGCGCTCATTTCGTTCACCAGTACAATCACCGGCCCGTCAAAAATCTTTTTACCGCCCGGTGTATTGGCCACATAGGGTTTACCGCCCGGGCTTTTTACCTGCACTACCGGTCCACCGTCTATGAACAGGCCCAGCATATTGATCACTTCACCCAGGCTGCCTCCGCCATTGTTGCGGATATCGATGATCACCGCATCTACATTTTCTTTTTTCAGTTCTTCCAGTTGTACCGCCATATCGCGGGCGCTGCTGCGTCCGTTCTCATCACCAAAGTCGGTATAAAAACGGGGGAAAGAAATATATCCAATGCGGCCGTTGTTTTCAATCACCGCGCTTTTGATGAAAGTATCTTCCAGTTGCAACGCTTCGCGCTGCATATAAACATCTTTCAGCGTACCGTCACGTTTGCGGAAAGTGATCATCACCGTAGTACCTTTCTGACCACGTATCAGTTTGATCACTTCACTCATGGCCATGCCTGCTACTTCTACCGGCTTTTGTCCGGCCTGGCCCACGCGCACAATCACATCCCCTTTTTCTACCTGTCCCGATTTGGCTGCAGGCCCTCCGAGCATCAGTTCTCCAATGCTTACCTTGCCCTGTTGTTCCTGCAACAGCGCGCCGATGCCGTAATAAATACCGCTCATGTTTTCCTGGAACGAGCGACGGTCGACGGGCAGGAAATAATTACTATGCGGATCGTACAGGTTGATCACGCTGTTGAGATAGGTATTAAAAGCTTCTTCTTCGGTAGTTAATTTGCGCAGATTTTCGATATGTCTTTTTTCGATGCGCAATACGGTTTCTCTTGCTTTCTGCTCAGGGTTCTCTCCTTTTTTCGATCCGGTGGAATCTTTTGCCTTTAATTCCAACTGATCATCGTATTGCACCAACACCTGGTATTTGAGATAGGTCCTCCACCTGTTCTTTTGTTCTTCTGGCGAATTGCTCCAGGGCAGGTTTTCCGTATTGCTGTTGTACGTGCCGGGTTTATCAAAACGGTATGGTTCTTTCAATAATTCCGTTACCAGTTGCTCTGCTTCATCGAGACGTTTCCGGAAAACATTGTTGACCACCTTATAGAACTGAACGGTTTTTCCGCGCAATTCATCATCCAGTTCTGATTCGTATTTTTTGAATTCGTTGATATCCGACTGGAGAAAAATGCGCTTGCCCGGGTCGAGTTGATTCAGGTAGGCATTGAATATTTCAGCAGCGAATTTATCGTCGAGCGTTTTCGGCGCAAAATGGATTTGCTGCAACATATGCGCCGTATTATGAAAGACCAGGTCAACATTATCGGCCACTTTGGTCTTCTGGGCAACGGCAACATCTGCACCAATGAACAGCAGCAACAGGGCAATCCATCTAAGGGAGGTGAATATATTTCTCTTCATAGCGGTGTTATAACGCTTCAAATTTCCTGAAAAAACAGCAGAACTGCTATAAGACAATGCAAAATTGTATGAATGGCAATGCAATTTCGATGCCCCTGTGTGACCACAACATTGGAAGGATAGGCAAGTTTATAAAAAACACGATTGTAATTACCCGCTTAATCCTTCAATTCAATAAATCCCGGTTCAGACAACTGCAGTTTGTTCAAACTCCTGTACAATCCATCAGGCAGGTTCATGAGCTCATGGTGTGTGCCGCATTCTTTTACCAAACCTTTGTCCAGCACTACAATTTTATCGGCATTTCTGATGGTCGACAACCGGTGCGCAATAATGAACGACGTGCGGTTTTTCATCAGGTTATCGAGCGCGTCCTGCACAATGGATTCGCTGGCACTGTCGAGGGAACTGGTGGCTTCATCCAGCACCAGTATCACGGGATCTTTCAGAATGGCGCGGGCTATGGCAATACGTTGCCGCTGTCCGCCCGAAAGTTTTACGCCACGTTCGCCCACAACAGTATCGTATCCCTCGGGAAATCCGGTAATGAACTCATGCGCATGGGCCTTGCGTGCGGCCTCTTCAATTTCTTCCTGCGTGGCATCGGGTTTACCATAAGCGATATTTTCGCGAATGGTGCCGCCAAACAGCAATACATCCTGCGGCACCAGGGCCATTTGTTTGCGCAGTTGCGAAACGGGGATGGTTTCGGCCGGTCTGCCATCGAACAAAAGCCTCCCGGAATCAGGATTATAGAAACGCAGCAATAAACCGGCAATGGTGGATTTTCCGGCGCCGCTCGGGCCAACAATAGCCACTTGCTCGCCCGGTTCTGCCGTAATGGAAACATTGTGCAATACCTGCACTTCCTTGCGCGAAGGATAACTGAAAGCAATATTTTCGAGTGTTACCTGCCCAAACAACCTGTATTTATCGGCCACCGGTTCATCGGTTACCGCCACTTCCTCTTCCTTTTCACGGAGCAGTTCTCTCACTCTTTGTGTGGCGCCCAGTGTTTTTTGCAGTTGCGAATAAAGATCAGCAAAACCCGCCATACTGCCGCCCACAAATGCTGTGTAAATTACAAAGGCGGTAAGCTCCCCGAATGCCAGGATGCGCGTGCCATACCATACTACCAATACAATGGCGCCAAATACACTGAACAATAAAAAAGAAACGAACAAACCACGCATCCTGCCATTCTTTACAGCCAGTCTTACCACTTTGGCCAGACTACCTGTATACCTGCCTATTTCATACCATTCGTTGGTAAAGCTTTTTACGTTGCTGATGCCCTGCAAAGTTTCCTGTACAATGGTATTGGAATCGGCTAGTTGGTCATGCGCATTACGGGACAACTTACGGATCTTTTTGCCGAACACCACGCCAATAACCACAATCAATGGCACAACCGACAACATTACCATGGTAAGTTTGGCCGAAATAACCAGGATCAATCCCAGCCCGATCACCAGCACCAACACGCCGCGCAGGATTTCTGCAAGCATAACGGTCACTGCGTCCTGTATCTGCACCAGGTCGCTGCTGATGCGACTGCTCAGTTCGCCCACCCGGCGCTGCGCGAAGAAGTTCATCGGCATGGTGATCATTTTACGATACACATCCCTGCGCATATCTGCCAGCGCATGTTCACCCACGTAAGAAAACAGGTAAACACGCATATAAGAGAAAATCATCTGCACGCCCAATACGGCCAGCATCAGGAGCGCGATGGTATTGGGAGATAAATGGACGTTGTCCTGGGCAACCGTTCCCGGAGCCATGGGCTTTGTACTATCAATCAACTTTTCCAGCAACCAGGGAAATGACATGGTGGTGGCGCTGGACAATGCAATAAAAATCAGTCCGGCAATAAACATCCACCGATAGGGCTTTACATATTGAAAAATGAGTAAAGCTTCCTTGAGATTCTGTTTATTGATTTTAAGTTTGAGTGATTCTTTTTTTTCGTTTGAATTGTCGCTGTTTCTACGGGCCATGTTTTGCCTTATGTGTTGGTTATGTTGTTTAATGGTAAATGGCTGTATTAAATTTACAGGTTTGCGGCTATCCGCCTGCTTTTATTTTACCAATCGCCATATGCTGCGTACCATCCTGCCCCGATCAACGCAGTCTTATCATTTTTTATGACCCGGATGGGAATGGTTTCCAGCAAATGCTGCATGCGGTCGCTGTCGAGATAGTGCCGGTAAAAAGATTCCTGTTGTAGCAGCGGGGCAATTTTCGGAGGAATACCACCACCCAGGAAAAGTCCACCGGTAGCCTTCAACTTCAGCACCAGGTTGGCCGATTCGTACGCCAGGTAGCGCACAAAAATGTCCATCGTTTCAACACAAATCGGCGCCGCATTGTTCAGTGCGGCCGTGCTGATCACTGCCGGATCATCATCGTGATGCAACAAGGCTTTGGTAAGCCATTCAGGCTCTTCGTACGAGAGATGGTCGCGGAGAAATTCATAGATGTCGAATATGGCCGGACCGCTCACCACACGTTCCCAGCTTACCATCCTGTATTTTTCCTGCAACACGCGCAGCAAGGCAATATCCGTATCTGTACGGGGTGCAAATCCGGTATGTCCACCTTCGGTAGGAAAGGGAAAATGATTGCGCCCGTTCCAGTACAGTCCTGCCTCACCGAGACCCGTGCCGGGAGCAATGATGGCCATGTTGCCATTGCTGTTTTCGTGGCCGGGATGCAGGGTTATGAAGTCGTCAGGCCCCAACGCAGCGAGACCATAGGCCGTCGCTTCCAGGTCGTTGATAAGCGCGACTTTGTTAAAGTTCAACTGCTGCCTGATGTCGGCAACATCCAGTTTCCATCCGATATTGGTTAATTCCACGCGGCCGTTCAGCACCGGGCCGGCAACCCCGAGGCATATGCGTTGTGGGACGAGCTGATTATTTTCTCCCAGGAATTTTTTGAGGATATCAATACAGGAGTGGAATTGATCGGATGGGTAGCGCTGTTCTGCCAATACTTCCAGACCGGCATTAGTAGCACGGTAAAGCGCCAGGTTCGTTTTGGTACCTCCTGCGTCGCCGGCCATTATAATAACGCCTTCCTTTGGTAAATCACTGCGTGCCGGTATATGCAGATTCTGAATAGTCCCCATCTCGATCGTTTGAATGCCCACTGTAAAAGTACCTAAATTACACGGGATGGATTGGGAATTGCCAGCACAGGTGCTTGTCTGGCCCTTCATTCCTATAGCGAGTATACGGGCCCCTGCCAAGCTGTGCTCATGCGGTGGGCATTTTACGGCTGAACAAGGATAACTGATAGCGCTCAGTTTACAGGTTTACCTTCTTCACCTCCACCGACCATCCCGGCCCGCTGGCTATGCGGAACGAATCGGAGAAGCTACCCATATTGATAGCAAAAGAAAGATTCATCAGGCTATTCAAATAGGCCAGGGGACGGCCTTCCGGTACATCACCGAATGTATGCACATAGGGCATCTTTCCAGTGTATACGAGCGCATCATTGTGCCTGATGACTACTTCAACATTTACTCCAACAGACACCTGCAATTTTTTGAAAATCGAATCGTTAATATTCGTCCAAACATTGCCATATTGGACATCGAGAATGGGTATATTCCCTTTTACCACACCTGCTTCCGCCGTGGCTTGCTGGTAGGGAATGCGTATCACAGTATCGGGCAACAGGGGACCTACTTCTTCAAAACGGATCACACCCGCCGCCAATCTGGCGCCGGTATAAGCATAGACATCTCTACCATGAAAGGTATAGGAAGCCACACTGTTTTTTCTTCGATTTAAAACTTCATCAATCTCTCTTACCTCGTCTATACCAAGCGATTCTGCAACCAAGGTAAGTGTACCATTATCAGGCGTTACAAAATAATGTCCCGAACGCGACCGCATCACCACCGATTTGCGGTCAGTGCCCACACCCGGATCTACTACAGACACGAACACCGTCCCGGGCGGCCAGTACGCCGCCGTTTGCTGCAGCCGGTAAGCCGCTTCCCAGATATGGTAAGCAGGGATTTCGTGCGTAAGGTCGTACAGTTTGAGCGTTGGGTCTATCGAGATGGCCACACCTTTCATGGCGCTGACGGCGCCGTCCTTTACACCAAAATCAGATTGAAACACCACCACGCCGTGCTTTTGTTTGCAGCCGGCAGTAATAATCAGGAGGAATAAGGGGATATACAGAAACCGATGCATGGCTACAAGATAGTGGCTTGGCCCCATCTTTCAACACTATTTCCAATTTTTCCACGTTAATCTGTGTAAATCAGGGAATCCTGTAATTTCACCCCTTAAAGCTGACGCGATTGAAACTGTTGAAATCATCCTTCTGGGTCAATGCTGTATTCTATACTTTGCTGCAACGGTTTTCCCTGTTCTTCTTTGGCGCAGTTTCGTACATGTTGCTGGCCCGCGGTTTTGCAAAGGATGCCAACAGTATGGCCGTTTGGGCGCTGTACCTTACCATACTTACCCTGTTCGAAACCATCAAGCAGGGCATGCTGCGGAACCCGATGATCAAATTTTTGGGTATGACGGAGTATGCCGAACGCCGGAAAGAAGTGCAATCGTCCGGTCTGGCCATCAATGCCGGCTTTTCCCTTATCAGCATGGTGTTGATTGTATGCGGCGCCGGCTGGCTGTCAGCCTTTCTGAAAGCGCCTGCCTTAACCCCTTTGCTGTGGTGGAGCATTGCCATGGTAGTGTTGCTCATTCCTTTCAATCATTATGAGGTATTGCTGCAGGCGCATTACCAGTTCAAGAAAATATTCGCCGCTTATGTGGTACGGCAGGGTATCCAGTTTGCGGGCATAGTTGTTTTATACTTTGCCTTCCCCCACTATTTTACGGTACTGCACCTGGTATGGTTACAGATCATAGCGCTGCTGGCCGGCACCATCATACTGTTTTACGCAACAAGTCCCTATCGACTGCGTGGGTATCATCACAACGGGCAGATCATGCTGCAGATGTTCCATTTCGGGAAATATATATTTGGCACCAACCTGTTCAGCCATGTGGCCCGCAGCCTCGATCATTTTGTTACGGCCAATGTCCTGAGCCCGGCAGCAGGTAAACAATATGTGGCCTATTACAATGTTTCCGCACGCATCAACAACATGATCGACGTGCCTACGCTGGCCACAGCCGATGTGTTGTTTCCCAAGAATGTTGAAACGCTCGAAACGGAAGGGCTTGGCAAGGTGAAATATTATTTCGAACGCATGATCGGCACCATCCTGGCCGTGGTGATCCCGCTTTCGCTGTTCATCTGCATTTTTCCCAAACTGGTCATTTTTATCATTGCCGGTCCTGAATATTATGGAGCAGCCCTGATCCTGCAGATCACCATCATCGCCAATCTCATCAGACCACTGGGCTATCATTTCGGCTCCACGCTTGATGCGTTGGGAAAACCGCGGGTGAATTTCATAGCATGCGCCACGCTGATGGTGGTTGGACTGGGACTGAACTATGCCGGCCTGTATTATTTCGGAGGCATGGGCGCCGCTTATGCGCTCATTGCCTATAATGTGATCAGTTTGATCACCATGATTGCCATTTTGAAAAAGTATATGCATCTTGAGGTGCGAAATATCCCGGTTTACATGTTCCAATGTTACAGGGATATTTACGCATTGGTGATGAACAAAGTGGTCCGCAGGAAAAAAAACAGTGCAGCACAATAACCTAAACCGATTTTAATTCATACTGATAATGAAAATAGCTTTTACCATTTGTTCCAATAACTATTTGTCGCTGGCCCGTGCGTTGGGAAAATCACTTGCAGCCACCGGAAATGATTACCACTTTATTATCGGGCTGGTGGATAAACCGGATGATCGTTTGCAATCGTACTACAAGGATTTCGACATCCTGCCCTGCGACCAGATCGGCATACCCGATTTGCAGGAAATTGCACTGAAGTATACGATTGCAGAGTTCAACACAGCGTTAAAGCCTTTTTATTATCAGTACCTATTCAACAAATACCCGGATGCGGAATTCATTACCTTTCTTGACCCGGATATGCTGGTATACCGCCGCCTGACGGAACTGGAAGAAGGCCACCGGCAGTACGACATCATCATGACGCCGCATATCCTGCACCCGATGGCGCTTGATGGCAAGAATCCCGATGAAATTTCCTATCTGTCCACCGGGACTTTCAATCTTGGTTTCCTCTCGCTGCGTAAAAGCGATAATACGTTGCGCATGCTCGACTGGTGGAGCGAGCGTTTGCGGCATTTCTGCTACTTTGATTTTTATAAAGGATTGTTTGTTGACCAGAAATGGATGAACCTGGTGCCGGTATTTTTCGATTCTGTTTATGTATTGAAAAATCCCGGTTACAATGTAGCGTACTGGAACCTGCAGGAAAGGACCTTGTCGGAAGTGAACGGCGAATGGAGAATCAATGACGCCTACCCGCTCAGCATCTATCACTTCAGCAGTGTGGGCATTAAACAGGCGAAATTGTTTCATAAACAGCAGGACCGCTACCGGGATGAAGATCTGCCGCTCAACAAAAAAATATTCATGGAGTACCGGCAGTTGGTGCTCGATGAGGGTTATGAAACCACCAATCCCTATAAATGCTACTACATTGAAATGCGCAATGCGTACATCACCAAACAAATGAAAAGTACGCTGGGCGGCCGGATTAAACTGCTGCTCAAGAAATATATTCCTGCCAAACGCCGGCAGGCGCTTAAACGTAAGCTGTTGAAATTTTTGGGAAGCTAAACCGGAGGTATGCGGGCAGTAAGGCTCGTGTAACTTCTGGTGTGCAGCAATAGGTGCAACTTTCTATTGCTCCTGGAACTTCAGGTATGCCGCAATAGGTACAACCTCCTGATGCTCCCGGAACTTCAGGTGCGCAGCACTATGCGCAACCTCCTGATAAACCTGAAACGCCGGGTGGGCAGCCGTATGTGAGCCCACTAACATCCACCAATATACGCGCCCGTTTCAACCATGCCCGGCCTGCGCCATCTCGCGTTCTGCCACCTTGGGTGTTTCCGCCGGTTTCCTTGGTTTGTAAAATTCCTTGAACAGCAATCGCAGCGACTGGTCATAGGTGAAGTAGATATAGATCCAGTTCAGGAATACGAATATCCTGTTCTTAACACCCAGCAGCAGGAACAGGTGCAAACTCATCCACACTAACCAGGCAAAGAACCCACCGAAATGCCAGATCTTGTTTTTCTTTTTGGAAATGGGGATGTCCACTACAGCGAGGTTGCGCCCTACAGTGGCCATGCTGCCTTTGTCGAAGTATTCGAATTCACGCCAGGGCCGTTCGGGGTGACGCGCCTGCAGCCGGAGGTTTTTCGCCAGGAGTTTCGCCTGCTGAATAGCCACTGATGCCACCTGAGGATGTCCTTTCGGGTAGGCCGGCGTTTCCATATAGGCCAGATCGCCGAGGACAAATATGTTTTTGAAGCCCTCCACGCGGTTGTAGCGGTCAACTTTAATACGATTGCCACGTACTACCAGGTCTTTATGCACGCCGGCAGGCACGTTGCCTTTGACGCCTGCCGCCCAGATCACCATGGCTGAACGGATTTTATCGCCGTTCTGCAGGGTTACGGTATCGCCGTCGTATTCCTTCAGAATGGTATTGGTAAAGATGTTAACGCCGAGCTTTTGGAGGTATCGTTGTGATTGTTCAGAAGATTTGGCGCTCATGGACGCAAGGGTTTTGTCCTGCCCCTCCAACAGGAAAATGTTCATTTTGCTGAAATCGAGCTCCGGGTAATCTTTGGGCAACACGTAGCGTTTCATTTCGGCAATTGCGCCACTGAGTTCTACGCCTGTGGGACCGCCTCCTACTACTACAATATTCATCAGCTTTTCCCGCTCTGCAGGGTCGTTGGTAGCCAGCGCCTCTTCAAAATTCTGGATCAGGCGGTGACGTATACGGAGCGCCTCTGCGGTTGATTTCATGGGGAAGGCATGTTGCTGTAGAGCTGCATTACCAAAGAAATTGGTGTCGGCGCCAATGGCAAGTACAAGGATGTCGTATTCCATTTCGCCGATATTGGTGCGAATGATATTGCGTTCAGGCACTACTTCCTGCAGTTCTGCTATGCGGATATGCACATTGCGTGAACCATGGAAAACCTTGCGCAGCGGGAATGATATATTACTGGCATCGAGGCCTGCCGTGGCCACCTGGTAAAACAAAGGTTGAAACTGGTGATAATTGAAGCGATCAAGTAGCGTGACCTCAAAACCGGGTTTGTTGTTCAGTCTGCGGGCAAGTGTTAACCCGGCAAATCCACCTCCGACGATTATTACTTTCATGTTTCGGATTTGAGTACACAAATTTACACAATTTTCAATAATTTTTGAAAAAACTAAAAATCGTGTACGGGTATTTAACGCAGGGGCACAAAACTGGTGCCATGAGGGGATGGATTGGGGATTGAACGGTAGCAAACTGGCGCAGCGCGCGTTGGAAGAAATAGGTAAAAAAAGGCAACAGGAATGGCAGGTATGGCGAATCAGGCCGCAAACCCAAAGCAGGTAAAAAAAGTCACGCTCCATCCCACATGCACAAACGCAAATTTGTGCCGTTGGGATATACTTCCCTTCTTTTAATAAAGGATTTTTACCCGGATTTTCCGCTTTTTTCCCGCTTAATACAACAACCGCACCTTGATCGTCTCCTTAATATCCTTCAGCAACTGAAACGCCGTGTTGGAAATCTTGCGGTCTACGTCCAGCACTACATAACCAATATCGTCATTGGTCTTGAGGTATTGGGCGAGAATATTGATTTTGTTTTTGGAAAGTTGTGTGTTGATGGCAGACAGTACACCGGGCACATTCTTGTGAATATGCAAAATGCGGTGTGTGCCTTCCTGTGGTGGCAAACTCAATGGCGGTACGGTATGACTGCCAATGGTTACCCCCATTTCGAGGAACTGGAACAGCTTGCTGCTCACGTCTTCTCCTATATTCATTTGCGCTTCTTCCGTAGAACCGCCGATATGCGGTGTGAGTATTACGTTGGGCAATTGCTGCAGCGGCGTTTCAAAGCGGTCGCCGTTCTTTTCGGGCTCCCAGGGATAGGTATCTACCGCAGCGCCTGAAATATGGCCATCCAGTATGAATTTGCGCAGCGCATCAAGGTCCACTACTTCACCACGGGCATAGTTGATCAATATGGCCCCCTTTTTGAATTGTTTGAGGGTATTCTTGTTGATCATGTTCTTGGTTGTGGGCGTGTCCGGCACATGCAGGGTTACAATATCTGCCTGGCTCACCACTTCTTTCAAACTGCTTTTCGCCACGGCATTGCCCAGCGGCAGCCGTTTGATGATATCATAAAAGATCACTTTCATGCCCAGCGCTTCTGCCAGGATGCTAACCTGTGATCCGATATTGCCATAGCCGATAATCCCCAGCGTTTTGCCGCGCAGTTCATAACTGCCTTTGGCATCTTTCAGCCAGATGCCTTCATGCGCCGCCTTGTTTTTGTCGGGTATGCGGCGGATCAGCATGATGGACAAACCAATTACCAGTTCTGCTACTGAACGGGTATTGCTGTATGGTGCATTAAACACCACAACGCCCCGTTGTGTGGCAGCTTTCAGGTCAACCTGGTTTACACCAATACAAAAACAGCCAATGGCCTGCAGCTTTTTGGCCGCATCCAATACCCGGCTGGTTATCATGGTTTTTGAACGAATACCTAATAAATGAACATCTTTAATTTCCTCTATTAATTGTTCCTCACTCAAGGCCCCGCCAAGTTTGCGAACTGATGTGTAACCGGCATCCCTGAAAAACTTGACAGCAGTATCACTGATGTTTTCTAATAGCAGAATATTTATTTTTTCTTTGGGGTAACTGGTATTTTTTTTCTCATTCATAATGATGGCCCTTCTTTTGCGTTATTTTTCAGGATTGCAAATATAGGCCGTTGACAATCGCTACGAAAAAAAGGTTATAGACAAAACGAGCGTTAGTTTTCTGTAAATTAGCAGATTACTAACCCGAAAAAAAATTAATAGTCCTTGTGAAAAACACTTTAGGCATAATACTGTTCGTGTTTGTTTTGTATGGCTGTACCCAGGTGAATAGCAACAACAGCAAGCCTATCGGCGAGCCTCGCGAAGGCGCTGAATTGTTGTCGTCCGCTGAATCAAAAATCCCTGCAAGGGAACTTCAATATTATCTCGATCGTGTAAAAGGTTCGCTGGATTCTCTTTTCGGCAAAACCCATATCAATGGCAGTATACTGGTAGCCAAACACGGGCAGATCATTTACGAATATTACAACGGCTATTGCAATCCCCGCGAGAAGAAAGATACCATCACCCCTTCCACCTCCTTTCACCTTGCTTCTATCTCCAAGACTTTTACTGGCATGGCCATCCTGCGCCTGGCCGAAGAAGGAAAACTTGACATAGACGACACCGTTAGCAAATACCTTGTCGGATTTCCCTGTGCCGGTGTTACCATACGCACCCTGCTGAACCATCGCAGCGGTATTCCCAAGTATGATCATTATATGGAAAACATGGGTTGGGACAAGCGCAGGCTGGTTACCAACCAGGACGTGCTCGATTTCCTCATAGCAAGACATAAGGAAATACCTATTGCACGTCCGGACCGCGGGTTCAGCTATTCCAACACCAATTATGCGTTACTGGCATTGATTATCGAAAAGGTGAGCGGGATGACCTATGGCGATTACCTCAAAAAAACATTTTTCGAACCGCTGGGCATGAACGACAGTTATGTGTTTGCCCTGGGCGATACCGGCCGCTACCTCTCCTCCTACCGCTACAACGGCCGCCCGTACAAATTCGATTACCTCGACCTTGTGTATGGCGATAAGAACGTGTACAGCACCGTTAGAGATCTGCTGAAATGGGACCAGGCGCTGCGTAGCGATACTTTTTTCTCAAAGCAATCACTCGATGCTGCCTATATGCCCTACAGCTGGGAAAAACCGGGCACACACAATTATGGGCTTGGCTGGCGCATGTACTGCCTGAAAAACGGCAAGAAACTGATTTACCACAACGGCTGGTGGCATGGCAACCGCACCGCCTTTTACCGCCTGCTGGATGAAGACGTGACCATTATTGCGCTTTGTAACAACGACGCCAAAAGAATTTATGCCGTGAAAGAGATCGCAGACATTTTTGGCGACTATATGCAGCGCCGCGAACACCCGGTGGATGATTATGCGGCTGCCAGGCGCGCAAACCGCCAGCATAATGTGCAGGCTGCCGTAATACTGAAAAAGAATACCCCTCCCCCCGTTCTTACTGGCAAAAAGTAGGTAATTTCCCGCATGCAAATTTTTGCTGCTGAACAAATAAGGGCATGGGATGAGTATACCATCCAACACGAGCCCATCGCTTCGATTGACCTCATGGAAAGAGCCGCTACTGCCTGCTTCGACTGGCTGATGGAACGCGGCTACAAGGGAAAAACATTTTCTGTGTATTGCGCCAAGGGCAACAATGGTGGCGACGGTCTGGCCATTGCCCGCCTGCTGTCCGAAACCGGTCACCGCGTTACGGTGAACATCCTGGAATTTGGCCACCTGGGCACAGAAGATTTTCAGACCAACCTCGCAAGATTGCACGAAACCGAAGCGGAGATCCGTTTCATATCCGAAGCAAGCGCCATTGCTCCACCGGAGCCCGGCGATATTCTGATAGATGCCTTATTTGGTTCGGGACTAAGCCGTCCGCTCGACGGACTGTCGGCACAACTGGTAGAGCATATGAATGCCAGCGGCCATGACATCATCTCCATAGATATTCCCAGTGGATTGTTTGTTGATAAAAGTTCCCGGAACAATACAGTGGTAAGGGCCACGCACACGCTGAGTTTTCAATGTTACAAACCGGCCTTGCTGCTGGCAGAAAATGCCACCGCATTCGGGGAAGTGCATATTCTTGACATCGGTTTGCACCCGGGCTTTTTAAAAACCGTTCAACCCACCTGGCAGTGGATTGATGCTTCCCTGGTGCGCAGCATACTCAAGCCAAGGAACAGGTTTACCCATAAAGGCAATTTCGGTCATGCAGCACTGATAGCCGGCAGTACCGGCTTGATGGGCGCCGCTGTGCTGAGCGCTCGCGCCTGCCTGCGTGGCGGCGCGGGGAAACTCACCTGCCATGTGCCTGCTTCCGGTTACAATATTATGCAGTCAGCCGTGCCGGAAGCCATGTGTATGGTAGAAAAAGGAGAAGCCTGCATAGAATCGGTAACATCGCCGGAAAAATATGATGCTATCGGCATTGGCCCCGGCATTGGACAATATCCTTCGCATGTTGCCTTGATGGAGCAATTGTTTCAACAGGCGCGTTGCCCCATTGTTATCGATGCAGACGGTTTGAATACGCTGGCCGCCAACAAAAATCTGCTGAAGCAAATTCCGGCGCGTACCATTCTTACCCCCCATCCCAAAGAATTCGAGCGGCTCTTTGGCAAAACCACCGATGATTATCAGCGACTGTCACTGGCCATGGAGACGGCGGCATCCTACAAACTCAACATCATCCTGAAGGGGCATCATACCTTTATTGCAACTGCGCAGGGCGTGGGTTATTTCAACAGTACCGGAAATGCAGGTATGGCTACAGGCGGCAGTGGAGATGTGCTCACCGGCATCGTAACTGCCTTGCTGGCGCAGGGCTATAGCGCACAGCAGGCCGCCATAGCTGGTGTGTACCTGCATGGACTGGCCGGCGACCTGGCAGCTTCATTTGTATCGCAGGAAGCAATGATTGCATCAGATATTACAGATTACCTGGGCAATGCCTATATGCAAGTGACGCATGGTTCCTGAGGCCGTTATTCGTCTTCCTTTTCTTCTTTCAAATACTTCAGGCATATTTCGAGGTAACGCGCAAACAATTCATCAATGCGATCTTTATCAAATTCGTCGTCAAAATGTACCATGGTCATGTGTACTACCGGGTCCAGCGATTGCTGCGTTGTATCAAACGCTCCGGCAACACCGAGATAGGCTTTTTCGCCAATTTTCACTTTATAGAGATAGAAAAGCCGGGTGGTATCTTTTACCATTGCTTTCTTCTGTGCAATAAATTCATACCAGGCAGGCTCATCAAGTTCCGCTACCAGGCTCAGATAGGCTTCTGCAAAATGGCGTTGCGTAAGAAATTGTTTGGGGAAGAATACAAGGCACTACGAAGGAATTTCATATACTGCGGTTCAGGAGGTTAACCAAAAACTCAGCAAATATAACAGCAATGGCTGAATGTACGTTTTATCATAAGGCTGGCATCGTAGGTTCATTGCCGATAAGGAAAGTTTGCTATACTGCGACATCACCATGACGAACAAGTGTTTGCCCTGCGCCTTCCCGGATAACAGTATCTTTGCGTGTCCAGGAAGTTGTCTCAAACCGCATGAATATTGGCTGGGAATTACAGCCATCAAACTTACCGTTATGAAAGAATTGTCTCCTGCCATCAATGTCCTTTCCAGCATGATTACCCCGGTGGTACTGATACTGGCCAGCGGGCAACTGATTCTCACCACTTCACAGCGGCTCGGCCGTGTGATTGAAAGAACGCGCAAACTTACTGACTGGATAAAAGAGTTGTCGCGCACCAATGCGCCGGAGTCGTCACTGGAGCACGAAATGGAAGTGTTGTATCAACAGTTGCATAAAAACACGCGGCGCGCCCGGTTGTTGCAAAGCGCCATGACCATCCTGTACATTACGCTGAGCATTTTTGTAGCCACCAGTATTGCCATTGGCATTACCGACCTTTCTCATACAACCAATACCTGGATACCGGTGGCGTTAGGCATTGTTGGCGCAGGCCTGTTGTTCTATGCAAGTATTTTATTGATCAAAGAATCGCGCATTGCGCTGTCAGCAGTAAATGCAGAAATGGATAGCGCCATCAGGGTGATGCATACACGATTCCCGGGGAAGGAACCTAAGAGCAAATAACACCACATCAGGCATGTGAGAAGACACCAGCATCACACTAGCAAACAAACGGGGTACAACGCATAAACGCTGTGCCCCGTTTTTATATATAATCTTTCGCCGGGCTATTAAGGACTTTTTTATTTTAGCTTTTATTGCCTGGCAAACTGTAGCTATCATTATTATCATGGTATCAGTCCTGGTTTATGGTGTGAGCACCGCCATCAAAACCAGGAAGACGTTGCTGGATGAGGACGCAGAGGAGGATAAGTCTGAAAAGGCAAAAACCTTCGCCGCAATTTTAAATGGATATTTATACTGGTAATAGTGATGCTGCTGATACTATTTTTCTTGCAGCTTGTTTCAAAGTTGGCCTCCTGATGCCGTGATTACGACAGCATTACTTCAGGCAAACGGTTCAAAGCAATCATAATTCCGCTGCCTGAATATCTTTCCTTCTTTGAACTCAAAAATCTGTGCAAAATGCGCCACCATCTGACCACCGGCAGGAATATTTCCAACGGGTATGGCCAGTGTGCCTTTCCATATGCATTCCAGTATGACGGTTTCTCCTGCTTCATGCAGTTACTTTACTTCATAGGTTTCGCTGGTCAGTAATTGCCGGCCTTTTGCAAAAGCGGTTTTCAGATCGGTGAGGTTTCTGACGGCTGTTTGTTTGGTGATGGCATTGGGAAACTCTGTTTGCTCTACTTCCGGATGGTAAAACCTTTCCAGCACATCAGCTGATTTTTCCTTTTCCAGTGCTTTCAGAAAGTCAATAACGATTTGTTTGTTGCTCATGATCGATGTGTAGTTAGTGCGGGTGCAAATATATTTATTGCAGGCATTAAATCATGCGCATAGGTACGCTTTCATGCACGTAGAAACGATTGCATGAACACAAATACTTTTATGCACGTCGATACACTTTTATGAATATAGATACGATTTCTTGCACGTTAGATACGCTGATTGACTTTAGGTGCGTCCAGATACCACCCCATCCCCCGCTGGCGGGGGCGCCGGCAGTAGCTTGCTGCGTACACCTGTTTCATGGATGGAGGTGGTTAGATGGCGGGCGAGGGACCACCCCCATCCCTGCAATATTGTTCCTAAGGTAATATCGGGCTGCGCTCCCGCCCGCGCGGGAATGGACGGATATCCGGATGTGCCAATGTAACAGCTGGGTATTTGCGTCAACACGATAGCGCCCGCGCGGGGATGGACTGGCATTTGAATGTACCAAAGAACAGCCGTGTATTGTCTATGATCACGGAACTATGAAGGTTGCGGTATAATTTTCCTCTTGCCCCCTGATCGATACAGCATAAGTACCCGGAGTGAGCTGCGACAACCAGGCCTTACCACCGGATAGTTGCCCTCGCCTTACTATTCTTCCGTTGATGTCCGTTACTATATACGGCTCATTGGCGCCGCTCTGCAATATCACATATACAGTTCCGTTGCCCACAATACCACAACCGAGTTTTTGGGCTGCAGCGAATGCTACCCGTACCACCGGGCTATAGCTGAATTTCCCGTCAATATCCACCTGTTTCAGCCGGTAATAATTATTGCCTGTTTCCGGGTGTTCATCAGTATAGGCATATTGCCTTACATATTGACTGTTGCCGGCTGCTGCTACCGCGCCGATGGCGTTATAAATAGTTCCATCATTGGACCTCTCAATAATAAATTCCTTACTGTTTTGTTCACTGGCCGTTTGCCATTGCAGTCTTGCCGACTGATTTTGTTTATACACACTAAAACCGCGGAGTGTTACAGGCAAAGTGGTTATGGCCCCATTTGCAGTCCAGTTGGAAGTGCTGCCGCTCAATGCAAAATTCACCAGCTGACCATGATTGTTATTCGGTGATTTATCCACTACGGTCGTTAATCCTGCATTGTCGCTGCCGGCTATGCCCTGGTCAAAACCAAACAATGCCACGAGGCCGGGCTCGTTACCGGTAAGGGCAATGTCTTTGTTGTTAATGATCTGTGAACTGGAACGAGCGGTATTCCATATACGAATTTCGTCAATTTCCCCGCGGAAAGGTTCCAGGTCTGCTCCCGTTCCATCAACCTTGGCCATGCCGATATGCAATGGTTGACCCGTAACATTGCTGAATGTTTGCGAAAACACTCCAATGGAAACACCGTTGACATAGCAAGTAACCGAGGTACCATTACAAACGAAGGCCAGATGGTACCATTGTCCGGGCGTAATGGCATAGGGAAGCGTCACATACGCTTTGTTGTTCCAGAACCCGATCCAGTTGTCGGTGGTAGACATATGGAAACTGAACCGTGTGCCTCCGCTTCCACGATTGCCAAGTATGCACGCCTGTCCAACCAGGTTACCGGGCTTTACCCAACATTCTATGGTGCCCTGGGTCAGATCATACGCTGTATTAGTGGGAATCACTACCTGGTCATTCACGCCATCAAAGCTGAGCGCGTTGCGGCTTTGTTGGATGGGAGATGACACCCGTGAAGGGCCATTCTTCAAGGTGCCGTCCAGCCCCGCAACGCCAGCGGCATTGACCAATGTAGTGCCACTGCTTTCATTCATTTTGTAGTAAACACGCAAACCGGCACTGTTGGCTGGAACACCAAACATGCCCTCTTTGATTTCCGCTGCTGTACGCGCTACATTCCAGATTTTCACTTCATCAATTCTTCCCTCAAAGTAGCTGCCTGTACCAGCGTGCGATCCGATAAACATGGTTTCAGCAGTGTAGGCCGGTACATTGGTATTCGTAGCCACCACGATGCCATTCTTATACAACTTCATGGTTTTGGTAGCGGCATCATAGGTCACCGCTACATGCATCCACCGGTTTAAGGGAAAAGGTGTAGGGTCGTATACATAATCATAAATACCCGCCTGTCCCGCTTTGAGAATGTTATTGGAGATCCAGAAAGGGGCGTTTTGGGAAGAAATAATATTCCGGCTACTGTTGGTGGCAGTTGCATACACCCATGCTTCTTTGGTGTAGGACCCACCGGTAGCTACCGGCGCCGGAACAATTACATAGTCATCAATGCCATCAAATTGCAGTGCATTATTCTGACCATTTACAGTAACATACAACAGGCACACAAGTATGCATGCCATGAAAGATCGGACAATAGGGGTTCTCATATATCTACGATTTGGGTTACGGAAAAGCAGAAGCTACGTCCGCATACAGCGATCAATTATACTATCTGTTTAACCAATAGTGGTGTGCTGTTGCAGAATGGGAAAAAATAAGCTGAGAGAAAATCGCGGGGAATGTGTAAGTGTTTTTCATAACAGGAATCGGATCGTTGAACAAATATGAAGCTACAAAAATAGCCGATGAAGGGTACCATGAAATAGTCCCCAGGTTTTATTTTTACAAGTAACCATCTATTGCCATTCATTTTTTTGCACATTTGCACAAATGAAGATACCCCTGACTGCTTATCAAAAAAGGTGGGTGCTTTTGTTGTTGTTGATCCTGCCAGGTTGGTATGGCTATGCCGATACATTGCACATTACCTCATCAGATCACTTCCTGCAGCCTATAAAACTCGACAAATGGTTCTCAATTTGGGAAGACAGCAACAAAACTACTACAGCAGACAGGGTATTGGCTCTCAACAACGGCTTTTTACCGCTCAGCAAATTGCAGCCTCATCATCCCACCAATGTTTACTGGTTAAAAACCACCATCCGATATGCAGACAGTAACGCCGCTCCCCTGGCATTATTATTTACAAGTCTTACTTTCGTTGATGCATGGCTGTCAGAATCTGATCAATTCATATGGCATGGCAGCGCCGGCGCCTTCCGGCCCGAAAAGGATATAACGCCCGGTGATGGCAGGTTTTATTTTCATTTACCTTTAGGGGCCAATCATACCTATACCCTACTTCTTCGGGTGCATCATACCAAATATTATCAGCCGGTATTTGATTTTGCCCTGCAGCAGCGGGATGCTTTTCTTGAGAAAAATCAACAACTGAAACTGATTGATGGTTGGATGCAGGGTGCGGTAAGCATCTTTTTCCTGTATGTGTTGCTATGCTGGCTGGTGAGCCGTTTCCGGCCTTACTTGTGGCTGTTGTTGTTTATCGGTGGCGCCGGGTTCTATGGCATTTGCACCAACGGCTATTTCATCGACTGGTTCTTTCCGGATAATCCGGCCATCGGCTGGATATTCAACTTACCTTTTCTCGATATCGGTGTGGTGGGCATCTATTTGCTCGTGCTCGACTTCTGGGAACTGCGCCGCTATAATCCTGTGTTGTACCGGCTGGGAATTATTGGTATTATTATCCTGGTAGTAAATTCCATCATCGGCATCAGCATAGATTATTTCACCGGAAACTTTAATCTGGCGAACAACCTGCAGTTGATGGAGTTTGTTGTACCGGGCGGTTTTATCCTGGCCGCGCTGATCACTTGTCGTAAAAGGTTGAACCGTGCGCAGTATTACCTGTACTATGGCATCATACTCATGGGGGTTGCCGGGCTTTTCGTCACACTCAGTTCTGCACTAATCCATGAAAAATCGCTGCACATAGTACCTTATATTTCCAACGCTGTTATTCTGCTCATTTTTCTTCTGTTCTCCATAGGCCTGAAAGAATCGTTGCGCCAACACGAAATTGAAAAAAATGTAGCGCTGAATGCATTGAATGAACTGCAGAAAAAACAAAACCAACTCCTCGAAACAAAAGTGGAAGAACGTACCCGGGAGTTGCAAAAATCCAATGAAGAACTCGCCCGGCAACAAGCAGAACTGTCAGAAAGAAATGTACAGATTGCCACACTCATCAACGAGCTGAGCCACCGGGTAAAGAATAACCTGCAGTTGCTATACAGTTTACACAGTTTGCAGATTTCGCACATACAGGACGCTTCTTCCAAAGAAATTCTTCGCAGCAACCTTGCGCGCATTCAGGCCATGATGCTGGTGAACAACAAACTCACGTTGCTGGAAGATGGACAGCCGGTGACGCTTTCTGATTTTATTACCGGGCTGGTGTTACACGTGCAGCAGGTATATGATACCCACAAGAAAATCCGGGTGGAACAATCGGTGCCATCGCAGATACGGCTGCAGGCCCGGCATACACTTTCTATCGGTCTTATCCTGTCGGAACTGCTGACCAACTCTTTCAAATACGCTTTTCCAAACATTGCCTACCCGGTCATTACCATCGAAGCGGCCTATGCACAGGATAACAGGATCCGGCTGTTTTATGCCGACAACGGCGTTGGTCTGCAGGACCTGCCGGGGTATAACAAGCGTTCCATGGGTCTGTCGCTGATCAAAGACATGGTGCGACAGATGCATGGTGATATGCGCATGGACCATGACCAGGGCCTATCATATACATTTACATTTCCGGTGACGGACTCAAAATATTTGCAGCATGACACGCATCTTAATCATTGAAGACGAGATCATCATTGCCCGTTTTATTGAACAACAGGTGCAGGCAAACTTTGCATGTGAAACGCGCATTGCCATATCTGCCGACGAGGCGCGCGAAGCAGTAAAACAAATGTTACCGCACCTCGTGTTGTGCGATATCAATTTGCAGGACCATGAAAATGGCATTGGACTGATCAGCGACCTGCGGAGGCACTATCATTTTGAAGTAATCTACATCACTTCTTACCAGTCGAAGGAAATCATTGAACAGGCAACTGCAACAAAACCGTCCAACTATATCATCAAGCCGGTGGATGAGGCGCAACTGTATGCCGGTGTACAACTGGTGATGGCAGGCATTAAAAGCAATCCGGCATTGGGTACTGCTATTCAGCAGCCGGAGCAACCGCTGAGCAAGACAGAGCGGCGCGTGCTGGAACTGATACAGCAGCACAAAACCACCCGTGAAATTGCGGACATACTTAACCTGAGCCCACATACCGTAAAGAATCACCGACACAATATTTGCAGAAAACTAAACCTGAAAAACGAAAACAACGCCTTGCTCCGCTACTCGCTGGATGCAGCCAGCAGGAATGCAGATGAAAGTGTTGTGCCCAAAAAATAGAACCCCGGGGGCTATTTTCCCATTGTTTACATACAGATACCTTTGTATAGCAACAGATAACACATAAACATCAACGTTATATCGGCAACTTGATGCCTGGTGTTTTAATTGCAACTTTGTTCATAGTAACAATAACGGAGGTGTTTATATTTGAAATGGTACAACTTAGTATTGTACAGGCCGGCGTCGAAAGCGCCGGCTTTTTTGGTTGTAAAACACCACTGACTCATTGCCTGTTTAAGGGCTGCGCATTTAGATGTTTTTGCCTATTACTTCTGTTGCGCAACCCGGCATTGCGGGCGTACCGTATTGTCAAAGAAGAAATCACGCTTATACAACAAACGAAATCCTTTACCCGGTTCATTTTCATCTTCAAAAAACACACCCTGGTATGCGGGCGTTGCAGTTGCGGTTTCGTTTTTTTTCCGGAACGCCTTGTATTCCTCGTTGGATATTAACGTCCCATGGATGTTGAATACTTTCAACGATGCCGCATCCGGTAATGTTGCAGGGATATGTCTCACCGGGTTTCCGCTGCTATTGAATGTTTGCACCGACGGTAGTTGTAACAATTACCGGGAATGGTATCAACCTTGTAACCGGAGGTGTTATAAACGGTAAGAGCGCAGCAGGAAGCAACGCTTAAGGTAAGTAAACATATTGCAGGTAGGGAATAATGTATGGAATAAAGACAGGGATTGCCGCATTACTATTATTCAGGTCCCCTGCGCAAAAACTCCCTTTCACCGGCAAACTTTCAGCGTCAGTTGGCCCTTCCGCTGCAATTTTCCAAATTGGCGGTGAGCGGGTATCGTCCTTGGTTTTTCAGTATTGAAAGTGGGGGAAATTAGAGTTGCTTTAAATGCTGAAATTGAACTATATTTGCATCCCATTTTCGGGTTCACCCGGAAATTTCGGGCAGTAGCGCAGCCCGGTAGCGCACTACGTTCGGGACGTAGGGGTCGCTGGTTCGAATCCAGTCTGCCCGACTAAAAATCAGATCAAAACAAATCAATGCCTGTAAATTTTTATGGTTTACAGGCATTTTTGTTTTTGGAAATACCAGTTTCTATC
>CALCIN010000007.1 GCA_937961055.1 uncultured Chitinophagaceae bacterium | reverse complement strand
TAACGACTTTCAAGAAATGATGCTACTTCCAGTTCAAACGGATTGTCACCAATAATTTTGTTGAATACCGATTTTTTGGGAACAAGGAAAGGTTGGTTTTCTGCAACCTTTGGTTTGGTCAGTTTTAGCGAAATGTAGTTTTTTACTTCTGCTGTTCCTTTGTCGGTTACGGTTAGTTCATCAATCGCCTTTTTGAACGTAGTTCGCAAAACTTCCTTTGGTTTTACTTCCGAAAGATTTCTTAGTGTTTGTGGGTCGCTTAATTCAACTTCATTGTTAAAAAGCTGATACTTGATAAAGCTTTCAACCTTGGGATAAAGAATATTAAAACCGCTTACCAATCGGCTATCTTTTAATATGGAAGCAGTGAAAAAGCCAATTACATTTCGGTAATCAGGAACCGTGTCTTTGAAAACTGTTTTGTGTGAAAGATTGCCTTCAATGTCATTAAAAACAATCTCTTTCAGTTCGTCTGAACTGAATTTTTTAAGAGCTACTTTTTCGTTTTTGAGTTTACTTACATCAATGAATTCCAAATTTTTGAACTCACGATAAATTCTCGGACTCATTTGAGGAATAGGAATATCCAGTTTATCCAAATCCTTATCGGGATTTTCTTTGTCCACTTCCACAATAACAGGCGACTTTCCTTTCGTGCCTTTACCCATTGGGCTGTATTGGAATTCAACACCTTCCGTTTTCAGTTCTTCCACGAACTCCAAAAACTTAGGCGTTCCAACAATTACCAATTTTTCGGGAGTGTCCAGCGAAAACATCTTTCGCAAACCACGTCCGATGGTTTGTTCAGGAAGGATTTTAGAATCCGCACCATAGGGGCGAAGCCCCACTATTGTGGTAACATTTCTAACATCCCAACCTTCACGAAGCATCAAAACTGAAACAACGGCTTTGTAAGGCGAATGGTCTTTATCAATATCATCTGCTGCTTTACGTAATTTCTCTAATTCTTCCTTGTCTTTTTTACTTGATGCCGATTCTTTGATTTCACCCGATTTATTGGTGTGAATTGTCAGCACCGAATTTTTCATTTTTGGGTAATTGGCTTCCAAAAAAGCAGCGGCTTGGTCGGCTTCTTTGGTGTTCATAGTCATTATGAAGAGAATAGGAGTTTTGTGATTTTTCAGTTCTTCATACTGCTGTTCCCATTCCAAATAGCCCAAATGAATGTAGTCACGGTATCGTTCAACAAAATCATTGCTGTCTTTTTCCTGAATTTTTTGCCTTGATGCTTCATCAGGCAAAACAGGAGATTTTACAACATTGTGTTTTATGGCTTCTACCAACGGATAATCGCAAATAGTTTGAACGAAAATTGCTCCGTTGTTATGTCTTGGTGTTGCGGTATAGTCTGCTTGCAAACTGATGCCGTTTCCGGTTTTCAGCTTGAGTTTATTATTGATATCTTCAATGCTTTTGAACCAAGCCAGTGAACTATCGTGAATGTGATGGGCTTCATCATTCAGCACAACTAGATTTTTAATTTTATCACTTCTTAAAATTTTCCCAAGGTCTAAGCCTTTTGAAGTGTCAGCATCAGGTTTTGGTTTTACTCCTAAGAAAGTTGTTTCAAAACTCTGTTCTGGTTCTTCATTGAAAAATACTCGGTGAATGTTGGTCAGGAAAATATTTCCCGATTCCGTTATCGGCTTTAAGTCGTCTTGAATATGAAGCGTTAATTGAAAATCGTTTTTCCAGTCTTTGTCGTCAAAGCCGTTGTCAGGAATAAAAGGCTCGTCAAAAAACATTTTAAGACCATCAAAATCTTTTCTCAAACGATTTAAAACGATGATGTTTGGAGCAATTACCAAGAAGTCTTTTGAGAGTGTGCTGTCGGCTTCATAAAGTTTATGGAAATAAGACCAAACCAAAGTCAAGCCCATTACCTTAGTCTTACCTGCACCTGTCGCCATTTTCACCACGTATCGAGTCCAGTTTTCGTCAAACATACCCGTGCTGATACGACCTGATGAATCAAACTTCATCAATTCGTATTTGTCCTTGGCGTTGGCTATTTCATAAAGATAAACGATTGATTCAATGGCTTCTCGTTGCGAAAAGAAAAAACTGAATTTTGTCTGTCCGATTAAATGCTCTTGATTAAACCAAAAATTCAAAAGTGATTTTGTCGTGTCGGATGCACCTGCATAATTTTCGTCACGCCATTTTGCAACTGCAAGTCTGATTTTATAAACCAATGGCGGTAACAGCTTTTCGTAGGCGTTTTGAAAAGCGTCCATTTGACTTTGTGTCGGTGCCCACCTTTCGTTTGGGGGCAATATGTTAAATGGACTATTTGTTTTCATTTTAATATCATTCTACCAAATAATACGTGAGTGAGTTCCGTTTTGTTTATCCTGCCAACTTAGCTTCTCAAGGACGCTTCTTTTCTAATTTTTTTTGTTACACTCCACATTGCTGATTAACTCTTTAGCCTCCACCCCCAAAATCCTCGCTATCTCAAAAAGCACCTCCAACCTCGGCTGTTGCCGATTATTTCAGGCCAGCAAAAATCCGTTCCTTGGCCGACTGTGGTTCCCCTAATAAGCAGTAAGCCTGTTCAGAAATGGGCAGAATTTCGGCACCCTTTGTTTTTTGCTGGGTGAAACGTATGTAATAGCCATCCACTACGGAATGAAACACATCTGCCCATGTCAGTTTCATAATATCTGACCATCGTAAACCGGTGAGAGCTGAAAACAGTGCGGCTGATTTTAATACAGGGTGTTCGCATACGGTATCCCTTAAAGCCCGGATTTCTTCAATTGTCAAAAACTCGCGATGGGTTTCGTCCTGCGGGATCCCTTTAACTCTCCTTGCCGGATTTTCCACGAACAACTTTTCTTCAAAGGCCTCTTTAAGCGCTGCTTTAAATTTATTGAAATAACTATGTTGTGAATTTTGCGACAGCTTGGCCCACTTACTTTTAATCGTGGTGGTAGTCTTAAGATATTCCCTAAACCGCTCACAAAATTTTTCATCAACGTCCTCAAATAGGCATTTACCATCGGTAAACGCCTCCAAATAATTATACGTCGAAAGCCAGTTATCATAGTTCCCTTTGGACGTATAGCGCTTACGAATCTTTTCGTAAAAGTAGGCCAAGAAATCTGCTTTGCCGGCAAAGCGGTCGACCAGACCGAAAGACTTATTGAATAAGCGTAACTCATACTCGGAACGGATTTGTTCCGCTTTCATTCGGGCAACTTGATTATGCTCCTTTTCAATTCGGTCTTTTGGTTTTTCATATAAGTAGATATTGATAAATTTCCTGCGGGTTTCTTTCTTTTTGTCCGCATCGTAAATGGGTGGGTAAAAGTCCAAGTATAAACTGATACGACCTGACTTGTTTTTTTGCTCTCGTAATCGAACCTTAATCGCTTTTTCCATAGTTAAAATTTGTACGTATTTGTACGTCACTGAAAAAAGTACGGATGACGTACAAAAACTGAGTAAATACCTGCAAACAAACATAATGAAAACGTAACAAAAAACGCTGAAAATATTTCATTTTCAGCGTTTTACTTACTATTGTTTGTTATTGTTTATCGTTATTTTCCGCCGGTTACTTCCCGATACAAAACTTACTAAATATATAATCCAACTGGTCCTCCGTCGTTATCTCCCCCGTTATCTCCCCCAGAAAATGCAAACACCTCCTGATATCCAACGCCACCAAATCCCCGGGAATCTGATTATCCAATCCATTCCGTATATCCTGCAACGATTTCAACACCTCCTGCAACGCATGATAATGCCTTGCACTGGTAATAATCGTATCTTCTGTTTGCACATGCCCCTGCAATACCTGGTCAATCAGTTTCTCCTTCAGCACCTCAATCCCCCGGTTATCCCTTGCCGATATATACACCACGCCGGGAAATTCAGCAAACTTGCTACGCATGACAGGCTCTTCCATCTGATCAGCTTTGTTACCAATAAGCAGATGCTTGATGTTGTTCTGCTGCAGCTCCTGCACCACGCTTTTCAATTCTACGGGCTGCATATCCTGCACATCAAACAAATACAACACTACATCAGCCTGTCGCATTTTTTCAAGACTGCGCTCAACGCCAATGCTTTCAATAACATCGGAAGTATGCTGCCGGATGCCGGCCGTATCAATAAGGCGGAACAGGATGCCATCAATATTCAGCACTTCTTCAATAGTATCGCGGGTGGTGCCTGCAATATCACTTACAATAGCACGGTTTTCATTCAGCAGCGTATTAAGCAGGGTCGATTTGCCGGCATTGGGTTTGCCGATGATAGCTACACTCACGCCATTTTTGATCGCATTGCCTAATTGAAAAGAGTTGGCCAGTTGCTGCGTGGTTTGCTGCGCTTCATCCAGTAAGGCATAGAATTGTTTACGATCGGCAAATTCTACGTCTTCCTGTGAGAAGTCCAGTTCCAGTTCCATCAGGGCAGAGAATTGCAGCAACCGTTCGCGCAGCGATTGTAATTTTTGGGAGAAGCCTCCACGCATGTTGTGCAGCGCTGTTTTGCGGGCCGCTTCGGTATTGCTGGCAATGAGGTCGGCTACGGCTTCGGCCTGTGCCAGGTCGAGCTTGCCGTTGAGAAAAGCGCGTTGGGTGAATTCACCAGGCTTTGCGAGACGGGCGCCTTTGTTTATGCAGGCGGCTATCACCTGCTGCAGCACGTACGGCGAACCATGACAGGATATTTCCACTACATCTTCTCCCGTATACGAGCGGGGCGATTTATACAATGATACCACCGCTTCGTCCAGCGTCTTATCGCCATCCTTTAAATACCCCACATGCAATGTATGAGAAGCCTGCGCCAGCAGGTCCTTCGACGGAAACAGGGCGTTTACAATTTCCCAGGCCTTCTTTCCACTGAGGCGGATCACCCCAATGGCGCCCACGCCGGGCGGCGTGGCCAGCGCCACAATGGTATCGTCCCATCCTGCCGATCTGATTGACATATGCCGTAGCTTTCGTCAAATATAGCTACAGATTGTAAGAAACAGCAGCAGCGCAAAGCAAGGAATGGTTGCACTTGCTTTGCGCTGCCTGCTACTGCCGGTACACCACCGCCATTGCCGGCCTGCAGCATCCTGCAGCGCCTGAACTGCAGCTTCCGGCGCTACCATCATTGCTCATCAAAGGACAATTTAAAGCCGATCGGTTGTTTTTTGTACGATTTTACATGAATGCCATTTTGCACCGCCGGGTTCCATTTACCACTTCTCCTGATTACACGCACTGCTTCGGCGCGCAATTCTTCCGGACCACTGATCGCCTCCACATTGGTTACAGTGCCATCCTTGTCTACAATAAATTGTACCATTACATACCCCTCTATCCCCTGGCCAACAGCCTGCTGCGGATACCGCAGGTGTTTCCTGAGGAAACGTTGCCAGGCCGGTGCGCCTCCCGGGAAAGAAGATTCAATTTGTACGGTCATGTAAATGGAATCAGGGTTCTCTTTACACTGCGGCGCCTGTATTATACCGCGGTCACCATCTGAAGGAGGAGGTTGCACAATGCCCAGGTCTTCGCCTCCATCGCTGGCCACCACATCAATGCGTACATTTTCCAGGTCTGCTGCGGCCGGCGGCACCTCATCAGGATTCACCTGGTCATCCTGCACAATTTGCGGAGGAGTAAACACTATAGATCGCGTTGCAGGCGGAGGAGGTGGCGGTGGCGCAGGAGGTGGAGGAGGCGGCGGCGGTTCGACATCAGGTATTTCAATCAGCTTATAGGCTGAATCGGGAATATTCAATACCATGTTTTCATGGCCCTTGTTATCCCGACCAATCAACTGCATAAAAACAAATAACAGCACCATTGCCATCATAACGACAATGGCTACTGTCATTCGCCGGCTGTACGTGCGACGCAAATCGTACGCCCCATACTCCTTGTTGCGTCCTTCGAAAATAATATCCAGGACATCTGCCTGTAGAATGGCATTGTTTTGCATGGCTACACTTTATTATTGAGACGCAGCAGGAGAAAGTTTCCATAATAAAATCACAAAAAAGAAGCAGCAATAAACAATTATTAAAGGCAATAACAACCCACATTTCATCGCAGCATCACCAACATCCGTGACAAACGAAACTACAATTCCGACAAACAAAAATCCCTTCCGCATTACACGAAAGGGATCTATCAATAATTTTCGGTTGTCTATTACTGTGTCTCCAAACGGAAAACGATCGGTTGTTTCTTGTACGATTTTACCTGGCGTCCGTTCTGCACAGCAGGCGTCCATTTACCACTCTTCTTGATTACACGCACTGCTTCGGCGCGCAATTCTTCCGGACCACTGATCGCCTCCACATCACTCACTTTACCTTCTTTATCCACGATAAATTGTACAATTACGGTACCCTGGATTTCATTGTCAATTGCTTCCTGGGGATAGCGCAGGTTCCTGTTCAGGTAGCGCATCCAGGCAGCAGCGCCACCAGGATATTCCGATTCAATTTCCACTTTGGTGAAGGTCTTGTCCCAGTCTTCTTCCACTTTCCTGGGCGCTTCCACCACCCCTTTACCGGCATCTTCTACCGGTGGAGCCACAATACCTTCATCTTTCACACCTTCCTGGTTCACCAGCGAAATCTGGGTTTCTTCCAGTTTTTCCACTTCCGGTGGTTTTTCGTCTTCCTTCACTTCTTCATCTTTCACAATTTTGGGCGGTGTGAATTTGGTCATTTCCACCTTGGGTGGATCTGGTGGTTTGGGCGGCGGAGGTGGCGGGGGTTCTTCCCTTTTTTCCTCCTCCGGTCTTACTTCTTCCAGTTGAACGTCCTGCACCACCATAGATTTGGTTTCCTCCTTATCGCCGAAAGCATTGGAAAGGAGGTATCCTCCATACATCAGCACCAGGAGGGCAGCCATACTGCACAGCGCAATAATCAGGCGCTTGTTATAGGTCTTACGCAGCTCGTAAGCCCCATACTCCTTATTCCTCCCTTCGAAGATGATATCGAGGATATCGGCGCTTAATATTTTATTGATTTCCATGATTAACGTTTATAATAATTTAGATGCAATAGGGCCGCAATTCCATATTAATTGCCTGAATTGCCTGCCGGGGGGGCGCTGCCGCCGCCTTCAGAGGCCACCACAAACTGCAAGTCCTGCGGTGTAATATCTACCAGCGCGTACCTTTTTACATCATTGATAAACATTTCATCCAGCATGTCTACCGTATTACGGTAGGTTGACTCGGGCCCCGGTTTTATGATTACCACAAAATCTTCGGGTTTGGTGGTCCGCTTCTTGTTCAGGATCACATCCCGCACATCTTTCCAGTTGGTGGATTGAAAGTTGGAACCATCGGGCTGCAACTCTCCTTCATAATAAAAAATATTGTCGTTTTTATTCAAAAGGAGCGTGAGCGCACCGGAGTTCTTCACCTTGTTCTGCTCCTCAGGGCGTTCCGTGTCCTTGGGCAGATACAAACGCACCGCCGTGGGTTCACTCATGGTAGTAGTGAACACGAAGAACGTGATCAGCAGGAATCCCAGGTCCACCATCGGCGTAAGGTCAACACGGGTAGAAAGCTTTTTCGCTTTTTTTACCCCCGGGCCTTTTTTCTTATGTCCCCCCTGCTGCGAGGTATCCATTTCTGCCATATCAAACAGCGTTTAAATTGTAAATAATGTTATTGCTCATCAGTAGCCTTGGCACCCAATTTCTCAATTTTCCGGGCCAGTTCTGTTCCTTCGGGAACTCCTTCAGGATCGGTAACCATGGAAAATTTGAATTGTTCGTTCTTTTTGAAGGCATCGATAATGCCCTTGAAAGAAGGATATTTGGCTTCGTTGTCGCCTTTTACCATCAGGTTCATCTTCTTTCCTTTGAACGCTTCCACAGTAGCACGGATCCAAACCTGCAGCTCGTTGTTCAGCGTATCCGTAACCGGAATGCCGGGGTGATTAAGGTTCTTGATCTGCTCAGGACTCATTTGCAGGTATGATTTCAACTGGCTGAAAGGAACTCCAACAAAAGATCCGCGGTTTATGAAGGCCTGTTTTTCGGCATCCGTGAGCCCCAGGTTCTTCATCTTGTTCACCTCCTCGATCACAACTTCCTTTTCGTCCTGATTGTTATCGTCAATGGAGAAGTATACTTTACCATCACGGTCCATCGTTACCAGCACAATGTCCTTCCCTTCCAGTTGACGCGTAGAAACCGACTTGGGCGTAACTACTTCCAGCGCCTCATCGGGTTTGAACTGCGTGGCCAGGATAAAGAACGACAACAGCAGGAACGCCACATCACACATGGCCGTCATGTCAATACTCGTACTCTTGCGAGGTACTTTTACTTTTGGCATCTCTTATTAATTTCAATTACAATTTAAGATTCATTCCCCTCATATTTCCACATCCCCTGCCTAACCTTTTTATGAGAAAAGGGGCAGAAAATGTAACAGATTGGTACTGAAAGTTTTAATTCGTCGCCTGGGACCAATTGCGCCTGTCAGCAAACCGTCTGTACCCTGCACCGCACCCATGGGTTATTTGTACAGGGAAGCGAAGCTCTGGGTGAGCGTGAAGCCCGATTCGTCAATGCCGTAAGTAATAGAGTCTATTTTCGTTGTGAAGATGTTGTACATGATAATGGCCACTGCTGAAGTACCGATACCCAGGGCTGTATTGTACAGGGCTTCCGAAATACCTCTTGACAACTCAGTAGCAGCAGCGCCACCACCACCGGAACCGAGTGCCGCGAAGGCGGTAATCATACCAATTACAGTACCCAACAACCCTATTAACGTTGCCACTGAGGCAATGGTTGACAGGAACACCAGGTTTTTTTCCAGCATCGGCAGTTCCAGCGCGGTTGCTTCTTCCACCTCTTTCTGGATAGCCACTACTTTTTGCTCGGTATCCAGCTCGGTGTTGGAGATCATTTCCTTGTATTTGCGCAAGCCGGCTTTCATTACGTTGCCCACACTGCCTTTCTGCCTGTCGCACTCGGAAATAGCCTGATCAACGTTCTTATTAGCCAGGTGATATTGTACTTTGCGGATGAACTCAGCAATATTGCCGTTACCGGTAGCCTTGGTAATGGTCAGGAATCTTTCCACCACGAATACTATCACGATAAGGAAGTTGGCTATCAGGACCGGTACTACAATACCCCCTTCATACATACGAACCAACCCGCCTTTGGGACCTTTGTGATGCGGCCAGAAACCACCACTCAGATCTGGTTGTGTAAAGTTGTTCGGATTACCCAATAAAAAGCGCCAGATTACATAACCAGCCAACACACATAAAACCGGAGCGATCCAGGATATTGCATTACTCTTCTTCTTTGGTTGAACAGACGTACTACTCTTCGCCGCAGTCGCAGTTGGTTTTGTTTCAGCCATGATTGTTTGTTTTTTAGTGTTTTTAAAATTTACTATTGTAGTTTAAAAAATGGGCTCACAATTCTAAGGAAAAACTCATTTCCCCCGTTCAATCTAATCAAGAAAATTTTTTGATAAGTTCACAAGATAAGGATTTTCTTATATGAGAAAACCAAAAATAAGGCCGTTTGATTGAACAAAACTGAAGCCAGTCTACACTTCATACAACTACAAAACAGGTGCCGCCCCGGAAGCTGCGCCAGGTTGCAAATGCCTGCCATCCTACACCTGCCAACCCCGCACCAACACGCAAGGCAAGGCGAGCCATGCGGTTCATTGCTAACGCACGCCGGAAACGATTTTCGTGCAATATTTTTTTGTACGCACAATAGACCTTTCGGGTTTTCGGGTAGTCTTTATCAGATACCTGATTACCATCTGTCACAACTATTTGATCAGCGGTATGATCACAAAGTTGATCAAGTACCCTTTTCCTTATCTTCATTCACTAAATAAAATTTTGAACATGCAAATTTCTCATCGATTAAAGCATTGCACTTTGTTACTTGCTTTGTCGGTTTCCCTGGTTACGGCCGATGCGCAGCGTAAAAAAACCGCACCCCCCGCTACACCTGTAAAAACCGACACTACCCGGAAGCCCCCGGCTGTTCCGCCTAACCGGCAGGGTCCCAAAGCCTATAATGAGGTGATTACGTCCAAAGCAATTTCTCAGAAAGGGCTTTTTGGCGTTCACAAAGTGGACGACCGCTGGTATTTCGAAATCGGCGACAGCCTGCTGGGCAGAGACATCCTGGTAGTAAACCGCATTTCCCAGGCGCCTATCAATACCCGTGCTGGCTTCAATGGCTATGCCGGTGATGAGATCAATGAAAATGTCATCCGCTTTATCAAGGGTCCCAACAACAAAATTTTCCTGCAGGATATTTCTTTCTCGGTGTACTCGAAAGACAGCACCAAACCCATGTTCAAATCGGTACAACGCTCAAACATTCAACCAATTGCCGCCGCTTTCGATATCAAGGCTTTCTCGAAAGACAGCACCGGCTCGGTGATTGACATGACCGATTTCATCAACAGCGATAACGAGATACTGTATTTCGCACCGTTTTTCAAGAACTCTTTGCGGTTAGGCCCCCAGCAAAATGATAAATCATACATCGTTAACATTCGCACCTATCCCATCAACACAGAGATCAGAACGGTAAAAACGTACAGCAAAACTGCGGCCCCGGCCCGTCCCGGCGGAGCGCCTGCGGGACCTGCCGGCAATGCCACTTTCGAGCTCAACAGCTCCATGGTATTGCTGCCAAAAGAACCTATGCGTCCCCGTTATTACGACGACCGGGTAGCCTATTTTACCACCGGATATACCGATTTTGACGCCGATCCGCAGGGCGTGAAAGACGTGAGCATGATTACCCGCTGGAGGCTGGAAGTAAAGGAAGAGGACATTGAAAAGTTCAAACGCGGTGAACTGGTAGAGCCTAAAAAACCCATCATCTTCTACATCGATCCGGCTACCCCCGAAAAATGGGTGCCTTACCTCATCCAGGGTGTAAACGACTGGCAGGTAGCTTTTGAAAAGGCCGGTTTTAAAAATGCCATCATGGCCCGCAGGGCGCCCACACCGGAAGAAGACAGCACCTGGAGCCTGGAAGATGCCCGCTTCTCTGCCATCGTGTACAAACCTTCCGATATTCCCAATGCCAGCGGTCCGCACGTGCACGATCCCCGCAGCGGAGAAATTCTTGAATCGCACGTCAACTGGTACCACAATGTAATGCGCCTGCTGCGCAACTGGTACCTGATTCAGGCCTCTCCCAGCGATCCCAAAGCCCGCACTGCAAAATTTGATGATGAACTGATGGGCCAACTGATCCGCTTCGTGTCTTCGCATGAAGTAGGCCATACCCTCGGCCTGCCGCACAACATGGGTGCCTCTTCTGCCACGCCTGTTGAAAAGCTGCGCGATAAGGCCTGGGTGGAAGCCAACGGACATACCGCATCTATTATGGACTATGCCCGCTTCAATTATGTGGCGCAACCGGGCGATAATATCGGCCCCGCCGGTCTCTTCCCCCGTATTGGCGACTACGACCTGTGGGCCATCGAATGGGGATACAGACCTATACTGGACAAAAACGAAGAGGAAGAAAAAGCCGTCCTCAACGAATGGGTGAAGAAGCGCTACAACAATCCCCGTTACCGCTTCCTGTTCCAGGATGGCATTGACCCGCGTGCACAAACGGAAAGCCTGGGCGATAATGCCATGAAGGCAAGTGAATACGGCATCAAAAACCTGAAATGGATACTGCCGCAACTGCCCAAATGGGTGAATGAAGAAGGTGAGGACTATAAGAACCTCAATGAACTGTACAACGAAGTAATAGGCCAGTTCAGCCGCTATATGGGTCATGTAGTTACTTATGTAGGGGGTATTTATACCGACCGCCGCACCACCGACCAGGAAGGCAACGTGTATACCGTTGTGCCCAAATCATTGCAGAAAGAAGCAGTGGCTTTTGTACAGAAACATTTGTTCACTACCCCCACGTGGCTGCTGGATAAAAACATCCTGAACAAAATTGCTTCCCCCACTTCCGACCGCATCAGCAGTCTGCAGGACAGCTGGCTGGGAAGCCTCCTGCAACCCTCAAGGTTGCAACGCCTCATCTCTTCTGCCAACCGCGATGCCAATGCCTACCGCATTGAAGAGTTGATGGATGATTTGAGAACAGGTATCTGGAGTGAACTGGCTTCACGCAAGCCGATTGACAACTATCGTCGCAACCTGCAAAAAGCCTTTGTAGAAAGGCTGGCCGATATCATTGCTCCGGCGCCTCCGGCGGCAGGTGGCAGCGGCGGTATCACCATCCAGATAGGCCCTGCAATTGATACAAAAAAGAGCGATATCATTTCCGTGGCCAAAGGCACCCTGCGCACTTTGAAAGCACAGATTGCCGCCGCCATTCCTTCGTATACAGATCGCATGAGCAGGTATCATTTGCAGGACGTGAATGAAAGGATCAGCCAGATACTCGACCCCAGGTAAGCAACCATAGTGTGAATACTATACAAATAAAAAAGCCGGTCTGTCAGACCGGCTTTTTTAATATCTTTTCCTCTCACTCATACCGCAACGCCTCAATCGGGTTCAACCGCGATGCCTTCATGGCCGGATACAATCCTGCCAGCAGTCCTACCAGCGTACAAATCACTACCCCGAAAATGACCCAATTCCAGGGAATCACAAAGCTGGTATCCATCAATGCGCCCACTATATTGCCCGCCAGTACGCCGAGCGCAATGCCAAATGCTGCGCCCAGCAAACTGATAATGATGGACTCGTAGAGAAACTGGTACCGCACATTATGCTTCTTGCCACCAATGGCTTTTACCAGCCCGATTTCCTTAGTGCGTTCCGTTACTGCTACCAGCATGATGTTCATCAGGCCAATAGCTGCTCCCAGAAGCGTTATAACGCCAATAATTACAGCGGCAAAAGTGATAAAACTGAGATTGCGCATCAGCATCTCTACAAAACTGTCGCTTTTGTCGATGGTGAAATTGTCATCTTCAGTAACAGAGAGTTTGCGAATGGGACGAAAAACGCCGGTGGCTTCCCCAATAGCCCCATCCAGCAATTTGATATCCGGCACTTTTACCTGGATATTAAAAGACGCATTGGGATTGGAATTGAAATAGCGGCGAACTACCGAATAGGAAGTGACGATTATATTGTCCCAGCTCATACCCAGTGTTGACCCCCGCTCTTCGAGCGTGCCTATAATACGAAATGGAATATTGTCAATTTTGATGATCTGGTCTACGGCCGTCTGCAGGTTATTGCCAAAAAACTTTCTGGCCACTTCTTTCCCCACAATACACACGTTGCGCGCCGTTTGCACATCCAGTTCGGTCAAATTGCGGCCATAGGCCAGTTTAAAACCATTCTGATCGAGGTAGTTTTCATCGCCGCCATAGACGCGTACCGTAGGGTTGGTTTTCTTATTGTCCCTGCTTACAATGGCGTTGTTTTTACCATACATGACCAAACATACAGAGGCAGGAAACTTATAGTTCTCTTTGAAGGTTTCAGCCTGCAAACGGGTAATGGGTTTCCCCATGTTCGACTTCCGTTCTTTTTTGGCGTTCTTGTTTTCTTTTTTGACATCGCTCCGCGGTCCGCCAAACCAACGGGGTTCCCGAAAACGAATGGTAAACCCGGTAGCTCCCATGGAAGAAAAGCTTTCCACAAATTTTTGCTGCAGGGCCACTATAGCCGTATTGATGCCAATCAGCGCGGTGATGCCGAGCGTGATGATTGCAACAGTAATGCCTGTACGCAGCTTGTTGGCCCGCACCGTGCGGAAGGCAAGGGAAAGCGTATCACGAAGTGTCATACGAAATTAAAGGTAAGAAAAGTCCGCTTTCCTGTACTGCTTATCCACTATTAGAAAAAGAAATAAAGCTTATCAATCAGCCACTCAGGCCATATGCCGAGAACTACCACCACACCGGCCATGCCGATGAGTATTCCTTTAAAGGCAGGGGAAGCCTCAATGGGCTGGGGATCGCCTTCCTTGAAATACATGGCCTGTATAACGCGAAAATAGTAGTACACGCTGATGGCGGCACATACCAGCCCCACAATCACCAACCACAGTAATTGTCCCTGCTGTACAGCAGCAGCCAGCATATAATACTTGGCCCAGAACCCTGCCGTGGCAGGAATACCGGCCAGCGAGAACAGGAATATCGCGTTGGTGGCTGCCAGTACCGGGTGGTATTTTGCCAAACCATTGAAGCCTTCAAACGTGTAATCCTTCATGCGGATCAATATGGCGAAAATGCCAATGGTAGCCAGGCTGTAGGCCGCAGTGTAGAACAACAGGCCTTCCTTGGCCGTCTGGTTCATGGCCACCAGGGCAAACAACATAAAGCCGGCCTGTGCAATGCTGGAATAGGCCAGCATACGCTTCACGCTTTGCTGAAATACTGCAGTGATGTTTCCGATGAACAGCGTGGCGGCCGTAATGATGGCTATCATCAATTGCCATTCTTTATGCATATCGCCAAATGAATAATCGAACAGGCGAATAAAAGCTATGAAAGACGCAGCTTTTACCACCGTGGCCATAAAGGAAGTGAATACGGTAGGCGCGCCGTCGTAAACATCGGGCGTCCAGAAGTGGAAAGGCGCTGCAGAAACCTTGAATGCTATGGAGAACATCAGCAACAACAGGCCGGCGCCCAGTAAGGGTGTCAATTCGCCGGAGCCCATGCGGATAACATCCATATCAAAGCTGCCCTTTGCCCCGTAAATAAAGGTGATGCCCATCAGCATCAGGCCCGTGGAGAAAGAGCCCATCAGCAAATATTTCAGTGAAGCTTCGTTGCTCTTCAGGTTTCGTTTATTGCTTCCCGTAAGTACATACAGGGGGATGGAAATAATTTCGATGGCGAGGAAGAGCATCAGCAGGGTGTTGAAGGAGGAGGCCAGGCTCACACCGCACAACACGAAAAAGGTGAGCGCATAATATTCGGCCACATGTGACCCTACCCTTTCTATATCGCGGCCCGACAGTAAGAAATACACCAGCGTGCAAACAAATGCAATGGTATTGAACAGCAGTCCGAAGGTATCGAACCAGAGCATGTTGTGCAGGTCAACAGTAAAGAAACGCATGCCGCTCATTTCGAGCAGGTTTACCACCACCAGCGCCGTCATGCCAAGGATACCAATGTTGCTCACCAGTCGTTTGTTGTTGCTCAAAATGCCGGTAAACATCATTACTACCCCCCAGACAGCCGATAGAACTATTGCATTCATAACGTCGGTATGCTTTCGCTTAAGGTTGTTTTAATATCATTTTTGAAACAATAGCATCCACTGCTCCCTTGGTCATTTCCAGCAGCGGAGCGGGATATACGCCAATAGCGATGATCATGACCACTATGGCAGACAGCACCAGCTTTTCGTTGATGCGGATATCAAGGGCATTTGCCGTAAGCGCGCTGGTATTGCCGTAAAACACTTTCTGAATCATGTTCAATGTATACACGGCCGAGAGGATAATGGCTATCATACCAACCGCAGCAAATGCGTAGTGATACCTGGGAGAAGCTTCGGAAGTAAAAATGCCGGCAAACATCATGAACTCGCCAATGAACGCATTGGTCAGCGGCAGCGCCACATTGGCCAGCGCCACCACTACCAGCAGAACGGCCAGCGAAGGCGCTTTCTGCGCCAGTCCGCCAAGTTCCGACATCTTTCGCGTGCCCAGTTGCCGCTCGATCAGTTCTACTACAATCCACAGCCCGAGGATATTGATACCGTGGTTGAACATCTGGATCAATACCCCATGCACACCCGTATTGCTGGGTACGAAAATAGCCAGGGCCATGAGGCCAAGGTGGGCAATGGAACTATAGGCCACCAGTCGTTTCAGATCGTCCTGCTGCATGGCCACCAGCGAGGCGTACACAATGCCGATCACAATAAAAGTGCCGGTGGTATCACCATGCACATACACCGCATGCGGCACTACCGGTGTAAGCCAGCGCAGGATACCGAACACACCCATTTTTACCATTACAGCGCTCAGCACCATGGTGGTGGCTGTGTTCGACTGTTCGTAGGTATCGGGTTGCCAGGTATGGAACGGGAAAATGGGCATTTTGATGGCAAATGCTACCAGCATGAGCCAGAAGAGCCAATCCTGCTTTTCAGGATGAATGTTTACGTTGTAAAAAGCCTGAATGTCGAACGATTTGCCCGGTGTAAGCTGATAGATATAAATAATACCGATCAGCATGAACAGCGAGCCGAGGAAAGTATAAATAAAGAATTTAAAAGTGGCTGCAATGCGCCGTTCTCCTCCCCACTGCGAGCTGAGGAAATAAACGGGTATCAATGCCAGTTCCCAGAAGAAATAAAACAACAATGCATCGAGCGCTACAAATACCCCCATCAGACCGGCCTGCGCCAGCAACATCAACGCAAAGAAATTATGCGCCTTCCTGTAGCTGTTGTTCCAGGTTGAAATGAATATGATGGGGAAAGTAACCGCCGTGAGCAAACACAATACCTGCGCCATGCCGTCCATACCCACATGGAAATTGCTGCCGAGATAAGGAAGCCAGGGCTTATTAAATTGCAACCAGCTTTCTTGCTTCATTACGGTTAATCCCAGCAGTGATACCGCCAGTGTGGCAATGGCCGACAACAATGCCCATGCTTTTACAGCCCGCTCCTGCTTCAGCAGAAAAGCGATCAAACCACTCACCAACGGGATAACTATCAGTAGAACAGGTATCATAATCAAGATTCAGGTTCCTAATTGCAAAAGATGAAATCCGATGTATTACATCACTTAAAACCCACTGCTTACTTCTTCACAAAAAACTGTACTGCCACCAGTATCAGAATGCTCAGTACCATCAGCAGTACATAGCTGCCTACCTGGCCGCTTTGCAACAGCCTCACCTGGCGACTGGTATATTGCACGGCTTTGCCCATACCATTTACCAGCCAGTCAATTACATCACGTTCTATGAAGTTGGCCAGGAAACGGCTCAGCCAGTTCAAGGGGCGTACAATAATGAAATTGTACAGTTCATCAACGTACCACTTGTTGGCCAGTATTTTTCCAAAGCCGGTGGCTTCGTGCAATTCGGGATTTTTGCGGTAACGCGCCGCAGCTACAAAAATGGCTATGGCAGCGCCCACCACGGTAATACTCATCAACAGGTATTCAGTCTGGTGGTCAATGGCGTGCGGCGTGGTGCGTGCTGCAGATTCAGCAAAAATGGGCGCCAGGAATTTTTCCAGCGCATGGGCATCCGGCATCAGCACTTCCGGTATACCTACCCAGCCACCTGCTACGCTCAGAACAGCCAGCAGTACCAGCGGTATGGTCATCAGCGCCGGGCTTTCATGCAGGTGATGCCGTTGGTCTTCGGTACCACGGAAACTGCCCAGGAAAGTAGTGGCATACAGCCGGAACATATAAAATGCGGTGAGCAACGCCGTAGCAGCGCCCAGCCAGTAGTAAACCGGGTTCCTGGCATAAGCGGCGGCAAGAATTTCATCTTTGGAGAAAAAGCCGGAGAACGGCGGTATACCTGCAATGGCAATACATGCCAGCAGGAAAGTAATATGCGTAACGGGTAAATATCTTTTCAATCCGCCCATGCGACGAATGTCCTGCTCATGATGCATGGCATGGATAACGGAACCTGCGCCGAGAAACAGTAACGCCTTGAAAAACGCGTGCGTCATTACGTGAAAAACGGCGCCGGTGAATGCTCCTACACCAAGGCCGAGGAACATATAACCCAGTTGGCTTACGGTGGAATAAGCCAGCACTTTCTTGATATCGTTTTGCTTCAGCGCAATGGTAGCAGCAAGTATAGCAGTGGCCAGGCCAATTGCTGCAACGATGCCCTGCGTTACCGGAGCCAGCGTATACAGAATATTGCTGCGGGCAATCATGTATATACCGGCGGTAACCATGGTAGCGGCATGAATGAGGGCCGATACCGGTGTAGGGCCGGCCATGGCGTCGGGCAACCAGGTGTACAAAGGTATCTGCGCACTTTTACCCGTTGCGCCGATAAATAACAACAGCGTGATGCCGGTTATGTCTGCAGTGGTAAGCTGACCGGTAGCCTGTGCTACCAGGTCCAGTACGCCTTTTTGATCGGCAGTGGTAAAGGTAACAGTGCCCAGTTTATAGATCATCCAGAAGATGGCCAGCAGGAAAGCCACATCACCAATGCGGTTCATGATAAAGGCCTTCCTGGCCGCATTGTTGTATTCGGTATTCCTGAACCAGTAACCGATGAGCAGATAAGAACACAAACCAACGCCTTCCCAGCCGATGAAGAGGATGACAAAGTTGGCCCCCATCACCAGCAGCAGCATCGCAAATACAAAGAGGTTGAGATAGGAAAAATACCGTGCATAGTGCGGCGGCTCTTCACTGTTCATATACGCCGCAGAATAAACATGTATCAGGAAACCAACACCGGTTATGATCAGCAGGAATAAAGAAGATAACTGGTCTATCTGGAATGCAAACGGCACAGACAGTTCCCCAACATTGATAAAGGGGAACAGGGTTACCGTTCCGGTTTGTCCATTCTTCACTGCAAAGAAGATCAGCACGCTCACTACGAAGGAAGCCAGCACTGCGCCGCTGCCCACTATGGCCGTTAGGGGTTTGGTTAGTTGCCTGCGAAACAGTCCATTCACCAGGAATCCGATGAGCGGGAAAAGGGGAACAAGCCAGGCTAAGTCAATTATATTCTTCATACTATTGGTCTGATCAACACCGGCGCCCGCAGCAAGCGGGTTCTGCCCGATGCAGGTTTATTTTGTACTAATGCTTTAAACGGTTTAAGAAGTTCACATCTACGGAATGCACATTGCGGTACATCATTACAATGATGGCCAGCCCCACACTCACTTCCGCCGCCGCTACCACCATAATGAAAAACACAAACAACTGACCGTCTATACCAGCCGTAGCCGCCTTGCCGGCCTCAGCAGCAGCATAATGCATTTTGGAAAAAGCTACCAGCAGCAAGTTGGCTGCATTCAGCATCAGCTCAATGCACATGAAAATGATAATGGCATTGCGACGCGTCAGCACGCCTACGATGCCGATACAAAACAACGCTACAGACAGGACTATGTAATGTTCTATGTTCATTGTATCATATTGTATAAAGAGCAAGAAGGTGCTTGCTTCTTACTGCATTTACGCTTCTTTCGGTTCTCGCTTGCCAATCACCACGGCGCCTACCATAGCGCTCAGGAACAGCACGCTGCTGATTTCAAAAGGCACTACAAAATCGGTAAACAATGCTTTGCCCAGGTTTTCGATCAAACCAATTTCGCCGGTCACCAGCTGGGTAGCTTTGCCTTTCACTTCTGCATCTTTGAGCGCTGCTACCAGTACCAGCAGCAGGCAGCCCCCGGAAACCACGCCGGCAAATTTCATCCATTTGTTCTTTTGCGGTTCTGTTTCCGCATTGAGGTTCATGAGCATGATCACGAACAGGAACAGTACCATAATGGCCCCGGCATATACAATCAGGTTCACGATTCCTATGAACTGCGCATTGAGCATGATGTAGTGCCCGCTAATGGCGAAGAATGTGACGATCAGCCACAGCACGCTGTGCACAGGATTACGACTGATCACAACCATCAAGGCGCTGCCAAGCGCCAAAGCACTCAAAAAGTAAAATAAAACCTGGGATATACTCATCTCGGCTTGTTGGTAATTTAGTTGGCGTTTTGTGATTGCTTATACCTGTTGCCCAATGCTTTTTTGTAAGCTTCCGGATCTTCTTTTGGATGAGGTATGAGCAAATCTTTTTTTCCGTATATAAATCCTTTACGCTGGTAATTGGCCGGCGCAAAAGTTTCACTCAGGTAAATAGCATCTTTCGGGCAGGCTTCTTCACACAAACCGCAGAAAATACAGCGCAACATGTTGATCTCATAGCGTGCTGCATATTTTTCTTCGCGGTACAAATGCTCTTCGCCCTTTTTGCGTTCTGCCGCCTCCATGGTAATGGCTTCCGCCGGGCAGGCCAGTGCACACAACCCGCAGGCTGTGCAACGTTCGCGGCCCTCTTCATCGCGGTTGAGAATATGCAATCCGCGGAATACCGGGCTGAAAGGACGCTTCTGTTCAGGGTAGCTGATAGTGGCTTTCCGCTTGAACAGGTGTTTCAGCGTGATCATCATGCCCTTGAAAATATTCCACAGGTAGATTCTTTCTACCAGTGTCATGGGCCTGCGATCTACCGGTTTTGCTCTGTTTGTTAATGGTTGCATTACACTTCGTTTTCCAGCTCAACAATATTTTTTATATCAAACGCACAAGTAGCTATTCAATTAATAATAACGCTTAAAATAACATCGTCCCCAATCCCTTGCAGCACTTTGTATTTGTTCTGTCATTTTTGCTTCAATCCGCAAAAGTATTTTTTCTCCCTTAAACGCGCGCACTTATTTCCACGGTAAAATAATTAATGCGGTAATCACCAGGTTGACAAGGCTCAGGGGGATCAGTTTTTTCCAACCCAGGTCCATCAGCTGGTCGTAGCGGAAACGGGGAATGGTCCACCGTACCCACATAAACAGGAATATGAAGAACGCTGTTTTGCCAAACAACACCGCAGCCTGCAGTATGGCCGTTGGATTGGCGCCCCAGCTTTCCCTCAATGCCGCATCGCTTACAAAGGGAATATCATACCCGCCAAAGAACAAGGTAACCATTACCACGCTGCTGATGAACATGTTGATGTATTCAGCAAACAGGTAAAAACCGAGTTTCATGGACGAATATTCCTGGTGATAACCGAAGTTCAATTCGTTTTCTGCCTCGGGCAAATCGAATGGCGTACGGTTACATTCTGCAAACGCACAAACCAGGAATATGAAAAAGCCAAGCGGCGCATGGAAAATATGATACCAGCTGTCAATTTGCTGACCTACAATCACGCTCATTTTGAGTGAGCCGGTAACCATCAGCAGTGATATGAGCGCAATGCCCATGGGCAACTCGTAACTGATCACCTGCGAAGCGCCACGCAACGCTGCGAGCAGCGAAAATTTGTTGTTCGATGCCCAGCCGCCGATCATGATGCCATACACGCCCATGCTTACCACGCCAAAAATGAACAGCACACCGATATTAATGTCTGCAATCTGCAGGCTCACTTCCTTTCCGAAAATTTCTATCGTTCCACCCCAGGGAATCACTGCCGAAGTCATCATGGCGGTGAGCATTGCCAGGGCAGGTCCGAGGATAAACAAAAACCGGTTGGAGGTATTGGGCACAATCTCCTCTTTGAAAAAGAGCTTTATACCGTCTGCCAGCGGTTGCAGCAATCCCAAAGGGCCTGCACGGTTCGGGCCCCGGCGGTCCTGTATCCATGCAGCTACCTTACGTTCTGCCCAGGTTTCGTACATGGCAATCAACAACGATAAGGAAATCACCACCACAATCAACACCAGTTTTTCAATCAAAAAAGCCGTATCTATAGCCAGGAATACTGCGTGCATTTTTATCTTTTATTGCTACAAAAAATATTTTTCAGCTTTCACTATTTCCTACTTGCTGCTCACACCGTTGTTATTAAAATCATCCGAATGCGCCGGACCGGGCAGCGCCGACAGATGAATGGTTGGTTTGTTCACTTCGCTTACGTCATGAATGTCCATGAGCAGCTTCGGATTGCGGCCTATGATCTCAGGCAGCAACTCTTTGGGTTGCTCCTTTTTTACATAATGGTTGGCCGAGATCACGGAATGGCGGCTCACATTGGTAGGACCTTCAATCACCCAATCGCTGGTTTTCTTCTTTTCAAAACGACATTCGTTACAGATCCAGTCGTGCACTTCGCCCCAGTAATCTTTGCGGGCCGTAACGCGGAACACTTCGTCGCCACGGTACCACAGGGTAACCTTGCCGGCGCATTTGGGACAATCGCGGTGCGCGTCAACCGGTTTCAGGAACCATACGCGGTTCTTGAAGCGGAACGTGCGGTCGGTAAGGGCGCCCACGGGGCACACATCAATGACGTTCCCTATGAAGTCGTTATCCAGTGCTTTTTCAATATAGGTGGCTATCTGGGCATGGTCGCCACGGTCCAGTACGCCATGTACGCGTTTTTCTGTGAGCTGGTCGGCCACAAACACGCAACGGTAGCACAGGATGCACCGGGTCATGTGCAATTGAATGTATGGGCCCAGGTCGTGCTTTTCAAATGTGCGGCGTTTGAATTCGTAGCGGGTACCGGCTTTGCCATGTTCATAGCTCAGGTCCTGCAGGTGACATTCACCGGCCTGGTCGCAGATCGGACAATCCAGCGGATGGTTGATCAGCAGGAATTCCACTACGCCGGCACGCGCATCGAGCACGCGTTCGCTGGTAATGTTTTTCACTACCATGCCGTCCATTACCGTAGTGCGGCAGCTGGCCACCAGTTTCGGCATGGGCCGCGGGTCGGCGGCAGAGCCTTGCGCCACTTCTACCAGGCAGGTACGGCATTTACCACCACTTCCCTTCAGCTTCGAATAGTAGCACATGGCCGGGGGCGCCACATCGCCGCCAATCATACGGGCTGCATTGAGAATAGTGGTGCCCGGCTCCACCTCAATGGTGATGTTATCGATCGTAACCTTGAATAATTTCTTTTCTTCAGCCATAACTTAAAGTTGCTCGCTTGGTCGCATTTAATCTGCGCAATTTGCTGCGCCTTTTGCGAGATATTTTATGCCGTTATTGGCAAAGGCGTAGCGTAATTCGCCAAACCATAATTCCTCGTCAAACACTCCTGCCTGTTCAGCACATGCCATTCAAATTCATCACGGAAATGCCGGATGGCCGCAGCAACGGGCCAGGCGGCCGCATCACCGAGCGGACAAATGGTATTTCCTTCGATCTTGCGCTGGATGTCCCAGAGCAGGTCTATATCGCTCATTTTTCCTTTTCCGTATTCGATATTGTGCAGGATCTTTTCCATCCAGCCCGTGCCTTCGCGACAGGGTGAACATTGACCGCAGCTTTCATGGCGGTAAAATCTTGCCAGCGTGAGCGTATGACGCACCACGCACTGGTCTTCATCCAGCACTATGAACCCGCCGGAACCCATCATGGAACCGGTCTGGAAGCCGCCGTCGGACAGACTTTCATAGTTCATCATACGCGTTTCGCCTTTGGCTGTTTTCAGCAACAGGTTGGCGGGCAGGATGGGCACTGAAGAACCACCCGGTATGCAGGCTTTCAGGCGCTTCCCATTGGCAATGCCGCCGCAATATTCATCGCTGTAGATGAATTCTTCTACCGAAATGGTCATGTCTATTTCATATACGCCCGGCTTGTTGATATTGCCGCAGGCAGATATGAGTTTGGTGCCGGTAGATTTTCCTACACCTATCTTCGCATATTCATCACCGCCAAGATTGATGATGGGCACTACGGCCGCCAACGTTTCTACGTTGTTCACTACGGTAGGACAATCCCACAAACCTTTCACCGCAGGGAAAGGCGGCTTGATGCGCGGGTTGCCTCTTTTTCCTTCCAGCGATTCAATCAGCGCTGTTTCTTCGCCACAGATATAAGCGCCGGCGCCACGCTGCACATAAATTTCGCAGTTGAAACCGGTGCCCAGGATATTCTTGCCCAGCCAGCCATTTTGTTTGGCTTCGGCAATGGCCTGTTCAAGAATGTCTACTATCCAGGCATACTCTCCGCGTATATAGATAAACGTTCTGTTGCTGCCCAGTGCATAGGAAGAAACAATCAATCCTTCAATCAGCAAATGAGGGATGTGTTCCATCAGGTACCGGTCTTTAAAGGTGCCCGGTTCCGATTCGTCTGCATTGCACACGAGGTAACGCGGCACGCCTTCCGGTTTGGCCAGGAAACTCCATTTCATACCGGTAGGGAAACCAGCTCCCCCGCGACCCCGCAACCCGCTTTTCTTTACCTGCTCGGTCACCTCGTCGGGGGTCATCGTCTTCAGCGCTTTTTCCACAGCCGCATATCCGCCTTCACGACGGTATACGTCGTAATTGCGGATGCCTGGAACGTGCGCTTTTTCTAATAATAGTTTTCTTCCCATTGATTATTTCATTGCTGACCGCAGCGAACTGCTGTCTGAATAAATCTTTTTCTATTTCTTTCTATTCCGTTGTCCGGTTACAAGACATTAATTTCCTGCCGCTGCATTTCTTCTGCATTCGGCAATAATCTCATCCACTTTTTGTTTGGTGAGATGCTCACGGTAATGTTTGCCCATCTGCATCATCGGTGCATAGCCGCAGGCGCCGAGGCATTCTACCGTTTTGAGTGTAAACATGCCGTCGGGTGTGGTTTCACCTACGTTTATGTTCAGCACCTGCTTGATATACTCAATGATATCGTCGCTACCGCGGAGCATACAGGGACCGGTCTGGCATACCTCAAAAGTGTATTTACCTACCGGCTTCAGGTTGTACATGGAGTAGAACGTAGCTACTTCATATACTTCTATCGGTTCCAGTTGCAACAGGCTGGCCACATAGTCCATAGCTTCAGTGCTTAACCATCCGCCAAATTCTTCCTGCGCCAGGTGCAGTACCGGTAACAGCGCACTTTTCTGTTTTCCTTCGGGATAGCGGGCGATGATCTCTTTTACTTTGGCCAGTTTTTCTTCTGAGAATTGCATACTGCTCTTAATGTGAAAATTTGAAAATTACTACGCATCCATCTCCCCGGCAATCAGGTTCAATGATGACATTACAATAATGGCATCGCTCAACATCGCTCCTTTCGTCAGCTCTTCATATGCCTGGTAATAGATGAAACAGGGTCGGCGGAAATGCAGCCGATAGGGCGTGCGTCCACCATCGCTGATCAGGTAAAAGCCCAGTTCACCATTGGCGCCTTCCACCGGGAAGTATACTTCACCCGGCGGCATCTCAATTTCGCCCATGATGATTTTGAAGTGCCAGATCAGCGCCTCCATTTTCGTATATACATCCTCTTTAGGTGGCAGGTAATATTCCGGCACGTCCGCATGGTACACTTCTGCTTCGGCGCCTTTGAACTCCTGCACCTTGCGGTAAGCCTGTTCTATAATGCGCAGCGATTGCCACATTTCCTGGTTGCGTACGAGGAAACGGTCATAACAATCGCCGGTAGTGCCTACCGGTATATCAAACTCAAAATCTTCGTAGCTGCTGTAAGGGTTGTGAATGCGTACATCGTAGTCTACACCGGCCGCACGCAGGTTGGGCCCCGTGAAGCCGTAATTCAACGCACGCTCAGCGCTGATAGGACCTGCCCCAATGGTACGCTCCATGAAAATGCGGTTGCGCGTAAACAGGTTTTCAAATTCCTTCAGCACTTTGGGATATTCCTTCAGGAATTTCTCGATCTTTTCAAATGCCGCATTGCTGAAATTTCTTTCAAAACCGCCAATGCGGCCAATATTGGTGGTCAACCGTGAGCCGCACACTTCTTCATATATTTCATAAATCAGCTCACGGTATTGCATTACATACAGGAAGCCGGTATAGGCGCCGGTATCAACGCCAACAATGGAATTACATATGAGGTGGTCGGCAATGCGCGCCAGTTCCATGATGATCACGCGCAGGTAGTCTACCCGCTTGGGCGTTTTCACACCCAGTAATTTTTCGCAGGTAAGATGCCAGCCCATATTGTTGATGGGCGCCGAACAATAATTCAAGCGGTCGGTAAGTGGCGTTATCTGGTACAGTGGCCTTCTTTCAGCAATTTTTTCAAACGCACGGTGAATATACCCTACAGTTTGTTCTGCAGAGATGATGCGTTCACCATCCAGTTCCAGGATATTCTGAAACACACCATGCGTGGCCGGGTGTGTAGGTCCCAGGTTCAGTGTGGTAGTCTGTTTCCCGATTGAACCTTCGGGCAACTTGATATGCTGATGCAGTACGTCAGACATTTTGTTATTTTGAAAATTTGACAATGTGAAAACGCGATATGCGCTTACGCTGCTCCATCCATTTTCACATTTGCGAATTTGCTTTCTTGCGAATTACCTGCCGAACATCTCATCGTCCTTATCGATCCGCGTTTGTTCTTCCAGCGGATATTCCTTGCGCATCGGGAAGTAATCCATTTCATCCACATTCAATATTCGTTTCAGGTTGGGATGTCCTACGAAATTGACGCCGTAAAAGTCATATGTTTCCCGCTCCATCCAGTTGGCCGCCGCATACAGGGCGGTTGCACTGAACACATCGGGTTGGGTAATATCAGTATACACCTTGAAGCGAATACGAATATTGTCTGTGAGATTATGCAAGTGGTATACAACAGCCAGTTCCCGGCCCTTATTGTCCGGGTAATGCACGGCCTGCAGATCGGTCAGGAAACGAAATTTCAGTTCCGGATCATCGTACAGGAATTGCAGCACTTTCAGGTTAAGCTCTTTGGGCGCTTCAAAAGTGAGCATGCCATAGGGCTCTTCAAAGTTCGTCACCTGTTCTCCGAATTTTTCGGTTAAACGCTGCCTGATATAGTCGTTGGTCAATGCCATGTTTACTTTGAAAATTTGAAAATCAGCAAATGTGAAAATGCATGCTTTCTGTCATTGGCACATTTGCTTACTCTATACCGTAGCTTTCCATCAAAGCCTTGTATTGCGGGCTGTTACGCCGGCGCAAACTTTCTTTACCCACCAGGTCCTGGATGCGCATAATGCCGTCCAGCACAGCTTCGGGACGCGGCGGGCATCCCGGCACATACACGTCTACCGGAATGATCTGGTCAATGCCCTGCAATACGCTGTAGGTATCGAAAATGCCGCCACTGCTGGCGCAGGCGCCCATGGCCAGCACCCAGCGGGGTTCTGCCATCTGGAGGTATACCTGTTTTACTACAGGGGCCATTTTTTTGGCAATGGTGCCCATTACCATCAGCAGGTCGCACTGGCGTGGTGAAAAGCCTACGCGCTCGGAACCAAACCGGGCCAGATCGTAGTGTGCTCCCATGGTGGCCATGAATTCAATACCGCAACAGGAGGTGGCAAACGGTAATGGCCAGATAGAGTTTTTACGTGCCAACCCTACCACTTTGGAAAGACTGGTGGCGAAAAAACCTTCGCCGGTATGGCCTTCAGGCCCTTCTTTCACCAGCTTTACATCCGTTTGACCGTAGATATTATATTGAACCGGACGTGCCATAATATTCTGAAAATTTGAAAATTAGCAAATGTGAAAATGATACTATACTAAAACAACGCGCTACGCTTAATGTTGCCCCGCTTGCACATTTTCACATTAGCACATTGTCGCTTTCTTAATCCTCCCACTTCAACGCGCCTTTCCTGATTATATAGAAGAACCCGCACAGGAAAAGTGTCAGGAACATCATAACTGCAATAAAGCCGTCCCACCCCAGCCCTCTGAAGTTCACAGCATAGGGATAGAAAAAGATTACTTCCACGTCGAACAACACAAACAGAATAGCTACAAGGAAATACTTAATAGACATAGGTTGCCGCGCGTCACCATGGCTTTTGATACCACTGGCAAAATTCTCCAGCTTGTCGGCAGTTTTACGTTTGGGACCCAGCCAGTGGGTAAGCCCCATCATCACAGCAACGAATAAAACGGCGAATACTAATTGTACACCTACGGGAATGAACCAGAAGGAGCTATCAGGGTCGTTGGCAGCGGTGGAAACCTGTAACAGGTAGTTTTTCATAATTCCGCTTTATAATTTGGGCGCAAAAATAAGATTGCGGGTGCAAAATACATTGCACCCAACAAAATAAAAAATCCCTCTGCATAAACTACAGAGGGACTGTGATTATTATCTGGTATCGTTTATTTTTTGTGTCACATCTTGTTGTTGGGTGAAGAACCGCCATTGGGCTTCTTTGGCGCGGAAGAAGTGCTGCCGGTATTGCGTTTTTCTGCTTCCTGTCTTGCTTTTTTCAGCATATCGAGGAATTTCTTTGCTGCTTCATCCTGGGGATCGATGGCTGCCACTTTTTCGAGGTACAGGATGGCAGAATCGGCATCTTTCTTCACATTATTGTAATACTGGGCCAGCAATTTGTAAGAAAATATGATCTGGCTCTTAAATTTTACAGAATCGATGCGCGATGCTTCCCTGGCAAAGATTTCGTATTCGGTTGCTGCCAATCCCTGTTCAAAGGTGGAATCTATACCTTGCGCAGCACGCGAACCCCAGAGATAACCATAGATTTCATCAGGATATTTTTCCTGGTATGTTTTGAAAACAGCATAGGCCGAATCAAACATTTGCGCCTGGTAGAGGGCAAATCCATAGTTGTACAGGTCACGGTTGGAAGCATTGGGGTCTGTGCGGTATATTTTTCCGTACCAGTTGGCTTCCTGTGCATGATCGCCCATGCTCTTGGCCAGTTTGGCGGCTTCATCCATCAGTTGCAGCTTGCCGGTGAGCGCCGTATCCAGTTCTACCGCTTTTTCAAATTTGGCAAAAGCTTCGGCTTCATTACCGGGGAATTTGCTCAACAATTGTGCATGGAAAGAAAAGTCTTTCGGCACGTAGCCACTGGGCTTTTGCACCGTAAAGTACTGGTCCATGAAGGGTTTTGCGTTGGTAGTATCTTTCAGTTCGGCATAAGAATAAGCAATGAGCTTGTAGTACCGTGGATCTGCCTTTTCGCCATATTGCTGTATTTTTTCTTTAGCCTTTTCAATGGCAGTCTGAAAATCGCGCGCAGCATAGTAAATGGTCACCTGGTCGTATTCCAGTTCAGGCGTTTTATCGGCCACGGCAGTATATTTTTCCAGGTTCTCCTTCGAAAGATGTACATCCCTTTCATAGTAGTATACGTAGAGGTCGTAATATGCCGGCGCATAATTGGCATCAGCATGTATGGCCTCCTGCATATACTTCAGGTACATGGAATAGTTCTGCTGCGTGAGATAGATTTTGGCTATGTTGAACTTTGCTTCAGCCAGGTTATTGTTCATCGAAAATGCTTTCTCGTAGTTCTGTACGGCATTACCACCGTCAATCAGTTTACGATAGGCATCTCCCATCAGCAAATATGTAGTGGGATCATTGAATCTTTTCACCTGGGTAGCCTGCGTGAGCTTTTCAATGGCATAGTTGGCATCGCCGGCCTTTGCTTGAATGTTGGCGCGCGCCACAGCATTGAACACGTCTACATCTCTTCCTTTGGTAAGAGAAATGGCCGATTCAAAACGCTGGCGGGCATCATTGGTTTTGCCTTCCATCAACTCGATCTGTCCCATTCCGGCCAGCACCAACGGCGCATTGCCATTTTGCGTGAGCAATTTCTGGTATTGCTCCTTCGCAGCTGTAGAATCGCCCTGCTCAATGAGGGTTTGACCCAGCCAATACACCGCTTCGATGTTATTCGGATTAGCATTTACGATCTTCTCAAAAGTTTCCCTGGCGCTTTTATAGCGTTTGTAGTAGAAAAACTTCTTCCCATCCTCCACACTCTGGGCAGCAAGGAAATTACCGCCCAGCACCACTGCTGCTACTAAGCTGATAAAAGACTTCATCATTTTCGGTTGCGTGTTTTTGGTTTGTAAATGTGTGTTATATCAAAGCCATTTTACTGCGTAATTTCCGTTGGGTGCAAATAGAGCTTTACCCATCCTGCGGGCAGCAAATATGCCCGGTTGAATATCTTCTGTCCTCTCTCGTAGATGAGAAAGTTGGTGAATCCGCTGCCAAGCCCGTCGTAATTTTCCTTTAAAATATAATACAGCGGACGGACCATCGGGTAGCGCCTGTACGCAATATTATATTGAACAGGAACAACAAATTTGCCATTACAACCTGTGCATTCCAACTGGGCTATTTTTACCTTCTTCAGAAAACTGAGTTGCGTGGTGTCGTCTTTATTGCCTATCCAGCTCACGCCAATCAGTCCAATGGCATCGGTATTGTTGGAAATATAGTCAATTACGCCTTCGCTGCTTTTTGCCGCTACCACATTGCTGCCCATTGGTTCACCGCGCAACAGCGAATCCATCACATACCGTACGGTACTGGTAGCTGAAGTGCCGTCCAGCACCACTTTGTATTGATAGCCACTTGTGCCCTTTACCATACTGCGTATATCCTGCATGGTAAAGAGAGAATCTTTCAATTCGTTATTTACAATCACCGCTATGGCGTCATACGCCATGATGCCATACCGCGGGTTGAATTCCAGCCTGTCCCGCAGGGTTTTCTCTTCCTCCTCACTCAATCCCCGCGTTACGATCACCATCCGTATACTGTCTACATTCAGATCACGCAGGCACTCTGCTTCAGGCTTATAGTGCACGATGATCCTGGCATCGGGATTCAGGTGTTGAAACACTTTGATATGGGAATCAATTACCGGTTTAAACGACTCATCCACGCTGATATGGATGGTACCACTGGTAAGCGACTCGGTATGCCCTCCGGCCCCGCGGCAAGCTTCGAGCAGCCACAGGCCAAAAGCGGCAAAAAACAAGAATAAAATCGTGTTGGTGTAACTGGTGAGCCTGAACCTTTCCATGCTGCAAGAATTTACTATAAGCTATTCTTCGTCTCCGGGCCGAAAATAGTTTTTCTTATATCCCCTGTACATCCTGAATATACCATATATCACCAGCAGGCCACCTAACATATACGAATAAGGCGCAGGAAGCAGATCAAGATCCGGTTTTACCCTGTCTGCAATCATCAACAACACACCCGCTCCCAGGTATATAATCCCCATTCCATAGTCCATAATTGCGCGGCGGTTGGCGTACGCCTTCATTCTTTTTTCTTCGTATTCTGATGCCATTCCTGGTATATTGCGGTCCGGGCAAGATAAGAAATAACGGGAAAAGATTTTCCCTGCTTCCACACTTTACTCAAAATTTAATCCCCATCCTGCCGGCCCGATTGATTGAATAATATGGTTATAATTCAAAAATGCGCTGTACTGCCCTGGCTGGCAATTCGCCACATCATGGCCCCAGGCTCCAGCAACCGTTTCGCCCTACTGCCTTTCAGATCGTTGCCTCCCCTACCAGACAGTTGATGATAACCCGGGCGCTATAAACAATACTACAGACAACGCATCTAAGATGCCACCCCCTCAACAAATCCATAATACCGGGCTGCCAGCGGCCCTGCCCGGCACATTTGCACACATGCTGATTTTCACCGTTTCACATTCTATCTTTGCGGCCATGAAAATTCTGATGGTATGCCTGGGAAACATCTGTCGAAGCCCCCTTGCAGAAGGCATATTGCAACATAAGGCCCACCAGGCAGGACTGGCCTGGAGCGTAGATAGTGCCGGTACCAACGGGTACCATATTGGCGAACCGCCCCATCATCTCTCGCAAAAGGTGGCCCGGCTGCATGGCATCGATATCAGCGGGCAGCGGGCAAGACGGTTCACCGCCGCAGATATGCACCGGTTCGACCGGATTTACGCGCTGGCAGGCGATGTGCTGGAAGAAATCAAATGGATTGCCAGAAAAGATTTCGATCCTAAAAAAGTTGACTTATTAATGAATGAGTTGTATCCCGGCAAAAACCTGGACGTGCCTGACCCCTGGTACGGTCCCGAACCCGGTTACCACGAAGTATTCAAGATGATAGACGAAGTGTGCGATGCCCTGATCAGTAAATACGGTAACATTCATTAAAAGATGGGCTCAATAACACACCCATATTGTAAAGCTTTTGCAGCTTAAGGCATTGACACACCGGCAGGCCAGCACATTTTCTCATTTCAAATCAAATCCGCCGATAAACAATTTATGAAACCTTCTATACCCCAGGGCACACGCGACTTCGGACCAGATGTGGTGCGTAAGCGGCAGTTTATTTTCAATACCATTCGCAGCGTATTTGAATTGTACGGTTTTCAGCCCCTGGAAACGCCGGCCATGGAAAACCTCGAAACGCTGATGGGCAAATATGGCGAGGAAGGCGATCGCCTCATTTTTAAAATCCTCAACAACGGCCTGGGCGACCCGAAAAAAATAGAGCAGTCGCGCACCGCTTTCGAAAATGTGCTGCAGGGTAAAAACGACGTGCACATTACGGAGCGCGCCCTTCGCTACGACCTCACCATTCCCTTTGCCCGGTATGTGGCCATGAACCATGGGCAACTCACCTTTCCTTTCAAAAGGTACCAGATGCAGCCTGTATGGCGTGCAGACAGGCCGCAGCGCGGACGCTACCGCGAATTCTATCAGTGCGATGCCGATGTGGTAGGCAGCCAATCACTGCTGAACGAAGTGGACCTCGCCAATCTTTATCATGATGCGCTCACACGCCTGGGCATTGCCGGCTATGAACTGCGGTTAAACAACCGGAAAATACTTGCCGCACTGGCAGAACTATGCGGCGGCATGGATAAACTGGTTGCCATTACGGTGGCCATCGACAAACTGGACAAGATAGGTTTGGAAAAAGTAAAAGCCGAACTGGCGCAGCGCGGGTTACATGACGACCAGATCAGCACCATTGAAAAATATTTGACCATAAACGGTAACAATACCGAAAAACTGACACAAATAAAATTGCTGATCGGTCACCTTGAAAATGGCAGCAAGGGCATTGCTGAACTGGAATTCATACTCGGTTTGCTGCAGGAGTCGCCCAATGCCGTTGTGCAGTCCAATACAGTGATTGATTTTACGCTGGCGCGCGGACTGGACTACTATACCGGCACCATATTCGAAGTACGGGCACCGGCCCAGGTAAATATCGGCAGTATTGGCGGTGGCGGAAGGTACGATGACCTCACCGGGCTGTTTGGCGTAAGCGGCATTCCCGGCGTGGGCATCAGTTTTGGGGTAGACCGTATATACGATGTGATGGAAGCCTTGCAGCTTTTCCCTGAAGAAGTGGCCGCCGGCACGCAGGTGCTGTTTTTCAATATGGGAGAAACAGAAAGCAGGACGGCCTGGGCCGCCATGCAGGCCCTACGGCAAAAGAACGTACGCTGTGAAATTTTTCATGAACCTGCAAAAATGGATAAACAGTTTAAATACGCAGAACGCCGGAAAATACGTTATATAGCGATCATCGGAAGCGAAGAAGTTAAAAATAACAGTTGCGTAGTTAAAAACAGGGAAACTGGCAAACAGGAAACCCTTCCGCTGGCAAATCTGGGCGAATATTTGTTTATTTGAACTCAATCAATATCTCAAAACAACTTACATGAATCGTAACCTTTTAACCCCGGTAGTGCTTCTCTTCTGGGTAACCGCAATTGTTTCTTGTAAAAGTTCCGACAAACATGCTATTGCTGTTCCCAAAGACGCTGCGATTGTATTTCACATCAATACTCCCTCGCTCGCATCAAAATTGAGCTGGGAAGATATTAAGGCAACCAAATGGTTTTCCAAACTGGAAAGCGAGGCAGATGACTCCCTCGCAAAGAAAATGCTGGAAAACCCGCAGAACTCTGGTATCAACACGCAGAAAGATCTCGCCTTTCTGATCACCCGGCGTGGCAAAGGTGGATACCTGACATTCCAGGGCTCACTGTCAGACGCCGGCGCCTTTGAGGCTTTCAACAATAAAGTGAACAAAAACACTATTGTTGCCAAGGAAGGTGACCTCACCATAATGAGAAACAAAGACAATGAAGAAAGCATTGTTGCCTGGAACAATGAGCGCTTCTTTTACGTTGCCAGCGTTCCCTTTTTTGCCCTTATGAACGCAGGTGAGCGTGGTGATTATTTTGAAGCGATGGAAAAATCAAAGCTCGGGTACGACTCACTGGTGGCCATTGCTAAAGAACTGTTCAATCTCGGCAAGAACACTTTGTATGATGACAAGCGTTTTGCCGAACTGATGCAAGAGTCCGGCGATTTCCACATGTGGATAAATAATGAGATGTACATGGGCAATTCCCTGGGCCTGGCTTCAATGATTACCAACATCGACAAACTTTTTAAAGGAAATGTAGGCGCAGCAACAGGCAGCTTCGAAAACGGCAAGCTGGTAATGGACATAAAAAGTTATTACAACAAAGACCTGGCTGCTGTATATGCCAAACATAAATGGAGTAAAGTAAATGCTGACCTGATCAACAGCATTCCTTCGCAAAACGTAACAGGCTTTTGTGCTTTTGCCGTGCCTCCTGCCGTATTGAAAGACATGTTTAAACTTATTGGCATTGATGGCATGGTAAACTCATTCCTTTCAGAAATCAATTATAGCATGGAAGAGTTTGAAAAAGCCAACAAAGGCGATTTGCTGATTGCCGTTACCGATTTCCAGATCAAAGAGGAAAAAGTAACCCTGCCCGGCATGGATGGACAGGATTTCAGCTATACCAAGAGTGAACCCGACATGAAAGTGCTGTTTGCATCTTCTATCAACGATAAAGCTGCATTCAATAAAATGGCTGACCTGATCAGGCAGAAAGCAGGAGCAGGACTCCTGGACCAAATGGTCCCCGGACTGACCACCGGCACCAGCGACAAGTGGTTTGCCGCCAGCAATTCGCAGGAATTTGTAGACAAATTCCTGGCCGGACCGGGTGGCAACAAACTGGCCATTGCCGATAAACTGTCCGGTAACCAGTTTGTATTGTATGTAGATATTCAGAAGATCCTTGCTGCTATTCCTGCTTCAGATGGTGAAAAATCTGCCATTGCAAAAGATGAATCTTTACAAATGTGGCAGGACCTGTCCTTCACCGGCCAATTTGCTGAAGGTGGCGAAACAGCAACAGCCCGTTTCGAGGTGAACCTGGTAGACAAAAACACCAACAGCCTGAAACAGCTGAATACTTACATTGACAAACTCGCATCCGCTTTCACCGCCCAATAATGTACATCAATAACAGCCAGGCAGGGCTACCACCCTGCCTGGTTTTTTATTTTGCCTATGACGATCCACCTGCAACAGGTTTTACCGGAATATTTTGATGCATCGCGCATGGACAGTTCAGAAGTATGGGGCAAAGACCTGCAGTTTCAGAAGGGAGAATACATCAAGATTGTGGCGCCTTCGGGCAGCGGCAAGAGTTCTCTGGTGAGTTTTCTGTATGGCATCCGTAAAGAATACAATGGCTCCATTCGCTATGATGACGCTGTGATCAAAAATCTTTCTGCGGAACAATTGGCACAGTACCGCAAAAACCATATCAGCATTGTATTCCAGGACCTGCGGCTGTTTCCCGAACAAACTGTTCGCGATAATATTGAACTGAAACGCCAACTGAACCCCTTTCATCCTCCGGAGAAGATCGATGAAATGGCGGAGCGGCTGGGCATAGCCCCAAAACTTTCTTCCCGCTGCCGCATCTGCTCCTATGGCGAACAACAACGCGTGGCCATTATCCGCGCACTGATGCAGCCATTTGATTTTCTGTTGCTGGATGAACCCTTCAGTCACCTCGACGAAAAAAATTCGCAAAAGGCCATGGAACTGATGCTGGAAGAAAGCAGGCTGCGCAATGCCGCCATTATTTTTGCCGACCTGGAGCGCATCGATTATTTTCCGTTTACCCGATTGTTTCATTTATAAAACCCCGATAGCGTGTCGCTTTCCTTTAAACCCATACGCCCCCTGCTGCAAACCAGCGCCAATGCCGGCTCACGCTGGTTTTCGTATGTAGGTCTCGGTATTGGCGTGTTGTTGCTGCTTTGCAGCATCCAGATGTATGTGAATATCCAGCAACTGCTGGGAGAGAATGCCTCGCAAAAAGACGGCTTTGACTACATCTCCATCTCCAAGACCATCACCAATGAAACCATGGGGCAGTTGGAAAAAAATTTATTCCACGAAGAAGAAATCAAAGAGCTGGCGTCGCAGCCATTTATTGACGGTGTAAGCCCGCTGCTGGCCAATAATTTCCGCTTCCAGGTAAGCGGCGGTTCACTGGTACCTTTTGTGAGCGATTTTTTTGTGGAATCACTTGATGAGGAATTCATTGATACCGTTCCTCCCGGTTTTACGTGGCAGGAAGGACAAACTGATGTTCCTGTCATTATAGCCTCCGACTTTCTCGAAATTTACAACGTATTTGCTCCCGGGTATGGGCTGCCGCAAATCAGCGAGGCTACGGCTACCAATTTGGGATTACTGTTCATTTGTTACTATCCGGATGGCTCACGCGAAATGTTCCGCGGCCGTATTGTAGCCCTCAGCGACCGCATCAACTCCATCATCGTTCCCAAAAATTTTCTCGACTGGGCCAACCAGCGCTATGGTCACCGGCAGGAAGTACGCGCCTCGCGTCTCTATATCAAAACCCGCGATGCCAACAATCCGGCATTTCTCGATTACCTGGCGCAAAAACAATACAAGGTTAACAAGGATAAAACCAAATTCGGAAGGGTAAAAACAATACTGCAAGGCGTATTCAGCGGGCTTGGCATTTTTGGTTTGCTGGTGGTGGTGCTGGCGCTGCTGTTGTTTTCTTTTTACCTGCAACTGATGATTGCACGGAGCAAAGACAACCTGCAACTGTTGCTTACCATCGGTTATTCACCGCAATGGTTGAGCAACCGCGTGACACGGCAATTCATACCCACGTACGTGCTGGTGGTATTGTTTGCACTGGCCTGCACGCAGATCATGCAATGGGCCTTTCATCAGTTTGTGATGCCGGGCCGCTCTGAACTTTCTTCCTGGACACATTGGGTGGTGGTAGTAGTAGCGCTGTTGCTTATTGGCTTGTCGCTGTTTACCAATTACCGTTTGGTGAGGAAGTTGTTGTATAATTTGTATTAGCTTTTCAACTTACCCTTCCCGCTCATATACCACAGCGGCTCCCTGCCCTACACCCACGCACATAGTGGCCAGTCCATACCGGCCGCCGCGGCGTTTCAGTTCGTGCAGCAACGTAGCCGATATGCGCGCGCCGCTGCAACCGAGCGGGTGACCGATGGAAATGGCGCCTCCGTTTACATTCACTTTGGCAGGGTCAAGCCCCAGGTCTTTCATGCAGGCGATCGACTGCGAAGCAAAGGCTTCATTCAACTCGATGAGATCAAGGTCATTTACGCTTATACCTGCCCGTTGCAAGGCTTTGCGGCTGGCAGGTACGGGTCCGATGCCCATGATAGCGGGGTCTACACCGGCCACAGCCATGGATACGATGCGTGCTAAGGGTTTCAGTTGATATTTCTTCACCGCATCTTCACTGGCCAGCAGCAGGGCGGCTGCGCCGTCGTTGATACCGGAAGAGTTGCCGGCCGTTACCGTGCCATCTTTGATGAATGCGGGCCGTAAGCCGGACAGTTTTTCCAGGCTCGACCTGCGGGGCGGTTCGTCTTTATCGAAGAAGATTTTCTCGTCTTTTCCACCAAAGATTTCTATGCCGCATATCTCATCGTTCCATTTCTGCTTTTCCAGGGCGGCAAAATATTTTTCCTGGCTATGGAGCGCAAATTCATCCTGCGCCTGGCGGCTGATCTTCCATTGGCGCGCCACATTTTCAGCAGTTTCACCCATGGAGTAAGGATAATATTTGTCGGTGAGCTTTTTATTGGGAAAACGCCAGCCGATGGTAGAATCATAAATTTCCGGTGTACGGTTCCAGGCGCCCGAAGATTTTGCCATTACAAACGGGGCGCGCGTCATACTTTCCACGCCGCCGGCAATGTATATGTCACCATCCCCGCACATAATGCCACGGGCTGCGTCCATAATGGCCTGCAGGCCGGAGGCACACAAACGGTTCACGGTATTGCCCGGCACAGTTACCGGTAAACCTGCCAGCAGGGCGGCCATGCGCGCCACATTGCGGTTGTCTTCACCGGCCTGGTTGGCATCGCCGGCAATCACGTCTTCTATTTCGTTTACGTCTATACCCGGATTTCTTTGCAGCAGTGCTTTTATAACATGAGCGAGCAAATCATCAGGACGAATGGTGCTGAGGGCGCCGCCATACTTTCCGATGGGCGTTCTGACGGCATCGATAACATATACTTTTTTCATGGAGCAATACAAATGAACGCGAATGTACGCGAATAAGTGACGCAAATCATGCGGGCAGGCGTCGCGTACTAATGCGGATGGTCGCAAACAGGTATTTTAAACGGGGAGCATGGAAGTGCAGCAGGTGGTAGGGAGCATCGCCCGCCCTCTCAACAAAAACTAATGGATTACCATGGCCCGCATCGTATCTTTGCAGAATGACCAGATTGGGAGTAAAAAACATAAGACAGCTGAGCCTCAGTGAGCTGGAGCAGTATTTTGAATCGCTGGGGGAAAAGAAATTCCGTGCCCGGCAGGTACACGAATGGCTGTGGCAGAAAGGAGCAGGCTCGTTTGAGGCCATGAGCAATTTGTCCAAAGAACTTCGCCAACGGCTGGGGGAACAGTTTACCCTGCCTGCCCTTACCATAGATGCCACGCAACATTCGGCAGACGGCACCATTAAATCGCGTTTCCGCACGCACGATGGCCACCTGGTAGAAGGCGTGCTCATCCCCACCGATGAGCGCAAAACAGCCTGCGTATCGTCGCAAATCGGGTGTTCACTGAGTTGCCGGTTTTGCGCTACGGGGTATATGGAAAGAAAACGCAACCTCGAGTTCGACGAGATATATGATGAAGTGGTGCTCATTAACCGGCAATCGGAACAGACCTACCAGAAAAAACTCACCAATATCGTGTTCATGGGCATGGGCGAACCGCTGCTGAATTATAAAAATGTGCTGAAGGCCATTCAACGCATCACTTCGCCGGACGGACTGGGCATGAGCCCGCGCCGCATCACGGTATCCACTGCCGGTGTAGCAAAAATGATCAAACAACTGGGCGATGACAAGGTGAAATTCAAACTGGCGTTGTCGTTACATGCGGCCAACGACAAAAAACGCAATGAGATCATGCCCATCAATGAAACGAATAACCTCAAGGCATTGATCGAAGCGCTGAATTATTTCTATAAGCAAACGAAAAACGAGATTACGTTTGAATACATCCTGTTCAAAAACTTCAACGACAGTTTGCAGGACGCTGATGAATTGATCAAAATCTACCGCCAGGTACCCGCCGACCTCGTGAACATTATCGAATACAACCCCATTGATGCGGCACAGTTTGCCAAACCCGATGAAAGAACGATAGAGCAGTTTATGAACTACCTGGAAAAGAACCGCGTCAATGCACGGCTTCGTCGCAGCAGGGGGAAAGATATAGATGCAGCTTGCGGGCAGTTGGCGAATAAGTAATGGGGGTGAAAGAGGAGAGCTGATAGGTGATCAAATAATTATATGGTTTGCTGGAACCGGTGTGGGTGGATGCCCTCAATCCCCTAAATGAACTCGTTTGCCGCACTCCCAAAATGTTAAAAATATCCTTCAACCAATACAGGCAACTTTACTAACACACTAAATATCAGCTTTTTCTTAAAACCTGCCTGCTTCTATTTCGCTGATTTGTGCGATTTCCGTTTTGTTTCGCCCCGCCTGCGTTAAACCTTTCCCCTCCTGCCGCCTCTAAAGTTGTAAATTTTGAATATGATGAAGAAATTAATTTTCAGCGCATTGATCGCCGTGGTTGTGGCAGGAGGCGCGCATGCACAGGATAAGCAACCACATCGTAAAGGCTTCAGACATCTTGCACCCTATGGCATGTACCAGCAATTGAATCTCACGGATGAACAGAAGGCCAGCCTGAAGTCCATTCATGAAGATTACCGCAAACAAATGGCGGAGTTGAAAAAGAACGAGGACATTACGGTGAAAGAGTGGAAAAGCCGTATGGAGAGCATCCGTAAAGAGCATCGCTCCCAGATAGACAAGGTGTTTACGCCCGAACAAAAGGCAAAAATGGAGCAGCACAAAAAAGACCGCCAACAGAAAATGAAAGAACGCGGCAAGAAGCGTACGGATACGATGAAGAAAGAACTGAACCTCACGGCTGAACAGGAAGCTGCCTTGAAACAGCAGCAGGAGCAAATGAAGGCTAAACTGAAAGCCCTTCGTGAAGACAAATCACTGACTGAAGAGCAGAAAAAAATAGAAATGAAGAAATTTCGCGAGCAGCAACATCAGTCGTTGAAATCGATTCTTACCGAAGAACAGCTCAATAAGCTGCAACAGCAGCGCAGGCACCCTCGTGGCGACAAGAAACTGTAAGCAAAGGATTTTGGTGCGCAACAGACCCCATACCGTTAAAAAATCCCTTCGCTCAGCGAGGGGGTTTTTATTTCGTATCTTTGCCCGCTACTGTTGAAAAACAGCAGCACACTTATATGAAACAATCACCATTCGGAAAATTCCAGCAGGAAAAAGGCTCCCACAAAAAAGAACGTATCCGCCAGGAAAAAAAACAAGCCCGCCAGGAGAAGAGGGCCTACTTTGAACGCAGGAAGTTGGAAGAAAGCCATGCAACTGCCGGTGAACAACGGCCGAAACGTGCGTCAAGCGGTACCCAAGCTGCTGTACCTGTCACCGGTACGGCGGCAAAGAAAGCGGTCATCAAGAAATCACCAGGCGCAAAAAGCAGGCAGGCAGCAGCAACCAGTGCGCCCATGCCGCTGAACAAGTTTATTGCGCACGCTGGTATCTGTTCCCGCCGCGATGCCGCTACGCTGGTAAAAGAAGGAAAAGTAACAGTGAATGGTGAGAAGATCACCGAACCTGGCTTCAAGGTAACCGGTACAGAAGAGGTGAAAGTAAGCGGCAAAAAAATTACGCTGCAGAAGAACCTGGTGTACATCCTGCTCAACAAGCCTAAAGATTATATTACCACTGTAGAAGATCCGCAGGGAAGAAAAACCGTGCTGGACCTGGTGAAGAAAGCCACTACCGAACGCGTATATCCCGTAGGCCGTCTCGACAGGAACACCACCGGCGTCTTGCTGCTCACCAACGACGGCGACCTGGCACAGAAATTATCGCATCCCAGCTACGAGGTAAAAAAGATATATGAAGTAAAACTGGATAAACCGCTAACCAGGAAAGACTTTGATACGCTGATAAAAGGCGTTACGCTGGAAGACGGTTTTGTAGCGCCGGATGCGCTTGCCTATGCAGACGCGAAAGACAAAAGCATTATCGGCATCGAAATACACAGCGGTCGCAACCGCATTGTGCGCCGTATGTTTGAACATCTTGGTTATGACGTGCGCAGCCTCGATCGTGTGATGTTTGCCAATCTTACCAAAAAAAATGTGGAAAGAGGCAAATGGCGCTTTCTTACCGAAAAGGAAGTACGTTTACTGAAATATCTGAATGCTTCGTACAGACGAAAATAGTTACCCCGTGACCCGCACTGTTCCTGATATCATTTACGAAAATGAACGGTTTGTGGCAGTACATAAACCTGCCGGTTTGCTGAGCATTCCCGATCGCGAAGGCTCGGATATTTCCATGAAGCGTTTGTTGCAGGATAAATACGGCTCCATATTTACCGTTCACCGCCTCGACCGCGACACCAGCGGCATTATGCTGTTTGCCAGAACGGAAGCAGCCCACCAGTTTTTGTCCAAAGCTTTTGAAGTACGCACCATAGAAAAATATTACCTCGGGCTGGTTACCGGCATTATACCTGAAAAGAAAGGCACCATCGAAGCGCCCATTATGGAACATCCCGGCAAACGGGGCGTAATGGTCATTCACAAAAGAGGGAAAGAAGCCATAACTGATTATGAAGTGCTGGAGGAATTAGGCAAATTTTCCCTTGTGCAATTCCAGATCCATACCGGGCGCACGCACCAGATACGTGTGCATATGCAAAAATTCGGGCATCCGATCGTCTGCGACGAATTATACGGCGATGGACAACCGATTTTCCTTTCTTCCATCAAAAGAAATTTCAAGTTGTCGAAAAACGAATGGGAAGAAAGGCCTATACTGAGCCGGCTGGGATTGCATGCGCACCGGTTGGTATTTACCGATGCAGACGGGTCCATTTACAAACTGGAAGCGGAATTGCCAAAGGATATGCGTGCGTTGTTGCAGCAATTGCGGAAACGGGGGTAATAGCGGAATATAAATGGCCCCGGGCACCGTGTGAATGTAGTCCAGTTCACTGCGTCCGGATAATTCATTACTGCTCATTTTTATACACCACGCCATCCTTCATCACAAACTTTACTTTTCCCATACTTTGTATATCGGTGATCGGATTGCCCTCTACCGCAATTATATCCGCCAGTTTTCCTTTTTCAATACTGCCCAGTATATCGCTGATTCCTAACAGATCGGAAGCTGCTACAGTGGCAGACTGAATGGCTTCCATGGCAGGCATGCCTGCTTCAACCATGTACACAAATTCCAGCCAGTTCTTGCCATGCGCATATACACCGGCATCTGTTCCGAATGCAATCTTAACACCGGTTTTATAGGCTTTGGCAAAGGTGCTCTGTATTTTTGGTCCAATGGCCAGGGCTTTGGGCGTGACCAGCGCCGGATAATAACCCGGAATTTTTGCCGAATCTCCCACCGCCTTACCGGCCGTGATGGTAGGTACATAATAGGTGCCATGCTGCTTCATCAGTTGCATCACCTCATCGTCCATATAGGTACCATGCTCAATGCTGTTTACGCCCGCACGTACTGCGCGCTTCATGGCTTCGGCACCATGACAATGCGCGGCCACTTTAAAACCATAATCCTTTGCCGTTTCTACAATGGCCTTTATTTCATCTTCCGTAAACTGGGGATTTTCGCCGCTCCTGGCCACGCTCAACACACCACCCGAAGCCGTGATCTTGATTAAATCTGCATTGTCTTTATAACGCTGACGCACGGCCTTTCTGCATTCATCCACTCCGTTGGCCACACCAGCTACCGGACCGGGATCGCCCATCAGGTCTTTGCGGAAACCATTGGTAGGATCGGCATGACCGCCGGTGGTGGCAATGGATTTACCCGCCGTATACACCCGTGGGCCTCTAATCAGTTTTTTGTTGATGGCATTGCGCAGGGAAATATTCACGCCGCTGCCGCCCAAATCGCGCACGGTGGTAAAACCGGCCATCAGGGTGCGTTCTGAAAATACCACAGAGAGGAACGCATAGTCCGCCGGGTTGAACGTAAAAGTTTCCATATACTGGTTGGGATTGGTTTCGTGCTCCATGTGCACATGACAATCAATCAACCCGGGCATAACGGTTTTGCTTTTCAGATCAATTACTTTATCAGTGCTGCTTGCTTTGGTGTAACCACGTTCAACAGCCACTATTTTCTCGTTCTCTACAATCACGGAATATTCATTCAGCAGGGTACCGCTTTTTACATCTATCAGTCTGCCACAATGCAGAATGGTGCGTTGGGAGAATACCAATAAGGGCGCGAGCAATATCAGGACAAACAGGGTTTTTCTCATGTCAGTTAATTTTACAGGGAAGATAAAAAGACGCTTTTGTAAAAACAAAAACCTCCGCTGTTGAGGCGGAGGTAGCGTATAGGTTATTGTTATGCTTTACAGGTTGGGCTGTGGCGTATAACGCAGGTAGGGTTTTACTACCTTCACTCCCTTAGGGAACTTCTTGATAGCATCTTCGGTGGAAACAGCCGGAACCACAATTACATCTTCACCATGTTTCCAGTCGGCCGGCGTAGCTACGCTGTAGTTGGCAGTAAGTTGCAGTGAATCAACCACACGCAGTACTTCAAAGAAGTTACGTCCGGTAGATGCCGGATAAGTGATCATCAGTTTCACTTTCTTATCGGGGCCGATGATGAAAAGTGAACGAACCGTAAAGGTTTCTGATGCATTCGGATGTATCATATCGTACAGCGAAGCTACCTTGCGGTCTTCGTCTGCAATAATGGGAAATCCTACAGTACAATTTTGAGTTTCGTTAATGTCATTTACCCAGCCCAGGTGTTTGTCCAGCGGATCAACGCTTACTGCCAGCACCTTAACATTGCGTTTGGCAAACTCATCCTGCAAAAGCGCGGTCTTACCCAGTTCAGTAGTACAAACGGGCGTATAATCGGCAGGGTGAGAAAACAGGATACCCCAGCCATTGCCCAGGTACTCATAAAAGTCTATGTCGCCAATGGTGGTCTTGGCCTGAAAATTGGGCGCCGTATCGCCTAAACGTAAACTCATAAAATGATTTTTTAAAAGTGAATGAATAAAGATTCAGTTAGCTTTTCATCGGGTTCATCCGCCTTATTCAAATCGGGCCAACGAAGATAATGATTCCCTACCAATTTTGTAGGGTATTTTAAAAAGTTTTACAATTCACTGGCCCCTCACCCTTGCAGGCCGCAAGCTAACAATTGCTAACCAATTCTTAGCACCCGGATCTGCCATGAGGAAGGCACGCGTAAAATTACTTCTTTTTTGTTCCCGCTTTGGTAACGGACCATTTGCCATACCGGTTTTTGATATCGTCGATTGCCCGGTACAGCTCAGTTTTCTTTTCCACGTTGCTGAACAGGTTGGTTTGCACCGCTTCATCGGTCAGTTCGCTGAGGCGCACGCCGAGCAGGCGAACGGGTTGTCCTTTCCGGTACAGCTTGTGAAACAATTCCTTGGCCTTGGGAATGAGCTCATCGTCATAAAACGTGTAGGGTATGGTAGTTTGCCGGGAAGTAGTTTCAAAATCGGGGTAGCGGATCTTTACAGCAATGCAACCGGTCATTTTGTTGTCCTGGCGCAATTCATAGGCAACTTTTTCAGTCATTTGCACCAGTTCTGCCATCAACCGGTCCATATCGGTAAGGTTCTCTTCAAAAGTGCTTTCCGTGGAAATACTCTTGGCTTCATGGTAAGGCACCACTTCGCCATGGTGAATACCGTGCGCCTTATTCCACAATTCTACGCCATATTTTCCAAAACGGTTTTCCAGCAATTCTGGCGACTGCGCCGCCAGATCGGCAATGGTTTCAATGCCCCATTCCTGCAGCGCCTGGTAGGTATGCGCGCCCACCCCGGGTATTTTGTTCACTTTCAATGGCGCCAGGAATTCTTTTTCCCGCCCGAAGGGTATATACAGGTAGCCGTTCGGTTTGGCTTCATCCGTAGCAATTTTGGCCACCATTTTGTTGGACGCCAGGCCAAATGATATGGGCAGTTTTGTTTTGTCAATGATCTCCTGACGCAGGTCAATGGTCCACTGATACGGGTTAAAAAACCTGTCCATGCCCGTTAGATCAAGGTAAAACTCATCAATCGATGCCTTTTCGAACAAGGGGGCACGCGCCGCAATGATTTCTGTAACCCAGCGCGAGTAGCGACTGTATTCGCTGCGGCTGCCTTTTACCACTACCACGCCTGGACAAAGGCGCAGTGCGGTTTTCATGGGCATGGCGCTGTGGATGCCAAATTTGCGCGCCTCATAGCTGCAGGCCGCCACCACGCCCCTCTCCCTGCCGCCCACCACCAATGGTTTCCCTTTCAGGGAAGGATCGTTCAGGCATTCTACTGAAACAAAGAATGCGTCCAGGTCAAAATGAGCTATGATGCGCTGTCGGCTGGATGACATTTGCACAAGTTACTAAAGTCTTTTTTTTCACAGCACCAGCCTGCAGGTGGTAAATGTTGTGCCGCCCTTCACAACAACTATAACGCAAACATCGACTCACCCAAAAGCATAAGCGCTGTTTATCCCTGCAGGCTGCGCGTTGTCGCGGGCCGGTGCAGGCTGCCGCACGAGGCATATCGCTGCTCATCCGCGGAATCTGTAACCATTATGCCGCCACATTGTAACGCCCGCATCACCCGTGTGCCTTACCCAAGGAAAACATCCAGCAAACCATCTGGCAATTGCAGGTGCACCTGTTTTTTCTTTTTGTCTATTTTCTGCAGGGTGTCTTCATGAACGGGCAGCAATACTTCCTTTCCATTGATTTCGATGCGGCAAAGCAGTTGATGCGGTTGTTCAATTACTTCCAGTATTTCACCCAGGTCTTCGCCCTCGTTAATGGCATGAAAGCCGAGCAGCGAGATGGGCGCGGAAGCGCCGGCGTGTTTGTGAAATTCTTCGGCTGTTAACCAGAGTGGTTTCTGCACCAGTTTGAGCGCCGCTTCGCGCGTGTTGATGCCTTCGAATTTTATGTAAAGTTCTTCTTCGTTTTTGATGCGGGCCGATTCGATGAAATAGGGTAAGAAGGCATCCCGTTTGTCTTCAATGAAAGCGGCATCGAGCCCTTTCAGGGAAGTTTTTTTTCCGAGATGATGCTTGAGGACCATTTCGCCTTTAATGCCAAACGTGGCCACGAGTTTTCCTATGCTGATGTATTCGGACATGAATGCGTTTTTTAAGCACAAAAGGATTGCTCCATCACAGATTGTTGCTGAATGCTGCACCTGATTTTCACTGCCAAAGGTAAGCAGAACTTTTTCCGGCATTGGCGCTACCGGGATATTACCAACAGGTGTGAAAGTAAGTGCGTGATGATGTTACCCCATAAAAAAATCCCGGCCTGCCGGGATTTTAGTAAGTTGAAAGCTATACTAATGCATTAAGACTGCTCGCCTTTTGCCTTTCTTACAGGCGGACCACCGGCCCGGCGTGCTCTTTTGTCTTTTGCATGCGCTTCCTGGCGCTTTTTAACGTGCACCTCGTGTTCTGAATGCCATTTCTGAAACTTCTCCATGGCGGTAGCTTCATCAAAAAGGCCCAGTTTAACACCGCGCAACAGGTGTTTGAGGTAGAGCACACCTTTGAAAGACAAGATTCTGCGAACCGTATCCGTCGGTTGTGCACCCTTGTGCAACCAATCCAATGCTTTCTGACGATCGAGCTGGATAGTAGCCGGAACAGTGAGCGGGTTGTAGGTACCTAATTTCTGAATGAATTTACCATCTCTGGGAGAACGGGCGTCGGCCACTACGATGAAATAGAAAGGCCGCTTTTTCGACCCGTGTCGCTGCAGTCTGATTTTAACTGGCATCTTAAATAGACATTTAAATGCGTGAACAAATAGGGTTACTTTTCAAGAATTGCAAAAATAGCAATCCGGCTTATTTCGCCAAATTTAATAATTCAATTCAAAAAACGTACCGCACGTGCGCAAATATTTATAATTAAAAATTCTACTGCACTAACGGTGAAACATTTACCTTCTGCCAATGCCCATACGACCTCCCATAGGCATTTTGTTCATCATCTTCATCATCTGCTTCATCTGATCGAACTGCTTCATAAATGCATTCACCTCGCTGATGTCTTTGCCGCTTCCTTTGGCAATGCGCATTTTGCGCTTCATATCGATAATCTCGGGATTGTGGCGTTCCTGCGGCGTCATGCTGTTGATCATTGCTTCCACCCCCTTAAACGAATCGTCGCTGATATCAATATCCTTCACGGCTTTGCCTATCCCCGGTATCATACCTAACAGATCTTTCAGGTTGCCCATTTTCTTGATCTGTTCCAATTGTTGTTTAAAGTCTTCGAAGTCGAACTGGTTTTTCCGGATTTTCTTTTCCAGCTTGCGCGCCTGTTCTTCGTTGAATTGCTCCTGTGCTTTTTCTACCAGCGTGGTAATATCGCCCATGCCCAATATACGCTGGGCCATACGTTCGGGATAGAACACGTCCAGCGTTTCCATCTTTTCACCGCTGCTTACAAACTTGATGGGTTTGTTTACGGTATACTTGATAGAAAGCGCCGCACCGCCACGGGTATCACCATCCAGTTTGGTAAGCACCACACCGGTAAAGTCGAGGCGGTCATTGAACGCTTTTGCCGTATTCACGGCATCCTGGCCGGTCATGGAATCCACCACAAACAAAATCTCCTGCGGGTTCACGGCCGATTTGATGTTGCTTACTTCGGTCATCATCGCCTCGTCTATGGCCAACCGTCCGGCAGTATCTATGATCACCACATTTTTGTTCTTGCTACGGCTTTCCTTAATGGCGTGTTGCGCAATTTCCACAGCGTTTTTGTTTTCGGGCTCACTGTACACGTCAACACCAATGGTTTCGCCCAGCACCTTCAACTGGTCAATGGCCGCAGGTCGGTAAATGTCGGCTGCCACCAGCATGGGCGACAGTCCTTTTTTGGTTTTCAGGTAATTGGCCAGTTTGGCGCTGAAGGTGGTTTTACCGGAACCCTGCAAACCGGCTATCAGGATCACGGCGGGATTGCCTTTGGCATTGAGTTCGCTCTCGCTGCCCCCCATCAGTTCGGCCAGCTCGTCTTTCACAATCTTTACCATCAGCTGGCCGGGGCTTACTGCGGTGAGCACTTTCTGGCCCAATGCCTTGTCTTTTACCTTATCAGTAAACTCCTTGGCAATCTTGTAGTTTACGTCAGCATCCACGAGGGCACGGCGAATGTCTTTTACGGTAGCCGCAATATTCAATTCAGTAATTCTGCCCTCGCCTTTAATTTGTTTAAAGGCCGATTCGAGCCGCTCTGATAAACTTTCGAACATAGTCCGGTGATTTAATATTTCATATCGGTGGGGAAAGGGGCTTGCCTCTCCACACCCATCAATTCAGATACCACTAAAAAAACAAAGGTGAATGTATCAAAACATTCACCTTACAATAAGGTCTGCAAATTTACAGGAAGATTGGCAAGTGCGCAGCAGAATTTCCCGGTCCATGCGCAGCGCCTTCCACGGGCATGAACGGGAAACAGCAGGTTACCTTAAATCGTGTAAAAAGTAAAATTGTTCTTTCCTATAGCATCTTTTTAGGGTTAAACGCCCAGGAAGCCACGCAGGGCCTTGGCGCGCGAATTGGTTCTCAGCTTGGTGATGGCCTTGTCTTTGATCTGGCGTACACGCTCCCTGGTAAGATTGAACTTTTCGCCAATGTCTTCCAGGCTCATGGGATGATCAACGCCAATTCCGAAGAAATAGCAGATCACTTCCTTTTGCCTTTCTGTGAGCATTTTCATCGAACGCTCTATTTCCTGTTTGAGCGATTCGTTGTGCTCGATGTTTACATTGGCCTGTTCGGCATTGGGATTAACCAATACGTCTACCAGTGTGTTGTCTTCGCCCTCCGACAAAGGTGTGTCCATGCTTACGTGCCGGGCAGCAATGCCCAGGGTGGCTGACACTTCCTCGGTTTCGAGTTCCAGCATTTCGGCCAGTTCTTCCGGGGAAGGTTCGCGTTCAAATTCCTGTTCCAGTTGGGAGAATGCTTTCTGGATTTTGTTTGTTAAACCTACCTTGTTGAGGGGAAGACGAACAATACGGGACTGTTCGGCCAGTGCCTGCAGGATACTTTGACGTATCCACCACACCGCATAAGAAATAAATTTGAAACCACGGGTCTCATCAAAGCGCTGTGCTGCTTTAATAAGTCCTAAATTACCCTCATTGATGAGGTCCGGCAATGAAAGGCCCTGGTTCTGGTACTGCTTGGCTACGGATACAACGAACCTGAGATTGGCCTTTGTCAGCTTGTCCAGGGCTGACTGATCGCCGAGCTTGATCTGCCGGGCTAATCTTACCTCTTCTTCGGGTCCGATCAATTCTACTTTTCCGATTTCCTGCAAGTACTTTTCAAGGCTCTGAGATTCACGATTCGTAATGGATTTCGTGATCTTGAGTTGACGCATACTCATAGGTAGGTCATTTTAAAGGGTTTTAAAGGTTTAACAGTTAACAGCGTAAAGAAAACGCTACACCGTGCCGTTTTCTTATATATTCCCCCGGTAATTATCATGCATTGCCCGCCGGCCCCCGGCAGTAAGGGGGGGAATCCCACTTAAGAAACTGGTTTCCAACACATTCTTTATTTTGAACCTATTTTTTAGCATTTGCGCCAAAAGGGCCGGTTTTATACAAAAAAAATTTTGGTGGTACTATATATTTTCTATTATTGCAGCATTGGTACTGTAAAAAGATCAATACAAGGGTTAGATGAGTAAGAAACAACAATTTACGTTAGAGTATCCGGTAAGATGTTCGCCCAGCATATTGTATGAATTTCTGAGCACACCGGCAGGATTACAGGAATGGTTTGCAGATAAAGTAGATGAACGTGACAACGTCTTCAGTTTCTCCTGGAATGGCGCAACCGACAAGGCTGAAGTGATGGAAAGCGAAGAAGAAAAGTTCATACGGTTTCACTGGTTGCACGCTCCTAAAGATGAATACTTTGAATTTCGGATCGAAAAATCGGAAGTAACCAATCAAACGATTCTTGTCATACGCGATTTTGCAGATAAAAAAGACATAAAAGATCAGAGTCAGCTTTGGGACTACCAGGTAAAAGATTTGTTCCACCGCCTGGGCAATTAGCAACCAGCTATAGCCAATAGTACTCCATACATTTCAGGCAAAAGCACCGGCGCCTCGTCCCATTGGTGTAAAGGAATGCGGGCAGACAGCTTACAGAACTCATGGGCCGATAGCACTTCCTCCACAGCGCCTGCACCCACCTGATGCAGGGGAATATAATTGTCTGCTTCAAAATCATGACGCCATTCGTCGTTACCAATACTGATATAAATGCCCGCTTTTGTTGCCCGCTCCCACTGCTTCTTTATATTGGAAACATATAGCTGCTTGTATTGGCCTTTGAGATGCAGCGTAACACTGAAAAAATTCCCCCACCAGAACAGCAGCCTGATGGCAAATACATTTTCTTTCCCGAACAGCCTGGGATAATCCAGCATTACATACGGCAATCCCTTATAGTTTTCACCCCTCGATATTTTCGGGTCTGTAGCTGCCACTTCCGGAGGCAAGGCCCATTGGTGCTGCCACACCTGGTCGCGTATGTGGTGCGCTATTTCGCCAAACAGCGCATATACTTTTTCAATGATCGTATTCTTTGTTAAAAGCACACGGGCATTCTGCACCAGTTCCAATTCCTCTTCCGAAAGCGTTATTTTTGCCGGGTTCATACTGTTAAAGTAAACATCAAATAGCAAAACGCAAGCATCAAAAAAGATGCAACTGACATCATGTGTGCTTTATTGAGCAATTGCTATTTGAAAGCTGTTTGCTGAAAGCATTCAACAATCATTTGTGATAAAAAAACTCGACATACTGGTCCTGCGGTCGTTCATCGGGCCCTTTATCGCTACGTTTTTTCTGACACTGTTCGTGCTGATCCTGCAGTTTTTCTGGTTGTGGATCGACGACTTTGTAGGAAAAGGGATCGATACCTATACCATGTTGAGACTGGTTACCTATCTCAGCGCCACGTTGGTGCCCATGGCATTGCCGCTCGCGATTCTGCTGAGTTCCATTATGACCTTCGGGAACCTTGGAGAAACGTTTGAACTGGTGGCCATCAAATCGGCCGGCATCGGGTTGCTGCGCTTCATGCGGCCGCTGCTGATCGTTTCCCTGCTGCTGGCAGGGCTGGCCTTTATGTTCAATAACTATGTGATCCCGGTGGCCAACTTGAAAATGAAAACGCTGCATTATGACCTCGTGAATAAAAAACCGGCCTTCGACCTGAAAGAAGGCGTGTTCTATACCACCATACCTGAATACGCCATCAAGGTGGCGAAGAAAGAAAAAGATTCCATCCTGCACGATATCATTATTTATGAAAGCAGCCCGGGCCCGCAAGACAATATCATCATTGCCGAACGCGGTATCATGCGCGTTTCGGCCGATAAACGCTTCCTGGAATTTACGCTGCGGGATGGCTGGCGCTACGAAGAACGCGGACAGCGCTACAGCACCACCGGCGCCGAGTACATCCGGCTTGGTTTTAAAGAATATAAAAAAGTACTTGACCTCAGTGCGCTGCAGTTGAACATTACACCCGACAGTATTTACAGGGACCGCTATGAAATGCTGAGCGTACGCCAACTGGGTAAAGCCATCGATTCGCTGGAGCGGTCCAACAAACAATATGAAGAACGCGGCATCCGGGAAATGCAATCCTATTTCAACTTCATCAAATACCTTGATACGGGATGGGCCGACATAAAAGTGCCGCCGGTGAAAACCGATACGTTCATGCATATTATTCCCGACAGCCTGCGTCGCCCGGTGCTGGAACAAGCTATCACCTATGCTACTTCATTGAAAACAGCTGTGGAGGGAATGGCTATTGAATTCAACAGCAAGCGCAAAGACCTGCGTTTGCATTTAATGGTATGGCATGAAAAATTTACGCTTTCTGCCGCCGTCATCGTATTGTTCCTGATCGGCGCGCCACTGGGATCGATTGTGCGTAAAGGAGGAATTGGAACGCCCGTGGTATTTGCCGTTGTGTTCTTCGTGATTTTCTTTCTGCTGAATAATTTCGGAAAGAAGTTTGTAAAGGAAGATGTATTGCAACCCGCAGCCGGGATGTGGCTCTCCACAGCTGTACTGGTGCCCATCAGTTTCTTCCTGATCTATAAAGCGCTGCACGACTCGCAATTATTCAATAAGGAGTTGTACTTCCGTTTGTTCCGGAAAATGAGGCGCGTAGTGCCGGCCATTCGCCCGCTGCGCAAAAAGGCCGCCGCCAATGTGTGATTTTTTCCTGTGCCAATCGAAAAAATCAAAGGGCTGATTTGCTACATCATGATGTAGTGCGCACATTTCCGCATTTCTCCTATATTGCAAAATACATGGCTACCAGAGTTTTGTTATACGACGACAATGAGGCATTGCGCCAGAGCATGAAAACGCTGCTGGATGAAGAACCGGACATGGAGTTCCTGGCAGGCATTCCCAATGCGGAAACAGTGGAAACAGACGTGCGTGAATTACAGCCCGATGTAGTGCTGATGGATATCGACATGCCCGAAGTGACCGGCGTGGAAGCAGTAAGGCGCATCCGCAGGATCAATGATAGTTTGCCTATCATTATGCTGACCGTTTTCGATGATAATGAAAATATTTTCAAAGCCATTTGTGCCGGCGCGTCGGGTTATATTCTCAAAAGATATGCTTCGATAGAAATTCCCGACGCCATCCGCAACGTGCTTACCGGCGGCGCGCCTATGACAGGCACCATTGCACGAAAAGTGCTGCAGATGATCCCACCGGCGCACAATCCCCAGCAGGAGAAAACCGACCTGTCGGAAAAGGAGATCAGCATACTGCAACTACTGGTGCAGGGCTTCAGCTATAAAATGATCGCCGCCGAACTGAAGATCAGTCACGATACCGTTCGCTTCTACATCAAAAAAATCTACGACAAACTGCATGTACATACCGCTACGGAAGCGGTGTCGAAAGCCATCAAAGACAGGTTGATCTGAGCCGGCCCGTTCCCTGCTACATCATCATGTAGTTGCCTTACCGTTTGCTTGCGGGTACATTTGAACGCAATTTCCTGTATCACCTTCAAACAAGTAAAACGGTTTCTATGAAGCAGCTCTTTCTCTTTTCCTTCTTTGTGGTAGCTGCCTGCACCGCACTGGGCCAGCACGTAGGAATTGGCGAACCCAATCCTACCGTGAAGCTAACGGTGAGGGGCACTGGCTACGACCCCAACTTACTGGTAAAAAACGGCAATAACGATTCTGTAATGCTGGTGAATTACAACAATGTTCGGGTGGGCGGCGTGCATGATGGTATCCTGGGAGTACTGAGCATTTCCAACAAACATTTTGGCACCACCGATCCTCCACACCTGGAATTGATTGCCCATGGCGAACCCGATGCCGTTGCCAGCAATGGTTCCCTGAACATCATCAAGTTTAGAAATGCCAATTCCAACAAATACTATCAACTGCAGTCCTATGTGGGCTCCGATGTTTCCCGTCACGGCCTCGGGATCACTTACTTCGACCCCGACGACGGTACCGGGAGTTCCAAATACCTGATGCGTTTCGATCAAAGAAGGTACCTGGGCATCGCCACCCATATTCCCGAGGGGCGGTTGCAGATAAACCATTATGCTACCACCACCAATCCTACCCTGCGCCTGATGGACTCCTCCGCGACAGCCGGCCCTATTATACATTTCGGCCGTACAACTACCGGCCTTCAATACTGGCAAATGAGATCGATTATCGGGACCTCGGCCGGCAACTGCTTTTTTGATTTTGCCACTACCGCAGGCGTCGCCATGACCATCCGGGGCGATGGTTACCTGGGTGTCGGAAATTTCAATCCCGCTGAAAGGCTCGATGTGCAAGGCAATGCAAAAATCCGTGGTGAATTGCAAGGTCCCAATACCGGTTCGGCCAACCTGATGCCTATCTGCTACGGACAAGTAGCTGCTGCAGGCAGCATATCGAATGGCAGCGGAAATTTCACCGTTTCCCGTTCATCGGTAGGCGTGTATACCATCACCATATCGGGAGAAAATTTCCTGTATACAAATTATACCACAGTGGTTACACCGGCCACTTCTTCACCCATAGTGGCGGTGGCAGGCAGCGGTGGCGGGAATCTGCAGGTACGAACCTACAATTTGAGCGGAGCTGCCACCGATGCCAGCTTCAGTTTCGTGGTGTATAAGCAATAGGCAGCCTTGGATTTACCCCAATGCCGTCAATGCCAGAAAAGGGACTTTTTTAACATGTCCGGATTGGTCGGGATGCATGGCCTCCAGGGCCTGCGCAGCGGGCATGCAGGCGGCGGTCCGGAAGTGTACGCGTGGTATCGCTACCGGGCATTCCAGGACGCTTGCGGGCAACAACCAACCGTTCCCGGTGTACCCGTTTACTAAATAGTCATTTAAGCCACGAGGTATTTACTGGATATTTACGTTTCTTAGTTCCCGGTTATCACCAGGACCATTGGACTCAAATCATTAGTATGAAAAAGACAATACTCATAACCCTGTTCAGCACATTCGCCATTGCCAGCGGCGCACAGGAAGTACTCCGTGTGCAGAACGGCGCCGTGGTGACCGTGCAACCCGGTACTCAGGTAACGGTGCTGGGAGGGGTGACCCTTGCCACTGGCAGTACACTGACCAACAATGGCACCATTACGGTTAAGGGCAATACCATATCCGGTACCGGCGATTGGGCAGACAATACCACCGGCGGCTACCAGGGTACGGGTACGCTTGTTTTTAACCATACAGGCGTTCAAACGATCACATCGACCAATACCATCGAAAGAATTGAAGTGAATAACGGCGGCCTGAACCTGGGCAGCAATATCAGCTCCAACAAATGGTACCTGGTGAATGGCCCGGTGAATACAGGCGCCTTTCGCGCTATTGCGCTGAATACATCGCCAGCAGCCATTGAAGCCGGTGCAGGCAATACCAATTTCGCCAACAGCTGGATCAATGGCAATCTTCGCCGCTATATCAATCCGGCTACGGAAAACAGTTATACATTTCCGGTAGGCAATGGTACACAGCACAACCTGGCAGAAATGGACAACCTTACTGCCAGCCCGCTTACCAACATTACCTATATTGATGCGTTCTTTGCGCCCAAAGTGGGGACTGATGATGGCCTGGCTGTTTCGGAAAGAGGCGTGGTATACAGCAGCATTCACGATGGCGGTGTGTGGCACCTGGTGCCTGACGCGGAACCCACCGGCGGCCGGTACGACCTGAAACTGTACCTCAATGGATTTGGCGGACTGACTGATAACCGGTTTACCATTCTGCGCCGTCCTGAAGGTTCCGTAAATGCGGCCGAATGGAGGGTGCCCCCAGGCAGTATCGTTGAACCTGATGACGGCGACGGCCGCCTGGTGGCCCATGGTTATGCACGCCGCAACAATATCAGCACCTTCAGCGAATTTGCTATAGGCATATTATCTGCTTCTTTACCGGTAACCCTTGCACGATTTGATGCCAAACGTTCTACAAGAACGACCGTACTGGTTACCTGGGAAACAGAAACCGAACAGAACAACAAAGGATTTTATATAGAACGCCGCCTCGACAACGAAACCACTTTCGACACCAAAGGATTTGTTGCTTCGCAGGCACCCGATGGCAACAGCACGCTGCCGCTCAACTATAGTTATAATGATGCCAACAGCTACACTGGCATCAGCTACTACCGGCTACGGCAGGTTGACCTGGATAACAGGGCGCACTATTCGCTCATCAAGGCCGTTGACGGTTCCGGCACCAGCACTATCAGCGTGTTGATCATGCCCAACCCGAGCCATGGCCAGTTCAAAATCAGGATGGAAGGCATCGACGAATCGAAACAGGCCATTATTACCGACATCACAGGCAAAACAGTACAACGCTTGGTGGTAAATGGTACGCAGGAGGTAAATGTGCATGGTCTCAGCGCAGGCACTTATGTACTCACCATACTCAACGCCTTTGGAAAGGATGGTCACTTTACCGAAAAGATCATTGTAGTACGTTAGGGTACCTCAATAACGTCTGTTGATATTTTTCATCAACAAAAAAACCTTTGCATACGCAAAGGTTTTTTTGTTGCACAAACCGGTTTTGGCAAAAGCGAAAAAGCAAAAAATACCTACATTGAGCGCAAAACCTCTGTTTTGACTTACGGCAGGCAAAACCTGAACACACAGAAGTGGGTGGTAACCGTGGCGGTGCTCTTGTTCATCATCAAGGTGGTGGCATATTATCTCACCCGGTCAGTGGCCATCATGAATGATGCGTTGGAAAGTACGGTAAACGTGATAGCTGGTTTCATAGGATTGTACAGCCTGTACATAGCTGCACAGCCCCGCGACGAAAACCATCCTTATGGCCACGGCAAGGCAGAATTTTTGTCGGCAGCTGTAGAAGGCACCCTGATCTCCATTGCCGGTGTGGTTACCATTTATGCCGCTGTTGACAACTTTTTCAATCCCGAACCACTGCACGAACTGGATACCGGTATCGTACTGGTGGGCATCACTGCCGTGATCAATTTCATTGTAGGTTATATCAGCGTGCGGCAGGGAAAGAAGAATCACTCACTGGCTTTGATCGCCAGCGGGCGCCATCTGCAAACCGATACCTGGTCAACACTGGGATTATTGCTGGGCCTGGGCCTCATCCTGCTTACCGGGAAAGAGTGGCTCGACAGCGTGGTGGCCCTCATTTTTGCTTCGATTATATTGGTGACCGGCTACCGCATTTTGCGCCGTTCGGTGGCGGGCATTATGGATGAAGCAGATAAAGAGCTGCTGACCAGGATGCTGAACATATTAAACGCCAACCGTCGCGAGAACTGGATTGATTTGCACAATTTCCGCATTATCAAATACGGCGGTACCTTACACATCGATTGCCATCTTACTGTTCCCTGGTACCTGAATGTGATCGAAGCGCATAAAGAAGTGGAAGAGCTGGGTTCCCTGATCCGGCGCGAATTTGGCAATGCTATAGAAATGTTTGTGCACACCGATCCCTGCCTGGATATTTCCTGCCCCATCTGTACCAAAGACAATTGTGCAGTTAGACAAAAGCCCTTTCAGCGAAGAATAGAATGGACGCTTGGTGATATTCTTACCGATAAAAAGCACTCCGTAGCAACGAACGAGCGCCGGGACGATGCTGCGCATATTGGTTGAAAAAATGTAATACTTTCCCCGAGCGTACCTGCAATTGCCCAATGAATATACCTTCCGGTCTTCAAATTATCTGCCTTATTCAAACCCATTCCTGTAAATTCGCGCTCATCCACGTTGTTTGTGGACATTCCGCGCGCTTGTTCGCGCCATTATTTACGCCATTCGCGTTACGTAAATTATTTGCTTATGCAGTCATGGAAAGAATACCAGGAAAAAAACAAAGACCGTTTCCTGAATGAATTGTTAGACCTGCTGCGCATTCCCTCTGTAAGCGCCAACAGTGCGCACAAGGGTGATATGAAAAAATGTGCAGAGATGGTAAAAGACCGTTTGCTGGAAGCCGGCGCCGACAAGGCCGCCATCTATGCTACGGAAGGACACCCGGTAGTATATGCCGAAAAAATAGTTGACCCGTCAAAGCCTACTGTACTGGTGTATGGCCATTACGATGTGCAGCCGCCCGATCCGCTGGAGCTGTGGCATAGCGGGCCTTTCGAGCCGGTAATCAAAGACGGTCGCATTTACGCACGCGGCGCTGCGGATGATAAAGGACAATTCTACATGCATATCAAAGCGCTGGAAATCCTTACCAAAACCAATGCGCTTGCTACCAATATCAAATTCCTGATTGAAGGAGAAGAAGAAATTGGTTCGCCCAACCTGGGCAAATTTGTTGCTGCACACAAAGACCTGCTGAAGTGCGATGTGATTCTCATCAGCGACAGCGCCATGATCAGTCTTGATACGCCCTCTATGGATATTGGCGTACGCGGGCTCTCCTACATACAGGTAGAAGTAACCGGCGCCAACCGCGATCTGCACAGCGGTACCTACGGAGGCGCTGTAGCGAATCCGATTACGATGCTGGCGAAAATGATCGCGAGCTGTCATGATGAAAACAACCACATCACCATCCCCGGTTTTTACGATGATGTGGTAGAAGCTTCTGCCGAAGAAAGAAAACTGATGGCGCAGGCGCCTTTTGATGAAGAGGAATACAAAAAAGACCTGGGCATAAAAGAACTCTGGGGAGAAAAAGGATTTACCACCAATGAACGTACCGGCATTCGCCCTACGCTGGAATTAAACGGTATCTGGGGAGGTTACACAGGTGAAGGTTCCAAGACCGTACTACCGTCAAAGGCTTATGCGAAAATTTCAGCACGGCTGGTGCCGAACCAGTCTTCGGAAAAAATCACCAAACTGTTGCTGGAACATTTCAAAAAAATTGCGCCGCCCGGCGTAACGGTTGAAACATATGAATTGCATGGCGGCGAACCTTATATGACCCCCATCGATTCTCCCGCTTACCAGGCTGCGGCCAAAGCCATTGAAAGCACTTTTGGCAAAAAGCCGATCCCGGTGCGCGGCGGCGGCAGTATTCCTATCTGTTCCATCCTCGAAAAAGAACTGGGCGTGAAAATCGTGTTCATGGGTTTTGGTCTCGACAGCGATAACCTGCACTCGCCCAATGAGAAATACGATTTGGCAAACTTTTACAAGGGTATTGAAACCATACCGTATTTTCATAAGTACTTTGCGGAGATGAAGTAACATCAAACTCACTATAACAATCCCGGCGCGCAAATGCGGCCGGGATTTTTTAATTTTGGAATATGCATGCTGGTGCTGAAATGCTGAAGAACCACATTGCTTCCTGGTGATGTTCGGATTGAAATGGTGATTATGTCAGACAACAACGAAAAACTTCGCCTCGATAAATATCTTTGGGCCATCCGCCTTTTCAAAACACGTACATTGGCCGCCGCTGCCTGTGACAACGGGAAAGTAAAATTCCAGGGCGCACAGGCAAAAGCTTCCCGACAGGTACATGTGGGCGATGAATATGAAGTGAAAACAGAGGCCAAACGCTGGCGCATTAAGGTAGCTGGTTTACTGCACAACCGCGTGGCCTATTCCGAAGCCATCAAATACTACATAGATATTACGCCCGCGGAAGAAATTGAACGCATACAATTTCAATCCGCCAGTTTCCATACCGGCAAACGCCTCAGCAAGATCGGGCGGCCTACGAAGAAACAAAGAAGGGATCTGGACCAGTTTTTTGAATGAGAGGTCCTATCCTGCATATGACGAAAATCAGCCCGCCCCTGTTTTTATATCATAGCTCCCGCATAAGCTGGCTTGTAGCTTTACCATGGTAAACTTTCGACGGACTTAAAATATATAAACAAAATTGAATATGTACCTGGAGATTGATGGCGAGCGGACGTTAGCGGCCGTGCAAAAGGATTTCAGCAGCTTCTTTCCATACCTGAAAATTGAATTTTTCAGGAACGGAAGCGCCAGCAAACGGTATACCGCCGATTTGCGTTTGCACCCGCAAACCAAGGTGAAAGACGCCTGGCGCAAAACCGCAGCCGCCGGCCGCTTGCCGCTGTCGGAAACGATGACGGTACTGGAACTGGAAAAAGCTTTACAGGAAAATTTCGGACTGGAGGCACAGGTGTTTCGCAAATCGGGCAACCTCTGGCTGGAAACCACCATGACAGACAACTGGACGTTGCAACGGCAAAACGCCCATGGCAGCGAATTGTCGTTCAAAAAGAACGATGGCAGGAAATCAGATTATGACCTTGACCGCGACAGCGACCATTAATACAAACGGATCATTCACACAACCCGGTCGTTCCTATAGTCGTGGCATTAATACAATAAACTACCGAGTTTTTCAATATTCAGTATCCGGATCTTTCCTTCTTTTATTTCAATGAGTTTTTCCGATTTGAAATCGCTCAACGTGCGGATCAGCGATTCTGTGGCCGTACCAATGTATTGCGCAATGTCTTCGCGGCTGATGTCAATAGAGATGTTACCACTGTTATTTTTACTGAACCTGTTTTGGATATCCACCAGGGCCTTGGCCACTCTTTTGCGCAACGAATCGTAGGCAAGGTTCAGCAGGCGCTGTTCTTTTTCCTTTACATCATTGGCAATAATGCGGATGAAGCGGGTGGCAATGCTCATGTCGTTAAACACTGCCTGCAGGAAATCGTCTTTGGGAATCATTACCAGTTCTGCATCTTCCAGCACTTCGGCCGTTTCCGTATAGTTCGTGTTTTCCAGCAAAGGTATATGTCCCATATAGTCACCGGCGCTGTACAGGTTGGTGATATACTCTTTGCCGTCTTCATGCATTTTAAACGTTTTGATCTTTCCGCTCTTTACATAATACAGGTATTTCGGGCGGCTGCCTTCCTTGTATACCAATTGCTTTTTGGTAAAGTTCTCTGTGTCGTACTGGTCCACATTCAACGCCAGCAACCCGCTTCCTTTCAGGTCTTTGATCAGGTCATTGGCGCCGGCATCGCCCGGTTTGTAGGCTCCCTGGATAATGGCCGCTTTCTTCAGTCGTGTTTCAATGGCTTTCAGCAATTCCAGGTCGTCGAAGGGTTTGGTGATGTAATCATCAGCCCCCATTTCCATGCCTTTGCGGAAATCGCTTCTTTCTGTTTTGGCGGTGAGAAATATAAAGGGAATATGCTCAGTTTCGGGATTCATTTTTAATAAGTGCAATACTCCATACCCGTCAAGGTCGGGCATCATGATATCACACACAATAAGGTCGGGTTTTTCCTTCAGCGCTATTTCCACTCCTTTCTTGCCATTTTCGGCGGTATATGTTTCGTAGTTGGCCAGCGAAAGGATCTCGGCGGTATTTTCCCGGATATCATTGTTATCATCAATTACTAATATGCGCTTCATTGCAAGTGAATTATAAAAATAAATGTACTAAGATGCCTTGAATTAAGGATTGATGAAACTCACTTATTTCTTTGACAAGGGTCAATGCACCGGCATGGCGGCCATACTATTTTCGCTCATTAAACGAAACCTATGAGCTCAACAGCGACCGGGAAAACCCTTGTATGTTTTCATTGCGGAGAAGATTGTATCGGCGGCGTGATTGAGGCAGACAACAAACATTTTTGTTGCGAAGGTTGCAAAATGGTATACCAGTTGCTGAACCAGTCCGGCCTGTGCGAATACTATACCCTCAACCCTACCCCTGGGATCAATCAAAGAAAGGAAGTGCGGCACAATAAATTTGCTTTCCTCGAAGATGCCGCTATTGAACAGCAACTTATTTCTTTCAAAGATGAAAAGCAGACCTATGTAACCTTTTACCTGCCGCAGATCCATTGCAGCAGTTGTTTGTACCTGCTGGAAAACCTGCATCGCCTCCACAAAGGTATAGTGCGTTGTACAGTGGATTTTCCCCGGCGCGAAGCGTCTGTTGTTTTCAACCAGTCGCAGATTTCCCTGCGCGGTGTTGCGGAATTGCTTACCTCTATCGGATACGAACCTTATATCAGTCTCAATGATCTGAAATCTGTTCGCCCCAAAGTGCCGCGCAGCATGATCTATCAGTTAGGAGTAGCCGGTTTCTGTTTTGGCAATATCATGCTGCTCAGCTTCCCGGAATACCTGGGCATTGAAGCAGCAGACCTGGGCCTGCAGGGCGTCTTTCGCACATTGAATTTCATACTGGCATTGCCGGTATTCTTTTATAGTTCCATTCCTTTTTTCAGTTCAGGATGGAAAGCGCTTAAACACAAACACCTCAACATCGATGCGCCCATTGCGCTGGCCATATTAGTAACCTATGGCCGCAGCGTGTGGGAAGTGTTAAGCGGCACAGGCGCCGGATATTTCGATAGCCTGGCAGGCATTGTATTTTTTATGCTTGCCGGCAGGGTGTTGCAGGAACGCACGTATCGCAGATTGTCCTTTGAAAGAGATTATACGTCCTATTTTCCCATTGCCGTCACGGTATTGAAAGATGGTCAGGAAGTCCCTGTATCGCTTCCCGAGGTGAAAGTAGGCGATACGCTACTGGTCCATAACGAAGAACTGATCCCGGCCGATGGCATCCTTACAAGAGGAAAAGCGCTGATTGATTACAGCTTCGTTACCGGCGAATCAGTACCCGTGCCCAAAGAAATGGGTGAGATAGTATATGCTGGCGGCAAACAAACGGCCGGCGCCATTGAAGTGCTGGTGATAAAAGAAGTAACGCAAAGTTACCTCACCCAACTCTGGTCGCGGGAAGAATGGAAGCAACAACCGGAGCAGAAAGGACAATCATTTGTACACCTGATAGCCCGCTACTTTACTTACATAGTATTTACCATTGCAGCCATAACAGCCACTTACTGGTGGTTCTACGGTCCGGACAAAATCTGGAATGCCGTTACCGCTATCCTCATCATTGCCTGTCCGTGTGCGTTGTTATTGTCCAACACTTTTACCAATGGCAATATTCTCCGCATACTTGGCCGCAACAAATTTTATTTGCGCAATGCAGCCACTATTGAGCAGATAGCCAGGGCCAATCATATTGTGTTCGACAAAACAGGCACCCTTACCACTACACGTGAACAGGAAGTGGCTTATTATGGCAAACCCTTAACGGCAGAACAAACATGGCAGATTGCAGCGCTGGCAGCACAATCGAACCATCCGCTGAGCCGCGTACTGGCCGCCTTCCTGGAACGCAATCCCGAAGTGCGCACCGAAGTATTTCGTGAATTGCCTGGCAAAGGCATTGAAGGACTGGTACAGGACGTGCATATTGCACTCGGGTCTGCTGCGTTTACCGGCGCAAAATCTGTTTCAGGAGAACATGCAGGCGCTACCGTCTATCTCGCCATCGAGAAAAAACCATATGGTTATTTTGTGATCAGGAATCACTACCGGCAGCATATACCGCAATTGCTGGCCGAACTGGGCAGAGACTATAAGCTATCAGTAATATCGGGCGACAATGCATCAGAACGCGAAATCCTGCAACACCTGGCAGGTAAACGCTCCACCATTCGTTTTCATCAAAAGCCCGAAGACAAACTACAATATATTCAATCACTACAGCAGCAGGGCAACCGCGTGCTGATGATCGGTGATGGATTGAACGATGCAGGCGCTTTGAAACAAAGCGATGCCGGCATTGCCATAGCTGAAGACTGCAACAATTTTACTCCTGCCAGTGACGCTATTGCAGAAGCTGCGCAACTTCCCAAACTGAATCGCATTATCGAACTGTGCAAAAAGAACCGGCAGATTGTAATCGCCAGTTTCATTGTATCGATCGTGTACAATATTATAGGGATCTACTTCGCCGTGCAGGGCACGTTTTCGCCGCTCATTGCGGCTATCCTGATGCCGTCCAGTTCCATCAGTATTCTGCTGATCACTTTCGGCGCCAGCAATCTTGCTGCAAAAAGATTGAAGTTGTGAACGGGCAATATTTATACACGGTTTCCAAATTTATACACGATTTCCAATCAACAACTGATTAAACATTTCATAGAGAAGTGATGCGCACCTGCTATTGGTGACCAGGGCTTTGCCTGCTGATTAAGATCAGTTTTTGTTTTGAGACCTGTCATAAGACCGCTAACGATGCGCTTCTACTTTTACACCGAATTAACAAATTATGAGCGCAATCGTAATTCTGCTGGTAGCGAGCATTTCAGTGGCAGCCCTTTTCCTGGCTGCTTTTATCTGGAGTGTAAAGAATGGACAGTTTGACGATGATTATTCTCCGCCGCGACGCATATTGTTCGATTCACCAGCGGCCCCTTCCCATTCACCCGAACAACCAGCACCGGAACAAACAATCAACCGTACAAACACTAAATAAGGACCCTACCATATGCAACTAGAAAAATTCCATTACGACAACCGGATTGTGAAATGGTTTGCTTATGCTACTGCCTTGTGGGGAATTGTGGGCATGTTAGCGGGCCTGTGGGCAGCCATTCAGTTATACTATCCGGCAAGTTCGCTCAACTTTGCCCCCACCACTTTCGGAAGGCTGCGGCCTGTACACACCAATGCCATCATTTTTGCCTTTGTAGGCAACTGTATTTTCATGGGCGTGTACTACTCGCTGCAGCGGCTCTGTAAGGCCCGTATGTACAGCGACCTGCTGAGTAAAATTCATTTCTGGGGCTGGCAGGGCATTATTGCCGCCGCCGCACTCACCTTGTTTTTAGGATATACTACCGGCAAGGAGTATGCGGAACTGGAATGGCCCATCGACATTGCCATTACATTGGTATGGGTTGTCTTTGGCATCAACATGTTTGGCACTATCCTGAAGCGCAGGGAACGTCACCTCTACGTAGCCATATGGTTTTATATTGCTACCTGGGTAACGGTTGCGTTGCTGCACATTGTAAACTCGTTTGAGCTGCCCGTGTCGTGGCTGAAAAGTTACAGCTGGTATGCAGGTGTGCAGGACGCGCTGGTGCAGTGGTGGTATGGACACAATGCCGTGGCTTTCTTTCTTACCACGCCCATTCTTGGTTTGATGTATTATTTCCTGCCCAAGGCAGCCAACAGGCCTGTTTATTCCTATCGCCTTTCGATCATTCACTTCTGGGCGCTCATCTTCATTTATATCTGGGCAGGCCCGCACCATTTGCTGTATACGGCCCTGCCAGACTGGGCACAATCCTTAGGCGTGGTGTTTTCGGTAATGCTGATCGCACCGAGCTGGGGCGGTATGCTCAACGGCCTCTTCACCTTGCGTGGCGCGTGGGACAAAGTGCGGGAAGACCCGGTGCTCAAGTTCTTTGTGGTAGCCGTAACCTGTTATGGTATGGCCACCTTTGAAGGTCCGATGTTGTCGCTGAAAAATGTTAATGCTATTTCACACTTCTCCGACTGGACCATTGCGCATGTGCATATAGGTGGGTTGGGATGGAATGGCTTCATGGCATTCGGCATTCTCTACTGGCTGGTGCCCAAAATGTGGGGAACGCAACTGTACTCGAAAAAACTGGCCACCAATCACTTCTGGCTAGGCACTATCGGCATCGTGTTGTATGCTGTACCGATGTACTGGGCAGGCTTTACACAGGCACAGATGTGGAAGACTTTCACAGAAGAAGGGCAATTGAAATTCCAGTTCCTCGAAACAGTTACCCACATCATACCCATGTACATCACCCGTAGCGTGGGGGGCGCGCTGTACCTGATTGGAGCCTTCCTGATGGTATACAATATTGTAAAAACCATCCGCAAGGGTTCCTTCATTGCCAATGAAGCTGCCGAAGCAGCGCCATTGCCGAAACATTCTTCGGAGGGTCGCGAATACTGGCACCGCCGCCTGGAAAGAAAACCGGTAACCATGCTGGTACTGAGCCTTATCGTGGTAGCTATCGGCGGCGCACTGGAAATGATACCCACCTTCCTGGTAAAATCGAATGTACCTACCATAGCCAGTGTAAAACCTTATACACCGCTTGAACTGCAGGGAAGAGACATTTACATCCGCGAAGGCTGCTATGTATGCCACTCGCAAATGATCCGTCCGTTCCGTGATGAGCATGCCCGCTATGGCGAATATTCCAAGGCCGGAGAGTTTGTGTATGACCATCCCTTCCAGTGGGGTTCCAAAAGAACCGGTCCCGACCTGGCAAGAGTAGGTGGCAAGTACCCAGACAGCTGGCATTACAACCACATGCTCGATCCCAAACTGATGTCGCCGGGTTCCATAATGCCGCCCTATCCCTGGCTGCTGGACAACAAAATCGATACGGCTTCTACGCCGGCCAAGATCAGGGCCATGCAGAAACTGGGCGTTCCCTATCCTGAAGGGTACGACAAGGTTGCCAACCAGGAACTGATGGCGCAGGCAAACGCTATACGCATCAACCTGAAAATGGACAAGATCGAAACGCCGAAAGACGCAGAGATTATTGCGCTCATCGCCTACCTGCAACGGTTAGGGAAGGATATCAAGGCCGCGCCTGCCAACCAGGTGGCAGACAAATAGCAGTGTGCAGCGTAAATAAAATATATCATTAACAATCGAAAGAACTATGAAATTCATTCATTACCTCGAAAGCATCACCGGCATCAGCATCTATCCGTTGCTGTCGTTTGTGATATTCGGTTTGTTCTTCCTGGTGGTGCTCCTGTACGTGATCAGGGCCGATAAGAAAACCATGCGTGCCAACAGCCGCATACCCCTCGAGGGATAGTTCAGTTAGTTATTGCATGGGTAAACCTTCAAATAAATTTTTATGTACCGCATCCGTTCATATGTAAAAGGTATCAAAATAACTGCGAAGCTGCTGGCTCCGCTGATGCTCCTGGTATTGCAGGCCGGCGCTGCAATGGCGCAAAACAATGGGCCACGTGTACAATCCATATCGCAGCCGCTGGTCACCTGGATGCTGATCATCATGATCATTCTCCTGATGGCCATTGCACTGGTTGCCAACGTACTGGTTGGAGCCGCTTCGTGGAAGCTCGACCGGGAGAAACAAGAGGAAAAGGAAGCAAGCGGCAGCAAAAGCGCAGCCACTATCGCCACCATTATTGGTTTGCTGCTCTTTTCGCCCGGCCTGATGGCACAGACTGAAACAGCAATTGCCGAAACAACAAAACGCATCGGTGGATTATCCCCCACTGCATTTTATTTCATGACCGGCGTTGTGCTGGTGGAATTGATCGTGCTGCTGGTGCTGGTACTCCAATTGCGTTTATTACTCGCCCGCAGAAAAGCTGCAACGGCAGCAACTGCGCCGGCCACGCAAAAGACACGTACCAGCTTTGCAGCCTGGTGGGCACGCTTCAACAAATTCAAGCCGGTGGAGGAAGAATCCAAACTCGACCTGGGGCATGATTATGACGGCATTCGCGAACTGGACAACCGGCTCCCGCCCTGGTGGTTGTATGGTTTTTACGTAACCATTGTGTTTGCTGCAATCTATCTCTGGCGACACCATGTATCGCACACCGCCCCTTCCAGTGAACAGGAATTCCAGATAGCCATGGCAAAAGCGGCGAAAGAAAAAGAAGCATATCTCAAAAAAGCCGCCAACCTGGTGGATGAAAACACGGTAAAACTGCTCACAGATGCCAGCGACCTGGCCGCAGGCAAAAAAATATACACCGTGAATTGCGCGCCCTGTCATGGTAATGCAGGCGAAGGCAGCGTTGGTCCCAATCTTACCGACGACTACTGGCTGCATGGCGGCAGCGTACAATCTATCTTCAAAACGATCAAATATGGCGTGCCGGAAAAAGGTATGAAAAGCTGGAAAGAAGATTTGTCGCCTGCACAAATGGCGCAGGTAACCAGTTACATCAAATCATTGCGCGGCACCAATCCGCCCAATCCGAAAGAACACCAGGGGGTGTTGTATATAGAAGAAGAGTCTGAAAATACTGGCGCTGCCCAGGATAGCACTGCGGCAGCAGCCGCTAACTAATAATGCCTAAGCAGTGGAAAACAGAGGAGGAGACATATCAACCGTAAAACAACAGCAAAACGAGTCGTTCCGCGACCGTATTGCTACCATCGATGAAAAGGGCAAGAGAAAATGGATTTATGCCCAAAAACCAAAAGGACGTTTCTATACTATCCGTACCATTGTAAGCTGGTTTTTCTTTGCAGTGTTCTTTACCCTTCCCTTTATTCATATTGACGGAAGGCCCTTGTTCCTTTTTAATGTAACGGAAGCAAGATTCATCATTTTCGGGAAGGTGTTCTGGCCACAGGATTTTTTCATATTCGGGTTGGCCATGATCACCTTCATTGTTTTCATTGTGCTCTTTACTGCAGCCTTTGGCCGGCTGTTTTGCGGATGGGTTTGCCCGCAAACCATTTTTATGGAAATGCTGTTCCGGAAAATCGAGTACGCCATTGAAGGCAATGCGGCGGAACAGCGGCTCCTGGACAAAGCCCCCTGGACCGCCAACAAGCTTATTCGCAAGGCCAGTAAACACGTAATATTCTACCTGCTCTCATTCATCATTGCCAATTTTTTCCTGGCGTATATCATTGGCATGAAGGAACTGTGGAAGATCATTACCGAACCGGTATCTGAGCACATAGCAGGGCTCACTTCCATCATGATATTCTCCGGCGTGTTTTATGCCGTGTACGCCTTCTTCCGCGAACAGGCATGCACGGTAGTATGTCCTTACGGCCGCTTGCAGGGCGTGTTGCTCGATAAGAACTCCATGATTGTGGCATATGACTACAAACGCGGCGAACCCCGGGAGAAATTCAACAAGAAAAAAGAAAAACAGGGCGGCGATTGCATCGACTGTATGCAGTGCGTGAAAGTGTGCCCTACCGGCATCGACATCCGCAATGGCACCCAAATGGAATGTGTGGGCTGTACTGCCTGCATTGATGCCTGCAATGCCATCATGGAAAAAATCAACCGGCCGCTCGGATTGATCCGCTATGCCAGCGAAACAGGTATAGAAAAACAGGAACCACTCCGGTATACCGGTCGCATGAAACTGTATACCGTTTTGCTACTGGTGCTTACCACCATGCTGGCGTTCATGCTGTTTACACGGAAGGAAGTGGATACCACTATTATGCGAACGCCCGGTATTTTATACCAGGAAAAAGGAAAAGACAGCGTATCGAACCTGTATAATATCAAAGTGGCCAACAAAACCACGAAGCAGATACCGCTCCGGTTAAAGCTCGAACGCATGCCGGGCCGTATTGAAATCATCGGTGGTAATCCCACTATTGCAGTGAAAGATGAAGGACAGGGCACAGGATCGTTCTTCGTAATCTTACCCAGGAACATCATTTACAATCGTAAAACAGAAATACGCATCGGCTTGTACGACGGCGATAAGAAAATCGATGAAATAAAAACGAATTTCCTGGGACCTGTCACTGAGTGAGGAAGCATATTTCAAGAACATTCCAGAAATACAACAACCATGACATTCAATTGGGGACATAAACTGATACTGGCTTTCCTGGCGTTTGGCGGTTTGATGGCATTCCTGGTAGTGCGTAGCATGCAAACCAATTTCGAGCTGGTAACGAAGGATTACTACAAGGAAGAACTGCAATACCAACAGGTGATCGATGGTACGAACCGCGCCAATGCGCTCAGCAGCGCTGTGCAATTGCAACAACAGGGCGATAGCCTTGCCATCAAATTTCCCGAAGAAATGAAGGGACTGGCGCTGCAGGGAAAAATCTGGTTTTACTGCAATTACAATGCGCAGTACGACCGACATGTATCCTTGAACAATGTAGAAGGGGGAATACAAACCATCTCCCTGGCAGCATTCAACCCGGCGCGTTACACGGCACGCATCAGCTGGCAGGTGAATGGCGAACACTATTATACTGAACAACCCATAACCATACAATAACCCATATGTGGCAGACAGCGCTGGCAGGCGGTTTACTGGGACTGGTAAGCAGTTTACATTGCGTGGGCATGTGTGGCCCGCTGGCGCTGGCTTTGCCCGTACAACAGTTTTCCAAAGCAGGACAATCGCTGGCCTATACAGCCTATCATACAGGACGGGTAACCACCTACTCACTGTTGGGACTACTGTTTGGCCTGGCCGGTCGCGGCGTATATATAGCAGGCTTACAGCAATGGTTATCCGTAATTCTGGGTGTTGTAACGCTCTTCCTGGCCGTTCATTATTTTATACCAAGAAAACAGCTTCAATTCTCCTGGATGCAAAGATTCACCCAATGGGTGCAGCAATGGATGGGACGGTTCCTGCGCCAGGGTAAAAAGCGCCATTATTTTCTGCTGGGCATGACCAACGGCTTGTTGCCCTGCGGCATGGTATACATTGCTGTTGCCGCCGCGCTCAGCAGTAGCAGCATGGGTAATGCCGTGGTATTTATGGCAATGTTTGGAGCCGGTACACTGCCGGCCATGCTGGCGCTCACCAGCCTGCGCTATATGCTGTCGCTGGATATACGGCGGCAATTCAGGAAAGCCGTTCCCTGGTTCATTACGGCCATGGGCGTGATACTGATTCTTCGCGGGTTAAATCTCGGCATTCCCTTTATCAGCCCGGTAATGGCAGAGGCGCCACCCGATCCGGTGATATGCCACTGACGTGATTTTCTCCTGCAATTCTTAAGGGGCAGGTTCCTCAGCAGGTTGCTCATGCAATTCCCGCAAGGTAATGGTCACTTTGGTGCCGGCGTTCAATTTACTTTCAAATTGGATATCCCCATGGAGTAGTTCTACATATCGCTTTACGATGTGCAGGCCCAGACCGGTGCCCTGGATGTTCAATGCATTCTTTCCGCGGAAAAAGCTGCTGAACAAATGCTGCTGGTCTTCTTCCGATATACCTATACCATTGTCTTTCACGGCTATTGATAATTGATGGTCATGGCACGAAGCGTTGACCTGGATCGTTCCGTCTTCAGCAGAAAATTTTACCGCATTGCTGAGCAGGTTGATGAGAATATTCCGCAGTAATTTTTTATCGGTAATGAAATTGCCCTTGCCGTCAATGGAAACGTTGATCTGTTGTCCTTGCTTTGAAATAGCTTTTATTTCTTCCGCTACTTCATCGAGGAACTCTTTTATTTCAACAGTTTCCGGTTTTGTATGCACTTTGCCTTCTTCCAGTTTGCCCAGGCTGAGGAAATCTTCAAGCAGATCGTTCAGATGTTTTACAGAATCGCGGATGCGGCGGATATGGCGTTCGCGCTTGTCCTGTTCTTCGGTAGTGGTATAGCGCGCCAGCAAAGCGGCAGAAGACAACACGGTACTAAGCGGTGTACGGAATTCGTGTGAAGCCATCGAAACAAAACGCGATTTGATTTCGTTCAGCTCTTTTTCCTTGCTCAGCGCTTCACTCAGGTCTTGTTGCGATTGTTCCAGTTCGTGCAAGGCTTCTTTCAGGATCAGTGTACGCTCCTCTACCTTGCTTTCCAGTTCCATATTGAGCTTGCGAATGTCTTCTGTTATTTTTTCCAGTTGCGCATTCTGTTCGATCATTTTTCGTTCGGCCTCTTTACGCTGCGTAATGTCTACTATAAAAGCAATCACATAAAACTCGTTCTGCTGTGTGAAGAAGCTCAGGCTTACTTCCAGCGGCAGTTCGCGCCCCTCTTTTGTACGGCCAAATAAATCACGGCCCCTGCCCATGGACCGGTTGCCGGGTTTCTCATAAAACCCTTCCCGGTATTGAGTATGTTTTGCATGAAAGCGTTCGGGGATCAGTATCTCTATGCTTTTTCCCAGCAACTCCTCTTTCTTATAACCAAACAGCTGCAGCGCTGCGGGATTCACCAGTTGTATTTCCCCTTTTTTATTGGTGAGAATAATGCCCTCCGTAGCGTATTCAAAGAGCGCGTTCATCTGCCGCTTTTCACTTTCGATAGACTTGTACAGTTTCCTGATGTAGGTTACCAGCACCGTGGAGCAAATAATTACTATAATGGCCAGCAGTTGTGAAATGATCAGCTGCGCATCGGGTTGCGACGTAAAGAATACGAGCCAAAGTAAAATGATCGCCACGCTCATAATGCCAAACAGCCGCGGGTAAATATCTTTCTTCAAAAAAATGCTGAACATGATCACCAGTACAAACCCGCTGTTGAAGTAAATTAATTCAGGGTACAGGTATTTGAATACTGTGATAGCCAGCATCATTACGATACATACAGGAAGAAAAATGTCTGACCGGTGCCTGAGCATGTTTTCTGGCATTGAACTGTGAAATTAATGGAAAATGGGACAGGCAGTGCAGCTCCCTGGTCCATAGTGCGCAAGGTACGGCGATTTGCAACAAACGGCGCACCAATACCGGCGACGGTCTGCCTTTTGCATAAGTTGCATCAGGCGGCATTCAAACAGGGGCCGTACAGGATGGTAAGAAAACTGGCAGACAAAAAGCGTTATGGCTTTGAATGGATAGACGTGCTCAACCCGGGCAATGAAGAAATCCGGCGGCTGGCGCAGCAATACCGGCTGCACGAAGCTTCGGTGAACGACTTGTTGCAGCCGGGGCATCTTCCCAAAGTGGAAGTGATCAAAAATTACACCTTCATCATATTCCGGATGTATTCACCGGACGATGCCAGTGAAGCGGACACCACGCAGGAGGTGACCGATAAGGTGGCTATTTTCATTTCCGAAGATACCATCATCACCATTTCATTGAAAAAATGGATGGGCCTCGACCAGGTATACGCCGCCTTTGTAAAAGACCGGAGAACGCGCAACCCGTTGCAGGTCCTGAATGAGCTCATCAAGGCAGGGCTTTTATCGTATGAAGAACCCGCTTCCAAACTCAATCACCACATCGAATACCTCGAAACCAATGTGTTCCTGAAAAGCCGAAAAGTTTCGCTGCTGAAGCAACTGTATTTTATCAAACGGAAGATCGATGTTATCAGGCGCATCCTGCTGCTTACTTATGAAATAATAGATAAAATCGATCCTCCCGAAACCAGTACCGCATTCACCCGTGATACAAGAGACCTGTATGTGCGGATGCAGAACATTTTTGATTCGCTGTCTGAAAACACCAACCAGTTGCTGAACGTTTACTTTTCCGTTAGCGCACAACGCACCAATGAAATCATCCGCGTGCTTACCATATTCTCCGTATTCTTCATGCCGCTCACGTTTATAGTAGGCATCTACGGAATGAATTTCGCATACATGCCGGAACTGCGTTCGCCATGGGGTTATCCAGCCGTACTCATTGCCATGATTGTGGTAACCGTTGTTATCTACCGGTGGTTCAGGAATAAAGGATGGCTTTGAGATTTCTCCTTACCATTATCTTTGCGCTCATGCGCATCGACATCATTACGGTTTTACCGGAACTGCTGGAAAGCCCGTTGGGACATTCCATCATGAAGCGTGCCCGCGATAAGGGACTGCTGGAAGTACACCTGCATCATTTGCGGCAGTGGGCCGTGAATGAATACGGACAGGTTGACGATTACCAATATGGCGGCGGAGCGGGCATGGTGATGATGTGCGAACCGCTGGCCAATGCCATTGAAACCTTGTCGAAAGACAGGCAGTATGATGAAATCATTTACATGACACCTGATGGCGAACGGTTTAATCAATCCATGGCCAACCAGCTTTCTCTCAAGAACAACCTGCTCATTATCTGCGGCCATTATAAAGGAATCGATGAACGCATCCGCGAACATTTCATCACCAAAGAAATTTCCATTGGCGATTACGTGCTGAGTGGCGGTGAACTGGCCGCCGCCGTAGTGGTAGACGCCATTGGCCGTTTGTTGCCCGGCGTGTTGAACGATGAAACGTCGGCCCTCATGGACTCTTTCCAGGACAACCTGCTGGCGCCACCCGTATATACCCGGCCGGCAGACTTTCGCGGATGGAAAGTGCCAGACGTATTGCTGAGCGGCGACCCCAAAAAAGTGGAAGACTGGCGGTACGAGCAGGCCGTACAACGCACCAAAGAAAGAAGGCCCGATCTGCTAAAAGAAGAGGAATAAAAAAGCCGGAAACTGTAGCTGCAGTTTCCGGCTTTTGTGTTTTCTGCGCAGTTCGCCCGGTTTTTTACCGAAACAGTGTTATGCGATCAGGTAAATCAGTGCATAAACCACCATCTGCATCAGTAAATTCAAGAGAATGGTCTTCTTCATAGGGACAGATTTACAGCCATTGTAATTGCATGGAGCGTGCCAAACTTGAAAAAATCGTATAGGATATTTACCTGTAAAAATTCCCCCGAAATTTTGCCATTTGTGTAGTTGTTATTGAAATACAAACATTTAAAAGCAGAACATTTTCTTACAGTATTTACGATCGTAAAAATTCATTGGGCATTTGGGTACAATTTGCACAACAATAACAGCTAAAACTTGTCATTAAAGAGAAGCAGGTATAACATTTGCTCTTTTGTACGTGCCTGAATATTGCCTATGTTGTTGTTGAATGATTTTTTCGGTGCGCCGCCTATCCGCATGGAAGATATTGATGAGTTGAAGCGCAACTCACCGGAAATAATTGTGTACGCAGTGCCTGCCATCATTTTGTTTACGGTGCTGGAAATGATTGCTGCCCGGAGAGAACGGAGAAAAGTGTACGACACTGCAGAAACCATGGGTTCCTTACTAACGGGCATCGGCAATCTTTTTATCAGCCTGTTGTTGAAAGCAGTGTTGATTTACTGGGGTGTACTGATTTACAATATGCTTCCCTGGCGCATGGCATTCAGTTGGTGGACGCTCCTGCCCTGCCTCATCATTTTTGATTTTTGTAGTTACTGGTCGCACCGCATATCCCATTTTGTACGGTTTTTCTGGGCAACCCACGTGGTACACCATAGCAGCGAGCACTACAATCTCAGCGTTTCCTTCCGGCAGAGCTGGATACAGCACCTGAAAATTATTTTTTTCCTGCCGGTAGCGCTCGTGGGCTTTCACCCGGTGATCTTCTTCGTAGCCAACCAGATTGCCATACTGTTTCAGTTCTGGCAACATACAGAATATATCCGCAAACTGCATCCCATTATTGAATACCTCTTTGTTACACCTTCGAACCACCGCGTGCATCATGGCTCCGATGAAAAATACCTCGACAAAAATTTCGGGGTCATTTTTGCAGTATGGGACCGCTGGCTGGGGACTTTTCAACCCGAAGAAGAAAAGCCTACCTATGGCATTACCACAAAAATTACACAAAAGGTAAATCCGCTATACCTCAATTTTCATGAACTGCGCGATATCTGGCGCGATATGAAAAACGCCAAAAGCTTCCGCAAAAAAATGTATTACCTGTTTGGCAGTCCGGCAAAGATTGCGCGGGAAAAGAAGGAGATGAACCAGGATATTGCGCTTAAAGAGAGTGAAGACGGTTGGCAAGGCAGAGGATAGGTTTATCCTGTTGAAGGAAAACCTACCTCCGGCAACGATTTTAGTGGTGAATGATTTCCATGCTGACTACCTTTTATTCATCTCCACCGTCAACGGTTTCCCTTCAAACTCTATCACCACATAGTTGTGTGGCGCCTGCAATACCGGATCGGTTTGCTGTTGAAAAGCAGTAGCCGGCAGTGCTTTTCCATTTACCCTTACATCATACTCATTATCAGCAGCACCCGCTATTTCAATACGGAATTTGCGGGTAAACTTGCGACGATAATTGTTGGGATTATTGGTTTTGATGCGTATAGTAATGTTGTTGCCTTTCGTTTCACCTTCAAAAGTCACCAGTTCATACGCCGCTTTTTCCAGCGTGCGTGTGCTTTCACCATCATCGTCAAACCATACATAAGCGGACGTATTGGAGGAAGGATAATAGCGGATAGTAATATCTTTGGAGTCGTACGATTCAGTAGAGGTAACGGGTTCTTGGGTAATCCACAGTGGCACAAAACTGCCTTCTTTAACAAATACCGGTATGTCTTTCTGATCTACCGGCACATTGATCCACTGGCCACCTTCCGTAATGGCATTGCTCCTGTAGTTGTACCATTTTCCTTTGGGCAGGTATACCATGCGCGCTGTAGCACCGGCGGTAGTAACCGGCGCCACCAGCAACTGATCGCCCCATAAATATTCATCTTCTGCCTTGAACAAATTGGAATCGGCAAAACTGTAGTAGTATAAGGGGCGCATCAACGGTTTACCGTGTGCAGCCTGTTCATAGGCCAGTGTGTAATTATAAGGCAGCAATTGGTAACGCCATTGAATGTAGTTGCGCACAATACTTTTCACCGGTCCCTCATGGAAACAGGGTTCCGGGCGCATATTGGCACTGGTATTGTTGCCCGCTTCCCCTGCAGCGCCGTGCGGACGAAAAACTGGTGTGAAGGCTGCAAACTGCAACCAGCGGGTATACAATTCCGCATCAGCAGTGGCTGGCACAAATCCACCTGCATCGCTATGTATATAAGGCAGCCCGCTGAGGCTCATGCCCAGCATGATCAGCGGTTGTGCTTTCAGCCCGCCCCAACTGCGTTGTGCATCGCCTGTCCAGGGGAAAATACTGTAGCGCTGACTGCCTGCAAATCCTGATGCAGCCAGGTTAAACAAACGCGTACCGGAATATTCATCAGTATACTTTTCATACAGCATTTTATTCCAGTAATGACCATAAATATTATGCACTTCATCGGCCAGCATCGGGCGGGTGATGCCGTAATCTTTCAGGTTGTGCACCATTTCTTCCGGATGTTTGGACGGTTCTCCCAGTCCCGACCACCAACCAGCCACACCATTGCCTATTTGTTTTTTATAGTGTTTCCAGAACCAGTCGCGGGCAGGTTTACGAAAAATATCTATCAGTCCGCCCGTACCGAAATAAAAATCTTTCAGCATGTACGGCTGCCCGTTCGCATCTGTGGCCAGGAAAGGTTTGGCTTCTTCAAAATTTTTAGTGCCTTGTAAAATATAGGGCTGTGTAATGAGGATACTTTTCAAATGGTAGCTGCTGCGAAATCTATCCAGCATGCCTTTGGGGTTGGGCCATTGCGCAGTGTTCGTCCAGTCGAGATTGCCCAACGTACCTTTTACATCATCACCAAACCAGAACAAATCAAAAACAAGCGCATCCATGGGAAATTGCTCTTCCTTCATTTTCTCCACTACCTCTTTTACCTGCTGCTCGCTGCGATAACCAAACCGTGACACAAAATTGCCAAAGGCCCAGCGCGGCGGCAATGGCTGTCGACCGGTGAGCGCGCCATAATGAGACATGATCTCATCAATATTTTTTCCGAGAATAACATAATACGTCAGCTCACCGCCGGTAAAGCCCGCTTCCAGTATATTGTTGTCCGTTAGTCCAATATCGAGATATCCTTTGGACGGATTGTCGAAGAAAATAGCATACCCGTTTGAAGAAATAATGAAGGGAACGGAAAACCCCATGGTGGTTGCACCAAGCGCATACCCGTAGGGTGATTCATTGTACAATTTCAGTCGGTAGCCACGGCGGTTATCAGGCAGCGCACGCTCCCCGGCGCCAAAAATGCGTTCGCCATCCGATAACTGAAAACGAAATCCACGTTCTTTGTCATTCGAAAAATAAGTAGCGGCCTTTACTTTTACTTCCTTGCCCGATTTGTAATACAAACGATCGCGCTGGATCACTACACTGGACTGGTTTTCCCATTCCACCGTTTGACTGACGCCCGCCGTAATTTTGGTGGTCAGTACCGCAGGCTGGGCAATAACGGCATCAGACACCTGCTCACCACGTGTATAATCTGCCGGCCGGAAAGTTGTTTTAATGATGGTGCGGGCAAACGATTGAAAGGTCCATTGTCCGTCTTTTGCTTTATATACCACTTCGCTGGCTTTCCCATTGAAAGGGTCTTTACCTACCGTATTTACTACTACCTGTTGTGCGTATCCCGGCAGCAGCAGGAAGATCAAAAGGATACTGCTGATACTTCGTTTTTGCATACACCTGTGAATTGAAATATCAAGATAGGGCAATAATAAAAAAGGAACAAGAGCGCAAATAGCTGGCCATTCCACTATAGTACAATTCCGGCGCAATACTTATTGCGCTTCGAACACCTGCGGATCTATTGTTCCATTAATTTCCATTTTCTTGAGCGTAATTGCAAACGTTGCCATGGGCATGGTGATTTCGGTGGTTCCGGGCATCACGAAACCATATTCTGATTTTTTATAGTCCGAGAAAGTCATTTTGAGCTCTCCATCCATAGCTCCCGGCGATTTACTTTTGATCGTTAACCGCGAAATGTGGTACGTGTTGGGATCAATCAGGTAAGTTAAGTCCGCCACATCCGGAATGCCAAGTATTAACTTGTGGGCATTGACGCCGTTGACCGTTTCAGTACCTGCCAATTCCACTTTATAGCCCTTACCGGCATAATTGAACAAAGCACCGGCGGGGTCCAGGTCCAGTTGTCCCATCTTTACCTGGTCTTCCGGCAGCGGTTGCGGAGTGGTTTGTCCCGCCATAGGGTTGATTTCCCATCCGCCTTTATCCGTAAAACACCGCACCACCTTCATACCGGCAATTTCAAATTCGTTACGGTAACCTTTTCCATTGATCAACCAGGTAGCACCGGTGGCAATATTGCCCATTATATCCATTTCATACTCGGTATAAACAGTATTGATACCGGCAATTTTCTCCTTGCCACCCAGGGCTTCAATGTGTTTGTTGATGATGTCATCAACCGTCTGCGCCTGCGTCATCAGACCCGACAGCGTTACTGCAACTGCAATTATTGCAACGTGTAGCGTTTTCATCGATTCCAGTTTTTAGTTTTGATAATAATTTTAGTTGGAGGAAATCCGGAAAGTTAGTAACCGTACGCCCGAATTTGTTACAGGCGCCGTTCAATAACTTTTGGCTGTCAAACCGAATTTAGGTTTTATATTGGATACCCAATGAAAAAATCCGGGAATACCGAAATTCCGGGGGTGCGGGACTGAGATAACCCTGCCCGATAACCGATCCGGTGTTTCTGTGTTGCCGGCTTCCAGCCTTTAAATCAACAATACTATGGACCAAACGATCACCGGCCAACTGGTAGATGTATGGCAGAAAAGAATATATCCGGCAAGAGTAACCATCAGCAACGGAAAGATTGAATCGGTTACTCCCGTGGAGAATGCCGGCAACCAATTATATATATTGCCGGGTTTTATAGACAGCCACGTACACATTGAAAGTTCCATGTTGGTGCCTTCGGAATTTGCCCGACTGGCCGTAGTGCATGGTACCGTGGCCACGGTGAGCGACCCGCACGAAATTGCCAATGTATGTGGTATTGCCGGGGTGAATTATATGATAGAAAACGGGCAAACAGTTCCGTTCAAATTTTATTTCGGCGCTCCCAGCTGTGTGCCGGCCACTACGTTTGAAACGGCAGGCGCCACCCTGAATGCCGCTGAAGTGACCTCCCTGCTGCAACGCCCTGAGGTGCGCTACCTCAGCGAGATGATGAACTTCCCCGGCGTACTCTATAAAGACCCGCAAGTAATGGAGAAAATTGAAGCGGCGCGAATGGCCGGCAAACCCGTCGATGGCCATGCGCCTGGATTGCGGGGCGCGCAGGCAGCGGAATACATCCGCGCCGGCTTGCCCGAAGGACAGGTAGGCATCAGTACCGATCATGAGTGCTTTACCATAGAGGAAGCATTGGACAAACTGCAATACGGTATGAAGATCATCATTCGGGAAGGAAGCGCGGCCCGCAATTTTGAAGCGCTCATTCCTTTGTTGAAAGATTATCCCGACCGTATCCTGTTTTGCAGTGACGATAAACATCCTGACAGCCTGGTAGACGGGCATATCAATCAGCTATGCGCCCGGGCAGTAGCCAAAGGCATTGATCTCTTTCACGTGCTGCAGGCAGCATGCGTAAACCCGGTGCTGCATTACAAGCTGGATGTGGGACTGTTGCGCCCCGGCGATCCGGCCGATTTTATTATAGTCAATAACCTGGAACAGTTCGCCGTTCAGCAAACCTGGATCAACGGACAACAGGTGGCTGCCAATGGGCAATCCCTCATACAAACACAGCGTGCGCCTGTGATCAATAATTTTCACTGCCAGCCTGTGCAGCCGGCTGCATTGGCAGTGCCGGCAACCGGCGCCGCAACGGTCCCGGTAATTGAAGCGCTGGACGGACAACTCATCACCAATAAACTTTATCTGGCACCCAAAATCCAGGATGGCCATATGGTCAGCGACCCGCAAAGAGATATACTGAAAATAGTAGTGCTGAACCGCTACCACTCCGCACCGCCAGCCGTCACATTTATTAAAAATTTTGGTTTGCAGGAAGGCGCCATTGCATCGTCGGTAGCGCACGACAGTCATAATATTGTAGCGGTAGGCGTATCAGACGAAGCCATTGCAACTGCCATCAACCTTATCATTGAAAAGCAGGGCGGCGTAAGTTGTGTAAGCAGCAACGCCAGTGCCGTGCTGCCATTGCCCGTAGGCGGACTGATGAGCAATGAAGATGGCTACCAGGTTGCCCAACAATATACCACCATCGACGCTATGGCAAAATCGCTGGGTTCCACCTTGGCTGCACCTTTTATGACACTTTCATTTATGGCGCTGCTGGTAATACCACATCTCAAGCTGAGCGATCTTGGGCTGTTCGATGGCGATACCTTCCAACTGATCGGCCACGGGCATGGTAAAGTGTGAAGCAATCCATCAACACCCCTACCCCGGGGTCTATTTTTTTTGACTTGCCCAGGAACAGCACGGTACAGGATCGCTTCAACTACCCATAAGAGTTACCTACTAATTTTTCCGGAATGGAAGGGCAGTACTATTCATTAAATAGTGGAGTTTGGGTATACTGCATGTAAAACATTTGTATGTCAGGATTACTTACATAATTCTTTTTATCTTTAATTGTCAATTCCATCACAATACAACCCTTTCCTCTGGAATCTGTCCGTGCACCTGGCAGTCGTCAATCAATCTTTCTTAAGAAACCCTGAACATAAACCCCGAACCTACTATGTTATCCACCAATCAACCAGTTGCGGAGCATTGGTTGTCGAAACCCGCGGCAAAAGAGTCTCCCTTTGTCACACTTGCTAAAAGCATTCATCCGCTGAGTCCCGAAGCCGAAGCTTATGCCAATGAGAAGAGCTTTCCGATTGAACTGCGCAAGGGGGCTTTGCTGGTAAAATCAGGCGAAATATGTCCGGCGATGTATTACGTGCGAAAAGGCATATTGAGAGGCTATGTAAAAGAAGGCATAAAAGAAATCACTACCTGGATAACAGCAGAACACGAGCTGGTAACGGCAATCACCAGTTTCGATCTGCAGGTGCCTTCAGTAGAAAACATTCAGGCCATTGAAGATTGCGAATTGACCGCTATCCGTTTTGCCGATATGGAATATTTGTATGAACACTTTCCCGAAGTGAATGTGATCGGCAGAAAAATTTTACAGAAATATTACCGCGATGCAGAGGAACGTGCCTATATAGCACGGTTAACGGAAGCTTCTTCCAAATACAAGCGGTTTGCCGCTACCAAAAGCGAAATGCTGAAGCGCGTGCCGCTGAAATATATTGCCTCTTACCTGGGTATGACCCTGGAAACGCTCAGTAGAACGCGAAGCAAATTGTCGCGCTCGGCCAATGTAGTTTGAAACCAAGAGACGCGAAGCCGGGAATATTTTTCCTGGACCATAGCAGTACTTCAACACAGGGAGGCGCAGCGTAGTACACGCTTGTTGCCCCTCTGTGTTGCTTCGTGCCTGCCTGTCTCCCCGTGCCGGGATTCCTCCTCTTCATAAATCCCCTGGCGCATCTTTGCCATTTCCCTTATCCGGATTCACCGGTTAACTTCCCCTATTTACCGATTTTTTCCTTTCAGCAACCTGTTTGGCCTTGCCTGCACATAGTGCCTCCAATAGATTTGTGAAAAATTACTTGTCATGCAAGATCAATACTCCCCCAGGTCACCCAAAAGGAAGATAGCCGGAAACATACTGGCGGGTGCTTTTCTGCTTGTAATCGGTACTGTGCTCCTGCTCCGGCAGCTGGACTTTTATTTTCCTGCATGGTTTTTCCGGTGGCCGATGATCCTGATCGTAGTGGGATTGTTCATGGGCATTTACAACCAGTTTCGTGATATCGGGTGGCTGATCATTTGTGGTGTTGGTTTATTCTTCCTGGCGCCATCTATCTGGCCCAATATCAAAGTACGCCCGTTCATTGTACCTGCTATTATAATTGCCGTCGGGCTGATACTGATATTCCGTAGGAATGTCTTTCGCATGTTTCGCAGAAATGAAGCGCCGCCGGAACCGGCCGGCCCATTTTACCAGCAGGAGCCATCCGCTGAGCAACCTGCCGATGCGAATTACCAGATAGATTACCTCGATATGGTTTCGGTGTTTGGCGGAATAAAAAAAAATGTATTGTCCAAGCGTTTCCGCGGCGGGGAAATAGTGGCCGTATTCGGCGGCGCTGAAGTAAACCTGATGCAGGCCGATTTCCAAAACACCGTTGTGATTGAAGTAGTTCAAATATTTGGCGGCACCACACTGTATGTACCGCGCAACTGGCAGATACGTTCCGAACTGGCCGCTGTGTTTGGCGGCATAGAAGACAAGCGGAGAGATATTGTGTACGAAAACCCCGAACGTGTTTTGGTGCTGGAAGGATTTTCAATGTTTGGCGGCATAGAAATCAAGAGCCGCTGATCCGCTGCCGGCCCGTAGGCACTGCTGATGACAAAAACCTTATAACCTATTTAAATTAAAAGCTTATGAACTGGTTCCTGGCGAAGATCGTATTCCGCATTACCTGTGGCAATGGAGACCATACACCACAATTTGATGAACAACTGCGACTGATTGAAGCGGCCGATGAAACAGTGGCCTTTGCCAAAGCGCGGTCAATAGGGATGCAGGAACAGGAAATGTTTCTGAATGAACGGCAACACCTGGTGCAATGGCAGTTTATCAATGTGAGCGAGTTGTACAAAATATCCGCATTGATTGACGGGGCTGAATTATACTCGCGTGTGCAGGAAACAGAAAATGCAGAATTGTATATTGAAACCACGCACAAAAAAGCCGTGCATATCCAGGAAAATATCATGCACCGGTTCATCGAAACGTTTTGATAACTGCCATACCTATCCTACCGGCGGTGGAAAATTAAGTGGGCCCAAACCCGCGCCAAACCTTAGATTTGCTGGTTAGCGGTACCGAAAAAACACCCTAAAGGAGAAAACGAGTATGGAAACGGTCTTATTAATTGCCATCTGCATCCTGCTGATTGTAGCCATTGTGCTGATCATTGTCCTGCGCGGTAAAACTTCCGGCGATACAGGACCGGTGCTGGATAAACTGGAATTGTTGCAATCGGCTTTGCCCAGGATTGAATCGAACCTGCGCACTGAGTTTGGCATCAACCGGCAGGAAAATGCCACGCTTGCCAAAGACAACCGTGCGGAGTTGAACAACACGCTGCGCGACCTGAAAACAGAACTGGCCGCCACGCTGAAGTCCATCACCGAACAGAACCAGGCGGCGCTGGTAAGCATCAACAGAACATTGTCGGATAAAGTAGATGCACTGGTGGCGCGCATCGATGAAAATAACCGGCTGAACCGCGAGGAATTTGCGAGAAGTATGAAGGATTTTGCCTTTCAGCAGCGGACCAGTTTTGAAGAATTGAAGGCCGAACACAAAGAGCTTACCGCAAAAACAGTAGAACAACTGGAAAAGATCACCACCAAAGTGGAGCAAAAGCTGAACGCACTGAATGAACAAACCCGTGCCGACAACAACTCCATGCGCGAAGTGTTGATCAATTCCTTTAAAGACTTCCAGCTTACATTCGAGAAGAACGTAAAAGCTTTCAACGACCTGCAGCGGGAGAAGTTTACACAACTGGAAGACAAACAGAATAAACTCATCGAAAGCACAGAAAAGAAGCTGGAAGAAATGAGGGCCACCGTGGATGAAAAACTGCAGAAAACATTGAATGAACGCCTGGGACAGTCGTTTGAACTGGTGGGCAAACAACTGGAAAGTGTGCAGAAAGGATTGGGCGAAATGCAAACCATTGCATCGGACGTGGGCGGACTGAAAAAAGTATTGAGCAATGTGAAACTGCGTGGCGGCGTGGGCGAAGTACAACTGGCCATGTTGCTGGAACAAATCCTGGCGCCGGGGCAGTACGAAGCCAATGTGCGCACGCGGGCAGGCAGCAGTGAACCGGTAGAATTTGCCATCAAGTTGCCGGGACGCAGCGAAGACGAGAACAGTGTGGTATACCTCCCCATCGACGCCAAGTTTCCGAAAGATGCTTATGAAAACCTGCTGAACGCATACGACAATGCCATTCCCGATGAAATTGAAGCTGCTACCTCCAGTATGGAAGCAACCATCCGCAGGATGGCCAAAGACATTAGAGACAAATACATCGATCCGCCCAATACCACCGATTTCGCTATCCTGTTCCTGCCCTTCGAAAGTATTTATGCCGAAGTGATCCGGCGGAGCGCGCTGGTAGACCAGTTGCGTGATGAATATAAAATTGTCGTGGCGGGCCCCACCACACTGGCGGCGCTGCTGAATAGCCTGCAAATGGGATTCCGCACCCTGGCGCTGCAGAAACGCAGCGGCGAAGTATGGAAAGTGCTCGGCGCCGTGAAAACGGAATTTGAAAAATTCGGCGGGCTGTTGGAAAAAGCGCAGAAGAACCTGCATACCGCCAGCGATACCGTAGACGAACTGCTGGGCAAACGTACCCGCGCCATCAGCAGAAAGCTACGCACCGTAGAATCGCTGCCCGCTGCTGAAGCACAAAAATTGCTGCCGGATATGGGAATGGATGCCCTGGAAGATGAGGGGGAGTGAGAAATGCCCTGATTTTGTGACACGCAAGGAGTAAAATTGCCCTAAATCTGTGACCATAGCTTTAGATACAGCAACTATTTACCGTGCACTCTTCACCACTCGCTACCATAAAAAACAAATTACTTTTTGTCGCGTGCTGGCTGGCATGGGCCCTGCTGTTTGTATGGCTGCTGTATCACTGGGGCTATAACTGGCAGGCTTCGCTGGTGGACATGCTCGCCAGTAATGCATTGCTGGCTATCACCAGCCTGTTCCTGATCAACAGCCTGCGCTACTACCGCCCGGGCAAAAGCAAATACCTGTACATGCTGACAGTGTGCGCCGGCATTACCGCACTATGGAATTCTGTTATCTATTTTGGTGTGCGCCCGCTCGTGGAATACGATGTGGAATATCACCAGTTCCTGGTAAAGAGCATGGCAGTAAGATACTTCATTGCATTGCTGATCACCGGTTGCATTACGCTGATGAGCGAATTGTGGTATGCACTGCAGGAACAAAAGGAAACGGAAATACGCAGGGCTGAAGCGGAGAAACTCGCAAGAGACGCAGAACTGTACAACCTGCGGCGGCAACTGCAACCACACTTCCTGTTCAATAGCCTCAATTCCATCAGCGCGCTGGTGCACAGTCGCCCGGAAGAAGCGCGAAAAATGATCCAGCAGTTGTCGGATTTTTTGCGCGGTACGCTGAAAAAAGAAGAAAACCAGTGGACCAGTCTGGCAGATGAACTCGATCATGTACAATTATATCTTGAGATTGAAAAAGTTCGGTTTGGTTACCGCCTGCATACGGAAATTGTTGCGGACGATGCCAGCGGAAACTGTCGCATTCCACATATGCTGTTGCAGCCTGTTGTGGAGAATGCCATCAAATTCGGGCTGTACGATACCACTGAATCTGTCACCATCCGGATAATTGCGAGGCTGGAAGACAATTACCTCACCTTAACCGTGCAAAATCCGTTCGATCCCCACACCTCTTCGCCGCGACAGGGAACGGGGTTTGGATTAAGTTCTGTTCAACGGCGGTTATACCTGCTGTTTAGCCGCTCCGACCTGCTGGAAACTAACGCAACTAACAACCTGTTCACCACTACCATAAAGATTCCTCAGCTATGATCCGCACGATTATTATAGACGATGAACCGCTGGCAAGAGAAATCATTAAAGAGTACCTGCAATCTTTCCCCAACATCTCGGTGGTGGCAGAATGCAACGACGGATTTGAAGGAGTGAAAGCCATTATGCATCACCGCCCCGACCTGATCTTCCTCGATATACAGATGCCAAAGATCAACGGATTTGAAATGCTGGAACTGGTGGAGCAAGCCCCGGCAGTGATCTTTACCACCGCCTTTGATGAGTTTGCCATCAAAGCTTTTGAAAACAATGCAGTAGACTACCTGCTGAAACCCTTCAGCAAGGAACGTTTTGAAAAAGCCATTCGCAAATGGCTCGACAACCGGGATGCGGGCAATGAAAAAACTACGCAGGCACTGCTCGAACAGGCAGGAGAATCACCATTGCAAAGTCAGCGCATTGTGGTGAAAACGGGCAACAGGATAAGAATCATCCCTGCCAACAACATCCAGTACCTCGAAGCTGCGGACGATTATGTAAAGATTCATACCAGCGAAGGTGCATTCCTGAAAAACAAAACCATGAGTTTTTTCGAGAAAACGCTGAATGCGCAACAATTTGTTCGTACACACCGCTCTTATATAATAAACATCCAGCTCATTCACCGCATCGATCCCTATGAAAAGGAAAGCTACCTCGCCATTCTCACCACTGGTGCACAGGTGCCGGTGAGCAAATCAGGTTATATGCGCCTGAAAACGGTGCTGGGCATCTGAAAATAATTTCGGTTATCTTACACTGTTATACCCGTTTATCACAAAATTAGACCCCGGTATCTATCTAAGGGGTTGCTAAATATCAAAAAATTACCTGTATATCATCCTACAGGCAATTTTTATTACACCTATTAGTTTTTACCCCTGTATTATCGGTGGAAATACCATTGACCGTCAGAAAAAACCCTTAGCCGTATGTTCAATATCCTGCAACGTGCCTGCACAAGGCCGCTTATCCTTGTATTGTCTTTGACATGCATCAAACCGGGCGCCGCAACTGCACAACCCGGTGCTACTCCTGCAACGTATCCTTCCACAGCAGCCAGTGTGTCGCACAGCACCAGTGAGTTTTCGTTTGCCAATCCACAGCGGGCATGTGCCTCTGACGATAATTTTGCGTCTGCACAAGCCAGTTTTGCTAACCCCTCAGGAACAACAGCATACCTGATTACTTCAGGGCATAGTTTTTCTTTACCACTCACCGCAACTATCACGGGTATAGAAGTGCGCATAGAACGAAGAGCCTCCGGGCTTGCTGATTTATTGGGTGTGCCTGTATCTTATGTAACCGATCATACTGTTAGACTGGTGATCAACGGTTCTCTTGCAGGGCAGAACAAGGCCTCTTCTACGCATTGGGGTTCTGCCAAAACCACGCGAACATATGGTGGCCCTGGTGATACCTGGGGAATCACATGGTTGCCTCAGGATATCCAGCATATCAATGCAGGCAACTTCGGAGTGGCATTTGCCGCAGAATTGTCCGGAGTATTGGCCTGGTATCCCGCTGCCCATGTGGATGGCATCAACATTACCATACACTATATCGAACCGGTATTGCCGCTGAAATTATTACGCTTTACTGCTACCCTGAAAGCAGATAATACCGTGCAAGCACAATGGCAAACTACCGGCGACAAAGACGCAACGTTTGTGCTGGAGCGTTCACAAGATGGCGCTACGTGGGAAGCGGTACCGGGTGCGCAACAACACGCAACGCAAGGCGGCATTGAATGGTATACACAAACAGATGCGCAACCTTTGCCCGGCATTTCCTATTACCGCCTGGCCATGCGCGAAGCTTCGGGCGTGCAAAGCTGGTCTGCAGTTCGCACAGTAAAAACGGGTATGCCAGCATCTATCAACGTGTATCCCAATCCTGCCACTTCCTATATCATTCTCTCCGGTATCGCGCCGGGCAGCCAACCGGTTATAACCAATGCAAACGGCCGAATGATATCCCTGCCGGTATTGCAGTACGGTCCCAACAGTGTAAGGATTGATATCCGGAATCTGCCACCGGGTATGTATTTCCTGAAAGCAGGCAACGAGGTGAAGCGGTTTGTAAAAACAGGAGGATAACGCAGAAGGTAAAACGCTTTAACCTCACGCCTCCTGCCCTATCCAAACAGCGCCACCGATGCTATCGCGGGAAGCGCCGGTAACGGAGGCCAGTACATTGTTTTCTTCGCGCCAGCGGAGGATGCCGATCAATGCCATGATCAGCGCTTCCTTGAAGTCTATGGTGATTGTATCAGGCACTACGGCTTCTACACCTATTTCCTGCAGGGCAGCACTGATCCTGCTTACCAGGAAAGCATTGTGCGCGCCACCGCCGGTTATCAAAAGCTTCCTGCCTTTGAGATCATCAGGTGTAGCCACTTGTTGCAGGGCGCGGGCCGTTTGCACGGCAATATGCTCTGTAACGGTGCGTAACGCGTCCTGCACTTTGATCCCCGCTCCCCTGGCAAGCGGATACACCACATCGGTGCCGAAATCATTGGCAAGCGATTTCGGGTAGGGCAGACTGTAATATTCCAGCTCATTCAGCATGCGAAGGAGGTTGGGCAACAGTTTCCCGCCGGCCGCCATTTCACCTTTGTCATCATACGGCTTTTTCACTTCATTGGCCAGCATGTTCAATACCCGGTTGGCAGGGCAGATATCGAAGGCATACACCTGGCCGTTGGTATGGCAGGAAATATTGGCAATGCCGCCGATATTCAGGAAGAAACGATAATCGTTAAACAGCAGTTTTTCTCCAATGGGCACAATGGGTGCTCCCTGCCCGCCCAGCGCCACATTGATGGCGCGCAAATCGCTCACCACATTAATGCCGGTAGTGGCAGCAATGGCGGCACCGTCGCCCAGTTGGGCCGTCATCCTGGCCGAGGGCATATGAAAAGTGGTATGCCCGTGCGAGGCAATCAATTGCACTTTATATTGCAGGTTGTGCGCTTCGATGAAGCGGTTCACCATTTCGCCCGTATAATGACCATATTCCGTATGCAGCAACAGGTAATCGAGCGCATTCAAGGAAGTGGCGCCTTTTAATTTTTCCAGCCATGCAGTGGTGTACGGATAGCAGTCTGCCGCCAGTACTTCATACTTCCAGGCGCCGCCGGTTTCCTGGAACTCAGCCACAACAATGTCCAGTCCATCCAGCGAACTGCCGCTCATTAAGCCCATTGCGCGATATACCATTTGATCGGTTTTCAGGTTTTAAAAATCAATATTAAAGAATAGATTTGTTTCGCATTATTGTACCTTGATAACAGGCGCCATACGAATCGTGGCTCAAATTTCACGTTTCGCTTTTCAAAATCCAAAACCAATCACATGGTAATCAATTTAAGCGAGCAGTATTCACTGATCTGCGACTGGGTTCATGAACTGAGAGATGTTACCTTTCAGGCCGACCGCTTGCGATTCCGCCGCAATCTTGAACGGATTGGTGAAGTGGCCGCTTATGAAATCAGCCGCCACATGTCCTATGAAGAAAAAGAAACGCCCACCCAATTGGGCGTGTCAACCTGCAAAGTGCTGAAAGAACAACCCGTGCTGGCTACCATCCTGCGGGCAGGTCTTCCATTGCACCAGGGGCTGCTGAATTATTTCGATAAGGCCGACAACGCTTTTATTTCCGCATACCGCAAACACAACCGCGACGGTTCATTTGATATCAGTCTCGACTATATTTCCTGTCCCGAGCTGGAGAACCGCGTCATCATTATTGCCGATCCCATGCTGGCCACCGGATCTTCCCTCGTTAAAACCATCCAGTTCCTACGCGAAGAAGGCCATCCCCGGGAAATTCATATTGTGACTGCTATTGCATGTACAGTTGGAATTGAATATGTACAACGCAGTGAACCACAAGTAAAAATATGGTGCGGGGCCATCGACGAGGAACTCACCGCAAAAGGTTACATAGTACCCGGTCTCGGAGATGCCGGCGACCTCGCATTTGGAAATAAAGTTCAAATGTGAACTTTAATATTTGGGGATGGATCATTTTTTGTATTTTGTGATTGCACTTAACCACACATTATGCGGATGAGGAAATTCCCGGGAATTGTTATTGCGTGTTTATTGCTACAGTCGGCGACCGCACAGGACCCGAACTTTTCTCAATTTTTCGTCAGCCCGCTCACCCTCAATCCCGCATTAACAGGTAAGTTCAATGGCAATTTTCGTATTGCAGGCAATTACCGCGACCAATGGCCTGCTATCAGCAAAGCTTTTATCACGTCCACTGCATCATTTGATGTACCGTTGATGCGTACCCGCTTATCAGAACTGGATACCTGGGGCGTGGGCGTACTGGCCATGACAGACAAAACCGCCAATGGTATACTTTCCACCAATCTTCTTGCTATCACCACTGCCTATCATAAAGGGTTGGATGAAGACGGTTTGCATTCTATTGGTTTTGGTTTCCAGGGAACCTACAATACCAAGCGCCTCGACGGCACCAAGCTGAATTTTGAAGATGAGCTCGACCAGTTTGGCGGCTGGACCATTCCCAGTGGCGAACCGGTAGATTCCCGCATGATCAACCTCAGCTATTTCGATGTGTCGGTAGGGGTATTGTACAATGGTTCTTCCGATGGATACAACAACTATTATCTCGGCATATCGGCTTATCACCTCAACAAACCGAAAGAATCTTTTGCCGGTGATATCTATTATACCCTCAATCCCCGCATTACAGCACATGCAGGGGGCGCCATACCGCTGGGAGACCATTCCCGCACCTTGTACCTGAGTTCACTGTTCAGCAGACAGGCAGGCGCTACCAACATTGTGGCCGGGGGGGCTGTAGGGTTCAATATGAACCAGGATGAAGAAAATCCCACTAATTTCTATGCAGGTATGTGGACGCGTTTCAACAATGTAAACGATGCGTTGATTCCCTACCTCGGTCTGGAATTTGGCGGGTTCCGTCTTGGTGCTTCTTACGATGTAAATATTTCCAGCCTTAAAACCGCTTCGCAAAGCCGCGGCGGTCTTGAAATCTCGCTGATTTATACCAATATTCCGCTCGGCAGCAGGGGCGTTCCGTGCCCGAAGTTCTAAACGTGTATACAGCAGGCGGGTCCGTTACTGCTTCATTGGCTCATGGCCATCAGCAGCGGTACAATATACCAGCTGAACAAGGTAATGAGGATTACGGCAATGATGTTCATCACAAAACCCGTTCTTACCATCTGGTTGAACCGGATATAACCGCTGGCAAATACGATGGCATTCGGCGGAGTGCCCATGGGCATCATGCTGGCGCAACTGGCGGCCAGTGTCATGGGGATGGCCAGCAACAGCGGGTTCATCCCTAACGCATCGGCTATGCCACAAACGACCGGGGTAAACACCACTACCTGCGCAATATTGCTCATCACTTCGCTGATGAACAGCGACACAACGGTAATCATCAGTACCAGCATAAAGCCACTGCCGGAGAAGCCGGCCACCCATTGTCCCAACTGTTGTATCAAGCCGGCTTTTTGCAGGGCGCTTGCCAGCGCAATGCCGCCACCGAACAATAACAGTATACCCCAGGCCATTTTGGTGGTGTCGCTCCATTCGAGAATTTTCTTACCGGGATGTGCTTTTCCTGCAGGACAAATGAACAATGCCAGCGCGGCTGCCATGGCAATCATGGTATCATCCACTTTTATGAAGCCGCTCAGGTTGATCAGTTCTCCCGTCATCCACAAAAATGCCGCGCACAGGAAAATGACCAGCACACTTTTTTCCTGGGCAGATAGCGGGCCCAATTTGGCCATTTCACTTCGTATATGTTCACGGGTGCCTGCGTCGGATTGCAGGCCACTGGGGTACAACAACCGGGTCATAACGAAATGTAGCGACAGCAACAACAGCAGGGCGATAGGCGTGCCGATCACCATCCAGTCTGCAAACCCGATGGTATAATCGTATGTTTCGCGGATAATTCCCTTCAGGGCCACATTGGGAGGTGTGCCTACGATCGTGGCTATACCGCCAAAATTGGCCGCATAGGCAATGGCCAGCATAATGGCCAGCGCAAAATTGTCCAGTCGGGCATTGCCGTTATGGTTCTCTTTCACTACGTGAATCACTGAGGCGGCAATGGGATACATCATCATAGTGGTGGCCGTATTGCTGAGCCACATGCTCAACAGGCCGGTGGCAAGAATAAATCCCAGTATTATGCGATCGCCGCTGGTACCGGTAATATTAACGATGGCCAGCGCAATGCGTTTGTGCAGGTTCCATTTTTCAATAGCGAGGCCCAGCATGAATCCCCCCATGAACAAAAAAATGGACGGGTCGCCATAGGAAGCGGCCACCTCCTTTGTAGTGGATACCTTCAGCAGGGGGAAAAGTACCAGCGGGACCAGCGCTACTACGGGCATCGGCAACGCTTCGGCTATCCACCAGGTGATCATGAGAGCCGCTACAGACAATACCTGCACCGCGCGATGGTCTACGCCGAACGGATTAACGGCTTGTATCAGTATGAACAATGCAATGCCGGCGAGCAGGCCCGGCCATTTGTGCAACGATTGCCTGGCTTTTTTCAAGGGACTGTTTTATGAAAGCAATAAAGAATCTGTTTTTTTACCGCTCACATAGGGGTTGCCGTTCAGCGTAAACCGGTACGGCAGCAAAGCATCTTCCCCTGCATAATCTACACCAATGCGCGGGCTTGCTGCAATCACTTTGTCAGGAGGCGCATATCCGTCGGAAGCAATAAACAAATCATCGCTGAGCAGACTGTAACCGGTATGGCCGGTACATATACCCAACGCCTTCGACACATTGCCCGGACCTTTGGTAAGCGTGTGATCTGCACGTTTTTTACCGGTACGCTGCAGCATGATGTCTACGCCTTCCAGGGGCTCCACTGCCCTTACCAAAATGGCATGGGGAATGTTTTCCCGGTTGGTGACCACATTGAACAAGTGATGAATGCCATAACACAGGTACACATAAGCATGGCCGCCCGCGCCAAACATCACTTCCGTGCGCTTTGTTCTCCTGCCGCCATAGGCGTGTGATGCTTTATCGATAACACCGGCATACGCTTCTGTTTCCACAATACGTCCCGTAGTGAATTTCCCGTCGAAGCGGGTAACTATGATTTTCCCGATCAGTTCCCTGGCAATTTTCACTACATCACTACGGTTATAGAAATCGTGCCCCAGCTTTTTCATGCGGCGGTTCAACAATTAATTTTCCTAAGTTTGACGAAATTTGGCTTCGTGTTTCGGGCCTGGTATCTGGAAATTATGTTGCCCGAAACCCGGTACACGAAACCCGAAACCTCTAACGCTAAAAAACCAAATTTAAACAACTTGCTGAAAGAAATAGTTACAGCTGTTGAATCTTATTTCAGGGCCCACCGCTTCATCAGTAAGTACCGTCTATGGAAATGGATCATCATACCAGGCATCTTGTATATGGTCCTGTTCATAACAGGTATGTATTTTTTCTTTACCTCCACCGGTGAAGTGATTACTTATGCAACGCACAGGCTGGGCATCGATCAATGGCTGCAGCAGCAAGAAAACCGCTTTTTGAATTTCCTGTTTCTGATGGGCGGATTCATGCTGCGATTGCTCATGGTATTGTTCTATTTCTCCCTGTTCAAATACCTGTTTCTCATTATTGGTTCTCCCCTGTTTGCCTACCTGAGTGAAAAAACGGAATCCATTATAGAAGGCAGGGATTTCCCTTTCAGTTGGAAACAATTCTTTCACGACATTGTACGCGGTATAAAACTGGCAGCGAGAAACACCCTGTGGCAAACCGTTTATACAGTATGCTTATTGATTCTGACGCTCATTCCTTTGGTAGGATGGATAACGCCGCTGATCATCCTTTTTGTAGAATGTTATTATTACGGTTTTTCCATGCTTGATTACAGTTGTGAAAGGCACAAACTGTCTCCCTCGCAAAGTATTGCCTTCATCGGGCGGCACAAGGGACTGGCCATCGGAAACGGCATGGTATTTTACCTCATACACCTGTTGCCGCTGGTGGGATGGATACTGGCGCCGGCCTATGCCGTAGTGGCAGCCACCATCAGTTTGTATCACCAGGGAAAAGACTGGGAAAATTAGCAAAAGATATAACGGAGGTGTTTATTGAAAATTGTCGCTGCGCCGATTGAAAAGCTACATCATGTCAACATCCGCAAGCACCATATATCTCATTCCTTCCCTACTGCACGAAACAGCAGTAGAGACCATTCCACCCTATATTGTTACTGCTGTGCAGCAATGCCAGGTATTTTTTGTAGAAGATGAACGCACCACGCGCCGTTACCTGAAAAAAATATGGAAGGAGATGATTATTGATGATTATACCTGGGTGAAAATGGAAAAGCCGGTGGAAAATTCAATACCAGTCTTTCGCAGTTTTCTACAGGAAGGAAAAACCATCGGTATCATCAGCGATGCAGGCTGCCCCGGCATTGCTGATCCGGGACAGGTATTGGTGGCAGCAGCACATGCAGCAGGCGCCACGGTAAAACCACTGGTAGGGCCTAATGCGATCCTGCTTGGCCTGATGGCCAGCGGCATGAACGGCCAGCAGTTCCGGTTTGTGGGCTACCTGCCTATCGAAAGCGCTGCGCGCAATAAAAAAATCAGGGAACTGGAAGAAGAATCAGCACGACAACAATGCACACAGCTATTTATTGAAACACCATACCGCAACAACCAGTTGCTGGAAGCCATTGTAAAAACCTGCAAACCCTCTACACGGCTGTGCATTGCAGCAGATATTACGGCGCCTTCAGCATTTATTCATACCAAAACGATCGGCGAATGGAAACGGCAATTGCCCGATCTGCACAAACGGCCAGCTATCTTCTGTCTGTTGGCGCAGTAATTTATTAGAACTTGCCTCAGACTTTTGGATGGTACTACTCATCTCATGGCCACAATACTATCCACGATATATCTTGTATGTCCCCGCCAGGGAACCACGCCATGATATTCCTTATAATGCAGGTCAAACATTTTTCCGCTATTGGCCATCAGCTTTTCTGCCAGGCCTTTGTTCACTACTGAAAATTCAAACTCATAAGATTGAATGCCGGGACGAATGCCCTCCTGGATCAGCTTTCCTTCGTAGGTCTTGAACACATCACCTTTCAGGACCACATAATTCAAATGCCCGCTTTTGACCCCTTCCCCAAACACATAAAAATAGCGCCAGTAAAAAAATACGGCGAGGCCGGCCACGACCACAAAGGCAAAAATGATAAGCACCCGTCTCATATGTTCAGGTTAATAAGCAAGCAACGTCCGAATCCGCTTTTAACTACTGCACCTTCTCTTACTTTTCAAATCACAGGCCATACTTGTCCACCAGGTAAATCAGCGCCGCCATATTGATGGCCCCCAATTCCAGTTCACGCTTGTTTACCGCTTCCAATACATCGGAGGGAGCATGGTGAATATCGAAATATCGTTGTGAATCGGGTTGCAATCCTGCCACCGGGGTACCCAACGTACGATTCAATGGACCGATATCAGCGCCACCGCCGCCGGCATTCAGTTCATACACGCCATATGGTCTGAGCAAGGGTGCCCAGTTGCTCACTTTTTCCAATTGTTGCGGAGACATGGTAAACCCAAAGCCCCTTGGCGTAAAACCGCCTGCATCGCTTTCCAGAGCGAAAACGTGTTTTTCTTTTTTCGCACTTGCTTCTTCTGCATATTTTCTTCCGCCCCGCAAACCATTTTCTTCATTGGCAAACAACACCACTCGTATGGTGCGCCTGGGACGATATCCAACGGCTTTCAATACACGAAGCACTTCGATGGCCTGCACACATCCTGCGCCATCATCGTGCGCGCCTTCCCCCACATCCCATGAATCGAGATGACCGCCTACGGTAATGATCTCTTCGGGAAAAACAGAACCCTTTATTTCACCAATTACATTATGACCAATGGTATCAGGCAACATCTTTCCATACGTTTTCAGTTGTACCTGCACATTGGCTTGTTGTTGCAACAGGTCAGCCAACCGGTCGGCATCGCGCAGACCAAGCGCTGCAGCAGGAATTTTCGGTAAACTGTCCACATAGCTGGTAGAACCGGTATGCGGAATATTATCCGTAGCATGGCTCATGGAACGTACCAGCACGGCAACCGCGCCATAGCGGGCAGCACGTGATGGTCCCTGCGCTCGATAGCGTACGGCATCACTATAAGCCTGGAAAGTTCGGATGAATTGATCGTTGAACCGGTAATTGTAAAAAACAATTTTTCCTTTTACTTCATCTTTCCGCTGCTCCAGTTCATCAAATGAATGCACCAGCAACACCGGGGCAGTGATGCCCTGCGTACCTGTTCCAACTGTATTGCCCAGCGCCAGCACGGCAAGTGGTTGCTTTTGCTTGTTGTGGATCATCCACGCTTCATCTTTGCCACCACGCACCCAGTGTGGCACCATGCATGGCTGCAGCCATACCTTATCGGCGCCTGCCTGCTCCAATGCTTTTCGTCCCCATGCCTCTGCCTTAGCCATTTGCGGCGACCCGGCCAGCCGGTGACCGATTTCTTTGGTTAACACGCGCAGATTGTTCCAGGCTTCTCCGTGCAGCAGGATTTCGTCGGCTATTTTCCTGATCATGAGGGAGTCTTCCTGCTGTCCACGAACGGGAAGAACGCTAATAATTAAAAAAGCGGTGAACAATTTGAACCTCATGAGTGTTTAGTTTCGCTAAAGATAGGAAATTAGGAGGGGCGAATGGTGACTTGCTACTTGCCTGGCACTATTCACTACTCACCAAATTAAAGTACCTTACACCCCTTTAACAGATCATCTGCATATGCGCATAGGTATTGTTTGTTATCCTACGTTCGGCGGTAGCGGAGTTTTAGCAACGGAATTGGGAAAAGCATTGGCCGATAAAGGTCACCAGGTTCACTTCATTACGTATCAGCAACCGGTGCGATTGAGTGAATTTCATGCCAACATTTTTTATCACGAGGTGCGGGTAGCAGCGTATCCGCTGTTTGATTATCCACCTTATGAAACTGCGCTGTCGAGCACCATGGTGGATGTGATTGTCAACAACGACATCGATCTGCTGCACGTGCACTATGCCATTCCCCATGCTTCTGCGGCATTCCTGGCAAAAAAGATTCTGGAAAAACAAGGCAAGAAAATTCCCGTCATTACCACGCTGCATGGTACCGACATTACGCTGGTGGGGAAAGACAAAACCTTTGCACCGGTTGTAGCATTCTCTATCAATGAAAGCGATGCCATTACAGCCGTATCGCAAAACCTGCGCGATGAAACGTACCGCAACTTCAAGATTGAAAGAGAGATTGAAGTGATCAACAACTTTGTTGACGTAAAACGCTTTCGCAAAAAACCCATCGATGCTTTCCGGCGTGTAATTGCACCGCATGGAGAAAAAGTGTTGTTGCATGCCTCCAATTTCAGGCGCATAAAAAGAGTGACGGATGTGGTGCGCATTTTTGCCAAGGTACATAAGCAGGTGCCGAGCAAATTATTGTTTGTGGGAGACGGCCCTGAACGCACGGCTGCCGAAAGCCTGTGCCGTGAGTTGAATATTTATGATGATACACGTTTTGTGGGGCGGCAGGAACAAATAGAAGAAGTACTCGCCATTTCAGACTTGTTTATCCTTACATCAGAGTATGAGAGCTTTGGGCTGGCTGCCCTGGAGGCCATGGCGGCAGGCGTACCGGTGATTTCTACCAACACCGGCGGTTTGCCCGAAGTGAACGTAGATGGGAAAACCGGCTACCTGGCCAACCTGGGCGATATTGAAACCATGAGCGCCCGCGCTATTGAATTGCTCAGCAACGAAGAAAAGCTGCAATGCTTCAGGAACAACGCCATTGCCCACGCACAAACTTTCGACATAGACAATATCGTGCCGCAATACGAACGGCTGTATAACCGGTTCTGCAAATGTTTGCCGGACTGAAGAAAAATGAACTGCCCCGGTTTATCACAACAGACCGGAGCAGTTCGTTCTTCATAGGCTATTTTAGTATCACTGTACAGTGGAAGTGTGATCAGTATTGAACTCTTCGCTCATCTTGAGCGTTCCTGAACCATCATAGAGTTTTACCCAATCCACGCTGCCGGTGCCTTTGAAAGTAACATGTATCATTTTCAATTTATCAATGCCGGAGCCATAGTTGCAGGATTTGACCAGGTTGCCATCGATGTAGGTAGACAACACCCGTTACGACCTATCGAATAACTGCCTGGATTCAGCGAATAGCTGCGCGTTTTTGACTAATAAGTTAAGGATATGTTGGCGCCGGGAGGACTGATATCGGGCCGGGGGGCCGCCTAAAATATCTTTGAGCCTTTATCGCTTTAACCATTGTTTCGGGTCAAGGTTGGTGCATTCTTCTGTACCCAGAAATTCCAAATGTCCCTTTCCGTTAGCACCTATGGGCGGGCACGCTCCGTTTTAAGGGCTGCAGACAAAGTCTGCTGTGCCCATAGCGGCATAGCCAGGGCGGCAAAACAACAAAGGAATAAACATTTCATTTAAGAAGGAATATTTAGCCTGTACGAATGGAGCCGGCACCAATTTACCCTGCAGGCATCCACCCCATCACTCACCCTTCCTTACCTGCGCCTGCTGATCCATTCTTCCGGATCGAGGTTCTTGTTTTCGACCATCAGCAGGAATTCAATTTCACCATTGCCGTCGTTGTTAACGGCCGCACGGCCCACCATCTGCCCCGCGGAGATCTCCTGGTCTCTTTTTACACTTACTGCTGAAAGGTTGCTGTAAACAGTGAAGTACTTACCATGGCGCACCAGTACCGTCCAGTTGCCTTCTATATCAAATATGCGCGATACCACACCTTCAAATACCGCTTTTACCACGGCGCCTGGTTCCGTTTCCATGGTAAGCCCCGGGTTATTGCCACGCAACTTGGTGCCTTCAATGGCATAGGTGCCATACCGGATTTTGATATTGCCTTTATCGATAGGCCAGGGCAGTTTGCCACGGTTCTTTTCAAAATTCCCGCTGATGAGCATGCCTTCGGGCGTAGCATCGAATACGCTGCCCGATTTCTTTTCTTCTTTCTTTGTTTCTGATGCAGGGCGTGAAGCAGTGGCCGCTTTATTTTCTGCAGCGGCTTTTTCGCGCGCCAGCTTTATTTCGCGGTCGATAGCAGATTTGATAGCTATTTTCAGTTTCTGGTCAGCCTTTTGCTTGGCAGTAAGCTCACGGGAAATTTCTTTTTCCCGTTCCTTGAGTTTGCTTACAATTTCGTCTTTCTCCTTTTTCTCGTGCACCAGCACTTCTTTTTCTTTCTGCTGCTTTTCCAGTATTTTATCTTTTTCCTGGCGGCTGGCCCGCAATGAAGCAATCTTTTGTTCCAGTATCAGTTGCGTGTTCTTGATGTTCTGTGCCTGTTCTTCCCGGTAGCTGCGGTACGATTTCAGGTATTCAATCCGCTTCAAGGCATCATTGAAACTGGCGGCGGAGAATATGAAATTGAGAAAATCGTAATTGCTCCTGTTTTTATAGGCATACACAATACTTTTTTCGTATTGCGCTTTCAGTGTGTCCAGTTCGTCCCGCAACCGGATGATCTCATGGTTCGACTGACTGATGGTATTCTCAATCATGCTGATCTGCTGATTGATATTGTTGATGGCCTGCTGACGCAAACGCAGCTTCTTTTGCACCATGGCCAGTTGGCCCAGGCTCGCCTTTTTGCTTTTCTGTGTAGCATTCAGCGTACGCTTCAACTCATCGATTTCCCGTTGAATGGCAGCCTGTTGTTTCTTCAGTTCTTCACTGCTCTGTGCACACAAAGTGACTGATACGAACAATGCCAGTAAAGAAGTGAACAAATATTTTACCATGACGATGCTGTTTGTATGGGGAACAAATGGGTAAAATCAGATCTCATTGATCCAGCCTTCAATAAAGTTCAAACAAAAAAATCAAAAAAAATCAATTTCCCTTTCCGCCGCCCAACCGGGTATGCTTTTTTGATGATTTTATTTGCTTTTTGAAATACCCTCTTACATAACGCTTACTGTCGCCTATAATTTCTCGGTATATTGAATGGAAAGCTTAAATCTGCGTTAAATTCCCATTGTTTGAACTGCAAGGCAATATCCAGCTTCTTTTTTTCGGACACGGTTATGTTCCGGATGGTTGAAAAACGGATATTGTTTTTTTGCTCATACCCGCCATACCTGATATCGGCTGTACGTGCGCGGATGGGATCAATATCGTCGAGTTTGCTGTGCTGCAGCAAATAATCCTCGCTGTTTACTACCGTTAACAGGTGTTTAAACAGTTCCCCTACACTGATCAGGCTTACAGTGCGCTCATCTTTTTTGTAGGATACGATATTGCTGTCCAGATAAACAGGGTTGCCCACCAGCAAATCCTGCAACTCCGAAAACGATAAAGGTATGCCGGTTACTTCGCGCAGGTATTCCACCGAACGAAACTGCACAATTTTATCCAGTTTGTTCATCACCTTTACACTATCGGGCGTCACCAGCACGCGAAACCCTTCAATGCCAAATGCGGCGTTGATGGTTAACCACAACACACTGTCTTTCTTCATCCTGATAAACGCATTGAAGTCGCTTTTCTTACCATCGGCGCCCACAAAATCAACTTTCACTTTGGCTGAAAAAGTCTGGTAATCAATCCGGTTGTCCAACACTTTATCGTACACTTCGCGGATAAAGCGCATGGAGTCGGCCCGTGCATCAGTAACCGTAATCACGGGCACGGTGTCTTTCTTTGTTATGACCGTTTGAATTTTTCTGGTAGACCGGCAACCGGTCATTACGGAAACTACTATCAAAACCAATAACCAATGAGTATGCTTCATTATGGACGTATTAGGAGCAGCAGTAAGTTTGGAGCATTGAACTTGTCCGGCAGGCAGGGCCTCCGCCGGAACAACCAATCACGTACGTTTGGACGCCAGGTTCAGGATTTTCCTGTATGACCAAAGCCGCCTTCATTGCGTTGGGTAACACTGATGGCTTCCACCGGTTTCCATTTCACTCTTTCTACCTGGTGCACCACCATTTGTGCTATACGGTCGCCGTGGTAAATGGTTTGGTCTTCCTGAGACAGGTTGATCAGGATAACTTTGATTTCGCCCCGGTAATCAGCATCGATGGTACCGGGACTGTTGAGACAGGTAAGCCCGTGATTGATGGCCAGTCCGCTGCGGGGACGGATCTGCGCCTCATAGCCTTCCGGCAGTTCGATATACAAGCCGGTGGGCACCAAAAAACGCTCCAGGGGTTTCAATACCAGCGGGCTTTCCAGGTTAGCCCTTATATCCATACCGGCTGCACCATCCGTTCCGTAAGCCGGTAAAGGGTTCGAAGACCTGTTAACAATCTTAACCTTGACTTTGGACATGGCGCAAAGGTATGGGAACAAAAGAAGAATGAAGCAAGCACGAGCCTGTAACCTCTGCTAACTTTCCTGCTGCAACAATACCGTGGCATATGCTACCAGCCCTTCCTCACGACCGGCAAAGCCCATGCGCTCCGTGGTGGTGGCCTTCACCGATACATCTTCGGGTGTCAGGTGCAGGATATCCGCTATAATGGCGCGCATGTCGCCTGCATACTTTTTGATCTTTGGCGTTTCAAGGCAGATAGTGGAATCCACATTAACAACGCGGTATTGTTTTTCGCGAATCAGTTCGTAGCAACGCCGCAGCAAAATTTTACTGTCTATATCCTTGTAGGCAGGATCGTTGTTGGGAAAATGCGTACCGATATCACCCAGCGCCAGTGCTCCCAGCAGGGCATCGCAAATGGCATGCAGCAATACATCCGCATCACTGTGCCCCAACGCACCCTTGTAATGCGGAATCTGCACACCTCCGATCCACAAGGGCCTTCCTTCAACCAACTGGTGAAAATCTATACCTGAACCTATTCTGAACATACATCTATTGTGCTGGTTAGTTGCTATGCTAATGAATGATCGGGATGCAAGATAGTAATTGAAAAGGTGGCTGCCAGCTTTGGTTGCCCATTACCCTAAAATCATCACCTGCTACTTAAAAAGCAAATGTGCCAACGGGCCAGTCATTGCCGCATCAGCACATTTGTTGTTAGCTATTCAGCCAATTAATTATTGTCCTTCTCCGTTGGCTATTTCATCCAGGTCGAAGATCAGGCCAAAACGCAGGGTATTGGAAAGCGGGTTCCTGGTTACGCCCGATCCAGAAGGAACCAGGTAAGAGAAATTCAAACCAAATACATTGTACTTGAGGCCCAAACCAACGGTGAAGTATTTACGATTACCTTTTGTTTTGTCTTCAAAAAAGTAACCCGCGCGGGCAAAGAACTGGTCATTGTAAGAATATTCAGCACCGATCGAAAAAGAAAATTCTTTCAGTTCTTCCGAAAAACCACCGGGGGCATCGCTAAATGAACTGAACCAGCTGCTCACCACGCTCTTGGAGCGGTATTGAACCGTTAGCGCAGAATCTATAGCAGGGTCTTTGGTAAACGCAGGCGGCGTGGGCACAAGCAATTTATGAATGTCCAGTCCGAACTGTATTTTGTTGTTTTCATCAAATACTTTGGTATAAGCGGCGCCCAGGCTCAGGTTGGCGGGTATATAATCTTTTTGGGTGGCATCATTTGTATAACCGATTTTGCTGCCCAGGTTGGTAAGCGTGGCGCCAAAGTTCCAGCCCTGGCCCTCTTCATTGGCGCCGGTATAGAAGAAGGAAATATCACCGGCCACTGCATTACCGGGCTTGTAGGCATTACCCGCAGAAGGAGCACCAGCCGACAAATTGGAATTGATATAGCGGAGGGCGATACCCAAACCAATGCGGTCAGATAACTTTCTCGTATAACCGACATCTACACTGAACTCACGCGGACGGCCTTCGCCCCAGCTGTTGCCGTTGTTATCGGTAAACGAAATGTTACCCAGACTGAAGTATCTTACGGAAGCAGCAAGCGCCTGCTCTTCATCCAGTTTATAATAACCGGCAAGCGCCAGCAGGTATACGTCGTTCAGGCCAAGATCTTTCAGCCACGGCGTATAGGTGAGGCCGGCACTGAACGGGCTCCGGGCAAAACTTGTTTTGGCCAGGTTCCAGAAAGGAGAATTGGCATCAGGAGTAGTGGCTACCCCAACATCACCCATACCACCAGCCCGTGCATCGGGCGAAATCCTGAGAAATGGCACAGCCGTAGTAACAACATTAATAGGTTCGGTTTGAGGGTCCTGCGCCTTCAATGTCTGTACCCCGGCAAACAATAATAAAAGGGCAGTTAGTTTCAAGGTTCTGCGTTTCATCTGCTAAAATTTGTTTTTTTCAAATCAGACCCACCTGCCAGGTATGCAAGTGGAACCAGCGTCCCTGCTGCTTCGTTCAAAAAAGCATCCTGGCTGGCTTCAGCTTTACAATCTGTCATTTCTGATGATCGCACCTGCACAAGCATCACATTGGCTCGCCGGAATGACTGCATAGCCTCTCCGGTGGTAGCCCTGCAAGGGCGGAAAACAGTAAATAACGGGGTAAAATTTATATCAATATAACAGCTAAAATAATGGTTTTCAGTTAATAAGCTACTATTGACCTTTTCAGACAGTGCAATTTGAGACCGCAAACCTACTACATTTCATTTAACTTCCTGCATTTTCCCTTCACCGCTTACTATTTGTGATCAACAACGCCGTTTTTTTTCTGACTTTACCGGGCATATGCAGCGTTGGCAAGGGTTTTCTGTGTGCCACCTCAACCGAACCACAACGGTGGAAACGGAATCCACTCCCTGTTGGCAACGGCTTTCTTATTGCACCTCACTCGAACGGAATCCGGCAGAAAATATTGTTTGACAGCGTTGGCGGCGGCAAAAGAATGTGCCGGTGAAAGGGGTGGATGAGCTTGTATAGCCGTGGGAAGAGGAGAAAATGGACCGGCATCAATTTTTCAAGGGAGGGATAGCGCCTTTAGCTGGAGGGTAAAAAGACTTCCCCAGCCGGCCGGATACCGTAGCCAGATAGGCATACTGCCTTTTATTGGATAGCAAGGTGCCGCAGAACGGGCTATGATGCAGATTTTTAATGCCCGGGAACCGGATTTGTACCGATTGGCGGCCGTGTATGGAAGCCCGTCCGTTTTAACAATCCTGTATCACGGCCCGCATACCATACCTTCCGGAAAAACGTTTTATAAGCCATGGCTGGAAATTCAATAGCTGGTTTTGAGCTTGGGACTGAGGCTGAAGGTTTTGTGCAAATTAGAGGGCTGTTATTTCCCGGAAAACCATTTACTAAATCCCGACCCCAACACCCAAAACTGACCATGTTTTTGGGGAAAGTAGTTATATTCGCTTTTCCGGCCCTTCTCTGTGGATAATCCCCTATCAAACCGTACAATATTTGCTTTATTATAGCGTTTTAGACATTTTTGAACCAAAGGCAAAAGATATAAACATGAGCTTGAAAAACCTATTTCTCCTTCTGACTTGCGCTGCCGCAGTGACCAGTTGTAAAAACGGGTTGTTCGGTAAGAAAAAGTTTGAGAAGTCCACCGTTACCGGTTGGAATTACAACGACAAGAATATGGGTGGCTTCCAGGTTGCCCGTGAAAAAGAGCAACGCACCGGCCCCGGGCTTGTGTTTGTTCAGGGTGGTACTTTCATGATGGGTGCTACCGAAGAAGATGTAATGAGCGACTGGAACAATATTCCTACCCGCAAAACGGTTAACTCTTTCTATATTGACCGCACCGAGGTTGCGAATATACATTACCGTGAATACCTGTACTGGATCAACAATGTGTTTGATGCCGATGAGTACAAGGCTGTTCGCGAAGGCGCTTTGCCCGATACGCTTGTATGGCGCGAAGAGCTGGCATACAATGAGCCCATGGTTGAGTATTATTTCCGCCATCCCTCCTATAACTACTACCCCGTGGTAGGCGTTACCTGGAGACAGGCACATGACTTTTGCCTCTGGCGCACTGACCGTGTGAACGAGCTGGCGCTGATAGAAAAAGGATTTATCAACAAAACCTCTCTCAAGAATATCCAGGGACAGGGAAGCGAGGCCTTCAATACCAAAGCTTATTTGCTGGGTCTTACCACGCCCACTCCCGGAAACGCAGTTCGCAGCAAGAAGAACCCTTTAAAGAACCCGAACGGTACTCCGCGTACCCAGGTAACCTTTGAAGATGGTATCCTGTTGCCGAACTACCGCTTGCCCACAGAAGCTGAATGGGAATATGCAGCCCTCGGCCTCGTAGGTCAGAACCCGAATCCCAGCCGCAAGGAAGGAAAACGCGGCGAAGAGCTGATCACCAACAAACAGGTGTATTCCTGGAGCCAGAACGTGAACGGCCTGCGCGACAGCCGCCGTGGCACCTGGCAGGGTACTTTCCTGGCCAACTTCAAACGCGGCAATGGTGACAACATGGGTGTTGCCGGTGGCCTGAACGACCGCGCTGTGTACACCGCTCCTGTTGATGCTTTCTTCCCCAATGCTTTTGGTTTGTATAATATGTCTGGTAACGTAAATGAATGGGTAGCTGACGTATACCGCCCGCTCTCCCCCGTTGACCAGGAAGATGTATCTCCTTTCCGTGGTAACCGTTTCCAGAATGTTTACAAAAACCAGGATGGCGAAGCTGAGAAAGACAGCCTGGGACGTGTAAAAACTGTATACGTAACCGATGAAGAAAGCAAAGGCCGCCGTAACTATCAAAGAGGTAATGTCATCAACTACCTCGATGGCGACTCGCTGATCACGGGCGTTGAGTATGGATACGGGTTAACCACTCTCATCAGCGACAAATCACGCGTTATTAAAGGTGGTAGCTGGAACGACCGCCCCTACTGGCTCAGCCCCGGCACCCGCCGCTTCATGGAAGAAGACCAGGCCAGCAGCACGGTAGGTTTCCGCTGTGCTATGGACCGCGTGGGTAGTCCTGAAGGTAATGGCCGCAAAACCGGTATTCATTACCCCAAACGCAGACAAAACTCCAGAAAACGATAAAATTACCCGAACAGATTCCAGGAGGCCGTCTCAAAAACAGAGACGGCCTTTTTAGTTCAATATCTATCATCCAAGCAAAAGCCGACTCAATTGATTCCACCATTCCGGCGCTATCGCAGTGGATGCACTCGGATTTGTGAATTTTGGCAAGCGTCCCCCTGTGCATAAGACTTTCCAAAGCGCTGACCTTTCCTTCACACATATGAAGTGGAACTTAATAAGCCCCGGGACCGTGCAAACGGCCTTCAAGCATCATTGCGCATTGGAACCCGCTATCATGCACAACAGGGCATCAAAACCGCTAATTTTGTTCTCATGACCATCCCGCAATTGTACCAGTTGTACCTGCAGCACCCTTCAATAGAAACCGATACGCGCAAACTGAAACCCGGCGATATTTTTTTTGCATTGAAGGGCCCCAACTTCAATGGCAATGCATTTGCC
>CALCIN010000006.1 GCA_937961055.1 uncultured Chitinophagaceae bacterium | reverse complement strand
AGGCAGTGGTACCTCGCCCATTTGGAATTGACCGACTATAAAGCAAGCGATACCAAATACCGGTATTTGAAATTGCAAGCTAACCCGCAATTGAAAGAACTGCTTCTTTTAACTGACAGCCTTTACCGGGCTGATCCCGGCATGCGGGATAGCGTTTTATGGCGGGAGCAGGTTGTCCGGGAGCAACGGGAACTACAACAATTAATTAAAATTAAAGAAAACGAGTTAATGAAGTTAAAGGAGGCTGCAAGCGAATGAAGATAGCAAGAAATATAAACATAAAAGTTAACTATGAACTTCGTAATTTCGATATTATTCAAAACTTATTTGCCCGCAACTAACTAACCCTAACAGGCAAAGTTGGTTTTAGCCCTAAATCATTATGAGCAACAAGACATGGAAGATATTGAAAATTGTATTTGCCATGCTAGCCATATCAGTTTGCATAGTCGCAATACAAAATAGAAGCTTCCGGGGCGGTGATATACGGCAACAGATTAAGGAAGTAAGGAAAAAAACACAGCCTAAATTTGACTCAATTTCTCGTTTGATTACTCAAGAAAATAATTTTCACAACAACGTTTTGTTTCTTATAGAGGCCAAACAACTTGATTCAGCAGGTAGAATTGTAGATTCAGCTATAAATAAGAATCCGGCCAAACATATTCTGTATACTTATAAGGGCATGATCTATGCCCGCCTGAACAATCATTTGGCTGCAATCGAGCAATTTAATAAATCTATGGCCCGGTATCAATTTCCCCTTGCCCTCGTGCATCGGGCAGAATCTTTTCTTGAGCTCAATAAATTTGATAGCGCAATAGTAGATTATAAAAAAGCGGCAGAATACAATTACGACTTCAATTATCAGATTGCTCAAGCATACGAACAGAGGGGTCTTTTAGATAGTGCAGTAATTTATTATACAATATATCTCAACCACTACCCTCAAAAAACCGAGATAAGAGAGCACTTGGGTTATCTGTCAGGCATGAAATAATAAACCCCTTGTTGAGATCAACAAAGGGTAGTGTGAAATAGAGATTCAGCGGAGACCCTTTGCAATTGGAATCAAATTGCATTTATCCGGGAAGATTTTTTCGTTCGGTCGAGGACAATGTCATCCGGGTCTACCTTGTAATATTCGCATAGCTGGAATAAAATAGCCAGCTTGAAATTAAAGCGGCCGCTTTCTATTTTCTCCAACAGCCTGGGAGAGATGTTGACCGCCCTCGCCACCACATCGGGTATTTCCTTGCGGGCAACGCGCAACTTCCATAGTTTAGTCCCAATTTTCTTCAAATAGGCCGCTGCTTCCACGTCTACGGAAGGGGGCAGAACAGATTTACGTGACATTAGAACTGTGTTCATAGAAAAGTGTTTTTTAAGATGAAAGATTGTTTAAACGGAGGGTAGGATATTACGGAGATGGACAGGGTATTATCTTATCCCGCGATCTTTCCATTCTGCAATTAAGCGTCTCTGATTTAGCAAATGGGTAGCTTCAATTAGCCTTTCCAGGTATTCGAAGAGATCCGTAATCTCTTTGCGTTCCCGCCTGTCCAAATCGCGCGGGAATGTGCCGGTTACTGTACTTTTATACCATTCCCACATCATTTGGCGAACATCAGGTAAATGACCGAAAGAGAAGAAGTCTTCAAGTACCAGAAAGGGGTTTTCAATTTCTTCTTCGGAAAGTCTGAGCGTTGGGTAATTGTGCGGAATCAGGGCGTCAGTTTGGGCTTCTTCTTGTTGTGCATTGGCAGGCTTGTTGTTCATAAGCATATTTTTTTAAGGTAAACAATAGCTAATGAGCCTGCCGGTCTATAATAAAAAAAGGCGCAGGACTCATTCCTTGCTGCCTGGGACCCGTCGGAGGGTTTGGGACAGACAAAGAAGAGCCCACGCCGAAACGTGAGCTTCCTTCTTTCATCTCATCCCATAAGAATTTCCGACGTTCCCAGGTGAGAATCCAGAAGCAGCTTTAATGTTTTAAGGCTGCAAATGTACACGAAGATAGCATTTTTTTCGATTCTTGCACGATCGTGCAAGATTTTTTTTGAATAATTCTTTCATCTTGATACCGTATGAAAGATGATAAGAATGAGATTTTAAGAAAATTTGGCGCTTACGTAAAACAGTTAAGGAATGATAAGGGCATGACCATGCTGGATATTGAAGTGATCACGGGAATTACTGAAAGTAGTGTATCCAAAATAGAAAATGGGAAAAAAAATCCGGCCTTAACCACCATTATTAAATTAGCTCAGGGTTTATCTATTGCGCCATCTAAGCTACTGTCCTTATTCGATAAGTAAACACCCTTTATTGGTCGAATCAATTAGCCGTGCACAGTAATATGGCGATTGTAGCTTACCTGATTAGCTAATAAAATTCTATAAAAATCGTTACTGCCAAAGTTCGTAGTGATATAACTAATCTTACTATGGGTGATAATTGCATATCTATTGTTCCAAAGGATGTTGATAGCTCGGAAGTTAAAATTTTGGCAGAAAGGATCTTTAAGTGGCTTACAGGAAACAAAATCGTTAACGATGTTGAATCAGACTGCGTGTTAAATTTAAAAGGATTCTTGCCTGGGAGCAATTACAAATATGCCGTTGAAGATTCAGATATACAGTTGTTGAACCTGGTGAATAATGGTGTCGAGATTATCACTGAAAGGCAGGTTTGGCAAGGGGTAGGAATTGATAAAGTCAGTTGTGCTTCGTGCAATTTTGATATTACAGAATCTGATTGGATGGACTTAGTTGAGAAGTGGTTTTATGGAGTGGAGAGTTGCGAAATGACTTGCCCAAGTTGTAATAGTATAGCACCTATCACTGATTTTAATTTCGAACCGGTGTGGGCATTTGCAGAATTAGGCATTTCATTCTGGAATTGGCCGCCACTTAAAAAGGAATTTATTGACGAAGTTGAGGAGGTGATAAATAAAAAAGTAAAGATTGTTTACGGAAGAATATAATTCCGACTTGAAGGAAAAGGGTGATACTTAAATCGCGAGTGCATGAAAGCAAAGGGTATAACTACTTTTTTATTAGCCACCACAGTTTTTGCAAATGCCACGGTAGACTGTGTCTGGACAAGCCAAAAAGCTGGAATAACAGTCAAATACGTTGCGCCTTGTGATCTTATCAATCAATCCAGAGTTGACAGTTTTTTACACATTGTAATTGGACAATTGAACAGGACTGACACCAGTTTAAAAGTACTGGTTTTGATAAACCAACACCGGCTCAATTTTCCTGGTAGCAATAACGCCAGTTTCTTTTCGATTGGATATGACACTTTAAGGGAGATTGACGACGATTTCATTTTCAAGTACTACTGGAATGAAACATCTATTTCGACAAGTAAAAACGGTGGACTGAACACTTTTCGTAGTGAGGATGTGCCTCTGGATATTAATGCCACTGATGCGGATAATGCTACAAAAACTGTAGGGATCAAGATCATTTACAACGTTGACTATAGTGTGGACGAGCCTGTATGGGCGGACTTAACGAAGGCAATTATATACGCCGCAAGAAATGCTGATACTGTAAAGGAACAACAACGGCGCGACACAGTTAGATATTTTACAAATGGCTGGTTTGTGTCTCTTTTAACCATTGATACATTCGCCATTAATAAGATTATCAGCAGTCCAAATGAAAACGAAATGCTGGCAAACGTTCGGGCAAAGACTGTAACAAACTATGGTTTTATGATTGCCGGTCTGTTGGGATTAACTTTAATAGGTGTAATTCTTCACGTTCTAAGGAAAAGAAGCCGGTATTGAACATACAGTTAGTTAGTGTAAATGTTAAAGCAAATTGTATCAGGCAATACAAGAACTGCTAATTTATCCATCTACGAATTTGGTGCGCAATGACTTCATATCCTCACTGATCTTCCTATCCAATACCCTCGCATACAACTGAGTAGTCTTCAAATTCCGATGCCCCAGCATTTTCGACACCGTTTCCATAGGTACCCCGTTGCTCAAAGTCACCGTGGTAGCAAACGTATGCCGGGCGATGTGATAAGTAAGATTTTTCCTGATGCCGCATAGGTCGGCTATCTCTTTCAGGTACGCATTCATCTTCTGATTGCTCAATACCGGCAATACCCGGCCATCTTGCAAACATTGCAGGTGGTTGGCATAACGGTCAATAATAGCCAGGGCAGGAGGTAATAGCGGAATGCGGGCCGCTATATCCGTTTTTTGCCTTTTACTGATCAACCATTTCTCCCCATCAATACCAATGACTATTTCAGATCGCTTCAGCTTTTTCACATCCGAATAAGCCAGCCCCGTATAGCAACTGAACAGAAATACATCCCGCACCAACGCCAGCCGTTCCGTATGCAGATTCTTGTTTGCCATTTCCTGCAATTCAAATTCCGTTAAGGCCGCCCTTTCCACTTCCCTTTTCGTCATTTTGAAGCCAAGAAATGGATCTTTCTGCAGCCAGCCATTGCGCAGGCAACGGTTAATGATCTTGCGAACGTTACTCAGGTACTTGATGGTGGTGTTATGGTCGCACTTGCGGACGCTTTTCAGCCAGAATTCATATTCTGAAATAAATTCAAAATCCAATTTAGTAATAGCAATATCGGAAACCTTGTATTTCCATTGTAGAAAGGATAAGGTGTGTTTATAGGCGGTTATATACCGGTCTACTGTTCCCGGCGCATATTCCAATCCTGCCAGTTCCGCCATTTGCTCATTATGCCGCTTAAAGATTTCCATCAGCATATATTTGTTGCCGTGGATATCATTTCCCTGCATCAGCGTTTTAATGTTCTCCGCAGTTACCGGTTGATTATTTTCCAGCAATTGCCTGCGTACATCGTATACCTTTTGCTGCAACACTTCCAGCAACGCATTGAGTGATTTAACCGCATCCGTTTTACCGGTAGCTCTGCCGGCAGCCGCGTTCCACTTTTGCGGATCGCATTTGCTTTTGGTACTGATGTCAACAGCACGTCCGTTTACTGTAATGCGGAGGTAAACCGGTATATCACCATCCCGGTAACTTTTGGGTTTTTTGAGGTAGAAGAACAGGCCGAAACTCTTTTCCATAATGCTCCTTTTACGGTTTTGAAATTACGCCCGCAGGCGCAGTGATCAATTGAGTTCAGCTCTTATAATCTGTTAATAGGCAGCCACTTGTGTTAGTTTCGTGGAGTTTCGGTATTTCTGAGTAATACTCCACGAATAACGCAATGGATCGTAACCGTAAAGGGGTGTAAAGGCAGGTATGCTTAAAAAGCAAAAAGCCCGCAAACACTTGATTTTGCAGGCTTTCTTGACTCATTATTATCGTACTTAACGATTATCAGCGGAGAGAGAGGGATTCGAACCCTCGGTACAGTTGCCCGTACAACGGTTTTCGAGACCGTCCCATTCGACCGCTCTGGCATCTCTCCATCCGAAACCGCCACATCTCCCGGCGGCCGGGGCGCGCAAGTTACATCTTTCCCGTATACCGGCAAATAGCTCCCGGAAACCATACGGAGGCGCCCAATGCATAGGAATCACAAAGGCCGGCAAATCTCAGGGGGCAAGCCCCCTTTCTGCATTGCCCTCCATGTCGGGTGTGTAGCGTTATCAAGCGCTAATCGACTCCCTCAATGCCAGGAAAATTTCGCTTCCGGGAATTCCTGCTCACGATACATCCTTCACATCTTTTCTTCATTCAGCTTCTCGGAGGCGTTGAACGGAACAGAAGATATCGATAATCAGCCAGATGCTAATAACTATCAGTACGACAAAATTGGCAACCTGGTATTGGATGCGAAGAAAGGGATCGGTAAAATTACGTGGACTGTTTATGGAAAAATCCGCAGCATTGCCAAGATGGATGGCATTATCATCAACTATGCCTATGACCCTGCAGGTAACCGTATCAGAAAAACGGTGTCTGTACCAGTGAACAATGAAATTGTACATACCTGGTATGTACGAGATGCCCAGGGCAATGTATTAGCCGTGTACAGCGACCACCATGAGAATCAATGGGGGAGCTGGTGGAAAGAACAACATTTATACGGCAGCAGTCGTTTAGGAATGTGGAAGCCTGAAATTGATGTTGCTAATGTTGACGGAACTTCGGAGTGGTTGGTAGAAGGTAAGAAGCGGTATGAATTGAGCAATCATTTGGGTAATGTAATGGTGGTGGTGTCTGATAAGAAAATTGGGGTAACTTTAGATCCGAATAGTTCTTTGATTGAGTATTATGAACCGGAGATTATTGCAGCGCAGGATTATTATCCGTTTGGGATGTTGATGCCGGGTAGGAAGTTTGGAATGGGGGGTATAGATACTCATTCAACGGGAAAGAAGACGATAAAGAAGTTGAAGGGCAGCAAGATTATGGGCTAAGGATATATGATAAGCGTTTAGGTCGCTTCAAATCTGTTGACCCTTTAGCTAAAAACTTTCTGTGGAACTCCACCTGTGCTTTTGCAGAGGGTAATCCGATTGAAAACATTGATTTAGATGGGGCGGAGAAGTACAATTACAGGTTAACTATGTCAAATCAAGGTGAAATAAAAATGGAATTGCAATCTACCGAAGATATAGTTGAACAAGTAATTGTAGGTTACAGAACTGTTTTCTACGGTGCAGATATTCAAGTCCCGATTTATGAAACAAGGATTAATCATAGACAAGAATACAATATAAATGGTAGAAACGCATCTTTGAGAACAGTTCAAGAACTACAAGGGACAAAGACACCTGCACCAATAGTTAAAGCGGGAATGGACAAGATTAAAGCTAATTATGCAGCTAATTCAGGGCAGTTTTCCGAAAACTATTATGTTGCTTTTGGTAGATTTTTATTTGAACAAGGATTTAAGACGGTGAAGCAAAGTGATTATGTGAAAAGTGCTTCTTCAACTTGGAACTTATTGGATAATGCTAACTTCGGTAAAAACGGAGCTACGTTATATCACTTGTACGAAAACTTTGTAAGGCAAAATGACAATACTGGATAAGATAAGTTAATGCACTTTTCCGCATCCGCATTTTACACAATGAAATATGGACCAAATACATCAGGATTTTTGGGTTGGTCTAAAGAAACATTTAAAGACTGGCTTCCTGGTGTCTTCGGAGTTGGCGAAGGTTGGGATAATAACGATATGAGAGCTAACCAAGACGGAATAAATTATGGGAAAACTGTAAATAATGCCGTTAAAAACAACACAGGCGAATTTGGCTTTTGTGATGATACTTGCGACTGATGAAAAAGATAAATTTTATAGTCAAAGTATTTATACTTTTAAAGTCCGTTTTAGCTGTTTTGCTTTTGACAAGTATTTTGGCTTTAGCTTCGGAACTTTGGACTACAAGAAATCAAATTGAAGGTAGAGAACTGGTTAATGCCGAACCAAAAGGATTAGCATCCCTGTTGTTAATCTTTCTTACAGTAATAATCACTATGCTATTTGATTTAAAAGCGTTGAAGTTGAAAAAAGCAGAGATTTACAAACATTGGGCAGGGCTGATATTGTTTACAGTTGGATTTATTGCCGTTGGTGTGTGGCTAAAAATACAATGGCTAATTTGAAATAGCTCCAATATGATCTGACAGTTTGGGATTATCTTTAAAGTAACGACACTTATTAAGTAATCCCAAAACAT
>CALCIN010000005.1 GCA_937961055.1 uncultured Chitinophagaceae bacterium | reverse complement strand
TAACACTGGTAAATAAATTATGAAAGCGGGAAAGAAATTTGGGCAAACGGCTCTGGATGAGCCGCATTTTTTTTATTTTCGACCCATAAGTTTTTTTTATTACACCCCGTGGGTTTCTACTCGTGGGGTGTTTCTTTTTTCTGCCCGCAAATGTACGTCTAAGCTGCTTTCTACGTGCGTTTCGACCCTAAAAAATTCAAAGATCTAAATTTGACAAAGTAGAGTTAACGGATAATTGCTCTCAATAGCGATTGGTCAGCCAGTACTGCTGTTCATGGTAGCAAATAGCAAATCTTTGTGGGTATGTCCCTTTACGAACGTAGTAGCAAAGTCCGTGCTTACCCATATAAAATTTGCAACTAAAGTATTCGTCATTTTGTAGTGAGTTTCACAACAGCAGTCTTGCCACTCCAAAATCCACCGCTCAAATGAAGATCATAGACTTTTTTGCCCGGTACTTCAAAAATGAGTAGTCCGGATTTTGTAATTTGCGGATTACACTGTTTTAAGAATAGCGTCTCTTGTCCAGACATTTCGAGTGCAGCCTCACCATCAGTAGAACTTTCGAATTCAGTTCCGTTTTCATCTGTTAATTTAAAGAATGAATTGTCAAGAGTATGTTCTTCGTTGTCGTTGTTGCGAAACGAGACATTGACAATAAGGAAAATGCCGTCAGCGGTCTTTTGAGCAAAATCACTGCCAACTGTCTTTGCAAATTTTGCACTATTAACACGATAAGAGAAATTGCCTACTTCAATTTGATCGCCAATTTTTTTGTAATCTGGTTTATCACTAACGGGACTATTTGAAGTTGCATTGTCGCTGCTGGAAGTGTTTGTTGAAGCAACTTTTACTTTGTCATCACTATTGTCTTTGTCAGGTCCCACGATAAGACCAATTACGAATAATACACCGACACCAAAAAGGATTTTTTTGCCGACGCTCAATTTTTTCTTTGGCTTTTCCATAAACGGTTACTTTTAAAGTTTAGACTGGTTAAATGAATAAACGATGGATATTTCTTGAATAGCAAAATACGCATCGGTAGGCGTTCTGCTGAAGTGGCATCAGGTTTATTTCTTATGTCTGTTGTATTTGAGCTCTAATTCTAAAAGTTCAACAAAATAATCACTTCCAAATATTGTCTGATTCTTTCAAGCGATTAAAAACAATAAGATAATTCAGAAACGTTGCCGCAAGAAAAAACCATCCTCAACAGATGGCTTCCTTGTTATTTTTTTAAAAAATTATTTTACGTATCTGAATTTTGTATTGGACAGGATTTTATTGGCCTGCTCCAGTTTCTCCGGAAAAAGCACTTTACCGGAAGATTTTTTACCCACCTTCAGGTTGATCCCTAATGATGCTGCTTTTTTAGCGGCCTGCTCTTTACTATTGTCTTTCCGTTTCATGCTACAAATTTAATCTTTTTTCGGTCTTACTAAATAGCCAAAATAATCTACTCCTTTCTCAAAGGGAACATCCAGGAAAGTGTCCATTGCTCTTAGTAGTCCAAATATTTCAAAATCAGTACTTAGTTCCTCATAATTCAGGGTAATAGCCATTCTGTAAAGCCTTGTTCTTTCCGGTGTGCTGCCTGCAAAAAATACCCATTTCTCCGGGTATGCTTCAAAGAAAATGATTAATGCTGATACTACGGTAGCGAGTATCTTATTTCTGTCTTTGTTATCATCCCTTGCCAGATCATCAATACTACCATCTGCTTTTTTATTTCCAAAAGCCAGATTCACTATTGTATCATCTTCGGTAGGAGTAAGCTGAATTATCTTCGGGATAGCTCCTTTAGGGCCAATACTTGTAAGCTCGAATGTAAATTCCGAGCCATGTTGACCACCCATTCCGATGATATTGACCACTGATTCCGACGATGCTGACCACCCTTACTTTTTAGGTTAACCGGCATTATTCCGACGATATTGACCACCCTGTTTTTTTTGATTTGGCCCCGGATCATTGCGCTTATTGCGGTGACATTCCGACAATGTTGACCACCTCTTCAGCAATACCGACTGTGACATTCCGACAATGCTGACCACCCGGGCCAGGCTTCCTGTAATCGTTTTGCTTTGCAGTTTTTTGACTTTAATACTGCAAAGAATGGCTGGAAAAACGATTATCATGAGTAAAGTAAAACAGATTCTACAGCTCCGTGCCGGCGGTGTGGCGCTTCAAACCATTGCCAAAGCGGTGGACGCATCGCGTAATACCGTTCGCAAATACCTGCGGCTGATCGAGGTTAAGCAACTGGACCCACAGCAACTATTGGCGATGGATGATGAAGCGCTGGAAGCCTTGTTCCTGGACCCCGATCCTGAAGACCAGGCCCGCCTGCAAACACTGACCAGCCTGTTCCCCTATTTTGACGAAGAGCTCGCCCGCACCGGCGTTACCCGCTGGGTACTATGGGGAGAATATAAACAGCGGCATCCTGATGGATATAATTATTCCCGGTTTTGTGACTACTACCAGCAATGGCGCAAAAGCCAATCGGCCACCATGCACCTGGAGCATGAACCAGCCGATAAGCTCTTTATTGATTTTACCGGTAAGAAGCTCTCGATCGTAGATCGGGATACCGGCGAGTTGAAGCCCGTTGAAACCTATGTCGCTACGCTGGGCTACAGCCAGATGACCTACGTGCAGGCAGTGGCTTCGCAACGCAATGAAGACCTTACCGGCGCTACCGAAAATGCTTTCTATTTTTTTGGCGGCGTTCCCTGCGTGCTGGTCCCCGATAACATGAAGAGCGCCGTTACCAAAGCCGATAAATACGAGAGCGAACTGAACCGTCATTTTTTGGATTTTGCCAATCACTACGGCACAGCCGTATTACCCGCCAGGGCCCGCAAACCCCGCGATAAATCACTGGTGGAAAAAGCTGTCAGCATCACTTACTCACGCATTTTTGCCCCGCTTCGCAACGAAGTCTTTTACAGCCTTGAATCATTGAACAAAGCCATTGCTGAGCTGCTTACCCGCTACAACCAGGCCCCCTTCAGTAACCGGGATGGAAGCCGGCAGGAGATTTTTGAACAGCAGGAAAAGCACTTATTGAAGCCATTACCCATCGATCGCTATGAGATCAAACAGTTCAAAGAGCTGACCGTTATGAAGACCGGTCACATACAGCTCAGCCAGGACAAACATTACTACAGCGTTCCTTACCGCTATATAGGCCGCAAGGTGAAGCTGATCTACTCTGCTTCGCAGGTATCGGTGTATTACAACAAAGAGCGCATTGCCTGGCACAAACGCAGCTTTAAGCGTTATGGATATACCACCCTGAAGGAACACATGCCCTCTACACACCAGTTCGTCAGCGAATGGAACCCTGATAAATTTATTGACTGGGCCACAGCGATAGCCCCGGTAGTCAAAGACTACATCGTCCGGGTACTCGACAGCACTGCTTACCCGGAGCAGGCTTATAAAAGCTGCGTGGGTATCCTGAGCCGCGAGAAGATCGTGGGACGGGAACGCTTTATCAAAGCCATCGAGCGGGCCACCTTCTATGGCACCTACAACTACTCCATCATCCGTAAGATCCTTGCATCCGGCCTTGATCAGCTGGAACTCACTGATGATGATCCTCCTTCGGCAACCCTTCCTTCACATGACAATATCCGGGGAGCCGGTTTTTACCAGTAATCTATTTTTTATCATCATAAAAACAAACCATCAAAATGGGAAGCAGTATTGCATTAAACCAAATGGCACAGATGAAGCTCCATGGCATGTTACACAGTTACCGGTCTTTACTGGACAGCCGCCAGCACCATGACCTCACCCACGATGAAGTGATCAGTATGCTGGTCCAATCGGAATGGGAACACCGGGAAAACAAAAAGATCGATCGCTACAGGAAAGGAGCAAAGTTCCGTTATAGCGCCAGCATTGAAGAGCTCCGGTTTACCGCCAGCCGGGGGCTGGATAAAACCCAGGTGCTGCGGCTGGCGGAGGGCAACTTTATACAACAACGGGAAAACATACTGGTCACCGGCCCAACGGGTGTAGGCAAATCATTCCTTGCTTCGGCATTAGGTCACCAGGCTTGCGAACTGGGCTACAAAACACTTTACTTCAACACCCAAAAGTTGTTCTCCAGGTTAAAAATGATGAAGGCTGACGGCTCCTATAGCCGGGAGATCGCTAAGATCGAACGCTCAGACCTGCTCATCCTCGATGACTTTGGATTGCAGCCACTCGATAATACAGCCCGAATGATCTTACTGGAAATTATTGAAGACCGGCATGGACGCAGGTCCACCATCATCAGTTCCCAGTTACCCGTGCAAAAATGGTATGAAGTGATTGGTGAAAGTACCATTGCCGATGCGGTGCTTGACAGAATGATACATACGGCGCACCGCATGGAGTTAAAAGGCGAATCACTCAGAAAAAAATAAGAACCCTATTTTTGTAAAACCAGTTCTTACGAATACTACAGGAACCCTGATCAAAATCTATATCAAAACAGGGTGGTCAATATCCCCGGAATGGTGGTCAACATCGTCGGAATCTACACTTATGTCCCGTTACCTTTGAAAGTTCCTAAGTTTCAGTGCAGGACTTAAAGCAAAAACGCTTCAAGAATATTTTGTGCAAAAGTAGTATTTCGGATTAAAATAAGGTAATAAAAAGCACCTGTTCTGATTTCTATTGAGAAATCTCAGAGTCTGGCTTTGTTTATCTAAATATGGGATTACTAAATTAGCCGCACTTGAATGATAATCAGCATGAAAAGCGACTGAGTAAATGCCGGAAATTAAAGCATGGAGGGAAGCATATAAAAAGGGCACTTCTCCCACGAAGCTAATAGAATTTAACTGTTATCTGGCCTGTTTCTTTTCCAGTCGCCAGCCATCATCATATAAAGCAAAATAAGCCTGATGCGTGTCTTCCTTTGAAAAATCGGTATTGACTAATGAAGAAAAGGGAGTAACATTCTTATAAGTAGTTGTATATTCCGCAACCGCGCTTTTGTTATCGTCCATCATCTTAATGCCGGTAACTTCTTTCAGTTCTTCTTCAGCTAATTTTACCTTTTGTACGTTTATAGATTTATCCCTTTCGGGAGTTGGCAATAAATAAGGTTCTGCTTTAGCTGAAAGCTGGATGATAGGCTTGCCGACTTCACTTAATTTCTGTGTACGTTGCACAGTTAAAAGACCTTGCTCTTCCAACCCCGCATCAAGCACTTTTTTGGCAAATGCAGGGTCGCCGCAAAAAATATCATAATCAACTACTTTGGGATAAGTTGTTTGCTGTTTAAGGAGATTCATAGCTTCCTCTCTGCTTAAATCTTTATTATCATTGGAGCAAGCTGTCAATAGCGTACATACAGCAAAAAGGGCAAATAGTACATTCTTCATAGCTATAGAAATTAAGGGAATATAAAATTACAAATTATACTGTTTTTAAAGATAAAAAAGGGTGTTTGTATCTTTCATCTGCAAATACGCTATAATGCAATGGAAAAAGAATTAATTCATCATCCGGTATTCATTTGGCGATTGTCCCACCCGTTGCTTAAACAATCGTGTAAAATGCTGCGGATATTTAAAGCCCAATTCATAAGCAATTTCACTAACCGACTTATTGTAATCAAATATTCTTTCTTTCGCTACATCAATCACCTTCGCTTGTATGTGCTCCTGCGCTGTTTTTCCTGTTTCTTTTTTTACAAGGTCGCCAAAATAACTTGCAGATAAATTTAATTCATCTGCACAATAAGCTACGGAAGGCAAGCCGATTGTCTGCGGTTTTTCTGATTGAAAATACTCATTCAACAAAGTCTCAAACCTTTCTAAAATTCCTTTGTGAACATTATCACGGGTTAAAAATTGACGGTCATAAAAACGTACGCAATAGTTCAGAAAAAGCTCAATGTTATCTACGATAAGTGTTTTGCTGTGCTTATCAATGGAGCGTTCCAATTCATACTCAATCTTTGAAAAACAATCCAACACAATTTTCCTTTCACGTTGTGATACATGAAGCGCCTCGTTAGATTGATATTCAAAAAAAGTATAGTCCTGGATATGCTTTCCGAGAGGCGTACCGTGTATCAAATCAGGATGAAAGACAAGTGCATATCCTTTTGGCTGATACGTTTCACCGCTACTGTTAACACCTGCTACCTGTCCAGGTGCAAGGAAAACCAATGTGCCTTCCTGGTAATCATAAGTTTGTTTGCCATATACCAGGTCGCCACATTTTACCTCTTTTAAAAATATGGTATAGAAGCCGAAATACATACGGGAACCCGACCGGGGATTTGCCTTGGATAAATCCACTACACTCACCAGTGGATGGAGTGTTTCATTATTGTTGAATTCATTGTATTCGCTGATAGTCTCAAAACGTCGCATATTATCCATATCAAATAGTTTTATCCATACAAAGTTATCACCTTAAATCTTAATTCATTGAGGAACACTCCCTAATCAGCAATATTGGTAGATAAAACCGGAATCTGTATAACATTCAGGCGGCAAAATGTAAAGACCTTTACCATATCAGGTCATTAAAAAGTTTGCACTTCAAAAAATAATAACAGATAAAACTCGCACCATGAAAAGATTACTATTCGGATTTACGTTGTTCATTGCTTGTGGTTTGCAAGCTCAGCAGAAAAATTCCACCGAAGGGCCAATAGTTCATACTATCTCTGGCTACGTTCGTGGCGTAACTGAAGGAGGTATTACCAGCTTCAAAGGAATCCCCTATGCTGCTCCGCCAGTAGGTGAATATCGTTGGCGACCACCTCAGCCTGTAAAAGCATGGACGGGAATTCGCGATGCAACTAAGTTCTGCGCAGAGTGTGCGCAGGCAAACTTTCGACAAAGAGATTCGATTGCAAAAGGTTCTTCCGAAGATTGTTTGTTCCTCAATTTATGGCAACCTGCCCATGCTTTAGCTAATGCAAAGTTGCCGGTTATGGTGTGGATTCATGGAGGTGCTTTTGTATTTGGAAGTGGCTCGCAGCCTGATTTTTCAGGTGTGCAGTTTGCTAAGCAAGGCGTCATCCTGGTAACTTTTAATTACCGCCTTGGACGGCTTGGCTTTTTTGCATTTCCTGCTTTAAGTAAAGAACATCCGGAAGGACCAAAAGGCAACTATGCTTACATGGACCAGATTGCAGCACTCGAATGGGTGCAAAAGAATATAAGTGCATTTGGAGGCGACCCAAATAACATTACCATTTTTGGAGAATCTGCGGGAGGCGTTTCCGTGCAGTCACTCAGTACAATTCCTGCGGCAAAAGGTTTGTTTCAAAAGGCAATAGTTGAATCCGGTGGTGGTCGCGATGGGGTTTTAACCGGTCGCCCAATCAATAAAGAAAATGCCGATTCGTATTACCCCGTCTCAGCGGAAACAATTGGGGTAAACTTCGCAAAAAAGCATGGCATTGAAGGAACGGATGCAGCCGCATTGGCAAAGCTTCGTGCTTTAAGCGTAGTGCAAATTGTTGATGGAGGCCAGGAAACTGATGGTCAGGGCGGTGCACCCATTTATTCCGGCCCTATTTTAGACGGAAAGCTCGTTGTAGAAACCGCACAAAGCGCATATAATGCAGGAAGAGAAAACAAAGTTTCAATCATCATTGGCAATAACAGTGCAGAAGTTCCGGCTGGCTTTGTAAATGCCCGTTCAAAGGATGAACTATTCAATCTTTTTGGGAGCATGAAAGACGAAGCAAAAAAAGTATATGATGCAGGCGATAGCGTTGAGTTTGCTAAAATATTAACACTGGTTAATACAGATAAAGTGTGGGCAGAACCGGCTCGCTTTACAGCCAGAGCCATTACAGCAAAAGGTAAAACTGCCTACGTTTATCTTTTCTCTTATGTTTCTCCTTCAATGCAACAAATGATGCGATATGGTGCAGCGCATGCCTCTGAAATTGGTTATGTATTTAATAATTTAAGAAGCTGGAACGGTTCTGTAATAACTTCCCAGGATTCATCAGTGGCTAAAATGATGAACACTTATTGGGCAAACTTTGCAAAGACCGGTAATCCAAACGGAAGCGGTTTGCCAAACTGGTCTGTTTATGATTCCACAAACAATGAGATTCTTGACATTCGACCTGATGGAAAGGCAGTAAGTGAACCCGACCCAAGGAAGGCGAGGCTTGACTTAATAGAAAAAGCAGTTACATCAGGAAATCTGCATTAACTAACCGCATCAACACATCAGCAATATTGGTAGATAAATCCGCAATCCATATACCACTAAGGCGAAAGAATGTCAAGACCTTTGTAGTCAAAAAAATAAGCCATGAAAAAAGTAAAATTAAATAACGGAATAGAAATGCCCATCCTTGGATTTGGCGTTTTCCAGGTAAAAGATTTAGATGAATGCGAAAGAAGCGTAGTTGATGCTATCGAAACAGGCTATCGTTTAATTGATACCGCTGCTTCTTATGGAAATGAAGAAGCAGTTGGTAAGGCGATAAAAAGAAGCGGCGTTCCAAGAGAAGATTTGTTCATCACCACCAAACTTTGGATACAATCAAACGGATATGAAGGAACAAAGAAGGCTTTTGAAAATTCTTTAAAAAAATTACAATTAGATTATTTGGATTTGTATCTCATTCACCAACCATTTGGCGATGTATATGGCGAATGGAGAGCAATGGAAGATTTATATAAAGAAGGCAAAACAAGAGCCATCGGCGTAAGTAATTTTCAGACAGACCGATTAATTGATTTGATTATTCATAATGAAATTATTCCTGCGGTAAACCAGATTGAAGTAAATCCTTTCAATCAACAAATTGATGCACAAAAATTTTTGCAGGAAAACAATGTTCAAGCGGAAGCATGGGCGCCATTTGCAGAAGGCAAAAACAATATCTTTCATAACGAACTATTGCTTTCAATCGGAAAGAAATACAACAAATCAATTGCGCAGGTCATTCTTCGCTGGATTACGCAAAGAGGAATTGTTGCTCTTTCAAAATCGGTTCGCAAAGAAAGGATGCAGGAAAATCTCAATGTGCTTGACTTTGAATTGAGCGCTGACGACATGAATGCAATAACAACCTTAGACACAAAAACCAGCAGCTTCTTTGACCATCGTGACCCTGCAATGGTAAAATGGCTGGGAGAAAGAAAATTATGATTTCAATCCTGACGAAGGACATTTAGATTAATTATAAAAGCAAAAGATAAGTCGCATGGCATCAATAAAGGTTTTTTTATCAGTGGCACTTTTTATTTCCTGTTTCACAAACTTAAATGCACAACAAGCAATGAATACAAATGAGGCATTAGATACGAAGCAGCAAAGCATCATCAGCATTGCTGCCGTTATAGCAAAAGGCGATTTGCCAAAGCTAAAAATGGAATTGAACAAAGGTCTTGATGCCGGATTGACTGTTAACCAGATTAAAGAAGCCCTGGTTCATTTATACGCTTATTGCGGATTTCCCCGCAGCATTCGTGGATTGCAAACATTTATGGAAGTCCTTGATGAACGGAAAGCCAAAGGCATCAATGATAAAATGGGCAATGAGGCTTCACCGATTGATGAAAAAGGCAGCAAGTACGAACGTGGAAAAAAGATTTTAGGAGAACTTACCAAATCTCCGCCTCCTGATACACTTTCAGGCTATTCAGCATTTGCCCCCGTAATAGACACATTTCTGAAAGAGCATTTGTTTGCAGATATTTTTGAAAGAGATGTTTTAACCTATTCCCAAAGGGAATTGGTAACAGTTTCAGTGCTTAGCAGTATAGGCGGCGTGGAGCCTATGCTTCGTTCACATTTGGCCATTTGTCTGAATGTTGGTTTAACACCCGAACAATTACAGCAATTTGTGAGCATTATAAAATCAACCATCGGTCAAAAAGAAGGTAGTGCTGCCCAAGCGGTTCTAAATGAAGTACTCAAAAACAAAAGATAATAACGGCATGAAGAGAATAACATTTTTACTTGCATTGGCGCTATCAACGGTAATTGTAAATAGTGTAGATGCACAGACGATAAAAAAACAAAAGCCTATGGTAATTGAAAAACAGGGAAGCTTTATGGTCGGAGGAACAAAGTTCACCGAACCGGGAAATTTTGACCTGAAAAATGCATTGAAGCCCCAAGGGCAAACTTTTCACGGCGACCATGCTTATGTTTTTTACCAAATACCGGCAAAGGCACGGAAACTTCCGTTGGCTTTTTTACACGGCGCCGGAGAATCAAAAAAAACATGGGAAACCACGCCTGATGGAAGGGACGGTTTTCAGAATATTTTTTTAAGACGGAATTTTGGAGTGTATCTGCTTGACCAGCCCAGGCGTGGCGTGGCCGGAAGAAGTATGGTTGAAGCAACCATTAAACCCGCTTCGGATGAGCAGTTCTGGTTCACGCAATTCAGGTTAGGTAATTATCCGGATTATTTTCCCGGCGTTCAATTTCCAAAAGATTCAGCTTCTCTTGAGCAGTTTTTCAGGCAAATGACACCCAATACGGGTCCTTTTGATGCCGATGTAATTTCGAATGCCGTTTCGCAATTGTTTGATAAGATTGGCGAAGGTATTCTTGTTACGCATTCTCAGGGCGGCGGTCCTGGTTGGCTTACGGCGATAAAAAATGATAAGGTTAAGGCTGTGGTAGCTTACGAACCATACAGCGGTTTCGTTTTTCCCAAAGGAGAATTGCCGCACCGATACTATCAGCAGGACTTTTCGGTGCGTTGAAAGGTGTAGAAATTTCATTAGCCGATTTCAACAAGCTCACTAAAATACCCATTGTCGTTTACTATGGTGACAACATAGCGAAGGAGCCTACAACGGTATGGAACAAAGACCATTGGCGTTCAGGACTTGAAATGGCAAGAATATGGGCGGCTACTATCAACAAATATGGAGGCGATGCCACCGTGGTACACTTGCCGGAAGTCGGCATAGAAGGCAATACCCACTTTGCTTTTTCTGATTTGAACAATATCCAGGTGGCGGACGAATTGTCGAAATGGCTAAAGGAGAAAAGGTTAGATAAGTAATATCAGCAATATTGGTAGGAATTCCTGCAATCTGTATAACAATAGGATGTCATTGTATGCGGAATTTTGTATGAATAAAAATGATAGAGATGAAAGGACTAAAAACACATTGGTTAATACTCGGCATCACCCTGTTTACAATGACATCCTGTTCAAGAGCGCAGCAACCAGAAATAGTGAATGAACCATCAACGGAACATAGCGAATTATGGAAGGGCAAACAGGTACTAATCGTTTATTTATCAAGAACGAAAAATACAAAGGCCGTTGCTGAAATGATTCATCAAAAGGTGGGCGGCGACCTTGTGGCACTGGAACTGGTAACACCTTATCCTGAAAATTACCAGGCAATTGTTCAGCAGGTAGCAAACGAAAATGAAACGGGCTATCTGCCACCGCTAAAGACAAAAATTGACAGCATAGAAAAATACGATGTGGTATTTGTAGGTTTTCCGACATGGGGAATGCAGTTACCGCCACCAATGAAAAGCTTTTTGAGCCAATATAACCTGAGTGGAAAAACGATAATTCCTTTTAATACCAACGCAGGTTATGGAATTGGCAGCAGCTTTGAAACCATTAAACAGCTATGCCTTGATAGCAAAATACTGGAAGGATTTTCAACCAAAGGAGGTGTGGAAAGGGACGGAATCTTATTCGTAATGGAAGGTAACAAGGAAAAGCAAGTAAAGAAAGAGGTGCAAAACTGGTTGAAGAAAATAAGTGGAATCAATTAAATATAAAACAAATGAACATTCTGATACTGGGAGCAGCAGGGAAAATCGGACGATTACTTACAGAGGATTTGCTTTCGCAAACTAATTATAATCTGGCGCTGTATGCAAGGAATGCCGATACACGTTTGAAGGTAACGAATACGGAAAGAGTAAAAGTCTTCAGCGACGATTTTAAAAACAGCAACATACTGACCGTGGCGATGGATGGAATTGATGTTGTCTATATCAATGATATGGGTGATGACAGCGCCACCAGAATAATTATTGAAGCCATGAATGCAGCAGGTGTGAAACGCGTAATTGCGGCTTCAATCCTCGGGATATATGATGAAGTTCCGGGAGCCTTTGGCAAATGGAACAAAATGATGATTGGTAATCTTCCCCGTATGCAGGCACAAATAAAATCTGCGAAGGCAATAGAAGATGCCGGGTTGGATTATACCCTGCTTCGTCTGAGTTGGTTGTATGATGAAGCAGGCAACAAAAATTATATGCTTACTCAAAAGGAAGAACCCTTCAAAGGTACGCAGGTTACCAGAGAAGCTGTGGCCCAACTGGTAGTTGACATTATCACTTCTAAAGATGAACGTTTTATAAAGAAGAGTTTAGGAGTAGCCGAACCAAATACAGATTGGGATAAGCCCTCTTTTTATTAATACAGAAGAAAGCAGGCGCTTCAAAAAACAGAGAATAACTTTAAAAAGAAACAACATGAAAAAACTAACATCAATAATCGCAATAGCAACGTCTATTGCAGCTACAGATGTAGTAAATGCGCAATCTATTCAACAGAAATATCAACAAAACCCCTGGACTTTGGTATATGAAGGCGCCATTACCGAAAACGTAAAAGGAAAAGTAAATATCCATCCTGTTACCTATAAACTAAATGGGATTGATATTGCAGCCAATGTTTATACACCTGCTAATTACGATGCGTCAAAGAAATATCCGGCAGTAGTGGTAGCACATCCTAACGGTGGTATAAAAGAGCAGACAGCCGGATTATATGCGCAGCGTTTAGCCGAGGCGGGTTATATCACCATTGCTACAGACGCATCATACCAGGGAGCAAGCGACGGAGAGCCGCGTCATACGGATAAACCTCAATACCGGACGGAAGATATTCACGGCATGGCTGACTATATCAGCCAATACCCAGGTGTGGATGCTAACCGTTTAGGCGCCTTAGGCATCTGTGGCGGCGGCGGTTATACGTTAAAAGCAGCGCAATCGGACAAGCGGTTAAAAGCTATCGCAACTTTGAGTATGTTCAACTCAGGTGAAGTAAGGCGTAATGGCTTTCAGAATTCCCAGTTAAACACCATTCAGGAACGTTTAAAACAAGCTTCGGATGCCCGTGCACAGGAAGCCGCAGGTGGTAAAGTCAAGGAAAATGAGCGGATAGAAACAGGTGGCAAGCCTCTTTATTCAGGTGTGGCGAGCATAACAGATGAAGAAATCGCTAAGACCTCAACCGATTTATATCGTGAAGGATACGAGTACTATTACAGAACTCATGCACATCCAAATTCCACTTTTCTGTACACCACAAGCAGTTTAATGGATTTAATGACCTGGGATGCTACCGACCAGATTGAATTAATCAACCAGCCTCTGTTGATGATGGCGGGAAGCAAAGCCGATACTAAATATATGACAGATGAAGCGTTCGCTAAAGCAACCCATGCGAAAAATAAGGAACTGTTTCTGATTGATGGAGCTACGCATATTCAAACCTATTGGAAGCCGGAATATGTATCACAAGCGGTGAACAAATTGGTGAATTTTTATCAAACTAATCTTTAGAATTTAAAATGATGAACTTTAAGAACATAGCTATCCTGTTTCTTTTTGGAGCGTTGGCATTTTCTTGTAAACAACAGAATCAATCGGAACAAGCTACCCAAACGGAAGCACAAGAAACTACCATTTTCGCCAAAGGTGAAAAAATTACCAACAATAATTTCATTGGTACGGCATGGTTAAACTCTTTGGTTGAAGCAGACAGCATCAACCAGAATGCGGCAGGTAGCGTAACCTTTGAACCGGGCGCCAGAACGAACTGGCACTTGCATCCTGCGGGGCAAATTATTTTAGCGTTGAGTGGAGAAGGCTATTATCAGGAAAAAGGCAGCCCGAAGAAAATTGTTCATAAAGGTGATGTGATAAAGTGCCCGCCCAATGTTCCGCACTGGCACGGCGCAAGCGCTGATAGTGAATTTATTCAGGTAGCGATAACAAGCCGGCAAAATGGTCCAACAGAATGGATGCAACCTGTTACGGAAGAAGAATACACAAAATAGATTGTTCATTTTCTAATAAAAATTAAATCATGCAAAAACGAATATTAGGCAAAAGCGGATTGGAAGTATCAGCCCTGGGTTTGGGTTGTATGGGATTAACTTTCGGTTATGGTCCGGCAACCAATGAAGCCGATGCCATTGCCCTGATTCATAAAGCAGTTGAGTTAGACGTTACCTTTTTTGATACTGCCGAAGCTTACAGCCAGGGCGGTAATGAAGAACTGCTGGGCAAGGCATTAAAACCTTATCGGGATAAAGTAGTAATCGCTACCAAATTCGGCTTTAAAAACGGTAACTCCAGCCAGGGATTGGATAGCCGCCTTGAAAGAATAAAAGCGGTTGCAGAAGCCTCATTAAAACATCTACAAACCGATGTGATTGACTTATTCTATCAGCATCGTGTTGACCCGAATGTTCCAATAGAAGACGTTGCCGGAACCGTGCAGGATTTAATTAAAGAGGGAAAAGTAAAGCACTTCGGTTTGTCAGAAGCAGGTGTACAAACCATTCGTAAAGCACATGCGGTGCAACCGGTAACGGCGCTGCAAAGTGAATATTCGCTTTGGTGGCGGGAACCTGAACAGGAAATCATTTCAACGCTGGAAGAATTGGGTATTGGCTTTGTTCCATTTAGTCCGTTGGGCAAAGGTTTCCTGACAGGAAAGATTGACGAAAACACAACATTTGACAAGAACGATTTTCGAAACACAGTGCCTCGTTTTTCGGAAGAGAACCGAAAAGCCAACCAGGCTTTGGTGGATTTACTCGGCAGAATTGCGAAAGAAAAGAATGCCACGAATGCACAAATAGCATTGGCATGGCTGCTGGCACAAAAGCCCTGGATTGTCCCCATTCCGGGCACCACAAAATTGCACCGGTTGGAAGAAAATGTAGGCGCAGCGGAAATTGAACTTACGGAGAAAGACCTCAAAGAAATTAATGATGCCGTTTCAAAAATTGAAGTGCAGGGCGCTCGTTATCCCGAACATCTGCAAAAGCGAGTGGGTGGTTAAACAATGATTATAATTTAAAAAATTCAAAAAATATACTCATGAAAAAAGCATCGTATTTAATGATTGTATTCTCTGCTGCTTTGTTTACTCAGGCGCAAGCACAGGATACTTCTATTTTTCCAAAAGGTGAAATAGGTAAAAACACGGATAATTACACAGGAACTATCTGGCTCAATGAATTAAGTAAACCGGATACTGCTTTCACTTTCGGCATCGCTCAGGCAGTCTATGCGCCCGGTTCAAAATTGGATTGGCATATTCATCCCGGCGGACAAATTCTGCTCATCACGGAAGGTACCGGATACTACCAGGAAAAAGGAAAACCGGTTCAAATCGTACACAAAGGCGATGTTATCAAATGCGCATCAGGCGTGGAACACTGGCATGCGTCAGCGCCAAACAGCGAGTTCGCTTATGTTGCCATTTCTCCTTCAGAAAAAGGAAAAACAATTTGGCGGCAAAGAGTAACTGATGCAGAATACAACTCTATAAAAGCTCCCGTGACAAGTAATACGAATGAAGAACAGGAAATTAAAACGCTTTCCAGGAAAAAATGGGATTGGATGGCCGATAAAAATGCCGACTCTTTAAATGTATTGTTTGATGATAAATGCATGTTCGTTCACATGGGTGGAAGTTGGGGAAAAGAGCAGGAAATCAATATAATTAAAAGCGGCGGCATCTGGTATAAGAAGGCTGAAATTTATTCGGTTACTGTCAACTTGTTTGGAAACACGGCCATCCTTTTAAATGACATTGACCTGGTAGCGGAAGTGGGCGGAAATGAAGTCACCAATCCCTTTATGGTGACCGAGGTGTATATCAAAGAAAACGGCAAATGGAAGATGGCTCAACTTACTTTCTCCCACCTGATGAGGCCCGTTAAAATGAAAAACAGTAATAGCAATAATAACACGCAGTAGCATTAAAGCCAATATATAACCATAAAAAAGAAAGCGATGAAAAAAGGAAATTCTTATAGGAACCTTATCACATTTGGCTTTGCCACGCTGATAAGCACTGGCCTTGTTAGTAATCCTGTGTTTGCACAGCAGCCAAGCGAAACAAAGCCATATTCTGTTGGAAAACCGCTTGGTATTTCCAATAATAATGGAGGTTTTGAACCTATCACCTCAAACGTAAAAGTGTATGGCGGTATCTCTTCGGCAGAAAGTTGTTCTTATGATGAAGCAAGCGGGCTGATTGTTGTTCCCAATCGCGGTTTGCCACAAAATATGCAGACCAATGATGGATGGGTTTCTCTAATCAATCATGATGGTTCGGTACATACTTTACGTTGGATTGGTGTTCAGCGTCCCGATGAACGTAAAAATCTTTCCACTCCTTTAGTACTAAATGAACCCTTCGGCAGTGATATCATCAATGGCGTCTTATACGTTGCCGACCGCGATGGAGGCACAGGTAAAGACGACCCAAGTGTGGCTGTCATCCGCAAGTTTAGCATGAAAACAGGAGAACCCATGGGCAACATAAGAATAGATAGTGCAGGCTGGATAAATGATATTGAAGTGAACGAAGATGGTACGATTTACGCCACAGAAACAGGCGATTTTGGCATGCCAAATCCAAACCCTGCTACATGGAAGGTTTGGAAAGTAACGCCTGCAGGTAAAGCAACCGTTTTCATGCAAGGAGCGCCGTTAAATGTACCCAATGGTATCGCCTTTGACCCGCAGGGTAATATCGTTGTTGTAAATTCCGGAAATGCCGACGTATTGACATTTTCACAAGATGGTAAATTATTAAAAACAGAAACTGCGGCGCAACCGGGAAGCGATGGCCTTGTCATTCTGCCCGATGGTACCAAATATGTGTGCAGTGTATTTAATGGGGGCGTGTCCAGGATTCGGCCAGGTAAGCCTGCTGAGTTAATTGCAAAAAACATTCCCAGCGCCGCTTCAATGTGTTATGATAGCAAGACGAATCAATTGGTGATTCCAATGAATGCAAATAATAGTCTTGCATTTATACCGCTGGACTAAACCCTTTTCAATATTGAACCCCGAATAATACAAACTTTCCTATCATGAATATCAAAATAAAAATTCGCAATATTTCTTTGTTTACTGTAATTCTTTCGGCTATAATGCTGATAGCCGGATGCAATGGCTCCGAACAGAAAAACGCTACCGCCGGGCTTGTATGTGACCCGGATAACGGCGGAATCACGCTGCCTGACGGGTTTTGTGCGACTGTCGTCATTGATAGTCTTGGTCTGCGCGACGACCACAGTGCGCGGCACATTGTTGTGGCAGACAATGGCGACATCTATATGAAGACCCGAAGCACGGAGGGCGGCATCGTGGCGTTGCGGGATACCAATGGAGATTATCGGGCAGACGTCATCAAATATTTTGGAAATATGAATGAAACCAAAGATGGAATTTTGTGGGAATCGGGCATTGCCATCCACAACGGATATCTTTATGCTTCCAACACCACTTCTGTATATCGCTGGCCTATGCCCAAAGATGGTGAACTCGTCCCCAAAGGTGAACCGGAAATGGTGGTCAGTGGTTTCCCGGAACAACAATCTCACAGATCTAAGTCATTGGCCTTTGATGAAAGCGGTCATCTTTATGTTGCTGTAGGCGCGCCATCAAACGCATGCCAGACGGAAGAACGTACCGCTGGCTCACCGGGGATAGAACCCTGTCCGCTATTGGAGGAACATGGTGGTATCTGGCGCTTTGATGCGAACAAAATAGGTCAAACTTTTAGTGCGGCTGCACGATACGCCACTGGTTTGCGCAACGTGGTTGGGCTTGACTGGAATACTACCACAGATGGGCTCTTCGTGATGGAGCACGGCCGCGACCAACTGCACACGCTGTGGCCTGAATATTATACCGAAGAGGAAAGTGCGGAACTTCCGGCAGAGGCGATGTACCAGGTTAAAGAAGGCGACCGGTTTGCCTGGCCTTATGGATATTATGACCAACGAAAAGGAAAGCTAATGCTTTCACCTGAGTATGGCGGAAACGGCAAAACCACAATCGCAGACAGTAAATTCGCCGGACAGTTTAAAGAGCCTGTTATGGGTTTTCCCGGCCACTGGGCACCGAACGATTTGCTTTTCTATACCGGCAAACAGTTTCCGGAAAAATATCGAAACGGTGCTTTCATCGCTTTCATGGGTTCTTGGAACCGCGCTCCCCTGCCACAGGGCGGCTATAAGGTGGTATTTGTACCGTTTGAAAATGGAAAACCGTCTGGCCAGTATGAAACATTTGCGGATGGATTTGCGGGAATAAATCCAATTCCTGACCGTGGTGCAGCGAAATACCGCCCCATGGGCCTGGCTATGGGACCAGACGGCGCCCTTTATATTTCAGATTATAAAAAGGGCCGAATCTGGCGTATCGTTTATACCGGAAAAACGTCGCCGGCGGTCAACACTAAGCGTGAGATACCAGCGAAAACGACCAGCGTGGCTTCTCCCGATACCGCGGCTACTTCCTCACTTACCGGAGCGGCGCTTTTCCGCCGGATGGAGTGCGCATCATGCCACACTGTTGATCGGAATAAGCCGGCCTCCACCGGGCCTTCACTGTTTGGCCTTTACGGAAGCAAGGTGAACCTGCAGGGTGGCCAGACGGTAACAGCAGATGAAGCTTATCTGCGCGAATCCATCCTAAAAGCAAGCGCGAAAATCGTGGAAGGATATATGCCCGTCATGCCAAGCTACGAAAGCCGGCTCACGAAAGAAGAAGTGACACGGCTCGTCTCCTATATGAAATCTTTATAAAGAGCAGATGAAAAATTTGTCTGGTTAATTAATACGTTCAAAAATTATGAATCTCAACGGACTTTCACTTTACTGATCACCGTATTATTCTGGCTGGTGTCCTGCTCATCAAAATAACAAAATAAAACCACTAAAAAATATGGAACAAGAAAACATCTTAATCGTGTATTTGTCCCGCCCAAATAATGGAGAACAATACGCTGAACGCTTTTTCAGATAGTGCGTTGCAGGGGTAAAATGGCGGTTGTCGCGATGCTGTAAATTCCGAGCCATGTTGACCACCCATTCCGATGATATTGACCACTGATTCCGACGATGCTGACCACCCTTACTTTTTAGGTTAACCGGCATTATTCCGACGATATTGACCACCCTGTTTTTTTTGATTTGGCCCCGGATCATTGCGCTTATTGCGGTGACATTCCGACAATGTTGACCACCTCTTCAGCAATACCGACTGTGACATTCCGACAATGCTGACCACCCGGGCCAGGCTTCCTGTAATCGTTTTGCTTTGCAGTTTTTTGACTTTAATACTGCAAAGAATGGCTGGAAAAACGATTATCATGAGTAAAGTAAAACAGATTCTACAGCTCCGTGCCGGCGGTGTGGCGCTTCAAACCATTGCCAAAGCGGTGGACGCATCGCGTAATACCGTTCGCAAATACCTGCGGCTGATCGAGGTTAAGCAACTGGACCCACAGCAACTATTGGCGATGGATGATGAAGCGCTGGAAGCCTTGTTCCTGGACCCCGATCCTGAAGACCAGGCCCGCCTGCAAACACTGACCAGCCTGTTCCCCTATTTTGACGAAGAGCTCGCCCGCACCGGCGTTACCCGCTGGGTACTATGGGGAGAATATAAACAGCGGCATCCTGATGGATATAATTATTCCCGGTTTTGTGACTACTACCAGCAATGGCGCAAAAGCCAATCGGCCACCATGCACCTGGAGCATGAACCAGCCGATAAGCTCTTTATTGATTTTACCGGTAAGAAGCTCTCGATCGTAGATCGGGATACCGGCGAGTTGAAGCCCGTTGAAACCTATGTCGCTACGCTGGGCTACAGCCAGATGACCTACGTGCAGGCAGTGGCTTCGCAACGCAATGAAGACCTTACCGGCGCTACCGAAAATGCTTTCTATTTTTTTGGCGGCGTTCCCTGCGTGCTGGTCCCCGATAACATGAAGAGCGCCGTTACCAAAGCCGATAAATACGAGAGCGAACTGAACCGTCATTTTTTGGATTTTGCCAATCACTACGGCACAGCCGTATTACCCGCCAGGGCCCGCAAACCCCGCGATAAATCACTGGTGGAAAAAGCTGTCAGCATCACTTACTCACGCATTTTTGCCCCGCTTCGCAACGAAGTCTTTTACAGCCTTGAATCATTGAACAAAGCCATTGCTGAGCTGCTTACCCGCTACAACCAGGCCCCCTTCAGTAACCGGGATGGAAGCCGGCAGGAGATTTTTGAACAGCAGGAAAAGCACTTATTGAAGCCATTACCCATCGATCGCTATGAGATCAAACAGTTCAAAGAGCTGACCGTTATGAAGACCGGTCACATACAGCTCAGCCAGGACAAACATTACTACAGCGTTCCTTACCGCTATATAGGCCGCAAGGTGAAGCTGATCTACTCTGCTTCGCAGGTATCGGTGTATTACAACAAAGAGCGCATTGCCTGGCACAAACGCAGCTTTAAGCGTTATGGATATACCACCCTGAAGGAACACATGCCCTCTACACACCAGTTCGTCAGCGAATGGAACCCTGATAAATTTATTGACTGGGCCACAGCGATAGCCCCGGTAGTCAAAGACTACATCGTCCGGGTACTCGACAGCACTGCTTACCCGGAGCAGGCTTATAAAAGCTGCGTGGGTATCCTGAGCCGCGAGAAGATCGTGGGACGGGAACGCTTTATCAAAGCCATCGAGCGGGCCACCTTCTATGGCACCTACAACTACTCCATCATCCGTAAGATCCTTGCATCCGGCCTTGATCAGCTGGAACTCACTGATGATGATCCTCCTTCGGCAACCCTTCCTTCACATGACAATATCCGGGGAGCCGGTTTTTACCAGTAATCTATTTTTTATCATCATAAAAACAAACCATCAAAATGGGAAGCAGTATTGCATTAAACCAAATGGCACAGATGAAGCTCCATGGCATGTTACACAGTTACCGGTCTTTACTGGACAGCCGCCAGCACCATGACCTCACCCACGATGAAGTGATCAGTATGCTGGTCCAATCGGAATGGGAACACCGGGAAAACAAAAAGATCGATCGCTACAGGAAAGGAGCAAAGTTCCGTTATAGCGCCAGCATTGAAGAGCTCCGGTTTACCGCCAGCCGGGGGCTGGATAAAACCCAGGTGCTGCGGCTGGCGGAGGGCAACTTTATACAACAACGGGAAAACATACTGGTCACCGGCCCAACGGGTGTAGGCAAATCATTCCTTGCTTCGGCATTAGGTCACCAGGCTTGCGAACTGGGCTACAAAACACTTTACTTCAACACCCAAAAGTTGTTCTCCAGGTTAAAAATGATGAAGGCTGACGGCTCCTATAGCCGGGAGATCGCTAAGATCGAACGCTCAGACCTGCTCATCCTCGATGACTTTGGATTGCAGCCACTCGATAATACAGCCCGAATGATCTTACTGGAAATTATTGAAGACCGGCATGGACGCAGGTCCACCATCATCAGTTCCCAGTTACCCGTGCAAAAATGGTATGAAGTGATTGGTGAAAGTACCATTGCCGATGCGGTGCTTGACAGAATGATACATACGGCGCACCGCATGGAGTTAAAAGGCGAATCACTCAGAAAAAAATAAGAACCCTATTTTTGTAAAACCAGTTCTTACGAATACTACAGGAACCCTGATCAAAATCTATATCAAAACAGGGTGGTCAATATCCCCGGAATGGTGGTCAACATCGTCGGAATCTACATTAAATACCTGCAGGCACTTGGAATAGGCAGAAATACAGAAGGAAAGCACATTAAAAATGTAAAAGTGTTTATGAATGAAGCAACTGAACGTGGATTAAATAATAATCTCATGTTCAGAAGCAAAAGTTTTTCCAAACCTCATGAGGATACCACTAAGATATTTCTCACAATGGACGAGATAGAAAAACTTGCTAAGGTCAATCTTGGTGAGGACAAGTTAAAGAATATTGTACGGGATTATTTTATAATAAGCTGTCTTACTTCCTTACGATACTCAGATTTTATAAATATTCGGCCAGAGCATATAAAAGATAACAAGATATACATGGTTACCCGTAAAACAAGCGAGCCTGTAATTATACCCATTTCAACCTTAGTAAAAAGTATCCTTGAAAAGTATAACTACAATCTGCCAAAGGCGCCCTGCAATCAAGTTTTTAATCGTGTATTGAAAGAAGTGGGGAAGATTGCGGAATTAGATAAACAGGTTACTGTTACCAAAACGAAAGGAGGAGATAAGCAGACAACCATATATAAAAAATACCAACTTCTCACTGCTCATACTGGTAGAAGGACTATGATAACAAATTGTATTCTTCAAAGAATACCTACGCCTTCTATTATGTTAATGTCTGCACATAAAAGCCTCAAAGTATTTCAGAGTTATGTGAGTTTGAGCCAAGTGGACAATGCGGAGGCTATGAGCCAGCATAGTTTTTTTAAATAAATAAAAATGAAATTTTTTTATCTAATAATATCTATTTTATAATATATAATTAATTGATTATAAATCATTTATTTGATTATTTGCATTTAATGTGTTTACTTTGCAGTGCTTTATAGCGACTAAGCTAAACAAGCACTAACCGTAAAGGGAGGATTCAAATCCTCCCATCACTGTAAATAGCTCCCAATGGAGCCCTTGGATTTTATAATTACAATATTAACTCAGTGATGGGGCAGGTTTTAATCCAAATTAATGAGCAGGAGCTCAGGTCTATTATTAAAGACACCGTTAAGGAAGTAATCGCAAGTGAATTAAAGGAGCATTTAACCAATTCAGTTTTTAAAGAGACTGATACTACTCAGGAATTTTTAACTCGCAGGCAGGTTGCTAAGCTATTCCAGGTGTCATTACCAACATTGCATTCCTATACAAAACAGGGTCTTATTAAGGCCCTTCGTTTTGGCCGACAGGTTCGTTATCTAAAAAAAGATATAGACGTTGGGCTGAAAGAAGTAAGATCACTTAATTACAAAAAATAACTAAGATGAGCATTGCAGGTGCAATGCTCATTTTTATTCAACTAAGTAAATAATTAATATATGATAAAACAAAATGAAATTAATGATTATGGAATTCCAAAAGATGGTAAGATTCTGATACCCGGTGATACTTACCTACTTAAAATGGATATGCTAAACAAGGGATCACAATCCAATTTTAATCATTTTATCTCTATCCTTGACAAAAAGTTGGGCAAAAATAAGCCACCCTTTGAGTTCTATATCTACATGTTGGCTTGTATTTGCAACCAGTACGGTGTAGATAAAGGTCGAACTAATGAATTGATATGGGAAAAATTTAAAGAGCATAGCAATGTGTATAAGGAATGCTTCAACCCACCATATTTTAAAGAAATATTACAAGGAATTCTGGATGACATTTACGAACGATATGCGTCTGCACATGGTACCTGGCACAGCGAAAAAGAAGAAGGTGATAAAGAAGTAACCCCAACTCTGCCAGAACAGATATTCCAAGATCTGCCCCCTGCATTAAAGAATCTAACGAAATATTTCTCAGCGGAAAGAGAGCGAGACGCGTTTCTACTTAGTGCATTATGCGTATTAAGTAGTTTTTTTCCCTGGATAAAAGGAAACTACGACAACAATTTAGTTGGAATGAATCTATTTATTTTTATAAGCGCCCCAGGCTCTGCTGGTAAAGGTGTCATGATGTGGGCTCGTAGATTAGCGGAAGTATTACATAAAGACTTAGAAAGCAATTACAGACAACAGGTTTCCGAATATGAGGAAGCGATGCGCCAATATAATGAGGCAAAAAGTAATGGCCAGGAAGCTATATTACCAATTAAACCCGAACGGAAATTATTCTTAATTCCTACAAACAGTTCTGCAATTAAAGTTATTCAGACACTTAAAGCTAATGGGAATTTCGGAGTCATGTTTGATACTGAAGCTGATACTTTGGCTCAAACCTTTGGTAATGACTGGGGTAATTTCTCCGATATATTAAGAAAAATATTCCAACACGAACCCATAGAACTGTTGCGGAAAACAAACGATGAATATGTGTCTATTGAAAAATCGTTTATGTCTCTTGTATTGTCGGGGACTCCTAACCAGATAAATAATCTATTGTCCGGGGTTGAAAACGGCTTCTTCTCAAGGTTTATTTTTTATGATTTCCCACTCTCCATTGTTTGGAAAAATGTTTTCGATAGAACTGTTGAATCACCGGATGGCGAGTTTCATTCAATGGCC
>CALCIN010000004.1 GCA_937961055.1 uncultured Chitinophagaceae bacterium | reverse complement strand
AGCATAAAAAATTAATCCTGACCCTATAAAACTTCAAATAAAAAATCCTCAAACTGTCAGATCATATACTAAGCAGAGCACTTAAGAACCCCGATTTTATATGTTTACACAGTTATTGTTATAGTGTCACCTTAACCGGATCTCCACCCTTCTATTCTTCGCCCTCCCACTTTTTGTATTATTACCAGCCACTGGCCTGTTTTCGCCGAAACCCTTGAATTGTAACCGCGATTGCTCAATCCCTTTTCTTACCAGGTAATCGTTTACTACCCTTGCCCTGGCTTTGCTCAACCAGTCGTTCTTAACCTTATCCCCCGTATTATCCGTATGCCCCTCTACGGAGGCTTTCAGATCAGGATTGTCCGCAAGTACTTGCACAATTTTGTTAAGCGCGGCATATGAAGTTGGCAATAATCGATGACTACCCGTGGCAAAAAATATACTCCTGGCAGCGTCGGCCACAGCTACTCGTAATTCTTCATTTTCCTTTTCCGGGCATCCGTTATTGCCTGGTACGCCTGCCGATTCAGGACACTTATCAAACGCATCTTCTATTCCATCGCCATCACGATCCGGCGGCGGACGCCCGGCATTGCTGGCAACTCCCGGAACAGTTATGCATTTATCTTCTTCGTCATTTATTCCATCCTTGTCGGAGTCTGGTACAGGGCAGCCATTATACCTGATCACGCCAAATACCATTGGACAACTATCTTCTTTATCCGGAATACTATCATTGTCTGTATCCGGGCAACCCTGAAAGATTGCCATACCGGGCTGGTCAGGGCACTCGTCAGTATCGTCTAATATGCCATCGCCATCGCGATCTAACGGCTTAATAGTTGGCACCTGGATTACTCTTGACTGCTGTGGCCGTGAACCTGTTTTCTTACCAAAAATTCCTGCTACACCCAGGCTATAATAAAAGTGACGGCTAACCGTATTTTGGGTTATAGGAAAGCGATATTGGGCATTAATCAAAATATAAATCTCGGCCGTTAAGTTAATTTGCAATCCGGCCCCGGAAGGAATAAAGGCTCCCCAATCGCTTTTATATTTAGATATTCCTGCGCCGACTTAAAAATATGGAGAAAACCAATAAGTGTTGTCGAACAATCTAGCTCTAATTGAGACATCTCCTTCGAGCAGTAGCTTTTTTTGTCCCGAATATAATGTGTCATGCTTCGGATAATCAAGGAAAGAACCAGCCAGGGTAGATGTAAGGTCAATTTTGCCATAAAGACCTTGTATATAATTTAAAGCTATGCCGGGTGACATATCACCGATCCTTCCAAACTTTCCCTCTCTTAAAGTCGCGGAAAGCGAACTGGACCTGATGGAAGCAGCTGTTTTGAAATCATTCAACACAAAATGAACCCCGAATGTCGGCAACTGCTTAAGCTTGTTTTTCTGGCAGAAGGCAATCGACGGGAAACAAGCCATAGAAATGAGAAAAGCCAGGGTTTTGCTCATATGCGAATATACATTATCCCTATAGGTTATAGCACCTGATCTCATCTCAAATGCAGCAATTTGTCTGGACTTTATTGATAAATTGTGGCTCCATCCTGGCAAGTACCTTTCCTAAACGAAGCGCTTACATGGCCTACAAAGTAAAGATTTGGCTCTTATTCGCATATACCTGTAAATGGCTCCATTGTCAAACTTAGATTGGTAGATGATATTTATGTGAATGATCGCTGCATACCCAAATCGACTTTTCTATTTGGTGAAGTAGCGTTAGAGGAGAACGATGGCTTTTTCCGGTGCTTTTCAAATTGGCGTAAATGATCGCTCATATTTTTATAACCCTGGAGGGTCTTAGGGCTAACCTCACCGCTTTTATCCTTGATATATTTCTTGATCTCCTCGAACAGGTCGGGCCAGGGACGACAGTTTTTCGGAGAGTCTATGGACAAGTTGGGAATGAACATACCAGGACCTTCCGATGTTTCTAGCGGGAAAGTCAGCATGGGCTTATAAGGTGCCAACTGAGACAGTACGATGGGAGGGAGCAATATATTGGCGCAAACTTCATTGGGCTAGTTATCTCCGTAGTATTCTTGCCAAATTTTAAATCGGCCAATTAAGTTGGGGCGATGGCTTTTTCCCGGGTTTTCAGATTTAATCGTCGGATTTAAAGTACCAGGTGGCCCATTTTTTCTTCGTTGAAAAGCCTTTCTGTTTCCGGTAAATGACTTTTCCGTTTTCAATTTTGTACAGACGCCCCTTCTTCCATAACAGTTTCCGGGGGTATGGGAATCTGTTTTGTCCGCCTGAGGAAAGCAGCATTCCGGTGTGTTCCGAAAGTGAAATCCGCTCGGGCATATCATCTTCTGAAAGCACCAGGCTGTCAGTCGGGAGCTTGCCAGGCTCGGCCACGGTTAGCGTATCCCAGATCGAAATCATTTCAAGACAGATTACCTTCTTTGTTAACTTCCATCTACCTTTTGTCCAGCTTGAACTAAGGTGAAGATTCCTGGTGTATTCAAAAGTACTGTCGGCATGGAGGTACAGGCGACTTCCAAAGTAGTCTCGATACCGTCCAGGAATGCCGTCCTGGGCAGGAAGGCTGGTTGAAAGCGCCAGCAGGATGAGTAGCAGGAAAATTTTCATTGCGACTTAAATTGAACGGGTAGTTGAATACGGTACAGATGTGCGCGAGATAAATTTTACATAAACTTGCTTAAAATAATATAATATGTGATAAAGCTGGGAGTACTTGCGAGCGGTACTGCATTTTGGATACCCTATCCAATAATTTCCACGTAGCGCAAAATTATGAAGATTGTAGCCGCCGGGTTCAATGATTGGACCAAAGAAAGTTTATCCAGGGATTAGAGCGGCCCTATTTAAGAACGATTGAGTTAGTGTACGAATCTTTAGCTGTATTCACACTTTATAAAAAGGGTCACTGAGGAATATATGGATGAATTATGGAAACAGGTCGAACGGGAATACTTGCTTTTTTTGCCTTGTCCTGCACCAACGGAAGAACAGAAATATTTAGGAGATATGTTACAACCTGACGGCTCATTTATAAACATTGCTGAAAGGCAGGGCAAGGTGTAAGAAATTAGTATTGAAAAAAAATGGTGGCTCCCAGACAATTGTTCGGGACGATTTGCCCCAACTAGAATGAGCCGGCAAAATGGGGCTAATTGTTCAATTTAACTCTGGTCACATTTACTGAACGGAATTGTAGCTCACTTTCTTATTTACGTGTAATGGTTTTATTAAGTAGTTCAATCAATAGTCAAATCAGCTTGGCGTATTTTTAGCGACGGGACCAAAAGAAGATCTAGCCAGGATGGGAGTAGAAATCGTGACAAAAGAAGATCTGCAGGCATTTCGATTGCAGCTCTTAAAAGATATCCAGGAAATGCTTCGCAATATAAAAGCTTCAAGTGAGAACGATCCCGGGGGATATAAGACCACCCACGTTCGAAAAATTCTTGGATGTTCAGTCAACAAACTGGTTTCGCTAAGAACCTCGGGAAAGATAAGAGTTAAGAAAATAGGAGGCACGCTCTACTACAACAAAGAAGACATCAAACGCCTGTTGGAAGAAGGATACTAGACAGGTTCCGCAATATTTCCGCGAGGTTGCCTGAAAGAATCGGGAGATACCTAAGATCACTGACTGAATACATTTAAGTCTGCCAGCGATATGCAATTGCTTTCTTTATGCTATTTTTGATACATCAGCTCTTGGCAATACAATGCTCCGAGTACTTCCATGAGGAAGATATTTTTCAAGATTACAGGTTGTGGATAATGAATATGTTAGGGCAGGAGTTCGAATCCAGTCTGCCCGACTTAGCCCGCCGAAGCTTTACCGCCTCCGTAAGACTACGGTGGCCGAAGAGTGTAGGCGGGATTTTTATCCACCTACGTGCACTTTCAGGCTATAAGTGTGCAAACGTTGCGTAACCCCCATGTGTCGCGTCCTATAGTGAGGGACGAGGCACTTGCATCCCCAGCACTTATTTTCGTAATATAGTTCCTGGTATAATTCAACACATATGACGGTACCTCTCTACGGTCCTTTTAATTGTGTATACCGCACAGATACCTGAGAACAGTTGCTCATCTGCTTGTTATACTACTGCTGCTGTTTTTTTCAAATGGCTTGTATAAACGCTGTGTCTTCAGGCGCTATGTCTGACTCCAGCTTATTCTGCTGAATTTTCTTTGTCAGCACTTGCTTCAGATAGCCTCCAATTAGCTGCAAGCCCTGCGACGTGAATATATCCTGCGGTGTAATCTTCTCGCTTGTAAATGGAATAGCCAGTTGAATTCGCACCCATACCCACTATTCAGAACATTAGTGATAGCAACCTCCCGTTATTAACCACTACTTCATACCTAATGAATGTAAAGCCTGATTGATGCAACGAGTCAGTGTTAATTTACCGGCCTGCTTCAAAAATCCTGTTGGGATCCGTTTCTATGCGATCATTCCACAACACATCCTGTTGGAGCAAGGTATTTATCCGATCCGCTACCTGCCGGTTGGGCTATTGAATAAATGGAAAAGCAAATTTCGCCTCCGGCGTTCCATCACGCCAGGTAATGGACCTGACCGTTAACTGCGCCACCGCAGTATGAAAGGCTGCAAGAACTATTACGACCAGCCTTAATCGGGACATGGTTAAATGCACAAAGTTTTTTTGCACGCGTTCCCGGCTCATTCGTTTGGTGTAAGAAACAACCTCTTTTCGTAGCCTGGATTTTAAATATATTTGCCAGCACCCAACACTATTGTATGCGCAAAACTATCTTATCGCTCGTTTTCCTGCTGGTGCTTGCCGCCTGCCAAAGCGAAACGCAAATCCTGAACACATCATCTGCTTCATACGACACATCCTATAAACCCGCCATTTTCACTGATTCCCTGCGCTTGCAAAAGATCAAAAAGGCGTTGCCAGTCATCGACAGTCTCTATAAACACCACGCCATCAACAATCATTTTCCCGGTATGGCCTATGGCATCGTGGTAGATGGTCAGTTGATTCATACCGGGGCCTATGGCTATACAGACATCAAAAAGAAAATACCCGTTACTGCCGCTTCGCTGTTTCGCATTGCCTCGATGAGCAAGAGTATCACGGCAATGGCTATCCTGAAATTGCGCGACGAGGGGAAATTGTCGCTGGATGATCCCGCAGATAAATATATACCAGAACTGCAACTACAGCAGTATCCTACTGCCGATGCGCCCCGCATTACCATCCGTCACCTGCTCACGCACAGCGCCGGTTTCCCGGAAGACAATCCGTGGGGCGACCGGCAACTCGCAGATACCGACCAGGAGTTCATGGAGTTTCTGCGTAAGCGGATTTCCTTTTCCAACCCGCCCGGCATCGCTTATGAATACAGTAATCTTGGTTTTGCCCTGCTGGGTAAAATCATCACCAACGTTTCCGGCATTCGTTACCAGGACTATATCCGCGAAAACATCTGGCAGCCGCTGGGCATGCAGCACACCGAATACGAATACAGCAATGTTGCCCCGGAAAAACTGGCGCATGGTTACCGCTGGCTCAACGAAACCTGGAATGAAGAAGAGCTGCTTCACGATATGCCTGATGGTTCCTGGGGTGCTATGGGCAGCATGATCTGCTCCGTGGAAGAGTTTGCCCGCTACATGGCATTACATCTCAACGCCTGGCCTCCAAATAATACTGCTGACACGGCGCCTGTAAAAAGAAGTTCTGTAAGAGAAATGCATCAACCCTGGCGCTTCAGTGGTTTCAATCCTGAATACCGCTATCCCAACGGCAGAAAATGCGCCGCTGCATTTGCCTATGGCTATGGCCTGCGCTGGATGCAGGATTGTGATCAAAGAGTGTATATCAGTCATAGCGGCGGACTGCCCGGCTTCGGTAGCCAATGGCAGATACTGCCTGACTATGGCATTGGCATCGTTGCTTTCGCTAACCGCACCTATGCGCCCTTCGGCAATATCAACCTGGTGGCGCTGGATACATTGATCAAACTGGCCAACCTGCAGCCGCGCCAGCTACCTGCTGCTGACATCCTGGAAAAAAGAAAACAGGAACTGGTGAACCTGTTGCCACACTGGGAAAATGCCACGGCCAGCGGACTTTTTGCAGAAAACTTTTTTGCAGACAATCCTATCGATTCGCTCAAGAAATATACCCGTGAAGCGTTTACCAAAGCAGGGAATATCGTTTCCATCTCCCCCATGCGGGCGGAAAACCAACTCCGTGGTTCGTTTATACTTAATGGTGAGCACAGCGATATAGAAATCTATTTTACGCTATCGCCGGAAAACCCGCCGCTGATCCAGGCGTTTGGCATCTGGGAAAGACCTAAAAGATAACGCACCCGGTGCAAGGATGCAGGTTTAGCATCCACCGGCGCTGCTTCCCGGAACAAACGTAGCGTAGTTTAACATATACCAGTAAACCGGGGACAGCCTGGCATTGCAAAATGCACCGCCCTGAACCATCATTATGGTTGGTATATTCCCAACAAAAAACACCGCCATGCCGGAATCAATCAATCTTTTCATTCCATCCCATCTGCCATCGTATTGCCAACGGGGATAAAAATTCATTTTTCAATCACTACTTCCTTATTTTCAATGTATTACAAACCCTTCCAACGTGAATTTTATGTGCAAAGACTCCCCGGCATCATTCCAATAATTCACCTATTTTAGCCGCCATTTCACAGTGGTCAACAACTGCAAGCACCTGTGCATATGAAACATGAAGAGCTGTCTTTTTTGCTTACTTCCAGTCCTGCCATTCAAATGCTCCGGCAACGCAGCGCCCGATGGATGCTGCCCTTTTTATACCAGGTGTTTAAGGAAGAGAACCGCTTCATCATTGCAGAACATGAACTGATCCGGTTGCTGACAGAAACCTTGTCGCTGCAGGAAGACGGCGCAGAAGATTATGAAGAAGCAAAAATTGTTTTCGGCGAAGACGAAGAAACACGCAGTCGCAAATACATTCTCAACTGGGTGCAAAAAAGGATCCTGCAGGATTTCCAGGACGCCGAAGGCAATATACAATACCAACTGAGCGCGCATACCGAAAAAGTGTTTCAGTGGTTGCTCAGCCTGCAGGTACGCAACCATGTAGGCACCGAAAGCCGCTTCAAGCTCCTTTTCAATTCCCTGAGAGATATAGTAGAGAAAACCGAAGACGATCGCGGGCGGCGACTGCAGCTGCTGAAAGATCGCCGTGCAGAAATCGACAAAGAAATCAAAGCGCTGGAACATGGCGTGGCGCCCGACAACTATACCAATGCCCAGGTAACGGAACGGCTGGAACTCTTTACCCGCCTGTGTTACGAACTCATCAGCGACTTCCGCGAAGTGGAAGACAATTTTCGGCAAATCCATCGCAACATTGTAGAACAACATACCAAAGCGGAACAAAACAAGGGCGCCATTGTAGGCTATGCTTTCGAAGCCTATGATGCGTTGCGCGGCAGTCCGCAGGGAAAAAGTTTTTATGCCTTCTGGGATTTCCTGATCTCCCGCGCCGGGCAACAGGAATGGTCAGCGCTTACAGAACAATTGCTCGAATTGCTGAGAGACCGCGGTATTGAAGCCGATGAAAACTTTTTGCAAAACATCAAATCGCTGCTGCTGGAACAAGGCAAAGCCGTGTACGAAGCCAACGACAAGATGGCGGAAAAACTGAGTCGCATCATTGCAGAAAAAGAAATTGCGCGCCACAAGCGATTGCGCCAGCAGATCAGCAACATCAAGGAACTCTTTTTCGGACTGATGGACGAAGAAGTACCCATCTGCCTGCCCGTTGAAGAAGGCGCCGACATACGCATGGTGATGGAGCGCAGGCTGCAACTGGAACAAAAGAAAATAACGGCACAGGTAAAACAACCTGTAGCTGCCGCGGAAAAAATTGCCGACCCTGAACGGTTCAGCCGCATGATCAATACAGCGCATGTTGACAGAAAAAAGCTATGGCAAAAAGTGGAAGAGGTATTGAAAAAGAAAAAGACAGCCACCCTGAAAGAAATTGTTGAACAGCAACCGCTCGAAAACGGACTGGCGGAAGTGGTCAGCTACTATAGCTTCCTGCGCGACAAAGCCAGTCGCGTGCAGGTAATCGAAAGCGCTACCGAACATATTCCGCTCAACGAAACCAACAGCAAATTTGTAGAAGTACCTTATCTCCTATTCAGTAAATAATGAACATGCAAGTCCCAACAAAAATATTACCCTTCACCTCCGTCTTCATCAAACTGCTCAAAGGACCGGTGGAATACGTGGAGAAAAGCACGTGGGAGAAGCTGCTGCAGTACAAGGCAGAACTCACCACGTTTTTGTCGCAGCTGGGCCTTACGCTCATCTTAGATGAACAGGACGGTTACGCCTATATCCGGCATACAATCACAGGGGAAGAAGACAATACCGTTACCTGGATACAACGGCGTTCGCTTACCTATGAAGAAAGTGTGATGCTGGTATTGTTGCGCGAAATGATGGCAGAGTTTGAAGTGAGCGAAGCTACCACGCGCGAACTCATCAAAAAGCGCCGGGAAATAAAAGAATATGCGGAATTGTTTTTTAAAGAGAATGCCAGTCGCGTGAAGTTTTTAAAGGAAATTGACCGCCTCATTGATAAAGCGGAAGAAAACGGTTTTCTCGACAAAACAGAAAACCATGATATAGCGGATGAACAGAAATTCCGTATAAAAAAGATCATTAAGGCGCGCGTCAGCAGCGAAGAACTGGAGCAGTTCTACCAGCAATTACAACAATACAAGGAAACGAGAGACCAGGCACGCGCCGCGCAACAATCATAACCATTTAACCCTATACCCATTCAGCGTTCCATGCAATTAAGTGTTTTCAGTACAGACAGTCAGAAGAGTGGTTTCCGCTTACAGTATATGGAAGTATTCAACTGGGGGACCTTTGATGAAGTGGTGCACCGCATTCAGCCTTTGGGAGAAACCAGTTTGCTCACCGGAGCTAACGGTAGCGGCAAAACGACATTTGTCGATGCCCTGCTCACCCTGATTGTGCCGGAAAAAAGATACCGCTTTTACAATCAGAGCAGCGGAAGCGAAAAGAAAGGCGATCGCACCGAGGAGTCTTATGTGATGGGTGGCTATGGCACCATGAACAGCGAAAGCACCGGCGCCCTGAAAACACTGTACCTGCGCGAAAACAAGGAAGAAGCCTACAGCATATTACTGGCCAATTTCGCCAATGAAGCAGAACAAACCGTCACTCTGTTCCAGGTGCGGTATTTTGTAAACGGAGATATGAAGCGCGTGTACGGCATTGCGCACAAGGCCCTCCGCATCGAAGAAGATTTTAAACCCTTCGACCTCGGCGGTATGTGGAAGCGCACCATTGACCAGCGGTATAACAAAGGCAGTCGCAAGCAGGTGGAATGGTTTGATGCCGCCAGCAAATACGCCCAGCAACTGGTCAATGTGCTGGGTATGCAAAGCCTGCAGGCGCTGCAATTGTTCAACCAGACGGTGGGCATTAAAGTGCTCGGCAACCTCGACGAATTCATCCGCACGCACATGCTGGAGCCGCGGAATATGGAAGAATCCTTCCAGGAACTGAAAAAGCACCTCGCTACCCTGCTCAATGCCCGCAGGAATATTGAAAAAGCAGAAGAGCAGATACGGTTACTGGAACCGGTACAGCAACATTTTACTGCCTATAATGAATTGAAAGAAGCTATTGCAGCTACCGAACAAGACCTGAACACCGCCAGCATCTGGAACAGTTATATCAAAAATGAACTGCTCCACGAAGCCATTGCAGCAGGTACGACTGCTATCAAAGACATTCAGCAAAAAATAACGGCCGCAAAGGAACTGGTAGACCTGTTGCAGGAAGAAGAACGCACCATCCGCAACCAGATTGACCAGAACAAGGCCGGTCAGCGCATGCAGCAACTGGAAAAAGAAGTGCAGGAATGGGAAGCGAAACAAAAAGAAGCCGAAGAAAATCTCACCTTGTTTGCCAGTTGGTGTGAAGAATTACACTTTGAAGAAAAACAACCCAAAGACGAAGCAACCTACCAACGCATCCGCAAGCAAGTGCATCGCAAAAATCTGGAACTGGACCGCCATCAACGGTTGAATGAAGAGGATGAGTACGAAGCCAGACGTACCCTTGAAAAAGGCAACCACGAAAAAAAGCAGATAGAAGATGAACTGAACAACCTGCTGCAAAGCAAAAACAACATACCTGCCCACCTCATCCAGGTGCGCAAGGAGTTGAGCGAGGCGCTGCATATTGACGCCGGCGAACTCCCCTATGCCGGTGAACTGATGCAGGTGAGAGCAGATTCGCTGCAATGGCAGCCGGCCGTGGAGAAGTTGCTGCGCTCATTCTCCCTGCGGTTGCTGGTGCCGGACAAACACTATAAAAAAGTGAACCGGTATGTGAACAACAACAACCTGCGCACGCGACTGGTATACGAACACATCACAGAAACGCCGCTGGTGCAGCATGGTGAAGCCGGCACCATCCACGACCTGCTGGAATTTCATCCCGATCACAAACTGAGCAAATGGGTAGAACAGCAAATCATTAACCAGTTTGCCTATGTATACCTCGATGATGAAAAGAACATTGCCCGCTACGACAAAGCCATCACGCTGAACGGTCTTATCAAAAACCGCCTGCGTCATGAAAAAGACGACCGTCCGGGTAAGAATGATCCTTCGCAATACGTAATGGGTTGGAACAATGAGAAGAAGAAGGAACATCTTATCAAAAGAAGAAATGAATTGACGAATGAGCTGGAAAAAGCTTCCGACATGCTGGCCAAATGCAAACGAAAAGCAGATCGTTTGAAACAGCAATTCTATGCCGTAACCCGCATTGAAGAACATAAAGGGTTTGCCGGGCTCGATTTAGCAGGCATCCAGCGCACCATCCACAAACTGCAGGAGCAGATCAAAGGGTTGCGCAAAGCCAACAAGGAACTGGACAACCTCAAAGCTCAGTTGCAGGATATTCAGCAAAAGAAAGAAGCAGCACAACAGCAGCAGCACAACTGCCTTCGCGAGCAAACATTGCTGGAACATAGCCTGGAGCAATACCAGCAGCAACAGGCCGCCCTGCAACCCTTGTTGCAGCATATTACCGAATCCGACAAAGATGCACTGCTGCAGTTTCAGCAGCAGCACGCGTCGCTGCTTTCTTCCATTACCCTGCAGAACATTGACACTGCCTATGAACAATTAAAAGCAGAAAAAATCAAACTGCTGGACACGCAGAAAGAATCATTGCACCGCGAGGAAACCCAACTGAACAAATGCATCAACCGCATTAAAAACCCATCTTCCGAATTAAAGAACCGTTTCTCCCCCGAATGGGAAGGCGATGTGCAACACCTGCCCGAAGATGCCGCCTATGCCAATGAGTACATCGAATGGCACAACAAACTCGTGCACGAAAACCTGCCGAAATACAAACGCGATTTTGAAAATTATATCAACGATACCATTACCTATAAGATCGGCGGACTGAACGAGGAAATGGAACGCTGGGAACGCGATATCGCCAACAGCATTACCAGACTGAACCAAAGTCTGGGCGGCATCAATTTCAACCGCCTGCCCGATACGTACATTCAACTGGGCAAACGTCCGGTTGCAGCCGGCACCGACATTAAAGAGTTTCGCACCAGGTTATTGGACGCCTTGCCGCAGGCAGCCAACTGGCAGCAAAGCAGTTTTGAAGAGAAGAGTCTGCATTTCACCCAAAAAGTACAACCGCTGATTGACGATCTTGACAAAAACGAAAGCTATCGCAGCCGCGTGCTCGATGTGCGCAACTGGTTTGAGTTTTGGGCCGATGAAAAGTACCGCAACACCAATGAACTGAAGAAGACCTACCGGCAAATGGGGCAACTGTCGGGTGGAGAAAAAGCACAACTCACCTATACCATCCTGTGCAGCGCCATTGCTTACCAGTTTGGCATCACCCGCGAAGGAAAGAACAGCCGGAGTTTGCGTTTCATTGCCGTGGACGAAAGTTTCAGCAACCAGGACGAAGAAAAAGCTACTTACCTGATGGAATTGTGCAAGCAACTCCACCTGCAACTGCTGGTGGTTACGCCAAGCGATAAGATACAGATTGTGCAGGATTACATCGCCCATGTTCACCTGGTGCAACGCGTCAATAACCGGCATAGTGTGCTATACAACATGACGGTGAAAGAATTGAAAGAACATATTGAAGAAGCAAACACGGCGGATATCTCATGATCAGGGATCAATATATTGGTTACCTGGAAAAGCAATATATGCCTTACTTGCAGACTATTATCCGGGGCGTTCCCTTTCAGCCTATAGTGCTGCGCGGCGGGAAAAACAAACCCGCAACCACACCGGAACTACATGAAGCAATACGCCAGTTTCAGCAAAATGAAAAAACGCCGCAACGTAAAGGTTGGAGCATCACATGGCAGGAATGGACCAGCAAAAAATTTGGCAAACAGCAGTGGCCATCCGCAATCAGCGTAACAACAGAAGAAGATTTTTTATACCTCATACGTAAGGAGAGTGAAACACGCGCCTTTAAGGATCAGCTGCAACAACTGTTGCAATGGCAACCAGCCATCCGCGATTGGCTGGCGCGCAAGCCGCAAATGGTGCTGGAACTGCGGCCGTCGTGGCCGGGTATATGTGCCGTAGTGGATTACTTGTTGAACAATGAAGTTGCAGGTTCCTACCTGCGCAGTATTCCCGTGCCGGTTCATACCAAATTCATAGAGCAACATAAGAAAACCATTTATTCAATTCTTGTCCATCTCAACCCCGGCCGCTTTCCGGATAAGGAATTACCATTGGAAGACGCCCTGCAGATACAGAAAAAGCCATTCTTTTTTATTGCCCGTTGGCTGGATAAAGCATTTAGTGAACAGTTCACCGCAGGCATGGATATATTTGCCGTTCCGCCCTCCTATTTGCAGCAGCAACATTGGCATCCGGAACGCATTTTATTGGTAGAAAATGAAACCAATCTGTACCTGCTCCCGCCCGTTCCCCGCACGCTTGCCATCTGCAGCTTTGGCAAAGCCTTGCATTTGCTGAAATCCATACCCTTTTTCCGGCACACTCAGCTATATTATTGGGGCGATATGGACGAAGCAGGTTTTGCCATGCTGCAGGATATCCGGCAATATTTCGGTCATGCATGCAGTTTATTTATGGATGAGGATACGCTGCTCCATCACCGGTCAGAGGTGGAAACGAAGACCAACCGCTATAAAGGAAAGGATTTACCTCTTTTGCATCCGCACGAAAAAAAGGCCTATGAAATGTTGCTGCAACACAATTGGTGGCTGGAGCAGGAAAAGCTGCAACAATCATTTGTACAGGAAACGTTAACAAGGGTGCTGGAATAAGTTCCCTGTCATTGGCCTTACCGGTACAACTATAAGTTTTCCCCTTTTCCGTGGCGCTATATTCCGGACACATCTCCCGGCTACCCCATCCATGCAATATTGCTCCTGGTGTAAGATCGTGCTGCGCCCCGCCGGCGGCGGTCGTGTGAACATAGCTCGCGGGACTCCGGTAACCTCTTACTGCGCCGGCCTGTTTCACAGGTAAGGGGGGCATTCACATACCAATTAGCTGGTTTCACATACAATTTTTTTTCATTCACATACAAAGTCTGCCCGTTTTTCCCTGTAACCAATATTTTAGAGCACCATTTGACAACACTCAACAGCTGATATAACACACATGAAAAAAACTATTTCATATTCTCTCCAATCAATTTGCTTTTTTGTGCTCGCCTGTTTCCTTTCCCCGGACAGCATGGCGCAAAGCGTGAGCATAAACAGTGACGGCGCCGCACCCGATAACAGCGCCATGCTGGATATCCAGAGTACCAATAAGGGATTGCTCATCCCACGTATGAGTACTGCGGAACGGCTGGGCATCACATCCCCTGCCACGGGATTACTTGTATACGACACAGATACCGGTTGCTTCTGGTATTACGACAGCGCCTGGCGCAGGCTAAGCGAAGGCTGGTCGCTGCAGGGCAACCATGACATAGATACGTCCATGCACTTCATTGGCATCAATCATTCCATGCCGATACTTTTCAAAATCGACGGGCAGCCTGCCGGTCAGATAGATCACGGTGTCCGGTGGAATACCTCCCTGGGCGGAAATTCGTTGCCCTTCAATGGTACCGGAGGAGCCAATACGGGAATAGGCGCTATGTCGCTCGCATCGCACAAAGTAGGTGACCACAACACCGCTATCGGGTATTACTCCCTGAATAAAAATAACGGTGGTACGCTGAATACGGCAGTGGGCTCTTTAACACTTGCATCAAATGTATCGGGCACGCGTAACGTGGCAGTGGGCTTTTCGGCCCTGTTCAACAATACCGCAAATTATAATACGGCAGTGGGAGCCTATGCACTCACCTCCAATGAAAGCGGATCGAATAACACGGCCATCGGTTATTCCGCTCTATATAACAACAACGGTGCTGAGAATACAGCCGTAGGAGTCAATTCGCTCTCTACAAATACATCAGGAAGACAGAACACGGCCGTGGGTTATTCAGCATTGGCCGGTAATAGCGAGGGAGATCAAAATACGGCAGTTGGTTTTGGCGCCCTGCTACTCAACACTACCGGTGGGTCCAATATTGCTATCGGATATTGCGCCTTGCGTAATAATAAAACCGGATATTCCAATGTGGCTGCGGGATACCAGTCATTAATTTTTAACGAGGGGAACTGGAATGTAGGGTATGGAGCACTTACATTGGCCAATAACAGGACAGGAGATGTCAATACAGCGGTTGGCCAGGCTGCCCTGATGAATAATTACACAGGCATTGGTAATACAGCAGTGGGACATGATGCGCTGGTCTCCAACAGGGCGGGATCGTACAATACAGCAGTGGGAAAAGGTGCAGATGTTACTGATACGAATTTGGTGAATGCCACCGCCATTGGCTACGGTGCTAAAGTGGATGCCAGCAACAAAGTGCGCATCGGTAACGGGGCCGTCACGGTAATTGAAGGACAGGTGGCCTTTACCACCCCCTCCGATGGCCGTTTCAAATTCAACGTGCAGGAAGATGTGAAAGGTCTTGACTTTATCATGCGCCTGCGCCCGGTTACGTATCAATTTGATGTGCAGCGCTTTGACGGACGCAACACGAATGATGCAGCCTATGCGCAAGCCATGCAACTACGCCGTACCGGCTTCATTGCACAGGAAGTGGAACAGGCAGCCAAAGCAACCGGTTTTGATTTCAGCGGTATCATCAGGCCCTCTCACCCCGATGGTCATTATGGTTTGAGCTATGAAAGTTTTGTAGTGCCGGTTGTAAAAAGCATACAGGAACAGCAAGCGCAGATTGAAACGCTGAAAAAGGAAAACGAAGCCATAAAAAAAATGAATGAACAACTGCAAAAGGATAATGAAGACCTCAAAAAAATGGTGATGGAGTTGATGAAACGGCTCCGGTAACTACCCCTTCATTTCGCCTCATGCACGTTAATCAATAACTATATTTACATACACAGCAAAGCATTTCACATACAAAAATCCTGCATTGACATACAAACCCCACAGCCATGCCTGCTCAGATCATAGTTTAGCGCCAAATGACCATTTGGCAACTCATGAAAAAAACTAACACCTGTTTTGTAGCTACGCTTACTGTCATCGTATTGGCTATCCTGCTTCCCACAGCAGGCATGGCGCAAAGTGTAAGCATCAATAATGATGGCGCCGCGCCCGACAACAGCGCCATGCTCGATATTAAAAGCAACGTCAAAGGTGTGCTCATTCCGCGCATGAGTACTGCACAACGGGAGGCCATAGCATCTCCTGCCACAGGTTTGCTGGTATACGATACCACTACCGGATGCTTCTGGTATTACGATGGCAGCGCCTGGCGCCGCTTAATTGAAGGATGGGGGCTACGGGGCAACGATGGCATTAATCCTGCCATTCATTACATAGGCATCAATCAGGATATGCCCCTGGTTTTTAAAATTAACGGGCAGTTGGCAGGCTATATTGATCCGGGCTCAGCAGGGACTACATCTTTTGGCATCAATGCCCTTTCTTCCAATAATTCCGGTACCTACAATACTGCGATAGGTACTTATGCGCTTGCATTTAATACAAAAGGTTTGCGCAACTCCGCTGTCGGTTATCATGCGCTTTTCAGGAATAATGGTATGAACAACACGGCCGTTGGCTACAGGGCATTGTGGAGCACCATTGACGGCAACTCTAATGTTGCCATCGGAAATGAAGCCCTGGTAAACAATACCTCCTCGTATAATACAGCGGTGGGCTCAACTGCAATGGTATGGAACGTTAATGGTAGCAACAACACTGCGGTAGGATATTCGGCATTGCTGAACAACAGTGCCGGTTCAGAAAATGTTGCCGTTGGGGTCAAAGCTTTGTACACCAACAACGCTGATTTTAATACAGCAGTGGGGACAAAAGCGATGGAATATAATGATCAGGGAATTGAGAACACTGCCATCGGTCATACAGCGTTGAACAGTAATCAGAACGGCAACCGGAATACGGCCGCAGGTGTTGGTGCATTACGCAGAAACGTAAATGGCAGTTCCAATGCTGCTGTTGGATATCACGCCTTGCACTACAACGCCGGTGATAATAATACGGCAGTGGGTGTATTTGCGCTGCAAAATAATTCCCAGGGTAATCAGAATACCGCTGTCGGCAGCGGGTCCCTGAAGTTTAATACCACTGGCGAACAGAATACAGCAGTGGGTTATTACGCATTGTACCTCAATACCACCGGTAGCCGGAATGCTGCCTTCGGATATCGCACCCTGTACTCAAACACCAACGGAGAATTGAATGCCGGATTCGGATACCAGGTATTGCATCAAAACAGCACCGGCTGGGGCAATGTTGGTATGGGGTATACCTCGCTGTTCAAAAATACTACAGGTAATTGGAATGTGGGTTATGGCGCCTATACCTTAAGCAATAATACTACCGGAGATGTAAATACAGCACTTGGACATGCAACTTTATTAAACAATATTGACGGCAATGGCAACACAGCGCTGGGACATGATGCAATGAAGACAAATGCGCACGGTTCAAACAATACAGCGCTGGGAAAAGACGCCGATGTAACAGACAGTTCGTTCTTCAATGCCACTGCCATTGGTTATAATGCCAAAGTAAATGCCAGCAACAAAGTGCGTATCGGTAATGTCAACGTCACCGTTATCGAAGGACAGGTTCCCTTTACCGTCCCCTCCGATGGCCGCTTCAAATTCAACGTACAGGAAGATGTAAAAGGTCTCGATTTCATTATGCGTCTGCGCCCGGTTACCTATCAGTTCGATGTGCAACGCTTTGCTGCCCGCAACACCAACGTTAAAGACACTGCCTATGCGCAGGCCATGCAACTACGCCGCACTGGTTTCATTGCGCAGGAAGTAGAACAAGCCGCCATAGAAACAGGTTTCAATTTCAGCGGCATCAATAAGCCGACTACCACGATAGATCATTATAGTTTGAGCTATGAAAGTTTCGTAGTGCCCCTGGTAAAGGGTATGCAGGAACAACAACAACAGATCCGGCTCCAACAGGATGAGATTGATGAGCTGAAAAAGGAAAACGAATCCATGAAAAAGGAAAACGCAGCACTGAAAAAAATGGTGGAGGAATTACTGCAACTGGTAAAACAACGGATATAATTAACCGAAAACGCCTTCCTTAACAGCAATTCCCAATCCCGGCTTATCAGTAACCATTACTTTTCCATAATCAAATTGCAACCCCATAGCAAGATCTTCCGCCAGCAATAACGGCCCGTCCATATCAACATAATCCAGCAGCGGTAGCAGATGAGCTATCGCTGCTGACCCGATAGAACATTCATTCATGCTGCCCACCATTACCTGCATGTTCAGGCTCCGGGCTTTCTCAATCATCCTTCGCGCAGGCGTTATGCCGCTGCATTTGGTGAGTTTGATATTGATGCCATGAAAATGGTTGTGACATTTCTCCACATCACTCTCCAGCACACAGCTTTCATCAGCTATCAATGGCAACGATGATTGTTGATATAACACTTTCATTCCTTCCCAATCATCCCTGGCAAGCGGCTGTTCAACAAATTCAACGCCCAGTTGCTGCAACTGCGGAATTTTTACCAGCGCCTCCTCTACCGTCCACGCCGCATTGGCATCTACCCGTAACACAGCATTGGTTTCCTTACGCAATGCTTTAACAATACCGATATCATCAGGAGTACCCAGTTTGATCTTGTATACCGGCCAGGGTTTTTCTTTCATCTTTGCCACCATTTTATCAATGGTATCAATCCCGATGGTGTAATCTGTTAACGGTTGTTTACTGGTATCCAGCGACCACAAAGCGTGCAATGGCTGTCCGCGCATTTTGCCGTATAAATCCCAGGCAGCTATGTCCAGCGCACATACGAGGAAGTTATTCCGGGGGAAAAGATGATGCAGGTAGTGCCAGTAACGTTCCGGTTCGGTAAAAGCGAATTTTTCTACAAATAATTTCTTCGCTTCGAGGTCGGCGATCATTTTCTCTACGGGGATATTGTAATAGCTGATTGCCGGGGCTTCTCCGTAGCCTACCAGTCCCATGTGCTCCAAGGCTACTATTAGGGTTGGTTGATGAGTTTTGGTGCCTTTGGAAATGGTAAAAGGATATTTAAAAGGGAGGTTGTGCGCGCGGTAATAGACTTTCATGCGGCGAAGATAGCGAGGGAAGGAGGAAGAAAAAACAGGGTGACCACCCGTCCGTGCAGTATCGTTTCAAGAGGTAATATCGTGCTGCGCCCCCGCCAGCGGGAGATGTGCGGGCTGATGGATGTGGCAGCTACCATCCTGCTGAATTCAATGTACTCTTTGATTACTTCATAGCAGCTCTTCCGGAAGAAACAATGCATTCTTTGATTTCTGTGTTGAATTCTTTTTCTTTTATCAACTGCTCCAGCGTAAGATGCATTCTGTATTTCCAGTAGTTTTTCGGGTTGGCAGGTACATTGATGCGTTCTTCCTGCGGTTTTTCGCGGCGCAGTTTTTCGCTGATACCTAGCCAGTCCTGCAACTGGCAGATTACCCACATTGCCGGAGAATGCAGGTGCTGCATGATAATCGCCTTGTTAATCCAGGGTTCGCAGTAAAAAGGCGCATCGCCCCATTGTCCCAGCTCAAAATTGAAGAAACGTTGTGTGCGTTCCCTGTCTTCTTCCCACCAGCCGCGAATGGTGCTCATATCATGCGTGGAAGGCGTAACCACAGAAAGATAAGGCGCATCGTTCGGATGAAAGAATTCACGGTCCGGGTCTTTCGGCATGCGCTGGATTTCGAGACTTAGTATGCCCAGCATTTTCATTACTTCCGGCACACAATGCGGCACCATGCCCAGGTCTTCACCACAGATCAGCATATTGGTGCTGCGCTTCAGCGCCGGCAATTTTTTCATGGCCTCACGCATCCAGAAATCATCCTGCCGGCGATAGAAATAATCTATGTACAATGCTTTCAGTCGCTGCTGTGTGCCATATTCAAGATGACGGAACGAAGGCGTGGTGTCCATCGCAATACGGAAGTGAAAAGCTTCGCCGTTGGAATCGGGATGTTCAAAAAGAATCACATTGCTGACTAAATCAAACAATCCCTGTTTAATGTTGAGGTTCTCTTCTGTTGGTTCCTGCGTGGCGAAATAATTTTCTACCTGTCGCTGGGTAGCAAAATCCGGTTTGAGATGGTAATGTCCATCGCTGGTTGCTACCAGGAAAGGCAGAAACTTGTCTTTATTCGGACCAAACATTTCCCACAGGATGGCATCATTGATATAGGGCCTGCAATAGCGCTGGTAATTAAACCAGATGCCCCAGTCATGAAACTCCTGCAACCGCACCGGGATGGCCGGCACAAAATAGCCCATAATGCCTTCCACTGCATGGGTGGGAATACTCCAGATGCGGAAAAACCCGAGAATATGATCTATACGGAAGGCATCGAAATAGTTGCTCATCTGGATGAAGCGCTGATGCCACCATTCAAATCCGTCAGCCGCCATCTTTTCCCAGTTATAGGTAGGAAAGCCCCAGTTTTGTCCTTTTACGGCAAAATCGTCCGGTGGCGCACCGGCCTGCATATCGAGGTGGTATAACTCCGGTTCCACCCAGGTATCGCAACTGTAACGGTATACGCCAATGGCGATATCGCCTTTCAGTATAACTCCTTTTTCGTGCGCATACGCTGCCGCTTCCTGCAGTTGCAGATGCAGGTGGTATTGTATGAAATAATGCAGTGCAATCTCATCGTAATGTTTTGAGCGGGGCGAAACAAATTTGTCGATCGCTTCCTTGTTGTATACACTGTATGTTTGCCAGGTGGTAAAGTCAGCGGTGCCGTAATGATCGCGCAGGCAGCAGAAGGCAGCATATGGCGCCAGCCAGTGTTTGTTTTTGCGAAAGAAATCATGCCAGCCTTTGTCATTCAGAAATTCTTCTTTCTGTACCATGTATAATTCCTTGATGGCCGCCAGCTTTAGTTTCATCACCGCTTCATAGTCAAGGTCGGCCAGTGCATTCAGTTCCTTCTGTTTTTTCTTCAGGGGTTTGATCATGGCAGCATGCTTTTCGCCTGCCATTTGTGAGAGGTTCAGGTATAACGGATGCAGCGCAAAAGCAGAGATGGCCGCATAAGGATAACTGTCATGCCAGGTATGCGTAGCCGTAGTATCATTCACCGGCAGTATCTGGATCATCTGCAGGCCCGTTTTCACAGCCCAGTCAACCAGCAGTTTCAGATCGGTAAATTCACCGGTGCCAAAGGAATTCCTGCTGCGCAAACTGAACACCGGTATGGCTACGCCGGCGCCGCGCCAGGTATTATTGGGCAAACGGATAAAACCATCATGTACTACCGTCAATTGGTTCTTGCGCGCATCGCCGTATAATATGCGGTTGCCTTCATTTTCGTATTGTACAAATTTTTTCGTGCGGACATTATAAATACCGTATTTGTATTGCAGCGGCGTTGATTCCTTGGGTAATTTCAGTTTGATGCTCCACCAGCCGTCTTCCCGGTGCAGTTGCAGTGGTTTGGTGGTGTCCCATTCGCCCAGTTCGCGACTGCTGCCCAGCAGGCATACCACTTCGTTTTTTTTGGTGAGGGGCGCCTTTACTTTGAAGATATGTGTATACCCTTTTACCGGTTTGGCTTTGATGCGCGTTTCGTTTTCGCGTAACAACACATGCTGAAACGGATCGGTATAGAAAGCATTTTCGTATTCGCCGGCATGGTTCCAGGTATCCACCACCTGAATTTCATCAAAGGGAAGTGAAAGATCGATCAGCCGGTCATTGCCCCATTCGGTTACGGTAAATCCATCTTCAAAGCGCAGCACGTATTTATACCTGATCTTCGATTTTCTATCTCTCAGTTCTAAAGTGCCATGCCAGTAATCATTGTTCAACCAGGTCAGCGGAAAGGCGTGTTCGGTTGTATCGTTGCCCAACGCCGGAATATTGCCGGTTACCGCCAGCGACTGCCCCACACGGGTATAAAAACGCACATAAAAATGGATCTTCATTATGCATCATCATTTAGTCGGCAAGCCGGACTGCCTGGACGACCGGGATTGGGGGTTCAGACAGCGTTCACTTTCAAAGGAATAAAATCTTTTATACTCTGCAAAAATTACCCGTTGCAAACGTTTTGATAATATCCGTTTCGTCCTATTTTTGCGAAAATTTTTGCTTATGACTACTCAACCGCGGAAACAGCGTGCCCTTTACTGGTTACTTTTCCTGCTTTCTACAGCTTTATTCATATTTGCCATCTTTGCCCGCTGGGAATATCTTACGCTCATCCTTCCTTTTGTGTGCACCTTTTTTGTACTGGCCATGGATATCATCTGATGCAATTCATTATAAAAACAAATGCCACCCATGGTCGATGGGTGGCATTATTATTTTCGGGATGCTCTTATTGTTCCTTCATCACCAATGGCTCGGGTTTTTCAATCGACAACGATTGCTTCAGCTTGACGGCCACCGGCTGCTCGCCTCGAATGGCCGGTTCCCAGGCGGGCATATTTTCAAATAATTCCTCAAGGTGATTGTTGAGGTTATTGTTACCGCCCCTGATCACACGGGCGTAAACAGGTTTGCCTTCCTTGCTCAGCACAAATTCAATCATCACATACGTCTTTTGCTGGTCATCTTCCAGGTAACGCACCATTTCGCGACTGGTACGATCAATGAATTCCTGGAACGCTTCGCTGCCGCCGGGAAATACCGGGAGTTTGTCAACCACTTTGGCAATGGTAGCTTCATCGTAGGTCTTTGCCGGCCTTCTTTCTACCTTCTTTGTCACCTTGGGTTCATGCGGTGGAATCTCGCTTGCTATGACGTATGCGCCTTTCTTGTTCACCAATACCACCGGCAACTCCCTCGTTCTTTCAAAATATTCATAGGCATGCTTCAGTTGGTTGGCCATTTCTGCATATTCGGGAAAATCGCGTACATAACGCGTGAGGTAATCAACGCTCTTCTGATTGCTGAAACGAATGGGGAAGATATGCACCGGGATAAAATCCTGTCCCTTGTTTTTGGCATGCGCCGCCAGGATATACAGTTCTTCAATCTGCTGGTCCTGGATGGGTATGCAGCCCGTGGTAACACAACTGCCGTGAATATAAATATCGCCTCCGGGCATCTGGCTATCGCTTAGTATGCGGTCGGATGCATTCGGGTAATTCAGTCCGAGCGACAAATGATATACACTGCGGGGATTGAATTCATTGATATAATAGAAGCCTTCCGGCACCTGGTAATCGCCTTGCATTCGCTTGGGACCGAGGGTCCCGGCCAGGGCGCAAACCTTATAGGTTTTGAATAACCTGAATTTCTCTTTCAGGTCGTACTTCACCCATACTTCCAGTTGACTGTCGTATTTGAAGGAACGCAGGTAAACATATTTGGCAGGCCAGGGCAGGCCTTTTTCTTCAAACTGTTTGCGAAGTGTATCTTCCTTACGTTTCAACGCATCCGAAATACGCGGAAACGACTTTTGGTATTCAATAAAATTGAAATTGGATGAGGCTGTCTGCGCACACAGGGAATCTCCCATCCACAAAAACAATATCGCGGTGATCAGGTGTTTCATTACGTTGGCGGTGGTACAGAATACAACGAAATTACGGCACTATTATTTCCCGGTACACGGGCATTGAACGTTAAAATTAGGACATTAGAGAAAACAAAAACCACACCGGATTATACACAGATGTGGAAAACACGGAAAATGTTGCGGAATATGCTAAGGCAGGCTGGTGAATTGTGCGGGGAATAGACGAAAAGGTATACGAGGAAATGTGAAGAAGCATAAGGCGGGAAGGCTAAACTAAAAGGACAAGAGTATCAGTAAAGGGAACGGCGGAAACTGCTAATGAGGAAATGTGATATTTAGCGCTTGTACCATTGGGGAGAAAAATGCGCTGCCGGATGCAAGTTAAATTGAAAGCGGAAGTAGCTAAACTAAACGAGGAAATGTGAATTGTAACACTTGTACTATTGCGGAGAAGGATTCACGCAGGGTGCAAGTAATAAGTAAACGGATGCGGCTAAACCGCTACATGCGGAATTGCAAAAATCAGCATGGGTGCCCATATGAAGAAGAAAATACAACCAGGAACTGCTAAAAATACACCGGCACTAATGATTGTTAGTTTGACAAGAATAAATTTTTCAGGGTAGAAAAAAGGGCCGCTTCACCTTTCCGCGGCCCTTTTTCTTAACGAAAATTATAAATTTCCTCTCAAAGCCTGTTCACGTTCAATAGCTTCGAAAAGCGCCTTGAAATTCCCCTTTCCAAAACTCTTTGCCCCTTTGCGCTGGATAATCTCGAAAAACAGCGTGGGCCTGTCTTCCACCGGCTTGGTAAAAATCTGCAACAGGTATCCCTCATCATCACGGTCCACCAGTATACCCAGCCGCTTCAGCGATTCAATGTCTTCATCAATCTTCCCTACCCTTTGCTGCAAATCATCATAATACGTGGTGGGCACTGCCAAAAATTCCACACCACGATTTTGCAAAGCGGTCACCGTTTCCACGATATTTTCAGTGGCAAGGGCTACGTGCTGACATCCTTCGCCATCATAGAATTCGAGATATTCTTCCACCTGTGATTTTTTCTTGCCTTCTGCCGGTTCATTAATGGGAAATTTAACAAACCCATTGCCGTTGCTCATTACCTTACTCATCAGTGCAGAGTATTCGGTAGAAATATCCTTGTCGTCGAAGCTGAGAATATTGCGGAAGCCCATCACATCCTCATAAAATTTCACCCATTTGTTCATTTGTCCCCAGCCTACATTGCCCACGCAATGATCTACATACAACAGGCCGGTAGGCGGTGGGTTGTACACCGTTTTCCATTCTTTATACCCCGGCATAAAGGCGCCCTGGTAATTCTTACGCTCAATGAAATAATGCACCGTGTCGCCATAGGTTTTGATACCGCTCATCACTACTTCTCCTTTGTCGTCGGTGAGTTTTTGCGGTTCAAGACAACTTACACCGCCACGCTTTGTGGTTTCTTCCCATGCTTTGGTAGCGTCCTGCACGCGCAGCGCCAGCACTTTTACCCCGTCACCATGTTTGTAAATATGGTCGGCAATGGGATTATTGGACCGCAACGGCGTAGTGAACACAAAAGTGAGTTTGTTCTGCCGCACTACATAACTGGCGCGGTCTTTCACGCCTGTTTCCGGGCCGGCATAGGCCAGCGATTGAAAACCGAAAGCAGTCTTGTAAAAATGAGCCGCCTGCTTCGCGTTTCCAACATAAAATTCTACATAGTCTGTTCCTTCCAGAGGAAGAAAATCTGTTTGCGTAGCTGTTTTCTTACCAGCAATGGTTTGCGTTGACATGACAAACAATTTGAGAGTATACAATCTGTTTAATGAGCTAATAGACTTCAGGGCTGACAAGCGCACATGCAAAAGCATGGTTGCGTGCGTATGCTGACAAAATGCGCCAATGAGCTAATGAAAAAATGAGAACCCGCAAAAAACGTAATAGTGAAAATTGTATCGTGTAATTTGATGTCTGTTATTCCCGTGGCATTAGCACATTGCCGGTCAGCACATCGGCTGGTTATCGATGGCAAGGGTTTCCATAAGCAGACAATACACCATGCGTTTGTCTGCAAAGATTTTATGGGGATAATCGGGCTGCATAAGAGAACGTAAAGATAGAAAAGTTTTGGAATGGAGCATGGAGGAAACCTCCCGGCCACAAACCCGAAACTATTATCTTTGCCGCCTTAATTAAACTTTCCAGTGCAATGCAAAAAGTCGGTATACTGGGCGGCGGTCAGTTAGGAAGAATGTTACTGCAGGCTGCGGCAAATTATCCTGTAGCAACCTATGTCATGGAGAATGATCCCGAATGCCCTGCAGCTCACCTGTGCCATCATTTCGTAAAAGGCGATATCCGCAATTTTGAAGATGTATACCAGTTCGGCAAAAACCTCGATGCCGTTACAATTGAAATCGAATCGGTGAATGAAGACGCACTGGAAAAACTGGAGCAGGAAGGAGTAAGAGTATATCCGCGCGCCCATGCGCTGCGCACCATCAAGAACAAGATCACGCAAAAGGAATTTTATCAAACGCTACAGTTGCCCACGGCGCCTTTTGTGATTACGCAGAACCTGGCCGACGTAAAGGCCCACGAACACTTTATTCCCGCCGTTCACAAGGTAGGCACCGGTGGCTACGACGGGCGCGGCGTACAGGTGATAAAGACGAAAGATGATATAGAGAAAGCCTTCGATGCGCCGGGCGTACTGGAAAAGATGGTGCCCATCCGCCAGGAAATTGCCATCATCGTGGCCATGAACGACCAGGGGGAAACAGCTTTTTATCCGCCCATCGATATGGTTTTCGACCCGCGGCTGAACCTGCTCGATTACCAGATCAGTCCGGCTGAACTCACCGATGAAGTATTGTGGAAGGCCGAAGCCATTGCGCTGAGCGTGGTAAAAGGCTTGAAAAGTCCCGGTTTGTTTGCCGTGGAATTGTTTGTGGACAAAAACGGGGAAGTACTAATCAACGAAACAGCCCCCCGCGTACACAACAGCGGCCACCATACCATTGAAGCCAATTACAGCTCGCAGTTCGATATGCTATGGCGCATCATGCTGGGTTACCCGCTGGGCAATACGGAACACATTTTGCCGGCTGCCATCGTAAACCTGCTGGGCGCCGACGGCTATGCTGGCCCCGCGAAATACGAAGGACTGGAAGAAGTATTACAGATAGACAACGCCTTTGTACACCTGTACGGAAAGAAAACGACCAAGCCCGGCCGCAAGATGGGACATGTTACTATCGTCAGTAAGGACAAACAAGACCTGGTATACAAAGCACATCGTATAAAAAACCTGATCAGGATAATCAGTTGAGCGCACAGCCGGTTACCGTTCATACCCTTTTAATAAACTGTTGTTACCGGAAATTTTTAATTTGGAATGATATAGGCTTTCAGGATGGAAGGAGCAGGTATGGGTTGAGGAAGGGTTGCATAGATAATTGTTTTATATACAACCCTTTTCCCTTTACCATCGTCTCTACGCTGAAATTTCTGATTGCCCCTAAATTAAACGAATTAACAGGCCCATGCACATGAGACGAAAACACTGGCTGGTGGCAGCGCTGCTGATGCTGATAGCTGGTCAGGCGTGTAAAGAGGAAAAAAAACAAACCGACAACCGCCAGGCGAGAAGAGGCAATATGCCTGTCCAGGCCGAAGGATTTATTGTAAAAACCACCTCCCTTAGCGAAAACATTGAAGTTCCCGGAACGCTCCTGCCCTTTGAGGTTACCGAAATCAGGCCAGAAATATCCGGCCGCGTGGTAAGCCTCAATATTCCCGAAGGTAGTTACGTAAAGAAAGGCACGCTACTGGTTAAATTGTTCGATGAAGACCTGCAGGCCCAGTTGCAAAAGCTGAAAGTGCAGCTCGAAATTGCAGAAAAAACGGCGGAAAGGTATCGCGAACTGTTGAAAATCAGCGGTATCAGTCAGCAGGAAGTAGACCTCAGCGAACTGCAGGTAAACAATCTCAAAGCCGATATCGAACTGGTAAAAGTGAATATCAGCAAAACCGAGATCCGGGCTCCCTTCGACGGGCGTATCGGGTTACGCAGCATCAGCCCTGGCGCGTATATCAGTCCCTCCACGCTTATTACCACCATCAGCCAGACCGACCAGTTGAAAATGCAGTTCTCGGTACCCGAGAAATATACCGCGGAAATGACAAAGGGGCGTGAAATTCCCTTTACCGTTGCCGGCAGCGACCGGAAATTCCGGTCAACCATCCTGGCCACCGCTAACACGGTAGAACAAAATACACGTACCTTGCAGGTGCTTACGGTAATTAAAGACCGGAATCCCCTGCTGGTGCCCGGCGCATTTGCAAGAGTTTCTTTACAGTTAGGCAGTACCGATCGCGCGGTCATAGTCCCAACCCAGGCCATCATACCCCAGGCAAGAAGCAAGAAGGTGGTTGTATACAGAAATGGAACGGCTGCTTTTGAGACGGTATCCACCGGCATACGCGACTCTGCCTATGTGCAGATTACGGAAGGCTTAAAGCCGGGCGATACGGTAGTAACCACGGCCCTGCTGGCCATACAACCAGACAGCAAAATCCAATTGATCAAGGTGGAATAGGCTCAACAGCAAAATCACCCATTAATCAAGATTCCAACTAACCAATCATATAAAGCTGACAGATGAATATTTCCGAGCTGAGTTTGAGGCGACCGGTGCTGGCAACGGTAATGAACATACTGATCGTATTGTTCGGTGTGATCGGCTTTACCTTCCTGGGCGTGCGCGACTACCCCGCTATCGATCCCCCCATTGTGAACGTGCGCGTAAACTACCCGGGCGCCAATGCTGATATTATTGAATCACAGATAACAGAACCGCTCGAAAAAGCGATCAATGGTATTGCGGGCATACGCAATATTACCTCCAGCAGCAGCCAGGGAAGCTGCCGCATCAACGTGGAATTTGAACTCGGCATAGACCTCGAAACTGCGGCCAATGATGTACGTGATAAAGTATCGCAGGCGGCACGCTCCCTGCCGGACGACCTGCCCGCCCCTCCCGTAGTAACCAAGGCCGATGCCAGCGCCGACGCCATTGTGGCCATGACGGTGCAAAGCAATACCCGCAATCAACTGGAAGTAACCGAATACGCCACCAACGTGCTGGTAGAACGCCTGCAAACCATTCCCGGCGTGAGCGGTATACAGATATGGGGCGAAAAGCGCTACGCCATGCGCATCTGGTTCAACCCTGCCCGGCTCAGCGCCTATGGACTTACCCCCTCCGATGTACGTGCAGCCCTGGCCAGGGAAAATGTGGAATTGCCTTCGGGAAAAATATCCGGCAATGCCACAGAGTTGTCTATACGCACATTCGGCCGGCTCACCACCGAAGAAGATTTTAACAATGTAATTATCAAAACCATCAATGGCAATGATATCCGGTTGAAAGATGTGGCAGAAGCCGTACTCGGACCGGAAAATGAAGAAACGGTACTAAAAGAAAGCCGTATTCCCATGATCGGCCTGGCGGTGGTACCTCAACCGGGCAGCAACTACGTGGCCATTGCCGATGAATTCTACAAACGCTTCGAACAATTAAAAGCGGAAGTTCCCAAAGACATCCAGCTCAACATAGCGATGGACCAGACGCGGTTCATCAAACAATCCATTGCAGAGGTGGAAGAAACCTTGATCGTGGCATTGGTGCTGGTGGTGCTGATCATTTATTTCTTCTTCCGCGACTGGCTCATAGCCCTACGGCCGCTGATCGATATTCCCGTGTGTTTGATCGGTGCCTTCTTCATAATGTACCTGTGCGGGTTTACCATCAATGTGCTCACGCTGCTGGGCATTGTGCTGGCAACGGGCCTGGTGGTGGACGATGGTATTGTGGTAACGGAAAACATCTACAAACGCATTGAGCGGGGCATGAACAAATTCCAGGCAGCCAAGGAAGGCTCGAAGGAAATTTATTTCGCGGTTATAGCCACCTCTGTTACGTTGGCCATCATCTTCTTACCCATCGTGTTTTTGCAGGGCTTCACCGGCCGTTTGTTCCGGGAATTTGGTATAGTGGTGGCCGGAGCAGTATTGATTTCTGCTTTTGTTTCCCTTACCCTGACGCCTGTGCTGAACGTTACCATGACGCGCAAAACGCATTCGCACGGATGGTTCTACCGCAAAACGGAACCTTTCTTCCGATGGATGGAAACTGGCTATTACAATTCACTGCGACGCTTCATGAAAGTGCGCTGGCTGGCCTTTGTGATCATGGCTGCCTGCGTGGCCATCATTGTGGGCATTGGCAGCCAGCTCAAATCAGAACTGGCGCCCCTCGAAGACCGCAGCCAGTTCCGGTTGTCCGTAACTGCTCCTGAAGGCACCAGCTTTGATTATATGGACAGGTACATCGACCGCCTGTCGCAGTTTATGATGGATTCCATTCCCGAACGGCGCATAGTGCTTTCCGTTACTTCCCCCGGTTTTTCCGGCACCGGCGCCGCCAATACGGGTTTTGTTCGTGTAACGCTGGTTGACCCGCATGAGCGCGAACGTTCGCAGGAAGAAATTGTGAACATGGTGAACAGGAACCTGCCGCGTTTCTCCGAGGGACGTGCATTTGCCCTGCAGGAACAAACCATCTCGGTAAACCGGCGCGGTGGACAACCCATCCAGTTTGTGCTGCTCAACAACAATTTCCAGAAGCTTACGGAAGTGTTGCCAAAGTTTATGGAAGAAGTGAACAAAAGCCAGGTATTAACGAATGCCGATGTAGACCTCAAATTCAACAAACCTGAACTGAAAATAAACATCGACCGGATCAAGGCAAGCCAGTTGGGCGTAAGTGTGGCCGATGTTTCGCAAACACTGCAGTTGGCCCTGAGTAACCTGCGGCTGGGCTATTTCTACAGGCTGGGCAAACAATATGAAGTGATCGGGCAGGTGGCGCGCAACGACCGTGATGATCCCACTGATCTGAAAAATATATATGTGCGGAATAACCGCGGAGAAATCATTTCACTCGATAACCTCGTTACCATAGAGGAAGAGATCACCCCTCCCACCCTGTACCATTTCAACCGGTATAAATCGGCTACCATCAGCGCCGGCCTGGCGCCCGGTATGGCCATAGGCGATGGTATAGCGGAAATGGAGCGCATTGCGGCGCAGTTGCTGGATGAAACGTTTGATACCGAACTGGCCGGCACCTCTCGCGACTTTGCAGAAAGTTCCGGCAATACCATGTTTGCGTTTTTCCTGGCGCTGGGCCTCATCTTCCTGGTGCTGGCCGCGCAGTTTGAAAGCTGGATCGACCCGCTGGTGATCATGCTTACGGTACTGCTGGCCATTGCGGGCGCGGTGTTGTCGTTGTGGATCTTTAATCAAACGATCAATATCTTTTCGCAAATTGGTATGATCATGCTGATAGGCCTGGTGACGAAGAACGGTATATTGATCGTGGAGTTTGCCAACCAGAAGAGAATGGCAGGTATGAAAAAGATGGACGCCGTGGTGGAAGCGGCCAGTGCGCGTTTGCGCCCGATTTTGATGACAAGCCTGGCGATGTCGCTCGGCGCATTGCCCATTGCCTTGTCGCTCGGCGCAGCGGCCACCAGCCGTATACCACTGGGTATTGTGATTGTAGGCGGTATTATGTTCTCATTGATACTAACCTTGTACGTTATACCCGCCATGTACTCTTACCTGTCGCGCAAAAAGAAGAAAAGCGAACTGGACCTGCTCGAAACGGAAGGTCAGCGGGCATAAACTGAATCAAATTATGAGAATATTGAGCTTATCGGTTGTTTGCATTTTTTTACTGGTCAATAATACAAAAGCGCAGCAAGTCCTTACCCTGGAGGATGCCATCGCAGCAGCCCTGAAGAACAATTATGATATCCTGATGTCGCGTAACGATTCTGCTGCTGTGGCCCTGGATTATTCCTATGCATGGGCAGCCTTTCTGCCGCGCCTCAATGCAACGGCCAACACAACCTGGAACCGCAACAATCAGAAGGTAACTTTCATGAAACGCGATGGCAGCAGCGGCGACAGCTCCGTTACCCGCGATGCCGTAAAAAGCAATAACCTCAACTATGCCGTTAGTCTGAACTGGACCTTGTTTGACGGCTTTAAAATGTTCGCTACCCGCGACAAGCTGGCCGAATTCCAGGCGCTGGGCGAACTGGGCGTGAAGAACCAGGTAGTGAACACCGTAGCCACAGTGATTACCACCTACTATAACATCGTCCGGCAGAAACAGCAACTGCGTGCCATCGAAGAGCAGATGAGCATTAATGAGGAAAGAGTGCAACTGGCAGACCGCCGGCTTTCCGTAGGACTGGGCAGCAAACCGGAACTGTTGCAGGCAAAAGTAGACCTCAATGCACAAGCGGCCGCACGACTGCAGCAGTTGGCGCTCATTGCGCAGGTGCGTGATCAGTTGAACCAGCTCATCGGGTTTCGTACCGGTTCCGTATACGAGGTAACAGACAGCATTCCCCTCAATACTTCGCTGCAGTTCGGTGAACTGGTGCAGAAGATCGAAGACACCAATCCCATGCTGCAGATCGCACGGAAGAATATCGACATTGCACGCATTACGCTGCGCGAACGCAAGGCTGACCTGTTTCCTACCCTGTCGTTCAATTCCACCTATAACTTCAGCCAGAACGACAACAGTACGGTGGTAAACCTGTTCCAGCCTTTCTTTACGCAGAACAAGGGCCTTAATTACGGGTTCGGTTTGAGCGTGCCCATCTTCAATGGCTTCAATACCCGGCGGCTTATCCGCCAGGCGCAACTGGACATCCGCTATCAGGAATTGTTTTACGACAACCAGCGTTCGCTCATAGACGTAACTATTAGTAATGCATGGAAAGACTATGAGTTGCAGAAGCAGTTGCTGCAACTGGAAGAAGAGAACATTAATCTTGCCAAAGAAAATGTAGCCATTGCGCTGGAGAGGTTCCGCCAGGGTGTTTCCACCAATCTGGAATTGCGCGAGGCGCAGATCAGTCTTGAAGCAGCATATAACCGGCTCATAGCGGCGCGGTATAATACCAAGCTGGCAGAAACGGAGTTGTTGCGGCTGAAGGGAGATTTGGTGAGATAGTTGCTGTTAACCAACCCCATCCAGGCGTCAGTGCTGCAGGAGCAAGTCGTGCTGCGCCCCGCCAGCCGGGGATGATAGCCATCCGGATGTGCCAAAGAAGGCAGCAGGTATTTGCACACAATAGTGCGCACTCCTTCCGCATTGCATAACGCCATAATTTTCTTTTCTTTGTCTCCATTAATCACTATATATGTCTCCATTGGTCGGTATCATTATGGGCAGCGACAGCGATCTGCCGGTTATGCAGGCGGCTGCAGACGTTTTGAAAGAAATGAACATTGCCTATGAACTCACCGTAGTATCTGCGCACCGCACACCGCAGCGCATGGTAGAATACGCCTCAAAAGCCAAAGAAAGAGGATTAAAAGTGATCATTGCCGGCGCCGGCGGCGCCGCACACCTGCCGGGCATGGTAGCTTCGCTGACGCCTTTACCCGTTATTGGTGTGCCCATCAAATCTTCCAACTCCATCGACGGCTGGGATTCCGTTTTGTCTATATTGCAGATGCCCAATGGTATACCCGTGGCTACCGTAGCTTTAAATGCAGCAAAAAATGCCGGCATCCTCGCAGCTTCCATCATCGGCGCCTTTGATGAAACCACCGGTAAAAAAATGGCCGAATACAAGCAACAACTCGAAAAAGAAGTATTGTTGAAAGTGGAAAAATTAAAAGAACAAGGCTGGCAAAATAATTTTGATTAGGTTCGTGCCCGTCATGAATGTAATTTGCAGGCCGGTATGAAAGTAAAATTACTCGGGTCTAAAGAATTGCGGGACTTTCCATCCGGATCTGGCATAGAGTTTTACAACGACCAGGTATACCTTATAGGTGTTGATGCCAAAGAAATTCTTGTGCTGAGCAAGAAGTGGAAAAAGCTGGAACATATCCCGGTATTCGAATCAACCGAGCCCCGTATTCCGAAAAAACTGAAACGCGATCTCGAAGCCACTACCATTGTAGAGATCAACAAGATTCCCCGCCTGCTGGCACTCAGTTCCGGCCCCTCCGACCAGCACAGCAACGCCGTCCTCGTAAACCTCGACGATCATTTCAAGGAAATCATTGAAATCAGTGAATTCCTGGAACGCCTCAGGGCACAACTCGACCACGTACATGTGGAAGGCGCGGCAGTAGTGTTGGGCAAACTGGTGTTGGGCAACCGCGGACACCAATCTTCGCCAGACAACACCATGCTCGTTACCGATATTGATTTCTGGAAACATCCGCAGGAAGCCGAAATCACACAGATCGAATTCGATCTGCCGGAAAAAAGTCCGAAGTTCCTGGGCATTTCCGGTATGACTTACTCACATGTGAACGACTGGCTCATCTGCACATTGTCGTCAAAAGACACGCCCCATGCTATTGACAATGGCGACACCGGCGACAGTTACCTGGCCATTGTAGAAAACGCTTCGCGCAAGATCACGCGTCACAAAATGAAGGTGAACGAGCTGATCAATCTCAGCAAAGTGGACGATGACTTCAAAGGCCACAAACTTGAATCCGTTTGTATCGTGTCTGAAAAAAACGGGCGTGTGCGTTTACATCTTAAGTCCGAGGATGATACCGGGGAAAGTTATCTGTTTCGAATAAGACTGAAGGGGTAATGTTTGGTCAGGAACCGTGATGAGCAGAAAGTATGGTAAACCGCTGCTCCAGGCTGTTCGAATGTTGGTACAACGCATCAATAAAAGCATCGCCATATTGCGCATAATACGGCATGAAATTCTCCACGCGTTCCTGCAGGCTGTTATTGGGAAACAATGCCTCCCTGATGAGATGGATATAGCGTTGTTCGGTTTCGTATTTTTTCTTTTCTGCGCGCAGCAGTTTCTTTTCCAGTTCCTGCAACGGTTTCAAGGTCCGGGCCTGCAAAGCCTCCACATGCTGTAGCAGGGATTTGTCGATGGCGGCAGTCTTGTTTTTCAGCGCGTGGTACAGTTGCGCAGCAGCTTCCAGTTCATTTTTCAATTTCAGTTCACCGTTCTTATGCCGGTTTACCACGCGGGTAAGCAATTGTTGTTCGGATTGAAAGAAATCGGCAGCGGCAAAGCCCAGTTTTTCAATTTTTTCCTGCCATTTGGGTTCTACCAGCAAAAAGGAGTTACGCAGCACCAGTACCGGGAAGGGCGTTTGATAATGCTCAAACAGCGCTTTCAATTCAAGCCAGTAAGCGGTTTCCCCGCCACCGCCCACAAAGGCGATATTGGGCAATAGCGTTTCCTGGTACAGGCCACGCAATATCACATTGGGACTGAACCGCTCGGGATGCGCTTGCAGTTCGACCCTGATCTGTTCTTTGGTAAAACTGATATTGGTATTGCGTACTTCGTATTGGTTGTTTCGGAATTCAATCAACTCCCGCACCTGGTCAGTCAGGTAAAACAGGTTTACCGGTCTCGGTTGTGCCTGCACTTTATAATGCGCGCCCAACCGGTCAATGGTTTGTTGTACAATGGCGGAAGGCGCTTGCTGGAACAAATCATCTTCAAACACCCGCTGCATCACGCGTTTTAGTGGTGCGGTATCCGGAATGATCACCACCAGGCCAAAACGTGCAAACAAGGCATCGATGAGCCGGAAGGTGGCCGTTTGAATATCGGGACTTTCCAGGTAACAGCGGGTGATGAGGTGTACCAGGTCTTTACCATAGGGCAGCACCGACAGTTCGCCTGCAATGCGCTGTACTATGGCTTCCAGCCCTTTTGTATGCATGCGGCCCACAGCGCCGGTCTGATCGGTTTGCCATACCAGCTTTTCACCATTCAGGTAAATATGTCCCAGTTCATCCAGGTCAGCATCTTCGCTGCCCATCCAGAATACCGGTACAAAATCATTTTCCGGGAATTCCTTTTTCAGGCGTTCCGCAATTTTGATGGTATGCAGGATTTTATATACAAAGTATAAGTGGCCGGTAAATATGGCCGGCTGGTGTGCGGTAACTATGGTAAAGGTGTTTTCACTGAGCAGCTTTTGAATATTGCTCCTTACTGCTTCCGTAGTGCTGATTCCTGCATACTGGCGGTTCAATTCCTCTACCAGCAATATGCGGGGAGTGGGAAAAGCCTTGCGGTTATTCATGGCGGCGCGCATACCCGATACCGATACCTCATGCTGGTAAAACGGTTGAATGGCGGGCGCCTGCTGGAGATAATCAATGATTATCTTCGAAAAATAACCGGTTGCTGCGTAGTCTAAACTGGTAGAAGTACAATCCATAATTCGCGAATGCGGCATAAAAATAAAACCTTCCGGTAACCGGCCTGATATCATCATCAAATTTAACGTTCTGTTGCTTACTTTAGTTCATAAGCAATAACCGTGTTTCTCCAGAACGTAGGCACATACACAATCCGGTTTTTGGCATCGTAGCCAATATCGGCGGTATTCATTTTTTGTTCGCGGGTATCGAGCAGGTGTTCTTTGGTGCCATCGCTTTTTACATAATAAATGGAACCGGCCCAGCAGGAAACAATAAACTCATCGCCCTGTACATTTTCCACACCATCGGTCCCGCCTTCCATGCCATCTGCCAGTTTGGTAAGGGATTTATCTTTTTCCACCCTGTACAGTCCGCCGTTGTCCAGCACATACAATTGTTTCTTGTGCCACAACACGCCATTAGGGCCCTGCAGGTTTTCCAGTACCAATTCCGGTTTACCATTCGCTATGCGGAACAGTTTCTTGCCCCTGCTGTCTGTTACATACAGTACGCCTTTTTCATCAACAGACAAATCATTCAACCCCTGCGCGTCATCCACTACAATACGCTCCGATATGGCGCCTTTTTTAACATCGATCACTACCACATTGTTCAAATCGGCCACATACAATTTGTCCTTGTACAATCCCATACCTTTTGGACAGGTAAGACCGGTTACCCATTCAGCATCGATGATTTTTCCGTCGAGCCCTACCCTGCCCACAGAACCTTTGCCATCGTTTTCCCAGGGCTGGCCATCGATATTGGTTACATATAATATCTTTCCCTCTGCATCATACAAAACCGATTCCGGTACTTTCAGCAACGTATCGGTCTCCCACAATTTTACAAGTGTGTGCTGGGCGTTTGCAGTAAAGGCATAGCATACCGTCAAAACTAAAAACAGGAATTGCTTCATAACAGGTATTGTTTGGTAGCGCTAAATATACAAACAGTTGCAAGTATCAAAGTGGGAAATTTTGCTCATAATGTGGTTAGCGGAAAGGTGCAGGGGACTACAGCCTGAAAACTACCAAATGACAAAAGCCAGGCACTTGTGGAGAACCTGCAAACTTGTTCAGAAATTTCCACTGAATTTGCCTCCGTTAAAACCTTTCAGGTCGAAACGCTGCGATATCTATAGAAGTTTGTTTTCCGCCAATAATCTCTTCTACCAGTTTACCTGTACCCGCCGCCAGCGACACACCCAACATGGCATGCCCTCCTGCAATGGTAAGATTGGCGTATTTACTGTGACGACCGATATAAGGCAGTCCATCCGGCGTAAGCGGGCGCAAACCATACCATATCTTTTCCGGGGTTACAAATTCAACAGGCAGGTTGGGATAATATTCTTTGGCAGCGTCAAAAATAGCCCGGGCCCTTTTGATGAGCGTGGGAGAATTCAGTCCGCTGATCTCCATGGTGCCGCCCATGCGCAGCGCTGTTCCCAGCGGCGTCATAGCTACCCGGCGATCAACCAATATAGCGGGATAGCGAAGATTACGGTTAACATTTTCATAAGTGATACTATACCCCTTACCGGCCTGCATCAATATTGATATACCTAATTTTTTTCCCAGCACAGGAAGCCAGGAACCATTGGCCAGTACCAGTTCTTCGCAGGCGAAACGGCCCTGGTTGGTAAGCACTGCAGCCACTTTGTTGCCATTTCTTTCAAAGCCTGTTACCGTGCAATGCAATAAAAACTGTACCCCGTTTTGCTGCAGGTTTTCTTTCAGTGCATGCATCAATTTGCCGGGATGCAAATGACAATCGGTGGGATATAAAACGCCGCCACGAACCTTCACTTCCACAGCGGGTTCCACATCCTTTACCTGCTGTGCATTATATACCCGGGTTTCGATACCCAACCGCTGCGCTTCCTCCGCCAGTTCCAGTTCATGCTTTTCAACAGTGGCGCTTTTGTACAACATGAAACAACCCAGTTCCTGCAAATCAAACCGGTTGCCCAATTCATTTTTGATGTCGACGGTAAGTTCGCGACTGAGTTGAAGTATGTTATGTAATGGCGGAATATTTTTCTCTACAATCTTTGCCTTGCACTGCCGCCAGAAAGTGAAACACCAGCGGATAAGATCGGGATTGAGAGAAGGTTTGATATAAAACGGACTGCTGGCACTGAGCATCCACCGCAATCCCTGTGCAACAATGCCCGGCGTTGCCAGAGGCACAAAATGACTGGGCGAAACATAACCCGCATTACCAAACGAAGTACCGTCGGTAATATCACCTTGCTCAATTACGGTTACTGTATAACCGGCTTTGTGCAGGTAAAAAGCGCTGCACAAACCAATGATGCCGCCTCCTATGATGGTTACCTTATTGCTCATGTGGTGTGGTTGTACGTGCAAATGTAGTTGGTGCGTTCTGTAAAGTCTTTACCGTTGTAAAAACAAAAAAACACAGAGGTTATCTGTGTTTTTTCAAATGTAAGCGCCGGTATGGCAAAATCATTTACCCTATTTCACCGAAAATTTATAAATAGTAACCTGGTGATATTTCTCTCCGGGTTTGAGTATGGTATTGGGAAAAGCAGGTTGATTGGGTGAATCGGGGAAGTGTTGTGTTTCCAGGCAAAGTCCGGCATGTTTAACATAGTTTATCCCGTCTCTTCCTTTCAGTGTGCCATCGAGGAAATTGCCGGAATAGAATTGCACGCCGGGTTCGGTGGTAAACACTTCCATAAACCGACCGCTGGCCGCATGATACAAAGTGGCTGCCAGCTCGAGGTCGTTACCGCTTTTGTTCAGCACCCAGTTGTGATCATAGCCGCCGGGCACCTGTGCAATATCGCGACCTACTTTTTTGGCCGAAGTAAAATCCATAGGTGTACCGCTTACAGGCGGATTCTCACCGGTAGGAATGAGATTCTCATTCACTTTGGTATATTTATCTGCCTTCAACATCAGTTCATGATCAAGTATGGTAGAATCGGTGCCGCCTGATAAATTGAAATAGCAGTGATTGGTAAGATTTACCGGGGTGGCTTTATCAGTGGTGGCGGTGTATTCAATCTTCAGCGCGTTGTCTGCCGTCAATGTATAAATCACTTCAGCCTGCAGGTTGCCGGGATAACCTTCTTCCCCGTCTTTACTGAAATAGGTAAGTTTTACGCTGGTATCGCCGAGCGGTTCAGCATTCCAGATTACTTTATCAAATCCTTTGATGCCGCCGTGCAGCGAGTTGCCATTGTTGTTGGCAGCCAACGTATAGGTTTTACCATCGAGCGTAAATTTTGCATTCGCAATGCGGTTGGCATATCTTCCTACGAGGCAGCCGAAATAAGGATTGTTGCTTTGCAAAAAGCCGCCGAGTGAATCATAGCCCAGTACAACATTGCCTGGTTGTCCGTTTTTGTCGGGCACCAGCAAATCGGTAACGGTGCCGCCATAATTGATCAGTTTCAGCACCATGCCATTGGCATTGGTGAGCGTGTATTGTGTTACGGTTTTGCCTTCTACCTGACCATATTCCTGCTGTGTAAGCGATGTTTTTTTCATACTCGAGTCTGTCTTGGCCGCATCACCGTTGGCGTTATCGTTGCATGCTACCAGGGTGGAAGCAGCCATGGCTATAGAAAGGGTTTTAACAAAGATGCTTTTTTTGTTCATATGTTGAGCGAATTATTAGCGATGCAGGAATTATTTGTCAAAATAACGCTTTTTTGAATAGTGAGTACATCATCATCCACCATGCACCCCTTCTTTTTACTTTACGGCATCTTTGGTAAGTACATTATTTACCGTGCGCCAGATGCCGAGCGGGTTGCTGTTTTTCAGTTCATCCGGCAATAACGATTCGGGCCAGTTTTGAAAAGAGAGCGGCCGGGCAAACCGTTTGATGGCGTCCGCACCTACAGAAGTAAAACGCGCATCGGTAGTGGCAGGGAAAGGTCCGCCGTGGTGCATACTGAGACAAACTTCCACGCCGGTTGGCACACCATTGATGATGAAACGTCCGCAGATATTCCTGACCGCTTCGGCCAATGCTTCATGTTCCTGCAGATCTTTTTCTGTGGCCATCAGGGTAGCCGTTAATTGTCCTTCGAGGTGATTGGCCACTTCCAGCATTTCCGCAACATCCTTACAGCGGATCACCAGAGAATAGGGACCAAACACTTCCTGGTGCAGCACGGGATTGTTGAGGAAAGCCTTACCGGTGGCAGAGGCCACGGTGGGCAGTCCCTGGTGTTGCGCAGGTTCTTTTTCAGATACGGCTATGGTAGCCACATCCTGTTGCGCCAGCGCCTTCGAGCGATTTTCTGCATAACTGCGTGCAATGCCGGGATGCAGCATGGTTCCGGGGTCAATCTTTTTTATTTCAGCGCCCAGTGTGTCCATAAACGTTTGGAGGTCTTCGCCCTCTATGCCGATGATCAAACCGGGGTTGGTGCAGAATTGTCCCACGCCGAGCGTGATGGAACCGGCATACAATTTGGCCACATCGGCGGCCGATTCGCGCAGTTTGCCGGGTAAGAGGAAAACGGGGTTGATGCTTCCCATTTCTGCAAATACCGGGATGGGCACTTTACGCTGGTTGCCCCAGTCGAACAAGGCTTTGCCGCCCTGGTAGGAGCCGGTAAAACCTACGGCACGGGTATACTCATGCGTTACCAGCGCTTTACCTACTTCTACGGAAGCACCGTGCACGTGCGCAAATACGCCTTCGGGCATATTGCAGTCGGCGGCAGCTTTCAATATCAGTCGGGCTACGGCTTCTGAGGTGCGCGCGTGCGCAGGATGCGCTTTCACTACTACCGGGCAGCCGGCTGCAAAAGCGCTGGCCGTATCGCCTCCTGCGGTGGAATAGGCAAATGGGAAATTGCTGGCGCCAAACACCACCACTGGTCCGAGGGGGACCAGCATTTTGCGTATATCGGGTTTGGGTGGATTTCTATCGGGAATGGCCGTGTCGATGCGGGCTTCCAACCAGTCGCCACGTTCGCACGCCTCGGCATAACTGTTGAGTTGAAAAACCGTACGGGCGCGCTCATTGCGCAAACGCGCTTCCGGCAGGTTCGTTTCTTCCATGGCCGTCCGGATCAGGTCGTCGCCGCTGTTTTCCAGTACGGCAGCTATCGATTTCATAAACCGCGCCCGCTCTTTAAGCGGCAACTTGCGATACTCGAGAAATGCTTTCCATGCCGCTTGCATCACATGGTTGATCTCCGAAATAGTGGCGTCTGTAAACATAGTCCGTATCAATTAAGCGTAATGAACAAAGAATTGTAAAGGCAGAGGGCTAAAGGTAGTGCATTTCGATGCTTCATTCTTGTTCGTTCCTTACTCATTATTATTCATTATTGGCAAATTTTTTCGGTTCGGGCATTGCTTTTCCTTTTACTTGCATATCCCGCTTATCTTCATTCCGTTCATCTCCTTCTTATTTGGTCTGCACTATTGTTTTTGCTGCTGCATCATTGTTTTTCCTTCCATACCGGATTCATTGCTTTTTGTTCCATACCGGCCACTGTTGCTGCATGCCCCTGCTATTACCTTGTTCCTTATCCTTTATTATGTCACCCACAACATACCTTGTTCTACCATCGCAAAAATGCCCGGTACTGCTACCGAAAAAAAATTCCTGCGGCCGGTACTACCCGGCCGTCAGGAGAGTTGCCATCTTGATCCTCAGAAAAAACAAACATCGTGTAGTTTACAGCGAAGAAAGCCTGGGCAACAGCGGGTGATTCTTTCTCTCCACTGAAAAACTACGCAGGTGCACGGATTAGTTCAGAACCTAAACCAACCGATGCAGAAGCTCTTTATATTAAAGAAAAGAACAATGTGTGAAGATTAGCTTCAACGATTTAGCAAAGTGAGCAGTTGCTGCTAATTTATCAAAGAATGAAAAACAAATTCTCATTTTGGGCAAAATTTTTTCTTGATTTAGCCCAAATTCTGCCGGGTTGTGCAATTTCCCATCTCATCAATTAATTAGTGCCATTCGGCCTACTTATAGGCTGCTGCCTTTTTTGGCACATCCATTTGCCACTCCATCCCTGGCGGGGGCGCCAGCACGCTATTAACTGAGAACATCACTCCTTCACCACCTCTCCCTCCAAATCGTAATCATACGCCTTCGTTATCCGCACGTTGACAAATTCTCCCACCGGTAATTTGCCACTACTGTTAATGATTACTTCATTATCTACCTCCACACTATCTGCTTCGGTTCTTCCGAGGTAGCGGCCTGCTTCTTTGCGATCAATAATCGTTTTAAACACCTTACCTACTTTTTCCTGGTTCTTTTCATAACTGATGTCCTGCTGCACATCCATGATCAGTTGCGCACGACGTTCTTTTTCTTCGGAAGGAATATTGTCTTCGAGACCATAGGCTGCTGTGCCTTCTTCATGCGAATACGTGAAGATGCCCACGCGGTCGAAGCGATGCTGCACGAGGAAATCTTTCAGTTCTTCCACATCGTGTTCTGTTTCGCCGGGGAAACCGGCAATCAGTGTCGTGCGCAAACAAATGCCCGGTACTTTTTCACGGATGGCCGCAATCAACTCATTCATTTCACTGCGTGTAATCTGTCGGCGCATGGCTTTCAGCATGGCATCGCTGGCGTGTTGCAAGGGAATATCGAGATAGTTGCAGATGTTTTCTCTTTCACGCATCACATCCAGGACCTCCAGCGGAAATTTGGAAGGATAGGCATAGTGCAAACGGATCCACTCCAGTCCTTTTACATCGGCCAGTCGTTGCAGCAGATCGGCCAGCATGCGTTTTTTATAAAGGTCCAGCCCGTAATAAGTCAGTTCCTGCGCAATCAGCATTACTTCTTTCACGCCCTGCTGCACCAGTCGTTCTGCTTCAGTCACCAGTGTTTCGATGGGCTTGCTTACGTGTTGTCCGCGCATCAAAGGAATGGCGCAGAATGAACAGGTACGGTTGCAGCCTTCGGAAATTTTCAGGTAGGCATAATGTTTAGGTGTGGCCAGCAAGCGTTCGCCTACCAGTTCGGCTTTGTAATCTGCCTGCAGTGTTTTTAAGATAAGCGGCAATTCCATGGTGCCGAACCAGGCGTCCACTTCGGGTATTTCCTGTTCCAGGCTTTCGCGGTAACGTGCGCTGAGGCAACCGGTCACGTATACTTTGTCGAGTTTGCCGCGGCGTTTTAATTCTACCTGGTCAAGAATGGTATTGATGGATTCTTCTTTGGCTTTTTCAATAAAACCACAGGTGTTGACGATAACGATGTTGTGGTCGAGTTTTTGGTTTTCGTGAACTACTTCCTTGTCGTTGGCGCGCAGTTGTCCGCTCAGCACTTCGGAGTCTACCATGTTTTTGCTGCAGCCGAGGGTGATGATGTTGATTTTGTCTGACTTGCGGGTTTTTGTTTTCATATAGGGGTGCAAAGGTAGGTTAAATAGGTCAGGGAAGATGGAGGGGACCACCGCCGTCCCTGCAATATTGCTGCCACGGCGCCCCGCCAGCGGGGGACCGAGAGACATATAGATGTGCCAGGGAATGGCGGGGTGGTTGTATTAATAGGATAGCTATATCATAATGTATTCATTTTCACTTATACTCAATAGCTAATCAACTTTGGCATAGTTTTTAGAAAGGGAGAAGCAAAAGCAAAACTCTTAAAGCATGAAAAAACTCCTCTTCGTTCTTTTCCTGGCAGGTTGTATGTTCACTGGTTCATCTTCAATGGCTCAATCAATGGGATCTTCTTACCGTACTGCATTGGGGTTAAAGTTCTGGCCGGGAGGGATCACGGTAAAACATTTCATACGTGATAACCGCGCCCTCGAAGGCATCCTCTACTTCTGGGACCATGGTTTTCGTTTTACCGGTTTATATGAATGGCATGGCGATTTCAGTGGCGCTGCCGGCCTCAAATGGTATGCAGGCCTTGGGGCACATGTAGGCGCTTACCGTCATGGCTGGCACCGCGATGGACATTATTACGATGATGGCGATATGTCGTTGGGCGTTGACGGTGCACTTGGCCTCGATTACAAAATCAATGGTGCGCCTATCAACCTCAGTCTCGACTTCCAGCCTTCTTTTGAATTGTTGCATCACGGTTATTTCAGCGGCTGGGGAGGACTGGCCATCAGGTTTGCATTTTGATATGTCCGAAACAAAAAGTCCGATAGCAGGAATTACATTTCTCCGCTTTCGGACTTTTTATTTCTATACTGTCGGTTTCCCGCTTATTTGTTATTCGATAAACTGAACAGGCTGTCTACAAATTCATGTTTGTCGAACACGAGCAAGTCTTCCATCTTCTCTCCCACACCAATAAATTTTACCGGGATTTTGAACTGGTTGGCGATGGCCAGCACCACTCCTCCTTTTGCCGTACCATCCAGTTTGGTAATGGCCAATGCTGTTACATCGGTGGTAGCGGTAAAATGACGCGCCTGTTCCAACGCATTCTGCCCAGTTGATCCGTCCAGTACAAGCAATACTTCATGCGGTGCATCGGGAATATGTTTTTGTATCACGCGCCGTATCTTGCCCAGTTCTTCCATGAGGTGCGCCTTGTTGTGCAGGCGACCGGCGGTATCAATGATCACTACATCCGTACCGCGTGCTACCGCGCTTTGCACGGTATCGAATGCAACGGAAGCAGGATCGGAGCCCATGCCTTGTTTTACGATCGGTACCCCGGCACGTTCGCTCCAGATAGTCAGCTGGTCTACAGCTGCGGCCCTGAACGTATCGGCAGCGCCCAGCAATACCGATTTTCCGGCCTTTTTGAAATTATAGGCCAGTTTACCGATGGTAGTGGTTTTGCCTACGCCGTTCACGCCCACCACCAGTATTACAAAAGGCTTTGCCGGTAATTCGGAAGTGAAGGAATAATCCTGCTTTTCGGATGCATCTACCAGTATACCTGTGATTTCTTCCTTGAGTATTTTATTCAACTCTGCGGTATTGAGGTATTTATCTTTTGCCACGCGCTTTTCAATGCGGTCGATGATCTGCACGGTGGTGTCTACGCCTACATCAGCGCTCACCAATGCTTCTTCGAGGTTGTCCAGCACTTCTTCATCTACCGTGCTTTTACCTGCAATGGCCTTGGTGATTTTCGATAAAAAACCCTGCTTGGTCTTTTCTAGCCCCTGGTCGAGCGACTCCTTTTCTTTCTTTCCGAACAATTTTCCAAAGAATCCCATACCTGTAATTTAATGCGCAAAAATACAAAAGCCGTTCCTTGGTTGGGAACAGCTTGTATATATGCAATGAGTTTGTATGACCAATTATTTTTGGGCCAGGAATTCCTTGACCTTGTCTTTGTGTACGATAGCCTCTTTAAAGGTATAAGCACCGGTTTTGGGGCTACGCACAGAACGGATCACCTTGGTCCAGTTCTTTGCTTCCGCTGCTGCACGCGCGTCTTTCGACTTGATAGCGGTTTTTGCTGCTTTTGCCATGGTAATTAATTTGAGAATGTGAAAATGTGAAAATCAGCAAATGATCAGCGGTCAGGGCCGTATCATTTCACATTTGCCAATCCGCACATCAGCTAATTATTTTATTTCCTTGTGTACAGTTACTCTCTTCAGAATCGGGTTATACTTCTTCAGTTCCAGGCGCTCCGGATTGTTCTTTTTGTTCTTGGTAGTAATGTACCGGCTGGTACCTGGCAGACCGCTGTTCTTATGCTCTGTGCATTCCAGGATAACCTGCACTCTGTTCCCTTTCTTTGCCATTGTATTATCAGTTTTAGCGTGTTATTAGATCTTTTCGCCCCGGGCGCGCAATTCTTTTACAACTGTATATAATCCTCTTTTGTTGATAGTACGGATACCTTCAGCAGACAGCTTCAGGGTGATCCACTTGTCTTCTTCGGCCAGGTAAAAACGCTTGCTCTGTAAATTGGGCAGAAACCGGCGTTTGGTCTTGATGTTTGAGTGCGATACTGTGTGGCCGGTCACCGGGACTTTACCTGTTACCTGACAAACTCTTGCCATGACATTAAAAATTTTGGAGGGCAAAGGTCGTAAAATATGTGTAATCAACAAAGTATTGGGGGATTTTTTTTGGAAAACGGGGATGAATGCTATGGATGAAGCGGGCGTACCCCGTTTAGGCAGCATTGTTTTGAGGCGTCTCATGACCACCCCGTCCGCGCAACTTTGTTTCAACGCGTCTCATGACCACCCCGTCCGGGCAGCTTTGTTTCAACGCGTCACATGACCACCGCCGTCCGGACAGCTTTGTTTCAAGGGTAAGTTCTTGCTGGCGCCCCCGCTGGCGGGAGATAGGATGGCAGGAAGATGTACCAAGGAAGCGCAAGTTATCATAAGGAATTAATAATTAATTAATTTACCAGCATAATTTGGGCGCTCACCTTTGGCGAAAGTTCAATAATACAAGGACTCATGAAAAGAAAAGCGATTGTACGGGACATCAGCTGGTTATCATTCAATGCAAGGGTGTTGCAGGAAGCCGCCGACCCCAGCGTACCCCTCCGGGAACGGGTACGCTTCCTCGGCATTTTTTCCAACAACATGGACGAGTTTTTTCGCGTACGGGTAGCCGCCCTCCGGCGCATGGCCCAGTTTGGCAGCAAGATCAAAAACATGCACCTGGAACAATCGCCCGACAAGATACTGGACGAAATTCAACAGATCGTACTGGACCAGCAAACGGAATTCAACCACATATGGGAGCGCGTGCGTGCAGAAATGGAGAAGGAAAAGATCTTTCTCGTAAATGAAAAACAACTCAACAAGGAACAACAGAAGTTTGTGTTGAGTTTTTTTGAAGAGGAAGTGCGCTCCAATATCATCCCCCTGATGATTGAAAGCATTCCGAAATTCCCGTACCTGCGCGACAAATCCATTTACCTCGGTGTGGTGCTCTCGCGCCGCGACGGCACCCTGAAAAGAAAGTATGCCATTATTGAAGTGCCCTCCAAAGTATTGGGCCGCTTCATCAAACTCCCCTCCCCCAATGGCGAGCATCATATCATACTGCTCGAAGATGTGATCCGCTTTAACCTGAAAAGTATTTTTTCCTATTTCGGCTACGACCGCTATGGTTCCTGGGTGTTCAAGGTGACCAAAGACGCAGAAATCGATATCGATAACGACCTGTCCACTTCCATTATCCAGAAAATCGAAAAAGGCGTGAAGAACCGCCGCAAAGGCAAACCCGTGCGTTTTGTATTCGACAAGCAAATGGACGAAGGATTGCTCGATTTTCTCGTGCGCAAACTTAATCTTACCCGGCAGGACAGCCTGATTCCCGGCGGACGTATTCACAATTTCCGGCACTTCATGGATTTTCCCAATGTTTTCCAGAAGAAAAGCCAGCGTAAGAAACCTTTTCTGCATCCGCTGCTGAAAAATACCGTGCGGGTAACAGACGTGGTGCTCACCAAAGACATCATGCTCAACTTCCCCTATCACTCCTTTCATTCGGTGATTGATTTGTTGCGCGAAGCCGCTATCGATCCTGATGTTACCGCCATCAAGATCACCGCCTACCGCCTGGCGCCCAATTCAAAAATCATCAATGCATTGATCAACGCCGTACGCAACGGAAAACAGGTAACGGTGATGCTTGAACTAAGGGCGCGATTCGATGAAGAAGCCAATCTGGAATGGAAGGAAAGACTGGAAGAAGAAGGCGTTAAAGTGCTCATTAGTATTCCCAATCTGAAAGTGCACGCCAAACTCTGCCTCATCCGGAAAAAAGTGAACAACCGCACCATTCTCTATGGCTTTGTAGGCACCGGCAATCTCAACGAAAAAACAGCCATGGTATATGGCGATCATTGCCTGCTTACTGCCAACCCGCATATTATGGCAGACGTGAACCGCATTTTCAATTTCCTGGAGAAGCCGAAGGAGGGCATGCATCATCTCAAAAACTGCAAAACGCTGATCCCCTGTCCCACCAGCCTGCGCAAAGAGCTCGAAAAGCTGATCAATAAAGAAATACGCCATGCAAAGGAAGGCAAACCGGCAGGCATACTGCTTAAAATGAATTCCCTTTCCGACGAAGCGCTCATTGAACAATTATACGAAGCAGCAAGAGCGGGCGTGGAGTTGAAACTGATTGTGCGTGGTATTTTCTGCATGCTGTCTGAAAGCAAAAAATACAAAATACCCGTTCGCGCCATCAGTATTGTGGACGAATACCTGGAACATGCCCGCGTATTTATTTTCCATAACAACGGCGATGAAAAAGTTTTCATTTCCTCGGCCGACTGGATGGTGCGCAACCTCGACCACCGTGTGGAAGCCACCTGCCCTGTTTTTGATAACGATATCAAGAGAGTGTTGAAAAATATACTGGAAATACAATTGAATGATAATGTAAAAGCCAGAATTTTGGACAACGAATTAAGTAACCGGTACGTGCGCGATAAAGGACAGAAAAAAGTCCGTTCGCAGGTGGAGATATATAACTATTTGCATCAACAAACACTGAAAAATGCCGGGCCTGCCCGGGTGGACACTGCTCCAACTTCTACCCCGGTGGAAGTGCGGCCGGAATTGGACCCGGCGGCAGGCAACGGAACCTAACACATGAGACTGGCGGCCATAGATATTGGAAGTAACGCGGCAAGGCTGTTGATAACCGATGTAATCACTTCTGTAAACCATAAGCCGCAATTTCAGAAGATCAACCTGGTGCGGGTACCCCTGCGACTGGGTTTTGATGTTTTTGAGCAACAGCAGATATCCGGAGAAAAAGAAGCCATGATCCTGAACACCCTCAAGGCGTACAAGTACCTGATGGAAGCCTATGGGGTGCAACATGTAAAAGCCGCCGCCACCTCTGCCATGCGCGATGCAAAAAACGCCGGCGCTATCATTGAACGGGTAAAACGCGAAACCGGAATTGAAATAGAAGTGATCAGCGGCGATACCGAAGCCTCCCTCCTCTACGAAAATCATATTGCAGAAAACCTCTCCCGCGAACATGCCTATCTCTACATCGATGTGGGTGGCGGCAGCACGGAACTTACTTTTTTTGCCAGCGGCGCACTGGTGTTTCAACGATCGTTCAATATCGGTACCATCCGTTTACTGAAAAAGCAGGTGCATGAAAGTACCTGGGACGATATGAAAGATTTCCTGAAGCGCTCCATCAAAGGGCACAACTTTCCCATCATTGCCATTGGTTCCGGCGGCAACATCAACAAAGTGTTTTCACTTAGCAAACGCAAGGAAGGAAAACCCTTACACATTCAATTACTGAAGGATTATTATAAGGAACTGAGCAACTTCACCGTGCCGGAACGCATTCGTATTTACAAACTCCGCGAAGACCGTGCCGACGTGATTGTACCGGCTTTACAGATATACATCAACGTTATGCGATGGGCCGACATTGAAGAAATTTATGTGCCCAAAATCGGTCTGGCAGATGGATTGATTCAGCATCTTTACCAGGATCTGACAAAATGAGTTCCTGGCAACCGGCCATTTTCACGCCCCATCTGCTGCATGGCTCATGCCTGCCTTTTTCTGCGTCAGAAATATTTTCACATTAACATAACTGCACATCAGCAAATTATCACATTTCCTTACCTTAGCGGCCTTGCGTGGAGCATTATGAGTATGTTTTATTCTAATGCAGAGCCATATTCCCTCCCGCTCATTCTTCACTCAACTCAAATCTTTACGCATGTCAGTCAACAAAGAAGTGAAAAAAATCACTACCAACACCCTGCAAAAGATGAAGGCAACGGGTGAGAAAATCTCCATGATCACCGCGTATGATTTTTCCTTTGCACGCATTTTCGACAATGCCGGTATCGATGTGATACTGGTAGGAGACTCTGCCTCCAATGTGATGGCGGGCCATGAAACTACGCTGCCCATTACGCTTGACCAGATGATCTACCACGCCTCCTCCGTGATCCGCGGCGTAAAGCGGTGCCTGGTGGTAGTGGACCTGCCATTTGGTTCGTACCAATCCAATCCCGGCGAAGCACTGTCATCCGCCGTGCGTATTATGAAAGAAACCGGCGCCCATGCAGTTAAACTGGAAGGCGGCGAAGAAATTCTCGAATCGGTGAAATTGATTGTAGCAGCCGGTATTCCGGTTATGGGACATCTTGGTCTCACGCCACAAAGCATTTATAAATTCGGCACCTACACCGTTCGTGCAAAAGAAGAAGCGGAAGCCAACAAACTCCGCAAAGATGCACAACTGCTGGAAGAAGCGGGATGTTTTGCCATTGTGCTCGAAAAGATTCCCGCCCTGCTGGCGAAGGAAGTGTCAGAAAGCGTTTCCATTCCCACTATTGGCATTGGCGCCGGCAGGTATTGTGATGGCCAGGTGCTGGTGATGCACGATATGCTGGGCATCAATACCGAATTCAAACCGCGCTTTTTGCGGCAATACCTCAACCTGCACGAACAGGTTACCAATGCCGTGCAACAATACATTCATGATGTAAAAACGCACGATTTTCCGGGAGAGAAGGAGCAGTATTGAAAAAGCGAGTCCGTAATTTGGAAAACGAGGGAGCAGGATTAAAAAATTGGGGAGATAAATTGAAAATATGAGGAAGGCAGGAACGGGATCGGCTTGCGTTTAATCTTTCACGTTATAAACTTGCTGAATGTTGCAAGCCGTTCCCGCTTCTTGCCACATCCTGCACTGCCCCTCCCCCGCCGGCACTATCGTGTGGACAGCAATACGCTGTAGTTCTTTGGTACATCCATTTGCCAGCCCATCCCCCGCTGGCGGAGGCGCAGCACGATGTTACCTTAGCAACAGTACTGCATGGATGGGGGTGGTCCCCGCAGCACCATCTACCCCCATCCATGAAACACCCTGAAGCTGTAAGTTACTGCTGGCGCCTCTCAATTTTCTTTATCCTACTTTTGTATCTGAAATTGTAAAACCATGGATTTTCTGCAATCATTACATATAACGCAAACCAACCCGGGCGTATCCACGGGCAAATCACCCATCACGGCCAAAGGCCCGGCCATTGAATCGTACTCACCCGTAGACGGCAAACTGATCGGCGTAGTGCAATCAGCCGACCGCGCCAATTACGATGCCGTAGTGGCCAAAGCCAGGGAGGCGTTCCTGCAATGGCGTATGTGGCCCGCCCCCAAACGCGGGGAGGTGGTGCGCCAGATTGGCGAGGCCCTGCGCCGCTATAAAGAACCGCTGGGTAAACTGGTGTCGTACGAAATGGGCAAAAGCCTGCAGGAAGGTTATGGCGAAGTACAGGAAATGATCGATATATGCGATTTCGCGGTAGGACTGAGCCGCCAGTTGCACGGCCTTACCATGCACAGCGAACGTCCTGCGCACCGCATGTATGAACAATGGCATCCACTGGGCATTGTGGGCATCATTTCCGCCTTCAACTTCCCGGTAGCTGTGTGGAGCTGGAATGCCATGATTGCGTGGGTATGCGGCGATGTTTGCGTGTGGAAGCCTTCAGAAAAAACACCGCTCTGTGCAGTGGCCTGTCAGCATATTGTAGCAGATGTGTTCGCCGCCAACAACGTACCTGAAGGGGTAAGCGGGCTCATCGTGGGGGGCCGCGAGGTGGGCGAATGGCTGGCAGCAGACCCGCGCATACCATTGGTATCCGCTACCGGTTCTACCCGCATGGGCAAAGCGGTGGCCAGCGCCGTGGGCGCACGTCTCGGACGGGCACTGCTGGAACTGGGTGGCAACAACGCCATTATCATTTCCAAACATGCAGATCTTGATATCGCTATACGCGGCTCACTTTTTGGGGCCGTAGGTACGGCCGGCCAACGCTGCACCACTACCCGCCGGCTGATCATTCACGATGAAGTATACGATACCGTAAAGCAAAAACTGGTGGCCGCTTACAAGCAGTTGCGCATCGGCAATCCGCTGGATGAACACAACCATGTAGGACCGCTGATCGACAAAGATGCCGTACAGCTCTATCTTTCGGCTATAGATCAGTGCAAGAAAGAAGGTGGAAAATTTATTGTGGAAGGCGGCGTACTGAGCGGACAAGGGTATGAAAGCGGTTGCTATGTAAAGCCCTGTATTGCCGAAGTGCGGCCGGATATGGCCATTGTACAACACGAAACTTTCGCGCCCATATTATACCTGATGAAATACAAAACCCTGCAGGAAGCCATTGCTATTCAAAACGGCGTGCCGCAGGGATTGTCGTCGGCCATTATGACGCTCAACCTGCGCGAAGCTGAAGAATTCCTGTCTGCTGCAGGCAGTGATTGTGGTATTGCCAACGTCAATATTGGCACATCGGGTGCGGAGATCGGCGGCGCATTCGGCGGTGAAAAGGAAACAGGCGGTGGTCGTGAAAGTGGCAGCGACGCATGGAAATCGTATATGAGGCGGCAGACGAATACGATTAATTATAGCACGCAGTTGCCGCTGGCGCAGGGGATACAGTTTGAGGTTTGAGGGTCCGATGGCTCGGGTTTAAGGTGGTCCCGAATAATGCCCACACGCTCCCCCGTACAATACACCCCAACCCCAAAACGTTATTACCCGAACCTGCATCTCAGCATGAAATATATTTTTACCCTGCTTTTGAGTTTTGTTCTGGCTTTTGCTGCACATGCACAGCTGCGGCTGGGTGTACTGGGGGGCCCGCATACAGCTTCCGTAATTGAGAAAAACAATGTGCCAGGTTGGGATACCGCCTTCAGTCCTTATTATTTTAAACGCAACGGGTTCAATATCGGCTTCATAGCAGAAATTCCGCTGAATACCTCCAACAACCTTTTCTTTCAGCCTGCTATCAAGTACCAGTCGAAAGGACGCAAATTCGAGCGCTATTACGATACGCTCGTTACCAAAACCGATACCCTCAACTTCAACTCCTATTTTCACACCAATTATATCGAAGTCCCGCTGAACGTAGCGTATAAACTCAAACTGGGACGCAAAAGCAGTTTCTTCATCAGTGCAGGCCCTTATCTCTCGTTTTTCTATAATGGGAAAAATATTTACGAATCCAGAACAGCGCCCAATGATTCAACAGTGCTGTTCAAAAAATATGAAGAAAAAATTGCCGTAGGCAATGCCGAAAACAAGGTAAAAACCTTCGACTTCGGCCTCAATGCCCGCGCCGGTTTTGAACTGGGCAGCGTGCTGCTTACCGGCTTTTTCAGCCAGGGATTGAGCAGTTTCTATCACCCGGAATACGATGGCACCCTGAAACACCGCGTGGTGGGCGCCTCCTTCGGATTCTGGCTGAACCCTCCATCCAAGCTCAAGCCCCGTGACCGCGATGGCGACGGCATTCCCGATAAATCAGACGGCTGTCCCGATGAAGCAGGCCCGGCCGCAACCGGTGGTTGTCCTGACAGGGACGGCGATGGCATAGCCGATAAAGTAGACAAATGTCCCGACACCGCTGGCCTGGCGCGCTACAATGGCTGTCCCATTCCCGACAGGGACAAAGACGGCATCAACGATGAGGAAGATCAATGTCCTGATACCCCTGGCATCGCCAAATACAAGGGTTGTCCCATCCCCGACAGCGACGGCGATGGCCTGAACGACGAAGTAGATTCCTGCCCTGACAAACCCGGCACGGTGGAATTCAACGGATGTCCCATACCAGACAGCGATGGTGACGGTGTAATCGATACCCAGGACAAGTGCCCGACAGAACCCGGTCCGAAGGAAAACGACGGTTGCCCGGTAGTGAAAAAGGAAATTGTGGAGAAATTAAACTATGCGGCGCGCAATATCTTCTTTGATGTGAACAGCGATAAACTGAAACCGGCATCACTGCCTGCCCTTGACGAAGTGGCCGATATCCTGAATAACAACCCGCAGTTGCGCCTCCAAATCGATGGTTATACCGACAATACCGGTAATGCGGAAAAGAACCTGCAGTTGTCGCAGCAACGTTGCGATGCGGTGAAGAAATACCTGGTTTCAAAAGGCGTGGATGCATCACGGATAAAAGCTACCGGGCACGGACAGGAACAGCCCATTGCCGATAACAGCACGCCTGAAGGCAGGGCGAAGAACAGGCGCGTGGAAATGAAAGTAGAACAATAAATTAACAGCCTGCAGGCAACAATATTGAGCCACTCATGTAATAAACCCGATGAGTGGCTCTTATTTTTCTACCTTCGGAAGAGCAATGCTGCGGGCAGATGATAAGACAGGTGGCCCTCCGGAAACTGCTTTTGTAATCCGGATTTTTCACCGTATACTGTAGCAAAGAATTGTTAAAAAAACAGATATTTGTGGTTTTGCAAACCAACGTTTGGAATTGAGGTTGCATCTAAATTGAGGTTGCATCTATAAAACTTAAAGCAAAAACAATCGTAATGAGTAAACTGGTAAAAACTGCCAAAATAACTGCGGCCCTCCTGTTACTGGGCTTTGCAACGATGGCGCAGCAGGAGAAGAAGATAAAACCCGGCGATGTTCCCAAAGGATGGCATCTGCTGGACAAAACACAGGATGGTTATTATGGCATCAGTCTTAATCAGGCCTATGAATTCATTCGCTCCAAAAACCTGAAAGGAAAAACCGTAGTAGTGGCAGTGATTGACTCCGGTATCGATACACTGCATGAAGACCTTAAGGACGTGCTCTGGAGAAATCCGGGAGAAATTCCCGGCAACGGCATCGATGATGACAACAACGGTTATGTGGATGATGTGTATGGCTGGAATTTCATCGGTGGAAAAGACGGCCGCAACGTAAAACAGGATTCGTATGAGGGTGCCCGTGTGTACCACTCGCTCAAAGGCAAATATGCCAACAAGGAGATCGACACCACTACCCTTTCGCCCGAAGAAAAGGACGAATATAAAATGTGGTTGCGCGCGCGCAAAAAAGTAGAGGGCGGTGATGGTGAAACCGGCGTTGACCTGGGCATGCTACAGAGAGCATTGGCAACTGCCAAAAAAAGCGACAGCATCCTGCGCATGGCCCTGAAGAAAGATACTTTTACCGGGCACGATGTAGATTCCTTCACAGCTGAATCGGCCGATCAGCGCGCCGCCAAGGCAAGCCTGCTCTACCTGTTCAGGGCCAACAACATGATGGATGTTACCAACAAGGAATTTATAGAAGGGTTCGATGAATTTGTAAGCGGTGAAATCCGCAAAGCTGAATCGCGCGACAAGGCACCTCCCGCCTACCGTGCTGAAATTGTTGGGGATGATGAAAACGACATCAACGACCGCTATTACGGTAACCCCGACGTAATGGCTTCCACGCCATTCCACGGCACGCACGTGGCTGGTATCATCGGCGCCAAACGCGGTAATGGCATCGGCATTGATGGCATTGCTGACAATGTGCGTATTATGATGATCCGCGCTGTGCCTGATGGCGACGAGCACGACAAGGACGTGGCGCTCGCCATCCGGTATGCAGTTGACAACGGTGCGAAGGTGATCAACATGAGTTTTGGCAAAGACTTCAGTCCGCAAAAACACTGGGTAGATGAAGCAGTAAAATATGCTGAAGAAAAAGGCGTACTGCTGGTGCACGCAGCGGGTAATGATGCCCGTAATATCGACACTACTGATAATTTTCCTAATGCAGTACTGAAATCAACCGGCCAGAAGGCTTCCAACTGGATTACCGTAGGCGCCAGCGGCGACCCCCAGGCTGGTGGTATTACTGCTCCTTTTTCCAATTATGGTAAAGACCAGGTAGATGTGTTTGCGCCGGGCGTAAAAATCTACTCTACCATTCCCGGCGGCAATACTTACGGCAATGCACAGGGGACCAGTATGGCTTCGCCGGTGGTGGCAGGTACAGCAGCGCTGTTGCTTTCCTATTTCCCCTACCTCACGCCGCAACAGGTAAAATACTGTATTGAAAAATCAGCACAGGCGCCCGATATGAAAGTAAGAGTACCGGGTACCGGCGACACCGTGGCGCTGCTCGACATCAGCAAAACCGGTGGCGTAGTGAATGCGTACGAGGCCGCCAAGATTGCTGCTTCGCTGGAACCCGGCGCTGTACCGGATAAACAACAAAAGAAAAAGAAAACGCCGAAACCTACCTTGCGTAACAGAAAAGGATAAAAGATTTGTTAAGATAAAAAATAAAAATGCCGCGCGAATCGTGCGGCATTTTTACTTTCAGCAGCTGCAGTGCTACACTCGTTATTTCTTTCCATGGCACGTATACTCCAGCTCCGCATTGGTAAGATCTATGCTATACAACAGTGAGCGATAGTATCCCGCTATCGGTGGTTCATACCGCAGCGGTAAGCCGGCAGCATTGTGGGCAACGGCCCCGGCTTCATCATTTACACTATAGTTTCTGTCGATAAACATCCAGATCTTGTTGGTATGCCGCACATTTCTCTTGTTGCCGTAAGGCCCCATCTGATTTTCTATTACTGTAGGCGAAGTGTTGCTTGAGCGGAGCCACCATTCAAGATTGCCATCATCATCGTACACATATTCTTCAGTGGTGACAGGGTTTTGCGGCAGGCCCGGCACCAGGTAAGTACGCACTACTTTTACCACCCGGTCCCAGGCATCATAGTAATAAGTGGCGTACGATTTGAAATCATTAATGGGTTGCGGCACACCGTTTTCCACATAACCAAAATTATAGGCAGTATCGCCGATAATGCGTCCTTTCCAGTCGTACTGGTATGTAAACCATTGTTCATAATTGGTGTTGGGTTCCAGGCTGTAGGGCGCCAGGAATTCTTTCAGGCGTCCCTTGTGATCGTAACGAAACGTGAAGTGGGGCCTGCCGGTGGAAGGGGCGCTCGTTATAACACTCACAGGATCGCCTTTGTGATTGTAATTGAAATTCCATACAATGGTATCTCCGCCAGAAAAAGACGTAATTTTTTTGATGCGGCAACCGGGATCATGATCGTGATGGCCGCCATGCTTCCAGTCAAAAAACTTGCGGCAGCCGCCAAACACGATCACCAGTACCATTGCCAGCGCAGCAATCATAACTGTTTTCTTCATACGAAATAGCGTTTGATACCCGGAAACAACCGGGCGGGTGATGAAATGAAACCTTTTGAGGAAATGGGAATGCTGTTTTCGTAAGGCGGGAATGGTACTGTAAAGGTAAAGTCAGGAAGCAATTGCCCCGGCTACCTCTTTGTGGTATTTTAAGCTGATCCGTACAATTACTCACCAGCAATCATATTCTATCTCCGCATGTCTAATGTCCACGCTAATGGCAAAGGACCGGGAGCCGGGCTGGAATGGTTCATACCGAAGCGGTAAGCCGGCAGCGTTATGGGCAACTGCCCCTGCTTCATCGTTTACACTGTAATTCCTGTCGAGAAACATCCATAATTTATGCGTGTGCCTGATGTTGCGTTTATTGCCGTAATAATAAGGAGGGAAATACCCGTCTACGAGATTACCATCCGCATCGTATATAAAATCATAGGTAGTGGTAAAATCCCCTAACCCAGGCAACACAAAGGTATGCTTCATTTTTACCATACGGTCCCAGGCATCGTATTCATAGTCGTTATACGACTTCTGAGACGGATTGGGTTGCGGCACATTATTGACGATATTGCCAAAACTATAAACGGTATCATTGATGATTCGTCCTTTCCAGTCGTGCTTATACGTAATCCAGGTATCATACAAGCCATTGGGTTCAAAATGGTACCGGCCAAGCAATTCTTTAAGCCGCCCTTTGTGATCATACTGAAAGAACATGTGCGGACTGGCGGTGATGGTGGCACTCCGCAGAATACTCACCGGATCACCTTTGTGGTTATAGTGAAAAGTAGAAACTACGGTGTCTCCGTCAATGAACGAAGTAATCTTTTTAACACGGCAGTTGGGACCATGCTGGTGACCATGGTGCTTCCAGTCGAAAAACTTATGACAGCCGGTAAATACCACCAGTAGGGCAAGCGCCCCGGCAGTGAGTAAAACTTTCTTTTTCATACGACAAGTGTTTAGTGCCCGGTATGATGGGGCGGGTGAAGTAATATTTTTGAGGGTGGAAAAAAGCGTTTTTTTCTTAAGGAAGGAATGATGCTATAAAGATAACGCACCTGATAGTGGCGCAGCTTACCACTTAGTGGAATTTTGCGTTAGCGTACGGCCCTCTCGGGTATTCCTGCACAGGATATGAACTGTTACTGTCTAGCTGGCGATAAAGTACAAGATTACCGGCTGCATCATATACAAACTCCTCGGTGAATGTCTTGTTCCCTTGCACAGGTAAACCACCTGCAAAATAGTTGTTTACCGGCAGACACGGTCCTGGCCGTTAGTAGTAATTTACAATCGCGCCCTACAACTATTTACCAATTATTGTCACAGGAACAATTAATGGTCGGCAGGATTCGAAAGGAATAAATAATTTTAACCCTTAAAACAATGCTATGATCAGCAGAAAAAATTTGGTGGTGCCGGAATTTTATCAGGGATATGTAAACGCACTTACAGAAGATGAACTGATGCCGGCGCTACAACACAATGCACAGGCCTTTACGGAGTTCCTGCGCAGCATTCCTTTGGACAAAATTGATTATGCCTATGCGCCGGGCAAGTGGACCATCCGGCAATTGTTCCAGCACGTGATCGATACGGAAAGAGTGTTCGTATACCGCGCGCTGTCGTTTGCCCGTAAAGACAGTGCGCATTTACCCGGCTTCGACGAGCAGGCCTGGGCAGCCACCACTTTTTCCATGCAGCGTAAGTGGGATGATATGATCAGGGAGTTTGCTGCCCTCCGCGAAGCCACTATCCTGTTTTTTGCATCACTGGACCAGGCACAACTGCAGCAAACGGGCACGGCCAATAATTCGGTAATCAGCGTGGGTTCGCTGGGTTTCATTTGTGCCGGTCATGTGGCGCATCATATGCGGGTGATCAAAGAAAGATACCTGGCGTAAATAAAACCGTCCCGGGCATGGCCGTCCAGCTCATTGCAAGCGGTCAGGAAATGATGCCAGGCATACAAAAGCCGGCTTCAGGGTTGCCCTGGTGAGCGATGCAATTGCTGAATGCTGGCCGTAAATAATTCATAGAATTGTTTCAACTGCGGGTGCGCTTCCAGTAATTCCAGGTGTTTTTGAATAGTGCTGGTATCATGGCGCAACGCCGGACCGGTTTGAACAGCAGCCGGCGAAAACTGGCGCAAGCGTTCTGCAACAGCGGTGATCAAAGGAACAAGCAACCGGAATGGCAGTTTTTCTTGCTCACAAAAATCTTCCGTGAGGGCATACAGGTGGTTGGTGAAATTGCTTACGAACACGGCGGCCAGGTGCAAACGCAATCGTTGCGCATCATCGGCCACGGCCACCTGTGGTGAAAGCGACTGGGCAAATTCGCTGATAAACGACAGTGTGTCGGGCGTATTGGCATCTACCAGGAAAGGAATTTCCGGCAGCAGGTCCATTTCGCGACGGAGGCTTTGCAAGGGGTATAGTACGCCGTAGTTGGTGCTGCAAACTTTCAAGACTTCTTTTGAAACGGAGCCTGCTGTATGTACGATGGGTTTGCGGCCAGTTTGCAACAATGCTGCTACGGGAGCAATGGCATCGTCACTTACTGCTATGATATACAGGTCTGCTTCCCTGTTCAAATGCTGCAGATCAGTAACGGCCTTGCTGGCTGCTATTACAGCGAGGTTTCGCGCAGCCGTTTCATTTCTGCCAACCACCTGCACAATATCGTGTCCTGCCTGCCTGATCAGCCGGGAAAGAACTGTTGCAACATTGCCTGTGCCGATGATAACTGTTCGCATGCTATGGATTAACTGTTTTTCCCCTCAACCATAGGCACAAACGAAAAATTATCAAACACTTCTTCCGTTATGGTACCGTCGTGGTTTTTGGTGAGGCGCATCATTCTTTGTACCTGCCCCTCTCCTACGGGAATCACCATTTTGCCGCCCGGTTTTAGTTGTTCTACCAGCCTGGGAGGAATATAGGGAGCGGCGGCTGTTACGATGATTTTGTCAAACGGCGCAAAAGTGGGCAACCCTTCATAACCATCGCCATAAAAATATTTGATGTTGGGATACTTCTTTCGCAGGATAAAATTTTTATGTTCATCAAACAGTTTTTTCTGCCGTTCGATGGTATATACCTGAGCGCCCATTTCTGCGAGAATGATGGATTGGTAACCGCTTCCCGTACCGATTTCCAGTACTTTTTCATAAGGCTTTACCTCCAGCAATTGCGTCTGGTAAGCCACTGTATAGGGTTGTGAAATGGTTTGTCCTTCAGCTATGGGGAAAGCCCTGTCTTCATACGCCACTTTATCGAAGGCGGAATCGAGAAAAAAATGCCGCGGAACATGCAGCATGGCCTGCAACAACCTTTCATCGCTGATGCCTTTCCTGCGCAGCTGATCCACCAGTTTCATCCGTAAGCCTTTGTGCCGGTATGTATCTTCGTAGGTTCTCATATCGTTCAAACCGCAAAGATAACACCGTTTAGGCAAGTCGGGAAGACGGAAAAAATCCCCCTTATTGCAGCGGTGCGCAACCAACAAAAGAGGTTCCGAAAATGGAGGAGTGGAGTGGCACCGTCGAACGCTTGTGCAGCAATGAAGCAATGTGGGCCTTTGCGTCCGGTGGTTTCCACCTTACGGGTGCGTGCGCCCGGAGCTTTCTACCGCACAGGCGCACAACCAGCAAAGGTGGTGCCGAAAGTGAAGGATTGCAACGGCACCGTTTGGTAACCGGCTTGTCCCTGGCGTATGATAATGTTCTGGTTAAATGGAATATTTTCCAGCACCTGCACCTCCTTACTGCCCGGCCAGGTAATTTCAATGCGACTGATGGTCGATGCCTGGCCAATGCCGATATGCTGGCGCAGCGGATTACCGCCAAAACTACTGCCGGAATTCACATAGCGGTATACCGACCGTTCGCGACCTGCTTCTACGAAAGTGGTTTTGATTCTTGCACCGATGGCCGGTTTATTACAGGTAACGCCTTCCAGCGTGATATTGATGTAGCGGTTGTTATTCTGACCGGGATTCAGGTAAAGCGCATTCTGATAGGAATCGCCGCGATAAGCACCGCCCATATCGATATAAATATCTTCATCCCCATCATTATCCAGGTCGGCGAATGCTATGCCATGACCTTTCTGCAAATTACCGGTATGCGAAGCAATGGTAACATCGCTGAAGGACACGCCGTTATTGTTGCGAAACATTTTATTGGGCACCAGGGATTCGTACAGGGGGTTGCCGGTGCCGAGGTAGATATCAGGATAACCGTCGTTGTCGATATCGCCAAAATTGGAACCCATAGCAAAAGCCACTCTGTTGAGCCCGACCTTTTCGGTCACTTCTTCGAAAGTGCCGTCATGACAATTACGAAACAAATACACATGTCCGCCGTTATCGGGAAGTTTGCCTGCTGCTTCGGCTGCTGCATACCAGCTCAGGGAGCGGTTGAATTCATACCCGCAAACGAGGATATCAGGCCAGCCATCATTATCATAATCCCAGAACCAGGTGGAGAATGTGCGCGAAATATTTTTGTTCAGGCCTGCCTTCTCCGTAACGTCTGTAAAATGTACATCACCGTTAGTAAGGCCATCATTTTGCAGCAGTATTTTTTTGCCGTCGAGGGTAGAGATGAAAATGTCTGTCCAGCCATCATTGTTGTAGTCGCCGCTGGTAACGCCTTTTACGAAGGCTGTAATGGCGCAGGCTGCCTGGGTAGCAACATTCGTGAAGGTGCCATTTTTGTTGTTGAGGTATAACTCACAGGGATGTGTATTGTCCTTATTAGCGGTTTCATTGCCGATGAATACATCCAGCCAGCCATCGTTATTGAAATCGGCCCAGGTAGCGGTTTGTGTGGGATGGAAGGACAGCAGCCCGCTTTCGATGGTTACATCGCTGAAGGTGCCGTCGCCATTATTGCGCAGCAGTGAATTGGGTTCGAGCCCGAACGCTCCTTTCCACGCGCCGCGCATCACAAAAAGGTCTTTCCATCCATCGTTGTTGTAATCGGTTTGCATGATGTGCAGTCCGCCGCGGATGCTGCCGAGCTTGCTCACTTCAGAAGCATCTCCAAAACTGCCGTCTTTGTTATTGCGGCAATAGTGCATGCCTTCTTTGAGGCTCCAACTGCTGGTAATGATATCGAGATAACCATCGTTGTTGAAATCATCCACCACGCAGCCACCGGCCTGGTTGTTGATGTCGATGCCCATTTGCACCGACACATCTATAAATGGCTTGATGGTATTGTCAGAATCTGAATGCAGGTTATCCAGTCGCCATTGCGCCGGTACCGCATCCGGATAACCGCCGATGGTCATATAGGCGATATTCAGCAGCCAGCGTGTTTCCCAATCGTTGGGATCTTTTTCCAGCAGGGACTCATACAGCGCGATGGCTTTCATAGAGCCGCTCTTGTCGTAGTGAATGCCCCTGCCGGCCACCGGAAAAATGCACGACTCCGCTGCATGGAGGCCGATGCAGTTGGTGCGCTCACCGAGACGAAGGTTGGCAAGGGCGAGGTTTTTCATCAACCCATGCCGGTTGTATTGCTGATGGGTAGCATGCTGTTGGGCAAATTGTTCCAATAATGTCACCGCCTTTTGTTCATTGCCGCTTTCCAGCAGGGTCCTGGCGAGGTAGATGGTAGCTGTAGCGGAGTCGCTCACGGTATGTGACTGTGCGAGGAGGGAATCAAAATACCGCAAACGCGCATCTGTAGAAAAGCTGTTTTCGGGGGAATTATAGCGGATTTCAATCTCTTTCAGCAGGGCAATCATTTTATCATGTGCGGTTTGGGTTCCGCAAGCCACTGCAAAGAGGAGGCAAATGATAAGGAAACGCATCCGCGATGGGGCATACCACATACGTCAAAGGTTAAAATGCTGCAATCTGTTTTCTTTCCGGATCGTATTCGCTTATCGTTCGTGGGGAGTCAGGGTCAAATATCCGGAAAAATCGGTTGCGGGCAAAATTTGGGAGGTATATGGACGAAAGCAAGCTGTTTCGGGTATGCGGAGGAGGTGAGTGATGGGGATAAGCACAAGTTTTACACGGTACGGGAAACCGGAGGGGTTGGTGTTGGAAAAATGAGCATATTGGGAAATAAACATGAATATGAAGAAAGTACCTGGATGTATGCAGAAAACAACAATCCCACCTTGCGGTGGGACTGCTGTAAAAGTTTACACTACGGAATTATCCTTATTGTGATTTGCTTCAATTATGCAAGCAATATACGAAGATTTATAATAATAACTTTTTAATTTTTCCACATTCTGTAGTAATTCAAAAAATAATATGGACAAAAAAATAATTGTCGGTCTTGACGTAGGCACCAACTCCATTGGTTGGGCCGTAATTGAAAGAGATATTGAAAATGAATATGGCAAAATATTAGGTATGGGTAGTCGCATCATACCTACTGATAGTGACTTGTTGAGCAAATATGAAACTGGCCAGGCCGCTTCCAAAAATGCCAATCGTCGCCAGGCGCGAGGAGCACGCCGATTAAGACAAAGGTATAAATTAAGGCGTCAGCGATTAATTGAATGCCTTAAAATTCTGGGTTGGTTACCGGAAGATTTTCAACCGGGCCATCAATTGCCCATAAGCGATGAAACGTTAAAAGAGTTAGCTGTGGCGTTTGGCAGCCAGGAAGTTTCTGCCGATTGGGTGATTTATTTTCTCCGGCACAAGGCCTTAACGGAGCAGGTTAGTCCTCAGGAACTCGCCCGCATTCTTTATCACATGAACCAACGGCGAGGTTTCAAAAGTAATAGAAAGAGCGGCAATCAAATTCCTTCTGGTGATGGAGAGGAATCTGAAGAAGGAAAACGCAAGCGGGTAAAGACGGTAGAAATTGTAACCATAAAATCAATAACTGATACCGGCGAAAAAGTAAAAGGAAATTCACTGTTTGCAATCACGCTTGCTGATGGTCGTACAGGCGAAATCCAGAGAAAGACAAAACCTGATTGGGAAGGCAAAGAAATGGAGTTGGAGATTACCTGGGTACCACCCACCAAAAAAGATCCTGCCCGTTATGAGTTCAGACCTCTGAATAATTCTGATGCAGATAAATGGGCTAAACAAAAACTGGCCCGTGAAGAAGCCATACGCAGGTCAGGTTACCAGTATCCTGGCAATTATTATTTCCATGAATTAAAAGCCAACCCGCGATATGTTATAAAAGATGTCTCCATAGACCGCCAATTTTATATAGCAGAACTGGAAGCAATATTGCATAAGCAAATAGAACTAAACCCAGCCTTAAATAATCGGCATAAAATAAACGAAATAGCCAAACGTCTGTACCCTAAAAACACTGAAAAACAAAAGGAAATCAGCAGTAACGACCTGGTACATTTATTTGTAAAGGACCTGATTTACTTCCAGCGCCCGTTGAAAAGTAAAAAAAGCAGCATTGCCGATTGCAGGCTGGCTTTTAAAAATTATCGCGATCCGTCTACCGGTAAGAAAATTGCCTATAAGGCTGCGCCCATCAGCAGCCCGGTTTTTCAGGAGTTCCGCATCTGGCAGACAGTGAACAATATCAGGATTCTGCAACGGGAATCCAGGGATGCTAATGGTCGTCTGCAATTTGAAAAAGATGTTACTGAAATGTATTTGAATGTAGAGGTGCGTGAAAAGCTATTTGAACTATTCGATGCAAGAGAAAAAGTAACACAAAAGCAGATACTTAAAACAATAGGTTTAAATGACGATGCCTACCTGGTAAACCTATATCGCATGAACGAAGAAAAGGAATTACCGGGAAATGAAACCAAGACATTGATACGTCGTCAATTCAAACGGGCAGGCATCGAAGAAACAGGAGAAGCTTTATTACAAGATGCTGAAAAGTTTTATAAGCTTTGGCACATTTTGTATTCTTTAGATGAAGAGGCTGCTATTCAAAGTGCGCTGCAACGGCAATTTGCTCTTTCACCTGAGCAGGCCGCAATTATCGCCAAAGCGCCGCCCTATAAGCAGCAATATGGTTCCCTTTCACACCAGGCGATGAGTCGCTTGTTACCATTAATGCGCTGTGGAAAATACTGGAAATGGGAAGCAATAGACAGTACCACCCGGCAGCGATTGGAAAATGTTTTCACAGGCGAATTTGATGAAGGAATACCTGACAGGGTAAGAGAACTATTTATTAAGCATCAGATTACGAGCCAGGAGGCATGCCAGGGGCTGATGGTGCCCATGGCCTCTTATGCAGTTTATGGTGTACACAGCGAAAGAAATGCGGCTTATTATGAGAAGCCGGAGCAGTTAATTCCCAAGGAACCATTAAACCTCCGCAATCCAATTGTAGAGCAGGTAGTAAATGAAACCTTGCACCTGATGCATGACATTTGGGTGAAATATGGCAGGCCCTATGAAATTCATATTGAGCTATCAAGAGAACTCAAGAAAAACGCCGAAGAGCGGAAAGAGCTCTCTGCTACTAGGGCTGCCAACGAAAATGAAAATAAGCGTATAGCAGCTATTCTTCGTGAGTTGAAGTGGGGAAACCCTAATTCGTTGGCTGATATAGAACGACTTAAACTTTGGGAAAGGCAGGCAGGAGAAAAAGCAAGGGAAGAATTTAAGAATATCCGGTTCAAAAAACCATCAGAACCCACTAAAGACGAAATTCAAAAATACAAATTGTGGGCACAGCAGAAGTTTCTTTCACCTTATACCGGCAATCCCATACCTATATCCAAACTATTTACGAGAGAATACGACATTGATCATATCATACCACGGTCCCGGCTTTTTGATGATTCCATTGAAAACAAGGTAGTAGTCGAAGCCAACCTGAATCAAAAAAAGGACAATCAAACCGCTTTTGAATTTATCAGAAAATGCGGCGGCGCTGGCGAGATTTTTTCTGTGGCTGAATATGAAACACATGTTAATAAGTTTTTCTACGGGAAAAAGAAGCGGCTTTTGTTAAGTGAAGATATACCGGACAGTTTTGCTAACAGGCAATTGGTAGACAGTCGCTATATCAGCCGAAAATTACATGAGTTGCTTGCTCCTGTTGCTGAAAACCAGAGAGATCCTGTAATTGCTACTACTGGAAAAATTACCAGCGAACTACGTTCGTCGTGGGGACTTGGAGAGCTAATGAAAAAACTGGTCAGGTGGCGCTTTGATAGACTGTCGGAAAAGACCAATGAATTATTTGCTTGGGAGGAAGATGAACTGGATCATGAGGAAAAGCCAACAGGCAGAAAAATCTTGCGCCTGAAAGGGTATGAAAAGAGAATAGATCACCGGCACCATGCTCAGGATGCGCTGGTCATTGCCTGCACTACCCGCAGTCATATCAAATATTTAAACGACCTGAATGCATTGCAATACCGTAAAGAAGCCAAGGATGAAGAGTTGGAGCGGCAGTTACCTAAATTATTGGAACCAGGAAAAAATAATTGTTTGCAAAGCAGGAAATTCCGAAAACCTTGGCCACGCTTTGTGGCTGATGCAGCAGAAGCCATCGAAGGAATTATAGTTTCATTCAAAAATAATATCCGGCTCTATGGCAAAAAGGTAAACAAAAACTGGCGATACATCCAGCAACCTGACGGCACTTACAAAAAGGAATTGAAACCGGTAATAGACGAGAACGGACAAAAAAAGTTGTCCCCGTATGTAAGGCAATCACTGCACAAGGCAACCTTTGCAGGTAAAATACAACTGCGGGAATATAAAGATGTTTCACTGAGCGAGGCATTGAAATCACCGGCTACGGTAGCAAATGAAAACGAGCGCAAGCATTTGCAACAACTTGTTCAAAATGCAGGTTGTGATTTGAAAAAAGTACAAAAGCTATATAAGGAAAACCCATTGAAGGATAGTAATGGCAATGAATTAAAGAAGATAAGAGTGATGTATATGGCCCCTTATTATGTAAACCGCGTAGAATTATCGAGTGGGTTTGACGAAAAAAGATTAGGCAAAATACCTGATAAGGTCTTACGCAATGATTTACGACAGCATATAAAGGACATTGAACAATTAAATGCTTCCAGAAGCAAGGACGAACAAATTGATCCATTCAGCGCAGAAGGAATTGAGATATTTAATAGGAACAGAGCGGTGCCCGTTCACAAAATCAGAATAAAAGAAGAATCGGAAGCCAAATTTGAAATTCGGCCGGGAGCTTTTACTGAAGCAGATAAAGGAACAAATCTTTTTTATGTTATTTATGAAAATGTAAATGATCCTTCGGATAGAAAATTTGAAAGCATTCCGCTCAGAACAGTCATTGAGGCCAAGGCTGCAGGCAGTGATTTTGTAGAAGAAAGACCGGGTTATCGTTGGTTCACACTATCCCCCAACGACCTTGTGTATCTGCCGGATGAAGGCGAACCGATTGCAACAATTGATTGGAGCAACACAAAATCCTTGTCAAGAAAAATTTATAAAATGGTGAGTTGCACAGAAAGTCAGGCATTTTTTGTGCCACATACTATTTCCAAAATAATCGTGGATAAAGTTGAATTTGAGAAAAAAAACAAGATGGAAAGAGCACTGGACGGTAGAATGATCAAACAGCACTGTATAAAGATCAATGTGGACAGGCTGGGGAACATCAGCAGGCAATAGTATCTTTTTCCCGTAAGTCGTACATTAAGGTGCAGCTCCGTAGTCACCAAAAGAAAATAAAAGCTATACGAGCCCGTTATCATAAAGCAATTTGCTTGCTGTATGATAAAACGCACTCTTTATTTCGGCAACCCCGCTTACCTGAAAACGTCCAACGAGCAGCTTGTTATTGAAATGCACGACACGGGAGAAATAAAAAGCACTCCCATTGAAGACATTGGCTTGCTGATTCTGGATCATCAGCAAATTACTATCACGCAAGCGCTGATGGCGAAACTGTTGGCAAACAATACAGCTTTAATTACCTGCAACCATACGCATCATCCGGTGGGTTTGATGTTGAATCTGGACGGAAACAGTCTGCAGAGTATGCACTTCCAGGCTCAAATTGAAGCTTCTGTGCCCTTAAAAAAGCAACTATGGCAACAGACTGTTACCGCGAAAATTATGAACCAGGCAGCTCTTTTGCAACTACAGCGTGAAGAAAATAAACTTCTTCTAAATTATGCCAGGGAAGTGAAAAGCGGCGACAGCGAAAACCACGAGGCGCGTGCAGCCGCTTATTACTGGAAACGGGTATTTCCTGACTTCCTTGAATTTCGGCGTGAAAGAGAAGGCCCGCCGCCTAATAACCTATTGAATTACGGATATGCGATTTTGCGGGCTTTGGTGGCGCGCAGTCTGGTATCGTCAGGATTGTTGCCAACACTGGGCATACATCATCGTAACCAATACAATGCCTATTGCCTGGCCGATGATATTATGGAACCTTACCGCCCGTTTGTAGATCTTGTAGTGTGCCAGATCATCCGTGGCAATGGTAAATTTTTGGAAATGACGCCGGCAATGAAAAAACAGTTACTGGCCATTCCTGCGATGGATGTGCGGATTGATGGACAAAAAAGTCCGTTAATGAATGCTGTACAACGCACTTCCGCCAGCCTTGTGAAATGTTTTGAAGGTAAGGCAAGAAAGTTACTGTTTCCCGTACTTGCGTAACAGCACAGGTTCCGATACAAAAATCCGTCCATGTTTCAACGATTAAATGCTTACCGCATCATGTGGGTGCTTGTTTTTTTCGACTTACCTACAGAAACCAAAAAAGAAAGAAAAATTTATGCCCGTTTTCGCAAGGAGATTATGGCAAATGGTTTTCAAATGTTCCAGTTCAGCATCTACCTGCGTCACTGTAGCAGTCGCGAAAACGCTTCCGTCCACATAGCACGGGTAAAGAAAATATTACCCGAAAAGGGCCATATAGGCATCATGTGCATTACCGACAAACAGTTCGGCATGATGGAAATATTCCGTGGGCACGAAGCAGTTCATACGCCCGAAACGGTCCAGCAGTTGGAGCTTTTTTAACCTGCTTCTCCCCTGCTATCCGGGCATCAATTGCCAAAACAGGATTAAAAAAATGCTCCATGAGATCATTTTTTTAATCCTGTAAAATGGCTGAAACGCAGTCCTGTAGTGGCTTTTATCCAATTCTGCTGTACGATACCGAAGCTACAGAATAAATTGAAAGCAAATCACAACTGCAATTCTAAATACGCCATATTCACCATAGCTGTACGATACCGAAGCTACAGAATAAATTGAAAGCAAATCACAACTCTTTCTTTGCTTTGGCCTTGTTGGTGTAGCTGTACGATACCGAAGCTACAGAATAAATTGAAAGCAAATCACAACTATTGAACGATTAAATAGCGTTCAGAATTGGCTGTACGATACCGAAGCTACAGAATAAATTGAAAGCAAATCACAACAACCAGATCAAACCGGTCAAGTCTACGCTGCTGTACGATACCGAAGCTACAGAATAAATTGAAAGCAAATCACAACTGCCGAACAACCGGCTTTCCAGTTTATCAAGCTGTACGATACCGAAGCTACAGAATAAATTGAAAGCAAATCACAACATGAACCTATTGAAATACGCACCCACCACAGCTGTACGATACCGAAGCTACAGAATAAATTGAAAGCAAATCACAACTCCCGGACTTCATCAGCTTTCAATATGGCGCTGTACGATACCGAAGCTACAGAATAAATTGAAAGCAAATCACAACATCGTCATTGAAAAATTCAGAAAGCTTTCGCTGTACGATACCGAAGCTACAGAATAAATTGAAAGCAAATCACAACTTGAAATGCTAACTGCTTTGCTCCGGGAAAGCTGTACGATACCGAAGCTACAGAATAAATTGAAAGCAAATCACAACCATGGGCGGCCTATCCAAAGAAATCGCCTTGCTGTACGATACCGAAGCTACAGAATAAATTGAAAGCAAATCACAACTGTTGTCAGGTTCAGGTGTGTAGCGCCAACGGCTGTACGATACCGAAGCTACAGAATAAATTGAAAGCAAATCACAACATAATGCCCGGCTGCCCTTCTTAATTGCAAGCTGTACGATACCGAAGCTACAGAATAAATTGAAAGCAAATCACAACTCCCCATATCCACGGGCAGCAATGTAGATGCTGTACGATACCGAAGCTACAGAATAAATTGAAAGCAAATCACAACTCATACCGTTCGTTTATTTTGTCGATCTCAGCTGTACGATACCGAAGCTACAGAATAAATTGAAAGCAAATCACAACTACACATGATCGATAGTCATCTGGTATTGCGCTGTACGATACCGAAGCTACAGAATAAATTGAAAGCAAATCACAACTGTTCCTCATTCGGGATGTTCTCGAGGAGAGCTGTACGATACCGAAGCTACAGAATAAATTGAAAGCAAATCACAACTGAGGCACAAGATGCATAATAACCACTACAGCTGTACGATACCGAAGCTACAGAATAAATTGAAAGCAAATCACAACTCCATATATCTTAGATAGACATTTCCAAAAGCTGTACGATACCGAAGCTACAGAATAAATTGAAAGCAAATCACAACATCGCATCGATGTAGTCGTTGAAAATGTTGCTGTACGATACCGAAGCTACAGAATAAATTGAAAGCAAATCACAACTACAAGGTCATTAAATTGTTGTTCGGTTAAGCTGTACGATACCGAAGCTACAGAATAAATTGAAAGCAAATCACAACGAAGCGTTGAATAACGCGATTAAAAAAGAAGCTGTACGATACCGAAGCTACAGAATAAATTGAAAGCAAATCACAACTCCCCATATCCACGGGCAGCAATGTAGA
>CALCIN010000003.1 GCA_937961055.1 uncultured Chitinophagaceae bacterium | reverse complement strand
TTTTGCATCAAAGATATTTTCAGCAAATTTATCCGGCATATTTGCTGAAGACAAGATGGGTTGGCCGGTGGCTTACCCCGCTCTCCCCATTTTGGTTGTAATTAATATAACACCATTTGCCCCACGGGATCCATATATTGCCGTTGCATCAGCATCTTTCAATACATCTATTGATTCAATATCATATGGGTTGATAAAGTTTAAAGGATTACCTCTTACAGGATTATATCCTCCTAGTAAACTAGATGTGTAAGGCACTCCATCAATAACATAAAAAGGATCATTCGAACTATTTATGCTGTTTAACCCTCTAATTTGAACTGTATATGACCCGCCGGGTACTCCTGTATTCTGCGTAATATACACACCAGGCATTCGCGCAGTCATTGCCGCCAGTGGGTTAGAGATGGGCTGCTTTTGAATGTCAGCAGATTTTATTGTACTAACACTTCCAGTATTGTATCGCTTGCTTGTCGCGCCATACGCTATTATCTGCAGCTCGTCAAGATTATTTATAGCAACTTCCATTTGTACGGAAAATATTTTTCGCTCCATAACCGGCACTTCCTTCCTATTGTAACCAATAGAAGTAAAAATTAGTATACCATCAGCAGCCACCTTTTCCAGTCTAAATTCTCCTCGCTCATTAGTATTTGTTCCTTTTCCGCTATTTTTTTCAACCACAGTAACCCCTTGCAAAGGACTTCTATTCTCATCCAGCACGGCACCTCTCACGTCAATCTTATCCTGCTTTTCTTCTTTTTTTTCAACTTTATTCCCTTCTCTCACAATAACCATCCTCCCCTCCACCTCATACCCAAACGGCTGCTCCCTAAACAAACTATCCAACGCCTCTCTCAACGGCACATTAATCACCGCAATACTCACCCGCTTTGCCTGTTGCATCACACTCCGCTCATACGCGAAACTGTACCCTGTTTGTTTTTGAACTGCTTTGAAAACCTCCGGCAACAGTGCATTCCTGAAAGAAAGTGTAACAGTATTCTGGCTCCAGCCATTGTGCGCCTGCGCCTGCAGCAGTGAAGTGAATAGCAGTGTAAGCATGAGTCTCATAGCCAGCCATTTTTGGCGGGAGAACAGGTTTGTGGGTCGCGCCGGTATCCCCTGTCCTCCCCGTGTTGAAAATTCCATGGTTTGGGAGTTTGATTTTTTACATTATGTTCCTACGATTGGGAACCTCAAAATGCAGGGGTTACGAATACAGGTCGTAACCCTGCTTTTTGGAAGAAGCTTTTCGGCTTCCTTGATTCAATTCATAAAGGGGTTTCGGTCGGGATGGAACATAAACATGTTCCCGAACACGTAAAACAAAACTGCCCTAATCCAGGAAATGTTCATTTTCTACCTCGCCAAAGGGATGCAGTACGAATTGCCGCCTCCATGCAGCAAGCAATGGAAATCAGCTGTTACCTTAACCGAAAACGGACAGGATAAGCAAGAATGGCTACTAAACGTTTCGCTTGCAGGATGGAGATAAAATGGTAGTGGTATTTATGAAAGGACGATGATTGCGGGTTTTTTAGGGCTGTATTCCTGGTGTCACTACAATCTATAACCGATTACATATAATTGAGCTAACTACTTGCATTTTATGGTATCACGGTGATGTGCTGGCCGTCGATCACGAATCGTACATTCCCGGCTTTTTCCATAATCCCCAACAAGCGGCTGAGTGGCTCCTGCCGGCTGATGGTAAAATAATAGTGTTTGTCGGCCTTTGTTTGAAAACTTACGTCTACATCGTACCACCGGCTCAGTTGCTTCATGATCTCCTCCAGGGAAGTGTCTTCAAAATGAAACAAACCTTCTTTCCAGGCAATGTATTCATTCACATTCACTTTTCGCTGCTGCCATAGCATCGTTTCCTTTCCGGATATGAGTTGTTGGCCGGGTAGTAATTGATCCTGTTGTTGTCCCTTTTGCACCTGCACCTGGCCTTCAACCAGCGTGGTGATGCTATAGGGCTCGTCATCGTAGGCTTTTATATTGAACTGCGTGCCCTTTACTTCAACTTGTAGCCCATCCGGGGTTGCTACGATGAACGGTTTACCGGGAACAGTAGCCACATCAAAATACGCTTCGCCCGTTACCTGCACCCGCCGGTCCTGACCGGTGAACGCAACGGGATATCTCAAACGGGAAGCGGCATTGAGCCAGATTTTAGTTCCGTCGGAAAGCACCAGGCTGATGTATTTCCCACGAGGTGTAGTAACCGAATTGTATACTACGGGTTGGTTGGTAGGTACGTCTGCCAGTGTATAATTTAATTCGCTGCCGTCTTTGGTAATGGCTACTTCACCCTGGGTGGCCAGTTGTCCGTTGATATTGTCCAGAACCAACTGCGTGCCGTCTGCCAGCGTGAGTACCGCTCCATCGGTGGCCGCAGGTACTTCATTCTTGAAGCGCTCTTCCTGGGTGGCCTGCGTATAATCCGGTATGTTGGATTTGGATTGCTGCCACCAGTAGATGCTTGTGCCCAATCCTAACACCATCGCTGCTGCGACTGCATACCTCAACCACAAACGACGTGGCCGGTGCATTGATACAACAGGTGTGTCAACTTCCGGTGTTGCATCCTTTTTGAGCTGTTGCCGTATGTGTCCATAGACCTGTAGTTGCTGGTCCATGTCATCTGCAGACGTTTGCTTTAAGAACTTTTTCTTTGCTGCCGGTAATGCAGTGCGTAATAATTCATCCAGTTCCTGCTGTTCTTGCGGACTTAATGCTTCAACTGCCAGTTTTTCCAGAAGCACCCGTAACCTGTCTTCGCTTGCACGCATAATTTGTCGATTGATTTAGCAAATGATCTTCTACGGTGTGCCTCGCTCCTATTAATAGAAACGCAGGATCCAACACTTTGCAACAAAAAAAACTAAGAAAGATGGTGAATGATTAGTACACAATTAACCAGCGTGGGCAAATGGCCTAAAAATTCCAAATAGAGTATTTCTTTTGTTGAAATATAAATAATTACGATAAAGGTGTTTCGTCGCTGCAGGAGTTCGCGCAGCATTTTGATTGACCGGCTGTGCGCCATACGCACATTCGCCTCCTGCATGTTGAGACGGATGGCTATCTCCCGGTAACTCAAACCATGGATGTAACGCAAACGCATCAGTTGCAAATGCTTTTCGGGTAAGGATTCCATTTGCTGAAATATTTCGTTCAGCAATTCCGCTTCCGCCATTTGCACAATAAAACTTTCTACCGGGAAATCTTTTTGTTCAATATCATAAATAACCCGTTGCTTTTCATCGCGCAAAAAGTTCAAACATTCATTCCTGGTAGTGATATAGAGAAAGGCTTTTACATTCAGGAGTGTTTCAAATGCGGTGTGACGCTTCCATAATTTATAGTAGGCCTCCGCCACGCGGTCGCGGGCTTCTTCAATATTCTTTACAATGCCGTTGGCAAAATAACAGAGTGCAGCACTAAACTGGTGGTATACCTGCTCAAATGCACGCGCGTCGCCCTCCCTGAAACGCTGCATCAATTCCGATTCATCTGGTGGTACAATGTTCATGATTAGCAGGCTATTGCTGATTTCAAATTTAGATTTGTACGCATATAAAAATCAAACCGCGTGCAAGCTCTTGAACCTGGTCAAGTTTGTTATAATCTTATTGGCTGGAAAAGGTGGGATGAAGCTATACGGAGCAATGGATGATGATGTAGCGCCTTGCTAATGCTGCAAAATAAATAGAATTACCCGAATTAGTTTTTCAATAGGGACAAAATTTATAAAAATAGTTTAATGATAATTTTTTTGTATAAAAATAATTTGTGTAACATTGCATCAGTTCTTTGATGACTGTTAGGTCACGATAACGAATCCCTTATGCGATCTGATCCAACAGTTATCATTAACGTAGAATCTCCCGGAGGATGGGGCTGAAGGTTTAGCAGGGCCAACATAGCGCAAGCATGTCCACTCTATATTGGCCTGAACAATGAGAAAGCCGCTTGTAATGAGCGGCTTTCGTTTTTATTGGCAACTAACGTTGATAAACACACTATAAACAACTTTTCACAACTGCATCAAAACAATAAAGGCTGCCCTACAGCAGCCTTCAAAATTTGTCAGTACCCGGGACGGGAGTTGAACCCGTACAGCCCTTGCGGGCCACAGGATTTTAAGTCCTGCGTGTCTACCAGTTCCACCACCCGGGTCCATCTTTTTTATCCTAACCTGGGGCGGGAGTTGAACCCCACCTTTAATAGCCAACAAAAAAGGTGTGACTGTATCACACCTTTCGCTTGAGCGGAAGACGAGGCTCGAACCCGCGACCTCAACCTTGGCAAGGTTGCGCTCTACCAACTGAGCTACTTCCGCGTATGTATTATCTTAAAGAACAACCACTTTCACCATTCGTTGAAAAGCGGATTGCAAAAATAGGAATTGTATATTTCCTGCAAAATTTTTGTGCCGCGTGGCGCCAATTATTTCTGGTATTGCGGCGTATACAGGGTGCTGCTCTGGATTTCTACCTCCGGTTTGCCCTTATACCGGTTTTTGTACAGGCTGTACGATCCGCCCACCACAAACGCCAGAATACAGAATACCTGCAGGTAAAACAGGAATACGGATGAATTCACCCAGTTGCGGGTAAAATCCTTATCGCGGTAGTCTTTCTCGGTATGTTGATCCATAATTGTAAAATGTGCTGCAAAATTAATCGTTAAAAGGATATTTTTCAACTGTTTGGGCCACAAATTTCTGCGAAGGTTTTTTTGCCCCGTATAAAATAGGCCCATACCACGCTTTTCCGCCAATACCCCTGCGGCTTTGCCTTGCGCGCTACCGGGAACAGGCTTTTTTTCCGCTCCCGCAACAGCCATTTCACGAACGCGCCATGCGCCCGGAACACCGCCACAAAATAGGTCCCCTCCCCTGCCAGCAAGGATTTCACCGCCGAAATCGTGTCCAGCACAAAACGGAACGCAATTTTCCAGGCAGCTTCCGCCGCTCCCATATTCTTGGCCATCATCACCAGGTTGTTCCGGAAATTCAGGTATACCTTCCGCGCATTGCCCTTGGGCAGCGTGCCGCCGCCTACATGGTACACCACCGAAGCAGGACAGGCATATACCTTGTATCCCGCCAGTTGCGCGCGCCAGCAAAAATCGATTTCTTCCTGGTGGGCAAAAAAGTATTCGTCCAGTCCGCCCAGTTCATGGTATACCGATGCTTTTACAAACATCGCGGCGCCGCTGGCCCAGAAAATAGGCCGCACCTTGTTGTACTGGCCCGTGTCCAGCTCGCACACATCAAATACGCGGCCGCGGGCAAAGGGATAACCCAGGTAATCGAGCCAGCCGCCGGCGGCACCCGCATATTCAAAATGATCACGCCGGTCGAATTGCAAGAGCTTGGGTTGGCATACCGCAATCTGCGGGTCCGATTCCATAATGGCCATCACCGGTTCTATCCATCCCGGCGGCACTTCCACATCGGAGTTGAGCAACACGTAATAGTCGGCGGTGATTTTTTTCAACCCCTCATTATACCCTTTGGCATAACCGAAATTTTCCGGGTGCCGGATGATGCGCACCTGCGGATGATGCCGGCGCAGGTAATCCACGGAATCGTCGGTAGAGGCATTGTCGATGATCACCACCTCCTGGTGAGGCCAGGTGCCGGCCAGCACGGAAGACAGAAACCGCTGCAGGAAGGAACGCCCGTTCCAGTTTAATATGACTATGGAAACTAATGGCCTGGACATTGCGGTTCTCAAAATATTTTGCCAAATAACGGATGCAAAGGAACGGTTTTTATAAATTAGTTGCATGATTCAGCCGCTATTTAACTGGAAAACAGGCATTGCCATCATTGCCATTGCCATCGTTAGCGGCACCATCTTCTACTCGCAATTCCTGGCCCATAAAATAGCGCGCGAAGAAAGAGGAAAGGTACAACAATGGGTAGAAGCTTCGCGCCTGCTGGTGCAGGACACCACCGGCATCAGCGATAACCTGGCCATCCTCATCGTTACCGAAAACAAGAGCATTCCTATCATCGTGACCGATGAGAATGACCGCGTACTGGATTTTGTAAACCTGGATACTGCGGAAGTGGCGCAGGATTCGAATTATGTATACAGAAAGTTGCAGCAGTTTAAAGAGAAAAACCCGCCGCTGCAGTGGGTGAACCCGGCAGACAGCACGGAAAAAAACCTATATTATTATGGTCATACCACGCTGCTGGACCAGGTGCGGTATTACCCGCTGGTGCAGTTGCTGATTGTGACCTTGTTTATCATCATTACGCTGACGGCGCTTACCACAGGTTTTAAATCGGCCCAAAACCAGTTGTGGGCGGGGATGGCCAAGGAAACGGCGCACCAGTTGGGCACGCCGCTGACTTCGCTGCAGGGTTGGGTGGAAATGCTGAAGGAAGACCCACGCAATGCGCCCATAGTGCAGGAAATGGAAAAGGATGTGGACCGATTGAAACTGGTGTCGGACCGGTTTGGAAAAATTGGCAGTACGCCGCATTTGGAGGCTACGGATGTGCTGGCGCAGGTGAATAATGTGGTGGAGTATATTCGGAAGCGGGCGCCGGGGAAGGTGCAGTTCCAGGTGAATACGCATGGGCAGACATCCGTAATAGCGCCGCTGAGCGCGCCGTTGTTCGATTGGGTGATTGAGAATTTGTTGAAGAATGCGCTGGACGCGATGGAAGGAAAAGGACAGATTACCATTGATATTACCAGTACGCCGCGCACGGTGCTGATTGATGTAACAGATACCGGGAAAGGGATCAGCGCGCAGCATATACGGAAGGTGTTCAAACCGGGGTTTACCACGAAGAAACGCGGGTGGGGATTGGGATTGAGTTTGAGCAGAAGGATTATAGAGTATTACCATAAGGGGCAGATTTTTGTGAAGTGGAGCGAGGCGGGAAAGGGGACGACGTTTCGGGTGGTGTTGAAGAGGGAAGAGTGAAGAACAAGTGGGTAATGAATGTAAAGGCTGATGAAGGAAAAAGGGATGAGGTAAGAAGAAGTGGAATGATGGAAGAATTTGTACGGTTTTTATGAGGAAAAGCTATAAATTTGCGTCCTTGTTTTGATGCCCAGGTGTTGAAATTGGTAGACAAGCCACTTTGAGGTGGTGGTGCCCGAAAGGGCGTGCAAGTTCGAATCTTGTCCTGGGCACAGAGAGCTTTGCAGGTGGAAACTTGCAAGGCTTTTGTTTTTTTGGGGGTACATCCAGAGTGTAAGGTCATCCCCCGCTGGCGGGGAGCGCCAGCAGTGACTGACTGCATCAACGTGTTTCATGGATGAGGTGGTAAAATGGCACCACCCCCATCCATTCAGCATACTTCCTAAGGTAACCCCGTGGATGGGATGGTGGGTGGATGTACCAAAGTAGTGGCAGTGTGTTTGAGTAAAGAAGAGGGTTATTGTTCCGAACGGGAATTGACGGAAATTGCACTGTGGACCTTCTCGATATATTCAGCGGGAGACATTTTGAATTGCTTTTGAAAATTGCGGCGGAAATGCGCGGAGGAACTATAGCCTACTTCCAACGCCAGTTCATTGATGCGGAATTTGCCGGCATTGATGAGTTCTACGGCTTTTTTCAATCGTGTGAGATTAATCACATCATTCGGCGACATACCCGAAATACTTTTAATAGCCCGGTACAAGGTAGACCGGCTCATGTTCATCAACTCCGCCATCTTTTCTACATTCAGATCCTGATCATACAAATTACGGAGAATGGTATCGGTAATCTGTTGCCACAACAATTCATCTTCCTTGGAATGCGTTATGCTGTTGATATGCACCAGCGGCGAGCGCGCATAGGTCTCCTTCAGCTTGGAGCGGTTTTCCAGCAAATTGTCTATCTGCACATACAACAAATCCAGCGAAAAAGGTTTTTCAATATACGCATCCGCCCCCAACTTCAGCCCCTGTATTTTTGATTGCAAGGTATTTTTTGCCGTAAGCAATATCACTGGTATATGGCTCAGTTCCGGCGTAGACTTCACCCGTTCACAAAACTGAAAGCCATCCATGCGTGGCATCATCACATCGCTCACCACGAGCTGTATAAATTCATTGCGTAAGATCTCGATGGCCTCTTCCCCGTCTTTGGCGGTGTAGATATGGTATTTCGATTTGAGGTCGTGCGACAAGTATTCGAGAATATCTTCACTGTCATCTACCAGTAAAACCACTGGCTTGGCCGTCTTCACAAATGGTTCCATTTCTTTCATATGGCGCCGGGCATTTGTGGGCCCGCGCGTAAAATACAAAATAACCCGGTACTACTGAAAGGCTAAAAAGCCGGGAAGCAGGTAATGCTTTGTTACCCCCTGGCTTCCCGGCTTTTAGTAGGATGTATGGCAGAATAATCTATTCGTACTGTACCTGCTGGTCCTCGTCCGGAATCTGGATATTCCGCACCCGCTCCAGCGTCAACGGACCGGCATAGCGGTAGTTGATGGGGAAATCAGGGTTGGTAATATCGCTGAACCAATATTCGAGGTTCATGGTGATGTACGTTTTCTGCAGGTAAGGTTGCACTTCATCCATCCGCGAAGAAATGGTGTAGGTGCCCTGCTGTTGCGAAAAATTGATAGAAGGATCGGCAGCCGTCAACGTCACCGTGCTGTCTGCATTGAAGGTGGCAATGATCTTGTATTTGGCGCGGTCATAGGCTTCTTCATCAATATGGCCGGCAAAGAAGAACACAGATTTTTCATCCACCACCCAGGCCGTGCGGTGCGGTACGCTGAACGCATTGGCATCGTTCTGTGGCAGGTCGCGGTTCCAGATGCGGCCGGCGCTGCTGTACCGGTTGGAAAAATCGTTGAAGGTAATGATATGCATCAGCGATTTGCTGTACCATCTCCTGCTGGCCACATTGTTTTTGGAAGTAGACACAATTTTCAGGGGCAGGATGTACTTGTTGATCATGTCCAGGTCTTCCAGCATCAGGTCCACTTCAAAAAAGCCCTGCAGGGAACCGGCTGGTATGGTGGTGGTCATGGATTTGAATTTATAATGCTTTTCAGGCAGTTCATGGAAGTACAGGTCTTCGCGCAGGCGGAAGCGGTCGAAGTTCAGGTCTTCCAGCGTGTCTTTATCAATGGCAATGGTTACTTCTATGTCTTCATTATTGCCGGTGGTGCCGCTGAGCACTACGGGCACTTTCAGGGTAACCACGCCTCCCTGGCTTTTGTATTGGGCATATACTTTCACCACGCCGCTGCGGGCAAACGATACTTCTTTTACATATTGTTCATCCAGCCATTCTCTTTTGCAGGCAGGTCCGGTTACCAGGATGATGGCTATGAATATTAATATCTTTTTCATGTGGGTGTAGTATTAGAACGGGGTTGTCCAACCGGGGTTTTGGGTCAGCTTTTTGTTTTTCCGCAATTCATCATGCGATATGGGCCACAGGTACATCTTCTTCACAAAGATGGTGGGGAACGAAGGGATCACCACCGGTGTGTGGAAGAGATCGCGTTGCGCTTCGGTCATATCCATATTGCATCCCATGATGGGCATGGCTTCTTCTACGGGCGCATCTTTCCACCTTCTCAGGTCGAAATAGCGGTGGTTTTCGCCCAGGAGTTCGATCATGCGCTCTCTTTTCAGTTTTTTCCTGAACTCTTCTTTGGAAGCGTAAATGCCCGGGTCAAAATCGGGTAACCCTGCCCGTATGCGAATCTGGCTCATGGCCTTGCTCATTTCTGTAACATCACGGGTAATGGTGTGGGTTTTGGTACCGGTATAGTCGGGGATGCTGTACGTGCCGCCCAGTTCATTGAGCGCTTCAGCATAGATCAGCAGCACTTCTGCATAGCGGATAGCCGGTTCGTATTTGGGCACCACAAAAGAGCCGTTTTCTTTATCGCTGTGTGAGTCGATGGGGTTCACAAATTTCTTGATGCCGATGCCGGTACGTACGTGGAACTGGGGCGAGGAAGGCTGTTTGCCATCCGGATAGCCCCGGTAATACCAGATTTGTGTCTGGCGCTTGCTCACATCCAGTACGCTCAGGCGCCACCAGATAGACCCGTTATACGCAACCGAAGCATAGAACCGCGGTTCACGGTTGGCGTATTGCAACGATACACCTGCAGGCAAAGGCGGATAATCGGTGTCGTTGGTGGTAAAGCCGCTCACGCGGGGGTTGGTGGGCACATCGGTACCATCGTTCATATAATAGGCATCGCATTGTTTCTGTGTAATGCCATGCGCGTTCCATCCGCCGAGGGAGTAAGGCGTCTGGTGTTTAGCCAGCGCCTCGAGTCCCACTCCGCTCGTTTCAGTGCCACGGGTAAAAATAATTTCCGGGTTAGCGGCCAGCGTAAGCGCCCCGTTGAACAACTGGCGGTACGATTCAAAGGGGTCAATATCTTTCCAGCCATTGGGGAAATTGGCTTCGGAGTATACGGGGTGATAGGGCGGCACGATGGTTTTCGGTTGTGCCGGTCCCTGGTCGGTGTCGTTGAAGGGAGCGGTAAACAGCCGGTACACGCCTAAATCAATCACATCCTTTGCAGCTGCAGCGGCCCTTGCCCATTTCGATTCATCATAGGTTTGTGATATGAGTATCCGGCCTTCATGGTCTACCAGGTCAGCCATTTCCGTGTTGCCGTTGAACAGGGGACTGGCTGCGTACAGATACACTTTGGCACGTGCTGCCAGCGCTGCTCCTTTGGTGGGCCGCACTACGTTGCGGTTGTCGCGGGCCAGGGGCAGGTCGAGGGCAGCGGTGGCCAGTTCTTTGGTTATGAAATCAACGCATTCATCGTAATGGCTTCTCGGTATGGCCAGCTGATCGTAGGGCAGTGTGTAATCAATGCCTTCATCGGGCATTAAGGGCACCGGGCCATATTTGCGGATCAGCAACCAGTAGTAATAGGCACGGAGGAAACGCGCTTCCGCTTTACGCTCAGCAATTTCTTCCTTTGACATTTCGCGGTTGCGGTCAATATTGTGAATGAAGGTAGAGGCTTTGCGAATGCCTTCATAACAGGAGCGCCAGGAACCCTGGATCCAGCTTTCGTCGTATTCACCGTTTTTGTAGTTCTTGTAACTCCTGTGGTCCAGTTCATCGCCGCGGTCGCCGAAGAACATATCATCGGAGATCAGGTTGAAAGGCGCATAGTCTTTACTGGCCACGTCGAGGTTTTCTCCCCGCAGGTGTGTGTACGTATCGGCCAGCCACTGTTCTGCATAATCCCTGCGCACAAATAAAGTGTCGATATTCATCCTGTCTTTGAAGAAATGCTCCATGTCCATGTACTTCTTGCAGGAATACAGCGAGCCGGTTAAGGCAGCAATCACTATGATGTTGAGTATTCTCATACCAATGTTTTATTGGCGGGTTAGAATTTAAATGTAATACCTACAGTTATCGTTTTGGGTAGCGGATAGCGCGTGCCGTCGCTGCTGGCGAGTTCGGGGTCCCAAACTTTTACTTTGTCCCATACTGCCAGGTTTTGTCCCAGCAGGTAAACGCGCATATTGCCCATCTTTAACCGGGAAACCAATTTGGCAGGCACGGTATAGCCTATTTCCAATGTTTTGAAGCGGAGGTAGGAGCCGTCGCGCAGCCAGAAGGTAGAGGGACGATAGTTGTTGGAGTTGCCACCGTAGCTCAGGCGCGGATATTTGGCGTTCGGGTTTTCGGAACCGGGATGTCCGCCGGCAAGGTCACTGGATATCCACCGGTTGGCGGGGTCTGCCACTTCAGCCAGAATATTGCCCCAGCCGCCCTGCGAGAAAGGATATACCGTAGGCCCGTTCAGGAAGTAGGATACGCGTCCGGCGCCCTGGAAGAGCACGTTTACATCAACGCCTTTGTATCGGGCAGAAAGTCCGAACCCATACAGCATGGCGGGCCGCCAGCTGGCGCCGATGGGCACCACGTCGTCGCCATTCACCACCCCATCGCCGTTCACGTCTTTGTATTTGATATCGCCGGGCATAACGGGACCAAAGGTTTGCCGCGGGCTGTTCCGGATGTCTTCATAATCTTTGAACAAGCCGAGCGCAATCAGGCCCCGCATCTGGTCGGCACGATAGCCTTGTTGCAGCAGGTAGGGATAAGGGTTATATTGCTCGTCGCGTTCAAGTATTTTGTTTTTATAGTAGGTGAAATTGCCTCGCAGGGTAAAATCAATGCCCCTGATTTTCCTGTTCACAGCGAAGTTGCCGTCAATGCCGCGGTTGTCCATGGTACCGATATTGGCAAATGGTTGTGCGCCTACGCCTACAATGGCAGGCAGGTGGTCTCTGCGCACGTAAATATTGCGGCGGGTTTCCTGGTACAGGTCAATGGTCAAACTAAAGGCGTTGTTCAGGATGTTCACATCAAAACCGAGGTTCTGTTTGCGGGCAACTTCCCAGGTGAGGTTGTCAGAAGCAAATTCGGTAAAGCGTAGACCGGGCCAGCTGTTCGGGCTTCCCGGGTCACCAAAGTTGAAGCTACCGGTCTGGCTGATGGTGCTCAGGTATGCGAAGCGAAGGCCGCCGAAATTATCATTGCCCACCTCCCCTATTGAGTACCGCACTTTGAACAGGTCGAGCCAGTGTACATTGTCGCGAATGAAATTTTCTTCGGCAATGTTCCAGCCCACGGCCACGGCAGGGAAGAAACCAAACTGGTTACCTTTCTTGAAACTTTCAGAACCTGTGTAACCGAAGTTGAATTCCACCAGGTAGCGGTTCATATAGCCATACTGCGCACGGCCTGAAATGGAAATATTGCGTCGTGGAATGCCGTTGCGGATATCACTTCCCTGGTTCTGCGTTTGCCGTTGCTCTCTTACAAAGGATTTCACCATGCCTGCCACGCTGTGTTTGTTGGCGAAGGTGCGGTCGTACACCAGTTCGAGGTCGCTCTGGTATATGCGTTCGCCCGCAGAATTGGCTTCTTGCGTCATTAATTTTGCGCCAGAAACGCGGTTCATGATCAAGGCCCCGTTTCGCCTGTCGCGCCTGCGCTCGGTATTATACTGTTCCGGCCATTTGCTGCGAATGATTTCGTTGAGGCTGATGGCATCATAGGCCAGTCGTGCGGTAAAACGCAAACCGGGTGTGATCATATCGAGCCGCTGGTTCAGCGTAATGTTCGATTCCATTTTGTTTTCCCAATGTTCCCGGTAACCTGTCTGCGTAGCCAATACCCAGGGGTTGGTCTGGTTGCCTGTTCCGTAGGCGGGCACCAATCCATTGGAATACATAAAGGGAATGGATATTGGATTTTGTCCTACCAAAGAATACCATATGTTCATGTTGTTCAGCCCGGGCAGGTTGCGTTTTTCCAGCCAGCCGGATACACCGAGGGCCAGGCTGGTGGTGGGCGTTACATCGAGGTCGTAGTTAACGCGGTAGTTCCAGCGCGACAAATGCGCATTGGTTTTGTATTCTTTCAGTGATGCGTCGGATTTGTACATACCGCCTTCATCCACATAGCTGGCCGATACAAAATACCGGGCAATGGAAGCGCCACCGGAGAGGTTCACCGCAGCGCGGTAAATATTGGTGCCGTCGCGCAGCAATTTGTCCTGCCAGTCCACATTGGGGTACATGTCCGGGTCCAGTCCCAGCCGCAGTATTTCCAGTTCATTTTCGGTATACAGCGGTTCCTGGTTGCGCGTTATTTTAGCTTCGTTCACCATTTTGGCATAGGTATACCCGTCCACAAATTTTGGGGTACGCGTACGCGTTAGGTAACCGTATTCCACTTTTCCGTTGATGTTCACCTTGCCTGCGCGGCCTTTTTTGGTGGTGATCAGTATCACGCCATTGGCGCCTCGTGAACCGTAGATGGAAGTAGCGGAAGCATCTTTCAAAACGGTAAACGACTGGATGTCTTCAATATTGATTTCATTAAAGGGCCGTTCAAATCCGTCTACCAGCACCAGGGCGCTCTGGTTGGCGCCAAAGGTGGAGATACCACGGATCCAGAACTCTGAATGGTTGCTGCCCGGTTCACCGGAAGTTTGCATGGCTATAACGCCTGCCACGTTCCCGGCCAGGCCGTTGGTAATATTGGAAGTAGGCGTGCGCAACTGGTCAACGTCCACAGCGGTAACGGCGCCTACCACGGTTACTTTTTTCTGCGGACCGGCAGCGGTGATGATCACGTCGGTCAGCACGCTGGAGTCGGCCCTCTTGAGCACCACGTTCAGCAGCTTTTTGGTGCCGATTTTGATTTCCTGGGTAGCGAACCCTACGTGCGAGAAGATCAGGGTGCTATATGGTTCTGCGTCTACGGTATACTGCCCGCGTTCGTTGGTCATGGTACCACCGCCCACGCGGTCTTTGATGGATACGCTCACGCCAACGAGCGGCATATTGGTCTCATCGGTAACGGTGCCGGTTACCTTCAGATTTTCCTGGGCGTCAGCAGTCAGGTAACTGCCCAGGCAAAGCAGTAGAATGGTTATATAACGCTTCATTATTTGGTGTTCTGGGTTATTCAGTATTGATGGTTCTGATGCGGCGGTTTTTCTGGTCAGCTACGTAGAAAGTGCCGGTTTCTTTGTCGTAGATAATGCCGTGGGGCCGGTCGAACTGTGCGTCGCGCAAAGCGCCGTCGGCATAGCCCCACTGACCGGGACGGCCGGCAAAGGTGCTCACCACGCCTTCGGGCGTAATCTTGCGGATGCAATGGTTCATGCGGTCGCACACATAAAAATTGTTGTCTTCATCGAAGGCGCCCTGGTGGGGTTCGTTAAACAGGGCGTCGGTGCCTACGCCATCGTTGTAGCCCCGGGTCCTTCTGGCGCCCACAAAATGCACGGGCGTTTCGAGGAGGCCGGTCGTTCTGTTATAATTGGCTTTGAGAATATAGTGCTGGTTTACCACTACGATGTAGGCAAAATCGCCACTGGGAGCAAATTGAATATTGAATTCCCAGCTTACATCGCCGATGCGGAACAATTCTTTTACCGCCCTGGCCGCCCTGTCGTAATAATACACAGCACCGTTATCGTAGGCGTTGAAGAAATAGTCGCCTGTTTCAGGGTGGGCAGCGCCGCCGTTTGTTGTTTTGCTGTAAATGTGCGAAGTCCAGCGGGAAAAATTATCGGCTTTGGTGCTGATCGCCGTACTCAACCCGTTCCAGTCCCACTGGTCATTGGTAATGTACAGCGTATCGAAAGTAGGATTGAACGATAAGGTTCTCGGTCTGTCAAGACCGTTACCTGTTCTCCAGATGGTCTTTACCTCGGTGAGGTCTTTGTTGATAAACCGTAATCCCCGGTATTCTTCCAGTAGATAAATATTCTTCTCATTATCAAAGCAAAGCCAGTACGGTTCTTCAAACTGCGCCTTTTCGATCGGTCCGTCAACGATGGCCGTTCGGCCGTCTTTATCGGTAAAGCCCGCCAGCGTACCTACGTTGGGCGCGAAAATATAGATGAACTCTTTGGATGAAACGGCTTCCTGTTCAGCATCGCCATTGCCGATCACTACCTTAATATCACCGGTGCCGGCTTTGGAAGGCACCATCACATAGATGGTAGTATCGTTCATGCCGATGAGCGGGGCGCGCACGCCGTTGACATACACTTTTACAATGGAGGTGTCGTTTCCAAAATTTGATCCGAAAATGAGCAGTTGGGTGGCCACGCCGCCGCTGTCGGGAGTAAAGCGGGTGATGGTTACCGGTTTGGAGGGATCATAGGGCGTGCCTTTGAAGGGAGCAGCATCTTTTTTGCAGGCAAGAAAGACAAAGATCATGAAAATCACAAAAGGCAGGCCCCTCGAAAACAGATTGGCAAACTTTACTTTCATATACAATCGTTAAGCAGTCAGGGTTAGTGTAGCCAAAAATACAAGGGCGTTAAGAAAGTGTTAATTACTTTTGAAGCAAAAACAGACCATTTTGTTTCAATTTTGGAATAAATGCCGTGGCCTGATGATACGACTGCTACTAACTGTGCTGCTTGTACTTTCCCTTCAATACGTTGACGGACAGACTGTTTATTTCAGGCATTATGAAATTGAAAGCGGATTGTCCAACAATTCCGTGATAGCCATATTGCAGGACAAGGACGGATTCCTATGGTTTGGTACGCCCGACGGGCTGAACCGCTTCGATGGCTATGAATTCAAACTCTTTCGTTTTGACCAGGAGGCGGCGCAGGGTTCGGCCAGCAATGCCATTTTCTGTTTGCACCAGGATGCGGAGGGTACGTTGTGGGTGGGCGCCAGCAAGGGATTGTATTATTATAATCCGAAAGATGAAACGTTTAGCCGGCTTTCAGGCACGCAGGGAAAATGGGTGCGGAATATTCAAAATGATACAGACAATAATATATGGTTTGTAGAAAATTCACGGTTATACAAATACGTTAGTTCATCTGATACAGTGATGGAACAGCATCCGGCTGAGCTGGGAAATATTACTACGTTGTACCGCGATGGGGATAATATATTATGGATGGGCAGCGCCAACGGGATACTGGCGCGGCTGGACCCGCGCAGTAACAGGTCCGATTATTTTCATGCGCCGGCCATCAGCAGGAAGACGAATACGATTGAAGCCATTTGCGCGGCGGATAACAATACGCTGCTGATCGGTACTTCACTTACGGGGTTGAAACGGTTTGATGTGGTGCGGCATACGTGGAGTACTGTTCCTTTGATGCGGGGAGCTAAAGATGAACCGTACGTGCGGTGTATTTTGCGGGTTGCGCCTGCTTCGTATTGGGTGGGAACGGAATCGGGATTGTTTATACTGGGCGCAGACAGCATCCGGCATTTTTATAAGGTAACCGGCGACAGTTATTCGTTAAGCGACAATGCGGTGTATGCGTTATGCCAGGACCAGGAAGGTGGTATATGGGCCGGGACGTATTTTGGCGGCATCAATTATTATCCGAACCATTTGGTGCAGTTTGAAAAATTTTTTCCGCGTAATGACGGGGTGTCTATCCGCGGCAGTGTGGTGCGGGAAATCGTGCAGGATCAATATGGCATGCTCTGGATAGGTACCGAAGACAAGGGACTGAGCCGGTTCAATCCGGTAACGCATCGTTTTACCAATTGTATTGACAGCAAGGGCAGCCTGGGCACGCTGCCTACGAATATTCATGGCCTGATGGCAGACCGCGACCGGTTGTATATCGGTACGTTTGAAAATGGTTTGTATATCGTGGACCTCCGCACGCAGGCCATTGTGCAGCATCATGTAGCGCATGCAGGGAACGGATTGAACAGTAATTATATCAATATTCTTTACAAAACCCGCAAGGGGGATATATGGGTATGTACCTCCAACAGCATTTATATTTTTGATCCTGTTCAAAAACGGTTCAACCTCGTGCCGGGGTTGCCGGAGCATACGTTTTATTCCGCTTTTTTAGAAGACGATAAGGGTCGCATATGGATAGGCACGCATGATAACGGTGTTTTTTGCGTGGAGAACGGGAACATTACGCCACTGCGTATTCCGTATAATGGCGGTACGCTGTTTAATGAAACGCGGGTGGTAAATTTTCTGGTAGACAGGGACAGTATTTTGTGGGTGTGTACCGTGTCGGGATTGTTTCGGGTGTCGCTGCCTACGCAACAGGTAAGGGCGTATAATACAGCCACGGGGTTGCCGGGCGATATGGTGTACAGCACCATACAGGACACTAACGGTAATATATGGGCTACGACTTCGAAAGGACTGGCATTGATTGATACGGCGCACCGGTTGGTGAAGGTGTTTCGGAAAAGTGATGGGCTGCTGAGCAACCAGTTCAATCACCGGTCGGCGTTTAAAGATGCGGAGGGAAATATTTATCTGGGAGGATTGAAAGGTTTTGTGCGGTTCAACCCGGGGCGCATGAACCCCGGTGGGTATGTGCCGCCGGTGTTTTTTACGAGGCTGCGGGTGTATGATAAGGAGGTGTCGACCAATTCGCCTTATACTTTTTCGGAGAATTATATATTGAACAGTAACCAGATTACGCTGCCGCATAACCGGGCTACGTTCAGTCTTGATTTTGCTTCATTGGGTTATACTGCGCCGGACAATATTGAATATGCGTATATGCTGGATGGGGTGGACAATAACTGGAATTTTATCGGGAAGAACCGGCGGATACATTTCAATAATCTTTCGCCGGGCACGTATGTGATCAAAATAAAATCCACGGACAGTGACGGGGATTGGATGGCGAATGAAAAATCACTGACGGTTGAGATTACGCCGCCGTTCTGGCGCACAAAGCTGGCGTACATGATTTATGTGGTGCTGCTGGTAACGCTGATTTATTGTACGGCGCGGTTCTTTTACAACCGGAACCGGGAGAAGCAGGTGCGGCGGATGGAAATTTTTACGTTGAACAAGGAAAAGGAATTGTACCAGCAGAAGATTGATTTCTTTACGCGGGTGGCGCATGAGATCCGTACGCCGCTGACGTTGATCAAGGCGCCGATGGACAAGATTTTTAAATCGGTGGAACGCATTCCGGATATCCGTCGGGAGGTGGAGATCATGAACAAAAACACGGACCGGTTGCTAACGCTCACCAACCAGTTGCTGGATTTTCAGAAAGTAGAGAGCGGGAGCTATATGCTGCATACGGAGCCGCGGGATATTGTGGCGATGGTGAAGGAGGTGTACCAAAACTTTCAACCGAAGGCGGAGAAGCGGGGCATTCAGTATGTATGTAAGACACCTGATGAGCCGGTGGTTGGGAATGTGGATGCGGATGGGATTTTTAAGATTATCGGGAATTTGTTGGATAATGCTATTAAGTATTGCCAGTCTTATACATTGCTGGAAGTGTATACGACGCTGGGGAAAGATGGGAAGGAATATGAAGTAGTGATTAAAGTCTCCAATGACGGGAAAATTATCCCGGAGGAAGAGCGGGTTTATATTTTCGATGCGTTTTACAGTGCGGGCAGGAGTAGTTTGTTTGAAAGCACGGGGATTGGGTTGTCGCTCGCGCGGTCTATTGCGTTATTGCATAAAGGAAGTTTGGAGTATAGCACAGATGGGAAATTTAATATTTTCACTTGTGTTATACCGGTAGCATAAATAACCTACTAAAGTAGGCTGCATTGCATGCCATACCTGGAAGCCTGTTCATCCCCCGCTGGCGGGAGATGAACAGGTTGATGGATGTACCAAAAAAAGGCAATAGTGTTACTTATCCCGGTTAGCCACTTTATTACCATTCAATTTTTCCCGCAATAATTTCATATAATACCCCCCTACTACACTCCTTGCCTGGAAACCTACCTGCTTGCCATTGGTAGTTTCATGCCAATCACTTAGTGGAACCCGTGAGGTTGTTTCTGTAGCGTATTTGTATACCGGTTCTATCAGCGCAGCAAACACCGCGTTGTCATCAGACAAAGTAGCGGTCCACACTATCCAATCGCTTTTCGTATAAGTTCTCCGGCTATCCAGCGGCAACCCATACTGTTTCTGCTGACCGAGATAAAATTTCAACTCCTTCTCATACACCTCCGCCGGAAACAGATCAAGTCCCAGCACCTTATCCCATACCAGATTGTATTTCTGGCTCCACGTACCACGTTTCCCAAAAGCCAATGTATAATGGTCCCCGTCATCAGCCATCTGCATCCACCGCTTCACCATATTGCGCGCGGTATCGCCGTATTGACGGGCAATATCTTTATGACCCAACATATCCGCCAACATGCTGTAACACTGAATGCCCACAATAGCTTTTACAGAAAGATTGGTATTGCGCGCCAAATGCCCCGCAAAATCGTCGGTACACAACTGGTTGGCGGGATCAAATCCATCGGTCACCAGAAAGTTCACCCATTGCGTCAAGGTTTTCCAGTGTTTGGCCGCATATTGAGCATTGCCTTCTGCGCGCGCAATGGCGGCTGTGAGGATGATCATGTTACCGGATTCTTCCACCGGCATATCATCACCATAGGTTTGTCCATTGGCATGCGGATAGGTGCCGATATCATGCGCTGCAAACGGTTTGGTCCATTTACCGCTTTCGGAGTAATAGAAGATACCGTTCAGCATGCCTTTCAACAGGTCGGGATTATACACCAGGTACAATGGCGCTGACGGGTATGTAACGTCCACAGTATTGATGGAGCCGTTGCTGAAATTTTCTTTGGACAGCCACAGCAATTCGCCCTGCGGACTTTTCACCAGTTTGTGGGCGGCAATGCTTTGCCGGTAAGCCAGCACACACAATTCAGCATACGATTTACCGCCGGCCTGCACAAGATCGGCATACATTTTTTGGTTGAACTGCTCACACTTTTGCATAACCGATTTATAATCTTTCCACGCTGCAACCAGTTCTTTTTCGATCGTGGTATTGTATTCTGTTTTCCACCAGGGTTGAAGGTTGGTATGGAAATACTGGATGGAATAGAGATCATCATAGCCCAGCAGGAACACCTGTTGTTTGGCTGTATTGCCTACTTTGCCGAGAGAAACTGAAGTGTTCAAAAACAATCCGGCGCCCGACAACAAGGTCTTTTTCGGTTTTTCCTTTCCTACAAAAGAAACCACGGCGCCAGCCGCATCGGTTACATACTGCAACGCGTTGGAGGGCGCTGCTACATAGAAATATCCCCAGTCGATGCGAATATCATCACCTTTCTTACCCAGTATGTCCTGTTCTTTGGTGCCTATTTTCAATATTTTCAATCCACCTGACTGGTAGGAAGTAGCTTCCAGTGCCTGCGCTGCACTGTTGGCGGCAATCACACCGGACGCGCCGAAGTAAGCTTCTACCTCATGTGTTTTGTTATCGTTAGCCTTTACCTGGTACGTGACATACGACACGGGCCGCGACAACAACCGTAAATCCTGCAGCAGCAGCGGTGAGGTAAAAGTTACCTGTGCATCTATGGGCCCGCACTGGAAATGATAAATGGTTTGTGTGGCGTTGATCTCCACCTGTTTTTGCTGGGCGGTTTCAACGGCCATCGAGGGATCGCTTTTGATTTCCCTGGCCAGGCCGGCATCGATGTAAGCCAGTCCGCCGGTGTTCACGGCATGAATGGCGAGTACATTGGTTCCTTGTACGAGGTTGTTGCGTACGGCTTCTTTCAGTTCATCATAGCGCCATTTGCTTACTACGCCGATATGCCGGTAGATTTCTTTACCGTTCAGGTATACGGCAGCGTTATCATCGTGTTTGATGGTGAGTGCAAGATGGTCGAGATTAGTTTTATCGAGGGTGAAGGTGCGGCGGATCCATATATCCCTTGTTTCCCAGGATGTGCCCACTTTGTTATAGGGAAGGGTAAAGGGACCGCTGCCGGTTTTCCAGCCGGCATCGTTGAAATCGATGGCGTACCAGTTGTTGCCCGGGTTGGAGGTGGTGTAGCGGGCGGTGTACGATTGCTCTTCACCAACAGGCAGAACGGGTTGGTAATTTTTAGCTTCCTGTCCGAAGAGCCGATATGTTTTGCCGTCCACCTTGATCATACCGATGAGGGAATGGTCTTCACCGGTCCAGTGGCGGGTGGTAGCAGTATTTACCTGATCTGTAAACGACCAAATGCTGAAGTAAGGGTCGTGTGTAATGAGCGGGTACGCGGGTGCTTTCTGTTGCGCCTTTGTGGCTGTAAGTCCCATCAGCATCATGGCTGTGAAAAATGTCCGTTTCCTCATGTCTTATTGTTTGTTGAAAAAAATGCCTGGTTTGAAGGATAATTTGTGTTGCCTGCACGGCTGTTTCCCTACGCTGTATTGGCTGGATGGCGTCATCAGGATGCCGCCAGCGGCATTACAGGCGTTTCAGCTGGTGCAATAAAATGATAGGATAAAACCTGTTGAAGTTTTGTTGGTGGTTATGGATGATGTCTTGCCGCAATCGCTTTTCCATTACAAATAGTTTAACCGATAAGACGTGTAAAGTACGCGAATGGATGTCAGGGGTTGTATTCAAATTGTATCATAATGCGGTCAGTTTGTTGCAGTTGAGGATGATGGGTGGATGGGGTTTGGGATGAGCAGGGAGTGCGTGAGCAGCGATAATGGTGTAAATTGGATGAACGCTTAGAAGTATATGCGGGTGAAAATAGTTATGTTATATGAATATCTGTTGCGGGGATGAAGGAGGGTGAAGATTGTGGGGAAAGCGGCCGGTTTGGTGCCATGCAATTCTTTGTTGCGGGCCTTGGTGATGGTGCACAGTATAGGGTTCTTCTGCGGCAGCAGCAACGCACAGCAGCCGTTGCAGGTGGTGGGTGAGCGTATGCTGCAGGCAGATATTGCAGGACTGGGAGAAGAAAGTCATGGTTATGCTACGTTCAACACGCTGAAAGCTTCCATCGTTTCCAGGCTGCATGAGCAACGGAAAGACGGAGCGCTGGTGTTTGAAAGTTCTTTTACACAGGGGATGGCGGCTTACCTGTTGCAGTATCCGTTGGACAAACGCATGGAGGCGTGGTTGTATCCATTCTGGAATACGCCGGAGGTGGGCCGTGCACTGCAAAGTTTTGTTACGAAAGAGGAAGAGAAACAACAACCTTTTTTACTGGGATGTGATGTGCAGGAAGATTGCAGGTATGTAGTGTTTTCACAAATGCTGCAGCAGCGGCAATGGGTGAGCAGGCAAAGGGCGTTGCTGGAGAAGGCGGATTCGGTATTACAATATTATATAGGTGCGGACTATTCACGTGCGGTGATGAATGAGGAAGAGGTGCATTTGTTGCATGGATGGTATGATAGCATTGCGGTGGAAATCCGCGGCACGGTAGCTGATAGCCTTGCTTTATTGCTGGTAGAACGATGCCTTCAAAACCGTAAATGGTTGTGTGAGTACTTAAGCTTGAAAGCGAGCAAAAAGCGCATGTACTTCAGGGATAGTATCATGGCGGTGAATGTGCTTTGGCTTAAAGAACATCTTTTTAACAAATCTCCGGTTTGGATATGGGCAGCAAATTCGCATGTTGCAAGGAGGAAGCTGGAAGGGAAAGCACCGCAATGGATGGGTGAATGGTTGCAGGCAAATCCGCATTATTCATATTATGCCGCAGGGCTGCAGCGCGGCGGTCAAAAGCGGAAAGAGCGGCCTGGCAATACACCGGTTTATGATATTCGTTTTTCTTCGCAGGGGAAATTTGATGCGGTGATTTTTCATCCATCTCCACAAAAAATAGCGGCTTCTCAATGGAAGACGAGGTGCCCTTAGTTGGCGAAATGGAATCCAGCGTGTCTTGAGAGGCTACGCGCGTTAACACAAACAGGCTACCACTCTCTATTACTTCCAGATCATCGTCCGCTGGAGGTAACGCTGTAGCAGCCCCTACTCCTTTTTTCACCAAAAATGGCTACATTGTATGGGAAAGTAGATGGAGAAAGGGCTATAATAAAAAGATACAAAAAAAACAGCTTTTAGGGAACGTCAAAAAGTACGTATATTTGTACTTAAACCAGTACCAAAATGAGAGTAGTGAATTATTCGGAATTTCGTGCCCACCTTGCCGAGAACCTGAATGCTGTGAATGATAACAAGGAAATAGTGATAGTGTCCCGCACGCAAGGTAAGAACGTGGTGGTAATGGACCTGGATGAATATAATTCCATACTCGAAACCCTGCACCTCACCAGCACCAAAGCAAACCGGGGTATGTGAGCAGTTGTCGCATAATGGGTAAAATGCCGCGGCATAATATTTAAGCAATTATTTGGTAGCAACCATCTGTTCCCATTCAGCAGCAATCATCTGCTCCTGTTTACCAGCAATCATTAACTCCCCCTGCACGGGCAGGCAATCCCGTTTTCCTGCCCTTCGGCAATTTTCACATTTCGGTACAAAGAAATAGTCTTAACTTCTGTTGTGATGCGCTGCTTACTCATAGCCGGGCTTCTGTGGTGTGGTTCCCTGGCGCGGTCCCAGGACCTGAATGGCTATTGGAAAGGGCGACTTACCATGACAGGTTGTTTTCCCGAAAACAATATCGAACTGCAAATCCGCATCAACGGCAACGAAATCACCGGGGATTCCTACCATTACCAGAACATCTTTTACTACGTCAAGAAAAAATTCAATGGCCATTATGATCCTGAACAGAAAAAGCTGAAGCTGCATGAGAATATTGTCACTACCTGGCAAATCCCGTATCACTGCGTGATTTGCATCAAAGAGTACGAGCTGGTGTACAGTCGAAATGGTGATGTGGAAACGCTGATGGGAGATTGGGTGGGCAATATTCAAAATACCAATACCAATTGCGGACCGGGCACTATTGTGCTTACACGTATTAAAGAGTCAGCTTTCAAGGAAATTCCGGAAGTGAAGGTGGATACCGGTGAGATACGGCTGGATTTTTATGATAATGCCGAAATTGATGGGGATTCGATTACAGTGCTGGTAAATAAGCAGGTGGTGTTGCGTCATCAGAAATTAACGGCAGAGCCGGCTACTACTATTCTGAAGGTAGATTTGCGCAATACGTTTTATGAGGTGGAGATGATTGCGGAGAACCTGGGGAGCATCCCGCCTAATACGGCGTTGTTGGTGGTGACGGCGGGCGCGAAGAAGTATCATTTGTTTCTTTCGTCTACAACTACGAAGTCGGCGAGGGTCCGGTTTGTTTATGATAAGGAGGAGGCGAAGAATGTGAATAAGGAGTAGGGGGCTGTGCCCCCACAACCTCCTTTCAAACCATTATTTCCATTTCAACTTCACATACACAGGAAAATGATCGCTCGGATACCTCCCATAATACGTATCCGTCAACAACCCCCATTTCACCGGCTCAAATGACTTGCTGATGAACACATGATCAATAAATGATTGCTTCTTATTCATATCCGGCCGGGGATTCCACCCATTGAAAGAATTGTTGTTGGCATAAGGATCTTTCACCAGCGTATAACTGTCTTTCAACACCTCGCTATTAGCCAGCGCCTGGTACCAGGAAGTTTTGTGATCGCCATTGAAATCCCCCGTAAGCACCACGGGGCTATTGCCCGCAATGGAGCGGATTTTTTCCAGGATGAGCTTACTGCTTTCTTCGCGCGCCTTCACACCTTCATGATCATAATGCACATTGAACACAAAGAATTTTTTCTTCGTAGCCTTATCTTCCAGTTGTACCCAACTGCAAATGCGGTTGAGATGAGCATCCCAGCCGGGACCCGGTTTTTCCGGCGTGGGCGATAACCAGAAATCGCCGCTTTTCAATACACGGAATTTATGCTTCTTATAAAAGATGGCTGAAAATTCTCCTTTCTCCTTTCCATCATCGCGGCCTTTGCCATACCAGGCATAATCAGGAAGCGAGTCGGACAACTGGTCCAACTGGTGTTTCATGCCTTCCTGTGTGCCCAGCACATCAAAATCATGAAAGCGGATGAGCGCGGCCACATACGGCGCGCGTTGTTCCCAGAGATTGCCGCTGTCGCGGCGGTTGTCGTAACGAATGTTGTAGGAGCCAACAACCAAATGCTGGCCGAAAGAGGAAGTAGCAAAAAACAGGGTTGACAAAACCACGGACAGTAATTTCAATTGCATTGCCTTTGTTTTAGTTACAGTGGATGTAAACGAAAGCGAATGTAAAGCATTTACTGTCAAAATACAATCAGGCAACGCAACGACCGATCAGCCCGGCGGCATGCAACAACTACCACACATTTTTCGGACACCAGTCACCGTAAGAATTCCCCAGCATCACGCCAATGAGAATTTCATGCGTGCCTTTGGCAAAACTGTTCAACCCGGAAATGGTGTAGTCGTAGGCATACCCGATGTTCAGCGTGTTGCTGATATTGATGCCTGCCATACCGGCAAAGCCATCTTCGGTGCGGAAGCTGGCGCCCAGCCATAACAAATCGCGGTATTGCAGTTTGGCGTTGATATCGGTCTGCACGGGCAGTGGGTCGATGTATTTCACCATTACAGAAGGAATGAAATTGAAATCGTCGCCCAGCAGGAAGCGATAACCTGCCGTAGCAAACAGGTGGGGCACTGTTTTTCCTTTCACCGTGCCTACTTCTTCACCGGTAAACGCTACTTTCAGTGGAATGATCTGTTGAGCAGAGAGCCCTACAAAATAGTCCGCAGAATACAGGTACAAACCTGCCATGAAATCGGGGCGGATGCGATTGATGACGCCGCTGCTGTACACCGCTGGATCAACCGGTACATCGAAATTGAGTTTGCCGCCGTTCAGGCTGAGGTTATTGATGCCTGCTCCAAATCCGGCTGCCAGGCTCGTCCTGGCGCTCAGTCCGATGTGATAGGCATAGGTGATGTAAGCGCCGAAATTGTTCAGCGGACCGGTGCGGTCGTTGATGATTTGCAATCCCACGCCATGATGCGGTTCTGCTGCGGTATAACTTTCCCAATAAGCCTGTCCACGCGGGTTTTCGCCCGAAGGCGTAAAGGAAGTGGGCGTTGTACGGTCGTCGGTTTTGCCAATGGGCGTATGAATGGTGAAATAGGTGGTAACGGGCGCATCCTGGATACCGGTCCATTGATGGCGGTGGCTCAGTTTAATGTCTGTGTAATTCTCAATACCCGTTATGGCCGGATTCACGATATACTGATTCAGTATGTACTGCGTATAGTGAGGCTTTTGCTGAGCCATCAACGTCAATCCACATAACGAAGCCACCAGTGTGGTAAGTAGCGTTTTCATACTGCAACGATTTTAGTTTCAAAGAAACAAGAAAGAACAAGGAAGTAAGAATGCCGAAGTGAGTGCGCTGCTTCCGGTTCTTTCCTTCCTTGTTCCTTTGTTCTGCCTTCTATTGCCTTCTGATACCTTCTAATGTCAACTATTTCTTTAACACTTTAAACTCTGTACGACGGTTTTTCTCCCTGCCTTCAGGATTGTCGGAACCGTCGGGGTTGGTATTGGGCGCAATCGGCATGGTAGCGCCATAACCTTTCGCCTGCAAACGGCTCTTGTCAATGCCTTTGCTGATGAGGTAATCCACCACGCTCTTTGCACGCTGTTCAGACAGTTTCAGGTTGTAGTCATCGGTACCTTTTCCGTCTGTATGCGCTGCCACTTCAATTTCCATCGTCGGGTTTTCATTCAGCATTTCAACGATCTTATCCAGTGAAGGATAGGATTCGGGTTTCAGCACGTATTTATCGTAGTCGTAGTACACATTTTCCATTACGATCACTTCCTCTACTTCCGGTACTATTTTCACCAGGCACAGCGCCGGGTTGGTGAGGCTTTCTGCTTCTGTATCTGCGGGTGCAAAGAAGTGCAGCGAGCCTGTTTCAAATCCGTCGGAAGAAGCAATGGCTTTCAACGGCTGGTAGTCTTCCACGCGGAAGGTATAGCGGCCGTCTTCGCCGGTAACATGGCTGTAAACCGTAACATTGTTGATGGTATCCACAATTCTTACCACGGCGCCCTTGATGGGTGTAGCGTTGTCGCAGGCCACTACTGTACCGCTGATTTGTCTCATCGGCCTTATTTTCTTCAGGTAGAACATTTCGAGACAACATTCAGCCATCCTGTCGGAACTGAGGAATACGTCTTCGAGAATATTTTTGGCGCCACCCCTGCTCACAAAGTAAATATCATCTTTTACCGAGTTCACGGGATATCCGAAATTAACGGGTTCTTCCCATTTATCAATGGTGCCTTTGCTGTAATAAAAATCAAAGCCGCCCATGCCAATGCGCGCATTGGATGAGAACACCAGGGTGCCTGACGCGGCATGGTAGTAGGGCGCCTGTTCATCGCCACTGGTATTGATGGTGCTGCCGAGGTTGAAAGAACGTTTGGGTTTGCCATCGGGGCCCAGTTCTGCGGCATACAGGTCAAAACCGCCATAGCCGCCGGGTTTATCGCTGGCGTACAGCAGGTATTTGCCATCGGGCATCACGAAGGGTTGTTGTGCATTGGCGCCTTCGGCATTGATCACTGCATCGGCGGGAACGGGTTCGCTCCAGCCTGCTTCTGTCCACTCACTGATATAGATAGACGAATTTTTCTTCTCTCCTGCTGTTGTCCACCGCGTAAGGAACATGTGTTTGCGGTCGGGCGACAGGCTCACCACGCCCTGGTGTACATCTTTTGCCTGGGGCAGGCCGGCGCGGGTAACATTGGTGATGTTGCCTTCTGCGTAAGCCGCCTGGTAAATGCGGTTGGTATACACCCCGTTTTTACCGGCAGTACTGTCAGGACGGGTAGAAGTGAACAACAACGTGTTATCGTTGAGCCATACGGCCGCATAGTTGGCGCCGGCGCTGTTCAGTGCATCGGCTTTTTGAACGGTGTACAGTTTCAGGTCTTTCTTCTGCAACTCGCTGCGTACAAAGCGGAGGCTGAGAATTTCCTTGCGGGCAGCTTCGCTGTACGCATCGTCAGTTTTGTATTCATCGAGGAAGCTGATGAAAGCCTTTTCAGCTTCTTCATATTTTTCCAGTGCGCGCAATACGGTGGCATAGTGAAAGCGCGCCAGCGGGAATTGTTCCTTATCAAACTCCACTGCTTCTTTATACCAGGGTTCTGCCCTGGCAGGGTAATGAAGCAGGCGGTAGCTTTCTGCAAGCTGGTACACCGCCTGCTGTCTGCTGCTCAACTGCGAATTTTTTTTCTTGCTGGTGGTTGTCCTTACCGTATAGGGTTTGTATTCTTCCTGCCGCATCTTCACCGGGTTGGCGTTGAGGTATTTTTCATAATACTGTGCGGCAGAATAGTAGTCTGCTTTTTTGAAATAATTGTCAGCCGCCCTGAGATAGTCATACACAAACTGCGCCCGGATGGTGGTGGCCCCGATCAGCAGCACGGCTATAAGCATTACTTTCTTCATGATGAATATTTTGAAAACCGATAAAGTTTGGTTTGCCAGGTTGATCACAGGTTGCATGGATCTTTCACAGATAACACGGATTGCTTACCATTATCTTACAGTCTCGGACAAACGAATTCAACCTCGGGTGTGCGGGCCGATTTTCTGCCGATGAACGACAGGGTAACCTCAAAGCTGTTGGTGCCGTTTACCATTTTACCCAGGTCGGAGGTGTTCACATCGTAGCTCACGCCCAGCATAAGGTTGTTGTGCATAAAACCAACGTAGGGTGAAATGGCGTCATCAAAGCGGTAGTTGGCGCCCAGCATGATATCGGTGGCAGGGCCTGCCTTGAGCTGGCCATACGCGCCGACCATTTTTTCCTGCGCCTTGCCCTGCATCAAATACAGCGCATTGGGCGTAAGGCTGAACACGTCGGACAGTGCCAGTCGCACGCCGGCATGGAAGGTATAGCGCATCGGGATCCGCGCATTGCCGGTTTCGGTGAATTTATCGTCCGGGCGTGTGAGATGCGATACGGAGAAACCGCCATACAAATTGGCTTTTTTGCCGGGTTCTGCATCGTAATACAATATACCTGCTCCTGCGTCAACGGAAGTAGCAGCAGTTCTGCTGAACGATTCCAGCGTGGCATTACCGGGGTTGTAACCGGTGATGGGGTTCCACTGGTCGCCGAAGGTGAGTTTGGAAGGATTGATCCCGCGACGGATAATGCCCAGTTGTATACCCATTACCACGCGATGCGTTTCGAGCGCACCAAAGCGAACGCCGGTATAGGCAAAACTTCCGTAAGCGGTTGTATAGTTGTAGCCGCCATCGCCTGCGCGCTGGTTCAGCACACTGATACCAAAATTGGAGTTCTTTTCGGTAGTGAACTCTGCAGCTAATCCTGCAGTGGCGAATGGACTGCTGATATTACCCCATTGAGTACGGTAGATACCCGAAACGCGGTAGTCGCCGTCGAAAGCACCGGTGAGTGCCGGGTTCAACCACGATGGATATACATAATACTGCGAGAAATGAGGATCTACCTGGGCCTTTGCTCCGTTGCTGAAAAGGCCGGCCACCAGTAACAGTAAGATAATTGTTCTCATTGCAGTTTGGTTTATTGTGTTATCAATGTTGAATGGTTGTTAAATGCTTGTTACCTCACTATCGTCACAGATCCTGTTACGGGTGCAAAGCCGTTCTTCAGGTGAATGACATAATAGTAAGTGGCCACCGGCAAGGGCTTTCCGTTGTAGGTGCCATCCCACGGTGTGGGATAACCGGACGAGTAGAATACTCTTTGCCCATAGCGGTTGAATATTTCAACGGTACAACCAGGATAATCAGCCAGGTTCCTGATGAGCCAGGTATCATTGATGCCGTCACCGTTGGGTGAGAAGGCATTCGGTATGTTCACCGGCTTCAGGATTTTTACGGTAATGAAATCTGTTGCCGTACAGTTCCCCTCTCCTACGGCTGTGAGCTGGTACGTGCCATCGTACAAAGCTTCCAGCGTAGGCCGTAAGGCATGGGGGTCAGACAATGCGCCACCGGGACTCCAGGTAAATTGTACGGTGGTGCTGTCGTTTACGGTCGGGTTGAATCTCACCACTGTTCCCTGTGGTACTACAAAGGAGGGTCCCGCATCGATCACCGGCTGCAGGTAAACCGTTACCGGTTTGCTTACGGGATCGGATTCGCAGCCAACGGCGTTGGTAACGGTCAACTCAACGAAATACTGTCCGGGCAATGCGTACGTCTTCACCGGGTTGGCCTGGTCGGCAGTGGTGCCATCGCCAAAATTCCAGTGATAACCGGTTACCGTACTGTTGGGCGCGGTACTGAGGTTGCTGAACACCGATTCTGTTCCCTGGCACAATACATCGGGCGCTACGGCAAAATCAGCAATGGGTTTATCAAAGAAATCATCCAGCACGGCCGAGGTGGTATTTACACAACCATAGGCCGAAGTGGCGGTGAGCGTAACGGTATAACTGTTCACCGCTGCATAGTGGTGTACGGGCTCTGCTGCGGATGAGCCGGCGCTGCCATCGCCAAAATCCCAGTTCCAGGTCATGGACGAATTATCGGCCACGGAAGAAAGGTTGGTGAATTGCGCCATTCCTCCCGGCATACACACGCCTGCGGGCAATCCGATCGCAGCCACCGGGAGCGGATGCACCACTACCTGGCGGGTGGCTTCATCGAAACAACCATTGTCGCTGACGGCGGTCAGCTTGATTTGATAGGTGTTATGCGCTGCCCAGTTGCGGGTGAATGGATCGTTATTGGTGTTGCTGGCGGTGGTGCCATCGCCAAAGTCCCAGTTCCAGGCGGCAATGAAGCCGGACGGCACGGTGCTCTGGTCGGTGATGGTGGCCGACTGATCGATACAGATATCACTGTTAACTGTAAACGAAGCATCGGGTTTCGGATGCACCACTACGCTTTGGGAAACGGCGGCCACACATCCGCCTGCTGACGTATAGGTATACAGCAGGTCATGGGTGCCGTCGCCTGCCAGTGAGGGCGAGAAGTTACCGGCCGCATCTATGGCCGTGCCGCTGTACACACCGGTACCGGCAACATTGTTGGTAACAGTGGCCGATGCCAGCGAAACAGTGCCCGGCACGCTTTCACACACAGCAGCCAGCGGGTCCCAGGCCAGTTGTGGGGTAACGCTAAAGGTTGCCACAATGGTGGTGTCTGCTGCACAGCCGTTGGCGGATTGAGCACTAAGCTGAATATTATACTCACCTTCTGCATATATATGGGTGGGATTTGGTAAATCGGATGTATTGGGGTTACCGGCATTGGCATTGGGATCGCCAAAGTTCCAGCTAAAGGTAAGCGGTCCGCCACCGGCAATGGAACTGTTGTTCACAAAGGTTACTATGCCATCGGTGGGCAAGCAACCGGAGCCAAAAGTGAATTCCACGTTGGGTTTCGGATATACTTCTATAATGATGGAATCAGTAGCCGTACATCCGCCCGTTGAAATGAAATCATAATAAATCTTGTGTTGCCCTGCACCGGCCAGCGAAGGACTGAAATTACCGGCCGCATCAATTCCAGGTCCGCGGTAACTGCCTGTACCGGAAACATTGTTGGTCACCACGGCGGTGTTGATGAGGATAGTGCCTTCCAGGCTTTCGCACACAGCGGGCACGGGGGTAAACTCGATAGCCGGTGTAACGCTCAGGGTCACACTCACCACGGTATCCGCCACGCAGTGATGAGACGAAATGGCCATCATTCCAATGTCGTACACGCCTTCGCTAAAATAGTGTTGCGGGTTCGGGTCGATGGCGACGTTGGGATTGGTGCCGGTTGCATTCGGATCGTCAAAATTCCAGAGAAACGTCATCGTTTGCGCATCGGCAATGGTGGAAGTGTTGGTAAAGGTTACCAGTCCGTCTGCCGGTAAACAACCGTCGTCGGGTGACCAGGTAAAGGATGGTGCCGGTTTGGCATGTACCAGGATGGTGCTGCTATCGGTAATGGTGCAGCCGCCGGTAGAAGTAAAATCGTAATAGATCTTGTGCAAACCGGGACCTGCTGCGGCCGGGTTGAAATTGCCTGCTGCATCGGTGCCGGGCCCGCGGTATACACCGGTGCCTGCTACCCCGTTTGTTACAGAGGCCGCATTAACCAATACCAGGGGAGCGTTTTCGCACACGGGGTTCAGCGCATCAAAGGTGATATGGGGGCTAACATTGAACACAGCGCTTACCGTAGTGTCTTTGGCGCAACCCTGGTCGGTGGTAATGGCCAGGCGGATATCGTAAGTGCCGAAATCGGTATAGGTGTGCGAGGGATGCTGCAAATCGGAAGTATTGGGATTGCCCGGATTGGCATTGGGATCACCAAACTGCCAGCTCCAGGAAACGATGGTTTGCGCATCGGGCACGGAGCTGGTATCCACAAACTCCACCACCCCATTTTCCGGCAGGCACCCTGCGGGATAGCTGAAGCCGGGTTTCGGTTTCGCATAGATGGTAACGGTAGTAGTGGCGGTATCGCTCACACACTGTTCGCTTATTTTGGCCACATGTTTTACCGTGTAGGTGCCGTAGTAGTCGAATTGCACCGTCATGGGATCACCGGTAGTGGGTGTGGCAGTAGTGCCATTGCCAAAATCCCAGTACCAGTCTTTAATGGCCACAGGCGCCTGGTACGAAGAGGAAGCCGTGAAAGTAATGGCATTGCCTTCACAAACTGACAATACGGAGGGCGTTACCGTAGCGGTAGGCACGGCAAATGTCTGGATGGTTTTGGTTGCCTCTGCTTCACAACCTTCCGCCGTCACTACCCTCAGGTGAATATCGTTGTCGCCCACATCGCCAAGCGCATGTTGGGGATTTTGCAAACCCGATGTAGTGGCATCCGGGAAGGTCCAGTGCCATTGTGCGATGGTATAGGTACCGGTAGAACCCGGGCCCAAAAAGGTTACGGTATCTTTCACGCATCCGCCCGGATGGTTCCAGGTAAAGTCGGCCGTAGGACGGGCCTTCACTTCTATGCTGATGGCCACATCTTCGGTGTTGTTACAGTTGTCGATGGCCGGACTGGTAAGTTTCACCGGAATGGTGTACACACCGGGTGTATTGAACACGTATTCGCCCGGCAGTTTGTATTTGTAATAGGTTTGTCCGTTCATATCAACCGTACCCACAAAATAATCCGATGCCGGGTCCATCACCACATCCGCATTGGGCGTAACCACCGCACCGAGCGCGCTCACACGGAACACCAGGCGGTTCGCCTGGAAGCGTGTGAGGGCGGAAATTTCCACCGGTGAGTTCACGCAGTTGAAGGGATGCACATTCTGCCCGTTATTCGTGGTATCGGCAACATTATGCAGTTCGGAAATAGCGTTGAGGTTTTCAAAGTAAGCGCCCGCGCTGTAGGCATAGCTTTCGGCGCTGCCAAGGCCATATGTAACGGCCGTGAAATTGGAATCGCATCGCACCAGGCACTGCGACTGGGAAGCCGGCCATCCCTTTACAACCACCGAATAACCCGGCTTGTTCGGGTGCGCGTATACGTGATCGAATACTGCCGAGTTATCGATGCGGAGCGAAGGCACGCCGTCGGTGGGCACAATGATGGTTACATAGTTGGAATAGATTACTTCCTTGTTATTTCGGTAAAAACCTACCCGTTTGATGGCTTGCTCCAGCGGGCTCAGGTACACCATGGAAGGGTCGCCGGAGGAACCCGGGTTACACGCGCTTGCACCGGAAATAAATTGCGCCACCATGATCGGTTTGTCCGCTTCAATATAATCTGCTGTATTGCTGTGGTACTGCCAGTAGCTTTGTCCTGCCGGTCGGTTCAGTACCGCGCCATTCACCCGCACGGTAGTAGTGGCAGGGTCTTTGGCTACGATTTTATAAATACTTGTCTGAAACTGGTTGGGTAACAGGGTAGCGCCGTTGGAAGAAGACATGGGCGCTGTGAGATAGGTTTTTCCCCAGGCATGTTCAGGAAACAGCTGCGCAATGTCATTGTCACGGCCCGAAGCAGTACCACAGGGAACGGACTCGCCGCGTGTACGGCTGCTGCCGGCAAATGCGGCAAACGGATGGCATTCGCCATCGGGCCCCGGTATGGCTTTGATGGTAGTGCCGGTGAGTTGCACGCCATTCCCTCCTGCGTCTGACTGACCAATCAGCTGGTAAATATGTCCTTTCTGTAGATCCACATCAATAGGCGTTCCGGGCGGAACACCGAGGCGGGTCGCGGCCGAAGGTATAATGCGCACCCTGGTATTGTCTTCCTTGGCCACCACATATATCCAGGAGTACCCCGGACCACCGGCATCTACCTGCTCACTATTGATGGAGATATAGGAATAGCCCCAGGTTTCAACTGGCAACAACATGGTAGCGCCGGATGAAACGTTGCCATAGATATGCGCATAGGCCACAATGGGCACATTGCTTTCTATATGAATAGCGCGTTTGGTAAACGTGCGATTGCCGCCGAAACCTGCCGGAGGCGGATCGTCGTACAAACGGGCGTCGAAGTTGGGGTCGGTGCCGCTTGGGCCTGCGTCAATGGTGCCCTTGGGCAGTGGTTCGGTGGATATTACGGTATAGGCCGGGATATTATAGGTCCTTCGCCACCAGGTAGCCGGAAAAGGGCCGCTGCTGTCGATGGTTACGGTAACCGTAGCAGGCTGATCTTCCGCGCTCAGGTACAGCACCATGTTCTGATCGTTAAACCCCATTTCCATAAACTGGTGATGGCCGTACCCTACCCAGAACTCTTTTCCCTTATTACTGATCAATTGGGAAAAGCCGCTGAGGGTAAGCAATAAGCCAACAGCGATAAAGCAAAATTTTTTCATAACCAGTCTCATTGTGAATGATGATTGGTCAGGGCGGGGGTGGGTATATAAACTTGATTGCTTCATTACTGCTTTTTTTCGTTACAGGTTTCAGGATACAGGTTACAGTTAGTTTGCTGTAACCTGCATCCTGTTGCCTGCAACTTATCGTGTAACCGTCCTTAGCGGATGAGGTTGATGGAACCTTTTCGTTGCACTACCGTACCATCGGTGAGCACCATTCTTGCCACGTATACATACACACCCGACGGTTGTGGTTTGCCTTTATAGGTACCATCCCAGGCAACATTCGGTGTTCTGCTTTCATAGATCTTTTCACCCCATTGGTTGAACACCATGAATGTCATTTCCTTGATCTTGTAACTGTATACCTGCAGCACATCGTTCAGGCCGTCGCCGTTCGGCGTAAAGGCATTCGGGATGTAGATGCCATCGGGCAGGAGTTGTGCTGATACAGGTGCGCTGATCGATTCATCACAACCAACTGCTTTCACTATAATGGTTACGGTTTGCAGCGGCGTCAGTCCGGTCATGGTATGGGTGAGGCCCGAAGGTCCGGACGACGGCGTGCTCCAGTTGGCGCCACCATCGGTGGATACCTGGTAACCGGCAGCGTCGGGGACAGCGTTCCATGCAAAGCGTACCATATCTACACCGATTGTATCTACACGTACTACCGGGTTGGGCAGCGGCGACTGTACAGCCGGTGTTACCTGCGTAAGCGCCGAGTTGCAACCTGCGGCTGAAACCTGCATTACGTACCAGGTGCTGCCTGTCGTAACATTGGTTGCGGTGAAGCTGGTGCCTGTGGCTATCGGAGCGCCTCCCGGTACTTCATACCAGTTGTAGATGGATGAGGGGTCCGGGTTCTGTACGGTGAACACAGCGTCTGATCCTTCGCACACAGGTTCCTGGGCTATCACCACTTCCGGGTTCGGGTTGATCTCGATTTCTTTGGTGATATCGGAGATACAACCATCGGCTGTGATACCGGTCAGTTTCACCGGATAGATGCCTCCGTTCGGATAGGTGTAGTTTTGAATTCTGCCGCTCGGTGTGCTGCCATCGGGGAAGGTCCAGTTCCATTGGCTGATAGCGATACCATTGGAAGTGATTTCATGACCTGTGAAGGTAGCTGTTACACCGGCGCAGGCCAGACCATTGCCTCCGAATGCCACATCGAAGTCGGTTGTTGGCGAGGGCAGGATCTGCACTACGATGAAACCTTCCTGCGTCATGTCGCAACGTTCGATGTTGGGCGACATATACTTGATGGGTATGCGAATAATACCGGCAGTATCGAATATGAAGGTGCCGTTGAGCGTGAATGCATAGTAATCCATACCATTCACTTTTACGGTGTCAACAGGCACTACATTGGTTTGCAGGCTGTCTACGTTCGGTGAAATATTCGGCACTTTGCTGAATTCCCACAGGATAGACTCCGGTACAATCGGCAACAGCGCTGTGAGTTTGAATGGCGCACCCTTACAGGTGTACTCGGTAGGCGTATTGCCGGTGTTGTAGGCATTGTCTACCACGCTCAGGTTATTCAGGTTCTTCACCAGCGTACCGATGTTGTAACCATAGCTTTCCACAGAACCGGTTCCGTATACAATTCCGGTAAACGGATGGCTGCTTTCCACGGTGCTGGCGCCGGAACCGGCAGACCACTTCTTCGTTACCACAGAATAGCCGGGCAGGTTCGGATGGTCATATACGTACCGTTCATTGGCTGGATAAGCCTGGTAGTTGATACCATCGATCTTCAGCGTGGGCAGCCCTTCTGTAGGCAGCACCAGCGTGATGAAGTTCTGGTCAATAGCATCTTCACTGTTGCGGTAGAACTGTGTTTTCTTGATAGCCTGTTCAAGCGGGCTCAGGTAGAACATTTCCGGGTCACCATCACCATCCGTATTCGGACAGTCTGAAATGCTGGTGCTGGACGATGACATGAACTGAGCTACGAGCACAGGTTTGTTCGATTCAATATAGTCAGCGGTATTGCTGTTATACTGATAGTAGCGGTCTTCAATCAATTGCGATTGCGGCAACAGTACACCGTTCACTCTTACTTCAGTGGTCGGGTCTTTCACCATGATACGGTATACGTTGGTATGGTGGCTGGTAGCATTCGGCCCGTTCTCCCTGTCGGTGGGCGCCGTAGCATACTTGTTGCCCCATGCCTGGTACGGGAAGATTTGTTGCAGGATCAGGTCACCGTTGGTACCCGGCGCATCAGGTCCGCAACCAATAGAGGTACGGGTGCTGCCGGAGAATACGGCAATCGGGTGACATTCGCCCTGGGCATTGGCCACGGATTTCACATAGCTGCCCGTCATGTCATATCCGTCTGCACTGGACCCGATGGTTTGACCCAGTACCTGGAAGGCATCGCCCTTGTTCAGTTTCACCAGGTAGCTTTGGTTCGGCTGTGTACCACCGTTGGGCACCCATCCATTGCGTGTGGGATGCGAAGGATTGATTTCCACCCAGGTGCTGTCTTCCTTGGCCACAATATGGAAGGCCGAGTAAGAAGCGTTGGAATAATTCTGCCGTGCAGTGAGCACATAGTATTCATATCCCCAAACGGCGGTCGGCATCAGCATGGTAGCACCGGAGTTGGCGCTTTCGTAAATGTGTGCGTAAGCCACAATGGGAACATCACTGGTAATATGTATGCCTTTCTTCGGATAGTATCCGGCGTCTACGAGGCGGGCATCGTCGGGACCGGTCTTCGGTATTTCATCACTGATCACCGCAGAGTTGGCCGGTACGAAGTAGTTGCGTACCCACGGCGTACCGGAGGTATTCTCAATGGTCACGGTCACATTGGCCGGCACATCGTCTGCACCGAAGTAGAGCTTCATCACCTGCAGGCCGCCGGTAGACGTAAAGCCGTTGGTGCGTTGATAACCTACCCAGAAGTCTTTACCACGGTTAGAGCTGCTGTCTTCATCTTCCGGTTTCGAGAACTCGTTCACCAGTCCGGTGAAGCGGTCGAGGTACAGCATGCCTTCCTGGCTGATTTCTTTCTTGCCCACATCTACCTTACTGTTGGTGCCGATCACCCATGCATTGGACGCAGTGGTGCGGCCCAGGCCGAGGCGGGTTTCAGACGGGATGGAGCCAAGCCATGAGCCAACATAATACAATTTGGCCGCATAGTTGTAATTGGCGCCGCCCGGTATTTCAACCTGTGTATAGAAGAACATCGAGTCGAGACCTGCCGGCAAATCATGCGGCACTACGCCGGAGTACCTTCTCACGATCACTTCGGAGGGAGCATCGGCAGCCCATGTAATGCGCATAACCGTGTCCGTACCATAGCTGAAGGTTTGCGTAGTATTGGGCGCAGGAGTGGCCGGTGTGGCCAGCAGCGCTGTAGGCAACGCTACCGGGTAGAATTCATAGGCACCCAGGTCAGGCACACCTTCGGTAAGCGTTTGCGGACGATAGTTGTTGTTAAAGTCATACGAGTTACCGGGTATTTGCTTACCACGGCCATGCATAGCCCATACATCCGGGTTGTTGAGGTCTGGACGCAGGTCGTTGGGAGCCATAAACGCCGGTTCGTAGCTGATGGAATAGCGGTCCCAGTTCCACATTTCATTCCAATCCTTGAGGGTAGCGAAGCCGGTGGCAGTACCGGTAGCCACTCTTACCAGTTCGGGACCGTTTGTATACAACATGTTGTAGTCGGCCGAGAACATGGCAGGATTGTTCACATACACTGCCCTGCCGCCGCCTTTGTTGGAAAGGATATTGTTATATACGTTCAGCGGAGCCGGAGCTGACTGCGTGAAGTAACCCGCGTAACCGTTGGTCACTTCCGCCAGCACGCTCACTGAGTTGTTATAATAATTGATGGCGCCGGCGCTGTTCTGGTGATACAGGCCATAAGCGGTTGTATTGGCCGAGTTGATGGCAATAGCGTTGTTCACCACACTCACCCCTTTGCAAGCGGCCAGCGTGAGACCGTATACCGCGCCGGTGTTGTTGCTGTCTGCCAGGATGGTATTGCCTGCAATAACAGCGCTGTCGGTCATTTCAGCACGCACGTTCTGCGCGTAGATACCATACACCGGTACGTCCACCACATCATTGATATGCACGGTATTGCCGGTCAGCTTGAAGGAAGAATCAGCATAGTTGAAGTAAACACCTGCTGCGTTCGGTGCTTTGGCGCCGTTCACATGCACCGTATTGTTGGTCACCTGGATCTTGTTGGCATATTGTACGTAGATGCCATGGTTGTAAGCGCCCTGTACGGTATTGCTGTCGATGAGATGACCGGGCTCCAGCGATACGGATGCAGTCCCGGAGAAATAGATACCATAGCTGCCGTTGTTGATGGTATTGCCGGCTATCACGAGGTTGGTACCTCTGAAGCCAGATACATACACTGCTGCCAGGTTATTGGCAATGTTGTTGGTTTCCGGAGCAGTGATGATACAATTCAACAGGCTGTCGTGCGAAGCGGTACCGGCAAATTCAACCACACGGCCGTTCACTGTTCCTGAATTCCAGATGGTCAAATTCCGGAAGATGAAGTGATTGGCGCTGTCGAGCTTCAGCACATAATTGGCTGCCGGTTCGCCTTCCCATGTCAGGATCGCATCAGACGCTACGCCGCTTTCGCTCTGGAAGGTAACCGTATTCACACTGGACATGTTGGGCACATACGGAATGCGTATCTGTTCAGTATAAGTTCCAGGAGCCACATTGAATACCACCGGTCCGGTAACACCGCAGAGCAAGGCGTCTACGGCAGACTGGAACGATGTAAAGTTGCCACCAGGCACGCCCGGTACATAGGTAGCAGGCGCATTGTTGTTGATAGTATAGGTACCGGTGAGCAATACATTGTTGAGCGTTACCTCTACCACCGGCGTGTAGGTAGTGTTGCCGGTACAGGTTACAGCGCAACGATAGTACGTGTTCACGGTTGTTACAGTGTCGAAGTCAGGGAAGAACTGTTCCGGTCCGAGGTTGGTCCAGTTCACACCGTCCGGTGAGTGCTGCCACTGGAAGGTAATATTACCCAGTGCCGAGTGGCCGGTCACCGTGAGGTGAATGGGCGTTTCGAGACAGATGCCGCTGTTGGGCGTTACGATGGCGGTACCCGCTACAGGCGGTACGTCACAGGGCAATGGTGCGAATTCCCAGGCGCCCACATCCGGCGTGCCGGCAGGACGCGCTACGCCCACGATATCTGTTGTAATACCCAAATCGATACCCATGTTGTCGATAGCGGCGAGCTGCGGTTGCAGGTTGCCGGCGGTCACATCGGTATACAGCGGGTTCAGCGACACACTGTTGGCATCTTCGCCGGATGCTGCTTTCCAGGCGTCCAGCGTAGTGCGGTTGCCTGCATGCGAACCGATGTGCGCACCGGTACCGCTTACAAACAGCACGTTGTAATCGGAAGCAATTTCACTGGTTGTAGTATTGAAGTACAACGCATATTTATTGCCTGTGCCGCCACGGGTTACGGTAACGATGTTGTTCATAAACTCGATACCTGTAGCACTGTTGGTCTGGTAGAAACCGTAGGTGCTGGATGAAGCATTAGCAGCGGCATAGTCGAGAGAAATCGTATTGTGATAATACCGCACGTTGTTGGAACCATTGTTGTACAGCGCATATTGCGCACCGTTTCCATCCAGTTCGTAGAACGCGTTGTTGCTAACCACGTTTTCTGCTCCGGCTATCGCATCTATGCTATTGTGATAAATACCATAGAATGTGGAAGTGCTGGAAGAACCGCCAAACATTTGCGTGAACCTGTTCTTCGAAATCACCAGCCTGTTGCTTGGCGAGTTGGTCAGGTAGATGCCATACAGGCTGGTAGCCGTATTGCTGCGGTTTGGCCGCGAATACGTATTGCCTTCTATCAATGTATTATTCGTGCCCTCCAGGTAGGTGCCGTAATTGTAGAAGTCGATGATAGTATTGTTCGTTACCTGGTTGTCGCTTAAATAGTTGGCTGCGGTGCTGCTTCCTGCCAGCACAATACCATAGTAACCGCCCACGATGGTGTTGCCGTCGATGATATTGCCATCGCTCAGCGAAGTGGTGGTGCCGGTTGCACTGGTATGCGAACCACTCAACACGATACCGGCAAAGTTGGTACTGGAGCTGGTTGTGGAAGTAAGGATGGTACAGTTGGTAATCTTATTGCTGTCTGCACCGTTGATCAGGTGCACGCCAAAGCCATAGTTGCCTTCGGTTGCATCAATTACCAGGCTGTCGAAGGTTACATGATCTGCACCGTTAAGTTTGATCACAGCCCTTTGTCCGGATTCTGAAGGACCATATTTCAGCGTATTGCCATTACCGTTAAAGGTGATGGTATGTGCTGCAGAAGCACCTGCTATGCTGTCGAGAATTACCTGCTCTTCGTAAGGTCCTGTGCCCGGTTCAACATTGAATACCACGGCGCCGTTGATGCCGCAACCCATCGCTGCTATAGCGTCAGCAAATGAATTGAAGTTACCGCCGGGAACGCCCGGTACATAGTTGGTGGGTATGTTTTTATTAATGGTGTATGTTCCGGCAGGCAGTGCGGGATTAACTACCAGCAGTACAGTATCGCTGTACACGGTGAAGGTACCGCAGGTGATGGCCACGCGGAAATACAGGGTGGTATCGGCCGTAATGGTAGTATCAGGCGTGAGCATGGGTGTGCCCAATGCAGTGAACGGACCTGCTTCGGTTGGAGCCACCTCCCACTGGAAGGTCTGTGCAGAACCGAAGGCGCCGATGTCCATACCGAGATATACCAGGCTGTTCTGACAAATGGTGTCGGCACTGATCAATGTTTTGCCATTTACAGGCGGCGTGCTACACGGCGGCGGCGTGAACTCGTAGGCGCCCACGTCGGGTGTAGTAGTGCTGCGCACTACGCCCAGGATATCATCGGTCACCACACCCAGCGCAATGCCCTTGTTATCGATACCGGCATTGCCAGGCGTATAGTCGCCGTTAGCCGGGTCGGTGTAGGCAGGAAGCGCCGTAAGGGAGTTGGCATCCAGGTTGGTAGCTGTCCGCCAGTCTGAAATATTGGTGCGGTTGCTGGTGTAGTAACCAAGCGAGTTGATGCCACCAGCCGCATTGATATAATAGTTGTTATAGTCAGCGCCGGCAGGCAGGTTGGCATTGAGGTAAATACAATGCTTGTTGCCGGTGCCGCCTCTTGTGATCGAGATAATGTTATTGTAGAAGAACAAACCGCCGGCAGTGGTAGTCTGATAGAAGCCTCTTGTAGTGGAAGTGGATGTAGAGCTGATCTCATCCAGGCTTATCGTGTTGTGGAAATACCACGCATAGTCGGAGCCGGTGTTGGCAATGCCATATACAGGACCATTACCGTTCACTTTATAGATCAGGTTGTTGCTTACGGTGTTCACAGCGTCGGCAGAACCGTCGGAACTATTAAAGTGAATACCATAGAACTCCCTGGTGCTGGTAAGATCGCTGCCAAACGGATCGAATATGCGGTTCTTGCTCACCAGGCAGCCCGTGTTCTTCTCGGAAGTGAAGTAGATACCGGTAAAGTTACCAGCATTGGTCCTTGTGGGACGGCTGATGCTGTTGCCTTCGATCACTGTATTGTAGCTGCCGCCCGCATAGATACCATATTCATAGAAATCCTGGATGGTGTTGTTGATGATCTTGTTGTTACCGTTTGCACCACCCGTAAAGGTTGCCATGAGGGTAATACCATAGTATCCGCCGATGATGGTATTGCCTTCGAAAATATTGCCGTCGCTCAGCACGGTTCCGGTTCCGGTAGCGCTGGTAGCGCTGCCGCTGATCACAATACCGGCATAGTTGGTAGAAGCACCGGTCATCGGGAGCGTGATGGTACAATTTCTCACCACGTTCGAGTCGGTATTGGCCATCAGTTGCACACCAAAGCCATAGTCGCCTTCACTGGCCACGATATTGAGACTATCAAATATGATGAAGCGTGTTCCATTCAGTTTGATGATCGCACGCTGATCGTTGGTGGTATTGGCATAGCCGATGGTGGCAGTGCCATCGCCCTTGAACGTAACGGTATTCACCGGAGAGGCGCCCGGAACAGCCCTCATGATCAGTTGCTCTTCGTAAGGTCCGGCGCCGGCCAGTACATTGAATACTACAGGGCCGTCGATACCGCACTTGATAAACTCATAGGCCTCATTGAAAGTATTGAAGTTGGTGCCACCGGTCGGTTGGGCATTATTGATAGTAAAGGTGCCATGTACCGGTGTGGGTGAAATTACTTTCACCGGTTCCGATACGGCAGAAGAATCGGAGAAGCTACAATAAACCTTCATACGGTACCACGAAGTACCTACCTGTGTAAGCGTATGGTTGAAGTTGGTAGCGCCGGGTATATCCGTCCAGGTAGTGCTGTCGGAAGATACCTGCCATTGATACGTAAGGCCATTGCCGGTGGAAATGCCGACAATACCGAGGGTGAACGGCTCACTGCACACATAGGTTACCGAGCTGGTGGCGGTGCCGCCAACCGGTACATCCTTACAATCTTCCCAGTCAATGAGCAGGAGGTTGTCAATGCCGAGGTCGGTTGACCCGTAGTCGGAAGTGGCCGCAAACTTCAGCACTGAAGTGGGCGAAGTGACATCGAATATGAATGCCTGCGGCTGCCAGCTACTGGCGGTATAGAAGGTATGCAGTGGCGTCCAGGTAACGCCGCCGTCCTCAGACAGCAATACCTGCAGGCTGTCGGTGCCACTGGTGTTGATATAATCAAACGACAAGCGTTTTTTGGTTACGCCGGTAGCGGCATCGAAGTAGAGGCTCATGCTGCCGCCGGTGCCATTGGGGGCCAGCCAGGTGTGGAAGCGGGCAGAATAGTCGCCGTCACTGGATGTCGGGCTGTACGCACCGTTGGTGATGCTGCCCCATCCGGCAGATGCGCCATCATCATTCCTGCGCCAGCTGTTGTTGCCGGTAATAGGTTCGCTGCGCCAGTAATTGTTGGGAATATCACGGGTAGCGCAACCATCTATCCAGGTTTCAAAGCTTTCTGCATAGGGCAGCGACGTATAGTCGGGCGCATTCATGCTCACCAGTACAGGCGTGCTGTTGTTGGACAGACCGCTTCCTGTACAGGTTATTACCACGCGATACCAGGTATTGGCAGTTTGCGAGGTGGTGAATGTACTGTTGTTCGCACCGTTGATGTCGTTCCAGGTCACATTATCAGGCGAAGACTGCCATTGATAAGTTACCCCCTGGTAGATTGGTGCATCGGTAATGCTCAGGCTGAAACTGGAGTTCGGGCAAACATTATCGGCGCTGCTTACCGCTTTGCCGGCGTCCGGACTACCGTTACAGCTTATGAGTTCAAATACGGCAACATTATCTATACCGATATCGGTTACACCGAAGTCGGAAGTTGCTTTAAAGCGTATGACGGTAGTGGCAGAAGTAGCAACAAAATCCACCACACGTTCCGCCCATGTTGATGTAGTGCGGAAGCCGGCCAGTTTGGTAAAGCTGGCCCCTGCATCCGTGGAGAGGAATATTTCAAGGCTGTCGCTGCCACTGGTATTGATATAATCGAATGTCATGCGTTTGTTCGGCTCGGCCGTAGCGCAGTTGACATGCAGGTCAAAAGTGCCGCTGGTGCCGGAAGCTGCCATCCAGGTATGCCAACGTGCAGAGAAGCTACCCGAAGAAGCAGTCGGGCTGTAGGCGCCGTTGCCTATGGAGCCCCAGTTGGCAGAAGCACCGTCATCGTTTCTGCGCCAGCTGGTATTGCCGGTAGCCGGGTTGTTGCGCCAGAAGTTGTTGGGCACATCCTGGTTGTCGCAACCATTGATCCATGTATTTTCAAAGCTTTCCCTGTAGGGCAGCGTAGCATAATCAGGTGTGTTGGTTACCACCTGCACTGCGTTGGAGTACACGGTTACGCCACAGGTTACAGCCAGCCTGTACCAGGTAGTGGCCGATTGGGTGGTACTATACAAGGGACTGTTGGCGCCCTGGATATCTGTCCAGTTTACATTGTCCGGCGAAGATTGCCATTGGTAAGTCTGGCCTGCGCCGGCAGTGCCGCCTGTTGCAGACAACGTGAATTGCTGATCGGGGCTGCACAACGGGTTCAGCGATGCAGACACTGTGCCCGGTACCGGCGGCGTAACGCAAGGCGGTACAGTAAATTCAAAGGCGCCGATATCAGGTTTGGTAGCGCTGCGTGCGGCATCGGTAATGTCGGTAGTGATGCCTACCGGCGTACCCATGTCGTGCAGGAAGGGATTGGTAGGCCGGTAGTCTGCAATGGAGGGATCTGCATACTCCGGATTGTAGTTCAAACTGCTGCCATCCTTGCCGGTAGCAATCTGCCAATCGCCGAATGTAACAATATCACCACCATTGGCGAAGCCGATAAAGGTGGCTCCCTGTACGCCTACCACGTGGTAGTTATTGTAATCTGCGGTATACTGCGTACCGGCAGAAGCCATGTACATGGCATGGTGGTCGCCGGCTCCCGTACGGGTAACCGTTACCATGTTGTTCATGTACTCGAGGCCCACCGCATCGCCGCTCTGGAATATACCACGTGTCCACCAGAAATCGCTGTGGTTGCTCGACTGGTTATCGAGCGAAATGGTGTTGTGATAGTATTTCACATTGTCGGAACTGCTGTTATACAGACCAAACTCATCCCCCTCACCATTTGCATTGTATATAAGGTTGTTGCTTACAATGTTGGGCGTAGCCGCATTGGCATCGCAACCGGAGAAGTAGATACCGTAGAAGGTGCTGGTGGAGGAAGTACCGCCATCGAACGGGTTGTGGATCTTGTTCTTGGAAATCAGCATCGATTCACCGGCCGTACCCACGTATATGCCATAGAAGGTAGTGAAGGAGGTACGCTGCGGGCGGCTGATATCATTGTGTTCCACCAGTGCATTTACCTGCCCAACGAGGTAAATACCGTAGGAGTAAAAATCCGTCACAATATTATTCACCACCTTGTTATTGTACATGAAGCTGGTAGAGCTGCCCACGAGGGTAATACCATAATAACCACCGGTTACGGTATTGTCAATGATGGTATTGCCATCGCAAAGCGTACTGCCGGTACCGGTAGCGCTGCTGGGCGATGCGCTTATTACAATACCTGCAAAGTTGGAAGAGGTATTGCTGATGCCGGTATTGATCATACACCTGCGGATCGTGTTGCTGTCGGCATTATTGATCAACTGGATGCCGAATCCGTACGTACCGGTTGAAGCATCTACCACCAGGCTGTCGAAGGTGATATGATCGGCGCCATTCAGCTTGATCACGGCACGCTCGGTGGAATTGCCGGAGCTGAACTGGATCGTGTTGCCATTACCGTTAAAGGTGATGGTATTCACGGCAGAAGCACCGGGAATTTCCGGGATGATAATCTGTTCGGTATAGGGACCACTGTTGGGCGCCACATTGAACACCACAGGTCCTGTAATTCCGCAGGTCAAGGCAGCTACCGCATCGGTAAAGCTGGCGAAGTTGGTGCCATTGGTTGGTTGGGCCGCATTGATCGTATAGGTACCACCACCCAGTCTGGGTGTTACCACTACCTGGATAGCAGCAGAATACTGTGTATTGCCGCTACAGGTTACGGCACACCGGTAATACTGTGTGGTAGTGGCGGTCAACTCGAGATATGGTGTGGATTGTGCCGTACCGATGGGAGTGAATGGCCCGGTTGGACTGGCCGAGCTTTCCCAACGGAATGTTTGACCGGCGCCGGCCGAACCGCCTGTAAGGCTCAAGGTAAAGGTAGCCCCTGCGCACACCGGTGAAGCAGTAGTATTGGGTGTGCCCGGCAGCGGTGGCGTAGTACATGCCGGTGCGTCATATTCATAAGCACCAATATCGGGCGTACTGGCGCTGCGGGCAGCACCGGTAGCATCGGTAGTAATTCCAACCGGTATGCCCAGGTCAGCCATGAAGGGACTGGTGGGCACGAGGTTGAAACTGAAAATATCTGTGTATTGGGGATCAAACGTTACACTGGTCAGGTCCTTGCCGGTTGCCGCCTGCCAGTCGGCCAGCGTAACCCTGTTGGCGCCATTGTAGCCAATATAGGTATTGGATGGATCGCCGTTAACGAAGAAGTTGTTTTTGTTCGACTCATAGGAAGTAGCATCTGTTGCCATATACATGCCCCAGCGCGGACCGGCGCCGCTGCGGGAAATGGTCACCAGGTTGTTGAAGTATTTCAAGCCTGTGGCTTCACCCGTCTGGTAAATAGCGCGTGTCCACCAGGCGGAAGTATGCGTACTGGCCTGGTTGTCGAACGACAGTGTATTGTGATAGTAATGTACGTAGTCGGAAGAGCTGTTGTACAAACCGTACTCGTCGCCGTTGCCGGTAACGTTGTAGATCACGTTGTTGCTTACCAGGTTTTCAAGGCCCGGCGCTGCGTCGGCGCCCGTGAAGTAGATGGCGTAGAATCCACTGGTTGTAGTGGGATTGCCATCAAACGGGCTGTGTATTTTGTTGGCATTCACCAACAGTTTGGTGGTTGTACCGGTAACATAAATGCCATAGAAAGTAGAAGTAGAAGTGCGGCCGGGACGCGATATATCGTTGCCCTGGACCGATGTATTGTGGGTATTGGACAGATAAATGCCGTACAGGTAGAAGTTTTCAACCTTGTTGTGTATAACCTGGTTATTGTTCACCAACGGCGTGCCGCCTGCCACTGTAATACCATAATAGCCGCCCGTAACGGTGTTGTTCACGATCACGTTGCCATCGCAGCGGGTATCACCGGTAGTAGTAGCCGAAGTATGCGAATCGCTTATTGCGATACCGGCATAGTTGGTAAGGTCGCTGGTAGTATGGGAAATAACATGACAGTTGCGAATGATATTCGAGTCGGCATCGTCCATGAGATGGAAACCATAACCGTAGGTGCCGCCGGAAGCGTCAACGGTAAGGCTGTCGAAAATGATATGATCGGCGCCTATCAGTTTGATCACTGCACGCTCATTGGTATTGGATGAATTGAACTGGATAGTATTGCCGTTACCATTAAAAGTTATTGTATTGGCAGCTGATGCATTGATAATTTCTCCGATAGTAATTTGTTCCGTATAAGGTCCGCTGTTGGGCACTACATTGAACACCACGGGACCGGCAATGCCACAACTGAGCGCTGCCACTGCATCGGTAAAGCTGGTGAAGTTGGTGCCGCCGGTGGGCAACCCGGCATTAATGGTATAGGTACCTGCAGGCAGGTTGGGATTTACCTGCAACTGGAAGGCAGCACTATGCTGGGTATTGCCACTGCAGGTTACTGCGCAGCGATACCAGGTATTGGAAGAAGGAGCGGCAATCGTTTGTACAAATGTAGTCTGCGGCGTGCCTATGGGCGTCCAGGGACCTGAAGCGCTCGGCGCGCTCTCCCACTGATACGTTTGTCCTACACCGTAATCGCCGCCGGTAAGCGACAAGGTTACGGTTTGATTGGCGCACACCGGGTTGGCAGAAGCCACCACCGTACCAGGTACCGGGGGAGCTGTACAGGGATCTGCAGGATCAAAAGCCAGCGAACCGGTGAAATACCGGTCAGCAAGTGTAAGACCGGAACCGGAACCGGAATACCCTACTGAACTGCCGTTAAACTGGAAATTTCCCACTTCCAGCACGATGCCATCCACTGTAAATGTATTGGGCGTTGCGGTGAGCGTATACGGGGTGTTACCGGGACCGGTATTCCTGAGCGCAAAGCGGTACCGCGTATTTGGTGGGATCATGAAACTCAGTCCGGGGAAATTGAGCGGTGTAATTCCCGTACCCGTAACCGTGGTTGCCTGCGAAGTGGCTACCAGCGACCAGGCACCAGAAGTTACATCCGATGATGCACCAGACAACTCTGTTGAGGTATAGTACAGTTGCCACACGGAACCATTCTCCGAAGGGGTACACCAGGTTGATACGCTTTTCAACAAAATGGCGCTGCCCCTGGTATTGTTCACCACAAAGGTGATCTGTGCAGGTGCAATGAGAGAAGTGCCGCCGTCGTAGGGCGGGTTAGGTAGTGTAGTGATAACTGTTGACTGGGCAAAAAGCCTGGTCGCTGTAATCATCAGTACCAGTAAGCCCGGCAGTATCCGGGTTGCAGCAGTAAGGAGAAATTTTCTCATTTAAGCAACTGTTTTGTATAATTCAATATTGGAAGAGTGGCGCGTGGCTGTATGGTCACGCACCATCTTCCGTTACTGGTTTTTCTTTCATAGGCTGATAGTCCGTTGTTTCATGGAAATGGTTCCCATGTAATCCAGGCAAGCCCGTCTTTGGCGTTCACCATATCATACACCTGCGGACCTGTTTGCACCAGGTAATAGCCCTCCGGTTCCATAAACTGCAGGCGCGTGCCGTTCACAGCAGCCGAATCAGATGATGGAATGGTTGGCAGCGTACCCAGGAAGCTGAATATGGCCCGTCCGTCGCTGGTAAAATTGGGCTTGCGGTAAGCATGGCCATATTCGAGGCGTAACTGAACGCCGTTGAATTTTACCGGCGCCACCAGGTCGTATGTTATCCCGCCCGAGGTGTTGTATTCCGGCCAGAATATGAGGAATACATACTCATCCAGTTGGTTCAGTCCAAAATAATCGTCAATGCCATTCTTATGAAAGCCATCCCATGCCAGCCAGTACTCTTCCGCAGTGGCCATTGTCTGCCACCAGCGGCGGGGCGCATCGAGATCAGGATTGATCGGCTTGCCCAGGCCAATAATATGGGCGGAAGCACCATTTACTTTAAAGGACAATCTTGTGTTGGCCTCATCCCAAGTCATATCCGTGAGGCCGGTAATAATCCGATCGCCGTCATGGAGGGCAGGAACAAAGGCAATACCATCCTGCGTATAGGTGTATCCGACAGTATCTTTTCTGGGAGTACCATTGTTGTCGAACCATTCAAACGCAATGCTGTGCGCAAACTGGTTCACCCTTATCTGGTATTCCTTTTCGGGCGTAACAATTCTTTTGAAGTAGTTCAGGTACTTCCTGAAATTGTCGAATACCCGCGTGCCGTATTTCTTGTCGTAATAATCCTGTGCTTCCTGCTGCGTAGCCTTTACCAGGAAGGCCTTGCTGCGGTTGAAGCGGCCCACCAGTTTGATGGTATCGCCCGACATCCCTTCAATGGCAAACTCGAAATCGGAACCGAGGCCCCATCCCCAGGCGCCACCGTTGTTCCGGGCATCCGGGTCGGCCAGCACATGTACATAAGAGTAAGTATCAAAAATGAGACTGGGCTGCTGCAAGGCTTTCAGGCGGTAGCTGCTCGTCATGGGCGTTACCGATGAAAGCGAATCAAAATCGGAAAACATCTCCACCCGGTTCTCATTGTTGAATTTGAAGTAAAAACTGAACACGCCTCCCTGTGCCAGCGAAGGGGCAATCACGCCTCTCCATCCATGCGGCGCGTTCACCAGTGCCGACTGGTATTCGGCCAGTATTTCGTTGATGCGTTCGTCAGGAGATTTGTCAAAAACGTAATCATCATCCTTTTTGCACGAGGCAAAAAGCACTGCGATACATAAGCTATATAGTAGGCTCCTTTTCATATTGTTCACTTGTTGCCGGTAAGTTTTATTTGATCAGTTCCTCTACCGCAGCGCGTGCTCTCGCCTGCAGGCTATAGAAATCTATATTCCACACATCTTTGAAATAGGCCACCACGATGGCTTCTTTCTGCCGCAGCCTGCTTTGCGCTTCGGCCTGTGTAATACCATTGGCGCTGGTGCCGGGCGGAATGCTGTTCACAATCCTGTCGAAACCATCCTTGCCTTCCACCAGCATCATGGAGATCATTTCCACAAAATCTTCATCTGGCGCCGACATGGCATAGGCCGTTACAAAACCATCTCTCCGCGCATTTTCATCGTACACATTGTTCCAGTTGGCGGTGTACATGCCTACAGAAATTCTTTTGAAATCTTCCGTATACATCACGTTCTGGTGCAGGATATGTCCAAATTCGTGTTGAATGGTATGGAACATCTGCTTCACGTTGAATGAATCGGAAGGATGATAGTCGGGCATCGACTTGATGCGGAAATCGTTGAGCACATACAACACCACTTTACGTCCGCCATCTGCAGTACCCAGCGTAATGGTACCGTCGGTATTGAAACTGGCGCTGCCCACCAGCACAAAAAACTTGGGGCAATATTTTTTGATGAACAACTCCCCTGCTTCGGCCACATAGGTGTTGAGCCATACTTTCTTCACGGCGTCCATCACCGGAATGATTTTCTCCTCTTTGGGCGGCACAAGGTTTTTGTTCAGTTCCAGTTCAAACTGGTCCCATTTATATTTTACCGCTATGTTGTACGGTTTTGTAAGACTGTCGTAAATCCAGTGATCAATGGGTCCCTTTACCCAGGTTTCACCACCCAGTCCGGGGATATCGTTTACATCACCCAGATCATCTTCTTTTCTGCAACCTGCCAACACTGCTGCCAAACCGAAAACCAGCAGCGATTTGCGGAAACTTCTCAGCATGTAGTATTTTAATTTTTTCATACCCGCTATTATAGCATACCAGCCACCGGTTTGATGGCCGGGAAGAAACCATTCACCGCGCTTGTTTTTCCGGTACATTTTCATCGGAATCACTTTTGCCTGGTGTTTCATGAATGATTTATTCAGGTTATTGATCATGCAAATGTTCTTTTGCGTTTTCGCTCCTTATCTTGGGTTCAGTTCAATGCCCGAAAGCTTTGCCGACTCCGGTATCTGGAATACTCTTCTCAGGTCATTCGCTTCCAGCGTGTACGTTTCGCCCTCCCAGGTGGTATGCACCACCGGCCTGTTGTAGCGCAACAGATCGAACCAACGCATGCCTTCCTGCACAAACTCTGCGCGTTTGAAATCCAGTATGGTTTCAATCACGCCGGCCTTTGTATCGCTGGTACGATAAAAGTTTCTCACTTTCGTGCGCGTAATGGCATGGGTGGAGTGATTGTACTGGCGGATGCGCGTGCTTGCGTACATGTTCAGGTCATCGATGGCGCCGTCCAGATCGTCGAGATGCGCCTTGGCTTCTGCACGGTTAAACAACACTTCTTCTGCCGTAAACAGCGGCACCATCACATAGGGATAACCGATATCTGCATTTACAGAACTGCGTACAAAATATTCGTTGATCTTGGGAATAAGATAGTTGTTGGTGCCGGCTGTATACAATTGGTTAATAAACGCCCATGGTCCGCCGGTAACGTTGGCGCCCAGTACCTGCGAACGAACCGTGGCGTCCATTCCGTAACGCACCGTGAAATAATTGCGCGCCCACAGCGAACTGGTTTCTACCAGCAACAGGTTGGCCGGTTCGGTATCTTTTGCATAGCGCGCAAACAATTCATTGTAGGTAATGGTGAGATACGTGGTGTTCCAGGGACGCAGGCTCGGCACCACATTATTGCCGGGGAAAACGGCATTGGCGTGCTCGATTACTTTGGTCCACTCTCTCTTGAACAGGTAAAAGCGTGCAGCAAAAGCATTGGCTGCTGCCTTGGTGAAATGGTAACCCGGTACAGAATACGATTTATCATCGATCAATGGCAGCCCTTCGGTGAGATCTTTTTCAATCATCTCGTATACATAGGCCACCGTTTTGCGCTCATAATTTTTGAATACTACGGTTTCGGGTTCCGTTACATACGGAATGCCGGGGTCCTGGTCTGCTGTAGCAGGATCATATACTTTCGAGAACAGCGTAACCAGCATGAAATGTGCATAGGCGCGGCATACGAGCGCTTCGCCTTTTTGTGCCCGGTAATTCTCCGGATCGGGCGCATTGTTGCAGGCTTCCAATGCCTGGTTGGCTGCCGCAATGGCCGCATAACATGCGTTCCAGTAGAATTCGGGCGTGTCCTGCTGGTTTTCCGAAACATCCTCGAATTTAAAAGGCTGGATGTTGGTGTTGGTCAGATAGCCAATTCCCTTGTCGGCCGCATTGTCTGAAATGGATTCGCAAAAAGCCATATAGTTGGCCTGCGGGTAAGCAGTACCCAGCAACTGCGCCACTTTTTGCGGCGAATTCAGTTTGGCCCGGTTATCCGGCGGATGTTCCAGGAACTTTTTACAGCCGCCCACTGCCAGCAGCCATCCGCCCAGGAATACAACTCGTATGATATTTCGCATGTTCATCAACGCTATTTCAATATTTTGATAATACTTCTTCCTGTTTTTTTACAATCCCACCTTCAACGACAACGTCAACTGCTTCTGCACCGGCTGGGCCACACCACCTGAATTGAAGAATTCAGGGTCCTGGCCTTTCAGTCTTTTATCGGCATACACCAGCCACAGGTTGGTAGCAGCGAGACCGAGGCTCAGGCTCTTCAGTTTTGTCAACTTCAGCAGGTTGTTGCCGGCCTGGTAGGTGAGCGATACTGCTTTCAGGCGCACAAAATCTCCCTTAGCCACGCGCTCCGTAGAATAGTTATAGTTGTTATAGGGATAAGCGCCACCCTGCCTGGCCTGCTCCATGATGTCGAGAATGGAAGGCACATTGGTATATTTTTCATCGCCCGGCATTACCCAACGGTCATAAAACTCTTTGGGCATGGCGTCGAGATCGGAATAAGAGGTGCTGAATGCAGGGTTCAGGCGGATCTTGTTGCCTGCCTGGTACGTAAAGAATACATTCAGCGATAAATTCTTGTAGCGGAAAGTATTGGAGAAACCACCGGTGATGGTGGGATCTACCGGCCCTTCATATACGAGATAGCTGGTTTCTTCGTCTTGCAGGTAAACAGCGCCGCTGGTTTTACCTTTCTCGTTTACAAACAGCGGCACACCGGTAACGGGGTCCAGTCCTTTGAAATCTATGGAAAACAAACTGCGAACAGGATATCCTTCCTTGTTACCGCCTTCTGCAATAACCAGGCTGAATATGTTGGGAATATTCTTTACGTTGGTGATGAGCGTGGTGTTGTAACCAAAGGTGAGGTTGGAGCGCCAGCCCCAGTCTTTCTCGCGGAAAATTTCACCGCCCACCAGTATTTCAATACCCTTCGATTCCATATCGGCATAGTTGGCTGCCTTATAGGCTTCACCACCGATACCGGATGTTTTGATGATGCTGATCAGGTCAAAGCTTGTACGTTGATATACGTCCACGCTTACATTCATGCGGCGATTGAAAATGCTGGCGTCCAGGCCAATATTGGTGGTATACAATTTCTCCCAGGTGAGTTCGGAGTTTTCAAGATTGGCCAGTTGTATTACCGATTCCACTTCGGTGAAGTAGGGACGGTTGGTGTTGACGTTGCGCAACACAATAGTTGAGTTGGTGGCAGGTCCCATACTGGCAGTAAGTCCATAGGTAGCACGCAGGGTGAGGTAATCTACCCATGTTACATCCTGCATGAAGGCTTCCTGCTCTATGTTCCAGCTACCGGCCACGCTCCAGGTAGGCAGCCAGCGGGCTTTGTTGGATTCGCCCAGCCTGTTGGAACCATCGTAACGCACGGTACCGGTAATATTGTACTTGCCGTCATAAGTATAAGAACCCGATCCGTAGAAAGCCACAAAGCGGTCGTAGTCTTTACTCATGCCGTAGTAGGGGAAATTATTTTCGATGGTTTGTTTCAGAATTCGATAGTCAATGAAGGGCACACCGCCATTTTCATATTGATAGCCATAACCGGTGTTGGAGAAATTCTGCCGGTCGGTATATTTTACCTGCTGACCGGCCAGTACATTCACTTCATGCTTGTCGGCAATTCTTTTCGTATAGGTAATACTGTTGCGAAAATCAAAATTCACCAGCATGTCTTCGGTGCGGTTGTAGAAACCACCGTAAGGCAGGGCCACCACAGGTTCTGCTTCCGGATCGTCCGGGTCGCGATAGAGGAACTTGTTGTTGCGGCGGATCACTGAAGTACTGGCGGCGCGGTAAGCATTGGCCATGTTGGCCTGCTCTGTGATCTGGTGTTCGCGGGTTGATTTTACATACCGCAGGGCGCCTATAAATTCATACTTCAGGTCTTTGCGGATATTATAAGAAAGATCGCCCTGCAGGCGGAGGTCAATCACATTGAGGTCAATGTAATTATTTCTAAGCTCATTGATAATATTGAAAGGCGCGAAGTTGCGGCGGAAATATTCCAGGTTGCCCTGCTCATCGTACACGGTGAGCGTGCGGCTGGTATTCAGCGCAAAGCTGAAGGGGTTGATATCGAAGTCGCGATCGTATTTACCTTCTACCGGGTTGCTGTTGCGGGCCAGTGCTCCGGGCGCTCTTTGCTGGCGCACAGAAGCGACGGCAGCAAATCCGCCCGACAACCGGTCGTTGAATTTGTAGTTGTTGCGATAGTTCAGTGTATACCGATTGATCTTGTCGGCAATGGTCCATCCGTTATCGCCAAAATAACTGGTAGAAAAATAAGACTGCGAACGGTCCGTACCGGAAGAAATGCTGAGCGAATGTTCCTGTACGAAATTGTTGCGGAACAAAATGTCGAACCAGTCGGTATTGGCCAGTGCATATCTTTTCAGGAATGCGGCCTTTGCTTCGGGCGTGTTTTCAAGGGGGAAATTGCCGTTGTCGTCGGCATTCATCAGCTCATACATCTTGCCGTATACGCCATTGTCGGAACTATTTAATATATCGGGCCGCAGAATGCCTTTGCGTTCCAGTTCGGCCAGCACCGACATCTGCTGTACAGAATTCATGATGTTGAAATCGCTGTACACCGGTTTCAATTGCGTGCTGTAATTGCCGGTATAATTGACTATGGTCCTTCCTGCCTTCCCTTTCTTGGTGGTAATCACCACTACCCCGTTCATGGCCCTGGCGCCATATAATGCGGTAGCGGCAGCATCTTTCAATATCTGGTAGCCTTCAATATCGTTGGCATTGAGGCCGGCCACGGCAGAACCCAACAAGGTGGTGGGGTCGCCGGACGACAACTGGTCGTTGCTGATATTTACAATATCTTCCAGCACCACGCCATCCACTACCCACAGCGGTTTGTTATCACCATTAATAGAAGTGGCGCCGCGAATGCGGATCTTGGGCGCTGCGCCGAATGTGCCGGACACGTTTTGTACCGATACCCCTGCTGCCCGGCCTTCGAGCATACGGCTCACGTCCGTTACGCCGTCCAGTTTAATATCATCTGCCTTGAGGCGTACAGCAGCGCCGGCAAATTTGTTCCTGTCAATATTCTGAAAACCTGTTACGATTACTTCTTCGAGGTTGCGGGCTTCTTCTTTCAGCTCGATGCGGAGGACATCACCTTTATAATTGCTCAGTGAAATTTCTTCTGCCTTGTAGCCCCTGGCAGTGATTACCAGCACGGCATCGTTGCTAACACCTTTCAATTCAAAAAAACCTTCGGCATTGGTGGCTACCCCGCGGTTTGTGCCTTTTACAAGCACAGAAACCCCTGGCAGGGGTTGACCTTTATCTGATGTAACCACACCCCGCACATCTATTGGCGGAGGCATGTCGGAAGACTCACCCGGGGGTGTACCCGCCTTGATGCCTTTGTCGGGCGCTGTACGTATAACAATGCGATTATCAATTACGGTATAGGACAGTGAATGCGGGGCAAGGAGTTTTTCCAGGAGGTCCTTCACTTTTTCGTTGTGGGCATGCACCGAAACCCTGTTTTTATCCAGCGCTTTGGTGCTGCTGTATACAAAGGAGATTTCGGCCAGATCGCCTATTTTATTGAGCGCGTCGCGCAGCAGCACGTTGTTCAATTCCAGTGAAATTCTTTTGTCGAGCGCATTCTGTGCGTTCACGCCGGATGCTTTCAGACTGGCTACTGTTGATAGGAAGATCGAGATAACAAGTAGGGATAACTTCATAATTCTTCCGGTTGTATATATTCTTACTCTGCTACTGACCGTTTTTCGCATGTGGCAATCCTGTTGTAATGGGTGAACAATAAGCAGCCAGGTCGCAGGAAAACACCTGCAACGAACGTTGAATCACAAGTTTGCTGGCAAATCTGGATCAATCGCTTCAGGATAGCATCCTGTTCAGCGTCTCAATATCTTCAGGAGCTGAAGAACCGTTTTTTGGTTAGCCAGGCTACCCGGCCGCCTATTGCACTTATCTTTTTATCAGGCGGCAAACGGAGCACCCCCCGTTGGCTATCCGGGATGAAATTGCTGGAGTATAATTTTTCCCATAGCAACTTGTTTGGTTAACCGGTCTTTCCTGAAAATCTGTTTACGGCTTTTAAACTCTTTTCCGTGGACTATTGGTTTGCCTGACTTTGCCCATTGCAAGGCCAACCGGTATGCCGGTTGCTGTAATGGATCCGGGATGTGTACCCGGGCAGTTCATAGATAGTGGACTTCCGAGGAGAAATGAGTGACTGCATCCTGCAGTCCGTTAGTTAAATTAAATACAAGGGAGCGCGAAAAACGGGGGGTAACGCGGAAGGGAAATTTGGAAAAAACAGATATATATAAATAAATCGCATGTAAAAAGGCGGGCATTTTACGATACGGTTGAAAAAAATACGGTAACAGCATCGTATATGCACGAATGCCCCTTAGTGTTACCGCCGGGTACGTGCGAAAACACCTGGAGGCAGGCGGAGCGATACCATAAAGTATTGGTGAAACAGCTTAACTGAATACTGCCCAGAGGACCGTAAATCCGGCCCGGGCAGCGTTTTTCCGCATATAGTCGTTCAGGTTGACCATGGCCGCCGATAAATGTTCCTTGACAGTGTGCCGCGAAATCTTCAGTTCGGTAGCCGCTTCTTCGTAGGTTTTTCCCTCGAGTTTGCACAAGGTAACAATCTTCTTTTTCTGCGGCGACAACTGGTCGATGGCTCTTTCCAGCAACTGGTATTGTTCTTCATACTGATGCAGGTCGGCCACGGCGGTATCTTCTTCCGGCACAATGGTGAGCATTTGTTTTTGCAGTGTATGCTCTTTTAATACTTTTCGTGTATGGTTAACAGAAAGATTGAAGCTGATAACGAACAACCATCCGGCAACGGATTGCGAAGGGTCAATATCTTTTCTCTTTTCCCATAATTTGGTGAAAACTTCCTGGAGGATATCTTCTGCCACCACTGCGTCTTTGGTGAATTTCAAAATATTGCGGTATACCGCTTCATGATACTTCCAGTACAGTTCATCGAAGGCGGTAACATCTCCTTGTTGCAGTCTTGCAATCAATTCAGGGGCAAATCTCATAAGACAGTTTACTTAAAATGATGAATCAATGACGTTACTGGTGTTATAACTGCAAGGCAGTATAACGCAAATGCACATACCTATGCAAAACACCGGTTATTTGGCATTGAATTTTACTCTATACTGCAACTTACGTTGATGTGTAAATGCAGTGGTCAGGCAGTCAATAGTTAGATTTAGAAAAAAGTTTTGGTTTGTTTAAAAGCCGACTACCAAATTAACAAAAAAATCATTACAGAAAATCATCTTTTAAAATTTCTCTACTATAATTATAGAATTGTCGAATCAACACTAAATCCGGCATGCTATCCCGGTAGCATCCCCCCGGCCATTTGCGGTTCTCGATTGCCTTAACCGTTAATAATGGTATCCCCACTGGTCAGGTTATAGAGCTGTGTTGCCGGGTTCCGGACAACTGTTTGAATTTCATTTACAATTGTCCGGCATACAATAAAAAAAGCCGGAGCTCATTCCGGCCGCATATTCCCGCAAAAAGCGTAGCCCCGGCAGAAGCCAGGGCCACATCAGGACAAACCAGACATAAATGAATGTTACAACATTTTCCCAGAATATTGGTTACGTTAATCCTTCAGTCCAAGGTATTTCTTTACGGCATTGTAGTCGTTCCAGTCGATGGCATTGCGAACATGTGCGCCTCCAGGTATGAGTATGTAACGGTACTGACCTACTTTTTGTCCTTGTATGGTTTGCGTTGAAAGATTGAAATTGCTGATCAGTCCGATTACCTCTTCAGCAAACAGGGTGGAGATATACAGGTTTCCCTCTATATACGGCAGGGGTGAAATTACCGGAGCCGACGCCGTGCTCCAATTGAAGAACACTTTTACCTGTCCTTCGGTGAGGATGCTGTCTACCAGTCCGGGCGCATCTATTTCTGCTACAAAGGCAGTAGTATCTTCGTTCAGTCCGTATTGAACGTCCAGCCAGTCGGAATAGATCACATTGGCCGTACCTTTTTCGCCTTTATCGCCCTTTTCGCCTTTGTCGCCTTTATCACCTTTATCGCCTTTTTCCCCCTTCTCACCCTGAGGTCCACGTTCACCGTCTTTTGAACAGGCTGTAAACAACAGCGCGGCTGCCAGCATCGATAATGAAACAGCTTTCAGAAATTGCTTTCTCATAATTACTTTTTTTGGAATTAATTTTTAATGTTAAACTGGTATACAGATCACGGCATACTTTCCCTTTACGGCAATACATAACCATACTGTACAAACGAAATTATTTGTACGGTTGCTGCCTTGCTGCAAGGCAGTGATTGCCCGCATATACCATTAAAATGGACCTATGTTTTCAGGGTGATAAAATGGGAAGAATCCAGGTTCTCCACATGTGTTATTCAAACAGGATAATGAATGCCTTTACTCGCACGAGCCGCCGCTGATAATATAGCTGCCGGCTGTGCTGTCTATTGTCACTTTTGCATTCAGTGACATGGAAATCATCTGTAGCGCTTTTTCCAGACTATCTGTTGTATTAATGTATCCGTAAAACTTGCACATTTGTAATTCATCGCGCAACACGATAGAAGTGTTGTAGAACCGGCGCATATCTTCAATTACTTTCTTCACAGCGGCGCCTTCATATACAAACCTTCCCTGCTGCCGTTGTTCATAATAACGTGCGTCGGCCGATACATCTTCCTTTTGCAATTCATTGGTGAGCCGGTTGTAAACCACTCCCTGGTGACTGTTCACCACTATTTCCTTATCGTCATCATCGGCCTTTTCAACTTTTACCGTGCCTGTGATCACCACCACCTTTGCATTGCGATCGGGGCGTGCATCCATATTGAAGGAAGTGCCCAGCACCGTAGTATTGATCATTTCGCTGTGCACTACAAATGCGCGGTCCTGGTCGTGCTGCACACTGAAAAATGCTTCGCCGGTGAGATGTACATTGCGTTCTTTTTCACGGAAGGTTTCGGGATAGCGCAGGGTGCTGCCCGGCTGCAGGCTCACGGTACTGCCATCAGGCAAGGTGATTGTTTTTCGTTCATTTGCCGATGTAGTTACCTCATTGGTGTAAGCGACATCTTTGCTGCTGCCACCCGACACAATATAATACAGTACGCCTGCCACTACAATAACCAGGGCCGCTGCTACCATCCGGCGCCACCAGAAAAAGCGGGTGCTTTGCTGTGGCGGAGCCGGGGGTTGAATTCGCTGATGAATTTTGTGAAGAATATCTTCAGAAAGTTTGCGGTCCAGTATGCTCTTCATTTGTGCCAGGTCTGCATGGTACTCTTCTGCCGCTACTGTTTCCAGGTCCGAAAGATCGTCGCTGCTGAGATAATTCAGCATCCATTCCTTTTCCGCGCTTGTCCACTCTTTCCGGCCCAGTAGATATTTCAGATATTCCTGTTGGTTCACAAAACGAATTGTTTAATATAAATACAAAATAGCTTTCAAAAAGGGGGTGTATGGAAGAAAGCGGGTGCGGATCAGTGTATGAATCGTTGCCATTCGAGTATAAATTGACAATTGGCAAACATCCGACCCTGTGTAGCCTGCTACACCATCAGTTACTACAAAAGGCGTTTAATGGTAAATACACGCAATGATTAAAAAAGGTGGGTGAAAGGAAACAATTTTTGTAAAAAAATGGCATTTTTTTTATCCCCATGCAAAATCACCCAACTTTCAGCGCAAAAATAAACGATAATCAGTAAGGGGCATGCGAAGGGAAGGAAGGACCAAGGTGCCTACAGGAGTGGCTACCTATTTATATGGTTGAATGGTTGAATGATTGATTGGCTACATGGTTTTTGCGAGGGAAATTGTCATGAATAAGTAAGAAGTCTTGTTCATGATCAATAATTGTGTATTCGTTATTCTATGTAAAGGACCGTGCTGCTGGCAAGGCTTTTTCATTGCGGTAGCCAGTATGTATTCTTATGTGGCTATTTTAATTATCAGTGGCCATATTTTCATCTGTGGCTATTTATTTTTCAGTGGCCACCCACGCCACTACCAGCGGATCGAATACGCGGGCATAAATGGTAAGTGGGCGCTGTCCGTTTTTTTCAAACACAAATGGAATGGCTGCCCATTCATCGGGGTTGAAGGTGATAGCGCCTGCCAGCCGCATATGTTGTTTAAAGTCGAGCGAACCTTCGCCATACCATTTATAAATGGCTTCCTTGGCGCTCCATATTATAGTGGTGAGTTCAAGATATACCCGCGGCAGCATTTCCCAATCCTGTAAAAACCGGCGTTCGTTATCGTGCAGGAATTTGTGACGGATGCCCAGCAGGCGGGGCGTGACCAGTTCAATGTCCACTCCTACCCGCTGCCCGCTGCTCACGAGCGCGGCCGCATAATTACCGCAATGGGAAATGGAGAAATGGTATTGCTCATTTTGTAAATAGGGCCTGCGGGTGTCGGCCACCTGTATTTCCTCCATGGGAAAATCGTTGAACAACACCGGCAGCAGGTAGCGGCCGGCCAGGTGCTGCAGCCGCTTGTACGGGTGCGACACTTCCCGTTTCACCGGTACTTTCTCCAGGAAAAACGCTTCCGGTTCTTCAATGCGCCAGATCCCCAGGCGCGTGTTTTCGTTGATATTATGTTGATAAAACAGTGGCACAGTACAATTTTAGCGTTTAGATTGCATCGTTTTCATCCGCCGGCGGATTGGTGATGGCGGAAAGTTCGCCATATAATGAGCTATTTTGCAGTGGACCGTTCATCCCGCCGTCGCTTCAATTGCGCAAGGGGCAATGAACTGATTTGCGGCGGAATTTTCGTCCTGCTGTAACCCGGTCGCAGCATGGCAATGAGCCAACCACTACGGCGGGCGAAGCCAAATATAACTCAACTGAATAACATGATTTTATCAGACAAACGTATCCTGGAAGAGATTGAAAAAGGGAATATCCGCATTGAACCGTACAACAGGGAGTGCCTCGGCAGCAATAGCTATGATGTACACTTGGGTAATTGGCTGGCCACTTACCGGGAACATATCCTGGACGCCAAAAAACACAATGAAATAGAATATTTCGAAATACCCGATGAAGGTTTTGTGCTCTACCCGCACATCTTTTACCTCGGCGTTACCCTCGAATACACCGAAACCCATGCCCATGTGCCCTTCCTCGAAGGCAAAAGCAGCACCGGCCGGCTGGGCATCGATATTCATGCCACCGCCGGCAAAGGCGATGTAGGCTTTTGCGGCAACTGGACACTGGAGATATCGGTAAAACAACCCGTAAAAGTGTACAAGGGCATGCCCATCGGTCAGCTCATCTATTTCCCCGTAGACGGCGATATTGAAGTAAAATACAACCAGAAGAAAAACGCCAAATACAGCGGACAGCCCAACAAACCGGTGGAGAGTATGATGTGGAAGAACAAATTTTAAATGGCGTCTTTGCCAAACTTCCGCGCGTACGCTACCAGCCAGCTGATCACTTCACTATAGCTCAGTTTACCTTCGGGCTGTTCATTGGCCTTTAGGTATTGTCCGTATAATTTATCGATCAACGCTTCGAGGGGATTGCGGTGTTTTAGAACAAATTCGCGCAGTTCGCGGTAATCATCTTTTACCTGTGGCCGCAACTGGTCATCGAATTTTTTGGCGAGCGTGGAATCCATCGCAAACAAATAAAACCGCGAATAGGCATACAAATCGAAGTATACAGAATAGCGGAACGCGGGATTGTCCGAAGCGCGTGCCGCCAGGTAACCGGCAAAATTTGCCTCGTTCTCTTTGGCATACCCCAATTGGTGACCGATTTCATGACAAGTGGTAAATGGCTGCACAAACAGCGGCACCGTGGTATTTACCTGCGCCTCGCCGCTGAACGGATTGTAGTAGCCGGTATATCCCATATAATTACCGAGAATACTGAACAGCGAAGGTTTTACTGAACGATATGAATAACCGAAAACAGGAAACTGTCCGTTGAGTTTTTTGTACGAATGAATGGCGCCCCTGAACAACACGCCTTTGTTGCTGAGCGAAGCCCTGTCTACCCGCGCCACCGAGTCCAGTGTATTCAGCCGGTGTACCAGCTCTTCCATCACCCCCACCAGCTCTTCCTTTGTATATTTATTGACTTCAATGCCCAACTGGCTTGCGACGCCACGACGGTTGTAATTAAGTCCCCATAACAAATTAAAACTTACATACACGGCCAGCACCACAAATGCGGTTTTGCGGGCAAGGTCCCACCAGTATTGCCGGTTGGTTTTTCGCTGCACCACTTTTTTAACCAGCAGGAATAACCGATAAACGAGTACCAGCACCACTACGGTATAAAAAATATCGCCCACGCTGAAGGGTATCCATCCGAACAACAGGCGCTGTGCACCCGAAATGACCGGATACAGGCCGGTGGCATAATATTTTTCCACGGCATCGGGAAAAAAGCTGAATAGCTTGATACCCGCGGCCAGCACGAGCAATATTGCCCAGGAAGATTGTTTACGCCACATAGTTTTTAAAAATAAAGCAATAAGGAGCCGGCAATTTAAGCAGGCTTGTTAAACTTCTGGCAAGATGGGTTATTTTCGCCTCGCTGGCGGGGGCGCAGCACGAACTTACATTAGCAACAATGTCGCATGGACGGGGGGCCCGAAACGTGCCCACACAACATAAAACCAATGCAAACCATGGATCTCGAATTCAACCGGAACGAAGACGTCATGAAACGGGCATTAAGCGAAATGCGCCAGCGACTGGACCAGGTAAAACTGGGCGGCGGCAGGAAAGCCATTGAAAAGCAACGGGAGAAAAACAAACTGACCGCGCGGGAACGCATCGCCTACCTGCTGGACGAAGGCCGTCCGTTTGTGGAAATCGGCGCCTTTGCAGGCTGGGACATGTATGCCGAACAGGGCGGCTGTCCTGCGGGCGGCACCGTGGCCGGCATAGGCTATGTAAGCGGTCGCCAGTGTGTGATAGTTGCCAACGATCAGACCGTAAAAGCAGGCGCCTGGTTCCCTATCACCGGCAAAAAGAATCTGCGCATGCAGGAGATTGCCATGGAAAACCGGTTGCCCATCATTTACCTGGTTGACAGTGCCGGTGTGTTTCTTCCCATGCAGGATGAAATTTTTCCCGATAAAGAACATTTCGGCCGCATCTTCCGCAACAATGCGCGTATGAGCGCCATGGGCATTACGCAAATTGCCGCCGTTATGGGCGCCTGTGTGGCCGGTGGCGCTTACCTGCCCATCATGAGCGATGAAACGCTGATGGTGGAAGGCAACGGTTCCATCTTCCTCGCCGGCCCCTACCTGGTACGGGCAGCCATCGGCGAACAGGTAGATACCGAAACATTGGGTGGCGCTTACACCCATAATGCTATCAGTGGCATTGCCGATTATAAGTTCGATACAGAACAGGCCTGCCTCGACCAGGTAAAAAAGATTATGTCCAAACTGGGCAAATCGCCGGAAGCCGGCTTCGATCGCATTAAACCAGCACCACCAAAAAAAGATCCGGCGGAATTGTATGGCATCATCCCGGCAGATGTAACGCGCCCCTACGATATGCTGGAAGTGATCGAACGCATCGTAGACGACTCCGCATTTGAACAGTTCAAGCAGGAATATGGTAAAACCATCCTTTGTGGTTATGCGCGCATTGATGGATGGGCTGTAGGCATTGTGGCCAACCAGCGCACCATTGTAAAGAATCATCGTGGTGAAAGACAAATGGGTGGCGTTATTTATAACGACAGCGCCGACAAGGCCGCACGCTTCATCATGAACTGCAACCAGAAAAAAATCCCGCTCGTGTTTTTGCAGGACGTTACCGGCTTTATGGTAGGTTCGCGCAGTGAGCATGCCGGCATTATCAAAGACGGTGCAAAAATGGTAAATGCTGTTGCCAACAGTGTGGTGCCCAAAATTACCATTGTAGTAGGTAACTCCTACGGCGCCGGCAATTACGCCATGTGCGGCAAAGCTTACGATCCGCGCTTCATCTATGCCTGGCCTACAGCACGCATTGCCGTAATGGGTGGCGAACAGGCGGCAAAAACTTTGTTGCAGATACAGGTATCGGCCATGAAAGCGAAAGGCCGCGAAGTGTCGCCCGAAGAAGAACAAAAATTATTGAGTGAAATAAAAGGCCGCTACGATCAGCAAACCACGCCGTACTACGCCGCAGCCCGTTTGTGGGTGGATGCCATTATCGATCCCCTGGCCACCCGGCAGGTAATTGCTGAAGGCATTGCCGCCGCCAACAACAATCCGGAAATAGAACCGTTTAGAACCGGAGTGATACAGGTGTGAAGAAAGAAGGTAGGACTTTCTTTTGCCGCCTCCCTTTGAAACGTTTAAAATTTTTGATACAAACAATGACCGCTTCTTCACCGCAACTGATTGTATATACTGATGGCGCATCACGCGGCAATCCGGGACCCGGAGGATATGGTGTGATCTTGCAATGGGGCAAACACGTAAAAGAACTTTCTGCCGGCTACCGGCGCACTACCAACAACCGCATGGAACTGCTGGCCGTTATTGCTGCCCTGGAAGCATTGAACCGCGAAGGATTGAATATTACCATTTATTCCGACAGTCAATATGTGGTAAAGGCTGTGGAAGAAGGATGGTTGAAAAAATGGATCGCCACCGATTTTAAAGGAGGAAAGAAAAACAAAGACCTTTGGTTGCGTTATTACCATCTTGCCAAAAAGCACAACATAAAATTTGTATGGGTGAAAGGACACGCAGACAATCCCTACAATAACCGCTGCGACCAGCTGGCTACGAGTGCAGCGGACGGAAAAAACCTGTTGGTAGATGAAGGTTTTGAAAATAACCCGATGGATATTTAGCAGATATTCCGGATAACAAAAAACAAGCACCGATTGGAAGTACCATCGGTGCTTGTTTTTTTATTATTTGTGCTTTGGAATTTGGAATTCCCAGTGCATGGCCGGCGTTATGCGGGCACTTGCTGTACGCTGCGGCGGGTAACCAGGTGCCATGCCCCAAACAATACCGCGCCGAACAACAAGGTTGCCACCACACTGTTGCCATAGAACGGCAGCCCAGCTGTATAGCATGCCACCAGTCCCTGCCAGGTATGAGGATATTCTACATACTCACCGGCGCCTGCCCAGGTAAGAAAGTTGGATACAATAAAGAACCAGGTGGCGCCCAGTACAGACATGGCAAATACACGGCCAGTAGTAATGCGTTTAATAAAGAACCCGAAAACGGTTACGCTGGCAAACAGCAGGTAATTGATCCACTGGCCTTCGTAAAAACCGTTTGTGGAACTGATGCCTGCATTATATAAGCCAAAATAAAGAAGGTCTGACAGGAACATGCTCAGCACCGGCAATACCAAAGCCAGGCGCTTGTTGCTGATCACAGCGCCGCCAAATATGGCCAGGGCCCACTGCGGTGCGAAATTGTGCGGTCTGCCGGGAATAACACGGTACAGGGCAGCAACGGCAACCATTAAAACCAATGACCAGATAATTGATTTATGTTGTTTCATAAGCGATCGATATAGTGGCAAAAATAATTGAAAAGATTTAATCGGCAACATTCTCAACTGCCGGTGGACCCTGCCGCACCAATGTGCCGGGCTTCACGCTGGCCGGGCGGCCTCCACCCCATCGGCTATCGGAGAGGCAACAAAAGTATACCTTTCCTTCCAAAACACAAATAAATTATCGTATATACATATACGATAACACCTGGAATATTACTTTGGCCCGCACATCATGCCGGCACCGTAGCCCTGAACACCACCGACGGCTCCATGCCTTTCAGTTCCACTGTGGCCCCTGCTACAGCAAGCATTGCATTGCCGGCGCTGATGGGCGACAACGTAGTACCGCTGCTTTGCGCAGCAATTGCACCCTTGTAAACAAAGAAAATTTCAGTAGTATGCGCCTTCAGTTGAATGGTCTGATCTTTTTCCAATGTAATGCAGCGCAATTCAAAATCATTTACCGGCGTAGGAAATACCGTTTCACTACCGGCGCTGCCCAGCGTTCCGGTAATCACTTTCGGATTAACCGGTTCAAAGCGCACATGCTTCATCAGTTCCCCTACATCGATATGCTTTACGGTTAACCCACCCCGTAATACATTATCAGAATTGGCCATAATTTCCATATTCTGCCCTTCGAGGTAGGCATGCGGAATGCCGGCGTCCTGGAAGATCGTTTCGCCGGGGCGCAAATGCACGAGGTTGAAAAAATAAATGGAAAATATACCGCGATCGATCTGATTGCCCTGGTTAAAAGTACCGGCCGCCCGCGCCGCCCAGAAATCTTCCTGGTTTTTGTTGAGCAAGCCTTTATTGTACAAAGGCACGATGCGGTCCAGCAGCGGCTGTAAGTGTTTGTTTACTTCCTGCTGCTCCATGGTCATCACCTTTTCATACAAAGCAGCATAATTATCCTTACCGAATACCGGCGCCAGGAATTGCAATTCCGGCACTGCCTGCAACTGCTGCAGCAAGGCGTCTGCCGGTTTAAAACCGTGCAGCAACCAGAACTCACTCAGCGCGTACATCAGTTCCGGCTTGTGGTTGTCGTCTTTATAGTTTCTGTCCGGCGCATTCAGCGCAATCCCTTTTTTGTTTTCTTCCGCAAACGCTGCAGCGGCTGATTTTTTATCGGGATGCACCTGTATGCTGAGCATATCTTTTACATCCAGTACTTTGAACAGGTAGGGCAATCGGCCGAATTGCCGGAATACCGGCTCGCCCAACAGCGCAGCAGGATTGGATTGAATAAATTGATTGAGTGGTTCCCTGCTGCCATCTGGCTTCACAACTACAGCAGGCACATTTTCATGTGCGCCCATCCAGTATTCTGCAAATGGTTTGTTGTCGGGGTTCTCACGCTGCAATAAAGCAGGAATAAACTGCGTTCCGCCCCACGCATAGTGTTGAACGTTTCCTTCGAGCCGGTAAATGGTTACAGAATTACTCATATTTTAGTCCACTCAATTAGTATTATTTGCCGTCACTGGCAAAGAAAGCGCAATGTTACAAAAACTAATGAAGAGTAACCATATCCATACCGGCAAAAGCGGAGAAGCGATGGCGGCATCCTGGCTGCAGCAGCATGACTTTACCATTTTGCATTGCAACTGGAAACATGGCCGGTATGAAATAGATATTGTGGCGGAAAAAAATGGCGTGCTGCATTTTGTTGAAGTAAAAACAAGGCGGAGCACACGCTTTGGATTTCCGGAAGAAAGTGTAGACCGGAAAAAATTCAAACACCTGCAGGCCGCAGCTATTGCCTACCAGGCTACGTATTCGCAGTGGAGACGCATTCAATACGATATTCTCGCCATCACCCTGCTGCCGGGAAAAGCGCCGGAGTATTTTTTTATTGAAGATGTGTTTATCTGAGCACGCCCTCCAGGCCCAAAGAACCACAGCGATCCTGCTCCCGTCTCCGGGCCCTGGTGGTGAATTTTACTTCGGTACCCTTTCCATCAACCGCTCGATAAGGCGGAAAGTGGCCGGACAGTATTCTATATTCTGTTTAAACACGTGCATGTAATCCACCATCCTGCGCTTGGTATGATGGGGAAACCCTGCGCAGTCCCTGGGGCGTATCGGGTAAATGCTGCACTTGTTGTTTTCCAGATTGAGAAACTGGCAAGGCTGCTTCCTGTTCATCCAATCGCCTGTGCGGTCTTTATACAGCCATTTCTCGCGGAATGCTTTTTCCGTCATGCCGAAATGTGCTGCAATGCGTTTTACATCGGACCGGGTGAAGGTGGGTGACATTGTTTTGCAACAATTGGCGCAGGCCAGGCAATCTGTTTCCTGCCATACCTGTTCATTTTCCTGCACCACCATTGTATCCAATCCCCTCGGCGGATTTTTTTCAAGCCGGGTAAGAAATTTTCTGAAGACGGACCGGTAGGTGCGCATTCTTCCTTTGTACGAGCGCAGCGATCTAAGCATTAGCTTGCTAAACTGATTTTAAGTGCCTAATAAAGTTGAATCTTTAGGTCGTTGCCTGTCAACGACATGACCTCCGAAACGCTAAATTTGAACAGCGAATATAAAGGATAGTTCGATCAAACAAACAAAATGTGGGAGCCTCATTTAAAAAATTACAAAGCGTACCTGCAACTGGAAAAATCACTGTCGGATAATTCGGTACAGGCCTACCTGCACGACGTGGAAATGCTGGTACAATACCTGCAAACGACGGGGAATAGTGGGTCTCCTGCCCAGGTGACCCTGGAACACCTGCAGCAATTTATCCGCTATGTGGGTGAACTGGGTATGACACCCGCTTCCCAGGCGCGTATCATTTCGGGTATACGTTCCTTTTATAAATTTTGTTTGATAGAAAACCTTACAGACAAAGACCCCACTGCATTGCTGGAGGCGCCGCGACTGAAAAGAGCACTGCCCGATGTGCTGAGCGTGGAAGAGATTGAAAGCATCATTGCAGCCATTGATCTCAGTAAACCCGAGGGCGAACGCAACAAAGCCATCCTCGAAACCATGTACAGTTGCGGGCTGCGGGTGAGTGAAGTGATCAATCTTCGCCTCTCCAATTATTTTCCCGATCTCGGATTTATTCGTGTTATCGGCAAGGGCGATAAGGAACGCCTGGTGCCGATCGGGCGGGCGGCTATCAAACATATCGGCATTTACAAAAACACGGTGCGCGTGCATCTGCCCATCAAAAAAGGCAATGAAGATATTTTATTCCTCAACCGCCGGGGCGGCAGGTTGTCGCGGGTGATGATCTTTATGATCATTAAAGACCTGGCCGGCAAAGCAGGCATCACCAAAAATATTTCACCACACACTTTTCGCCACTCATTTGCCACCCACCTGGTGGAAGGCGGCGCAGACCTCCGCGCTGTGCAGGAAATGCTCGGGCATGAAAGCATTACCACTACCGAAATCTATACCCACCTCGACCGGTCGTATCTGCGCGAAACCCTGCAACGCTTCCATCCTGCATTTCAGTAATTGTTCCCTGCCGGCTTTCCCCCGGCTGGTAAAACAAGCAATTCATACACGCGTGCATACAGTTTAAACCAAATACAGCAAGGTTGATACCGGTTACATTGGCAAATACGGCTGGTAGTTATACTCTTTGTTTAGATTTTTTATCATTCATGTAAACAGGAAATAGCTTATTGCAACTACATGTAATCTCTTAGTATGATAAATCGTTTGCCTTTCACTGATAAACTATTAGTATTTATTCATCATATTTGCAGCAATAGGATAAGGTTTAATGGTTAAAGGTATTTGATTAGTGCGTCCCGCCTCCGGCGGGATTTTTTTTCCCATAAAAAGTCCCGCAAAAGCGGGACGCGTACCGCACTCTACATAAACACCACCAGGGTTTTCGTGCAACACATTTGCTATGCTGACAGGGTTTAGGGCAGATAGTGACCGAATTACAAGGTTTTACAGCAACACTATTTTGGCTAGATATATTTTTGAAGCGCCAGGCGCCCATATACGCACCAGACATTTCGTTGCGGACCAGCCGGTTTCCTAAGGATGTATAAGCCGTTGATAAGAATGGCATTCAGCAATTGAGCAGCATACAATCTTCCCGGCCAGCGACAATTGTTACCTTACAAGTAATTTGCCCACACCCGCTTTGGTGCCTGCCCTGTCGCGGATGACCACTACATATTCTCCTGCCACCAGGTCTTGTGTTTGTATGGTGGTTGTATGAAACCCCTTACCAGCTGAGATGCTTTCGCTTTTTGCCAGTTGGCCGCCCAAATTGATGACTTCCACCACATAGTTTCCTTTTTTCTTTATCGGCATTTCCAATGTAACAGGATGGCCCGCGGAAACCGGGTTGGGAAAAATCTTCACGGGAGGGTGCAGTGGGGATGTTGATGGCGTATCCGTAACAATTTTTTCCGGCGTTTTCTTTTTTCTCGGGGCCACAATGACCAGTTCGCCCAAAACAATTTCCTGCCGGTCGGTTAATTTAACCTCTACCATTGTTGCAGCAGTGGTTTTCGCCGGCTTGACCCAGATTTCCCTGGTTGCAAATCCAATGGCAGAAATGACCAATGGCACTTCCTTTTCATCCCGGAACTTCAGCATAAAGTAGCCCTGCGCGTCTGTCGTGGTTCCCCGGCTGCTGCCCTTGATCATGATACTGGCTCCCTGCAGCGCCAGGCCACCCGGCTCCAGCACCCTTCCCATGACCACCAGGTCGGTGCTATCGGAACTATGCAGCAGATGTTCCTCAATAGTACGGGGCCCTTCTTTGGGAGATACCATTTCCATTACGGGCAGTTGCTTAGCGGTTGGTGCATTGCCTTTAAAACTGGCCAGGAAAGCCGGTATGGAAACAGTGAGCAGGTATTTCAACCAAGGCAACCTTGTGTTGCATGGCGCTTGTATATCGCGGTTTAACTGATCGGTATGCAGTCGGCCGCATACCCGGCCGCTGGTTTGTTCCAGGAACTGCAACACTTCACGGTCACTCATACCCGAAAAATCTACTACTGTTTGCTGGCACCTGGAACAGTAACGTCCGCCATTAACCGGTTCCATAGCCTGCCATTTTTCCTGGCAGGGAACCGGGATGGATAGTTGGAGTGATTTTGGCATAAGCGTTGGTTTGCAGATAATGAGATGCATGAAGTGCTAAATTGCATAAGCGTTACAAAGGCGAAGACATAAAAGGAACACCAGGTGCATTATTCATGCACAGCGTTTGCGCCTTAGCGGATTGGAAAAATGCCGCGAAACGTTTGCGCCTTTCAAATGATATGGGTGCGCTGTGTATCAATCCCCAAACAACTCGCCGCTCCTCCCTCATATAATTCAAACAACCCCTGTTAATCCGGGACATGAAGCAGCGGCTACTCGCCGCTCCTCCCCCATATAGTTCAACCCCCTGGTTTTTATTAATTTTAACCCTGCGTGACCTTTCTAAAGCATATAGAAAAGAATGACCTCCCTGACCGGGAACTGGCGGCGCAGTTCAGAACCACGGGCAATATGGACCTGTTGGCAGTTCTGTTTCAGCGGTATATGGATTTGCTCTACGGTGTTTGCCTCAAGTACCTGAAGCAGCCGGAACCGGCCCGGGATGCCGTTATGCAAATATTTGAAGAGCTGGTGGTGAAACTGAGAAAGCACGAGGTAGACAATTTCAAAAGCTGGCTCTATACCCTGGCGCGCAACCATTGCCTCATGCAGTTGCGAACCCCCAAAAACCTGAAAACCACCGAATTTAAGCCGGAACTTGTGCAATCAGAAGAAGAACTGCATCTGAATGGCGCATTCCAGCGTGAAGAGAACCTGGCAAAACTGGAACGGTGTCTGCAAACATTATCACCGGACCAGAAAACGGCCGTAGAAATGTTTTATTTACAAAACAAATGTTATAAAGAAATTGCGGCTGTAACAGGGCTCGAATGGAACAAGGTACGTAGTTACATACAGAACGGCAGACGAAACCTGAAGATCTGTATGGAAAAAACAGCTGTAGCAAAAGCATCCGGTTCCTGACAACAGCAGCAACAGTGATGGAATGAGCAGCAAGAAAGACGATATTATCTATTCTGCAGCATATCTCCGGCGATACTGGAACGGAGAGTTGTCGCCCGAAGAAATGCATGCGCTGGAAAAGGCTGCGCTCGACGATCCCTTCCTGGCTGATGCGATGGAAGGATTTGGCGAAGCCATGCAGCAATACGAAGCGCCGGTAATTGACACGCAACTGGAAACAATGCGCCGGCAACTGCAGGCACAGCCGGCCCAACCTTCCACTACTGCCCCGGTACGTTCGTTCCGCTGGTGGCAGGCTGCCGCAGCAGTGATTATCCTGGCCGGGTCTGCCATGTGGTTCTATTACAGAAATCATGATGCTCCAAATAAAGGTCTGGCACATACGCAACCGGCGCCTGCAACACAGGAACAACTGCCGGTTCAGCCCGACACTGTACCAACAGCAGCATTAACCGATACCGGGTTCCCTGATAAAGGATTGTCCGATGCTTCCGAAGCTGCGACGGCCAAAGTAGCGGAGCCCACCGTTGCACGCCCCCGCAGCACAGCACCGCCTGTGAGCAATGCAGCAGGGTTTACACGCCCGGCCCGTCCAGATTCTGTGCGCCAGGAATTGCCCCTGGCAGAGGCAGTGGAAAAGGCGCGTCTGGAAGATGCAAAAAGACAGCTGCAACACGACAGGGCCCAGGCGATCAAGGAATTGGAAACAGAAGTAGTACGCGTACAAGAACAGGCTGCCCGGCGTTACGCTGATACAGGCAGCCAGCCTCTTAACGAGAAGCTGCAGGATTTCATCAGTGGCGTGGTAACCGATCACCGCAACAATCCCCTGGCAAACGCTTTTGTGCAGGTGGAAAATTATCGCAGCAATTACTTTACCGACATGCAGGGCTTTTTTAAAATACCGGTAACAACGGATAGCCCTATTCATATACTTGTCGGTTCGCCGGGTTTTGCTTCGCAACGGTTACAACTGCAGAACAACATAAGGGGTAACGCATCACTGTCGCACAACCGCATCAGCCTGGTGCCGAATGATTCATTGGCAGACCTGGTTGTAACAGGTTACGGCAATGCAGACAAAAAGGCGAAGAAAGCAATCAGCGGTTATCCTGCAGTGATGGTACAGAATGCCCAGCCTGTGCAGGGATGGGTAGCCTATGAAGCGTATCTTTCCAAAAACAAGAAAATTCCTTCAACACAACCTGATACTACCGGACAGGTAACTGTTTCTTTCGAAGTGAACAGGAAGGGAGAACTGTCCGATTTCCGCATAGAGCAGTCATTATCAGAAGAACATGATGCCGAGGCCCTGCGACTTGTCCGGGAAGGCCCGAAATGGAAATTACTCCGGGGCCGCAAGGCAAGGGCTACCGTGATTGTACGATTCTGAGTACCGTTCACATAAGTTTCATGCGGTAAGCTCTCAATTCACCTATTTTTGCCAAATATTATTAAACGCTTAAAAAAATTCAACGCGTCATGAGAAAACCCTTGTTGATAGCGACTTTATGCTTTGCCTTATGCTCCGTTCAGGCGCAGCAGCTGCGTACACCCGCTGCTTCGCCTTCACAAACGATCAAGCAAGAGATGGGATTGGGAACTATAGAATTGTCCTATTCCCGCCCCGGTATTAAGGGCCGCAAAATATTCGGCGACCTGGTGCCTTATAACAAAGTATGGCGTACCGGAGCCAATGGCGCCACCACCCTTACGTTCAGCGATGAAGTAACCATTGGTGGCACAAAAATTCCCGCTGGTAAATACGGCCTGCTGACCATTCCCGACAAGAACAGCTGGACCATCATCATTACCAAACAAACCAATGTTACCTCACCCGCTGCCTACAAACAAGAGGAAGATGTGGTGCGTGTGCAGGTAAAACCGGCTGCATTGAAAGAACCTGTTGAAACCTTCACCATACAATTTGCAGACGTAAAGTCTAACAGCTGCGCCCTGCAGATCATGTGGGAAAAAACAGCTGTAACGCTGCCCATTTCCACTGATGTAGATACGAAAGTAATGGCGCAGATCAATGAAGTGATGAGCAAGGAAGAAGGCAACAAACCTTATTTTGGCGCCGCCATGTACTACCTGGAAAATGGCAAGGACCTCAGCAAGGCGCTGGAATGGTTCAATAAAGCGGTAGAACAAAGTCCCAAAGCATTCTGGGTATGGCATCAATATGCCAACTGCCTGGCCAAACTGGGCAAAAAAGACGAAGCAGTCAAGGCTGCCAACAAGTCAATAGAACTGGCCAAAGAAGCCAAAAACGATGATTATGTGGCCCTGAATGAAAAGCTCATTAAATCGCTGAAATAATAAAATATTGTTGCTGCTAAAGCCCTGCTATAAAGCGGGGCTTTTTTATGAGCTGGAAGCCATCTTCGACCATGTCAATACCATCAGCAAGATGGCTATTCTCCCGCCACCTGGCTTTTACTATTTGCAAACAACAGCGTCTGCAACAACCACGCAATCACAATCACTGCCAAAGCGCCAATGGCATTCAGCCAGAGGAATGATACAATATCAAGTTTATAAATCAATACAACAATCGCTTCTGCCACCAGCGCCGCTGTAAACACTGCATGCCCTTTGATTTGTTTGAAATAAAATGCAGTGAGGAAGATGCCCAGTATGGTGCCATAAAACAGCGAGCCTAAAATATTCACTGCTTCAATCAGGCTGTTGCCAAGGTTGTACGCAAATTGTGCCGTAAGCATACAGAAGATGCCCCAGATAAACGTATACGCTTTCGACCAGCGATATTCCTGCAGCGGCGTAAGCGTTTTTTTCGTGAGCTTCATGTGGAAGTCAACCATGGTGGTGCTTGCCAGTGAATTGAGCGCAGCCGCTATGGCGCCCCAGGAAGCCAGAAAGATAATGGCGATGATCAGTCCGACTATGCCGTTGGGCAGAAAATCGCCCACGAAGCGCAGAAATATATAGTTGGTATCGTTGGCATCGCTGCCGGGATTGGCTTTCTTTACAATTTCGCGAATATCGTTCCTGATCGCCATGCCTTCGGCTTGTTGTGCCTCCAGTTGCGCGCGCAAATCAGCAACGGCCTGTTCATCATGGCTGTTTAATGCGGCCGCCAGTTGCGTAACGGTCAGCTGCTTTTGTTGCTGCAACAAATTATAGCGGGCAGTGGCCGCAGCATAATCTCCTGCATACTGGCTGTTGCGCACATTGCTTTCTTCGGCAAGATTAAAATAAGCCGGCGCTTTCTGAAACTGGTAAAAGGCAAACACCAGCAACCCGATGAGCATGATGCTGAACTGCAAGGGCACTTTCACCAGGCCGTTCAAAATCAGTCCCAGCTTGCTTTCCTTATCGCTGCGTGCGGTCAGATACCTGCCCACCTGGCTCTGGTCGGTGCCGAAATAACTCAACGCCAGGAACAGTCCGCCGATGATGCCGCTGAAAATATTATAGCGGTCTTTCCAGTTGAACCCGGATTCGGTAATGCCCGAAGTAATCACATTCACTTTACCCGATTTACCACTGATGTGCAACGCTTCGGTGAGCCCCACTCCTTCCGGCAACATTTTGATGGCCCACCAGGCTGCAATGAACATACCGCTATAAATGATCACAAATTGCAGTTGCTGGGTATAGGCAACGGCTTTGCTACCGCCGGTAACCGTATAGATGATCAGCAATCCGCCCATGAACAGGTTGGTGATGGTGATGTTCCAGCCCAGCATACTATGCAGCACGATGGAAGGCGCCAGTATACTGATACCCGTTGAAAGGCCGCGTGAAACCAGGAACAGGAAAGCGGTAAGCGCCCTGGTCTTTGCATCGAATCGTGTTTCCAAATACTCGTAGGCCGTATAACATTTCAGTTTGCGGTATATGGGCACAAAGCTGATGCAGATGATGACCATGGCAATAGGCAGCCCGAAATAATATTGCACAAACCGCATACCGTCTGTATACGCCTGTCCGGGCGCAGTCAAAAAGGTGATGGCGCTGGCCTGTGTGCCCATCACGCTCAGCAACACGATCCACCAGGGCATCTGGCGGTCGCTGAGGAAATAACCATCAAGGTTCTTTGAAGTGCGGCTGCGCAGCACCCCGTACAGTACAATGGCAGCAAGCGTTACAATCAGTACTATCCAGTCGAGGCGGGAAAAGTTCATGAGAAATGTTTGGTAAAGAGGTAAAACAAAAAGATCAGCACCGAAAGGAATGCGATCACCAGTACATACCAATAACTCCACTTTCTGAATAACGGAACTTTTTCCCGTTCATCATGAATCATAGTATGGCATTTAATCGTTTCGTCTTCTTTTTTTCCGACCACTGAACATCATCAGGTAGATCAGCGCCAGCAATACACCCAGCAACATGCCCAATGATATCTTTTTGATCAATTTCCCGATTACCAATCCGAGCACAATAGCTATTACCAATGCTATCTGCGCCCTCCGTTGTGGCGATAACTTCATTAATGATTCTCCTTTAAAACGCACACTTCAAAAAATACAAAAACAATTCACAAATAAAAAGTTTCAAAGGACAAGGTTATTGTGCTTTATCGCTTGCTTTTGGGTGTTTTATTCAGCGCTATCAAATTGGCCATTAACCGGTAAGCGCCAGGCACGCCGGCAGGCAATTGCCTGAAAAACACCAGCCCGGTATATACGAAGGTACCTTTTCCGTAGCGTGCAATAATCAGGCTTCCTTTTTGTTCATCCTCTCCTTTATCCGCCATGGCAAGCGGCGTTTCCCATTGCGGGTCCAGTTTGTCGGCAAAATAAATGCCGCGTTCCTGCACCCAGTTGTCAAAATCCTTTTCTGTAATCCTGTTGGGATAGTTCAGCACCTGGTGTTTGGGCAGCAAAAATTTCACCGGCGCCTTTTCATCGGTTACCCGGTTACGTGAGATCGTAAAGGGATAGGGTCCAATTTTGGAGGTGACCGAACTGATGAAATTGCTGGTATTATATTGCACAATCAGGTTGCCGCCATTGCGCACATAGTTCATCAGCACATCATATTTCCTTTCCAGCCAGTCGTGCACATTATAGGCGCGCACACCGGTGATGATGGCGTCCAGTCCCGACAGGGTGGGCAATACCAGGTTGTGTTCGTCCAGCATCACTACCTGATAGCCCATGGCCTGTAATGCTTCCGGCACATTGTCGCCGGCGCCCCTGATATAACCAACGCGTTTGCCCACCACACGAATATCTTCCGTGACCAGTTTTGCCTTCGACTGGAAAAAATAATGTACCGTAGGTATGTGATCGTACCTGATCAGCCGCATGTAGTTGGAATGATATTCGTCTTTTGCAGCTTCATCTTTCAACAGGATGGACGCACTGATCTCCGTGTTCTTTTTCACGGAGGCCAGCGTGTCCAGCGCGAAAGTTTCTTCGGTAACCTGGTTTTTACCCAGGTTGATCCGGCGCGGTTTTGAGGCAATCTGTTTACCACTGTTGTTGAAGACAATTGCACCGGCCAGTTTTCCTCTTTCCGACAAACTCTGGTAACGCACGGTCAGCCTGGGCGACACACGCGGCGTTACGTTGGTCAGGACCACTTGCGGGGAAGTGCTTACGATCACCGGCGGCACCGTGATCACCGGCTCGTACAACTCTCCCTTCACCGGGTCAGTATGTTTGTATTGCACGGGATACTGCAGCTGTACGGGATGATTATCCGCAAAAAAATAATGTACGGTAACTTCATTGGGATTGTTGCGCGGCATGGTAAGCAACTGGCGCGTACCAATGGTAAAACCGCCTTCCGTCATCTGCTCCCGCAACCAGTAGGGTTGGTCCTTCATAAAATCATCCTTTACCTTGAAGGTCAGTGGTATGGTCTGCGGCACATTGCTGCGCAGTGAGTCTATGGTAAACATAGCATCGGCATATTGCACCCGCACCTGGCGCAAGGGAACAGTGCTGCGATTGATAACCGTAAAATTGATTGTGAGCGAATCGCCTGTGATGGCAAAAGGCTGCTGCGTGGTGGCTTCAAAATACAGTCCCATGCAGGCAGCAATCAATTGATCAATTTCCTTTTGCTTTTGAACAATCCATGGCGACTCATGCTGACTATTGCGTAAACGGCTGCGTATGTCCAGCAGGCCGGGTACAATTTTTTCCGGCGTCTTAATATCAAAGGCCTGCAACAGTTTTTCCAGCATGCTGCCGATTGCGGGCTCTCCTACGCGCTTCCAGGTGATGTCAACACCCTGCATAAGCTCTGTAAATACTGTATCACCAGCTATGGGTACAAAATATTCATAGGCTTCGCCCCGCTGGGAGGCTACGCCGAATCCCTGGCTTTTGTGCTGGCTCCGGCTGTGCGCGGCAATTTCTCCATAACTGCTGCCTAGCACGGCATTGTAAGCCCCCACTTCCAGTTTGAACTGATTGGGCCGGATGGTATTGTTATTGCCGAAATTAAAGGTGTTCCACAGCAACCGTTTTGCCTGCCAGGGTTGTAACCCCAGATCAAAATGCTCGGGAAAACGATTCGGGTCTGCCGCGGCAAAAAACGCCTCACGCGCCAGTATAGCCGAAGCGCTGTGATGTCCGTGCCCAGCGCGACTATCTTCGGGAAACCGGGTGATGATTACATCAGGTTTGAAATGACGGATTACAAACACCACATCGCCCAGTATTTTTTCTTTGTCCCAGATACGAAATGTTTCTTCCGGGTTTTTCGAAAATCCGAAATCAAAGGCAGTGGAAAAGAATTGCTCGCCGCCGTCTACCTGTCGCGCTGCCAGCAGTTCCTGCGTGCGGATCAATCCCAGCGGCACGCCCTGCTCATCGCCAATCAGGTTTTGCCCGCCATCTCCACGCGTGAGCGAGAGATATGCAGTGCGGTATTTTTTTTCTTTGGAGAGCCAGGCTATCAATCGGGTATTCTCATCATCGGGATGAGCGCCCACATACAATACAGAACCAAGAACCTGCAGTTTTTGCAATTGCGCATAAATTTCAGAAGCGGCAAAAGACCGCGGCGGCTGCGCTGTCACGCGCGCCTGGAGAAAGAAAAGAAAAATAAATACTGCTACAATCCTGTAAAAATCCGATCTCATGGAAGCCTGTTTATGTTGCAAGGATGAGTGATTCAACAATTTGGGTGTGTACGTCGGCACAAAATAAGCAAACCGGGTGCTTTTACGCATCCAACCATATTTTTTTAACAGCTCACTTTTAAAACTGATCAGCCGGTTTATAACAGCTTTCTATAAAAACACATAGTGGCCGGCTTTGCCATGGGTAGTGTGCCCCCTGTTATTGTCCTACCAGGAACACGGCATTGCCAAACAACAATTTCCCATTCTCCCAGAAACTTCTGAACAGCGGGTTATCTGCCAGGTAAATTACACTGCCGCGGCCCATCGGTTGCACACCGAATAACAGGCCATCGCGTAATTTCTCCCGCAATTGCGAGCCTACAAACCCTGCCACCTGGTTGTCTTTCTTTACCACGCCCACATTCCAGCCGTTATCAGAAAAAAAGCTGTAAATGCGGTCATCCTGTTTGAGGGTGTAATAGGCATCGCGATAACCAAAAGCCAGCGGATGCGTATGGTCCAGTTCCACTTTGTATATGGCGCCGGGACTGTGATTCACCAGGAAATCGCGCTCGCGGTTTTCATATTTGCGCAACAGGCTGTAGTCGGTTGTATTCTCAGAAGCGCCTTCTTTTTTGGCATCGTCTTCTTTCAAACGAATGCCCCATTCGGTACGCGCCAGCTGCGCCACAGCATTTTCCAGCGCAATGAGCCGGCCGCCACCGCGCACCCATTCCTTCAGCCGGTCATTCATCGTTTTATCGCCCAGGAAACGATAATTGCCATCAGGCAGAATCAGCACGTTTACCTGGTTCAGTATCGCCGTGTTCAGATCATGCACCCATACTACATGCACAGGGTATTGAATGATCTCTTCAAAAAAATGCCAGATCTCCCCCATGCCCAGCGAAGAAACGCCATCGCCTGCCAGCAAAGCAATTTTGGGAGGTTGAATAATATGTACCCTGCCTGAACCGAAATCGGTCCCCTTGTCAACAAAGGTGGAGGCCACCGGCTCAGCTGTTACCGAAGCTTTTTGCGCAGCAGTTTCTACCAACCTACGCAGCGAACTGCCGGCGCCTTTGTTGCCTGCTCTGGTAATGATGAGCGTACCTCTTTCATAGTGTTTGCCCCCTGATTCAAAAGGTTGTTCGGCAAAACGCACTTTCAATCCCTGCTGCAGGGCTTCGCTGAGGAAACGCATGCTCGCGGTACCATTCCATCGCACCAGCCAGGCGGTGGTGTTGTCATCGGCCGGGCTGCTGGTATTTACCCCGGCAACACTTTTGGTTTTGGGGATACCGGTAACATAGTTGTTAAGTCCGTAAGTGGTCAATCCATAGCAAAAGGGAATGGCCCAGGCGGTGATATCGTAGGTGGCTGAATCGCTCAGTTTCGAATGCCGTTCGAACAATACTTTCAACAGGTTGCTGTGCGGCTGGTTGGCATTGATAATAATATCCCGACTGGTGGTTTTGAATGATTCCTGTTTGCCGGTAAAATAATTCAGCCCGGTATAACTGCCGTTGTTGGCATCAAACCATTCTATATTGTTCCTGTCCAGCAATGCCTTGAGGTTGGTCAGCCTGTCGCCCTCGTCGGCCTTCACCACATAGGCTTTGAATTCGCCCAGGGGAGCCGTGCGCGCTTTCTCATAGTATTGCTGAAACTCCTGCACCACGCGGCTGGCATGTTGCGAAGTCACTTCAATGGTGGCCATGGCGGTGGTGAAGTGATGGTACAATCGGTCCCAGAGGGTGAGCGTATCGCCGCTATGGTCTATTACCGCTGCGCCGCCGCGACTGTGCCCGCCCTGCTCATAAGTCATGCCAATGGCGCCCTTATATAACGGATAGGTATCACCGTAACTGGGATAAAAGAGGTCAAACTGTTCTTTGGTAAAAAACAACCAACCCTGTTGATCGAAATATCGGGCATTGTTCTTCCCAATGGTCACCTGGAATTCGCGCTGCCAGGGCGTAATCACTTCGTGATAGGGTTCAGCCGCCGGCGCAAAATAATAGGGGTTGTTATAAAATTGCTCGTGATAGTCAACATGAATATGCGGCAGCCACTGGTTATACTTTTCAATACGCTGGCGGCTTTCGAGCTGCGTTTGCCATGCCCAGTCGCGGTTGAGATCAAAATAATAATGATTGGAACGACCGCCGGGCCAGGGCTCTGCATGTTCTCGGGTAAAAGGCAGCGGGTCAGGATGTTTTCCCACCACCGAATTAAACCAGTTCACATAACGGTCACGACCATCCGGATTAATGCAGGGATCGATGATCACCACTGTATTGTTGAGCCATGCCTTGGTGCGTTGGTTATCCGGGTTCACCAGTTCGTACAAGGTAAGCATGGCCGCCTCTGAAGAAGAAGGTTCATTGCCATGTACATTATAACTCAGCCACACGATGGCCGGTACCTGCGACGCTGCCGGTGCGTTGCCCGGCAACAAACCCGCCAGGCGGAGGTTCTGCTGGCGGATTTCTTCCAGCCTCGACATATTATTGGCTGCCGACACATACAACAGCAATAACGGACGGCCTTCATGCGTAACGCCATACTGTTCCAGTTTTACCATGGAAGGAACAGCTTCCGCCACGTGCTTGCAATAATTTACAATATTGAAATGCGGCGTATACCGTGTTCCCGGCTTGTATCCGAGAAAAGCTTCCGGTGATTGCAACTGCGATAGCAGCGCAATGGGCGCAAACAAAAGCAATAATAAGAATGCAGGAATCTTCATTCCGCTAATATACGGGGAACATTTGGGGATAAACACCAGAGAACAAACAACTTACTATAACTACAAGAGAACGGCACATTGTTTTCCTGAACAACCACACCGGATTTTAAAAAAGGGGCATTTTCCAGGTACGCTAATATCCCTGACTAATAATTTAATAAGCTGCATCCCGAACGGCGCTTTTGCTCCTTATCTGTTTAATCACGGTTCAGCCGTGTATTTAATCACCGTTCGGCCATGCAAAAAACGAAAAGCACTCCGCCAGTGCAGAATGCTTTTACATTTCCTCATGTGACGTGAAAAATTTTAGTCCGTTCCGGAAGACGGCAAACAATCCTTAAACGATCTGATACAATACCATTAACTATATAATAGAAAGGGTTAGCCCGTAAAGGCCGATTACCGAAAATACGTGTTGAATGAGGATGGAGAAGTTGCAGCCTGGAAGCATGCAGGCGAAGCAGCACTCATATTCTCATCAAGCATGTAGTTCGGTTATAGCTTTCGAATGGGTATGATTATTTTTTTCGTCATATTAAAGTTATAGAAATTCGCGCACGTAAAAAACAAACAGGAAAAATTACTTTCCTAATTTTAGTTGAATCCGCTTAATCATGATCCGAATTGTTTATTTGCTGGTTTTTGCAGCCTGTTTCAGCACCTGTGCTCCCCACAAGGCCCAGGTAGCGCTTCCGGACCCGTACCAATACACTATTCAGAAAAAAGTTGAATGCACCAACGGAGCAGTAGTATCGGCACACCCGCTGGCCAGTGAAGCCGGGCTGGCTATTTTGAAAGCGGGCGGTAATGCTATGGATGCCGCCATTGCCACCCAGCTGGCGCTTGCCGTGGTGTACCCCAATGCCGGCAACCTCGGCGGCGGCGGTTTTACGGTGGCCCGCATGGCCGATGGCAAAACGCTGGCCATTGATTACCGCGAAAAAGCGCCGGGCAAAGCGCACCGCGATATGTACCTCGATGAACAGGGCAACGCGCTGTTGGACCGCAGTCAGAACGGTCACCTGGCCGCCGGCGTACCGGGCACAGTGGCGGGGTTGTTTGCCGCACATAAATATGCACGCCTTCCTTTCAGCACGCTGATTGAACCGGCCATTCAACTGGCAGAAAAAGGTTTTGTGATCACCGAAGCGGAAGCCCGTGGGCTCAACCGTTCTGCAGAAGCCTTTGCCCGATACAACACCATCATGCCTGTATTTGTAAAAGCAGGCGGATGGAAAGCCGGCGATACGCTGGTGCAAAAAGATCTGGCCAACACGTTGAAGCGTATACGAAACCAGGGCCAGAAAGGATTTTATGAGGGAGAAACCGCCCGGCTTATTGTAGAAGAAATGGAACGCGGCCATGGTATTATCACTGCAGAAGACCTTAAAAATTACCAGGCGGCCGAGCGCGAACCCGTTGTTTTTGACTATAAAGGATATACAGTAATAACGATGCCGTTGCCTTCGAGCGGTGGCGTATTGTTGCCGCAGATGATGAACATGATTGCGGATTACCCGGTAAAAGAATATGGTTTTCATTCGGTGCAGGCGGTACAGCTTATGACAGAAATTGAACGCAGGGCCTATGCCGACCGCGCCCAATACCTGGGCGATGCCGATTTTTACAAAGTGCCTGTGGCCACGCTTACCAGTAAAGCCTATGCGAAGGAAAGAATGCGTTCGTATGAGCCCATGAAGGCAGGCAGCAGCGCCGCCATCCAGGCAGGCATAATCCCCGAAAGTGAAGAAACCACGCATTTGAGTGTTTACGACAAGGAAGGCAATGCCGTGTCGGTAACCACTACGCTGAACGGCAGTTATGGCAGTCATACCGTTGTAGGCGGCGCCGGCTTTTTACTGAACAATGAAATGGACGACTTCAGTGTAAAGCCCGGCGTGCCGAATATGTATGGCGCTGTAGGCGCGGATGCCAATGCCATTGCACCGGGCAAACGCATGCTGAGTTCCATGACGCCGACGATTGTGTTGAAAGATAACAAGCCATATATCATTGTGGGTACGCCGGGAGGCACGACTATTATCACGTCGGTTTTTCAAACGCTGATGAATATGCTGGAGTTTGGTTTGAGTACAGAAGATGCGGTAAACAAACCCAAATTTCATCATCAATGGTTGCCGGATGAAATTGCGGTGGAAAAGGATTTTCCGAAAGACGTGAGCGCACAATTACAGCAATTGGGATATACCATCAGGGAACGTGGTTCTATTGGAAGAACAGAAGTGATCCGCATATGGCCCGATGGGAAGATAGAAGCGGTGGCGGACAAGAGAGGAGATGATCATGCGGCGGGGTATTGAGGGGTTGGCGTTAGGTTTTGCGGGCCCGCCCATCCCCCGCTGGGGGGCGCAGCACGATAGCTCCCCGGCAAGTATACTGCATGGATGGGGGGGTTACCCAAGGCCCCATCCATGCAACATTCTTTACGCAGTAAGTTGCTGCTGGCGCCCCTGCTGGCGGGGGATGGGCGGGCTGATGGATGTACCACGGTTTAATCTGATATCGCTGTAACTTGCAAGGTGGTTTTCCATTAATCATGTAATCAATCATTCATTTAACCATTCAATCGCTTCACAATGTATACTTCTATTGGCACCGAATACCTCCATACCGTTATCAAACGGGTGTTGTATTATAAAAAGCTGGGTGAAAAAGCTTTTGAACAATTGAATGAAGCAGATTTTCATTACAGGCCCAATGAAGTGTCCAACAGCATTGCCACCATCATCCAGCACATGGCCGGAAATATGCTGAGCCGCTGGACCAATTTCCTTACCGAAGACGGTGAAAAGGAATGGCGGAAACGCGATGAGGAATTCGCAGTGCACAACTATTCCAAACAAGAACTGCTGGAACTGTGGGAAAAAGGCTGGTCATGCTTTGTACAGGCACTCCAATCACTCACGGAAAATGACCTGCTCAAAACAGTAACCATCCGGCAGGAACCCTTGACGGTAATTGATGCCATCAACCGGCAACTGGCGCACTATCCCCATCATGTAGGGCAGCTATTGTATATCGCCAAAATGGTCAGGGGGACGGCATGGCAATACCTTTCCATTGCCCCTGGGCAATCAGAAGCTTATAATAAAAGTGAGGGGGTGAAAGACCCGGCGAAAAATATAAAACCATAAACATCACATTATTAATTCCAACAATATCTTCCCCTGCCCCCCTCCTCATCGCTAACCAAAATCCGTAATATAACGCCTGTTAAAAATCAATAAGATAGCGAACAAAATGTAAATTTGCCTGTTCCTGCATACATCCATAACCTGCTGATTGTGTTATTCCGGTTGTTAAAGCATCCGGAAAGTTGAACCGGATGGGTTTCATTGGTACCGAATTTGCACGGGAAAGGCGTTCCCTAGTATTTAACCTAATACACAGACCCTGAGAAAGTTTTGGAAAATATCCCGAACCGTGTTGCTGGTATTGATAGGCCTGATCATTCTCATCTGGCTGGCCATTCAAACCACGCCGGTTCAGAACTGGCTTGTGCGACAGGTCACGAATACCCTTTCCAAAAATCTCCATGCCAAAGTACGGGTGCAGCATGTTGATTTCTCCCTGTTCAACAAAATGCACCTTGAGGGGACCCTGGTAGAAGACCAGCACAACGACACCCTGTTGTATGCCGGCAATGTAACCGTCAACATCACAGACTGGTTTTTCCTGAAAGACAAGATTGAATTGCAATACATCGGGCTCGACGATGCGGTGATTTACCTGCAGCGCACAGACTCCACCTGGAATTATCAATTCCTGGTAGATTATTTCAGCAGTCCGCAACCCACCCGGAAAGAGGGCGGCATAGAACTGAACCTGAAACAAGCTGCCTTCAGCAACGTGACCCTCGTGCAACGGGATGCCTGGCGTGGCGAGGATTTGACACTGCAGTTCGCTTCGCTCGATATAGATGCCGAAGAAGTGAGCCTGCTCAACAAACAGGTGCGCATCAACAGCATCGACATTGATAAACCATTCTTCTCCGTTTACAATTATACCGGCAACCGGCCGCCCCGTACGGTCGTAAGAAGCGAACCGCTCCCGATCATCAACGACCCGAACAACCTGCGCTGGAATCCCGGCCGCTGGAACATTTTTGTAAAAACTATCACCCTGAACGATGGCACTTTCAAAAACGACCGGGAAACGGAGCGCGGACCGCTGGATTATTTCGATGGCCAGCACATCCTGTTTACCGATATCAACGGGAAATTCAACAACACTACGTTCCAACAGGACTCCATCAAATCCGAAATCCGGCTCAGCACCAAAGAGCGCAGCGGCATGGTGGTAAAACAACTGGTGGCCAATGTTACCATGCACCCGGAAGCCATGGAGTTTCATAACCTTGATATACAAACGAACCGTAGCCGCATTCGCGATTATTTTGCCATGCGCTATGATTCGTTCGACGATATGAACCGGTTTGTGTCCAAAGTGCGCCTCGACGGTAACTTTGTGGATGCCGCCCTAAGCAGCGACGATATTGCCTGGTTTGCGCCGGCACTGGCCACCTGGAAAAAAGACATCCGCCTTACCGGCAGGGTGCAGGGCCCTATTGAAAACCTGACCGGCCGTAACCTGGTGATAGAAGCCGGTAAAGACACCTACCTTAACGGTTCGCTAACGTTGCGCGGGTTGCCGGACATTGACAAAACATTCATTGACTTTGTAGCGAAAGATTTCCGCACCACCTATCCCGATGCCATCCGCCTGCTGCCATCACTGGCTGGCATTGAACAACCGCGGCTTGACAAACTGGAATACCTGCGTTTCCGCGGCAACTTCTTCGGGTTTGTAAAAGATTTCGTCACCTATGGCACCCTGCAAACCAGCCTGGGCAAGCTGCAGAGCGACATCAACATGAAATTTCCCGATAACGGACCGCCCTCCTATTCGGGTACTATCCGCACCGACTCGTTTAACCTGGGCAGTTTCATGAATATGTCCACTGTAGGCCGCATCAGTTTTTCCGGCAATATTACCGGTCGCGGTATACATACCAACACGCTCATTGCGCGGCTGGATGGCACCATCCCTTCACTGGAAATGAACGACTACACCTATCGCAACATGGTGGTAAAAGGGGAAGTGTCGAACCGCCTGTTTAACGGTGAACTGATCATTGACGATTCCATGGTGCACGCGAGCATGAACGGGTTGATCGATTACAGCAAGGCAATTCCCGAATTCAATTTCAGCGCCGATGTGACCCGCGCCGATCTGAGAAGCCTGAAGCTGATGCCCGACAGCGTAGACGTGCAGGGAAAATTCGTGATGAATTTTACCGGCGACAACATCGATAATTTTCTGGGTACGGCACGCATCTATGATGCCTCGGTTTATCGCAATGGCAAACGTATGTCGTTTGATTCGTTGAATGTGGAATCGAAAACGATCGGCACCAATAAAGTGATCACCGTACTGAGCAATGAATTCGACGGCGTGCTGGTGGGCGAATTCTCCATTCGCGATTTGCCGGCCTCGTTCCGTACTTTCCTCAATAAATATTTTCCCAGTTATATCAAGCCGGCCGTTACGTCGCCGAACAACGAAAACTTCAGTTTCGTAATCACTACCAAAAAAGTGGATGAATACCTGGGCTTCTTTTCAAAACGCCTGGACGGCTTCAATTACAGCACCATCACCGGCCGCATCAATACACAGGAAAACCTGCTTGACCTGAACGCAGAAATTCCGCAGTTCAGTTACGACGATATTCATTTCTACAACCTGAACCTGAAAGGCACCGGTAACCTCGACACGCTGTCGATGCGCACCACCATAGCAGACGTTTACATCAACGATAGCCTGCATTTCCCCAAAGCAGAAATCAATGTAAGTTCATCGGGAGATTTGTCCGATGTGTCCATCAAAACCGGCGCCAACCAGACTTTCAGCTCCGCCGATATCGCCGCACGTGTGCAAACCATGCGCGATGGCGTACGCATTGTGTTCAACAAATCAGGATTTGACCTGAATGGCAAAAACTGGACCATCGATAAGAACGGCGAACTGGTACTCAGTCGCAAACTTGTTTCGGCCGATGGCGTCAAACTTTATAACGGTCAGCAGGAAATCCTCGTAACCACCCATCCTTCCGATATCGGCAATACCAACGATATAAAAATAGAACTGAAGAAGATCAGCATCGGCGATTTCACCCCCTATATCGTAAAGAGCAACCGGCTGGAAGGATTGCTCAGCGGCACCATTGATGTTATGGACCCCTTCGGTAAAATGCAGATCGACCTGGCCGCACAGGCTGATCATTTCCGGCTCGATAATGATTCTATCGGCAGGCTGCACCTGAAAGCCAATTACAGCGAATATTCAAACAAAGTAAACTTCAGTGCGCTGTCTGACAACTACGGTTATGTATTCGATGCAAAAGGCGTATACAATCTTTCCGATACGGCAACTGCCAATCCGCTTGACATCAACGGCAATTTTACACGCACCCGCATCAATGTGCTGAAAAAATATTTGTCGGGCGTGTTCAGCGAGATCAATGGTTTTGCCACCGGTCAATTGCGTGTTACCGGTCCGCCGGAAAAATTAAAATTCCTGGGGCGCCTCCATTTACAGGATGGCGAGTTGAAAGTGAAGTATACCAATGTTGCGTATAAAATACCATCGGCCGTGTTCAACTTCACCGATGGACAGATAGACTTTGGTTCATTCGTGATTCGCGATGAGCTGGGCAACAGCGGTTCCATTTCACGCGGTATCCTGCGGCATGAAGCCTTCAACAATCTGCATTTCGATTTTGCGCTCAACTCCAACAAACTGCTGGTGCTGGCCACCAACAGCAGCGGCAAAGAATCTTACTATGGCACTATTATAGCCAAGGTGAACGCCACTTTCAAAGGGCCGATGGACGATATGCGGCTCGATATCCGGGGCGAACCGGCAGACAGTTCGCACCTGTTCATACGTCCCGGCCCGGGAAGGGAAAGCGGTCAGGCCGATTTTATCGTATGGAAAGTATACGGTCGTGAAATGCATCCGACGCCGCAACGGGAAGACGCCAACCTGCGTGTAACCCTCGACGTTACTGCCAATAACTACGCCAACATGTATGTGATACTGGACGAAGTAACGCAGGACATCATCGAGGCGAACGGGCATGGCAATATCAAAATGCAAACCAGCACCGACGGGCAGTTTCTTATTACCGGCCGCTATGAAATTGACCGGGGGAATTATAACTTCAATTTTCAATCGCTGCTGCGAAAACCGTTCCGCCTGCGCGAAGGCGTAGGCAATTACATCCAGTGGACCGGCGACCCCTACAATGCCGACATCCATATCGAAGCCGAATACGTGGCCGAAAATGTACGTTTCAGCGACCTGGGACTCGATGGCAATTCCCTGCAGGCGGGCACTTCGCCCAACGTCAACAACAATGTGCGCAAATACCGCGGACAGGTACTGGTGATTGCTACGCTAACCAAAAAGCTGATGCAACCGGATATCGCTTTCCAGATTGAAATGCCGCAAAACAGTACGCTGAAGAACGATGCCGATGCACAGGCCATCCTGATGCGTATACAGAGTGATGAAAATGAGTTGAACAAACAGGTGGCCTTCCTGATTGTGTTCAATAGTTTCGGACCGTTGTCAACCGCGCAGAACCAGAGTGGCCTTACCAACCTGGCATTTGAAGGCGTGGTGATGAACAGCATATCGGGTGTGTTGTCCAATACGCTCAGTCGCCAGTTTTCTTCCATCTTTCAGAGAATATTCAACGACAAGAGCATCAAGGTCAATTTCAATGCGCAATTGTACAGTGGCTCCAACATTATTGATAATATCAACCGCAGCAAACTGAATATCGACCGCACCAATCTTACCTGGCAGATTGCGAAGAGTTTTATGGATGAGCGGCTCACCTTCACTTTCGGCAGCGCGCTCGATTTCGGGTTGTCTTCCGAACAGGTGCAGGCAACGCAAAACCTGCAGTTTTTGCCGGATATTACTGCTGAATGGAAAATTCGTCCGGATGGTAAAGTGGTGCTTACTTTCTTCTACCGCGATTCGTACAATTACCTCGGCGGCACAGGCGCACGGCAGAACCGCTCCGGCGCCAGTATAAGCTTCCGCCGTGATTTCGACCGGCTGAGCGATTTGTGGAGGGGGAATAAGAAGCAGAAAAAGGACAAACTGCCGGATACGGCAGATAGTACGGGCTCAAAAGTGGCAGGGGGGAATTGAGGGAGTTGTGGGTTGAATGCACCCGTCTTATTGACCACCTCCATCCATCACCCCTTCAAAATCTCATGCCCCAGCTTATCCCGCTTCGTAATCAGGTATTTTTCATTATGCGGGTTAGGCTTGATCTCTATAGGGACCGCTTCCACTATCTCCAACCCATACCCCAGCAAACCCGCTCTTTTCTTCGGATTATTGCTCAATAACCGCAACTTGGTAATCCCCAGATAACGCAATATCTGCGCCCCTATCCCATAATCACGCTTATCCATCGGAAAACCCAGGTGCAGGTTTGCCTCCACCGTATCCAACCCGTTTTCCTGCAGTTTATACGCGCGCAATTTGTTCAGCAACCCGATGCCGCGACCTTCCTGGTTCATATAAAGAATCACGCCTTTGCCTTCGCGTTCCACCATTTGCATGGCAGTATGTAATTGTTCGCCGCAATCGCAACGCATCGAACTGAGGATATCGCCGGTGAAGCAGGAAGAGTGCACGCGTACCAGCACGGGTTCTTCCTTGTCCCACTCACCTTTGATCAACGCCATGTGTTCGTTGTCGGTCCCTTTTTCGCGGAAGGCTATCAGTTTAAAATGACCATAACGGGTAGGCATATCCACCCGCACAATTTCTTCAATCAGGGAATCAGTTTTCAATCGGTATTCAATAAGGTCTTTGATGGAAATCAGTTTGAGGTCGAATTTTTTGGCTATCACTTCCAGTTCCGGCAGGCGGGCCATGGAGCCGTCTTCATTCATAATTTCCACCAGTACGCCGGCGGGATAGAGTCCTGCCAGTCTTGCCAGGTCAATGGCCGCTTCGGTATGGCCTGCCCGGCGCAATACGCCGCCACGTTTGGCTTTGAGGGGAAATATATGACCGGGTCGGCCCAGGTCGGTGGGTTTGGTGGCCGGATCAATCAGGGCCTGGATGGTGCGGGCGCGGTCGTGGGCGGAAATGCCGGTAGTACAACCATGCCCCAGGAGATCTACCGATACCGTAAAAGCAGTTTCATGCAGGGCCGTATTGTTGTTGACCATCAGGGGGAGTTGCAGTTCTTCGCAGCGGTCTTCCAGGAGGGGCACACAGATCAATCCACGGCCAAATTTGCTCATGAAATTGATCACTTCGGGCGTCACTTTCGAGGCTGCGGCAATGAAATCTCCTTCATTTTCACGGTCTTCATCGTCCACTACAATTACCAGTTTGCCTTTTTTTATGTCATCAATAGCGCTTTCAATGGTATCGAGCATATTAAATATGATTTAGGCAAAGTTAGCATAAAAGGGAAGTATCCGCAATTAAGGCGGCCGGGCATAAAACTGCTCACCAGCAGCGTTTTAATAACAACTGTTGTAACATAAAGTTCAATGCTTTAGGCGCCCTGATGCTATACGGTAAAGTAAAGGGAAACGTTTCCAGCGTCATGCAAGGCAGTGCAGGAAGCTTAAGTTGGCATGGCCGCTGATGCCTTCCGGGGCCAGCCACTTCCCCTGCCGGTCATACCTTACTGGTCTTTGGGTAATTTCCAACAACTCCCTGCTTTGGTGAATAACCTGTGCACTGCTTTTCGGAAAGCAGCAGCGTTTGCAAAAACAAATTCTGCTACATTTGTTTCAGTATTCCCCGATCCCTTACCAGAATAACGCTCCCGGTTCTTGCCTCTTTAGATTGGAAAAATTTCATCTGAACAATCCGTTACCCATATACGCAGTATCACAAGCGCAGATTTAATTATTTGGTAATGTAATGGTGCATAGGAAGCAACACTGCTGTTGTTTTTTTGACAGCCAAAAAATTCACATGCATATATGAGAAGCATTCTATCTACCATGCAAGCTGCTTTGTGGCTTGTGGCGCCATTCCTGCTGCACGCACAAAACAATCCGGTTACCGGGCGACTGGTTGACGGCGATACCAAAGAGGCTGTTGCCGGGGCAACCCTCACCGTTACTACAGGGAGTAAAAAACTGAATAGCATTTCCGGAGAAGATGGCCGTTTTTCTTTTGTAATTGATGAGCAAGGTACGCTGGTGATTTCATTCATTGGTTACCTGGATAAAACGCTGGAGGTGCAGCCGGGCGCTTCGCTGGGCGAGATTGTACTGCAACCCAACCAGGTGGCGCTGAAAGAAGTGTTGGTTACCGGCAACGTGGCCATCGACCGCGTAACGCCGGTGGCCGTGTCAACCATCCGCAGCGCTGCTATTGAAGAACGGATCGGTAACAAGGAATTCCCGGAAATCCTGCGCACCATGCCTTCTACCTATATCACCAAATCGGGTGGCGGCTATGGCGATTCGCGTATCAACGTGCGCGGCTTCAATCAAAGCAATGTAGCCGTTATGATCAATGGGGTGCCGGTGAACGATATGGAAAACGGCTGGGTATACTGGAGCAACTGGGCCGGACTGGCCGATATTGCCAGCAATGTGCAGGTGCAGCGTGGACTGGGCGCCTCCAAACTATCGATCGCAGCTGTAGGTGGTAATATCAATATCGTAACCAAGGCCACTGAAATGAAACAGGGCGGTATGGCCTCTGCCACGTTTGGCAACAATGCCTATATGAAATATACTTTCGGTTATTCAACGGGTAAACTGAAAAACGGGCTGGCTTTGTCCTTCCTGGGCTCGCACACACTGGGAGCAGGCTATGTGGATGGTACGGAGTTTAAAGCATGGAATTATTTTTTGACGCTGGGCTGGGAAATAAATGATAAGCATACCATAACGCTTACGGCAACCGGCGCGCCGCAATGGCATCATCAGCGCAGTGCGGGCATTGCGTACCAGACATTGTTTGGCAATCCCAATGATCCCGCTGTGATCAACCGTGGTCACAAATACAACGACAGTTGGGGCTATTTCCAGGGAAAAGAATACAGCTGGAGCAAAAACTTTTATCACAAGCCTGTTGCCAACCTGAATTATTATTGGAAGGTAGACAGCAAAACAGACTTCAGCGCCGTAGTTTATGCATCGCTTGGTCGCGGTGGTGGTACAGGGCCCATTGGCACTATCAACGGCAAATCCGGCTTCAGTCTTGCAAAAGACGAAAACGGGCTGATCCGGTTTGATGACATTTACCGCTGGAACTCCGGGACAGCCGTGGCAGACTTTACGCCCCAGACGGCCAACACCCCCTGGGCGCTGGATGGTCCCTACTCCGGCCAGTACGTGGCTGACATCAGCAACAACGGCATTGTACGCCGCGCCTCCATGAACTCGCACAACTGGTATGGCGCCATTTTTAATCTTGCACGTGATATTTCATCAACGGTAACCATCAATGCCGGTCTCGATTTGCGCTATTACAAAGGGATTCATTACCGCCGGTTAGACGACGCATTGGGCGCAGCGGCCTATTATGAAACCAAAGACCTGAACAATCCTGATAAGTATGTGGCCGCCGGCGATAAGGAAAGCACCATTGACTATCACAACGACGGCATCGTAAAACAAATTGGCGGTTACCTCTCGGCTGAATACACCCGGAACAACTGGAGCGTATTTGTAGCGGGTTCTTTATCCAATACCAACTACCAGCGTATAGAACATTTTATTTACGATAAAGCTACCGAACCCATATGGGAATCAGGTAAGGAAGATTTTCTTACCTATGTAGTAAAAGGCGGCGCCAACTATCGTATCAGTGAGCAACACAACGTGTTTGCCAATATCGGCTACTTTGAAAGAGCGCCTTTCTTTAACACTGTATGGCCGAATTTCAATAACACAGACGTTACATCGAACCTGCAAAATGAAAAGATATTCAGTACCGAACTCGGATACGGGTTTCGTTCACGCTATGTTAACGTAAATATCAACTGGTACCGCACTGAATGGAAAGACAAGAACTTCATTCGCAATTTTACCGATCCCGTTACCAATTTACCGGTACGCGCCAATATAGCCGGTATAGTGGCATTGCACCAGGGCATAGAACTCGAAGCTACCAGCCGTCCGCTGCAAAAGCTGGAAATACAGGTGATGGCCTCCCTCGGCGACTGGAAATGGAAGAATGATGTAACTACCGATGTGTTCAACGATAACAACGAGAAGATCGGCACGGTGAACCTGTACACCAAAAATCTTAAAGTGGGGGATGCGGCGCAAACCACATTTAATCTGAGCGCAGCTTATGAAATATTACAGGGGCTCCGGGTAAGGGCTTCTTACTATTACGCGGATGATATTTACGCCAATTTCACGCCCGAAGGAAGGTCCGATCCCGCCAACGCCAACGTGCAGGCATGGAAACTGCCTTCTTACGGATTACTGGATGCCATGCTGTCCTACACCTTCCGCCTCGATGGTAAAAAGCTCACCTTCCGCCTGAACATTGATAACATTTTCGACAAGATATACATTGCAGAATCAGTGGATGACATTAAATACGATCCTAACGACCCCACCGATTTTGTGATTGGCGATTCCGGTTCCGGCAAGCGAAACAGGGTATACCCGGGATTCGGCAGAACCTGGACGTTCGGCGTGCGCCTCAATTTTTAGATCATTATACCAAACACCAAACACCAAACAACAAAGCGCAGGCGTTAACCTGCGCTTTGTTGTTTACATATTTCAATATCCTACTTCCCCCACCCCCACTTCAAAAACACCGGTACTGCTTTGGCCCAGGTGCGCACATCGTGTTTGCCATCGGGGAGTTGCAGGTAACGCATGTCTTTTCCTTCCTGGTAACCTTTGCGCAGGAGAATGCGCATCATGTCAATGGTATCGTCAATACTGTCTATCACGCCATTCCTGTTGCGGTCTTCTTTCTCATCATGCACGCCGCAGGAAAAGAAGAAACGCAATCCGGGCTGGTATTCGCCGGCGCGCACCTGTGCGTGCATCATGCGATCGGTGGCATCGTTATAATCCTTGCTGGCCCTGTCTTTGGAACGCCACCACAGAGAACCTGAAAACACACCCACCTTTGAAAACACATCGGCATGGTTCCATACCAGGTCAAAAGCGCTTAGCCCTCCCAGTGAGAAACCGGCAAATGCCTTTTCATCGATGTTGCATTCCTTGTAGCGATGGGCAATATAAGGCAGTAATTCTTTTAATATAAAATCGCGGTAGAGCGGCGCCTTTGCTCCCCTGCCTTTGTAATCGGCACCCGCAATCATACCGTACTCCTGCAGGCGTTCTTCACCCGCATGAATGCCGGCCACCAGCAACGGTTTGATCTCGCCCATCTGCAGCAGGTAGGTCATCATTTTATCAAAACCCATGGCTTCGAGGTCCTGACCGTCGTTGACCAGTAAGAGACTGATGGGACTTCCCGGCACAAATTCGGCCGGGCAATAGAAATTAATGGTAACACTTCGCTGAAGCGGTTCGGATTGGAGGATAACGGTTTCGGTGAGTAATCCCGCTCCCAGTTCTGTTTGCATAGTCGTTTTCGCGGTTTTTCCGGGTTTTTGGTAAACGGCAAATGTAGGAAGATGTATCTTCATAAAAAAGGCAGTATATGAAAAAAATCGGTATCCTTTTCGGAAAGGAAAGAAGTTTTCCGATGGCTTTTATCGAAAGAGTTAACAGCAAACAGGTGGAAAATGTTGTGGCCGAACCGGTGCGCATCGATAAAGTGATCCAGGGTAAAACAGATGACTATGCCGTAATTGTAGACCGCATTTCCCAGGATGTGCCTTTTTATCGCGCTTACCTGAAAAATGCTGCCATTTGCGGCACTGCCGTCATCAACAATCCTTTCTGGTGGAGCGCCGATGAAAAATTTTTTAACAATTGCCTTGCTGTCAACATTGGCGTTCCGGTTCCCAAAACGGTCATACTGCCCTCACACGATCTTCCGCCGGATACCAGCCATGAATCATTTTCCAACCTGGCCTGGCCACTGGACTGGAAAGCCATTTTCGACTATATTGGTTTTCCCGCATATATGAAACCGTTTGCCGGTGGTGGATGGAAAAATGTGTACAAGCTGCGCAGTCACGAAGATTTTTTCCGCCTGCACCGCGAAACCGGGCAACTGGTAATGCTGTTGCAGGAAGAAATTGTGTTTGAAGAATATTACCGCTGTTATTGCATCGGTGGTAAGTATGTGCACATCATGCCTTATGAACCGCGCAATCCTTTCCACCTGCGGTATGTAAACCATTATTCACCGGACCCGGACCGGCTGAAGCAACTGGAAGAAATTGTGATCAAACTCAATCAATACCTCGGATACGATTTCAACTCTGTAGAACTCGCCATTCGCGACGGTGTTCCCTATGCCATCGATTTTTGCAATCCAGCCCCGGATGCTGATCGCCTCAGTGTAGGCGATTACAACTTTGAATGGGTGGTAGAAACGGCCGCCACCTATGCCATTGAACGGGCACTCTTACACGAACCCGGTAAGGACAACCTCACGTGGGGAGAATATGTAAAAAGAAGCATCAAAAAAGAACCGCTCGTATAACCGAATATTAAGGAATCCACTTACTTTTGCTGTTCATGTATACAACGCCAATATGTATGCGCGAAACGTTATTATTTTTCCCTATAAAAAACTTTAGCCATGAAAAACAAAATACCGCCGGAAGAAAACAAGGAACCTGTAAAGAAAGGTTACCGGGTGATTTATGACGAACAGGAAGAAAAGCATCAACTGGTAGAAGAGCCGGGAGCTGCCTATGGTTACACCTATGCTGATTACCTGCAATGGAAATTGAAAGAAAGACTGGAACTGATCCGGGGACGGATTTTCAAACTGAGCGCACCGAATACGAAGCATCAGTTGGTTGTCGGCCAGGTCCATCTGCAGCTACGCAGCTTTGTGGGCTCAAACACCTGTCGCGTTTTTATTGCCCCGTTTGACGTGCGCTTACCCATCCACCCCAATGATCCAGACCAAAAGATCCAATCAGTAGTGCAACCCGACCTTTGTGTGGTATGTGATGAATCCAAAATCGATTGGAAGGGTTGTTGCGGTGCGCCTGACCTGGTAGTTGAAATTTTATCCCCCGGCAATTCTGCCCACGAAGTGCGCACCAAATTCAACCTGTACCAGGAAGCCGGTGTGCCCGAATACTGGCTGATCAACCCCGAAGAAGAAAACCTGGTGCAGTATGTGCTCAACGATAAGGGAAAATATAGCCATGGAACAATGTACGCCGCCGGCGATACCATCACCAGCCCTGCCCTGAATGGGTGCTCCATTGAAGTAGCCGCTTTCTTCAACTTTGCTCCCATTGGTAACAAAGACGCGGATTCGGGGGAAAAATGGAAATACGTGTAGGCTTTCAGCGCCATGTTCGGGAAAAATTGGCAGAAAGCGGTAGCTATTGCTATATCCGCATGGCCGCGTAGTCCTCCTGCACGCGGTGGCGAGGAAAGCTGTAGCTGTTACCATTTCCGCCCGGTCCTTTATTCCTGTGCATCCCGGCCAGGGCAACCAGGGTACCAAAAAATCTCTGATGTTTCCCGTAACTTGGTTCCCGCATTTATCCTACAAACATGGCCACAATCAACTACAGCAATTTCACTTTGGGCATTGAAGAAGAATATATGGTGATGGACCCCGAAACCCGGGAACTGAAAAGCCATGAACAGAAAATTGTTACAGAAGGCCAGAAAATCCTGAAAGACAAAGTCAAGGCCGAAATGCACCAGGCCGTGGTGGAAGTGGGCACCGAAATCTGCCACGATATCGACGAAGCCTATAAAGACGTATCCATTCTCCGCAAAACCATTTCCGATATAGCCGGCGGGCTCGGGCTCTGGGTAGGCGCCAGCGGCACCCATCCGTTCAGCCACTGGGAGCGACAGCTCATTACCGACCATAAACGCTACAGCGAAATCGTGAACGAACTGCAGGAAGCTGCGCGCAGCAACCTCATCTTCGGCTTGCACGTACACGTGGGCATGGAAAGTCGCGAAATGGCCAACCACATCGCCAACAGCACACGGTATTTTCTGCCGCATATCTATGCGCTCAGCACCAATTCACCATTCTGGGAAGGAAGGTATACCGGGTATAAATCGTACCGCTCAAAAGTATTCGACAAGTTTCCACGCACAGGCATACCCGAAATGTTCGATACCATAGAAGACTACGACCACTTTGTACGGTTACTGATCAAAACCAACTGTATTGACAATGCGAAAAAAATCTGGTGGGACCTGCGCGTGCATCCATTCTTCAACACGGTGGAGTTCCGCATTTGCGATATTCCCATGACCATTCCCGAAACCATTACCATAGCTGCCTTGTTCCAGGCCGTGTGCGCCAAGATATACAAGCTGCGATTGCAGAACCTCAACTTCATACAATATCCCCGCCCGCTGATTAATGAGAATAAATGGCGCGCCAGCCGCTATGGTATAGACGGCCGGTTAATTGATTTCGGTAAAGAAGAAGAGGTGAATACCCGCGTTTTAATCTACGAACTGCTCGATTTTGTAGACGATGTGGTAGACCATTTGGGTAGCCGCCACGCCATCAGCTACGTGACCAAAATACTTGAAACAGGCACCGGCGCAGACCGCCAGTTGAAAGTATATGAACAAACACAAAGCCTTACTGCTGTAGTGGATTATGTGCACAGCCAGTTCCTGGCCGGCGCATAGCAGCAAATTGTATCGCTCACCAGCCGCAACGAATTTTGGCAACTGCCGCCTGATGTACAGGCAGCCGTTGAAAACTGCTATACAAATGGCTATCAATTTCTACAAAACAACTTTATATAATTCCTGATAATACATGGAAACAGGCGCTTCTTTGTGGCTTCGCGCCTTCGCGGTTACCAAACATTTCACTACATTAGCATTTGTCCGGCCATAAGATTTTTTATAGGCTCACGTTTCATAAAAAAGATGGACATGCTGTAAAGAATAGTGATGACCGACATACCTGCAAGCCCCCCTTTCTTACAGGTTTTTATGTATTTATAACTACTTATGAAGAAAATATCACTTTGCCTGATCATAGCACTCACGGTGCTTGCCTCGAACGCGCAACACATAAACGACAAGAAAGAATTGAAACGCTGCGGCGTGGATGAAGCCATGGAAGAGCTGATGCGCCGTGACCCCGGCCTGATCACACGCATGCAGGAAGCGGAAAAAAGGCTGAGCATGCGCATGCACGAACGCTTCCTGGAACGCAAACGGCAAGGCAACCATCGCATTACTTCTACCGTAACCATTCCGGTGGTGGTGCACATTGTGCTGCCCAATCCCAATATCGTTACCGATGCGGATGTACAATGGCAGATCAATAAAATGAATATTGATTATGCCGGCAAGAATGCTGACAGTGTAAACGCAGGCCCCTTTGCCGCATCGTTTGGACATAGTAATATCCAGTTTTGCCTGGCGCAGCAGGACCCGCGCGGCAATCCTACCAACGGCATCGTACGCGTTACTTCTTCCCGCACCTTTACCCAGAATAATTATAACCTTGTAAAATATGCCTCCAATTGTGGCTCCGATGCATGGGACACCGACCAATACCTCAATATATGGGTAGCAGAATCGGCTGATGGCACTTTGGGAGTAGCCACCTTTCCCAATATGCAACCGCCACGTGAACAGGGCGTGGTAATAGCCCTGGAATCTTTTGGCAACAACCCCATCTATACTTCACCTGCTTTCCGTCTCGGCCGCACCGCGGTACATGAAACCGGTCATTTCTTTTTTGCCCGGCATATCTGGGGCGATGGTCAGAACGGATGCAATTCAGATTTTCCCGTTGTGCCAGGGCTTACCGGTTCCTGGGTAGATGATACGCCTGCACAAAGCGGTCCTACTACAGGTTGTCCTTCCGGCACCCAACCCGCAGGTTGCGGTTCACCCAACCCGCCGGGCAGGATGTACCAGAACTATATGGATTATACCAACGATGCCTGCTACTGTATGTTTACGGAAAACCAGGTACTGCGCATGGAAACAGCCCTCGAACTGTTCCGGCCCAGTCTGATGACCTCAGATAAATGCAACCCGCCTGTAGTATTGGCGAACGACGCCTCTATCCTGAACATCCTTTCGCCAGGCGCTTCCACTGGTTGCGGTGCAGCCGCCAATACCGTGATTTGCAATGGCAGCATTACGCCGCGCATCACCCTGCAGAATTTCGGTTCGGCCAATCTCACCAGCGCCACCATTTTTGCACAAATCGATAACCAGGTGCCGGTTAGCACCAACTGGACGGGCAACCTGGCAAACAAGGCCACCGTTGAAGTTGACCTTACTGCCATGACGGTAACGCCGGGCACGCATACGCTGACAATTTATGTAACCTCCCCGAACGGATCGGCAGATGGAAGAAACACCAATGATACATTGACCACCTCGTTTACCGTGCTTTCTACGTTAACAGCTCCTGTAACGCAGGGATTTGAATCGGCCAGCTTCCCGCCCGCCGGCTGGCGCGTGCTGAATGCTCCGGTAAACAGTCTCACGTGGGAACGCACTACCATTGCACGTAAATCAGGCTCCGCCTCCGCCGTGATGCGCTTCTTTGATTATGGAAACGGTAATAACGATGCAGACTATCTGCTCACCTCTCCCATTTCCATTGCCGGCGCCGATTCAGTGATACTGTCTTTTGAAAGGGCCTATCAACCCTATAGCCTCAACGCTGAATTTGCTGATGGACTGGCCGTAGTCATATCCACCGATTGCGGCACTACCTTTACCGAAGTATGGCAACGCAGTGGCGGTACACTGGCTACCGTACCAGGCACTACCACCAATATGTTCATTCCTGCACCAGACCAGTGGGCCAACACCCGCATTGACCTGAAACCATTCGCAGGCAATGCCAGTGAAATCATTGTTGGTTTCCGCAGCACTAACCGGTTTGGCAATAACCTGTATCTCGACGACATCAACATACAACTGAAAAATGCCTTCCCCATTGATGCCGCCCTAACAGGTATCGTTACACCGTTTATGAATGAGTGTACACGTACTATCACGCCTGTAATCCAGCTCAACAATGTGGGCAGCGAGGTATTGACCGGTGGAGACATTGTAGTGCAGCTCGACAATAACATTATGGACACCATTCACTGGACCGGTTCACTGATGCCGGGCACCAGTATGCAGGTAACAGGCGCTAAGGTGATAACGGTACCCACTACTGGCCTTCACCATTTTGCAGCCTGGAGCACGGCCATCAATGGCGGCGACGACGACCAGCCGGCAAACGACACCTTCCGCCTCATCTTTGCCGTTCACGATCAGCAGCAACCGCCGGTGCAGGAAGGATTTGAGAGCGATGCCTTCCCACCTGCCAACTGGACCATCCGTCGCAGCGGCAGCGAATACCAGTGGGAACGCACACAAAAAGCAGCAGCCGGCGGCGCAGGGGCTGTGTGGATACGCAATTTCCGCTTCAACAGCAACGGAGGCCGCGATGATCTCTATTCACCGCTTACCAAAGTGGACGCGTTCGACTCCGTAGTGATAAAATTTGATCTCGCCCATGCCATGGTAAGTCCGCCCACCCTGCCCCCGGACACACTGGAAGTATTACTGACGAAAGACTGCGGTCGCACATTTACTTCCCTGTACAAGAAATGGGGGTCGGAACTGAAGACCACACCAGGCAATTTGCCGCCCACCTTCCCTCCGGGCGATACAACCGGTTATATACCTGCCCAATCGCATTGGAGAACTGAATACATCGATATAACACCGCATCTTTCACCCGGCAATTCGTTTATGGTGGTATTCAGAAATACCAGCAATGGAGGCAATAACCTGTTCCTGGACAATATCAATATTCAGCCGGTACTATTGCCGGAAAAACTGAAAAAGAACGGGTACCTGATTGCGCCCAGTCCGTTTACCAGCACCTTTAGCATCCGGCACATTGAGCCACCCATCAACCTGCAGGCAGTGGTGGTGTCGAACGCGGCCGGGCAAGTGGTTTTCGTACGACGCTTTACAGGCACTGTGCCCAATTACCTGGAGGTGAACCTCGGACATCACAGCAGCGGTTTGTATCATATACGACTCATCTACAGCGACAAAGTGGTTTCGGAAAAAATACTGAAGCTATAACCTATACAACAGACCAACATAAAAGAGCAGCACCGATAAACGGTTGCTGCTCTTTTTCTTTATGGCCGCGGGTTGAGAAAAGCATTTTATCTTTAATACCGTCATCAAAACGGCGCTCCATGAGGTAACCTTTATGATGCAACTGCCATACTGGAGGTGTTGTTTGTTTTTTTATCACTAACCAAACTGCAATGAGACATTTCCCGTTCAACCGCAAATGGCACTGCTTGTTCGTTACCAGGCTGCAACCAGCCGGACTACGACGCACGACTTACAGCCTGCTGTTGTTCTTATTGGGTACAAGAAGGCTGCGGCCAGCCGGTTTACGACGTGCGGCTTTCAGCCTTTTACTGCTTTTCTTACTGGCATCCTGCAAAGCCCGTCAGCAGGCAGACCTTTGTATAATCAATGCAACGATTTATACGGTAGATTCAGCTTTCAATAAAGCGGAAGCAATGGCCGTGAAAGACGGGAAAATTCTCGCCATAGGTCCCACAAAGGAAATTACCGCTGCCTATGAAGCTGCGGAAACCTGGGACGCCGGCGGTCAATTCATCTACCCCGGCTTCATAGATGCGCATGCACATTTTTTCAGTTATGGTCTCGGACTACAAACCGTAGACCTGACAGGCACGGGTAGCTGGGAAGAGATTCTTCATAAACTATCAGCCTATGCCAAAGAACATCCGCAAGGCTGGATCATCGGGCGCGGATGGGACCAGAACGACTGGCCGGTAAAAACATTTCCCGACAATAAAAAGCTGAACGAACTGTTTCCCCAACGGCCTGTATTACTGACACGCATAGATGGCCACGCTGCCATTGCCAATGCAAAAGCCTTACAGGATGCCGGCGTACGACCGGGCACTACACTGACCGGCGGAGAAGTGGAAGTGAAAAACGGGCGCCTCACCGGTATGCTGATCGATAATGCTATTGACCTCGTAGCGATGCATATTCCAGGGCCGCAGCCGGAGCAGGTCCGGTCTGCCCTGCTGCAGGCGCAGCAAAATTGTTTTGCCGTTGGACTTACCACCGTAGATGATTGCGGGCTGGGCTTCCGGGAAGTGTTGTTCCTCGACAGCCTGCAACAGGCAGGACAACTCAAAATGCGCATATACGCGCTGTTGAGTGATGCGCCTGCCAATTATGATTTTCTCCTGCGCAAGGGCGTTATCAAAACAGACCGGATGCATGTACGCGGATTCAAAGTATATGCAGATGGCGCACTGGGGTCCCGCGGCGCCTGTTTACTGGAACCCTACAGCGATCGTCCCGGGTGGAAGGGCTTCCTGCTGAGCAACCCGCACCATTTTGATTCGGTGGCCGCCTTGCTTTATGCCAATAATTTCCAGATGTGCACCCATGCCATAGGCGATTCGGGCAACAGGACCATACTGAATATCTATGCCAAACATCTCAAAGGAAAAAACGATCGGCGCTGGCGCATTGAACATGCACAGGTGGTGAATGAAAAGGATTTCCACCTGTTTGGCGACTATGCCATTACTCCATCTGTGCAACCTACGCACGCCACCAGTGATATGTACTGGGCAGGAGAACGTCTCGGGCCGGCAAGAGAAAAAGGCGCCTATGCCTTCAACGATCTGTTGCAACAAAACGGATGGATTGCACTGGGCACTGATTTCCCGGTAGAAGATATTTCTCCGTTTAAAACCTTTTACGCAGCAGTAGTGCGCAAAGATGCCAAAGGCTGGCCGGAAAACGGTTACCAGCGCGAAAATGCCCTTAGTCGCGAAGACGCCTTGCGCGGCATGACCATCTGGGCCGCCCAAAGCAATTTTGAAGAAAAGGAAAAAGGCAGCCTGGAAAAAGGAAAACTGGCCGATTTTGTAATTACCGATAAAGACCTGATGACGGCAGCTCCTGAGGAACTGCTCCACATTGCCGTACAGCGTACTTACATTAATGGCGAACTGGTATATAAAAGACAATAGTGAAACAACCTGGCGCTATAGTTTGACTGTACGCGCAAGAGCCAGTGACTGCTTTTGCGGTGAATTAATTCGCAGCGAACAAACCTGGTGATGCGTTCTCCTGAAATTAGCACACTGTTCCGATACTGTTTTCAAAAAGAGTCATATATTGATGGCTCTTTTTTCGTTAAACAACTAACCATGCGTTACAGCACCATTCCCGTTTTCATCACATTATTCCTGTTGATGGCTTTCACCGGCACACAGCAAAAACAGCGTGTTATATTTTTTGGCGACAGTATTACCCAGGCAGGCGTGAAGCCCAAAGGTTATATTACCGTATTGGGAGAAATGCTGCAGCAGAAAGGACTGCAGGACCGCTACGAATTACACGGCGCCGGTATCGGCGGTAACAAGGTGTACGATCTCTACTTGCGGATGGAAGAAGATGTGCTGGCCAAAAACCCGCAGATTGTATTCATCTGGGTAGGCGTAAACGATGTATGGCACAAGAGAACGTCCGGCACCGGCACCGATGCCAGCAAATTTGAAAAGTTCTACAACGCCATCATCAAAAAATTAAAAGACAAAAACATCAAAGTGGTGCTCTGCACGCCTGCCGCTATTGGTGAAAAAACAGATTATACCAATGAACTGGACGGCGATCTGAACCACTATGCAGCGCTTATTCGCAACATTGCACAGCAAAATAACTGTGCGCTGGTAGACCTGCGCAAAGCATTCCTTGATTACAACCTGGCGCACAACAAGGATAACAAGGAATCGGGCATTCTCACCACCGACCGTGTGCACCTGAATGATACAGGAAATCAGTTGGTTGCAGAGGAAATGCTGAAAGTATTGATAAAATTGTAGGGTTTTAGCCACAAATCTTCCCCCGCTTCCAACATCTCTCCCGTATTGATGTTATAATAATTTTTAGCATCAAAAAACGTTATGTTTGCGCAAGGCTATGGGGGAACAAAAAACGATACGATTAGCCATCCTTGACCTGTATGAAGGGCACCCGAACGAAGGGATGCGTTGTATCAGGCAATTGCTGCAGCAGTATGCCCGTAACAACAAACTGACCCTCCGTTGCGATGAATTTGACGTGCGTCAGCACAGCAGTCTGCCCGATCTTTCTTATGACATATATATATCCAGTGGCGGTCCGGGTTCTCCTCTCGATAGTGTACACACGCGTTGGGAGAAGTTATATTTCGAATGGTTGCAGTCGGTTGAACGCTACAACAACCAGCCCGGTAATGATTCGAAGAAGCAGATTTTGTTCATTTGCCACTCTTTTCAGCTGGCCTGCCGCTATTTTGGCGTAGCCCGTGTGGCCAAGCGCCGCTCGCCGGCATTTGGCGTTTTCCCCGTGCATCAACTGGAAGGTGCCAAAGACGAACCCCTGTTTGCCGGACTGAAAGATCCTTTTTACGCAGTAGACAGTCGCGATTACCAGGTGATCCAGCCCAATCACCGGCGACTGCAGGAGTTGGGCGCCACCCTGCTGGCCATCGAAAAGGAAAGGCCGCACGTGCCACTCGAACGCGCCATTATGGCCATCCGCTTCAACGAACATATGATCGGCACGCAATTCCACCCGGAAGCCGACGCGATGGGCATGGCCCGGTACCTGCAACGCGACGACAGGAAAAAAACCGTGATCGAAAATCATGGGTATGAAAAATGGAAATCCATGATTGAACAGCTGAATGATCCGGACAAAATACTGTACACACAGGCGCACGTTATTCCCAATTTTTTAAACCAGGCTGTGGAGCAGGTCGCTTTTTAAGGTGTGGTAGCTGCATCACCCCCGCTCTCCATTAAAACCCGTAACTTTCCCCCCAAACTTCCCAACAGCAATGGTGCCGCATATCCGAGAAGCGTATAACAAAGCCTTCACCACAGAACGGTACGAAGCATTTTTGCAGGCGCTGAACAGCAAACATCCCGGCGCTATTGAATTCCGCCTGGCCGAGACACCGGTTTTTGCCGACAGGCAGTTCAAGTATAAAATACTGGACGCCTGCGAAAGCATTATCGACGTCATCACCGACCCGCAATTCCGCGAACTGACGGAAGCTGCCATTCCTGACAATGAGCGCGTACCTAACGAGAACGATCATCCGCATATGCTCGTTTTCGATTTCGGCATTTGTTATGGCGAAAACAATGAACCCGAGCCGCAACTGATTGAAATGCAGGGCTTCCCTTCCCTGTATGCCTTCCAGGTATTTTACCCGGACCTGTTGCGGGAATTCCTGCCCATACCCGCTGCCTATAGTCAATACCTCGGTGATTACGACCGCGATACCTACCTCGCCGATCTGAAAAAAGTAGTACTGGGCGATGTGCCCGCTGAAAACGTAGTGTTACTGGAAATAAAACCCCATGCGCAGAAAACGCGTATCGATTTTTATTGCACGCAGGATTATCTCGGCATTCAGCCGGTTTGTATAACAGAACTGATCAGGGAAGGGAAAAAATTGTATTATAACCGCAATGGGAAAAAGACGCCCATTCATCGCATATACAACAGAGTTATATTTGACGACCTCAAGGCACAGCAGGCAACGCTGGGAAATTTTACCGATATCACCCAGGAACTGGAGGTGCAATGGGTACCGCATCCCAACTGGTTTTATCGCATCAGCAAGTATATCCTGCCCTTTTTGCGGCACCCGTATGTACCGCCCACTTATTTTCTGAACGAGATCAAACAACTGCCGCCCGATCTTGGCAATTACGTACTGAAACCATTGTTTTCATTCGCCGGACAAGGCGTGGTAATAGATGTAACACCGGCCGAAATTGAAAAACTGGAAAGCTTTGACCACTGGATTCTCCAGCAGAAAGTAACGTATGCCGATATTATCCGGACGCCCGACATACCGGCCAAAGCGGAAATCCGGATCATGTACCTCTGGCACGACGACTGGGAAAGACCTCGTCCGGCCATTAACCTGGCCCGCCTGAGCAAAGGAAAAATGATCGGGGTGAGCTATAACAAGGACAAAACCTGGGTAGGCGGCAGCGTTTGTTTTTTTGAACGTGATAATGTGTAACACCACCACATGCCCTGGAACGGCCTGGTTCCGGTACAATATTTTATGCCATCATTGAAAACTTACTTACCATGAGCAAAGGAAGACTCTTAACCCTTGCCAGTTTCCTGTTAATCGTAATGGGCATTTATATGATCTGGCTGGGTACCAGCGCGCGCATGCTGCCTCCTACCGTTACCGGCGTAGGTTTCATTATCATTGGCGCCGTATTCTGGAGATTGCGGTGAACCCTTTGTCAATTTCACTTTCCATACAACACATCCCTGCTCAATGCCCATGCCCTTCTTCCCCACCCTTGTTTTTCATGGCGCCGAGAATGGCATAAGCATTTTTCACCACCACCTGTTCTTTCAGCAGATCATGCGTGGTGCTGCTCACTTCCAGCAGGCCGTTTTCACGTATGCCCGTTTCCACTTCTATCAGTTCGTAGGTGCGCTCACCGGCCACGCGTATAAGGTATTGATGTCCGCCATACCGTACCAGGGCCTCTTCAGGTACGGTAATCGCTTCCATATTATCAATCCGGATGGTGGCATTCAGAAACATACCCGGTAAAAGCGTTTTGGGTTTTGTTTCAAAATGACAATGCGCAATGCCGCTCCTGTCTGCCCCAACATTGCGCGTTACCAGTATGATATCACATTCATAACTACGATCCGGTTCGTCCACAAAACTCACAAATACCTGCTGCCCGATCTTCACTTTCGGCATATCCTTTTCAAAAATAGTAAGCGCGGCATGCATATCATCGGGATTGATGAGTTCAAACAACACTTCCGTAGGACTCACAAACTTTCCGATGTTCACATTCACCTTTGACACAAATCCATTGATGGGTGAATAAACGGGAACGCTGCGCGAAATTTTGCTTTCATCCAGTTTGGCCGGGTCTATGCCAATGAGCCGCAGCTTTTCGGCAAGGGCTTTCACCAATACCTTTTGCGCAGTATAATCAGCGGTTGCCTGCTGAAACACTTTATCGGCGCTCACCTGGTGCTGGTTCAGTTCTTTCTGGCGATCGTATTCCTGTTGCAGGTATTGCAGACGGGCAACTGCTACCAGGTAATCCTGCTGCAACTGCACCAGGCTTTGGTCTTCAATAATGCCAATCACTTGTCCTTTGTTTACGTGCATACCGGGCAACAAGTGGGTGGTTTTGAGATAGCCACCCAATGGAAAATTCACGGATACAATATTCTGTGGCGGCACATCTACTACCCCGTTTACTTTAAGCGTGGTGTGCATCGTATCTTTTTGGGGAGCAGCGATGGTTATGCCTGCATTTTTTACCTGTTCTTCCGTAAGCGTGATTATAGTTGCTTCCTGCGTAGCTTCCCCTTCATGATGTTCCTCATCGTGCGGGGTAGAACATCCGGCCATCAACAATAGCATTAAAAACAGTACTTGAGTATGGTTCATTACCTGGTTATTTTCCGGTTAAATATTCTAATTCAATAATGGTTTTGTTCAGTTGCCTTACGGCATCGAGATAGCCCAGTTCAATGGTAACGGCATTGTTCATCAGCAAGGTCCATTCAACATAGCTGATTGCGCCTTTTTCAAAGGCCAGGCGGGCATTGCTCGTAATAAGCGCCGCCTGCTGCACACCGGTGGATTCGTAATAATTCACCTGTTCCAGGAATTTCCTGTATGTTTCCGTTACCTGTCGCAGGCGGCTGGCCAGTCGCTCTTCGGTTGCGGCTAACTGTAAGGAGGCTATTTCTTCCTGTGTTTTGGCTGCCCGCACCTTTGCTTTGGCGGCTTTGGTGAACAAGGGCAGTCCCAGTGTGAGCTGGTAAATATTAAAACGGTCGCCGGCATTGTAATACTGTTGCGTTACACCGTCTTTCGACTGGTAGCCGATCAGCGATTGGTTGCTGTACCCCACCGTAAATTCCGGGCTGAGCCGCGACCGTTCCACCTCCGCCTGTGCAGCGGACAACTTTACCTGCTGTTGCTGATAAGCTATTTCCGGGTGACTGGTATCCGGTACGCTATCCGGCAACGGTGCGGGCATGCGCAGGCTGGTGTAGGACGGCAGCAGGGTATCGGACGTATGCAGCAACCATTGCAAATGGCGTTGCAATCCCCGTATGTCACCGGCCACGGCCAGTTGCTGCAATTTCAATTGCTGCACCTGTGCGGCAGCGGTGCTTCTTTCCAGCACATTCGCTTCACCGGTTTTCAGTCGCAGGTCTGCCGCTTCCAGGAAACGACTGTAGGTGGAATCCAGCCGCAACAACAAGCGCTGCCTTTCGAGCAAATCAACCAGTTCGTAAAAAGTAGTCTTGATTTCCTGGTGCAGTGCGCGCCGCCGCATTCCCGCCTGGGCGGCTGCCAGTTGTTCACCGGCTTCATAATACCGGCGCTGGCGGCGATAAATTACCGGCAGTCCAAAGGACTGGCTGACGTAGAAACGGGTATCGTTGTGCAGGCTGTTCACGTTGCCATACTCCACGCCCAGTTCGGTAAGCGGCAAATCCGCCACGCCCGTTTGCAGCTGCTGCCAGTAAGCAATATTCTTGCGTTCAGCCTGCAGCGTTATATTCTGTGTATCGGCCCGTTGCAACATTTGCTCCAGCGTTAGCCTGGTGCCGGTGTTTTGCGCAGACAACAGGCATGGTAGCAGCAGCCCTGCTATCAGCAAGGTTGTAATGGGTCCTCTGCTGCGTTGCTTGCGCGGTGTTTCCAGCCATACATACAACACCGGCAACACCACCAGTGTAAGTAAGGTGGCCGTAATCAAACCACCGATCACCACTGTGGCCAGCGGCCGCTGTACCTCTGCGCCGGCGCGCTGACTGAGCGCCATGGGCAAAAAGCCGAGCGAGGCTACGGCAGCCGTCATCAATACCGGTCGCAGCCGGATTTTGGTTCCTTCCATAACCAGTTGTTTAATATCTGTAATGCCCGATTGCTTTAACCGGTTGAATTCTGTGATCAATACAATACCATTCAGTACCGACACGCCAAACAGCGCAATAAAGCCAACGCCTGCTGAAATACTGAAATCCATATCACGCGCCCATAACAACAGGATGCCACCTATTGCCGAGAGTGGTATGGCCGAAAAGATCAGCAGTACATTGCGCACCGATTTAAAGGCAAACCAGAGTAAAATAAAGATCATCAGCAAAGCTACAGGAACAGCAATGGACAACCGAACCTTTGCTTCCGACAACTGCTGAAACTGTCCACCGTATTCAATGGAATAACCTGCAGGCAACCGCAATTGCGCTGCCACTTTGCGGTCAAGTTCTTCCACCACGCTCTCCACATCGCGGTCGCGCACGTTGAAGCCTGCAATAATTCTGCGGCGCGCATTTTCGCGCTGTACCTGCGCCGGGCCTTCCACTACTTCCACTTTGGCCACCTGGCTGAGCGGTATCTGCTCACCGGACGGCAACGGGATGAGCAGTTGTTGCACATCCGACACATCGGCCCGCGCGGATTCCTGGAACCGCACTACCAGGTCATACCGCCGCTCGTTTTCATAAATATGCCCGACAGGATAGCCGGCAAAAGCGGCCTGCACAACCTGGTTTACATCTGCAATATGCAGGCGGTAACTGGCCATGGCCGCACGATCGTATTTCACCACAATCTGCGGCAGACCGGTAACCGTTTCCACATACAGATCATTGGCGCCTTCCACCGTATTGATAATATTACCCAGGCGGTGCGCATACAACGACAGTGAATCGAGGTTTTCACCAAATATCTTGCACACTACATCCTGGCGTGCGCCCGAAATCAGTTCATTGAACCGCATCTGTATGGGAAACTGAAAACCTGCCGTAAGTCCCGGAATTTCCGATAACGCCTCACTCATTTTTGCTGCCAGTTCATCGGAGGATTCGGCAGAAGTCCATTCACGCTTTGGCTTCAGCAAAATGATCAGGTCGCTCATTTCAATGGGCATGGGATCGGTAGGAATTTCGCTGGCGCCGATGCGCGTGACTATTTTTTCCACTTCCGGAAAACGTTCCTGCAATATGGCTGCTGCCTGTTGTGAAGCTTTAACAGATTGTGTAAGCGAACTGCCGGTAAGCAGGCGCACATCCACGGCAAAATCGCCTTCTTCCAGTTGCGGAATAAATTCTCCGCCCATGCGGTTCAACACAAAAAGCGCTCCGGCAAACAATATCATCGCCACCATGATGATGGTTTTGGGCGCCGCCAGGGCTTTTTTCAAAAAGGGTTGATACCCGCGGTACAACACCTGCATCAACCTGTCGGATATATTTTTCTTCGTGGAAATTTTTCTGTTCAGCACCACCGATGAAATCATCGGCACCCAGGTGAGCGAAAGCAGGAAGGCGCCGATCAATGCAAAGGCTACGGTTTGCGCCATGGGCCTAAACATTCTTCCTTCCACACCGGTAAGTGTAAGGATGGGAAGGTATACCACGAGGATAATGATCTGTCCAAATACGGCGGCGCTCATCATCTTGCCCGAGCTTTCTGCTACCGTATCGTCCATTTGCTGTCGCGAGATCTGCAAAACATTGCCCAATGCCTTGCCGGCCGCCAACCGGTGCAATACCGCTTCTACAATGATCACAGCGCCATCTACAATCAATCCGAAGTCGAGCGCACCGAGACTCATCAGGTTACCCGATACGCCGAAGAGGTTCATCATGATGATGGCAAACAACATCGAAAGCGGGATCACCGAGGCCACAATAAAACCGGCCCGCCACTGCCCCAGGAACAACACCAGTACAAAAATCACGATCAGCGCGCCTTCCGCCAGGTTGGTCACCACCGTGCTGATGGCATTGTTTACCACCTTGGTGCGGTCGTAAAAAGTTTCGAGTATGACGCCTTCGGGCAGCGTCTTTTTAATCTGTTCAATGCGCTCTTTCAGGTGCCGGATAACCATGTTCGCGTTCGCGCCTTTCAGCATCAGCACCACAGCGCCTGCCACCTCGCCCTGGTCCCGGTAAGTCATGGCGCCATAACGAACGGCATGGCCTATGCGTACTTCTGCCACGTCGCTCATGTACACGGGGATGCGGTCTGCTGTATGTTTTACAAAAATCTTTTTCAACTCTTCCATGGAGCCCGCGCGGCCTTCTGTGCGGATGAACAGTGCACCGGCCCCTTTTTCAATGTAAGCGCCGCCTGAATTCTCGTTATTCTTTTCCAGGGCGTTGAACACATCCGCAATGGTAACTCCCAGGCTTTTGAGCTTGTCAGGCAACACAGCAATTTCATATTGTTTAAGGTAGCCGCCGAAACTGCTTACATCGGCCACGCCCGGCGTACCCAGCAGTTGACGCCGTACAATCCAGTCTTGTATCGACCGCAGTTCGGTAAGATCGTACTTGCCCTCATATCCTTTTGCCGGGCGCAGGATATATTGAAACACTTCTCCCAACCCTGTTGTAACGGGCGCCAGTTCCGGCCGGCCGGCAACGGCAGGAATTTCTTCTCTTACCATATTGAGCCGCTCGGCCACCTGCTGCCGCGCCCAGTAAATATCGGTATCGTCGGTAAACACAATGGTTACTACGGACAGGCCAAACCGTGAAATAGAACGCATTTCGGTAATGCCCGGGATATTGGCCGTAGCCTGTTCCACCGGAAAAGTGATCAGGCTTTCCACTTCGGGCGCTGCCAATGTGGGTGAAGAAGTGATGACCTGCACCTGGTTGCTGGTGATGTCGGGCAACGCATCGAGTGGCAGGCGGGTAAGGGAATAGATACCCCAACCGGTCAGTGCCAGTACAAACAGCCCGATGATCAGTTTATTGCGTATGGAAAAACGGATAATTGCCTGAAGCATGATTTGAGATTTTTAAATACAGCATCGTGCCGGATGCGGGATCAATGCATCCTATGGTACGGCCCGCAGGCGCAAGGCAGTTGCAATAATGCAACGGCACTGCAGTTGCTCTGTACAGATCATGAAAGCGATACTGTTGGTTGGCTACATTACCGCCGTGGCAATCGTTGCAGATTGCAGCAAGGCGTTTCCAGAAATATCCATGTGGAGGAAGGCTTACGCAAGCCGGGGAGGCTGGAAGATATCTGCTACCTGCAGTAAGGAAAAATCTTTTTCTTCGTATAGATTGAATTCCTGTTGTACTTCCACTACTTCACCTGCCATGGCTATGATCTGCGGTGCAGGGCATTCGCAACTGAAAGTTAAAGTAACAACGCAGCAATCAGTGTCGCGGAAGGGAAGTTGATTGTCACGCTGGTAATCATCATCCACTACGTACTGGTGAATGTAATGTTCTTTGAGAAATGACCAGAAAGAGATATTGCGGTCCTGCTGACGATGCTCCAGGAAATGTTGTACCAATACGGGCATTTTCAGAAACTGGTGAAATTCTGAAAACGACAGCATGTACAAACTGAGCAATAAGAAGGCTACCGCTTTTTTCACGCGGCTAAGGTACGAAAAATGATTGCCTGCGGCAAGGGGCATAAATCTAATTAATCCCAAACCGTAACCCCGCAAACCCTCTCAGTCCCTGATTGGGAGCATACACATAATTGGGATCAAACGTCAGTGCATAGGGATTGTCTGGCGTGGGAATTACCTGGCCCGCAGCATCAAATAGTACATGTTTATCAAATGGATCATGACTGCGCGCAATCAGGAATGGCGCGTGTTTGGCCGGCGTCCAGTTGAGCAGGTTTTTGATACCGGCATATAGTTCCCAGCGACTGTTGATTTTTTTCGTGACCTGTATATTCTGTATGCTCCACACCGGCGATTCGGGACTGCGCGGATCGAGGTCAGACAACAGGGGCAACAGCATGGGGCCATAAATATTGCCTGTATAATCTATGGTAACACCACTGCTTCCCGGCGACCACGACAATGACCAGGTACCGCTCCAGGTTTCAGTCAGCAGTTGCCGCGAACGTTCTTTCTTACCATTACCGTCTTTCTCTGTAATGGTTACATCCTGCACAGTGAATCCCACATGACCGCGCAGTGCATTGGTACATCCGAACTCCGTATTCACACTAAACCCTTTCGACTCCGAATATCCCTGCAGGTTGCTATAAATAATTTTGTTGGGGTGCGTGTTGTAATCGGGCAGTATGCGGTTGGTAAAATGCGTAAACCAAACGGAAGCATCTACATTGACCCAGAAAGCCGATGAATAGATTTTCTTCACGTAATTGATGTTCACATTGTAACTGCGTTCCGGTTTCAGCGCTTCACTTACTTCAACGGCCCGCGCGCCCGTCAGCGCTGCATGTTCTTCAGTGAACAGGTTCACTACGCGAAAACCCGTGCCGGCATTCACGCGAATCACATCATTGGAGGCAGGCGAATATTTCCAGGCAATGCGTGGGGTAAAGATGTGTTTGTGCACGCGATGATAATCCCAGCGGGCGCCCAGCAACAATTTGTTCCGGCTGTTCAGCGCTATTTCATCCTGCAGGAACACACCGGGCAGTGGCGTTTGCTCCGGGTCGTTGGTGGCATGCAGGGTATCGACGGTGGCAGTGGTATTGTCATCATACCAGGTATACCGGAAAACGGCCCCGGCCAGCCAGTCGTGCGGGCCCGTTTTTTTGTCCCAGGTAAGCTGCCCGAAAGCTACCTTCTGTTCGGCATCATAGCGATTGGCGCCATATGCCGATCGCTGGGTGTGGCTGTTGAACGACCATGAGAACAACAAATTTTCCTGTACAGGCAACTGGTAATTGCCGATCAGTTCATACCGTGCCGTGTAAATACTTTCACCATAGAGGCTGTCGCCACCACGAAAACTTTTGTTCCACCGCATATCGCCGCCCCAGCGATCTTCATATACATACCGGGCTGCAATATTTGCCTGGCGATTGTTTTTGCGTTCAAAACTATATTTATTGAAAACAGATATGCGGTTTTGCAGGGTAATATCAGTAAACTGGTCATTGTTCCTGTCAAACGGTTTGGTATAGTTGAAATAATTCACACCGAGCAATCCGCTGGCTTTTTTGAAAGGCTTGTATTTAACACCGGCGTCGAGGTTCCATTCGTGCCAGCTGGTGGAAGAAATGTCCAGGGAAAGCACCGGTGCCCTGGCGGGATTTTTGGTGATGACATTGATCAGTCCGCCGATGGCCTCGGAACCATATAAGGAAGAAGCCGGGCCTTTCACCACCTCAATTCTTTCTACCAGCGAATTGGGAATGCCGGACAACCCGTACACCGACGCCAGGCTGCTCACAATGGGCATACCGTCTATCAGCACCATGGTATAAGGACCTTCCAGCCCATTGATATGAATATCGCCGGTATTACAGACGTTACAGTTCAACTGCGGGCGCACGCCATTCACCAGTTGCAACGCATCAAATATGGTGGGTGTGGGATTACGGCGGAAGAACTGCGGGGTATATACTTCCACCGGAACGGGACTCGCGGTTTTCTGTACAGCTTTCATGGTTCCGGTGACCACTACATCTTCCAATTGTCCCGGCAGTGGTTGCAGGCGGATGCGCAGGGTACTGACCGGATCTTCTATATGAAAGGTATCGGCTTTATACCCTACCATGGTAACAATCAATATCGGTTTTTGATTGCCGTTATATTCAATTTTAAAATTACCATTGCTACTGCTGAGCACCTGTTTGCCGGCATAACTGATCACGGCGCCGGCCAGCGGTTCTCCCGTTTGTCTGCTGGTTACCTTTCCTGATAACACCTGCGCAGAGAGGTCCATCATTGACATGCAAAATATCCATACACCCAACCACTTTTTCATATAAATTTTTTGCTTCCTTAAATAAATTTTTAGACGTGTCTAAAATTAATTTTAGTCAAATTTAATAAAAATTGTGAAAAGGCGTAGCAAGATGACGGGAAAAAATATGCGGAGACAGGGGGCTCCTAAAAAGAACAAGGGAGATGGAAGAGGCTTTATATCAAGGGCTTCTGGAAAATTAAAAACCAGACCACTCAAAGGCAAACGCGCAATGACAGCCACACAGTTTCTTCAAAAAAAAGGCCCGCCCAAAGGCAGACCTGCTTGATTTATAGAACGATAAACAACTTTATTGCATAAAAGCCGGATACAGGCGCAAGTAAATTTGCCACGCTACGGGCGTTTTGCCATAGAGGTCCTTCAACTGGTCGTCGGAAATATATAAGGTAGCTTGTGTGCCGGCAGATAACCTGATCCTGCCTGCGCCCGCTATCTCACGATGCACTCCCAGCGTCAATGCATTTACCTTAAACAAGGCATCATGCCCGTAAACATTTTCAGGGAGGTTGAGTTCTTCAGGAGATTTCTCCAAAAATTCATACCGACCGTAAATGGCATTCTTTCCCCAGTTGTATGCAGATTCCAGTAATACGGAATGTTCATTATGATGTTTGTCTACGTAGTTATAGCCCCATACCACCGTACTGTTCAGCATCCTGTCTTTTCCCCACCGTTTGGCGTGTACGGCGGAGGCTGTTGTGCGATGAACATCTTCGTTCGGATCAATCCATTCCGGGCTTTTGATCAATCCATGCGATACCTGTAAAGCCCATTCAGCAGATGGATTATAAGAAAGCCTTGCCGACCAGGAATCAAAACGGGCCTTATCAAAATTATACCGGTCTTCATCCGGCTCGCGACCGGTAAAGGACGAAGCTTCCAGTTTGAAATGCTTATACCGTACACCAGCTGTAGCCACGCCAAAGGTGATATGCGTAGCGTCTTGCCAGTGATGCCCCAGCGGGGCGTCCGGATTGTACAAACTTGAGGGACGGTGCATAAAGGTAGGCGCGCTTAAGGCAGGTTCTCCAGGGTACCCGATGTATACAAACACGTCCATATCACGGTTCAGCATATGCGTATAGCCAACAGATAGTTCTGCAAAAAGATCGTGCGGGTGTTGCCGGTCAACCAGGGGCTGATCTTTCCAGGTTTCGCCCGACTGGTACAGCAAGGGATAACCATTGCCACCCATGGTCAGCGGATCGAACGAGATCATAGCGCTGAAACGAAACAACCCCCGTTTGCCCACATTGGTCTGCCCCATGCCCATGAACCAGTTGGGAGCATCAAATTTTGCGTCGCCGCGACTGCCGGCATTGCCCACATCCTGGTTGTTGTAACGGGCAAACACATTGCCATGCAGCATATACATCCATTTCTTTGAATGCAGCATAATGCCGTACATCGGCGCCTCGTCGGGCAGCCAGGCCGTACCGGAACTGTTCCGGTTCATGCCCAGGTTACGGCTGAACGCATGCGACATACCTGGTGCTGCAGGTTGTTCCTGGTGACCGTGCGCATGGTGCGTGGTATCGGGCTGGTGATGATCGTGTGGCTGTTGCGCCATGGCCACTGCCCCTGCCAGCAGCCACAGCGTGGTGAATACCATCGGCTTTTTCATTTTTAGTACAGTTTAAAAGGGTTATTGCGCCTCACTCAGTTCGTAATTGCCATACTGTTTCACTGCCTGCCTCAATACAGCGGTATCAATGTGCCGCTCCATGGTTACGGTAGCCTGTGGTGCTTCGCGCTTAACTGCTACATGCGTAACGCCCGGAACTGCGCTCAATGCCTTGCGTACATTCTCTACGCAGCCGCTGCAGGTAATTCCTTTTACGAGATATTCGTGTGTCATAGTTGTAAATTTTTAAATAATGATGCCACAAAGCTACCCCCAATGGCAGGGTTGCCTGTTACAGAATGATGGGAGAGTTTTTTATTTATTGGGGGAAGAGCATGACTGCCAATAAATGTTAAATGGCTGATGGTATGCCAACCATCAGCCATTTAACATTTTTGCAATGCGAACTTTTCAAAGTTCATCCAGCGAGTTCCGCTGATGATGTTTCAATCCTTTGAAATGACTCGGCGTAAGCCCTGTTACCTTCTTGAACTGGCTGCTGAGATGCGCCACACTGCTGTAACCAAGTTCGTATGCAATTTGTGTCAGGCTCATCTCATCATACACGATCAGTTCCTTGGCCCTTTCAATTTTTTGCAGGATAAAATATTGCTCAATCGTAACACCCGCTACTTCAGAAAATAATTTGCTGAGCGTGGAATAGTCTTTATGGAGTTTTTGCGATAAATATTCAGACAAGTTTTGCTTTTCCAGTTTTTCCGTGTCCTGCACCAGTTCAATCAAGGTGGTTTTAATCTGCTCGATCAGTACCGATGATTTATCGTTCATCAGTTCAAAGCCAAACGCTTCCAATTTATGGCGAATCGCCTCCCGTTGCGCAGGGTCCACATCGTTTTTCAGTTCCACCTGTCCCAGGTTCACTACCATCACTTCATGGCCCAGTTTTTCCAGTTCTGTTTTTACTACCCATTTACAACGGTTGCAAACCATATTTTTTATGTGCAGTGTCATAGTATGTATTTAGCGTTACAGGCTGTTTATCGCTTCCATTGCAATCGCAGGCTATTCAGCACCACCGAAACACTACTCAACGCCATAGCTGCGCCGGCAATCATAGGGTTCAGTAAAAATCCGTTAACAGGGTACAATACGCCCGCCGCCACCGGTATGCCTATGAGGTTATAAATAAAGGCCCAGAACAGATTTTGGCGTATAGTCTTTACTGTTTGTCCGCTCAGCCTCAGCGCCTTCGGCAATTGCGACAGGTCAGATGAGATGAGCGTCATTTTGGCTACGTCTATTGCAATGTCTGATCCCCTGCCCATGGCTATGCCTACCTCTGCCTGGGCCAGCGCATGCGAGTCGTTGATGCCGTCTCCTACCATGGCCACCGTTTTACCCTGTTGCTGCAGTTGTTCAATATACTTCGCTTTGTCTGACGGGTACATGGCGGCGCGGAAATTTTTTATCCCCGTTTGCCGCGCAACGGCCGCAGCTGTTGCGGCATTATCGCCCGTGAGCATATGCACTTCCACGCCCATTCTTTCCAGGTTGTTGATCGCCGCCACTGATGTGGCTTTGATCTTATCGGTAATGGCTATCACCGCCATTGTTTCGTTATTACGCGCAAACCAGATGACGGTTTTGGCATCCTGCTGCCAGCGTTCCGCAGCTACCATCAAGGCTTTGTCGGAATGCACGCCAGCACGGTCCATCATTGTTTTGTTGCCCGCGCGGTAGACCATTGCTCCTATCCTGCCTTCCACGCCTTCGCCTGTTATGCTATTAAACGCACTGAACGTTATGGTTGTTCTTGCTTTCCCGTCAAAATATTGCACAATGGCGTCTGCCAGCGGGTGGCTTGATAATTTTTCCAGCGACCACAGTATGGAAACCAGTTCTTCTTCCGCCGCTTTGGCCGAAGCGCTCCATGTAATATCAGTCACCTGCGGCCGTCCTTCGGTAATGGTACCGGTTTTATCCAGTACCATGGCATTCACTTTATGCGCCAGTTCCAGGCTTTCCGCATCCCTGATCAGGATACCTTGCGCAGCGCCCTTACCCATGCCCACCATAATGGCGGTAGGTGTGGCCAGTCCCAGCGCACAGGGGCAGGCAATGACCAACACGGTAATCATGGCCAGCAAGCCCTGGGTAAGCGCATTATCGGCGCCGGAGAGTTGCCATATGATAAATGCAAGCAACGCAATGCCAATTACTACCGGCACAAAAATGCCTGCTATGCGGTCTACCAGTTTTTGCACGGGCGCTTTTGATCCCTGCGCTTCCCGCACCATGCGGATGATTTGCGACAGCATCGTTTCGCTCCCTACTTTTTCTGCGCGGAAGCGTAGACTTCCTTTCTGGTTGATGGTGCCTGCAAATACTTTCGTGCCTTTGTTTTTAAGCACCGGTACCGGCTCACCGCTTACCATCGATTCGTCCACATAGGATTCGCCTGCTATGACCTCGCCGTCTACCGGAATCTTTTCACCCGGCCTTACCACTATTTCATCATTAACCAGTACCTGTCCGGCAGGAAGTTCAGTCTCCATACCATTTCGTATAACCCTAACCGTTTTCGGTTGCAACCCCATCAGTTTTTTCAACGCGGAAGAAGTGCCCGCCTTTGCCCGCTCTTCCAGTAAACGGCCCAGCATAATGAACACTACAATTACCGCCGCCGCTTCAAAATACACGTGCGCGTGTACATTCAAACCCTGGTTGTGCCAGAAATGCGGGTACAAGGTATTGAACGCGCTCAACAGATAAGCAATGCCGGTGCTCAGGGCCACCAGCGTGTCCATATTGGAACGACGATGGCGCGCCTGCTTCCAGGCATTGATATAAAACCTTCTCCCGAACACAAACAACACCGGGGTGGTGAGCGCCCACATGATATAGTTGGCCAGCGGCAGGTCCATGAAAAACATACCAATCACCACTACCGGCAAGGTCAGTAGGGCTGCTGCAATGGTTGCCCTGCGGTGCTGCCGGTATTGCCGGAGTTGCGCTGCTTCCTGTTGTTCGGCTGCATTTTCTTCATCAATGATCAGGTCATATCCTACGGATTGTACGGCCTGCCGGATTTGCGGAAGCTCCACCACAGCAGGATCATACTCCACCTGCAGCGTTTGGGTAGCAAAATTTACCGCTGCCTTTTGCACGCCTTCCTGCGCCCCAGCCATCGATTCCACGCTCACCGCACAGGCGGCACAACTCATGCCGGTTACAGGAAGTGTCTTTTTTACCGTATGTTTTGCCTTCGTTTCCATATACACCAGGTTGAAAAGCAAAACTAGCCACCAACCACAGGGCAACTGTTATACAATTATTGGCATGATTTATATGGTTTTGGCGGAAACTTTCAGCCAGCCACTCACCGCTTCTTCTTTCCTATCGCATTCAAAAACAAATACTCGAAACTCACCAGCCACTGCTCTTTCGCCATGCGGTGCATATTGCTGTTGAGCTGAAAACGATAACCGGCATTGAGTTTGGCTTTGCTGTTGAAGATCAGTTGAATGGCCGGGGCAAGGTCTACATAGAACCGGTTTTTGTCCAGCGTTTTTTGTCCCAGCAGTTCTGCATAAATGTTCAGGTTCGTTTGCTTATAATTGACATAACTGCGTGGCAGCAGCAAATAACCTGCAGACGCAGTATAGTTCAGGGCCTGGAAAGGATATGCCTCCGAAAAATTTTCAGGTCGTTCGGTGGTCACATACAAATAACTGCCGGATACCGATACGGCCAGTTTGTTGACCAGCTGCGTAGCGATCAACCCGCCACGAATGCCGCTTTGGTCGCCATCGAGACTGAGCTCATCATAAAACACCGGGTTCACACTGTGCGCCGCTTCTGCATAAGCAGCCATACGAAAATGGCGATGCACATTGTCCTGCGACAGGAAACGGTATTTGGTATACAGTTTAACACTTTCCCAACGTACATTGGAAGAATACATATCCGAAAAAGTAGCGTTGGCACGGAGCATCCACGATTTGCTCAATCCCACCTGTACTTCCGGCATGGTACGTATTTCAGTGCGTTGGCTGTGCTTACCTTCCAGCCATTTTGTTGAAATCTTTGCCGTAACAGAACGGGCAGGCACATTCGAAGCAGGGTCAGTATATACGTATAGTTCCTGTGCGTTGCCGGCTATGCCAGTGGCCAGCATTACGCCTATAAAGAGTATTGTCGGTTTCATGTTGAAATGGTTGTTGCAGCAATTACATTTACAAAGAATGCTTTGGTTACATAATTGCCATTGTTATTATTGACAACAATGGCAATCATGCAACAATGAAGTTCATTCAGTTATTTGCTATCCGCCTTATATGGTAACATGAAATACCCGCGCATTAGTGGGTATTCCTTCGCGGGTGCAGCATTCCGTTGCTTTACCGGTCTGCACACAGGCCATTTTGGTGGCAGCGCTGTATTTTTTGTATTCTTTGGCGCTTACAAAGTCTTTATCAACCAGTGTGAAGGTTTTCTCGCCGTGCAACGTTTGATCGGTGATCCGTAGAAAATGAAAAGTCTTGCCATTCAATTGCACATGGCTGTCGTTACGCACCGGCAGGTTGTTGAAGGAACCGGTAACCGTCAATCTGGCTACAGAAAACCCGGCATCTTCCACTGCATTTTTCAACGCGTCAAGGTCTATTTCAGTACCCTCTTTAAAGGTGATGATGAAAGCAGAGTTTTTGATATCGGGATTCACTTCCTGCACAAAAGGCAACTCGTCCAACGCCGTGTTGATGGCCCTGGTACACATAGCGCAGGTTAATCCGGCCGCCTGCAGGCTGGCGCTTTTGAATTGAGCATGGGCAACAAAACCGGCAAATAATATAGCTGTAAAAAGAAAGAATTTTTTCATGATGATAATAATTGCGTTTTCAAGGAATCATTCAATCAATGAGCAGCAAGACAATTAGCGGGCAAGGATTTTACCGCAAAGCAAGACATCACAAAGCCTGCTCTTACCAATTACTTTGTGTGGCTGCGGATACATTTACCCGGCCAATAATCAAATCCTGAAAACACAATTATGGAGAAAAACAGCATTGGCGCGCTGGTCGGGCGGAGAATGGTAGTGCAGCGCATTAGCTTGTAGCAGGTACGATGGAACCGTCACCACCTGCGGCGCTTCTGCCGGCAGCGCCATGTCCATTTGCAACATCGGAAGCGCTGGAAAGGCAAGCTGGTGTTCGTCTTCCACCTTTACCACTTTGTACTCGGTGTGGCAGCAGCCTTCCTTATCGGTCATGCCGCATTGGCCACAGGTTTCATCGTGGTGCTGCAAACCATAACCAACAGAGGCAATGGCCCCCATGCAATAGTGTATGTTCACTACCACCCCGCTGGTGGTGCTCACATACAACAGCATTAATATGGCTATGGTAAATTTTTTCACAACACTGCAAAGATAGTATGGCCGCAGCAAACAGAGAAACCGCTCCTGTAAGGTTTTGCACTTTCACCACACAATAACTGGTAACCAGCAAGTTGCAGCAAGAAGCATAACGGGGCACTACATCAGTTCACAAAACTCCAGTATATGCCCGCACGGATTTGCAACCCTGGATAGGGATACCGGCGGGTAGGCATATTGTTATTGGAGAACTGCCCGGATGCAAAGTCGAATGTATTCAGGTTTTCAGCGCGTATATAGGCAGTAAACGACTTGATGCGGAAATGCATGTAGGCGGCAATGTCCGGAGCATTGAGTTCAATGGTGGCCGTGTCCTGGTAACTATACTGCCCGGTAAGCGGTGAATAGTCAGGCGCTTTGTAAGGCGTGAAATATCTCGTTTCCAGTCCCAAACTGATAGTAAGGTTTTTGAAACCAAAGCTGCCATCATACCCCAGTTGATTGCGGTTGGTAAGCGCCGGCAGGTTTACCGGTCCGTCGCCAATTCTTTGCTGATATACCAGCCAGGTGCGCAGGTGGAAATTACGCGCCAGCCTGAATTGTTTGTACAATGAAATGTTCAGCACATTGAACAGGGTGCTGAACTGTTCCGGTTTGTAATAACCGAAATAATACAGGTAATTGCTCAGCAGGTAATAATTGGCACTCAGTGTAAGGTTTCGCTGCGGAATATCGAGCGATGCAAAAATATTGGTGATGTTTTCCTTACTGAAATCCTTTACCGTGTCAAGGTACAAGGTGCTCAGCGGATTGTAATTAAAAGACGGACTGCGGTTCGTATTCTGGAAACCCAGTTCCAGAAAGCCCAATTGTTTGCTGACATAACGCTTCAGGCTGATATACCCATTGTAATCGCCTGCATTCAACCCGTTCAGGTATAGCTGACCGTTAGCCATGATGTCCCATTTCTGGTTGCGCGTTTTGTTGCGGTACTCGGCATGGGCCATTACGTTGTAATAGTTTTCTGTAACGCGCCCTGAATCCAGGATGCCCTGCAGGTTTTGCAGGGTTATGCCCGCTTTGAAAAACTGCTGCGCATTTTTGGCGTCGGGAAACTGGTACAGGGAAAAATCGTTCACCAGTATTTTCCAGAAATCCTGGAGGAAAACCGTATCGAAAGCGGTGGGCAATTTATAGTTGTATACCGTGTCGTATCCCGTGCTGTCGGCCTGCGTATCGCGGAAGCGGTACTTATAGGTATTGTAACTGATGGTGTGTTCCAGTCGCAATCTTGGATAAAACAAGGGCACCACCGTAGTATCGTTTACCACCATGCTGTCTTTCTGGCCAATATCATATTGCTGGCGCATCAGGTAGGTAGCATTGGTATAAAAAGTTCCCACGGGTATGTTAACGTTAAAAAAATTGCGGGCGCCCAGCTCTTCCTGGCCCAGTACCGTAGGTATCACAAACCGTTCGCTGAATTCTTCTGTATTGCCCAGGTAGTCCTGGTCGGTACGAATGCCACCGTTCTCACCTGACTGCAGCTTGTTTCCCACCACTATGATAAAATTCTGGTAGCGCTTGTTTTTCGACTGGTACCAGGAACTGAACCGGTAATTGTTGTGATTGGTATTCTGATGCTGAAAAAGCCCGGGCGCATTGATCAGCCGGTATTCAATGGCAGCGTTCCAGTTTGGCCTGATATTCTGCGTATGCATGAGCCGGATGATTTGTTCCTGCTGACTGCCGAGCACATAATTCAGTTCTGCATAAGGACGCGTAGTATTGTACAACCGGGTTTCCGGTACCGTGAAATTGTAAATATCGTACGCATGAAATCCATGGTCCCAGCCGGCCTGCATATAAGGCGCAAACAATAGATTGCGGGTGGCGTTGCCGGTATTGCCCAGGTTTACATAATGCCAGGGAGCCGGATATCTCTTGGAAAAATCGGTAATGGAGGAATCAAAGAAACGCAGGCGGCTCGTATCCAGAAAACGAAACCGGATGGTGATGGAATCTTCAAATCCTGTGCGATGCCCGATGGAATCCGCCTGCCCGGCCTGTGGGCGCTGTCCGCCTCTTTGTCCCAGTTGTCCCAGCCGGTCAGTGGCACGGCGAAACGGGTCCTGCGCTGTTGCAGTTGCCACAAAGCCGAGGCATAAAACCAATATCCAGTAAAGTATATACTTGTTCCTGCGCACCTGTATCGTAATTATAGAAAGCGGCGACAAATTAATGATTAATAGAGTGTATGCAGTTATTTAATAGTTAATGTTGCAGTTTGATAGCTCCCACTATTCCTTTGAAGATGGCTGCTACCTTCGGCTCAGCCAGTTTTGCTTCGTGCAATACTTCTTCATGCGTGATGACATTGTCTTCTTCGCGCAATCCGATATCGGTAATCACGCTCAGTGCAAATACAGGAATGCCCATATGCACGGCAGCAATCACTTCCTGCACCGTACTCATGCCCACTGCATCGCCGCCGAGGATATGAATCATTTTATATTCTGCACGCGTTTCAAACGTGGGACCGGTTACGCCAAAGTATACGCCTTCTTTCACCGGAATGCCGGTTTGCGCTGCCACCTGGTGCGCGATTTTAATCAGGCCTTTGTTATATGGTTCGCTCATATCCGGGAAACGCGGTCCCAATGTATCCTCATTTTTTCCCAGCAGGGGATTTACCGTGGCCAGGCTGATGTGATCGGTAATGATCATGAGGTCGCCGATGCGGAGCGACGGGTTCACCCCTCCTGCTGCATTGGAAATAAGCAGGGTTTGAATGCCGAGCATTTTCATCATCCGCACGGGATATACCACTTCCTTTGTGGAATAGCCTTCATAATAATGAAACCGGCCCGACATGGCCACCACCCTTTTGCCGTTCAGCTTGCCAAAGATGAGTTTGCCGGCATGGCCCTCCACGGTGGATTGGGGAAAATGAGGGATATCGCGGTAATCAATTTCCTTTTCGGTTTCAATTTCCCGGGCAAAATTGCCAAGGCCGCTGCCCAGGATAATACCTACTTCCGGCGAATGGGCATAATGCCTCCGGATAAAAGCTGTTGTTTCCTGTAATTGCTGTAGCATATTGGTTGGAATAAGTTTGGGAAACCAGCTCGCGCCGGTTGCAATGCGGCACAAATATATCCGACTTTTTAACTTATTTTCGCCCAAAATTTTAAGGCATGAACCTACACGAATACCAGGCCAAGGAATTATTGAAAAAATACAACGTGCCGGTACAGGAAGGTATACCGGTTGATCGCGCCGATGCGGCCGAAGAAGCATACAAAAATCTGAAAGTACAATACGGAAGCAACTTTGCCGTAGTAAAGGCGCAGATCCATGCCGGTGGTCGCGGTAAGGGAAAGATCAAAGGCACGGAACAACGCGGTGTAGCAGTAGGGAAAAATGCAGAAGAAGTAAAACAAATCGCTTCCAATTTGCTGGGAGGTACGCTGGTGACCGTTCAAACCGGTCCTGCAGGTAAAGTGGTGAACAAAGTGCTGGTAGCGCAGGATGTTTACTATCCCGGCCCCAATCCCGTAAAAGAATTCTATCTCTCCATCCTGCTCGACCGCTCCAAGGGTCAGAACGTGATCATGTACAGCACCGAAGGCGGTATGGACATTGAAGAGGTAGCGCACAAAACGCCCGATAAAATCTTTAAGGAATGGGTACATCCCGGTGGCGGACTGCTGCCCTTCCAGGCAAGAAAGATCGCGTTCAACCTGGGATTGAAGGGAGAAGCGTTCAAAAACTGCGTGAAGTTTGTGACCAATCTCTACAATGCCTACGTAGGACTGGATTGCAGCATGCTGGAAATAAACCCGCTGTTCAAAACCGCTGATGAAAAGATCATTGCGGTTGACTGCAAAATGAACCTCGACGATAACGCGCTGATGCGCCACCCCGACCTGGAAGCCCTTCGCGACATCAGCGAAGAAGATCCTACCGAAGTGGAGGCCGGCAAATACAATCTCAACTTTGTAAAACTGGACGGTAACGTAGGTTGCATGGTAAACGGCGCTGGTCTGGCCATGGCTACCATGGACATGATCAAACTCAGCGGCGGCGAACCGGCCAACTTCCTCGATGTAGGGGGCACCGCCAATGCGCAAACGGTGGAAGCCGGGTTCCGCATTATTTTAAAAGACCCGAAAGTAAAAGCCATTCTCATCAACATATTCGGCGGCATTGTGCGCTGCGACCGCGTGGCGCAGGGTGTGATAGACGCTTACAAATCTATTGGCAATATTCATGTGCCCATCATTGTACGCCTGCAGGGCACCAATGCTGAAGAAGCCAAGAAACTGATTGAAGAAAGCGGACTGCAGGTACAAAGCGCTATCCTTCTGAGTGAAGCAGCGGCGCTGGTGAACAAGGCAGTGGCCTGATACTATTAATACCGGTTTTAGTAAAAGGGAGGAATGTTCGACGTTCCTCCCTTTTTTATTGATATGCCTGAAATTAAATTATTTTCACTCCCCACCATCCATATATCGTTTAAGCCATCCCGTTATAAAACTGATGCGTTTCTGTGTTTTCTGCAATAACTGGTCATACACTGTTTCCCGAACTGATTCTGGCCTTTGTTCAAAAGGAAAGGAATTGTCGGGAACAGATTTCCATACTACAAAATGATTGATGGTATAACGATAGGCATTCTCATTCACCTGCAACGTGAACTCAAACCAAACAGGTACTTTGCGCGTTGATCCAATGGAACGCAGTTTGGCGCGTATATCCACATACCCTTCACCCTTCATGATGAGGTGAGCGGCGCCCGGCACCTGGTATACCGTGTCCCAATGCACCAGGAAAGGCTGATCGAAAAAACTGCGGGCCCGTTTGCTGAGCTGGTCGGGAGCAGCCCTGTTCACGTGGATGGTTTGCGACAATTCAAAGAGGCCTTCTTCATTGCGTGGCAACTGGGCAGCAGCGGCGGCGCTCCATAACAAAAGCACAAATAGCAGGTGGCGCATGGTAAGCTGTTTTAACGAATCGGAAAACAGGGAAGTTCGGAAGAAAGCGCTACATATGAACACCTGGCTTTACTTTCAGCCTTCCTTTTTCCTGACTGCTAATCCGCACTGCTATAGGCCTGTGGTCCGCTGAATGCTTCCACATTGATGGGGAAATGCCGGCTTTTCACTTTGTTTTGTTCCATCAGCCATCTGAGGTTGTTGGCCGCATTTTCCAAAGCCCTGCCGTCGCGGGCATCAAAATCGTTCATCACCAGCCCGGTTGCCTGGAGCATGGCCGCATCCGGGTCATCGAGGTAATAATAGATTTTGGCCAGGTTGAAATAACTGGCATAGCGCAATTTTCGTTGCTTGCGGTTATTGGAAGGATAATTCTTTTTCACCTTTTCAAAATAGTCAATGGCAGGTTGCAACATCTCCCTGATCTTGTCTACCGGCTCATTGGCGTTCATCTGGAACATGGCCTGCTTTACTATGGTAAATGCATTTCTGTGCGCATCGTATTCGGGGTGTTTGCGCGAATCGAGTATCCACAAAAAGTCGTTTATTTTCAACTCTGTAAATCCATAGTTGGTGGTGAGGTCGTTGCTGAGACGCGTGCAGATGTTGTTGGCCACCCTGCGCATGATTTCACTGGTAACATTCAGCGCGTTAACGGCAAAGAATGCTTCAGCCTGCGCTTTGGTGGGATACTCTTCGCTGGTAAACGTGTGTTTTACAGAACGGTCCATCAGCGACCATTCATCTACCAGGCTGCCCCGGTAATCGGTAATGGTAGTCTGGGCGGCATAGTTATAGGTCAGCTCTACCCAGTAAAAATACCGCACACCTGTTTGCTTGCCGTTTTTATCTTTCAGGATTTGCTGACGCTCCTTTACTTCGGATTTCTCTACCAGTACATCTTCCAGCTTTAGCTTGACAACAATATGGCCATTGGCAGAAAGCTTCTTCCACCCTTCAATATTGATGCGGTCGCTCAGGATATCGTCTTTCATAGCCAGTTTCACCAGCTGACCTGTTTCGTAGGTCACGGAATAAGTGCGCCAGGAAGTATCGAGCGGACGTTGTGGGAGACCACGGTAAGTAGCCGTAAAATAGTATTTGTCAAGGTCAACAGACTGTGCATGCCCTATCAGGCTGCTGACGATCATCAGGCAAAGGAATAGGGGGCTTTTCATATTGGATATTTTGTTTAAGCATTGATGATAACGTTGCCGGCGGCAGGTTTATTTCCCGCGAAGGACCGAAACTGAGTAAGCGGTGAGGCGCCCATGCGGGTCAACTAAGGGATAAACTGTAGTAGCATTGTTGTATTCCGGGCTGCCAGGCTTCCTGGTGCGCGCAGCGTATTTTCCGCAAAGCCGAAATCGGGTAAAAATTCCATTGTGCAAACTAAATTTTTGGCATACATTTTCGTTATCAATTATCCAATATCAAAACGAACGCAATACCCAAAACAATCACTTAAAAATTCTTTGCTACTATGAAAAACCCTACCCGAATCTTCTACGGCGGTCTCTTTATCAGCTATGTGATTATTTATACGCTGATGGCGTTAATCGGATAAAGGCAGGTGGCAATTCCAGCCTGCTGACTCGTTCATGTGCCTTATCTTCGGTACATGAACGAAGTGCTTATCCGGACCATCGAGCCGGGCGATAATGCTGCGCTTGCAGCGATCATCCGCAATACGCTGGAAGAATTTGGCGCCAACCGTCCCGGCACTGTTTATTACGATCCCACTACCGATGCCCTGTATGAACTGTTTCAAACCAAGGGCAGCATTTATTATGTAGCCTTCATCGACAACACGATGGTGGGCGGCGCAGGCATTTATCCTTCTGAAGAATTGCCGGCCGATACCTGTGAGTTGGTGAAGATGTATCTGCTGCCTGCTGCAAGAGGAAAAGGACTGGGCAGCACACTCATTGCAAAAGCATTGGCATTTGCACGCGAAGCGGGCTATAAGAAAGTATACCTCGAAACCATGCCCGAACTGAGCAGGGCCATCTCCGTGTATGAAAAAGCCGGTTTTGAATACCTGCCCGGTCCGTTGGGCAATACGGGGCATTTCGGATGCAATATATGGATGCTGAAGACGCTGTAGATTTTCCCTGTACTTCCCCGGATTTCCGGCAGCCCGCCTTTCACGCCAGCTTCACTTCATAAATCGGGCTGAACAGGTACACGCGGCCTGTTTTGATTTCCACACACTGAAACCGCTTGCGCAATTGTTTGCCTTTCCTGAAAAGGCGGCCTTCTCCGATATCGAATACCTGCCCTTCCTGCAGTTGTTCTACCATTACCAGGCCGTTTTCCCTGCGGTCGAATTTTTTCAATACACGCATCAGGTCTTCGTCGGCGCAGCTGCTGGCCGGCAGGTCATGAATGCTTTTGAGCAATGCCTGTTCTATCGCTTCGGGGAAAATGTTTTTGTGCAGAAAATCCTTCAGCAGCAGGGCATAGCAATTTTTCCATTCCCGCCCATGCGCCTGCACACGGTTGCCATATTGCATAAAGGTGACCAGGTGGGCCAGCTCGTGCACCAGGGTAATGAGGAATGCATATGGATTGAGGTTGCCGTTCACACTGATGCGATGCGCTTTATTGCCCCAGGCATGACGGTAGTCGCCCAGCACGGTTTTCCGTTCGCGCGTAACCGTAAGATGTACTTTGTAGTGGTGAAGATATTCCAGCACCCGCGGCACGGCCGGGGGCGGAATGAATTGCCGGAGATATTCCAATGGTGCTTCCTGCTTAGGCATTCTTTTGCTGCTTGCTCTTTTTCGTCACAATGGCCACCTCCACAGCAGTATATACTACGTACAACACCAGGCAGCCAATGAGCGCCGCTTTGTTCACATTTTTCCGCTCAATGAAAATATATATGGCCACGGCCACCAGGCATACCAGCATACGAATCCCCACACTGCCATAGATCATGCGTGTAATGGCATAGGGATTGGTAGCGCTCAGCGACCGTGCGAACAGGTTAAAAGAAAACAGGGTAACTGCAAACAGTATTACATTGCCCACCAGCAACACCGTTGCATCGATGTTCCATTCAAACAATAATGACCTCCCTGCAATGAATAGCACGGTGGTAATAATAAACAGGATGGCGAGAGGCCGGATAGAACGCAGGAATGTCATAAAGCGTACTTTGCTTTCAGCACAGGAAGCAGGTGTTCACAGGTTGCTTTGCTGCTTTTCCAGAACCTCTACCGCTTACAAACCAGCTGCATGCTGAAAAGTTTGCGCAAAGGTACTATCCAAACCAATAGGCAAATGACGGGGCCGGAGAATGTAAATAAGATGTGCTTTTTCCAACACCGCACCGGACCAAAAACCATGGCAACCTTGCCCGATTGCTGTGTTGAAAAAAGCACATAACCATCCTGCGCCGGTTCACACAAAGTGAATAGCTGATATAAAAAAATAATACGTGACGGATGTTAGTTGGAAACCTCAGGCCGTTACCAGCTTGTCTGATTTCCGGTCGGCCACACCATTTGCCTGCGCATTCAGTACTCCGTTGGCGCCGGTGTTCATATGACACTGGCCATTAAAGCTGGCAGTAGGCTCAATCTGCAATTTGGTGGCGTACAGGTTTCCATTTACCTGGCTGCCGCCCTTCAGTTGCAGCAATTCTTTCACCTTGATGGTGCCGTTGACCTTACCCATAATGTCGGCCTGCTGACCGGAAATATCCCCTTCCACGGTGCCGTTGGCGCCAATCACCACCTTGGCGGTACAGTGGATATTGCCCTGCAGGGTACCGTCAATGCGGATATCGCCACTGCTGGTAATATCGCCTTTCAATGTGGTGCCGGCGGCAATGATGCTGGCTGAACCACCCCCGGAAGACGGGGCATCATAAGAGGTTTCGGATTTGGATTTTTGATTGAACATACGATATGGTTTAGTCATCAATATTCTCTGTGGGTGGAATGTGCAGCAGGGTGGTATCCAGGTTTACCGTAACATTGCCCTGCAATACATTACGCACGTTTTCGAGGTAGCGGTCTCCATTGGCCATCGCCTGTTCCATCGAATCTACCTTGAGTTTCAATGTTCTCAGCTCCGCAGTGGCATTTACATCGCCATAGCCCGGAATGTACATCCGCAGGGGCGTAAACACAATCAACGCCACCGTAAGGCCCGTCAACAGCACAAAAATGGTGCTAAGCAATGTATACACGCTGAACCTCGATAACTTAAACGTCACAACCTCTTCATAAGTATCATCATTCATTACAACCAGACGGTAGCGATTCTGCAGGCGTTTCAGGGTAGTGTTGGCATCGAATTTGGCCATACGGAGAATTTCTAATACTTTAAAGATAGCATTTCTGGGGTTGAACCACAAAGACCACGGCGTTTTTTAAACGGGAAGACCGGCACAATGAAACGCTACGATCCTTGATTTAACCGCAGATGGCGCGGATTTTTGTTCGGCCATTACACGTTTTTTTTAATAGAAAATTAATCTCCATGTAATAGCGGGCCTGCCTGAGGCGACTGATAATTATTATTTTCCCCTGTCCCGTTTAACTCCAAATTTTCACATTCCCTGTAAAATATTTTTCTGCAAAATCAGTTAATAGCCTTTAGTTTGTGAGTAAACTGTTTAGGTTTTGACGCGGATCATCCTGTTATCTCTCTTCCTGGTAGTATGGCTTCCCGACCTGTTGGGACAGTCCGGGCTTTCTATTGACCTCAAAAAACCCGAGAAATTCGAGAATAAAAAGCTTGGTTCCGAAAAAACAGCTGAAAAAAAATGGACCATCCCCCGCCGCTTTGTACAAAACGGTGTGACCAAGTTCAACTGGCATTTCAACGCCCGCAATAAATTGCAGGCCGTACTGGAACGCGCCAAAGCACAGCACCGCGACGATTATTCACAGCTGCTTTCCTTCTATAATTACACCCTGGAAGCAACGGCCCGGGATAAGAACGAACTGGACTCCGTGATCTACAAGGCCAATGCCGGCATCCTGGTGCACGACCTCCGCAACAGCTGGATCGATAACCTGTACATGCTGATGGGCCAGGCCTACTATTTCCGGAATGAACTGGACACCGCCTACCTGACTTTTCAATACATCAACTACGCATTTGCGCCGAAAGAAGAGGATGGCTACGATATCCCCATCGGCAGCAACGCCGTTGAAGGCGGCAATGCCTTTACCATATCTACCAAAGAAAACAACAGCCTGGCGCATAAGGTGTGGACCACCCCCCCCAGCCGCAACGAATCTTTCATCTGGCAGATACGCACTTTCCTCGCCAAAAAAGAAATGGCAGAAGCTGCAGGCCTGATTGAAACATTGAAGCACGACCCGCAATTCCCCGAACGGCTGCACAGCGATCTGCATGAAGTGACCGCCCTCTATTTTTACCAGTTGGAGACGTACGACAGTGCGGCGCATTATCTCGAAAAGGCACTGGACAATGCTGCCGACCGCGAAGAGCGTGCCCGCTGGGAATACCTGATCGGCCAGCTGTATGAACGCTCGAAGCAACATGACCAGGCAGAAACTTTTTTCCTGCGCACCGTAAAGCATACGCTGAACCCGGTGCTGGAAGTATATGCACGGCTCAACGCCATCCGTCAACACAAAGGCGACGATAAAGTAATAGACCAGAACATTGCCGACCTGGTGAAAATGGCCCGCAAAGACCGGTATACCAACTACCGCGACATCATTTATTATATGGCGGCACAAATGGAGCTGGAGCGAAAGAACATTGCGGGCGCCCGGCATTTTCTGCTACTCGCCACCCAGGCAACGGCTGCCGGACTGACCAATATCAGCAAATCGAAGGCATTCCTGGAACTGGCTGAATTATCGTTCAATGAAAAAGATTATCGCGAAGCCAAACGGTATTACGATAGCGTAAACCTCAGCGATTTAGCGCTTGCCGATGCCGAAGCCATCCAGGTGCGCAAAAACGCACTGGCCAACATTGCGGCGCAACTGGAAATCATCTACCGGCAGGACAGCCTTCAAAGAATCGCTGCCATGCCCGAAGCAGAACGGGAAGCATTCGTGCGTAAAATCGTCAAACAATTACGGCGCGAACAGGGATTGAAAGATGAAGAGGCTCCTTCCGGCAGCACTGCGCCCACCAATTTCAACCAGCAAAACCAACCCACCGATCTCTTTAGTAATAACAATGCAAAAGGGGAATGGTATTTCCATAACAACAACCTCAAATCGAAAGGGTATAACGAATTCCGCAACCGCTGGGGCAATCGTCCGAACGTAGACAACTGGCGGCGTGAAGCTGCCGTGGCTGCCGCAGCGCGTTTACAAAAGAATCAGCCTAATCTTCCCGGCGGGCCGGGTAACCCCAACGCAAAACCCGTTGCCGCAGAAGCAGCGCCGCTCACCTATGAAGCGCTCCTGCAACAGCTTCCGCTTACACCGGAGCAACTGACCGTGAGCAACGACTCGCTCAGCAAGGCCAGATTCCTGCTGGGCAAAGAACTCATTGAAGGCCTGGAAGATTATCCCTACGCCATCACTACCCTCGAAGAATTTATAGAAAAATATCCTGCACACCAGGATGTGCCCGAAGCTTTGTTCCTGCTGCATTACTGCTACAAAAAAACAGGCAATGCGCGGCTAGCGGAGGAAATGGCAGCCAGACTGAAACAGCAACACAGCGGTTCGGAGTTTGAAAAGATACTGTCCAATCCCAACCATATATCTGCCGACAGCGCCAGGAAGATTGCCATGGACCGTCATTACGGTGAAATATATACGCTTTTCATTGAAGGAAGATTTGAAGAAGCGCTTGGGCAGAAAAGAATTGCCGACAGCCTGTACGGCAAAAGTTACTGGACACCGCAATTGCTGTATATCCATGCCGTATATCTCATCAAAATGAGGGATGACAATACAGCGCGTAAGGTGCTGGGCGACATCATTACCAATTTCCCGGAATCGCCGATGGCGGCAAAAGCAAAAACATTTATCGATGTATTGTCTCGTCGCAAGGAGATTGAAGACTATCTGACCAAACTGCAGATAGAACGTCCGGCCGAAGACAGCAGCTCACCGGTAATTACCTATGCGCCGCCCGTTCGCCGGCAGGTGACCACGCAGCAACAGCCGCAGGGCGTTACCGCACCGCAGGTGGATACCACGCAGCAAAAACTGCCCGGACTGGTACAGCAAAACAATCCTGTGACGCAGCAGCCCCCGGTAGTAGTTCCTGTGAAGAAGGATACGCCGGCCGTGGCAGCCACCAACCCGCCCCCGATAAAAGCAGACAGCACCGCAGCCAAACCCGTAATAAAGGGATATACGATAGATACTGCTGCTGCACATATGGTGGTGCTGGTGCTGGACAAAGTAGATGCCGTATATGTAAGCGAAGCCCGCAATGCATTCAACCGGTATAACAAAGAGACATTTTACAATAAAACCATACCGGTTAACAATGCCACGCTCACCGATGATATCAGGCTGGTAGTGATGGATGGATTTGAAAATGCCGCCGCTGCCCTCGGCTACCTGTCCAAAGCACGCAAGGATGCCGCCCGTGAAGTAATTCCCTGGCTGCCGGAAAACAAATACTCGTTTATTATTATTTCTCATCATAACCTGGAAGTACTGAACAACACGAAAGACCTCGCGGCTTACAGGGAGTTTATGAAACAGGTATTTCCCGGGATCAATTAGTTAATTGGCTGTTGTGCTGATGTGCCAATGCTTCCATAGCTGAAGTATTTACTAATAATTCATAAGTTAGAGCTATTTGTGTTACTGGCACATGGCGGGAAGTGCTGATGCCTCATTGGCCGGCGTGCATGAGGCAATGAATATGTGAAAATATTGGCGGACAGGGAGCCACATGCAACCCGTGGTTTTGAAATACTGTCTCCAAAAACCGGCCCGATCAGCACATGCGTACACTTACTAACTAATTTGCACATTAGCTCGATTTTTGCATGATTATTGCCGGCCGTGCAAAGGCCAAATCCTAAATACCTGAATATGAGTCGTTCAGTTCGAATTTTCTGGAAATTATTTTTATATGGGTTCCTCGCCTTCGTATTGCTCATTGTATTGGTGAGCCTGGGCGTTTTTGGTAAAATGCCCAGCCTGTCTGAGCTCGAAAACCCCTCGCTGATCCTCGCTTCGGAGGTTTATGGCGACGATGGCACCCAACTGGGTAAATACTATAAGGAAAGGGGTAACCGCAGTAATGTTCAATACAAGGATATCAGCAAACATGTGATCGACGCGCTGGTGGCCACTGAAGATGAACGGTTCTATAATCACTCCGGTATTGACGGCAAGGCCCTGGCCCGCGCCATTGTGTTCCTGGGCCGTGAAGGCGGCGCCAGCACCATCACGCAGCAGCTGGCATTGAATATGTTTGAAGAAAGGGCCAGCAATGTGTTCCTGCGCATACTGCAGAAACTGAAAGAAAACATCATAGCCGTAAAGCTCGAAAGGAATTTCACCAAACAGGAAATCATTGCCCTGTACCTCAACACGGTTTCTTTCAGCGATAACGTATATGGCATCCGCAATGCCGCCCGCACTTTTTTCTCCAAGGAACCAGACCGGCTGAACGTGCAGGAAGCGGCCGTACTGATCGGCATGCTGAAAGCGCCGAGCACCTATAACCCGCGCACCAACTATAAAGCCGCCATCGACCGCCGCAATACGGTGATCAATCAGATGGTGCGCAACAACAAAATTTCCGCAGCGGAAGCAGAGAAGATCAAGAAGGAGCCGATCAAACTCAATTACAAAAAAATTAACCAGAACAATGGCATTGCACCCTACTTCCTCGATGTGATCCGCGAAGATTTGAACAAGTGGTGCAAATCGCATATCAATCCTGCCACCAATGAACCCTATGACCTGCTGGAAGATGGATTGAAGATTTATACCACTATCAATCCACGCATGCAGCTGTACGTAGAAGAAGCCGTGGCCAAACACATGCCCGTACTGCAGAAGGCGCTCAACGCACAGCGCAATGTAAAAACCGATGCCGTATGGAAAGGCCGGGAGAATATCCTGGAGAATTATATGAAGTCCAGCGAGCGTTGGCGCAACCTCAAAGCCGAAGGCATGAGCGATGCGGAGATCAAAAAAACATTCAGCCGGAAAGTGCCCATGAAGGTGTTTGCCTGGAACGAGAAGCGCGAAAAAGATACGGTAATGACGCCGCTCGATTCCATCAAATATCACCGCGAAATGCTGCAGACGGCCGTAATGATCACCGACCCCATGACCGGGCACGTAAAGGCCTGGGTAGGCGGTATTGACTTCAAAACATTCAAATACGACCATGCGAACCTGCGCACCAAAAGACAGGTAGGTTCTTCTATCAAACCCTTCCTGTATGCGCTGGCTGTGGAAGATTATGGCTTTACCCCGGAAACCGAATGCGAAGACCGCCAGCAGCATTTCCCTGGTTTCGGTTATGTGCCGGCGAAAGACCGCGGGCACAATGGCACGCGCACCATGGCCGATGGTCTCACCTGGTCTATTAACGAAGTGGCCGCTTATATTATCAAGCAGACAACGCCGCAACGTTTTGCCGAATTCCTGAAACAGATCCGCATACCTACCAAAGTAGATCCTTATCCGTCTATCAGCCTGGGTTCCTGTGATCTTTCCCTGTATGAAATGATGTGGGGCTACAGCATATTCCCCACGGGCGGTTTCAGCGTAAAACCGATGTTCATTACGCGCATTGAAGACAAAAACGGCAATGTACTGGACCGTTTTGATTCAGACTATAAAGAAGTGATCAGTCAATCCACTGCGTATACCATGACCCGCATGTTGCAGGGACCGGTAGATTTTGGCACTGCCAAAGGTATGCGCGCCAAACTGGGCGTAGCGGAAATGGGTGGTAAAACAGGTACTACCAACGACAACTCCGATGCCTGGTTCTTTGGGTTTACGCCTGAACTCCTGGGGGGCGTATGGATTGGTTGCGACGACCGCTTCATTCGCCTCGAAAGCGGGTTGGGTTATGGCGGACAGGCGGCGCGTCCCATACTGGAAACCTTCTTTGCCAAGGCACTGGCCGATAAAACGCTTGGCCTGAACAAGGACGCAAAATTCCCGGTGCCTGCCAATTTCAACCAGCACCAGAATTACGACTGGATGCCGGAACTGGGCGTTACACCGCCGCCGGGCGCTGAAGGAGAAGAACTGGGCGTCAGTCCTTCCGATGATTTCTTCGGTCGCCCGGAAACGCAGTATATCCCCGTAGAATCACAACAGGCTTTGGAAGAACAGAAAGTGTTGAAAGAGGCCCTGAACCCCAAAAACCAGGTGCCTGCCAAACGAGATTCCACTGCCGATGAACCGGAGAAAAAGAAGAAAGGTTTTTTCCGCAGGATATTCGGTAAGAAAAAGGATAAGGACGAAGCAGGATGATGGTGCAATAGCATACAACTTATTAACAGGCAATGAAAGGTCATTGCCTTTTTTTTTGCGCGTTGCCATTGATCACATGCTGGTTGTTTTGCCTGTTGCCTGTGGTCACGCCCTCTTTGTTCAGCCCGTTGCCTGCGGTCACCTCCTATGGACGCTGGTGTAATAAAACTTTTCCGGTGCACGGGATAACCGTTAGTTTGTGTAAAAAATCAATCTAACCACATGAGACACTTGCTTATGACCCTTGCACTGGCAGGAGGTATCACTGCCGGCGCCGATGCCCAGCTCGCCACCCCTCCGGAGGGCGGTAACAAGAAGGCGTGGGTGGGAGAACGGCTGGGCATTACAGATGTCCAGGTAGAATACAATCGTCCGGGCGTAAAAGGCCGCGAAGGAAAGATATGGGGGCAGTTGGTGCATACCGGCTTTATCGACCCCGGCTTTGGCACCAGCAAAGCCATGCCCTGGCGCGCCGGGGCCAATGAAAACACCGTTATTCGGTTCTCCACCGACGTTAGCATTGAAGGAAAACCATTGCCTGCCGGCAGCTATGGTTTGTTTATTGCCTATGATCCCGCAGCCTGCACGGTGATCTTTTCCAAGAACTCCACTTCCTGGGGCAGTTTTTTTTATGATGAAAAAGAAGATGCCCTGCGGGTGACAGTAAAACCTGAGCCAACCAATGAAAGCGTGGAATGGCTCAAATACGAATTCATTGATCAGACCAATACCGGCGCCACCCTGGCGTTGTTCTGGGAAAAACTGAAAATTCCCATCCGCATCGAAACCGATTATATCAAACTGCAACTGGAATCCTTCCGCAGGGAACTGCGCAGTGAAAAGAGCTTTAATCCCGGCTGGCAGGCCTGGAACCAGGCAGCCACCTTTTGCGTAATGAACAATGTAAATCTCGAAGAAGGTTTGCAATGGGCGGAGATGGCTACCAGTGGCACCTTCATTGGTGTAAAGAATTTCACCACCCTGTATACAAAAGCGCAATTGCTGGAAAAATTAGGCAGGACCAGCGAAGCGGCCGCCACCATACAGGAAGCGCTTCCCCTGGGCACCGTGCAGGAGTTGCATATCTATGCAAGGCAGTTGTTGCAACAAAAGAAAACCAAAGAAGCCTTTGCAGTTTTTGAGCAGAATTACAAGAAACAACCCAATAATTTTACCACCATCGTGGGTATGGCCCGTGGTTGGTCGGCATTGGGTGAGTATAACAAGGCCCTGAAATTTGTGAAGCAGGCACTGCCCCTGGCACCAGACAAATTGAATAAAGATAATTTGGAGAAATGCGTGCAATTACTGCAGGAAGGAAAGGATATTAATTAGTAGCCAAACCTCCAATACGTTGCTGTTCTTTGGTACATCAAGCTGGTTGCTCATCCCCTGCTGGCGGGGGATGAGCAACCAGCTCGATGTACCAGGGAACCGCGTATTTGTGTACGCAGAATATTCATCACTCACACCCCAACAACTCACACAACTTCGCTTCCAGCGCGGGGCCGCGCAGGTTTTTGCCCACGATTTTACCATCGGGCCCTATCAGAAAATTCTGGGGAATGCTTTCAATATTGTACAGGCGCGCCACTTCATTCTGCCAGAAGCGGAGATCGCTTACATGCGTCCAGGTAAGATTGTCTTCACGGATCGCTGCCAGCCACGGCTCGCGGGCACGATCAAGCGAAACGCCCAGCACCGTAAAGTTCTTGTTCTTGAATTTATGGTAAGCCGATACCACGTTGGGATTTTCCTGGCGGCAGGGTTTGCACCAGCTGGCCCAGAAATCCACCAGCACATATTTGCCCCGGAAAGAAGCCAGTGATACCGGTTTGCCGGTAGTATCGTTCTGGGTAAAATCGAGCGCTTCTGTGCCTATGGCCCCGATCTTGCTCTTGTTGATCTGGTCCTGCAAAATCTTACCGTAAAAACTCTTTTGTATGCCGGCATCCAGCTTGCTGAAGCGATTTTCGAGATGGGTAATGTCCTGTTCCAGCTCGCGGGTGATCACCAGCAGGAAAGCGCCTACGGGCGATTTTTTCTTGCTTTCCACAAAACGGTCAATAGCGGCTGATACCGCATCAAATTGCTGGCGGTAAGCCGTGTGCAGCGAATCGCCTTCCTTTACCCCCGGTGTTGCCTGTATCATCTGGCTGGTAGTGATCAGCTTTTGCATGAGGGGATTGAAGATGGTTTGCAGCTCTACAAAATCATTGTGCACGGCAGAACCTTTAACCTCGATGCTTTGCAGGTTGTCGGCGGCCCCGGTGATGGTCACTTTATCATTACCAATAAAAAGCACAGAACGCGCATTTCCGGTCCCATAGAACAAATTGAACAACCCGGGTTCCTGTACAGAGCCCTTCAACACAAATTTTCCTTCATTTACAGTGGCTATGGCAGCCGTGTCTTCCTTTTGCAAATCAATCAGCACCACTTTACCGTTTTCGGGCAATCCGGTGAGGGTACCGGTAATTTCGAATCCTTTCTGCTGAGCAAGCGCCGCAGGTGCCCAGAGCAACAGCAGCAGGTATACATATTTCATAAGTGAATTATTTTGCATGTCGACTTTTTAAAACGTCTACTACGGCCTGTAATTTATATCCTTTTGCGTTAAGTAATACCAAATAATGGAACAAAAGGTCTGCCGCTTCGTTTAAAAAGCGTTCTTCATCATTATCCTTGGCTTCAATCACCAGTTCTACAGCCTCCTCGCCTACTTTTTGCGCTATTTTATTGATACCCTTGCTAAATAATTGTCTTACATACGATTGCTCGTCCTGGCTTTGTTTACGGAGATTGATGATGTCTTCGAGGTAGTACAAAAATTCTTCCATATGGTTCCGCTCGCTCCAACAGGTATCTGCGCCGGTATGGCAGGTAGGGCCCAGCGGTTCCGCCTTGATGAGCAAGGTATCATCATCGCAATCTGACAATATTTCCTTTACCAGCAGGTGGTTGCCACTCTCCTCCCCTTTGGTCCATAACCTTTTTTTACTGCGACTGTAAAACGTCACCTTACCCTCCGCCATGGTTTTTTGCAACGCTTCCTGGTTCATAAAACCCAGCATCAGCACCTTATGCGTCCGGTAGTCCTGTATGATGGCCGGCGCCAGGCCATCCTGGTATTTATTAAAATCGATTTTCATAATGCGAAATAACACAAATAAAAAATGATGGCATCCGCTCTCTCCGTTCATGCGCCCTTTTACTGTGATTTCTTCCCTGAAAGGGCGCCAGTATCTGGCCCACTGCCATGAAAAAAATGAGCCACGTTATCATTGTTATTGTATCGGGCGAACCTGAACGTTTTGCTGCTGCAGATAGCGTTTCAACTCAGGGATAGCAATTTCCTTAAAATGAAATACGCTGGCCGCAAGCGCCGCATCCGCCTGCGCCGTGGTAAACACCTCGGCAAAATGTGGCATCGTACCTCCGCCTCCGGAAGCGATCACAGGAACCGGCAGGTTGGTAGCCAGTTGTTTGGTGATATCCAATGCAAAGCCTTGTTTGGTGCCGTCGTGGTTCATGGACGTGAGCAAAATTTCACCGGCGCCCAATGCTACGGCCTCCTGTGCCCAGTCAAAACACAACCGGTCGGTTTTTACCCGCCCACCGTTCAGGTATACATACCATTGACCATCGTCTTCCATCCGCGTATCGATGGCCAGCACCACGCATTGGCTGCCGAATTCACTGGCCAGGTCTTTGATTAGTTGAGGGTTTTTAAATGCTGCAGTGTTCACCGAAATCTTATCCGCCCCATTCTGCAGCAAGGCATGCACGTCTTCCACACTGCTGATACCACCGCCCACGGTAAACGGAATATTGATATGATGCGCAATACGGTTTACCAGTTCGCGCAGGGTTTTGCGTTTTTCATTGGTAGCCGTGATGTCGAGAAACACCAGCTCATCGGCACCCTGCTGTGCATACAATGCACCGAGTTCCACCGGGTCACCGGCATCACGCAGGTTCACGAAATTGGTGCCTTTCACCGTACGGCCGTCTTTTATATCGAGACAGGGAATAATGCGCTTACACAACATAGTTGGTCCAATTTATCCTAATGGCTGCCCAGGGCAAATAATTGAAGGTCTTTTAATGTTATCCGGTTTTCATAGATCGCCTTGCCGATGATGGCCCCCTGGCAACCGATCTGCTGCAATTGTTCCAGGTCGTGCTGGCTGCTTACGCCACCGCTGGCAATGAAGTGCAGGGAAGGAAATTGTGCAATGATTTTTTTGTACAATTCCAACGATGGCCCTGCGAGCAGCCCGTCTTTGCTTACATCCGTGCAAAACAGCTGGCGTACGCCTTTCTCCTCATACTGTTTTATAAAATCAAACACGTTGATGGACGTGGTTTCCGTCCAGCCGCTCACAGCAATCTGTTCTTCCTTAACATCGGCTCCCAGCAAAAATTTTTCAGCGCCATACTGCAGCAGCCATTTCTCAAACTCCTGGGGATGCTTCACCGCCATGCTGCCGATGGTGGCGAGGGCGGCGCCGGAATTGAAAATGATTTCGCAGTCTTTCTGCGATTTGATGCCGCCACCAAAATCAATCACCAGTCTGGTTTTGCCTGCAATGGTTTCCAGTACTTTCCAGTTTCTTACCATGCCTGCCTTAGCGCCATCCAGGTCAACGAGGTGCAGCCGCTTCAGGCCGGCATCTTCAAACTGCAGGGCCACTTCCAGCGGGTTTTCATTATATACTTTTTTCTGTGCGTAATCGCCTTGCGTAAGCCGAACGCATTTGCCTTCTATGATATCTATTGCGGGAATGATTTCCATGTAATGAGACGGTTTGTAGTCATGTTCCTTACAAAGACAAAAAGTTTTTCAGGATTTGCTCTCCTACCTGCGCGCTTTTTTCAGGGTGAAATTGCACGCCATAAAAATTATCGCGGTGCAAAGCGGCACTGTAAGGAAGGATGTAATCAGCCGTAGCAATGGTATGCGGTCCGGCGGCGGCATAGTAGCCATGCACAAAGTAACAATAACTGCTCTCCGGCAACCCATCGAACAGTTTTGTTTTGAGCTGGTAGATATTGTTCCAGCCGATCTGCGGCACTTTATAGCGACTACCGTCTGGCGCCACAGCATTGACATCAAATTGTTTTACGTGTTCGTTGAAAATGCCGAGGCATTGGGTATCGCGTTCTTCACTCCAGGCGCACATGAGTTGCATGCCGAGGCAAATGCCCAGTACGGGTTGTTGCAGGTTGCGGATCAGGGTGTCCAGCCCATGTTCGCGGAGGTATTGCATGGCGCTGCCTGCTTCCCCTACGCCGGGAAAAATCACTTTGTCTGCCGTGCGTATCTGTTCCGGATCGTCGGTGACGGTGGCCGATACGCCAATTCTTTCCAGCGCGTACAGCACAGACTGAATATTACCGGCATTGTATTTTATGATAACGAGTTTCATAGTGTTTAATTCCGTATGCCTCCTGTTTAATTAACAATGGTCTGCAAAAATGTTTTCGTTGCCGGTAACACATCGGTAGCGTTTTCCAGTGCTTTGATGTATGCCGTGCCGATGATGGCCCCGTTGGCATATTGACATGCCTGTGTAAATGTTGGTTTGTCTTTGATGCCGAAACCTACCAGCACCGGGTTTTTCAGCTGCATGTTTTGCAGCCGTTGCAGGAAGCTGTTTACCTGCTCCATATCCTTATCCTTGCCGGTGGTGGAAGAAGATGAAACTGCGTATAAGAACCCGCTGCTCAGTTGGTCCAGCTTTTGTATTCTTGCCGGTGAGGTTTCCGGTGTTACGAGGAAAATAAAATCCAGACCATATTTTCTGATAATCGCTCCATACTCCGTTTCAAATTCATACTCCGGCAGATCAGGCAATATCAATCCATCCACGCCCACCTCTGCGGCCTGCGCACAGAATTTTTCAAACCCGTATTGCAGCACGGGGTTCATATAACCCATCAGCACAACCGGAATTTCAATTTCTTTCCTGAAATCGCGCAATTGTGCAAACAGGGTGGCGATGGTCATGCCATTGGCCAATGCCCGGCTGCTGCTGGCCTGGATCACGGGCCCGTCGGCCAGCGGATCGCTGTAAGGCATGCCCAATTCAATCAAATCTGCCCCATGTTGCTGCAAGGCGCGCATCACCGGCAAGGTGCTGTCCAGTGCCGGGTAGCCTGCCGTGCAGTATACATTCAGCACATTTTTATTTTTCTTCTTAAACAATTCCTGGATTCGTGACATGTCAACTTTATTTTCTCCAACCACTTATTGTATGCGTTTCATGTAGGTGGCAAGGTCTTTATCGCCCCTGCCGCTCAGGCACAACACCACCGTATCATCTTTTTTGAACGACAACTGGTTTAGTGCTGCCAGCGCATGGGCCGATTCCAACGCCGGAATAATCCCTTCGAGCCGCGCCAGTTGAAAGGCTGCTTCCAATGCTTCTTCATCGGTGGCACTAAGAAATGTACCGCGACCGCTGTCGAACAAATGTGCGTGCAGGGGGCCAATGCCGGGATAGTCGAGGCCGGCGGAAATACTGTGCGGTTCCACCACCTGGCCGTCTGCTGTTTGCATCACGAGACTTTTGCTGCCGTGCAAAATGCCCGGCGTGCCCAACTGCGTAGTGGCCGCGCTCAACCCGCTGTGAATGCCTTGTCCTGCAGCTTCGACTGCGATCAGTTGTACGGACAATTCATCAAGGAAATGGTAAAACGCGCCGGCAGCATTGCTTCCACCTCCCACGCAGGCCAGCACATGGGTAGGCAGTTCGCTACCGGTTTTCTCTTTCAGTTGCCAGCGGATTTCTTCGCTGATCACGCTTTGAAACCGGGCCACCATATCGGGATAAGGATGCGGCCCTACCACACTGCCGATGATATAATGTGTATCGGTGGGATTGTTGATCCAGTCGCGGATGGCTTCGTTGGTAGCATCCTTTAGTGTTTTGCTGCCGCTGGTGGCGGGAATTACCGTAGCTCCCAACATTTTCATGCGGGCCACATTCGGCGCCTGGCGTTCGATATCTTTTTCGCCCATGTACACTACGCACTGTATACCTTTCAATGCACATACGGTAGCAGTGGCCACACCATGTTGCCCGGCGCCGGTTTCTGCAATGATGCGCTTTTTGCCCAGGCGCAATGCCAGCAGAATCTGCCCGATGGTATTGTTGATTTTATGCGCACCGGTATGACAAAGGTCTTCCCGCTTGAGATAGATCGTAGTGTTGTACTGCCTGCTTAACCGTGCCGCGTGGTATAACGGTGTGGCACGACCGGCATAATCTTTCAACAATGCCCGGAATTCTTCCTGGAAAGCAGGTTCATTGATAATGTCCAGGTACTTCGATTGGAGCTCTTCCACATTACGATGCAGCATTTCAGGTATGAAAGCGCCGCCGAATTTTCCGTAATAGCCTCTTGCATCTGGCACCTGGTAGCTGGTTGTACTTGTTTTCATACCTCCTGGTTGCTGTTTATGTTTATCACACTAATCTGCTTTTATCTTGTCTACAAATGCTTTTATCTTATTCATATCCTTTACACCGGGCGTAATTTCAAAGCGGCTGTTGATATCAATGGCAAACAGCGCTTTGGCCACCGGCAGTTGCGCAAATTCCCGCAGTTGCTCTTCATCGCCGGGTTCAATGCCGCCGCTGAGAAAAAAGGGTTTGCCCACCGTAATATCCTTTAACATGGTCCAGTCGAATTTTTTTCCGGTGCCTCCATAACCGGCGCCCATAGTGTCAAACATGAACATATCGCACACGTCCATATACGGACGGATCATCCATTCAATGTTGTCGTTTTCACTGAGGCGGAAGGCTTTTACCACCGATACATAGTCCGCAATTTTTTCGCAGTACTTGGGCGATTCATCGCCATGTAACTGTACCATATGCAAGCGGCACTCATCCACCATATGCAACACTTCCTCAATGCCTGCATTCACGAAAACGCCCACTTTGTTCACAGCATTTTCTTTGCGGATTTGCGTAGTGGTCATGTGTTTAAATACATACCTGGGGCTTTTGGGATAAAAGATGAACCCGGCAAACGTAACCCCCATGGGGCCCAACTGTTCCAGTTGTTCTGCCAGGGTCATGCCACAAACTTTTACGCGCATAGCTATGATAGATTTTAAGTGTTCCGCCTCCCTGTGGTACGCTGATTCAATGGTCCCTATTTCAACTGCTCCGCAAATTTGCGGAAAGCTTCTCCAGGATCGGCTTCTTTCATAAAATTTTCTCCGATCAGGAATCCACTGAACCCGTATTTTTTGAACAAATTGATGGCCGACACGGCGCTGATACCACTCTCTGCAATTTTAATTTTTTCATCCGGTATCATTTCCGCCATCTTTAAACTGCGCTCGATGTCCACTTCAAAGGTTTTCAGGTTACGGTTGTTGATACCCACCATCACCGTATCGTCGCATATATGGTCCAGTTCTTCTTCGGCATGCAGTTCCAGCAGCACTTCCAGTCCCAGTGAAACGGCAAAGGCCGCGAGCCTTTTGACGGTGGCGGGCTTCAGGCAGGCGGCGATCAGCAGGACCACATCTGCGCCGATGGCCTTTGCCTCTACAATCTGGTATTCATCGATGATAAAATCTTTTCGCAATACAGGAATGCGCACGGTTTGCCGGGCAAGCATCAGGTCATCCGACAGTCCGCCGAAATATTTTTCATCAGTAAGTACCGAAATACCGGCGGCGCCGTGCAGTTCATAGGCTTTCACTACATCAATTACTTCCGCCTTGTTATTGATAATGCCTTTGGAAGGTGATTTCCGCTTGAATTCGGTTATGATACCGGTGGTATGTCCCAGCGCCAGCCGCGTGCTGAGCGAAACCGGTTCGTGCGCAAAATGCGGATATTGTTCCAGCACATGATAAGGCAGCATCTCCCGTTTCTTCTCCACTTCCAGTTTTTTGTCGGCAATGATCTGTTCCAGTATATCCATTTCGTAAGCTGTTCGAAAAATTATGCGTGCAATGCTTTTATTGCAATTCAATTAATTTTTTCAGTGCTGCGTGCGCCTTACCACTTTCCAGGCTGTCAACCGCTGCGCCATAGGCATCGTCGTACGACGGGTAATTGCCGGTGCAATGCAGCGCCATGGCGGCATTGGCCAATACTACGGCATTCTGTGCCCAACTGCCTTCGCCCTTCAAAATCTTTACAAAAATCTTTGCGGCTTCTTCTACAGTGTTCCCGCCGTAAATATCGGAAGGATTTACCATGCGCTTGCCAAGTGCTTCGGGCGTCATAATGCTTTCCCCTTCATTGGTGATCACCTTGGTATCGTTGGTGAGCGAAATTTCGTCGTAGCCGTCCAGTCCGTGTATGATGGTAAAGGCTTTGTCTGTTTGCTGCAGGAGGTAATTGTAAATGCGCGCCATCTCGAGACTGTACACGCCCACCAGTTGAAAGGGCGGAAAGGCAGGGTTCACCATCGGTCCCAGCATATTGAAAAAGGTGCGCATACCCAGGTTCTTGCGGATGGGCGCCACGGTTTTCAAGGCCGGGTGAAACAAGGGCGCGTGCAGGAAACAGATATTGGCTTTGTCTACTTCCTGCTTCAACTGGTCCTGGTTATTCTTGAACTTGTAGCCCAGTTGCTCCATCACGTTGCTGGCGCCGCTTACGGAAGATGCGCCGTAATTGCCATGCTTTGCCACCTTTTGACCGGTGCCTGCCACTATAAAACAACTCAGGGTGGAAATGTTGAACGTGTTCTTCCCATCGCCTCCGGTACCCACTATATCAATGGCAGGAAAACCGTTCAGGTCCACCCGCACGCACAGTTCCAGCAAGGCATCCTGGAAGCCCTGCAGTTCTTCAATGGTCACACTGCGCATAAGGTACACCGTCATAAATGCGGTCACTTCATGCTCGTTGTATATACCCTTCCCGATATTCATCAGTACTTCCTTTGCCATGGCGCGGGAAAGGGTTTTGTGTTCGAAGAGATATTGCAATATTTTTTTCATGATCGTACTATTTTGGACCACGAAGGTGGGTGATGCTGAGAGCCCCGATTGCTTCGTGATTAATCTACCTGTAACCAGTTTCTCAAAATCACTTCACCCTGCGGCGTCAACACACTTTCAGGATGAAATTGCACGCCCTGTACATCGTATTGTTTATGGCGCATGGCCATGATGAAATTGTTTTCGTCCCTGGCCGTTACTTCCAGTACCTCGGGAAAATTTTCATCGCTTACTACCCAGGAATGATAGCGTCCCGCTTCTATTACTGACGGCAACCCGGCAAAGAGATCTTTTGCTTTTTGTGCTTTGCTTTGGCCATTCAACACTTTTACCGGCGTAGCCACGCCGTGATATACGTTGCTGAGATTGACCAGTTTTCCCCCAAATGCCTGCGCGATGGCCTGGTGACCCAGGCAAACGCCCAGGATAGATTTGGTGGCGGCATATGCTTTAATCAAAGGCAGCAGCAAACCGGCTTCTTCCGGGATACCGGGACCGGGCGATAAAATGATCTTATCATATTCCTTTACTTTTTCAAGCGGTATCTGGTCGTTGCGGTGCACTTCCACTCTTTTGCCCACAATTTTTTCTACCAGGTGCACCAGGTTGTAGGTAAATGAATCGTAATTGTCGAATACCAGGATTTTCATGTTGTGTTGCTTGTTAGCTGATCTTCTCTGCTTCTTTGATAGCAGTTTTCAGGGCATTGAGTTTATTGTTTACTTCCTGCAATTCGCTGGCGGGGTTACTGGCGGCCACCACACCGGCACCTGCCTGGTACACCAGTTTGTTGCGGCGGCTCAGGAAGGTGCGGATCATAATGGCGTGATTGCAACTGCCGTCAAATCCCATAAAACCGATGGCCCCTCCGTAGTAACTGCGCGGCCCAGGTTCATACTGATCGATCAGCGCCATGGCTTTGAATTTTGGCGCTCCGCTCAGCGTGCCTGCAGGAAAGGTTTTGGCCAGTAACAGGAATGGATTGGTATCGGGCCGCACCTTGCCCACCACTTCACTTACCAGGTGTATTACGTGCGAATAATATTGCACCTGGCGGTAATGCGCTACCTCCACTTCATCGCACAGGCGACTGAGATCATTGCGGGCCAGGTCGACCAGCATTACATGTTCGGCATTTTCTTTGGCATCGCGCAGGAGGCGTTCGGCTTCCCGCTGGTCTGTTTCATCATCGCCGGTACGGCGGAAGGTACCGGCAATGGGATGCACCACCGCTTTACCGCCCTGGATAACCAGTTGCGATTCAGGGGATGAACCCATCAGTTTATAATCGCCATAATCAAAAAAGAATAGATAGGGCGAAGGATTGATGCTGCGGAGAGACCGGTATACTGCAAATTCGTCACCGGTAAAAGCTTGTTCAAAACAACGGCTCAGTACAATCTGGAACACATCGCCGCGCAGGCAACTTTGAATACCCTTTTTCACCATATCCATAAAATCGGCGTCCGTCATGTTCGAGCTTTCTGTTCCTTTGGCGCGGAAAGGATAGGTGGGCACATCCCGGCTGCGGATGAGGGACTCCACCACGGCCACTTCGCTTTCCACCCCGGCTATCTGGTTTTCACAAATGAACAATTCATCCTTATAATGATTGATAGCAATAACGTACTGGTATAACCGATAACGCATTAAAGGAATGAGCGGTTGCGCATTGCCCGATTTCAATTGAATGGTATCAAAAAACTGAACGGCATCGTAGGTGGTGTAGCCATACAATCCCTGGGCAAAGCGGGCTTCACGGCAATCGCCGGCAGGCTCAAACCGCTGCATGAACTCCCACAATTTGTGGGGCACGGCCGCGGGACTGCTGATGGCTTCTTTGCGGGGCGGTTCGCCGGGGAATTTGCATTCTATTTCCCGGGTGGAACTGATTTCCATACCGGCAATGGCATTGATGCAGATGAAGGAGTAACTATTTTCTGCCGCATGGTGATCGGTGCTTTCCAGCAGAATGGTGTCCCGGAACCTGTCTCTCACCCGCAGGTAAATGCCTACGGGTGTGTACACATCGGCGAGCAATTTTTTACACCGGGTTGTTATGGCAATTTTTTTCATTTGCAAAAATTGTTTTTCCGGCCTTTTGGCTGTTTTGGTGGCAGGTCAGCGGGAAGATTTCATGGGTTGTTTTGGGCTGAAAGCCATCCCGGCTGACCGGTAATCAAAAAAAAAGCCCCGACTTACATCGGGGCCAGAATATATTCATACATAATACAGCAATGCAGCATTACAAGCCCCGTATAGAGTTTGTATGCCACCACCACTGTATATTTTGTACTTGCTTATTCATGACAGGGCAAAAATGGTGTGCAAAATTGAAACAGCCAAATTTTTTTTGGATGCAGAGGGTGCGGGTCTTTTCAGCGGCCGGCAGGCGCAATTATTGATTACATTGCAGGAACGCTTCACGCAATCAATAATCTTATGCTGATACAAAACAAAACCGAAGGCGGCAAGGGCATTTTCTACATTGAACAAAACGGACAACAGCTGGCTGAAATGGTGTACTCCCTGCCGGTGCCCGGTAAGATGATTGTTGAGCATACAGAAGTGGACGACAGCCTTTCAGGCCAGGGCATCGGCAAACAACTGGTACATAATGCTGTGGAATATGCACGCCAGAACCAGTTGAAAATAATTCCGGTTTGCCCCTTTACCAAATCAGTATTGGAAAAAGTAAAAGAATGGCAGGACGTGCTGCAGCGATAATGTATTGCCAGTTACAGGTACATCCTACAACTCGTTTCGTTATGGCTGCTGCATCAATTGCCGCTTGTACAACTGCACTGTATTTTCATATCCCAGGTACAAGGCATCACAAATCAATGCATGTCCTATGGACACTTCCAGCAAACCGGGAATATTTTGTGCAAAATAAGCCAGGTTGTGCAGGTCCAGGTCGTGGCCGGCATTGATGCCGAGTCCCAGTTCATTGGCCCTTTTCGCTGCGGCAATATAGGGCGCAATGGCAGCTTCCCTGTTTTCGTGAAAACGTTTGGCATAACCTTCCGTATACAGTTCAATGCGGTCGGTGCCGGTTTCAGCAGCGCCATTCACCATCTCTATCACCGGATCAACGAATATGGATACACGAATACCGGCATCTTTGAAAACGCCGATCATTTCTTTGAGGTAATCTTTGTGTTGGATGGTATCCCAGCCGTGGTCGGAGGTGAGTTGCCCTTCGGCATCCGGCACCAGGGTTACCTGGTGGGGTTTTACTTCCAGCACCAGGTCAATGAATTTCTGTTCGCGACAATTACCTTCTATATTGAATTCGGTGGTAATGATTTTTCTGATGGCGCGTACATCGCTGTAGCGGATATGGCGTTCGTCGGGACGCGGGTGCACCGTTACGCCGTCGGCCCCGAAGCGCTGCGCATCGATGGCGGCTTTCAACACATCAGGATTGTTGCCACCGCGGCTGTTGCGCAGGGTAGCAAACTTGTTTATGTTTACGCTCAACTTCGTCATGGGGCAAAATTATTTAAAAGAAGGGAGAGTGTAATTCTTTGGTACGTCCGGCAATATAGGCCAACAAAAGACTACCAGAAGCAAACAACAACAACCAGCTGCGACCAAAGCCAAACAAAAAGGGAGCTGCTTGCACAACTCCCTTAGGGGGCAGGGTTAGGGGCTGAGTGAAAGGTTAGCAAATATGGTGGCGGGTTTGGTTATTGAGTTTCGGGGGCGTGTTCCCGGTTTGCACCGAAACACAACACCCGAAACTATTGCTTCTCCATTTGGGTACGGAATAACTCGCTGCCGTCCTGGTCCATGATGCACAAATGATAGGTACCCGGCTCGAGCTTATCCGTTTCATTAATAGTAGTAATGTTGGTGCCTTTTATCATGCTCCATCCAAACATGCTGACGATTTCCCCGTGCTCACCGGAAATCCGCACAATTACGTGCCTGTTCAGCTCACAGGTTACGTTTAATGTCAGAAAAGAATTGAAAGGGTTTGGACGTGTAATTACTTTTTTTACCATAATGCCTTTTCTGGTTTATTGAACAGTGGTAACCGGTAGGTGGCAATGGTTGGTTATAAACCGGGAACAGCGCCGGGTTTACGTCAGGCAGGGTCAGTATTAAGTTCTCTATTGTTAAGGTACAACCAGATAAAGGCTTATGGGAAGCCGCATAGGTAAGATTGCTGCACAGGATGAAGGAGGAGTCGGTTGGTCCAGGCCATCAGGTCAATACCAGCTGGCGCTTCACAAGGTCCAGCTTGTGCAAAGTATTTCCTTCCGTATCTACCGCGTCGAGCAGGTAATGACCATCTTCCAGTTTGTCGAGGTCCCGCAGCATGGTAATATTGCGCCCCCGGGCCATACTCCACGACAGTATGCGAATGAATTTTCCACATTCGTCGTACAATCGCACTATAGCGTGGCGCGGGTGATCGCACACAACTTCGAGTATTACGTTACTCGTAAATGGATTCGGTCTTGTGGTTACTGTCATCCGTTCCGGTATTGTTACAAGTAATAGTAAACCGAACAAGCAACGATGTAACCACTTTTTCGAAATATTTATGACATTCCGCAATGACCTGCCCCGCTTCGGGCCGTAAGTGCTTCATACACATGCCAAAAAAGAACTGCAACGAACTGGCTGATTGACTAGCCGGGAGCGAACATACGAAATGTTATACAACATTTACCAAGAAAAACTTATACGGGTATGCGGTCAGAAACGGGCTACCAGCTTCACGTTTACCAAACGGGGCGTGAGCCTGTTGGGCATGGCGAAGATGGTGTTGGAAAAATCCTTGATCAGCAGGTAAGAAATGGTATTGTCGCGGTCAATGAGGTTGAATACTTCAAAGGTGGCCCAGATGTTTTCAAAATTGCGAAAAGGATTATGGCTCCGGCGGTTTGTTTTTTCACTGTCGAGCAACAACAAACTAAACCCGATGTCTATACGCATATACGGTTCAATCACCAATGCATTGCGATATTTTACGCTGTTGGGAATATTATAAGGCAGGTTGCTGCCATATAGGAAATTGAGGTATACCTTGAAATTCCTGTTGGTGGATAAATAGTCCTGCAAAAACATGCCGAATGTAAACAACCGGTCGGTGGGGCGACGCAGCCAGCCTGCTTCCGCAAGTGTGCTGTCGGTGGGTTGATTGCTTTCATTCAATGTATACTCGTAGTATGTATCGTTCTCCAGGTCTTCGCGGGTGCGCATCAATCCTACACTCACCCAGCTTTCCGCATCTTTCACGAGTTCGCCAAACAAACGGAACTCCAACCCCGATGCCCAGGCCTTTGCACGGTTTTCGCCAAAATATCGCATACGCACATTGTCGATATCATAGGGCACCACATCCCACATCTGCTTGTAATAGGCTTCGGTAGTAAGCCGGAACGGGCGGTTGCCCCATCTGAAATTATAATCCCATCCCCCTACTACCTGCCAGCTTTTCTGCGCCTTCAGTTCTTTGTTGATGCTGCCATCGTACCGGCGCAGCTCGCGGTAAAACGGCGGCTGGTGGTATACCCCTATGGCGCCACGGAATACCACATCGCGTTTCCATTGCAAAGGCTTCCACGAAAATCCCGCGCGTGGCGAAAGCAGGAATTCCTTGTTGAGTGAATTGTAATTATACCGCACGCCCGCCTGTATGGTGAAGCCACCGGATTCGTTGAACACAATATTGTCCTGCACATAACCGGTAAGCCGTGTAATGCTGAGGTCTGCTGCAGCGTGCAGGAATTTGCTCATCTCCAGCCTGTCCGGGTTGTGCGGCAAATTGTATCCTGCCGAGTCCTGGTATTCCCATTCGTGCAGTTTATCGCTGATGGTTTGCCGTTCTATGCTTTGTCCCCACTGGAAGTAATGGCGTCCCTTGTCGAGCGCGCCTTTATGCGAGGCATTCCATACTTCAATGTTCAACGTATTGCGGGCATAGGTTTGAAACAGGCCGGCGCCGAGCGGGTTGTTGATAAGACCGAAATCCGGTTTCGATTTATCAAATTCACGTTCGCCAAACAAATACGCGCCGGTGATATCGATGCTCTCGCGTTCGTCATTCTCAAAGCGACTGACCATCCATTTCAACCGCAGGTTTTTATTCAGTTGCTGTACCAGCGAAAGTCCCAGCATATTGGTAAAATAGCGGTCCTCTTCGCGTCCGTCGAAATAAATGTCGAGCCCCAGGTTGGCGCTGAAATAGGGAGAAAACACCGAAGAAGTAAGCTGACTGAATTCCGGCGCCAGTTCAAATTTTGTTTGTGAAATATTGCCCAGCAGTTCCAGCGAATGCGTTTTGCTTAACTGGTAGGTGAGCAATGCCTGCAGGTCGGAAGAGGAAGGCACATAATTGCCCTGCGTTTCCTGGCTGCTGAGCAGGTTGCGGTTGCTGCGGTTGCGCACGCCCACCAGGTAGGTGAAGCGCTCATTGCGCGAACTGCCCTCTATATGAAGTCCCTGTTCCAGCAAACCCACATAGGCTGATCCGCCAAAGCGTTTGGGCTTCCTGTATTGAATGTCCAGCACCGACGATAGCTTGTCGCCATAGCGTGCCTGGAATCCGCCGGTATAAAAATTTACGTTGCGCGCCAGTTCGGGATTGATAAAACTTAATCCTTCCTGTTGTCCGCTGCGTACGAGATAGGGACGAAATACTTCAAAATCGTTTACATAAATCAGGTTCTCATCGTAACTGCCGCCACGCACCGAATACTGCGAGGTAAGTTCATTATTGCTGCCTACAAACACCTTGATCAAACTTTCAATACCGCCGGTGGGCGATGGAATATTGATGGCATTGCGCGGGTTGAGCACTACCAGGCCGGCCTCCTGTCGTGGCCGGTCGTCCGTGACCGTAACGGGCGCCAGCTGTCCTGCCCCTCTTTCGAGCCGGACCACCACCAACTCTTCTTCACCATCATTCAGCAGAAAATTGCGTTGCTCCGTTTTATAACCGGTGTAGGAAAATACCAATGCAAATGCCCTTTCGGCCGGCACCGAGAGCCGGAACGTGCCGGAATCAGAAGTAGTAATACCTGTTTGCCTGCCGAGAATCAGTACCGACACATTGGCCAGCGGCTGATCATTTTCATCCACTACCCTGCCCGATATAAAGGCCTGCCGGTGCTGTGCCCATACCGGGCTACCCAGGAATAACAGGAGGCAGAAAGCCAGGAAGCCGGAAAATGCTACTGCATGCAGCCGGATACGGCCACCACTTCTGGCAGTTGCGCCGGCCTGCGGGGCCGCATCCTCACTGGCAGCCAATTGAACTTTCTTACGTACGATCATTATTTCCCGGGTTCGTTTCAAGCGGTCGAAAATAGGAGAATTAGGGTTTATACTAAAACAGAAAAAGGAGATATTTATTTTATTTGTGCGCAAAACCCTATCTTATTCAGCCCATGACTGAATATTACCAGTCGCAACCTGTACCTCGTGAGCCGCGGCAGGAATGGAGCACCGCTCTACCTGCGTCTTTCCTCCGACGGACAGGTGCATAACAATCTCAACAATGATCCGTTTTACCCGATGAACCTGCAGTGGATGGTATGGTCCCGCCCAAAAAAGCCGGAAAGTGATAGCCATCCGCGCCCGCGTGCTGGGCCGCATTAAATTTTACGCGTTATACTTCCGGGATAATATCAAACGGGAAATGTCGGGGATCAGTTTCCTGGGACTGCCCATTATCTTTGAATGGTATAGCCGGGGCATAGGTCTGCCGGAAAAAGAAGCATTGCACGATTCCCGGGCCTGGTGTTTTTATAATCGCCGGCAGGCTGAAAAAGGATATGAATTGTTGCGCCGGTTGATTGTAGACTATGAATTTGACTGGCCGGAAGGAGCGATGGTGTGGGTATATGAAACGCGTTCGGTGCCGGAACAGCTATATCACAAAATGGATTCCCTCCATAAAGCGGCGCTGGCCAGGGAAGCCACGCCAGTTATCCCCTGCATATTACTATTACGTATATGCACAACCGATCAGGAAGAACCTCCCGGCAACGCGTTCTCTACATTGGTAGTATTGAGATTAAAAGTACGTTGAATCCACCCGGTACTGAAACCAATCACGATAGCAGCAATCAGCAGCAGTAGCAGGATAGCCCAGAAGGCGCCGGCTCCTGAACGACGGCGGGTTTCGCCCCGGTGGCGTACGCCCTGTCCATCGGTGTGCAGTTCCGATTCACTCACGGTGCGCGCTTTGATCACAAAACCTGCATACCGCGATGTAAAATTGTCTACCTCGTTCTGTGTATTGACCACCTGTTCTGCCACAAACAATTCCTCGTTGCCCGCGTTTTCGTATGCCTGCACCACAACAGGAAATTCTCTTTCATCCACTTTCATGACAAATGGTTTATGGTAGCAGATGCAAAATTGCTGCCACTGTCATTTTGTTGCTTTGGTGTGGATTCTTTGCTGCAAAAAGCACCAGCACTGACTTACCACAGCAACAATGCTGCATGGACGGGGGCGGTATCGCTTCCCCTACCACCTCACCGGCTTCCGCTCCTTCATAGATTGGTACAGGGCCGTAAACAATTCAACGGTCTTCCTGCCTTCCGCCGCCGTCACGAGCGGCTCCCGGTCTTCTATAACCGCACGCATGAAATCGCGGTTTTGCAATTCCATATAATATTCCACTGCGTTTACGGAATGAAATTCCTTTGTATCAGCTTCCTGGAATTGGGGTAGCAACGCTTCTTCACCGGGTATGGTCCATATATCATTCAGCGGAGGCTCCAATATGGGCGATTGGCCTGCCAGAAACATCGCCCCGCCATCGGTTTGCACACCGGCCGAAGCGCCATTGCTGCCATGGATATGTACTTTGCCATAAATGCCCGGCTTCTGGGCATTGCTCACCACGATATTGGCCACTGCCCCGTTCTTAAACCGCAGAATGGCCGATGCGGTATCTTCCACTTCTATATACGGATGATTGATGTTTTGCCAAACGCCATACAATTCCTCAAATTCACTTCCCATAAACCACTGCAGCAGGTCCAGTTGATGAGGCGCCTGGTTTACCAGCACACCGCCACCTTCTTCCTGCCATTTACCCCTCCAGGGATCGCTGCGGTAATAAGCTTCATCGCGCCAGCCATACATCACCACAAGGCCCAGCATGGGCGTTCCAAGTTTACCTGCGTCAATCGCCTCTTTGATGCGCCGGCAGGATGGATAAAAACGGCGCTGACTGATCATGCCGAGTTTCCGGCCGGTGCGGGCAGCGGTTTCCATCATCTCGTCGCAATCTTCCAATGTAACGGCCAACGGTTTTTCCACCAGCACATGCGCGCCGTGTTGCATGGCAGTAACGGCAGCCGGCTTGTGGGTAGGATGCGGGGTGCAAATGATTACGGCGTCTATACGTTCCAGTTTGATCATTTCCGCAATGTCAGTATATGGTTTCGCGTCAAACGCCGCAGCAGTGGCGGAAGCTTTTTCCATACTCCGGCTTTGCACAGCCACAAGCGTAGTTTCTTCCATATGCTGCAAGGTCTTTGCATGCACCTGAGCAATTTTTCCGCAGCCGATTATGGCGGTCCTGAGTGGTGGCATGGGATAGATAAATTTCAATGGGCTTACACAATATGCTTCAGCTTTGCAATAGTCGCTTTGGGATCTTTCGATTTGAATACCGTATTACCGGCCACCAGCACATCTGCGCCGGCTTCTACAATGCTTTTTGCATTCGCTTCGGTAACGCCGCCATCAACTTCAATCTTTACCTTCAATCCCTTTTCATCGATCATGCGGCGCAGGTCGCGGATTTTTTGCAGACTATGGGGGATGAATTTTTGTCCGCCGAAACCAGGATTTACAGACATGATCAACACCAGGTCAATATCATGCAAGATATCTTTCAGCGTATCCACAGGCGTATGCGGGTTCAATGCTACGCCGGCCTGCATGCCCAGCGATTTGATCTGCTCGATATTGCGGTGCAGGTGTACGCAGGCTTCCATATGCACGGTAAGGATGTTTGCGCCCGCTTTTTTGAAAGCTTCTGCATATTTCTCCGGCTCCAAAATCATCAGGTGCACATCGCAGGTTTTGCGGGCTACGGTACGAATATGTTCAATTACCGGTAACCCGAAACTGATGTTCGGCACAAACCTTCCGTCCATTACATCAAGGTGAAACCAGTCGGCCTCACTTTCATTCACCATTTTACATTCATCTTCCAGTCGTAAAAAATTGGCTGCAAGCAAAGAAGGAGCTATGATTGGCATGAATGGGTTTGGTTTATGTTTTGTTGTTGCGAGACAAATTTAGCCGGTTATAAGGTTATATGGTTAACTTCTTACGCGCCGCAATCCTTCGCGCGCTTCGTCAAATGTTCTGTCAAGGGCTAGCGCTCTTTCATAATTGATCAGTGCCAGTTCCTTATTGCCGGTTTCTTCATAACAGCGCCCCATCCAGTAATACGCATCGGGATTGGTGTTGACTACGGTAGCTGCTGTAGTAAAGGTTTGCAGGGCTGCATCGTATTGCTTTTGTTCAAACTGGATGATGCCTTTTTCTATATGCGCATCGGCAAAACGCCAGTCGCGGCGCAACGCTTCATTGAACTGCGCCATGGCCGAGTCATATTGCTGCGTATAGGAATAGTACAAGCCTTTTATAAAATGCGCGTCCGGCAATTCGCCGGCAACATCTTTTGCGATCAGTTGATCGCACAGTGCCGGCGTACGCGGGTCAAGGGCATGCGCGTAGTAACCGGCCAGTGTAGCGCCATTGAAGTAAACAGGCTGAATGGCAAATGAACGTTCCAGCGCCTGGATGGCGCCGGCAGTATCTTTCAACTGGCTAAGCAGGATGCCTTTGTTGTACCAGGCTTCAAAATCGAGCGAGTCGTGCCGCAATAATTCATCATACTGCTGTACGGCCTTTGCCGTTTGCCCGGTCTGTTCATAAATCTCGCTCAACCGTCGGTGCATATCGATATTGCCGGGCCAGGTTTGGAGACATTGTTTAAGAAAACTGATCGCGTCCCTATGACGGTTTACCAGCAGCAGGTTGTTTACATACTGCAGCGCCATAGGTTCTTCCGGCTGTAGTTCGTATGCCCTGAGGTAATCGGAGGTGGCCAGTTCGTGGTGGTCGTGCTGCGACAATAACAGCGCACGGCGTGCAAACAAGGTTGCGTCGGAAGGAAACCGGCGGATACTGTCTGTAACCGTTGCAAAGGGCGGTGACTGCAGGATGGCTTCAGCGCTCGTTTTCTTAGTATCGGAAAAATCGCAGGCGACAAGCAGGCACAACAAGCCCATCAACACACTTGGATGCAACATGAACCTGGTTCTGAGAACTTTCATAGGCCAAAACTAACCACTTTTGGGGAAGTGCTTATGACAATAATCTGACACAAACTGGTTTTAACAAAAATACCTTAGCGGGCTGCAGGTTACAGGCTACAAGATTGCGGCTTACCTGTCGAGGGCAAGCAGCATGGCGGGTTACCTGTTGGGGTTGGCCCGTTTAAAAGCGGCGCTGTTCAACGTGACTGTCATTGCAGTTTACGTGGCGCAGATTGCAACCATTTCAAGTTACCCGATGCGGGTTACAAGCTCCCTTGTTACCGCATACACAGGCGCAGCCTGCAATGTAACCTCTTATTTTTATCTTGCAACCCGCATAATTCGTATCCAGTATTCCCGACAACCCATTCTTAAACGTTCACACATGCAAAAACTTGTTGCGCTTTTCATTTCCTGTTGTCTCCTGTTTGCTTTGATGACTGCATTCAAACCCCGTACCGTCGTTGTAAACGCCGACAGTACCAATGGAGACACGCTTTTATATCCCGAAGAAAAACATTTCAAAAACATACAGCAACTGACTTTTGGCGGCGACAATGCCGAAGCGTATTTCAGTTATGACGGCCAATGGCTCATCTTTCAACGCACACAACCCAAAGAGGGCATCCTGTGCGACCAGATGTTTATCGGTAAAATCCCGAAACCCGGAGAAAAGTTCGAATATAAAATGGTGAGCACCGGCAAGGGCCGGACCACCTGCGGTTTTTTCACCCGCGACAACAAACATGTGATCTATGCTTCCACGCATCTGGGTGGCGATGAATGTCCGCCCGTACCCGACCGCTCAAAATACGGCAACAAATACATCTGGCCCTTGTATCCTTCCTATGATATTTTCATGGCCGATCTCAACGGAAAAATTGTAAAACAACTCACCAATTCACCCGGCTATGATGCAGAAGCCACGCTTTCGCCCGATGGCACCAAAATGATTTACACCAGTGTGAAAGACGGTGATATTGACCTCTACATTATGGACCTGGAAACGGGCGAAGAAAAAAGGGTCACCAACACACTGGGTTATGATGGCGGCGCCTGGTTCAGTCCCGACGGCAAAAAGATCATCTGGCGCGCCTCACGTCCCAAAACACCGGAAGAGATCAGGGAATACAAGGAATTGCTGGCGCAAAACCTGGTGGCCCCTACCAATATGGAAGTATTTGTGGCGAATGCGGACGGCAGCGATGCACGGCAGGTGACTGCATTTGGACAAGCCAACTGGGCGCCGGTGTTTATGCCCGATAGCAAGCGCATCATCTTTGCCTCGAACCATGAATACAAGAGAGGTTTTCCGTTCAACATGTATATAATAAATGAGGATGGCACGGGGCTGCAAAAAGTCAGTCGCGACAAAGGCTTCGACGCTTTTCCCATGTTTTCGCCCGACGGTAAGAAAATTGTTTTCTGCAGCAACCGGAACAATGGTGGAACACGGGACACGAACATATTTTTGGCGGATTGGGTGGAGTAATGAAGAAAAAATGAGAAGGTGCGGTGGGTAACTGGTTGATTAGCAGGCCGCCTCATTAAATGTCATCCTTACTATTATCTTCACCTGCAGGTGGATGGCCCCACGGGTAGGCATCAGGGTTTCTACCTATTTGTGCTGTAAAAAAAATTTTCTTTACTAACGTTTAGTAACATTATGCCGATTTATGTTTTATATTAGTTGTCTCAAAAATCCGGACACAGGTTTAATTGGGACTGAAATACGTTATGACTCATAAGGAATCAATCTGATCTTAATAAACGGGCACGCTTGCGGCGCCAGCCTCTTTGATTGGATTAAGGCTGTATGATTTTTTCCTTCCGGTAACGATTGCAAAACGAAAAAAAAACTGCAATTCAATGAATGAATTGGAAATCATTCAAGGCCTGAAAGCAGCTAACCAACGTTGTTTTGAAATTGTGTATAATGAATATTACAGGCCGCTCGTCTTTTTTGCGCATACGCATGTGCAAGACGGCGCAGTGGCGCATGACATCACCATTGACGCATTTACCAAACTCTGGGACAGGCGTGGTGATTTCGATTCTCTCCAAAAGATAAAAGCTTTTTTATATATCACTGTTCGTAATGCGAGCCTTAACCATATCAAGCAACTGGAACGGAGAAATGCGGCGCATAAGGAAATATTGTATCTCGCAGAAAAAGACAGTGATCATCTGACCGCCAGCATTTATCAATCCGAGTTGTTGCACCGGGTAATGCAGGAAATTAAAAGTCTCAAGGGAAAAGCCCGTCGCATTATAGAATTGCGTTATTTTGAAGAGCTGCCTTATCCAGAGATTGCGAAAATTCTTAATACTACAGTAGAAAATGTGCGCGTGCAACACAGCAATACCATGCACATGTTGCGGCTGGCGCTGAAAGGAAAAAATTTATTGTTCATCGCAGGAATCATATCCTGTTTGATGCTTATATAATTGTTGCTCATTTTTATGAGCGGCAGGCCAAAATCAGAAAGTGACATGCTTGTATTTATCAAAACCGGAAAAAATTTTCCGGTTTTTTATTTATGAAATGCTCTTTCAGTTGTTTATATACTGTACACTATCCAGAAAAGAGCAGGGGGAAACCACTAAAATTGGAGACCTTAAATCTGGGTGACCACGTAAACTGGGGAGACCACGTAATTTGTGGGCCTTTAAATGGGAGACCACTTAAATTTTTATCCTTTATTCGCCAATTATGCCCGAAATCAATGAAAGCATAGTACAACTGCTCTACCGACGGCTACATAGTTTACCGATGAGCGCCAGTGAGAACGAGGAACTGGATGCGTGGTTGGCGCAATCTGAACATAACCGCCGGGTGTACGACAATTTCCGAAATGAAGAATGGTTGCGGGAGGCTAAGAAAATTTACGAAGCCCCCGGCAAAGAAGCAGGATTACAACAGCTCAGGGAACAATTGTTCGCAGGTAAAGCGCCTGTGCGCCCCCTGAGAGTGTTTGCAAAATATGCAGTTGCAGCCTCTATCCTTGCATTGGTATCAATAGCTGGGTATAAGTACCTGCAGATGCCTTCTGAACATTCCCAACAGATGGCAGCCAATGATGTGACACGTCAGCTTATAATAGATCCCGGAGGAGAAGCCATTTTGACCTTATCCCATGGCACTACTACAATCCATTTGCATGAAGCAGCAGATGGTGTACTGGCACAGATGGGGATTGGCAGACAATTGATCAAACAGGATGGGAAACTTGTTTATCCGTCTGTCAGCACCCAATCCACTGCGGGGCCGGCCGATAAAACGGCCGGCTACCGCAGTACCCAGTACGCATATACTGTTGCGCTGCCCGATGGTTCGAAAGTATGGGTGAACAGGGGTACGAAGCTGACATACCCTGAAGCCTTTACCGGCGATGTGCGCAGCATAGAACTGGAAGGCGAAGCATACTTTGAAGTGGCCACTATGAAAAGAGGTAATGAAAAGGTGCCTTTTATCGTGAAAGTACCATCGGAAAATCCCGCGGAAGAACCCTATCATGTAGAAGTATTGGGAACACACTTCAATATCAAGGCACATAAAGGAGAAGTTATACGCACAACGCTGGCAGAGGGATCGGTACGTGTAAAGAAAGGTGTGCTGCAGGCGCTGTTAAAACCCAATGACCAGGCGATATTGAATCATGACAAAACCCTTGATGTAAAACACGATATAGCAATTGCTGACGTACTGGCATGGAAAGAGAACAAATTTGCATTCCGCAGCGAATCGATCGTAGACGTGATGCAGGAGATCAAACGCTGGTACAACAAGGAATATATTATTAAGGAACCCGAGAAATTTACCCGCCATATATCATTTACCTCCGACCGAACCAAGCCTTTACCTCAGGTCCTGAAGGAGCTCGAAAAACAGGGCCATGGTCGTTTTGAAGAGAAAGCCGATCACATTATCGTTCGTCCGTAAGTTTTATCTCTATGCCGGATGACCGAAAATCATGATACAGGATTTCTCAATTCAGGAAAAGTAATTTAAATTGTTCTTCCTGTTTTTATTATTGCCTGCCTGATGTTATTTTTGGCAGGCAATTGAATTGGGAATGTCTGGTTAAAAATACAGATTCCAAATTCCAGGTTGCAGCTTACGGGTTGGCGCCTGGAATTTGGAGTTTGAAATATGCTGTATGTTTAATCCTGCTACATTCTGACCCAACGACCAGGCGCTTATAAGACAGATCCCCGGTTGACTTGAATTAGTAGCCAAAACGACTATCATGCGGAAAAAGGTCTTGATTCTAGTGTTGCTCCTGTCGCAATTGCGTCTCCTGGCCCAGTCGGACTATGTACGGCTTTCACTAACGAATGCTTCGCTACAGGCCTTCCTGGAAGAGGTTTGCAGGCAGACTGGTTACCGGTATCATTTTACGGGCAATACTTTGTCTGCCGGACATCCGGTATCGATTGTTGTTTCCTATGCACATATCAGTAATGTGCTGCCTATTGCTTTTGAGGGGCAGCCATATTTGTACGCGGTAAGGGACCGTGTGATTTACGTATGGGACAAACCGTCACTTCCTGTTTCCCAGAAGCCGCCTCCTGGCACCGTGAAAGGGAAAGTAATGGATGATAACGGCTATCCGGTTGATGGCGCCACCGTCAGGCTCCGAAGTTCCGGCAAGTCCACCACTACCAACAGCAGCGGCGAATTTGAACTCACAGACGCGCAGGAAAGAGACACGCTGGAGATAACGCATGTGAGTTTTTCGCCGGAGGTGATTAGCCTGCGGAACAGGCAGATTATTAATGTGAAGTTGATGGCGGTTTCTTCGAGTTTGTCGCCGGTTGAGGTATCGGCTGTCAGTACCGGGTACCAGAAACTGCCGATGATGAAGATGACAGGTTCGGTTACGTTGCTTGATAGTATGGTGTTGAATAGGAGGATTTCGACGAATATTATTGATCGGTTGGAGAATTTGTCGAGTGGGTTGTTGTTTAATCGTGAGCAAATTAGTGGAAGCAAAGCACGAAAAGAGATGTTTATTCGTGGCATCAGCACCATCTTTGGCGATAAGAACCCACTCATTGTTATTGATAATTTCCCATATGATGGTGACCTCAGCAATATCAACCCTAACGATATTGACAGCGTCACTATATTAAAAGACGCTTCTGCTTCTGGCATATATGGAGCTTTTGCAGGAAATGGCGTGATCATAATGACTACCAAAAAAGGAGAGTTTGAGCAGCCGGCAAAGGTGTCGCTGATCAGCAATGTCACTGTCAGTAATCGCCCAAATTTGTTTTACAGCCCTTTCCTTTCTGCCACGGACTATATGGACATCAATGAACACCTGTACAACAGGGGCTATTTCAATACTGCATTGGCGCAGCCATATGGTTTTGTTCCTGAAGACATTCTTATACGCGACCAGATGGCCAAGGGCCTGATATCTCAGGAAGAAGGCAATGCTCAACTAGCTGCGTTACGCAGGAGTGATTCACGGTATCAGCAATCAGATTACTTTTACCGGAGAGGCATTAACCAACAATATGCGCTCAACATCAGCGGCGGTAGTAGCACCATGCGTTATTTCTTGTCGGGTGGATATGACCGTAACGAAAGCAATCTTAAAAAGGATTATTATGAACGTATAACTGTCAATGCTCATAATCATTATCAACTGGTAAAAGACAAGCTTGATCTTACTGCAGCTATAGCTTTTACGCAAAGCACTGCATCCAACAATGATCTCGGTAACACAACCTTGCTCCGGCCTTACTCTCAGTTGGTAGACGAGAATGGCAATCCTGCAATACTGCCCATAGAACTGCGGCAACAGTACAAAGACACTGCGGGAGGTGGATTGCTGTTACCTTGGTATTTTAAGCCATTGGAAGAACTAAACATGATTGATGATATCACCCGTCTTACGGATTACCGCGTGAACTTTGGAATGAACCTGAAAATCTTCAACCACCTTACCACTAGCATAAGGTACCAGTTTGGGCGAGGTGAATCGAAGCGGGAAAATTTTATGAGCGAAAACACCTACTTTACCCGAAATCTGATCAATCAGTTCTCTCAAATCAATTGGCAAACACAAATGGTTACACGGCCGATCCCTAAGGGTGGAATTATGGATGCGACGGATTATGAATATACTTCACATAACTTCCGCCTGCAACTGGACTATATAAGAAAATGGAAACACGGACACGATATTCATGCTGCATTAGGTGTAGAGCGGCGCAGCGTAGAAACACAGCTGGAAAGGAACCGCAAGTATGGCTACGATAAAGCCACCCAATCTTTTGCCACTGTCAACTATGAGGCACAGTACCCATTATATTACCAACCTTTTGCTCCGAGAAATATTCCTAACAGAGATTATAAGCTGGGAACGGTGGACAATTATTTAGCTTATTTTGTCAATGTCTCCTATTCTTACAAAAGTCGCTATCACTTCTCTGTGAATGGCCGCAAAGACGAATCTAATCTCTTTGGAGACCAAACCAATGATCGAATTGCACCATTGTGGTCAGTCGGTGCTGCTTGGGATATTAGCCGGGAAAAATTCTATTCCAGTCGCTGGCTGAACAGCATAAAATTTAAAATTACGCATGGTCATACAGGAAATATAGATAAAACTATATCTCCTTATACCACAATAACGCTACAAGGAAACAACAGCTACGGCGTGCCAAGCGCATTTGTTGCCAACCCGGCTAACGATAAACTGCAATGGGAGAAAGTACGAATTACCAATTATGCCGTAGAATTTTCAGCCTTCCGCAACTCATTCTGGGGTACCGTAGAGTTTTATTTAAAGAACAGCAGCAACCTTACAGGTGTACGGCCCGAAGACCATACCACAGGCGTGGCCAGTGTAAAAACGAATATTGCTGATATGAAGGGGAAAGGGTTTGATATTACATTGAACGCTACATACCTGCGCCGCAGGCACTGGCAATGGTATGGCCAATTTATATACAGCTATGTAAGCAATAGGGTTACCAGATATCTCGATTCTGGGAAAACAGCTCAAACACATGTCACGCAATATGAAACAAATCCCGTTATTGGCAGGCCCCTCCATGCCATCTATGCCTATCGCTGGGCAGGTTTAAATCCCGCAAATGGCAACCCAATGGGCATATTTGAGGGCCATGAAAGCGAAGATTATGGATCGATCAAAAACTCAACGAACCTTGAAGATTTGGTGTATGTGGGTTCTGCTACGCCCAAAATTTTTGGTAGTTATAGAAATACATTAAAATTCAGGCATTTTCATTTTTCTTTCATAATTCAATACAGGTTTGCATATTATTTCAGGCGCCCATCCATTCAATACTCTAGTATACTCACAGGCTCCAACTTCGGTCATCCTGACTATCTAACCCGTTGGAAAAATCCGGGTGATGAGTACATAACCACTGTCCCTTCTATGCCTGACGTGATAAGTGCCGACAGAGACGATTTCTACCAATATTCAGAAGTGCTCACAGGCAAAGCAGATCACATCCGGTTGCAGGATATACAGTTCAGCTACGATATGGACAAAAATTCATTAGGACGATTGCCCTTCCAGTCTATAACCTGGACTCTGTATGTTAACAATATCGGTTTGCTCTGGAAATCTACGCGCTCCGACATTGATCCGGAATACATCAAAGATAATTACCGGGACCCACTAACGATTTCAGCGGGAATGAAAATAAATCTCTAATGTCATCAATGCAAAAGCGATGAAAAACGTTGTCACCATATTGGGCGTAAGCCTGCTACTAATGACAGTTACAGGATGCTCCAGAGATTTTTTGAATGAAAATCCAAGGACAGACCTTGTTACTCCTTCTACTTACAAGGATATGCGGGCATTATTGGACAACGACGTATTTATGAATGTAACACCAGTTATGGGTGAGCTCTCAGCAGATAATTATTATTTGACTGATAATTACTGGCAAACACTACAACTTAATCATGAGCGAAATTGCTATATCTGGAAACCGGATATCTATGAAGGACAACCTAACGTAAACGATTGGAGTTTGAGTTATACCCAAGTATTGCATGCTAACGTAGTATTGGAAGCACTTGATGCTATGGAAAAAAAGGGAAGCCTCGATGCGGAAGGCAAAAACCTTAAGGGCATGGCTTTATTCTTTAGAGCACATGCGTTTTACAATCTTGCTCAGCTCTTTGCACCAGTTTATAATAACCAAACAGCACAAAGTGATTTAGGTATTCCACTTCGTACCAATTCAAGCATAAGCAATAAATTCCCCAGAGCAACTGTGGAAGCATCCTACAATCAAATATTAAACGACTTGACCGAAGCAGGAAATTTGTTATCACCCAATGTGGAATATAATTCCAAAAATCGTCCATCCAAACCTGCTGCCTATGGCTTAATGGCACGTGTTTATTTAAGCATGCAGAACTATCCAAAGGCTTTGGAATATTCCGACTTGACCCTGCAGCTATACGACAGTCTTCTTGATTTTAACAGCTTGGATACTTTGAGCTTTACCCCCATTAAGAGAGAAAATAGCGAGGTTATTTTTCAAAGCCGTCTTATAGAAAACAATATCCTTTCTTCAATCGTATTTCCTGATGTCATAATTGATAGCAATCTTTATAAATCCTATAAAGAAGGAGACCTTCGACAATCAATCTTTTATTTTAAAGGATTCTCTGGGAATATGAATTTAAAAGCAAATTTTTCAGGTGGATATTTTCCTTTTAGTGGTATTGCAACCGGAGAACTACTTTTGACAAAAGCAGAATGTATGGCTAGAGCTGGAAATTATGAGTCGGCTATGGATGAGTTGAATAAATTATTAATTAATCGGTTTAAAACTGGAGAATTTACCCCATATGCTGCGTCCTCTGCCGAGGAAGCACTTAACATCATTTTGGATGAAAGAAGAAAAGAGTTAGCATTTAGGGGAATTCGGTGGACAGACTTACGACGCCTTAACAAAGAAGGCTTTAATATTACACTGCAAAGGAACTTACATACTCAAACTCATACGCTTCTACCCAACAGTAAACTGTACGTACTTCCCATTCCGCCAGACGTGCTAGCCCAAAGTGGTATACCCGATAATATAAGACAATAATACCAGGGAGCTCAGGCATGCTGAAGCTCCCTGGCAAACTTTGCTTTAAAGGAAGTCAATCATATTCGTTACAGTAGTACCGATTAATAGGTAATAAAAGTTCCTGTCCGGCATGGTACAAAGTAATCCGGTTCCAATATGTTAGGCTGCCAATAGGTGCATACCGAACCCATAGAAACACATATGTAGTGATAGCCAAAATTTCCTGGTACAGGGAAATAACAATCGCCTTGTTTATAGTATTGTTCATAAAATATACACGGGTTCTGCGTATTCGCAAATGCAAAACCTACACTTACTACAATTGCTAAGGTCATAAGGATTGCTCTGAACTTTTTCATAACATTACTTTTAAATGGTACTGGTTGGGTTCCTACTCTTTTATACAGGTTTTCGGTTACCCCTGGTTGCTTGATACTACAAAAAAACTCGGGAATACAGATGAACTGATTTCAACAGGTTAAAAAGGTTAGCAAGCCAATCCTATGTGTAAGAAATTTGTTTCCATCTATCGTTGTTACATAGCTGTGTCAACTTGCCCAATCCTTTGTAGGATCGATCAATAAGGCTTCAACAGTGTTCCAGTTCGGCATGGTACAAAATAATCTGGCTTCATAATATCCTGTTGCCAATAGGCACATACAGAACCCATAGATACACATATGTAGTGATAGCCATAATTTCCAGGTACAGGCGGATAAGTATCTCCCTGCTTATAAAACTGCTCATAGAAAATACACGGATTCTGCGTATTCGCAAAAGCAGCCCCCACACTCACAACAATAGCAATAGTCATTACAACTACTCTAAACTTTTTCATAACATAATGTTTAATGGTATTGATAAGGTTTCGACAATTTCTTTCAGGATTTTGTTGCTCCTGTTTGCTTATAGTAGTATAAACCAGGGGATCAATGAATCAGTAGTCAACAGGCTGAAAAGAGGATAATTTTTAATGGCTGCCCGTCTGGCAGGAAAGACTCACCCGTGATCTCAACAAGATTAATAGTTGAACAGATCGTGTTGTTGCTTCGCTTTTTCAAAAAAACAACACACCCATCCAACACCCTAAACCTACGCCACTACTTCGGCTATCCCTGCCAGCTATAAACAAACCTGGCTCCCTCATGCCTGTACCGCCTGCCCCCCTGTAAATGTAGTTGCTCTCATCCTTTTGTTCAAGGTAATTCCCACAGCGGAAAGTACGAGGAAGCCAAGTGTTAACAACAAATGCTGTCCCCAATTCAAATGCTTTACCATACCGGCGCAGGAGCATGGCACATAGGCAAATGCACCAAACCACACGAGCGCGCCATAGATGCTCAACACCGAAAACAGAACCACTGCCCCCCATAATCCTGCCATGCGCGTGCGATCAAATAAGAGCGCCGCCGCAATCAATATCTCCATCGTCGGGATCCCTACTGCAAGATAGGGCGTCAACCAGTTGGGAAAAGGCTGGTTGTTGATCTCATCTACAAACACTTTGAACGTGAGGAACCTGCTGATGCCGGCATAGAGTAAGAGCAATACCAGCAAAGCAGCAATGACCTCAATGACAATTTTTTTCATTGCATTAAAGTTTGTTTACTTCGCGCAAATTGAATGACAACAAAGTTGTTGATAGCTACTAAAACCGGCCAGAGACGGCATCAAGGACTCTTTGCTTGATGATAAGAGGAGTGATTATTTTGAAGAGAGATGGTGCACCATTGCGTTCATTGCACCATTGACGGAAACCTCTGTGCTTGACCCTGGATCCAATGCGTTCGTAACCTCAAATATAATCTATCAATGTTATGACTTCATAATTTTTCAGTAAAGATTTTATTAAAATATATGCAAACACTTACATATGACAGTGAGAAGCAGATTCGCAAATAACGCGCCAGATTTTCATGATCGTAAAAGCAACACAACGCTGTGAGGATTCCTTCGGCGAAATTTTGCGTGCAACATACGATGAACAGTATGCAACTTGTAATGAATGGTGCTTACATAGTACCAAATAGTTGAGTGGGTAAAAACCCGCAACTGTCTGCGCGCTCCAGCGCTGTATGACCTTTACACTATTTATTTTGCCCTACTCACCACTTACAATCTGCCAAATAATTTCATATCAAATTTTCCGATTATCATCGTTTGCAGTTAGCTTTGCCGCAAACTTTGCATATGGCTACAGGAATGCTTCACCTCCACAATGTTATTCGCTGGATATTGCTGCTTTTTTTACTCATTGCAGTATTCCGCAGCTACACAGGCTGGCAAAAGAAAAGTACGGTCACACCAGGCGTAAAAAAACTGTGGCTTTTTACCATGATCATTACCCACATTAACCTGCTGGTGGGCCTTTACCTGTTGTTTTTCGGCAGGATGGGTATATTCACCATTCCCTCCCTGGGCGACATCTCAGTAATGAAAGACGCAAGATTGCGCTTCTTCTGGATCGAACACCCGGTACTCATGCTCGCCGCCACTACCTTCATCACCATCGGAAGAGGAATGGCCAAAAAAGCAATACCAGACACCACCAAATACAAAAACGCCTTCTGGTTCTTCTTCCTGGCCCTGTTACTGATTCTCGTTGCTATTCCCTGGCCCTTCCGCGAAATAGGACGGCCACTACTCCCGGGCATGTAGCACCCACTGAATAGTTTCAGGTTACGGGCAACAGCCTGCACAGGCAGGTTGTATGCTCCAGTATACTATTTTAGCACCGCCATTTGCGGGCTGAAAACCCGTAACAAGAAACGCGCAACACGTATGATCACCTACAATCCCAAAGACTGGTTCACCTTCATCTTTCGATTTCATAAAGCCGATACCCTGCGCAAGTTGTTGCCGATGATGATCGGCATTTCCCTGTATTGCGGCTTCATCGCGTTCCTGGAACTGGAATACCTCGGCTGGTCTAAAACGCACTGGGTGAGCAATATTACCATCATGCATACCTTGCTCAGCTTCGTGATTTCCATGCTCCTGGTGTTCCGTACCAATTCTGCCTACGACCGCTGGTGGGAAGGCAGAAAACTCTGGGGCATGCTGGTGAACAATAGTCGCAACCTGGCCATCAAACTGCACAGTATGCTCGATCCCGCAGACGAAGCCAACCGCAAATTTTTTGCCCGCACCATCCCCCTGTACGCATCCGTACTGGCCAGTCACCTCCGGGCCGAAACCACCCGGCTGGCGCTGGATGAAAACGAGCACCCCGAATGGAAGGAAGTAGATAAAAACAAACATATTCCCAACCAGGTAGCCACTCTCCTGCTGCAACGCGTGAACCGCCTGTATGTAGAAGGAAAAATCAAAGGCGACCAGCTCATTGTACTGAACAGTGAACTGATGTCGTTTACCGATATCTGCGGCGCCTGCGAACGCATCAAGAATACGCCGATCCCGTTTTCGTACAGCGTGTTTCTCAAAAAATTCATTTTTTTCTATATCATGACGCTGCCGCTGAGCCTTGTGTTTTCGCTCGGCTATGTGGCCATTCCCGTAGTAGCATTCATCTTTTATGTACTGGCCAGTCTGGAACTGATTGCCGAAGAAATTGAAGATCCTTTTGGCGCTGATGAAAACGATCTGCCTACCAATAAAATCGCTTCCAATATCCGCATCAACATAGCAGAGATTTTGTAAGAGGAGGTTTACCAGTCTCCCTTCAGTTCGGCAAATATTTTTTGCAGGTCCGGCTGCGGAGCGCTCTGTTGGGGCAAAGCTTCCAGTTGCTTTTTAATGTTGGCGATACGGTCTTTGAAAACCGGATGCGTACGCAAAAAATTTGAGCTTCCGGCATTGCCGCTTTCTTGTTGCAACAGCTCCATCAATCGCACCATGCCTTGCGGGTTAACACCGCTTTGCGCCATCAGTTGCAACCCGCTGTTGTCTGCTTCCGTTTCCAGTGCACGGGAGTATGCAAGCCTTTTCAGGTCATCAGCATGGTCTACCACTACGGAAACAATGCCTGCTTCGCTTCCGATTACCAGCGACAGGAACATTTTACGGGCAAGACTGCGGAACATGTTCCGCAAGGAGTGACGACCAGCAATATGCGAAGCTTCGTGTCCCAGCAGCGCGGCCAGTTCTTCCGGCGTTTTCATTTTTTCCAATATGGCGCTATACACCACAATATGTCCGCCGGGTATGGCAAATGCATTCAGTTGGTCCGATTCTACAACAGTGATCGTAATGGGATAATCAACTTTATACTGCAATTGCTGGTAAAACTGGTTCAACAGCGCTGTTTTCCGGACATCTGTTTGAAACCCGGATTCCATGGCCCTATACATTTTTTCGCCCATGGAAATTTCATACTCTTTTGAAAAATTGATGGCAATGCGTTCTCCCAGCAAGGGCACCAACCACAGGTAAGCCGCCAGTAACAATGCAAGCAGGATGCCTGCCACCAGCAGCAATTTGGTCCACAGATTTCCCATCACCCGCTGATGCAGCTTCCCGATCACCCGGTTATGACCCAATTGTTTTTTGATGGCCTGCAGCAGGGCAGCGTCTGTAATAAGCAGCACATGCTGCTGTCCTTGCAGGTCTTTATAATTCAATTCCGTACCGCCAGGCTTTTCTATAAATGCTGTTAGATGTTTTTCAAGCCAATACAACTCATGTGCAGTACCTCCCGGTTCGGTATAGCGAACGGTAATGGTCACCGGTGATACAAACACCTCTGCCAGGTGATTTTTCCCATCCGGGGCATAATAAGTGGCTGGATAGCTGGTAGTCATATTACAGTAGTATAAAACCCGGAAAATTTATTACAATAGCCCGAAACACCCAATGAAATGGCAAAAAATACCCGAAACAGTATTAAAAATTGAATATTGGACGGTTGCGGGCATGTTCATTTTTGCAACAATCCCTAATATTGCAGCAGTCTTTTTTATCCGGCCGTTATGGCCATTTAAATAACTACCCCGGTTTCTACCGGGGTTTTATATTGCTGCTCCGCTTAGTGCTACACGCTTTTTTCTGCATGGGTTTCTGCCGGTGTATTCTATTACTGCACCTATGTACTTTTACCTGCACCGGGAATTATTTTTAGTTTTGGCGCCATGCATCCGTATATCAAACTGCTGCAGGAACAATTCCGCTTACACGCCGACCCCGCAATAGCCGCAGGACAAGAGGCATATATGCGCCACCAGTTTGCATTCATGGGCATCAAAACGCCGCTGCGCCGCCGCCTCACCATTACCTGGTACAAACAATCCCTGCCTTTGCCGGAAGAATTGCCGGCCATCGTGAAAGCAATGTGGGGCCTGCCCGAAAGAGAATTTCAGTATGCGGCAATAGAACTGGTAGCGGCCATGAAAAAACAATGGAGCGTGTCGCTGATCAAACTGGTGGAATATATGATCACCCACAAAAGCTGGTGGGATTCGGTAGATGCCATCAATACAGTGATTACCGGGCCCTATTTTCTCCAATATCCGGAACAGATACCGGCCGTTACCGGTAAATGGAATACTTCCGGCAACATCTGGCTGCAGCGCAGCAGTCTTATGTTTCAGAAATCATACAAACTGAAAACAGATACGGCCTTATTGTCGAAATACATTCTGCACCTGGCTTCGTCGGAAGAATTTTTTATTCAGAAGGCCATTGGCTGGGCGCTGCGCGAATATGCAAAGGTAAAACCTGCCTGGGTGAAGCAATTTGTAAAGCAACATGCGCTGGCGCCGCTGAGCAAGCGGGAGGCATTGAAGCATTGCTGATGTGCATACGCACCGTACAGCCCAATATTCTACTAACGGAATTCACAAATGATTTTTTCTCTTTCCACAATACTATTGAAGCCTCCACTACATAAAAATCCTTCCTTTGAAAAGGAAGGACATTTGCAAAATCCTGTGAAAAATCCCTGTATAACAAGTTACCTGAACCCGGCTTCCTGAATTGGACCGGGTGTCCGGGTTCAGCTAAACATTGAGTGTTATGCCACAACAAATGTAGCGCAGGGCCCGACGCCGGGAAAGCGCCATTGAGCTACCGGTAGCATTCACTGCGCCAAAGGAAGAAATTCGCCAGTTATTGGCTGATCGGGCCAACTTGATTATCCCCCTGTGTTGGCTGATCGGACCACACTTGTTTATACTCCTGCAAATGCAGGAAGCTAAACCAAGACAGCAAATGACGAAAAGGTTTTGTTGGATTGAAGCACGTCTAATAGCACTTTTCCAATTGTATCTTCTGCAGTTTGTATATGATTTACGTGGATATAGGCATATTGTAAAACACATTCGTATGCCTTTTGGTAAAACTCTTCCAGTTCAGTAGCTGGCATATTTAGCTATTAATTTTTTGAACTTAGGGAACTGCTACAGTTACGTTGTTAAATACAATTCTTATAAATCCGTTGATATCACGCGTAACGTGTCGCACCGGAATCTCTGCAAATCCGGAAATGTTAATGGCGTGATAGGTAGTTGCATTATAGGTGTGGATAGTCAGGGAATCCGATTTTTCAATTATCAATAAACCGGCATAGTCGCCCGAAGGGTCTTCCCTGTAAGTGCCGGATGCTGGTATACCTGTTACAGTACTGTTTTGTTTTATTTCCAGGGTAAATTTATAATTTGATGGATATAAGAGGATCGTGTCGGGTCGTAAGTAGCTTGCCGGAAGGAAAAATTCAACCTTAGTGTCTCTGTATAAGGATGAGGTGTCGCAGCCAGCTATGGAACAATGGGTGGAAGCAGTATTGCAAACATTCAATGGTTTCAGAAAAAATATATGGTCTCCGATTCTTAGCTCTATAAAACTGTCATAATCGTGCAACTGAGGGTATATAGGATGGTACAAATAGTTAAAACTTTGAAAATCGGTTAATAACCAAATGGGAGTGTCTTTATTGCAGGAAAGAAACGTTAAGAAAATAGTCGAGAATAATATACTTCTTTTCATTATCACATGATTTTTGGGTTGACGCCTTGGGTGGCGGTGGGTGTAGACGAGTTTAAAAATGATAGGCTAGTGTAATGTAATGATGAAATAACGGATGTAAATAAAATGAGTAGGAGAAGAGAAAGTTTCATACTAAAGGTTTAAGTGTAGAACGGATATTATTGCCTGTTGAGACATTAGTTGGTTAACAAAAAGTGCCGACAGATGGTCTGCCGGCTGCTTTATATGAAAAATCCCGAAAGATGGCCTCCAACCATGGAAATGGCCGGATGCAACTGTGGGGTCCAATAGCGCACTGGGATGTGTAGAATGATTTCAAAAACGTTTTCATAGCGTACCACATTCCTGGCAGCGAGGGAACTGCGAGTCGATTTATGGCTTTAGTTATACGCATAATGCAAATCAGGTTATGCAGGTAGAATTTGTCATTTGGGACAAATTTTACCGGTTACACTTTTGTAAAAAGTAATGAGAGCAAAAGCTAGCACTGCTGCTGGCCAGAGCTGTAAATATTCACCAACACTATAGAACAACACACGATTACTATTTTACTACTTCCACGGGGTATTTTTTTTTCAAAAAAATAACGCCGCGTTATTTACAAATTCATTATCAGGTGATTGTATAAAAAAATGATGGAGAATAATCGTACTTAAAAATGGAATTTGTTACTTTTTAGTACTGGCTTTGGCTAGACGATGTGATACACTTGGACAAAAAAATGAGCCGATCGGAAAACAAATTGTCCAAGTTGACCACTTTTATTATACTATCTTGCATATACAAACGAATTGATAGCAGAATTCCAGCCCCTTTCCCCCCGCAACAAATCCGCACCTTGAAAAAGTAGAAAATAAAATTTACGAATTAGTTCTTTTGTTGTTTTAAATATTTACGTTTGGATATGTTACCAATGTGTTTGAATGTACCATTAGGCCTTTATCCGATCTTCCTTAATTGGCTACAATTCGCCCACACTGGTTTTGGAAAATTAGGAATTCAAATTCTTGAGTTCATATTAATGTTTAATGGATAGGTTATCCATTACGCCCTCTGATTCCTGGGAGAGCCCAAATGGCGCCTAAGAATTACTATTTATTTGACCATAGTTGTGCGTAGTTAGATATTTTATTCATAACAAGAAAATCTTTTTTATGAAGCGACGCATTCCTGTAATTTCTTTTTTGGCGATAGTGTTCTTTTCGTTCTTTATTTCGTTTTACAATAAAGCAGCGGAACCTGCAGGTCGGTCTCCCACCCAGTTGTCAAAAAATTTCGACAATAAAAAGTATCGTGTATGCATCGGAATATCACTTGGCAAAATCTGCCTCGGTATAGAAATAACAGTTGAAGTTGAGGGGGAGGATTATGTTTGCAATTTAGCAGAGGGATATTGTACGGTTACTGTGGACCCGGCGGATATACATGTTGACGAAAATGGACTTTTTGTTTACGAAGAAGATGTTATTGAATTTACTCAGGGCGAGTTTCAAGAGCTTTAAGTAACCATTCGATCGATAACAGGGTTGTACTGCTAAGGTATTCAGTTGATGATGTATTGGTGAAGTTTGTGAAAAGATTCTTTTTGAATCGAAAAGTTTTATTCGAACCATTAAACCTTTTTGTTATGAGGCATTCGGTTGTGAGCAACTTACCTAAACGTGTATGGCCTTATTCTTTATCTCCCAAACGCCGTACACTAATTATTCATATCATCTCATCACTGCTCATTTTGTTGTTTAGTTACGCCAGTTTCAGCAAGTTGGTGGATATTAAGATGTTTACCCGACAAATGAATAACCAACCTTTTCCTAACTGGATGCCGCCATACCTGGTTTGGGGTATCCCGACAATCGAAATTCTTATTGTGGCTGCGCTCCTATTTGATAAAACCCGAAAAATCGCACTGTGGGCTTCCTTTTTGTTAATGAGTGCATTCACTGTTTATGTATCAATGGCCGTGTTCAAAGTATTCAATCGGATACCCTGTTCATGTGGCGGTGTTTTGAGCAAAATGGGATGGACGGAACATTTTTATTTTAATATATTTTTCACACTCATTTCTCTTTGGGGCATTTATCTCATTCATAAACATTCGAGAGAAGAAAATGAGGCTTTGAAGTTTGGGTGATTACTTTTCCCGCGATAAATCTACTTATAAAAGTTATTTTCATCTGCAGATCGAACAGGGGAATCCGAAAACCTGCGAAAAGAGTAGGAGTCTTTTTAACAAAAAAACAGATTTTATGAAAAAAACAAAATTGGCATTATTCGCTGCGTTATTGATTGGCGTATTAAGTGCATTTACTGCTATTCCAAAGGCAAATTCACTAGATGACGAGGCATATGAAGTTGCATCAATACAGTCTGGTAAGATATACTTGGGCGAAGATGTGACTAATCAACAAATTGGAGTTGATTATAGATGTGATCTTCCTTCAACGGCAAAATGCGTTGTCCTCATCAATCCTGCGGACATTGATGAAGACGAAATTGGACCTTTTGTTCTGGAAGAAGATGTTATTTCCAGCATAAACGGAGATTTTGTAGATTTGAAACCGTAAAGGATAAGCAAAGTTTAGGTGGGATTATTTGCCTAAATTAATCCCACCTAACCTATCATAAATTATCATGAAATTTTAATAAAATATGTACTAGTCCTTTATGTTTTATATTCTTCATTTATCTCTGTACAGAACGAAATATAACTGGTGCTAATTTTTCAACGCCTGCAAAATAGCTTTCCTTATACCATCTTTAGTTCGTAAGTATCTTCCTGAAGATGCATATATCTTACCTGCTCGGTCAATTAGTATAGGCCGAGGGTAGCTCGATACTTTATAGGACTCTATAACAGGGTGATTTGTAGCCATGCCTTTTGTATAGAGATTAATAACTTCCTTTGAAGTATAATCACCCGATTTTATCGATTCAATCCATTTTGTTTTATCCACATCAACAGAAATGGTAATAAAAACTACATTTGAGTCGCTTTTGAATTCGTCTTCTATTATTGACAAGTTTTCCTGATAAAACGCCTTACAGGGTTTACAGCCGCTAAACCAGAAATCAATAAATACTACCTTCCCTAAGTAATCACTCAATGAAATGTTTTTGTCTTCTTCGTTGGGTAAGTTGAAATTATAAGCAGTGTTTCCCTTCGCTAGATATTTTTGTGCGTGGAGAATTTCATTTCTATAAATATCTCCCTCCATTGTTGCCAACGCATCTTCGAATAAGGAATCTAGCAGGTCGATTCCTTCAATATGTTCAATTAAAAAAAAGGTTAGCAACCGAGATTGAAAAATACCCGTATACTTTTGTTTAAGGATTGAGTACATGTCCGACATCTTGCTAATTTGTCCAGTCCTGCTGTTGTATGTAAACAGTGCCATAAAAATAAAGTCAGCATATGTTCTGGAAATTGCAAGGGCAGTCTCCGATACATCGCATAAAGTGTCTTGTCGTAATTCATTTTGTATTACTTTCAGGTAATTTTGCTCATCGGTTCTTTGATCATCTCGCCAAAGCCGCTGCCATTTCTGACAATTGTAGGCCCCAATAAAATCCGCCTTTAATATCTGATAAGCCATTGGTGATATGTCTTTTTTATATCTATCTAAAATTTCAAGGCTATGTTTTTTCGCCCTCACGCTAACGTGGTCGCTATTGAATTCACCGTTTAATTTAAAAATAAAAGGAGGCGCTTTTATTAAAGCGGAAGTTCTGTCGGCTAGGTACCTGCATTCGAATTTTTTGCTACCCTTTCCATAGAAGGATAATGTATAACCTGTATTGTTATAGATATATTGAAGGTAGTGATCATTCACTTGCATTGCCTCTTGATATGTTGAACAAGTGTCTATTCGGATTTCAATGCTGTCTCCAGCTTCTATTAGATAGGCATCCAGCAGGCTGATCGCTGATCCGCTACCATTTTTTCGATCGTTTAATACAAGCGATAAATAACCTAACTCATTATTGATTGGTATTTCAAAGGCGTAGTAATTTCGTTCTTTTGCCACTTCCCTTGAGAAAATTTGCTGAGGCTTATTGGAAGTCGTGTTTTTGAAAAGGATAAATTCATAATAAAATAAATCAATCTTTTGTATAGTCAAATCCTTTGGAATAGACACGGTTACCACCGCAATGCTCATTTCCTTTTCTTTTGATTTATTCGCCGACAAGCGGGAAGGAGTAAGAGCCAATAGAATGCCAACAATTAAAAGTGATATTCTCATTTCTTACTTTTTGTATGATCTTTTTATTATCGAATGTTTTGTACAATTCCAGACAGATTTATTTCTTCATCCGGAATGGGATATGCATACTTGGGATCATTAGGGAGTAAGACATATAGTTTCCCATCTAAATTTCTCGTCAAAGTAATGGCAAACCTGGGGTCCTGATTTAATCGTCTAAGGTCACTCCATCTCAATCCTCTCCAGATTAATTCTTTTCTTCTTTCTTCTAGAATCTTGGCCAATGCGACTTCGACATCGTTAGTTACGAATTCGGTGTACGTGCCCGTTTTCCAACGATGCGCAAGTAGATAGTTGAGGTCTTCAAGGGCTTTAGGAAGATTACCCAACCTAGCATTACATTCTGCTCGAATAAGGTAAATTTCATCAGTGGCTAATCCGGCAAATGCTGCTGTGTTGGACGAATAACTTCCTTTTAAATAGTAGTAATCTGTTACATTGTTTTGACTGAAATAAATTTGCTGGCGGAGGTCGTCCTGAGAATAGGAATTATATAGGGCGGTGTCAATATACACATTGGCGCTGGACTGCCCGTAGCTTACTTGCCATGCCATGAAAAGGACTTCATTGATTTCCGGTCTGAACGGCGAAGTCGAAGTGGTGCTTATAAAGTTGTAGTTGGTAAGTGAGTCATGTATGGATAAACAGCTATCGGCGTTTTCTAATGCTTTTTCGTACTCCTGCGCGATTAAATAGGTTCTGGCCAGCAACGCAAATGCAGCAGGTTTGGAAGGTCGGTTTAAATTTTGCGTGGGAATTTGCGAAGGTAATAAGTCCTTGGCCTTTTCCAGATCGACAATAATTTGATCAAAGGTTTCTTTTACGGAACCCCTCGGAGGAAATTGGGATAAATCAGTATTCAGTCTCAAAACAATGCCCAAATCTGTTGCTGCAGATTCCGGTCTGAAGGGCTGACCAAAAATTTCCTGAATATTGAGGTGATTAAAGGCTCTTAAAAAAAAGGCTGCACCTTTTATAGCGTTGTATTCACTCAAATTATGCGCATTATAGGTAAATCCTTCTAATCCTTCCAAGACATTGTTGCATATGTAGATATTTTCGTAGGCATAGCGCCAATCGTAGTTCGGATTGCCTTCATGGATATTTTTTGCCCAGATATAGGCGTTTTTTATCAGAGGTGCCCTTGTTTCCCAAAATGAAAATTCCAAGAAGATATCGTCTGTTCCAAAATCAGAAATACCTGGGTTATTGGTTATAAGACTATTATTATCCAACAATTGGCGAAAATCCTGCAAGGTGGTCGGGACTGCTAGTCTTTTGTCTGGGATTTTGTTTAAATACTTTTTACAGGACAATTGGAAGGAAACCAAAAAGATCATTGCGAGTATGCTGAAATATTTTATAAGTATTTTCATCCTATTATTTTTTACGAATTAGAAATCAGCCTTGATGCCAAATGATATCCTAACAGTTGGCATGCCATTATAGCCAGGCCTAAAAAGCCCTGAGTGATCGGGGTCTATTCCTAAATTATTGGATCGCCAGATTATGCCTAAATTTGTTGCGTAGGCATAAAAACGCAATGTCTTCAATATCGATTTCTGATGTGAAAAATCGTGGTCATAGTTCAACTGGATGTCTTGTAACCTAACATGGTTCCCCTTTTCAACCAACACTTCAGAATATTGATAGAACTGATCTCTGTTGGCATTTGCTGGATAAATCATGGAAGGGACATCCGTAAATGCTTCATCCCCTGCCTTCTGCCATCTTTTTTCAAAGTCACTGTGTCCTATGGAAGATCGGGAAAATAGGTTCCGATATTCTATTGAAGTTCTTCTGAAATAGTACCCCAACTTATAGGTTATGTTAAAGGAACAGGAGAATTGTTTCCAGGTTATGGTGTTTCTTAAGGAACCGAAATAGGTTGGGGTACCAGGTCCGTGGTATACAATATCATTGAAGTCCGTCGAATTGACGATATCAGCATAGTTTTGACTCTGTGTTTTATTCACATATCCTATCGGGTCACCCGTTGCAGGATCCAAACCACCCCATTTGTAACTGTATATGGCAGACACCGGTTTGGAAACCATTGGAGGAGAACCCAATGTATAACTCGAAATATTTGGATGTTGAACTTTGTAGGTTGTTACCCAATCTTTGGCGTGACTAAATAAAAAGATTGTCCTCCATTTTAGGGTCCTGTCAATATTGAGGGTATTGATTACGACGTCGATTCCTTTACCTCTGATATTTGCAGTATTTCCTCTGAACTCGGTAAGGCCTGAAGAGGGGGGCAAGGGAGCGTCACCCAATAAATCTTGCCCGTATTTTTGGAAATGTTCAACACTGCCTTCAATCCGCTTATTTTTTGTCGCAAATTCAAGGGCGAAGTTGGCGATTCCTATCTTCTCCCATCGTAAATTTTCATTGGGTGGATTTAGAATGGAGCTTTGGGTTACTCCATAAACATTTCTTCCTGCAGTTCTTGCAACTAAGTATGCAGTAACGCGTTTATCGACATTGCCATTATATCCATAAGTTGACCGAAAGCGCAGCTCGGACAACCAGGGAATCTGGAAAAATGATTCCTTAGACATATCCCAGGCAAAGCCTGCTGACCAAAGGGGCACACCTTGCTGGTTCGATCTGACGCCAAACAAATTGGAAGCGTCTTTTCTAGCACTGATGGAAAGCACGTATTTTCGGTTTAAAGTATAAGAAGCATTGAGAAAGTAGGAGACATTTCTGTCCGTTAGCTCGGTGAAACCATCCCTGTTCGTTATTTTGATTGATCGATTTGAAATAAAGTGAGTGTAATTGTTTACGTAATCTACCGGAATGGACGTAGCATGCAAGGGATCATAGCCATAATATCTTCCTTCCCTATTGTTTGTCAGCGTTTGGTTGATATCAAATCCGGCAATGGCTACAATTCGATGTAATTCGTTTTGCCAGTCCCTGTCAAAATTTCCTTGCACTCTAAAAAAATGTACTTCATAGTTTCCGTCGGAAAAGTCGACTATGCCAGCAGGTGGTATTGGCCGAATAACATTTCCTGTTTGACGGTCTATAGAAGTAAATTGATTAATATAGTCTCTTGTACTGAACTGTTCAACACTTTGGTTATTTTCCTCGCGACTCGTCCCCTTTCCGTACTGATATTTTAGCTCGACGGAAAAATCAGAAAATAGCGAATAATTAATACCAAAATTGATGCGGTAATCATTAACATCTTTTTTATCATCCTGCAATCCCAGTTCTTCCAGAGGCCGATAAGTCCAATCTAGCAATAATCCACCACCAGCGGTGTCGATGTATCCTTTTCTATATCGGTCGATTGGAAGCGGATTTCCCTCGGAATCGGCAAGCCGGGCGTAGGGATAAAGTGTGCTAGAACTAGCGAATTGGGGAACTAAGCTATTGTCGATTGTTCGTGTATGAGAATACAGCAGACCGGTAGTTATTTTGAGTTTTTTATTGTCCGAAATATAGGTATTGTTGATATTGGTGGTAATTCTTCTGAATTCATCACCAATATAGGTTCCCAGATTACGGTCGAATCCTATCGAAAAATAGTAGGAATTGTTGGCTCCTCCACCGGAAAGATTTAACGCATGTCGCTGAACAAAAGCTGTTTTACGAAACAGGTATTTTTTATAGTCATTTCTGACATCATATGTTTTTAACTCATTGATGGCTGTTTCAGCTTGCTCCGAAGAAATTTCGCCATTTCTTAGTTGCAAAAGGATTTCCACTACTGGTGAAAGGGCAGGTCTGCTACTCGTATTGGAAATTTGACTGTTGTAATATCCCTTATCAAATAGAAATCGCTCGACTTCAATGTAGTCGTTGACGGACATATTGGGTGCGACGAATAAATCGGGTTTCCCAGAAAATGTTATATTACTATTGATCGAAACAGCAGTTTTCTTTCCCAATCTTCCACGTTTAGTATTGATAACGATTACGCCGTTTCCCGCTCGCGCTCCCCAAATGGAAGCAGCCGCAGCATCCTTTAAGACCACTACACTTTCAATATCATTTACATTGATATTATCAATATCTCCGTCATAGGGGAAGTTATCAATTACTATCAGGGGTTGGGCATCTGCATGAATTGTGCTAATTCCTCTTATGCTTATGTTTTTTCTTTCGTCGGATGCTGTACCATTGTATAATAGACCACTGGCAACACCCTGTAAACGTTCAAGGATATTCGTCGAAACGGATCGATTCAATAAGTTATTATCCACTCTAGTAAAGCTTCCTGTGGCTCTTTCTTTCGGAATATTTTCGAATCCCGTGTTATAAACTATGACCTCGTCCACTTGTGCAATGGAAATCTTTACCGAAACATTTTCTAAATCTGATTTTCCGTTTACCGGAATTTCCTTCTTCTCAATATTCACTGCAGATACTACCAAGACAGCATTTGCAGGGACAGCTCTTAAATAAAACCGTCCGTCACTATCGGTGCTGGTGCCCTTAGTGCCGCCTTTGACAATAATCGTAGCACTGGCGACCGGTTCATTTTTATCGTTAATGATGCGGCCGCGGACATCTATGGTGTCAATATCGGGTAAAGAAGAAATTTCTTCGTTATCTGTTGTGAAAGATTGTTTGGACGTATGGCTATTTTTCCTTTTTACAATGAAAATATCTTTTTCCCGTATCTGAAAGTCAAATGGCTGGTCCTTTGTAATGAGCCTGAGTACCTCTTCTACTGATGTATTTTTTACGGATAAGGTTACCGGCTTGGCATGCTTTAGAACTTCATTTGTATAAAACACCGAATAGTCGGTTTGCTTGCTGATAACATTGAGTACGTTTGCAACACTTTCGTTCTTGCAGGCAAGAGTGACCTGGGCAACTCCGTTAGCAGCGACTGCAATCTGCAAGCATGCCGTAAGTAGTACTGTTGCAGTAAGCTTCATAATAAACAGGTTAAAGCGTTTTGGTCGGGGTCTTGCCTTTTTTCTTCGGTTTTGGCAAATAGCAGTCTGTGTCATAATTTTATGACTTTAATTAGGGTGATGAAATGATATGCTAGTCACCGCGTCAACGCCACTTCGACTCCCCTCGGAGTGGCATTTTTATTTTGCGGCCATCTGAGGCTAAAACAGTATGTTCCAATTTGGAAATAGCTACATCTTACCAACCTTTTGGGCCGGTGGAATGGCCTCTCCAAGGTGGGAAACAGTTTTTAACCTCAGATTACATAGGAGGTTCGTTGGTTAACGGTAAGATGGAAGATAATTAGTACAGGTTTGTAAGGATATTGTAACCGATTTTATTGTAATGCTAGCAAGCCGCCTTTATTGCTATCTGGTGGTGAATATTACAGCTCCCTTCGGTGAAGAGTGGAGATGTGAAATAGCAAAGAAAAGAACGGCTTGCTAGTATTCGCTCTTATAAAATACTTTAATGGTCTTTCCTTCAATTTTAAACTGCAATGACGACATTTCCTGCATTCTCTCCAACAAATAATTTAAGGGAACATCCCTGGAAAAACTGCCATGAAATAGTATTCCCTTTGCATCTTCTCCGAAATCTACGTCTACATTATACCAGCGTTGTAATTCTCTAAGTACCTGGCTTATTGTTGCATTGTTAAAAGCAAACTTCCCATTCTTCCAGGCAATAGCGGTTTCGTCAGCATCAACTATTTTCAATTGGTCGTTTTCACTTACCTGCGCTTGCTGGCCGGGTCTCAATGTGGCATTACCATTTTTGGTTGTAATGCTTACTTTTCCTTCCAGCAGGGTTGTTTTTATCGTTTCTTCATTACTGTATGCATTAATCGCAAATTTTGTTCCCAGTACTTGTACGGAAGTTCTTCGCGTGTTCACAATAAAAGGACGTGTGGGATCATGGAATACTTCCAGGTAAACTTCTCCCGTAACTTCAATTTCTCTCGTTTTACCAAAGCTCACCGGGAAGCGGACAGACGATTCAGCATTTAACCATACACGAGATCCGTCGGCCAGTTGCAGGGAATACGTTTCTGCGCGGGCAGTAGTAAGTGTATTAAACACTATTTCATCCTGATTTTCGCCGGCGGGTATATAGGCAAGATGCCCATCCGTATTTTTTATTACCGTACTACCCTGGCTACCTATTTCTCCCCGAAGCTGGTCCAGTGAAACCACCGTACCGTCTGCCAGCGTTAGCGTAGCTGATTTTGTTGCAGCGGGTATTGTTTGTTCGATAACCACCTGCTTTGGTGCCTCTTTTTCTGTAAACAAATAGATGCCCGTTCCAACTGTAACCAGCAAAAGTATTGATGCCGCGTACTTCGTCCACTTTCCTAACCAAATTAACTTACCCTCCTTCTTGCCCTCTACTTCCCGTTGCTTATAGAACTGATGCACCTCCTGTAGATGCTGTAAGATGGTATCATCATTTACATCTTTATCAAATACCTCGATTTGTTGAGGAACGGAAATTTGAGCCATGTACTTCGCCAACTCCTGTTGCTCTTGTGCCGACAATTCTTCGGTTGCTGATTTTTTCAGTAATTCAGAAAACCTGGATGGCGGATTGTCAGGTTTCATGGCAAGTTATGTTTGTTATCGTATTAAAATTCCTCTATCCTTTGATTAGTGCTTCTGAAATATTGAAACGGTTCATAAAAGAGTTTCGTTCCAAAAAAATAAAAAAAATTTAATGAGGCTATGGGCACGTTCTCTATGAGTATTTTCTAAACCTAAAGGGGAAAGCGTGAAATCTGTAGTGAAGGGTACAAATCGGGGTTATTATTTTTTCTGAAGCAGTTCACGTAATTCAGTCAAGGCCCGAAATTTTAGCTTGCGGATATTCGCTTCCTGGAGATTTAAGAGTTGTGCAATTTCTTTCATACTATGCCCTTCTAAGATTAATTCAAGCACTTTGCGTTGGTTGCCTTCTAAATTTTTAATGAGATGGTAGGTATCTAAGTAAGTCTCAGTCCGCACAATTAGCTTGCGTTGTTCCTCAGGGTCTGGTTGTGGAATATTGGCCTTATTTCTGACACGTCGTTTGTCCAAAAGATCAAAACACTCATTTCTTGTTGTAATGTAGAGGAAGGCTTTGATATTTATAAGGCTATCGAATTTATCCCGTCGTTCCCATAGCTTCATGAAAACATTGCCAGCTATGTCTTTGCTTTCTTCCGGCTGGTGGATAAGGCCGTTAGCAAAAAAGCACATTTTCGGGTAAAAAAGTTGATAGATCTGGCCGAATGCAGCAGCATCCCCTTTGTTAAAGCGCGCTATTAATTCTTGTTCATCATTTGGGTTTGCTTCCATTACTTACCAGTCATTAACAGTTGAGTG
>CALCIN010000002.1 GCA_937961055.1 uncultured Chitinophagaceae bacterium | reverse complement strand
CCAATGGTACTGGGCAGCAGGAGCGGTACTGAGCATTACATTGTTGCCGGCACAGAATTCCAGCGGTCCGCCGGCGGAAATCACCGGCTGCGGCGGATTGGGAGATACCGTAATGGTTACCGGATCACTGGCCGGTGAAACGCATCCGTTGGCATCGGTAACCTGCACCGTATAGGAACCGGCTGTATGTACATCAATAGCTTGTGTAGTTGCGCCATTGGACCAAGTATAGGTAGCGCCGGCAGAACTATTCAGCGTCACGGTACCCCCTTCACAAAAATCAAGGTCACCACCGGCCGTAATAGCAGGTTTGTCAGGCACCGGGTTTACGGTTACTGTCACCGCGTCGCTCACCGGTGAAGTACAGCCGTTGTTATCTGTTACAGATACGGTATAAGTACCGGCAGTGCTCACCGTTATATCCTGCCCGTTTGCCCCGGTTGACCAGGTGTTGCCGTTTGTAGCAGAGCTGGCAAGCGTAACTGCATCGCCTTCGCAAAAAGTTGTGGGGCCATCGGGTGTAATCACGGGCTTTGAAGGAAGTGCCCATACCGTGAGCGTTGCTTCCATACTGGTATCTGCGCCGCAGGTACCGTTGGCAATCAACCTGAATACGCCCGGTACAGTGGCTGCACCAATGGAAAGCTGATCAGTTTGTGTGCCGGTATAGGCGCCATCGTCGCTGAGATCATTACCATTGAATTGCCATTGAAAAGTTACCTCGTCACCCGTAGCATTGCCTGCAAATTGAAGGGATGCATCTGCGCAAACAGCGGTATCAGCAGGATGTTGTACGATGCGGGTGGTGGGCAACATTTTTATTTTTGCCGGTGTCCCTGTGGCGGTACAGCCGGTGTGGCTGGTTACTGTGAGCCCATATTCGCCGGTTTCTTTTACCCAGATGGATTTACCGGTGCGGCCGTCGCTCCATTGGTAATGATGCGGCAGTTCGTACTGCCATACGTCGTTCCTTGGTCCGGTCGTATGCCCGCCAACAATATAAGCGTAACGGCCTGCTACGAAGGCCTGGGTTGCAAAACGGCCGATAGGTATATCGGTCATGCGTGTCCAGGAAAGGGTGACAGGATCAAATTCCCAGATGTCTCCCAGAACGTTGCCGTTATTGTTGCCCAGGCCTACATACGCTTTGTAGCCATCCGAAAACTGTATACCGGCGCCACGCGGACCACCAGGGAAGGGGGGCAGTTCTGTCCAGCTGTCGCTTGCCGGGTCATATTGCAGGAACACGGCTGAATGTGGCGTACCTGAAACCGAACCATAGTTACTGTTGCCGGTGCACACATAACCTTTACCATGGAGGGCAAAGGCAACTCCGGAACCAACGATGTAAGGCATATCGTTTTTCCGGGCCCAGTTGTCGTTCACCAGGTCATATGCATATACCTCTTTGAAACTGGTACTACCATTGGCGCCGCCGCATAAAAATATCTGATCGTTCAGCAGAAAAGTCTGTGCATTGGTAACCTGAATGGGACAAACTGCCTTCTTTGTCCAAACTTCTGTAACAGGATCAAACATATACATTGACCGGTCCGAGCCATACGCCCAGAGCTTGCCTCTCCATGCAATTCCCTGCGAAGCCGCTAAATAAGTCATGGGGAGGTCTGGCAACTGCGTCCAGGTATCTGTGGATGGATCGTATTTTCGAAATTTAAGCTGGGTGCCACCATTTCCGCTCGCAATGTAAGCCAGGTTGCCTATGCTCATTCCGCAAGCGAAATAGACGTTGGTAGGAAAATTGTTTTTCTGCGTCCAGTTATCCCCGCTTGCTGCTGACAGTTTTACGGAATCTTTTTCACAAATGGTATCATGCCCATTAATGGCGATGGCTGTAGAGACGCCCGCTTTGGTCACGTTGAAGATGGCTGACGGGATGCAACCTTTTGGAGTACTATAAACGGCATAGTGGAATCCGGTCAAATTGGTCGTGTAGCTGTAACCGGTAGATCCATCAGACCATTCCAGGGAATAGTCAGGCCGGTATTCCCACACCTCTTTATTTTGGGCACTACCACCAAAAACCAAAGCTCTTTCTGAAAAACCGAAGGCTGACATCAGCGACTGGTTGGCGCCTGGATAGTTGGCTCTTTTTGTCCAGGTATTATTGTGAAACTCCCATAATTCTGCGGCCACAGATCCCAGGCCCCCCAAAACATAGCCGCGGCTGCCGATATTAAAACCGGTAGCCATGTTTCTGCCGGCACCGGGCAACGGCGGCTGAGCGGCCCAACTATTGGTGGCAGGATCATACTCCCAACAGTCATTGGTCGGCCCGGGGGCGTCTGTGACCCCGCAGGTTACATATCCTTTTCCATTTATTGAAAAAGCGACAGCTGCCTGACGTTTGCTGCCCGGAAAATTTGCTATCTGCGACCAACTATCGGTAGCAGGATCATACGCCCAGAATTTTGGTTCAGCAAAAAATGGTCCTGCAAGGCCTAATCCGGCATATCCCTTGTTGCCAGCGGAAAAAGCCACGGCGCTATAAACGCCTGCGCCAGGAAAATCGGCTTTGGCTGACCAGCTATTGGTAAACGGATCATATTCATAAAAATCTTGTACACCTAATACGTCTGCGGTAGCCCCTAGCCCCACATAGACTTTTTTATTAATGGCAAATCCGATGGCCTGACTCCGCGCCTGTCCGGGAAAGTCGGCTTTTTGCGTCCATAGCCCGGAGGCGTCATCATACTCCCACCAGTCGTTGGTGCGTCCAGTGGCCGTACCGGTACCCATGTATGCTTTGGAACCTATGCTTACGGACACGGCACCGGACCTGCCGTCGGCCGGCATATCGGGTTTTCTGCGCCATGTATTGCCGGTATCTGCAAAAAAAGTGATGCTTTCCCCTGTACAGATTTGCAATGGCTTGTCTGCGTAAACCATCGGAGCCTGCACTGTCCTGATGGTTATGGTGTCGGAAGTTTTTTCACAGCCCCCAATGGTAACGGTAACGGCATACTTGCCAGCACCTGCCTGGCGGCTGGCAGTAGTAGCTCCATCAGACCATAGATAGGTGGCGCCGGGAATATCCTTCGTGTGTAAATAGGTTTTTCCGCCGCTGCATGCGGTGGCGTCATCAGCAATGATGACCGGTTTTTCACATTGCGCAGCGGCTTCCCATTGTACGGCCAGAAAAATGAGTAACGGAGTGAGGGGTTTCAGCATATATTTCATAGTAAGGATATGGCTTTATAATGTTGATTGTTTGTAATAAAAAGTTGATTGTTTGTAATAAAAAGCAATCGCCTGACAACGCGTACCAGCTAACGGGATCGTATTCACTGTTTCGCATGATCGTTTGTTGTAATGCGTTTCGACTGGTCAGGGCGAAGCTGCTACCAATAGAAATTGCTATCCGCTGGCGCCCACCTGGAACCCATGCCCACCGGGTAAGTCGCTACCCGAGCCGGATCCCGCCTGGCTATGCCTATTACCAAATAGAAATTGATAACTGCCAGCGCCTGCCCGGAAGCCGGGCCCGCCGGAGTAAATCTTTACACAAGCCCGAACCCACCGGGTAAGTCGCAACCCAGGCGCCCCGAACCCGCCTGGCCATGCCTATTACCAAATAGAATTGCTTTCCACTGGTGCCCATCCGGAACCTCCAACACGGCGGAATAAGCTTCTACCCAGGCCCAGGCCCGCCGGGCTAAGTCGCTACAAAATAGAAATTGCTATTGCTCCAGTGGAAAAAATGGGGGTAAACGCCACCGGCCTGTATGCAAACGGCGGAAAATTGTATGTGAAGGAAGCTGGGGAAATTTTATATTATTAAAAACGAGAATGCATAAGCCTGAGTAAAGAAAGTCGCAACACTAACATAATTAATGTATGTTCTGATTAACAGGGGAGGGGTGGATGGGGATGAACATCACCAACCCACCCTCGGGTTCACCCGCTCGTTAAACTTGAAGAGCTGGAAGGCAAGCATCAGTTCGTGGGAACCTTTGCTGAATTGTCCCAGGTCTGATATCGTATAGTCATAAGCGTAAGCGATATTGAAGTTCCTGGCCACGTGCAGTCCCACCATGCCGGAGATGGCATCTTCGTGACGATAGCTGGCGCCAACCCACCAGGTGGAGGCGAAGGTGCATTTGGCGTTGAAGTCGATGCTCATCGGGTTGGAAAAGTCGGTGCGCATTAAAGTGGAGATGAGCAGGCGGATGTCTTCATCAGCATTGAGCATCATGTTGTAGCCGCCGGATAATATATACTCGCGATTATAGGTAGCCAATGAATTTTTCAGGTCGATGTATTTGGAAGTAAGGATTTGCTGTACGGAAGCGCCGGCGAAAAAGCGGCCGGAGTAGAGCATGATGCCGGCATTGAGATCAGGAGACAGTTTGGAACCGAACTGGTTGAGCACCACGGGGTCTACCTCGTGATCGGGATAAATGTTCTTGGCAGGATCGTAGCGCATTTGTTTGAAGCCGGCGGAAAGACCGGCGGACAAGGCGATGCCTTCGGTGAGCGGCACATGCCAGGCGTAGGAAACATTTACGGAATTGGAAACATAGGGCCCGATTTTATCGGAATAGGCTACGAGGCCGATACCGTGGTGGCGTTCTACGGGCAAGAGCCGGAAGAATTGTTCGCGGTCGTCTTCTTCAGGGAGTGACATAGGAGGGGCCTGGTCCATGTTTTCCCCCAGCGGCAGGTTGGCGGTGACCCAGGTGGTGATGGGTGCGCCTTCAATGCCGTTCCACTGGCGGCGGTGGCCCATGCGGATGTCGGCATAGTTTTCCAGTCCTGTCATGGCAGGGTTGGAAAGGAAATAGTTCAGCACATACTGCGTGGTTTGCGGACGGCTTTGGGCGGCAGCGTCGGTGGCTGATGCCATAGCCAGCAGTAGGGATAGGAATATGGTTGGGAATGAGCGTTTTCGTGTATGCATGGTAGTATGCTTAGGTGTGTGTGATTTATGTTTATAAATTGAGTTTATTTCATCAAATTAATCCACCCATTTACCGGTTGTCCGCCATCTCTCAAATCCAATACGTAGTAATACACCCCTGCGGGCAGTTCCTTACCATTGCTGGTACCATCCCACCGGATATTACCGCCGGTGGCTTCAAACACTTTGTTGCCATTGCGGTTGAAGATCATCACACGCGCCTGTGGGAACAGGTGCAGGTTGGGAACAGTCCAGTAATCATTGATGCCATCACGGTTAGGTGAAAACGTATTGGGTATTTTAGTCAGATCGACCAATTCAACGTTGATATCGAATGATTGCGCGCATCCTGCCGCATTGGTGACAGTAACCCGGTAATAACCGGATTGCGCCACGCGGATAGTAGCCGTAGAATCCCCGGTATTCCACCGGTAGCTGGCGCCGGGTAATTGGGGCGCCTGCAATTCCACCACACGCGTATTGCCTGCTGCCATTGGTCCATTGGTAATAATGGCTCCTGCCGGCAGGGGATGTACTAGTACCGTTACCGTTGCGCTGGCCGGAGAAGTACAGCCGTTAACATCTGTGATCTGCACGGTATAATCGCCAGACTGGTTCACCGTAATTGCCTGCGCGCTTCTTCCATCACTCCATTGATATTGTGCCGCAGGGTCTGTGCTGAGGGTAACACTGCTGCCAGCGCAAAACTCCAGCGGTCCTCCGGCCATAATCACTGGTTGTGCTGGCGTAGGATGTACTGTAATGGTCACCGGGTCACTTACCGGCGAAGTACAACCATTATTATCTGATACAGCCACCGTATAGGTGCCCGCAGTGCTCACCGTAATCGCCTGTCCGGTTGCCCCGTTTGACCAGCTATTGCCATTGGCTGCGGAACTGGTCAGCGTTACACTACTGCCTTCGCAAAATTCGGTTGCTCCTGAAAGTGATATCGTTGGCCTGGAAGGATTTGTATTCACTGTTACTGTCACCACATCGCTCACCGGTGAAGTACAGCCGTTGTTATCTGTTACAGATACCGTGTAAGTACCGGCAGTGCTCACCGTAATGTCCTGCCCGTTTGCCCCGGTTGACCAGGTGTTGCCATAGCTGGCAGAACTGGTCAAAGTCACACTACCGCCTTCGCAAAATTCAGTAGCACCACTGGCCGTAATAACAGGCCTGGCGGGAAGTGAATAAAGGGTAAGCGTTGCTTCCGTACTGGTGTCTGCCCCACAGGCGCCGTTGGCAATTAACCTGAACACGCCCTGTCCCGGTACACTGGCATCGGCAATAGAAAGCTGATCGGTTTGTGTGCCGGTATAGGCCCGTATTCCCATACTTCTTTCAGCACGGTGCTGCCGTTGCTGGCAATGCCCCCGGCAATGTATATTTTATCGTTCAGCAGAAAACCATGCACAAGAAGGGCCTGGGTGCCTGGGGACACGGCTTTCTTTGTCCACATTTCAGTAACTGGGTCAAACATCCAGATGGCTTTGTCATAGCCATATACATAGCCCTTTCCTTTCCAGGAAAAAGCCACTGTAGAGATAATAAACATAGGCAGTTCGGGCAGTTGCGTCCAGGTGTCTGTGGACTGATCATATTTGTGAAAACTGCGGGGAGTGCTCTGTCCGCCGATAAAGTAACCTGTTGTTCCTATGGCAAATCCGGAGCAATATAGAGTAGAGAGAGGAAAGTCATTTTTTGGGGTCCAGTTATCCCCGCTCACGGCGGTCAGTTTTACGGAATCGCCTTCACAAATAGTGTCGTTCCCGTTGATGGTTATGTCGGCAGTAAGTACCGGACTCTTAATCAGGTATAAGAAGGAGGGGTCGCAACCTTCGGGGGTTTGAAAGTTGAGCCATTGATGTCCAGTTTTATTGGTCGTGAAGGAATAATAGCCGGAACCACCTACCCAGGAGATTTCATTTTGCGGCCGATATTCCCATACCTCGTGATTAAGAGAAGTACCGCCGAATAGTAATGCTTTATCTGAAAAACCGAACGCGCCCATTGCCACCTGGGCTGCACCCGGATAGCTGGCTCTTTGTTTCCACGCCCCATACCTGAATTCCCATACATCGATCATAGGAGAGTTTAAACCACCTACGATATAGCCACGGTTCCCAATGCTGAAAGAGACAGGCACGTATCTTGCGCCTCCGGGCAGCGACGTCTGAACGGCCCAACTGTTGGTGACAGGATCATACTTCCAGCAGTCGTTCAGCAGCAATCCTCCGGCAGCCGAGCCGCAGGTCACGTAACCTTTGCCCTCGAGAACAAACCTGCCTGCCAAATAGCGTCCGGGGCCAGGGAAATCTGCTACCTGCGACCAACTATCGGTACCAGGATCATACGACCAGAATTTTGTGTCTGTCGGGTCAACATCCCATTTACCTAATCCTGCATATCCCTTGTCGCCAATGGAAAAACCAACGGCGCCATAAACCTTCCCGTTGGGATAATTGGCTTTGGCGGACCAGGAATTGTTAAACGGGTCATATTCATAAAAGTCATTTAACTGTGAAGTCTCACCGCCGCCTGTTCCCACATAAGCTTTCCTATCGATCACAAACCCCATGGCCCCTCTTCGCGCCGGTCCGGGCAGGTCGGCTTTTTGCGTCCATACCCCGGAGGTATTATCATACTCCCACCAGTCCTTCAGGAGCGTGCTGTTGTTAGTAGTACCAGTACCCATATATGCTTTGGAACCCAAGATCAGTGACACGGCATCGAACCTGGGGGGAGCAGTAATATCAGCTCTTCTGCGCCAATTGTTTCCGGTATCTGCGTACAGGGTAATGCTTTCTCCGGCACAGATTTCGGGCACCCTGTCTGCATACACCAGCGGAGCGGTCACTCCTTTAATTTCTATAGTATCTGAAGTAGCTGCACAGCCACCAATGGTAACGGTAACGGCATACCGGCCTGGCCCTGCTTGTCGGCTTGGGGTAGTTTGCCCGTCGGACCATTGATAAGTAGCGCCGGGAATATCCTTTGTATGCAAGGTGGTTGTCCGGAAGTTACAGGTAATAGCGTCATCGGCAATGATGACCGGTTTATCGCATTGGGCAACGACTTGGGATGGCAGTAATATAACAGCTATCAGTACACTGAAGGGGTTCAGGGTTTTACTCATAATAAGAAAAGCAGTTAGGTTGGGTTTTTTTATTGCGGCAAGTGATGATGCGCCCTGCAGCCTGCTCATTATTCACCGCGCAGGAGCATTATAATACTTTCAATTTTTCGAGTTCCTCCCGCGTTACCGCCGGAGGAAAAATATTTTGTTGCAATTTGCTGATCACCAGCGTAGCTACTTTTCCGGCAGCTTCTTTGGTTGCAAATCCTTTGTTACCTGGTACGGTAGGGATGCAATCCTGCCGGATAATCTTCTTGTTACCACTAAAGATTTCATATCCGTAAGTATTGTTGGCTACCGGGATGATGCGGTACTGGTAAGTTGGATTGGCCGGTACAGTATCGCGGTCTGCCGTGATCTCAGATGGTGTTATGCCATCAATAGCAGCAGGCAACGGATTGAAAGCCATCGCCAGGCAGCCGATTACCGCTATCGGAAAGAGCATGTAAACCATTTTCCAAAGATTTTTCATTTTAATACGTGTTCTTGCCCAGAGAAATACGGATGTAAAATAAAAATTGATCTTATTATTCCGGAAGAATTGTGGGTAAAACGCTGCCAAATGTATGTGAATAGCGGAAAATTGTATGTGAGGGAACCGGGGTAGTTGATATATGATAAGAGTGAATGTGTAAATAAGTGTAAAAGAGACAAATTTATAATTGAGATGCAAATTTTTTGGCAGTGGATAGATTTGAAGAGGTTGTGGTCAAGCCGGGGGCAGGCAATCGACCGGGGTAATGATCAGGTGTTGGAATACCTTATTGCGGCACTGAATTTCCGCGATTCCCTGTCATGCACCTGCAAAGGTTTTGTCCAATCGGTAAAGTGGATGGTGGAACAACTATGAAGCTGGTGCAACAGTATCTTTTGAGAAATAACGGTCAGCAATATCCCAAAAGGAGATAAATGATCACAAACACAATGATCGTTCCCAGGCACCCGCCTCCCAGTTTCCAGGCGCCGATGCCGGCAATAAGTGACCTGAGCCAGTTTTGCATATATAAGTGTATACAACAGCAGCATTAAAAAATTGTGCCATTGCTTGTCACTAAGGCAAGGACCACTTCGTATTGCTCACGAACGCACCTTCCTTCCATCAGGGCATGTTGATGGCGTCCTGACTCCCATAGCTATACGCCATGATGCGTACCGCCTCCTGCTACAGGCATCAACTGTAAATAAACTTTCTGATAAAATAGGATGGTCGCGTAGGGATCAAAACGCCCCCCGCTGTTCTTCCGGTATCACTGCCCAATAAGCTTTCTTCGGTTTGTTTTCCCGGTCAAACAACAACGGGTAGTTCCTTCTTCCCACTACCGGGAAATTGTTCAGCCAGGTGCTGCGGTCGGACACATTCCAGAACGTGACGCCAGTGAGTTTGTCCTTATATCGCCGGAATATTTCGAAAATAGTGCGGTACTGCTGCACCTGCTTGTCTTCCATTTCTGGTGTAAACCCATCCGGTTCATCCGGCCGCTTTTGCCGGCGACCATTTTCTGGTGGGTACACAGAAACATCCAGTTCAGTAACCTGTACTTTTAGTCCCAGCGCCGTGAACTGCTCAATAGACGCGGGCAGCTCTTTGGTCAGATCTTCGTAAATATTATAGTGTCCCTGCAATCCTACACCATGCACCGGTACACCATCGGCCAGCAGTTTTTTCAGCATGGTGATGATTTTCTTGCGCTTTACCGGGTTCTCGGTGTTGTAATCATTGTAAAAGAGCAGGGCATCGGGATCGGCTGCGTGCGCATATTCAAACGCTTTGGCAATGAATTCTTCTCCGCATATCTGGTACCAGGGCGACTTGCGATAAAAATCGGTATCGTCGGCAATCACTTCATTCACTACATCCCATGCATAGATCTTTCCCTTGTAACGCGTTACTACCGTGGTGATATGTTCATTCAGCCTTTGCAGCAATACTTCTTTGGAAACAAGCGCCCCTGTGGAATCGCGGAATATCCATGCCGGTGCCTGGTTGTGCCAGCATAAAGTATGGCCGCGTAACAGCATGTTGTGTCTTTGGGCAAAGGCAACAATGGAATCTGCCGGCCCCCAGTTGTAACGATTTTCCTGCGGATGAAGGGGGCCCATTTTCATGGCATTTTCTGCAGTGAGACTGTTGAACTGCTGCGTGATGAGCAAACTGTCCGGGCCTCTGAGGTTCCATGGTGTTACGGAGACGCCAACCGGATAGTAACGCGCATAATAATCCTTCAGTCCTTTCTCACCGGTTGCCGCATCCTGCGCAGCAAGATGACAACAGGGAAGGATAGCCAGCATAACTGCAAACAGCACAATTTTCCTGCAAAACATAAGCTTCAGAAATGTCAAATGGAAAATAACAAAAAACAGCAGAACAAAGGTTTACTCTGCTAATAGTTAGCCGGTTTTTTGTTACCGGTAAATGGTGCATTGCCATTTCATCAAAACCCGATCGCATTTCCTCCATCCACCGTTATAATTGTTCCGGTAATATACCGGGCGCTGTCTGTAGCCAAAAAATACACGCATTCAGCCACATCAGCAGGATCGCCGAGCGCGCCCATGGGCGTGCGCGACATCACTTTTTGCATGCGCTCCTGGTCGCCATTGAGCGCGCGGGCCGACATATCAGTAGCAATAAAGCCCGGTGCAATGCAATTGATTCGTATACCCTTTGGCGATAGTTCCACCGCCATGGCCCTGGTCATGCCTTCAATGGCAGATTTGGAAGCCGTGTAGGCAATCACCTTGGGAATGCCGTATTGAGCCGCCATGGAACTGATATTGATGATGACGCCCTTGCCGCGCGGCAGCATGCCTTTTACTACTTCGCGCGACAGCGTAAATACCGCTGTAACATTGGTATGCATCACCTGCTGAAATTCTTCATCGGTTACATCTGTAAATTCCTTCTTCTGGTTAATGCCTGCATTGTTTACCAGGATATCAATAGGGCCATATTGATCAGTAATTTTTTGAACGAGTGCGGGTATGGCATGGAGGTCGTTCAGATCGAAGCAGTAAGGAATACAAAGTTCACCCAACGCTTCACGGGCGCTGTTGAGTTTACCGGCATCACGGCCTATGATGATGGTACGGATATTGTTTTGGGTAAACTTCCGGCTGATTGCCAGTCCGATTCCGGAACCGCCTCCTGTTACTACCGCTATGCTGGGTTGTGGTACATTTTCCATTTGTTCGGGTTGGTTTTCCTGATGGTTACGTCATGTTGAAGTTTCCGGTCTTGCGAAGAGAGCGGCAGCAAACAGCCTGGTGCTCACTCCGAAAAAGTTATCTTGTAGCGCACCTTTACAGCAGGTGCACTGCAAAGATTGCGCAAAATTGTATCAATTGCCTTTCCTGCTATCCCGGTGCATAAGGAAAGCGTAAAGATTGATAATAGTCCAATGTGTGTTTGGGTTTTTCAACGCCCTCGGGTATGGGCATTTTTGAAAACTGCTGAAAGTAGGAGAGGCAGGCATTGCGCCACCATACTGCCTCCTCTTCCTGGATGGCGAGCAGCATCTGTACCTGTTTGAACCTTTCTGCATCTATAAAAGCTGCCAGCCCATCCCATGCTTTTCGCATATGCCGTACCGTTTCTACGCCTGACTGGTATTTAAAACACATTTCTTCCCATAAACTCCTGCCCGATTGCAGGGTGTGCGTCCAGGGCACGCGATGAAACCATAGCAGCATACTGTCGGGGCAGGTGCGCACATCTTTCCAATGCGCGGCCGCTTCGGGATGATATTGCGCCAGTGCATTGCTGCCGGTGGCAGTGCGGTCGAAGCCTATGCCTGTTGAATCGGCACGGTGAAAATATACCGGGTTCCAGTCGGCACGCGGGGCTCTGTCCCACCAGGGCGCCGGACCGTAATGATGCCCGTATCCCATGATATGGTGCAGCCCCAGCGGTGTCATATAGTTCACAACCGCATCATAAGAAGCCAGCATCAGCTGTTTTACCGGTTGAATGAAAGAGGTATTGTTGGAAAAGGTTTGCCGGATCCATTCCTCCGCCAGGTCGGCAGATGAAAGCGTATGGTCCCAGGCCAGCCGACCGTAAGCGTACCAGTTGGCTTGTCCAAACAGGTGCCCCGTCCAGTTGCGGTCTGACCCGATATTGGCCACACCGGCCATGCCGCTGAGTGATTGCTGATGCAGTGAGCCGTCAATCACTTTGGCTACTGTGGAGCCTTTGCCGTTGACATAGGTATCGGCATCCAGCACTTCCCGGAAAAGAGAAGAAAGATATACAAGGTGCGTGGCAAAGCCGAGGTATTCCTGCGTAAGCTGAAATTCCATCATCAATGGCGTTTCAGGCATGGCGCCGAACAAAGGATGAAAAGGTTCGCGAGGCTGGAAGTCGATGGGACCGTTCTTTACCTGCACCATCACATTTTTGCGAAACTTGCCATCGAGTGGTTTGAACTCGTCATAAGCCTGCTTGAACCGGTCCACATCTTTTTCATTGCTGTATACGAAAGCGCGCCACATCACAATGCCCCCATAGGGCGCAACGGCATCGGCCAGCATATTGGCACCATCGGCATGGGTGCGTTGGTAGTTTTGCGGACCAGGTTGTCCTTCCGAATTGGCTTTCACCAGAAAGCCGCCAAAATCGGGTATATAACGGTAAATAGTAGCCGCTTTTTCTTTCCACCAGGCCTGCACCTCCGGATCGAGCGGGTCGGCGGTTTTCAGTTTGCCGATTTCCACCGGCGCACTGAAACGGGCGGTAAGGTATACGCGGATGCCATAAGGACGAAATACAGCCGCCAGTGCCGCTACTTTTTCAAGATACAGATCGGTGAGTATCCAGGCGTTTGCATTTACATTGGTGAGCACGGTGCCGTTGATGCCAATGGAAGCATTGGCCCTTGCATAATCTTTATAGCGTGGATCGATGTAACCGGGCAAACGGTGCCAGTCCCAGATGGATTGGCCTGCATACCCGCGCTCAACAGTTCTGTCGAGATTGTCCCAATGATTTAGTACGCGGTGCGCAATGCGCGGAGCGCTTGCTATGTTCAGTTGTTGGATAGGTTGATGCGTTTGCAGCAGGCGCAGGAAATGAAAAACGCCGTATAACACGCCCGTTTCAGTATTGGCGGTAATGACAATACATTTCTTTCCGTTGAAGGATGTTGTGGCAATGACAAATCCTTCCTTACCTGTTTCCCTCAGCCGGCTGTGCAGGGGCAGTTGCTCAATGGCTTTGACAGTGGCAGGCGTGCCCGCAACAACGGCGTTGGCGGTAAGTGATGGTTGCAACGGGATATTTTTACCCAATAATCCGTTGAGCCCCCTGGTCAGTTCTTCCCGTATTGCGGAGAGGGTGGGAGCATTGCCCGGTACATAGATGCTTCTGACCTGCGACCGGTATTGGGCGAGTAGTTGACTGTTTTCGATCAGGCGATACCGTAACCAAAGTTCATAACCGTCTTCTGCCCGGGTGATGCCGAGTAACAGTAGCGTAGCAAACAATAGAATAGTTCTTTTCATAAGCAAACTGGGGCCGGCTGTCCATTCCGGTTTGGGGTGAAAAGCAAGATCATAACTTTTTCCCGGCATGCCAGGCGGGAACAAATTTCACCAGAAAGGCGCTTTGCGCTACAATCGGTTACATACCAAAATTTCATAGCTAAATTAGTCAAAGTTTTGCAATATTTGATGCAATCGGTTGCATTTATTTTGGATTGCATCTTCCTTCTTTACTGGTCCGTCCGGAAAGGTGATGCCGGCAATCCTTCTTTGTTATAAAGATTGGGATTAACCGGGTTATCTGCCCACGCATACCGCACATATTTGGGTGCTGCCACTTCATCGCTCCACACCACTACAGAATTCCCTTCAATTTTTGCCTGTGCCCACACAAATTTTTTATCGGCGCCTGCAATGGCAAATTCAGCCGGCGGTTCTCCATCGTTTGTTATTAAGCCGCTTCCCGTATGAGTGAATCGGACGATGATCTTATTTCCTTCTATAGTAGCCGATTCAAAAAGCGGACCTGCATGCTCGATGGATTCTCCATAGGCCAGTTTCATGGCAGCGAGCGCCAGTCGTTCACCTACATCTTTTTTGTTATCGGGATGAATATCGTTCCATTCTCCCAGGTCAATGGCAACAGCCATGGCCGTATTGGGCACTTCCAGTGATTGCAGTTGTGCTTCGCGCATGAGCGCCCAATTGCTTTCGGAAGGCAGGTAGTTATAGTCCATAAAGCCGGGCAGTTGCACATACAAAAAAGGCAGTTCGCCCTGGTCCCATAACCGGCGCCAGTCGTGGATAAGCGCTGCCTGCAGTTGCCGGTATTCCTGCGGACGCCCAGCATTGCTTTCGCCCTGGTACCAGCAAAACCCTTTGATGGTATAAGCAGTGACCGGCGCCACCATAGCGTTGTACAAGGCCGTGGGTTGATGCTGTATGTTAATGCCACCACCTGTAAACGGTGCCGGCGGAAACACATCGCCCACTTTGTATTGCCAGTAACCTTTCAGGTCAATGGTATCGTTGCCGGCAAACAGGCAATACGGTTTATCAGGCACAAACCCACCTTTGCCATAGTGATTGGTAACGCGGATGACAAAAAGGTTTTTACCGGCGCGTAACACGCCTGCAGGAATTTTATACCGGCGCTGGGGATATTGATAGGTGGTGTTGCCCACACGTTTTCCGTTAATATACAGTTCATCTGCATCCACAATCCTGCCCAGCCAAACGGTAGCAGGCTGGCCGGCCATGGAGGCGGGCACTTCTATTTCTTTTCTGTACCATACCACACCATTAAGGTCTTTGATGCCCTGGTCTTCCCAATATCCCGGAATAGCAATGGTGCGCCAACCTTTAGGCACATACGAAGGATCGTACCACTTGCCAGTGATGCCCTTGTCTGTTTGCTGTGCGGGCCTGCTGGTATTGGCAGCACTGCGTTGCAGGCTATTGATATAAGCTGTATCCTTGTTCTTCTCTATCGTATGCAGTATGGCAGGGAATGCCTTCAATCCTTCCTCGCTCGTCCAGGCTTCTATAGGCGTACCGCCCACACTGGCGTTGATAATGCCAATGGGAATTTTATAGCGATCGTATAATTTCTTTGCAAAAAAATAGGCTACAGCAGAAAACGGTCTTACCTGGTCGCCTATGGCGGGCTGCCAGTCACCGGGCGGCAGGTCCTGCTGCGGGCCCTGCAGGTTGGATGTAGTGGGAATCCAGAATTGCCGGATCTCGGGGTAGTTGGCGGTGGCAATGTCGCGGGCATAGGTTACATCGTGGATGTTCAACTGGTGCACCATATTGCTTTGCCCGCTGCAGAACCATACATCGCCGAAGAGAATTTCCCGCAAAGTGATGCGGTTGCTGGCGATGATGTCCATGGTATAGGGGCCGCCGGCAGGTGTAGACGGCAGCGCTATACGCCAGTTTCCATTAGCGTCCGCTTTGGTTTTGTAGGTTTTATTGTTAAACCGTACGGTCACCCGTTCGTTGGCGGATGCCCAGCCCCAGATATTTACGGAAGCATCCCGCTGGAGGACCATGCTGTCTTTAATCAAAGCCGGCAGCCGTACCTGCGCCAGTGATGGCAAGACAAGCAGCAGGTAAGCTGTAAGGGACGGGAGTTTTTTGAAAAGCATGCTTAGAGAATATTTTGTTTGAAGTTTAATTATTGCGACTACTCATTTCCGAACAAACCTGTCATCACCTCCGTTGGCTTCACTTGAAATAACCGGTCTCAGGCGGTCCAAGATACGTTTCAGGCATGCCTCCAAAATCAATCACCAGTTTCTGCAACACTACGCCCGGGTTCACCATCCAGAACTTCAGCACATGCCTGCCACTGCCTGCTATGGTATGCTTGCTTGATTTGATGATGATATTTTCCGCCACCCATTTGTTCCATATGCCGGTGCCGGTGGCTTTGTCTTCCCTGTTGATGCTGATGATCTGCGGCGCCTCATCATCCACCGAAATGGCATATTGCAGTCCTTCCGGCGTATTGTGAAAATTAAGGGTAGGGGAAAAATAGGCATACACCGTGAAATTTCCTTTACTGTAGGTATGGAAATCATATTCCACATGAGGTGCATTGCCGCCGGGTTGCTGTTCGGGGGCAGTTACCGGAAAGGCTGTGATGGCGGAGCTTGTCCGGCCATGGTCCGGTAGCACCGTCCAGGTAATGCCGTTCGTGTTTACGGCATGGGTAAAGTGGTGGGCGTCCATCGACACCAGCCGGTTTGTTTCTACATGATAAGGCCGCCTTGCCTCCTGCACCACCACTACCGGCTCTTCCTTTGCGGCAGGCATGGCTGCTTCAATGGTTTGCCGCACCGGGTCGGCGTTTACGTATTGCACCTCCGGCATTTTCTGTACAGGCGGTTGCTGCCAGTATGTATAGCCAATATGCGTCTGGCTCATCATATGGTTCCATTTGCCATTGTTCAACTGGTGATATTCCAGGGTGATGAGTGAATCCATTGCATACAATTGTTTTACCCGGTTGGCATATTCGTTGGCAGCGACGTCTTTCCTGTCTGCTGCCATCCTGTTCAATGCAACGTAATAATACAGCTCATTCAGGTTGGCGCAGGCTTTTACCGGGTGCAGCACCAGTTGGAAATAGGCGTCCCTGTACGAGGATGGCAATGCGGCATAGATTTTTTCTGCGCGACTGCGCAGTTCGTTATATTCCTTCACCACCCGTTCCCATTCGTTGGCTGGCAGACTGTAGGTATCTGCATCGAGCAGCTCCGGTTTTCTCCGTGCATTATACTTGGCATAGAGCGCCAGTATCTCGGCAATTTCTTTTGCGTAGGCGGCACCGAATTGCGCTGCTGCCCATTGTTCGCTATATGCCTGTATATCATTGGGGCCAATCCTGTCGGGATTCCAGGCATAATCAAGAAAGAAAGAAATGGGAAACTCCATCGGTTTGATATCGCCTACATTCACGATCCAGATTTGTTTTACGCCATAGGCCCATGCCAGGTGCATCTGTTCCCAGATGCGGGGCAGGGGATTGGTGTTTACCCATTTGTAATTGCGCGGGCCGCCTACATAATCGAAATGATAGTAGATGCCATAGCCACCTTTGCGCGGGCTGTCGGTGAGCTTCGGTACGCGCCGGATATTGCCCCAGTTATCGTCGCACAACAATAAGGTAACGTCGTCGGGTACGCGCATTCCCTTGTCGTAATAATCCTGCACCTCTTTGTACAGGGCCCAGAGTTGCGGTGTTTCCGATGCCGGTTTGCCGGTGACCTCTTCGATGATGGTACGCTGATCTTTTACGATTCTTTCGAGCAGGGCGGTAGCGGTTTCGCGGGTCATGGGTTCATCGCCGTCGCCGCGCATGCCAATAGTGACGATCTTTTCGTTGGTGGCACGCTGCATGCCATAGCGCCAGAACTCCTGTAGTTTGGCGGCATTGCTGTCGTAATTCCATTTGCCCGAACCGTATCTTCTCCATTCATCGTGCGCACGCATGAGCGGTTCATGGTGGGAAGTGCCGATCACGATGCCATAACGCCGGGCCATGTCCCTGTTGAGCGAATCATCATCGTAAAAAGCATTGCCCCACATGGCGGGCCAGAGGTAATTGCCTTTCAGTCGGAGAATGAGTTCAAATACCTTCTCATAGAATTTATGATTGAAACCGCCGAACTTTTCCCGGCTCCATCCCGACAGGGCAGGCGCTTCGTCGTTGATGAAGATGCCGCGGTATTTCACCTGGGGCGCATCGTTGATCAACACATTTTTTTTGATGAATAGCTGTGCTTTCTTTTTTACCGGTACATCGGCCCACCAGTACCAGGGAGAAACGCCCAGTTGCCGTGACAATTCCATTACGCCATATGCCGTACCACGCCGATCGCTGCCGGCAATGATCAGGGCATGTGGAATTTTACTGGTAAGGTTGGCGATGGATTGAATGGTGTATGCTTCCCATTTGCCTTTCAGGTAATCGATACGGAATTTTTTCTCCCTGCTTAATGAACGGACCAGCGCTCCTTGTGCAGAACCAATGATAATAGCCGTGCCTTTCTGCGTTGGAATGGCAGATAGCATAGCAGGTTCTTTACCGGTTACTGCCAGCAAATCTTTTTGCAGCAATGCTGCAGCCAGTTGTACGGTGGAATCTTCATCGGGACTAACGCAGATAAACACATTGTTTAGTGCGAATGAACCGGCAGACAAAGCGGTGTCAACAACCTGTTGTGCCTGCAGGGTGGCGTGCTGCAGCAAGGCAAAGGCAACAATCGTCAGGAGTTTTTTCATACAATATAATATATAATACTTGCAATCGGTTGCATAAAAATCGTGAAAAAATTGTAATTTCAAAGTACAAGTTTTTTGTTTCAGGACCGCCTGTTGTCACTGTTATGACTGGTTATTTTTACGACCAGTGGAGCGCCAGCAGCTATCCTTCAACAATGCTTTGCTGCATTATTATAAAGATGTTCAATGGCCCGGTGGTATATTGCCATTCTACCATAAATATTTAATTACTCCCAGTGCTGTCGGGCATTTTCCTGCATAAGAAAGATAAAATACTGCAAAGCGGTTCCTCATAGCATGAAGGTTTTGCGCTTCGGCCCACATTTTTTAGACCCCAGGTTACCAGGATCCCCCTTTTCAGCCACACCGTTAAAAAACGGTGCAACCGGCTGTTATTCCGCGCTATGGCTGCTGCTGGTCACAGCCCCGATGGGGTAGATTTTCAAAAAAAATACTGCAATCGGTTGCATTTTTTGGAATTTTATCTATATTCGTTTCCGGAACCAGTGCATCCACAATGTTATGAAGGGACCAGTACCAGGAGCGCGAAATCACTGGAACCCGAATGCCTGCTTGTAGTGAGTGTGATCTTGTGCAGGGCTTTGCAAAGCGCTAACCACTGCTTCACATTGATGGAGCAGGAAAAAATTACGATTGCAAGGTTGAACTGTTAACCAACCAACACTGCTGTATGAAACAACGTCATTTTCCCTCAACTGCCCGGTGCCGGCTGCCCAACGCAGCGCGGCTGATCTGCTCCAGGGCCTTTTCTCCGGTTACCATAGGTTGTGATCATAGTAGCGTCTTCCGGGCGAAAGCCTCCTGTGCCTGTATTCAATTCATGTAATCCTGATATACGTATTTGCTAAAAACACTAACCAATTCTTGTTTATGAAAAAGACTGCAAAACAAAAGCGACCTGCAGGCATGTTGTCCGGACTTTTGGGCCGGCTGATGGTTGTTGGTCTGATCGCTGTCGGTTTACTGGCCGGTACGCTTCCTGCATGGGCACAGGAAAAGACCGTTCGCGGTACCGTCGTCGGGTCTGGCGGAACCCCGGTGGCCGGTGCTTCTGTAAATGTGAAGGGAGCAAGCGGCGGCACCATGACCAACTCGGATGGCCAGTTTACGATCAGGGCTTCCAAAGGCGATGTGCTGGTTATTTCGAACGTTGGTTTTACTACCAAAGAAGTAACAGTAGGCGATGCGGATAACATCACCATTACGTTGGATGCCCGCGCAGAAGAATTCAGCGAAGTAGTAGTGGTAGGTTACGGTACACAACGCAAGGAAGCAGTGACCGGTTCTGTGGTTTCGGTAAGTGGTGATAAAATGCGTGAAATACCTTCACCCAATATTTCGCAGGCGTTGCAGGGCAGAGTGGCCGGTATGGAAATGTCGCAGACTTCTACCCGCCCCGGCGCTACCATGCAGATCCGTATCAGGGGTACCCGCTCACTTACTGCAGACAACAATCCTTTGATTGTGCTGGACGGTATACCCTACGTGGGTTCACTGGCAGATATCAATCCCAACGATATCAAAAGCATTGAAGTATTGAAAGACGCCTCGGCCACGGCCATCTATGGTTCGCGTGGGGCCAATGGCGTTATATTGGTTACTACCGACAAGGGTTCGCGGAATGGAAAGGCGCGCGTAAAGTACAGCGGCTATGTAGGCGCGCAGACAGTGTTTGCCAAATACCCCATGATGAACGGACCGGAATTTGCCAAACTGCGTGCTGCCAGGGGCCAATATACCAACGGTCCTGATGAATCAGACGATGTGAATACCGACTGGCAGGATTTGTTCTACAAAACCGGTATGGTAACCGATCAGAACGTTAGCCTGTCTGGCGGTTCGGAATTGAGTTCCTATAATTTCGGTTTGGGTTATTACCAGAACCAGGGCGTAGTGCCCACGCAGCAATACACCCGTTATTCACTGCGTGGTTCGCTGGACCAGCAGATAGGAAAATTGTTCCGCTTCGGCTTCACTTCTTACAATAACTACAATCTTACGGAAGGTAACCAGGTGGGCTTGTACAATATACTGAGTATGTCGCCGCTGGCTTCTCCCTATAATGAAGATGGCTCACTGAAAAGGATCATACGCATGGCCAGCGACGACCAGTTTGTTTTCACCAGGGATGTGGTGGAACAATTAACACGCGATGGTCAGTGGCTGGACGAAACACGTGGCTTTGCTTCCTATAACGCGGTGTACGGCGAAGTGAAAGCGCCCTTCCTGGAAGGCCTGAAATACCGGGTGAACCTCGGCCTGGATTATGTACAACTCAATGGCGGCGCTTATACGGGACAGGGTATCGGAAACACCAACCCCAATACCGAGGCCACTGCTTCAATAGACAGCAGGACCACCTATCACTGGACGCTTGAACATTTGCTCACTTTCGACCGCACCTTTGGCGGTAAACATACCATCAATGCAGTGGCATTGTATTCTGCAGAGCAAAGCAAGTACAACAGGAGCAACATGTCGGCACAGGACATTCCCGCCGACCAGTTCCAGTTCTATAACCTCGGCAGGGCCAACGGCAATATTACGGTAGATCCCAACAACCAGGATTACCAGTTGTGGGGACTGATGTCGTGGATGGGCCGTGTGATGTACGCTTTTGACAACCGTTATATGATCTCTGCTACCATTCGTTCCGATGGTTCTTCCAGGCTGGCGCCGGGGCATAAGTGGCACACCTATCCCGCCGTGTCGGTGGGTTGGAATATCGGCAACGAAGCGTTTATGGACAATGTAACGTTTATCAATAACCTGAAAATACGGGCGGGGTTCGGTCAAACGTCCAACCAGGCCATTGCTCCTTATGCCACGCTGGGCGTATTAAGCACCAGGCCCTACAACTTTGGTCCTACCGGGTATGCTACCGGCTTGTATGTGACCCGTATTCCGAATCCTTCACTGGGCTGGGAATTCTCCAAGACCTGGAACTTTGGTGTTGACTTCTCGCTGTTGAAGAACCGCTTGTCCGGTACCATTGAGTACTACATCACCCGGACGGAAGATGTGTTGCTGGGCCTGGGGCTGCCTCCCACCTCAGGGGTGGATTTGATCAACTCCAACGTGGGTACTACAGAAAACAAAGGATTTGAGCTGGCATTGAATGGCGTGATCATCGACGACAGGGACGGCTGGCGCTGGGAAGCAGGCGTAAACTTCTACATCAACAGGAACAAACTGGTATCGCTGGCTTCCGGTCTTACAAGAGATGAAGGCAACTGGTGGTTTGTTGGCCACAATATCAACGCCATATACGATTATAAACGCATTGGCATCTGGCAGTCGAGCAAGGATAGCATGGACAATTACATGAATATCCTGGAACCGGCGGGCAAAGTAGGGATGATCAAGGTGTTGTATACCGGAGGATATAACGAGGATGGTACACCGAAGCGTGCCATCGGCCCCGATGACCGCCAGGTGATAGATGTTGATCCGGATTTCCAGGGTGGTTTCAATACCGTGGTATCGTATAAAGGATTTGACCTCGGTATAGTTGGCTTCTTCAGGAGCGGTGGTATCCTGTTCAGCACCATTCATGGTTCCAGCGGTTACCTGAACATGCTGACCGGTCGCCGCAACAACCTGAAAGTAGATTACTGGACTCCTGAAAACCCGAACGCGAAATATCCCAGTCCCGCTGCGCCTATCAGCAGTGATAACCCACGGTATGGGACCACGCTCAGTTATTTCGATGGGTCATTCCTGAAAATCCGCACCATCACACTGGGATATGATTTCAACAGGAGCGTGATCAAAAACAATAATGTGAGAATGCGCATGTACTTCACCGTGCAGAACCCGTTTGTGCTGTTCTCGCCGTTCCATAAAGAGTCCGGGCTGGACCCTGAAACCAACTCGTATGGCAACGAAAATGTGGCGAGCCCGGGGTCCATCAGCGGCAATCAGAACCTGCTCCGTCGTTTGCTCACGGTAGGGTACAACACTCCTGCTACCCGGAATTATATTCTTGGCGTTAACCTGTCATTCTAAAACCAACGAACATGAAACACATTCCCATAAAAATTGTCATATGCGCGGCGGTACTGCTGACATTAGCGCCAGGATGCGGTAAAATCCTGGATGAACAGCCCCGCAGTTTTTTCGATCCCGGCTATTTTAAAACGGAAAAAGGAGTGTATGGCGGGATCACTTCTTTGTACGCACACCTGCGATTTATTTACGGTCAGCCTTATTTCTACAATGCGCTGGAAACCGGAACGGACGAATATACCTGGGGACAGAGCGCCGATGCCAACTTCAAGGATATGGACCTGAGTGGGGTAGGTAATCTTACGCCTGCTTCCAGCCGTTCGGATGTATTGTGGCCGGTAGCCTTTTCCAACATCAACACGGCCAATGGTATCATTGAAAATGCCGAAGCGGCCGGTACCATTCCTGCTTCGCTCATTGCAGAAGCTTATTTTTTCCGCGCCTTCGATTATTTTTTGCTGGTGCAGACATTTGGGGGCGTGCCCCTCGACCTCGGTGCAGGTGAGTTGAAGTTCAATACTTCTGCAGTAAGAACTTCTGTACGGAATACAGTGCCGGAAGTATATACCCGGGCCATTTTCCCTGACCTGCTTAAAGCGATTGAAGATTTACCGGCCACGCCCCGCACCACCGGTACGGCTACCAAAACGCTGGCACGCCTGTACCTGGCAAAAGCATATCTCACGTATGCATGGTGGTTAGAGAATCCCAATAATATTCCTACTTACCCCGAAACAAACAGGGTAGACCCGGATGGTCATGATGCGCAATGGTATTTCCAGAAAGCTTATGACGTGGCTGTGCAGGCGCTGGATGATCCTGCCGATTTTGGCCTGGAAACCACCTTCTATGATTTGCACAGGGGCGGCAACGACCGCAACAAGGAAGTACTGTTGTATGCTGATCACACGCAGGAAAATGAATTCTATAACGGCTCCTGTCTCAGTTGTTTCAGTGGCGAAGCAGGCCAGGGCCAGAATACGGCTGTGTGGATGGTCACCTGGAACTATACCCAGATGAAAAGCGCTTCCGAACCCGGCGGGGGGGGCGATCCCATTTTCCCTGTGCAAAGGGAAGCCGCTCAGGGATTGGGACGGCCTTACGTGCGTATGGCGCCCATACAGGAAGTATTTAAAAACACTTTTGCCGATAAAACAACCGACTCCCGCTACGACGGCACGTTCAGTCTCGTTTATCGGGCCAACTGGCCCAAGGGCGGTACTCCCAACGCAGTGCTCTACAATGCCAACGATATGGAGGTATATCCCGGCGATCGGATATTGACCTTCCTCGAAAGAGATACCAACGTCATTCAATTTCCTGCCGGTGAAAATGTTAGTTTCCCCGGAAGAGTATCGAATGGCATAGGAGCAGGCCAGATGCCCGGCAGGGCCGACTGGGTGATGGGTCCCAGCAATATCAGCAGAATTGTATTTCCTGGTTTATGGAAACTGGGCGTATACCGTACCGACAATGGTACCGGTCTTGGACAACCGAACGCAGGCAGCACCCGTCCCTTCAAGATTGCCCGGTTTGCAGAATTGTATTTCATAGCTGCCGAAGCGGCTGTAAAAGGGGCTACTACGGTGGCCGGTAAAACCGCCTACGACCTGATTGCCCAGGTTCGTGCGCGCGCCGGCAGGTGGAAATTCTCGAACAGGGACAATGCACCGTATGAGGTGGACAAAAGTGCCGACATGATTGCCGCCACGCCGACCAACATAGACATTTACTATATTCTGGAAGAGCGTTCCAGGGAGTTCTTTGGCGAAGGCTATCGCTGGTTTGATCTCGTTCGTACACAGAAATGGGCTGAACTGGCCGGCACTTACACGATTTGCGGCGATCAATATTATCACCATACGCCGGTTACGTACACACGAACTATTCTGCCGCACCATTACCTGCGTCCCATTCCGCAGGGGCAGATTGACCGTTTGGCGATGACGCCTGAAGAAAAAGCGGCGTACCAGAATCCCGGGTATAATTGATGGGTGAACTATCGCCAATAACGAGAATATTCGGTACTCTATATTATGGATAAAGGAGAGATGAGATATGCTCTCCTTTATTATTTTAACATCCGATCTATTTTAATATTGGATCATGCGACCTGCTCAACGAATACGTCCATACCAGGAATCAATGCGGGTATGCTATTCCTGATAAAGAATGCCGGAACATTGAACGCCTTAAGGCAAGTGTAGGTAGAGTCCGAAAGCCGGCAAGTACATCTTACCGTCTTCCGGACTTTTGTTTTTGGGAATTGCCGGTCTGATGAATTACTTCTTTCCTTTTTTCAAGGATGATTCGCGAATGATGAGCTCCGAACGTAACAGGATGGTGTTGGTAGCCGTGATGTTGGAAACCCCGTTGAGGTGGTTAATGAGATTGCGTGCGGCAATTTCACCCATTTCATAACCGGGATAATTGATGGTAGTAAGATTGGGTTCTACCACGGTAGACACAGGGTCGTTGTTGAAGCCTACAAAGGCAATGTCTTTTGGAATGGCAATGCCGGATTGTTTCAGCGCCAGCATACAGCCAACAGCGCAGTTGTCGTTGGCCACGAAAACTGCATCGGGCAAAGGTTTCATCTGGCGGATGGTTTCCGCTGCCTGTGCGCCGGCTTCCTGGCTCAGGTTGCTGATGATCACGTAGTCTTCTCTGAATTTGATATTGCTGTCCGCCAACGCCTGCTTGTATCCCTGCAAACGGTCAACGTATACATTTCGTTTAGGCGTGGCTGTAATGTGTACGATGCGTTTGCATCCCTGGTCAATCAGGTGACGGGTGGCTTCGTAAGCAGCTTTCCGGTTATCGATCAGCACATTCACGCTGTTCTTGTTGTCGGTAACGCGGTCGAAGAAGATGAGCGGTATGTTTTTCTTTACAAATACATCGAAATGGCTGATGTCGTCGGTATCGTATGCCAGTGAAACCAGCAGGCCGTCCACGCGGTTGTTGAACATGGTGCGGGCGCTGGCCATTTCTTTGGGAGCGCTTTCGGACGACTGGCTGATGATGAGGTTATATCCTTCTTCATTGGCCACTTTTTCCATACCTGCAATCACCGTAGACATGAAGTAACTGTTCAGTCGCGGTACAATCACACCAATGGTATTGGTGGTTTGCTTCCGCAGGTTACGGGCAAAGTTGTTCGACCGGTAGCCCATTTCGCGGGCAAGATCAAAAATGCGTTTCTTGGTTTTCTTGCTGATCGCAGGATGGTCTTTCAAACCCCTGCTCACAGTAGCGGGAGAAATATTCAGCTTGCGTGCCAGGTCGTAAATCGTAACTTCTTTGTCCTGTAACATAGTGGGGAGATAATGGTAAAAGTAGGATTTTTTTTAAAAAATACATGCAATCGGTTGCACGTTTAATTTTTATAGCGAAATTAGTCGGGTGAAAGGCTTTGGGAAAGGGCAGGTGCCTAGGATGGCGAATTGAGCTTTTGGGTTGTAAATCAATTGGTTTCTTCAGGCCGTGCTTTTGTTGCTGCAGCGGCTGCCGGTTGCGTTTTATTGCAATGGCCGGCAGACAGGTTTTGCCCTTTTCCGGGCGATTTTGCAGCAATTGTTGCTTTGACAGTTGCACAAATATGGGATGGCCTGGAGAAAGGAAAGCGAGGCCATATGATTGGCCACCAGGAGGGAAAGGGGGGCTGCGTTCGAGTAGCTTTCAGGAAGGAAAGGGGGGCTGCGTTCGGGCAGCTTTCAGGAGGGAAAGGGGGGCTGTGTTCGGACAGCTTTCAGGAGGAAAAGGTGCCTGTGTTTAATCTGCTTTCAGGAAGGAAAAGGATGCCTGTGTTTGAGCAGCCATCAGGAGGATGAAAAAGCCTGCGTATGTCAGCATCGCCCTGTTCAATGGTTTAATTGCTAAATTGCCTGCCGTTTCCAATGAAATGATCACCAGATTTTTTAACCATAACACACTAACCAATCAACCATAAAAATTTCCCGACACTATGTTAATGGAACAAACAATGCGCTGGTATGGCCCCAACGATCCCGTCAGTTTGTGGGACATCCGGCAGGCGGGATGTACCGGTGTGGTGACCGCACTGCATCACATTCCCGTAGGAGATATCTGGACAGTTGAAGAGATCAGCAAACGCAAAGCAGCGGTGGAAGCGGCCGGGTTGACCTGGACGGTGATTGAAAGTCTGCCTGTGCATGAAGACATCAAAAAACAAACCGGCAACTATCAATTGTATATAGAAAATTACAAGCAAAGCCTGGCCAATGTGGCAGCCTGCGGATTGAAAGTGGTTACCTACAACTTCATGCCCATACTCGACTGGATGCGAACAGACATCAATTATACCATGCCCGATGGCAGCAAGGCGCTCCGGTTTGAAAAATCGGCATTCATTGCATTCGACCTGTTTCTGCTGAAGCGCCCCAATGCAGAAAAGGATTATACACCGCAGGAAATTGAGAAAGCCAGGCAGCGGCTATCCACTATGACAGAAGAAGAAAAGGAAATCCTGTATCGCAATGCCCTGCTGGGCCTGCCGGGCAGTGAAGAACGTTTTACTGAAGAACAAATTCTTGCTGCATTGAAAACTTATGCAGGCATCGATGCCAGAAAATTGAAGCAGCATTTATTCTATTTCCTGCAGCAGGTAGTGCCGGTGGCAGAGCAGCATGGATTGAAAATGGCCATCCATCCCGATGACCCTCCTTATCCCATTCTCGGGTTGCCTCGTGTGGTAAGCACCGAACAGGATGCCCGCGAATTGCTGGATGCAGCGCCTTCGCCTGCCAATGGGCTTTGTTTTTGTACCGGCAGCTACGGCGTGCGGGCAGACAATGATCTGCCAGGGATGGTAAAGCGCTTGGGTGATCACATACACTTTTTACACCTGCGCAGCACGAAGCGTGATGAAGAGGGAAATTTTTATGAAGCGGATCATCTCGATGGCGATGTGGACATGTATGCGGTGGTAAAAGAAATCCTGTTGCTGATGCGTAGAAGGAAAGTGTCTATTCCCATGCGTCCAGATCATGGTCACCAGATGCTGGACGATCTGAAGAAAACAACTTATCCGGGGTATAGCGCCATTGGGCGGTTGAGGGGGTTGGCGGAATTGCGGGGATTGGAGTTGGGGATTCATAGAAGCCTTGGATAGACCATAAATCTTATCCCATGATCATCGTCATACAATGTAAAGACCAGGTTGGACTGGTAAGCAATATTGCCGGCGTGCTTGCTGCAGAAGGATTGAATATTGTTTCCCTGCGGGAACATGTGGATATGGACGGCCGCAGGTTTTTTATGCGCGTGGAAGTAGAGCAGGAAACCGATGCCCACGTATTGCGCCACCAACTTACAAAAGTTTTGCCCGAAGGAGCTTCTGTTGCTGTAAATCCTTTGCCCGAAAAGAAAGTGGTGGTGATGGTGACCAAAGAACACCATTGCCTGGCCGATATTCTCATCCGATATCATTTTCGCACGCTGGGCGCCTCGGTATTATGTGTGATCGGCAATCACGCCACCCTGCAGGATATTTGCGAACGGTTTGATGTGCCTTTTGTTTGCGTGCCCGGTGAAGGAATTTCAAAAGCGTTGTTCGAAGAAAAAATTTTGTCTGTAGTACAGCAATACCAACCGGATTACATCGTACTGGCGAAATTCATGCGCATATTATCGCCATCCTTCCTGGCGCATTTTCCTGACAGGATCATCAATATTCATCATTCCTTTCTTCCTGCCTTCGCCGGCGCTTCTCCCTATCGGCAGGCGTTTGAGCGCGGCGTGAAACTGATTGGCGCTACGGCACATTTTGTTACCGACCAGTTGGATGAAGGACCGATCATTGCACAACAGATCATTCCCGTGAATCATTCCTATACGGCAAGAGACATGATGCGGGCGGGTAAAGAAATTGAAACCGCCGTGCTGGCCCGTGCGCTCCGGCTGGTGTTTGATGACCGGGTGTTTGTGCATAATAATAAGACGGTGGTGTTTGAATAAGGGGGCCGGCATTGGTTAAGCAACTATTTCACATTTACTTGCGTCTGGATGGTCGCTCAAAATATTATTTATATTTTCGACCGACCAACCAAACCAATCACAATGCGAAGATTGTTGCTGATCCTTTCTTTTTTCATTACCTGCATTGCCCTCAACGCACAGGTAACCGTTAAACAACTGCTATGCGAATATCTTCCCAACCCTATGGGCATCGACGCGGAACGTCCGCGCTTCGCCTGGCAACTGCACAGTGAACAACGCAATGTTGCACAATCAGCCTATGAAATTGTAGTAAGCAGTGCTGAAAACCCCACGCCCTCCAAAAGCAAAAACGTGATCTGGCGCACGGGAAAAGTGTTTTCCAATCAATCAGTGCATGTGCCCTATGGCGGACCAGCCTTGCAGCCCGGTAAACGCTATTACTGGCAGGTGCGTGTATGGGACCAGCACGGTAAAACATCTGCGTGGAGCGAACCGGCATATTGGGAAATGGGATTGCTTACACCGGCCGACTGGAAAGCCTCCTGGATTTCGCCGGGATATAAAGAAGATGAAAAAATGCGGCCCAGTCCGTTGATGCGAAAAACATTCTCCACAAAAAAGAAAGTGCGTGCTGCACGTGCCTATATTACCGCCAGAGGTTTGTTTGAAGCCTTTATCAACGGCAAAAGAGTAGGGGATGCTTATCTCACCCCCGGGTGGACCAGCTACAACAAGCGACTGCAGTATATGGTGTTTGATGTAACCCCGCTGTTGCAGCAGGGAGAAAACGCGCTGGGCGTACAATTGGGCAATGGCTGGTACCGCGGTTTTCTGGCATGGGGCAATCAACACAATATCTATGGACGGGAACTGGCCTTGCTGATGCAACTGCACATCACTTATACAGACGGCACAACCGATACCATTATCACCGACAACAGCTGGAAATCCTCTACCGGAGCAATCCGCTACTCGGAAATCTATCATGGGGAAATCAATGATTCACGACTGGAAAAACAGGGATGGACAGAACCGGGGTATGCAGATAGCGATTGGTCAGTAGTTAACGTTGTTGAATATACGAAAGACAACCTGGTGGCCACCTGGAATGAACCCATTCGCAAAAAAGAACGTTTTGCTGCGCAGAAAATATTCCGCACGCCGCGCGGCGAACTGGTAGCGGATTTCGGGCAGAACCTGGTAGGCATGGTGCAACTGACCGTGTCGGGCAAAAGCGGCGATTCGGTAAAGATTTATCATGCAGAAGTGCTGGATAAGGACGGTAATTTTTATACAGAAAACCTGCGTATAGCCCGCCAGGAAAATATTTACGTGCTGAATGGTAAAGGGGTACAGCAATTTGAACCCCATTTCACTTTCCAGGGCTTTCGTTATATCAAGGTAGAAGGATTTCCGGGTGAGCTGAAGCCCGAAAACATTACGGCAGTGGCCATGTATTCCGATATGCCGGTAACGGGCAAATTTGAATCGAGCCATCCGCTGGTGAACCAATTGCAGCACAATATCCAGTGGGGACAAAGAGGCAATTTCCTTGATGTGCCTACCGATTGCCCGCAACGCGACGAGCGCTTGGGCTGGACAGGTGATGCACAGGTGTTCTCGCGCACCGCTGCTTTCAATATGCACGTGCATAACTTCTTTGCCAAATGGCTCCGCGACCTCGAAGCCGACCAGCAGGAATCGGGCGCTGTGCCTTTTGTAATTCCGCAGGTGCTGCGTCCGCATGAAGCCGGCGCTACCGGCTGGGCCGATGCCGCCACCATCATTCCCTGGAATATGTACCTGGCTTATGGCGATACGGCCATACTGCAACGGCAGTACAACAGTATGAAAAGATGGGTGGAATTCATGCGGAATAACAGTGCCAATGATTTATGGAATAAAGGCTTTCATTTTGGTGACTGGTTGTTCTATCGACCGGCAGATGATAACGACGGACGCAGTGCGGTAACAGACAAATACCTGATTGCACAATGTTTTTATGCGCACTCGTTACAGTTAATGGTCAATACGGCAACCATACTTGGCAACAAGGCAGATGCAGAAGAGTATAGCAGCGTTTTGCAAAGAGTGAAAGACGCATTTGTAAAAGAATATGTAACGCCCAACGGCCGCCTGGTATCCGGTACGCAAACCGCTTATGTGCTGGCGCTGCAGTTTGATATGCTACCGGTTTCGCTGCGTCAACAGGCAGCAGACCGGTTGGTGGAGAATATTAAAAGTTACAACTACCATCTTACCACCGGCTTCCTGGGCACGCCGTATCTCTGTCATGTGCTCACAAAGTATGGTTATTCGGATATTGCTTACCGTTTGTTGCTGCAGGAAACCTATCCTTCCTGGCTGTACCCGGTAAAGATGGGCGCTACCACCATCTGGGAGCGTTGGGATGGTATGAAACCGGACCGTACGTTCCAGACGCCCGGCATGAATTCTTTTAATCACTATGCCTATGGCGCTATCGGCGACTGGATGTACCGGGTAATCGCCGGCATCGATACGGATGAATCAGCACCGGGATACCGCAAAATCAGGATCAGGCCGCATATCAGAGAGGGGTTGACAAGGGCCGCTGCCCGGCTCGACACGTATTACGGCGCTATCTATTCGGGTTGGGAAATGAAAGATGGGAAATGCACGTTTGAAGTGCATATTCCGTGCAATACAACGGCCACTATCTATATCCCTGCGAAATCGGAAACTTCTATTCGTGAGAATGGAAGCGCCTTAGGCAGTGTAAAGGAATTGAAGGTAACCGGTAAAGAAGGGGAGTGGATTGTGGTGGAGGCAGGTAGCGGGAAGTACAAATTTGTTGTTGAATAAGGACAGCTATTCCCCTTCCTCTACCTTCGCCAGATACTCCTGCAAATATTTTTTCGGCGGACGCCCGGTAACCTTTTTAAACACCCGGTTGAAGGTCACGGCATTGGTGAAGCCGGTCTGATAGGCTACGGAAGCAAGACTGTCGAAGTCTTCCGCCACAATTTTTTTACAGGCTTCATTGATGCGCACTTCATTGAGGAAAGTGATATAGGTTTTCCGCGTATGTTTTTTGAAATAGCGGCAGAACGCCTGTGGCGTCAGATGCGCCACCTGCGCTATCTGCTGCAGGGTGATATTTTCCGTATAGTGCTCCATCGTATACTGGTAAATATCATTCATGCGCAGGCCTTCCGATTCTGTAATGGTATATTCACTTTGTGAACCGGATAGTGTTTTATACTTTTTGATTGAAGCCAGCAACTGCAGCAGGTTCATGAAGCAGGTAAGTCGGTAGCCATTGCGCGCTTCTTTTACCTGCAACATGCCGGCGCTTACCGGGCGACGCTGCGATGCCGGCACCTGTAACCCGGTCCTGGTGAGCTCCAGGAATTTTTTTACACTAACCATTTCCGGTAGTTCCAGCACTTTTCCAAAGGCGCCTTTCGGGTCTACAAACAGGGTGAGGGCATGTACCTGCTTCCTGCTGCCCCTGGCAAAGTAATCGGGATCGCTTTTAAGGATGTGGGGCTGGTTACTGCCAAAGATGTATATATCACCTGGCTGAAAGCGTTGCATGGCACTGCCCGCTATCAGCGTGCCCTGTCCTTTAATGATCCAGGTGAGCTGGATTTCATTATGGCGGTGCAAATGATTGTAGAAATGGGGCAGGATGTCTTCCTGTACAATGACTGAATGTTCCCTTGAAACCGGTAATGTGAATTGTACAACTTTCATTTAACCAATATTACCAAAAAACTACAACCGCTGCTTCAGGCAGGTTAAATTTGGTTAAGAATTGATTAATTACTAATTGGCTGATGGGTCGCGTGGCTGTAAACACCCATGGAATCACCACAAATTGCCTGCCGGTTAATTTCTGTAATAAACCGATTAATCACTGCATCCAATTCATAAACAGCCTGCAATACCTTTATCAAAAAATTACACATGAGTATTACCTGGAAGGGCGTGTTCCCCGCAATTACTACCAAGTTCAAGGAAGACGATTCGCTAGATACGGAAATGTTTCGCAAGAACCTGCAGGCCCAGATAGCGGCCGGTGTGAATGGCATTATCGTAGCCGGCAGTCTTGGAGAAGCCAGCACCCTTACCACCGCAGAAAAAGAAGTGCTTGTTAAGTGTGCCGTAGAAACCGTAGGCGACCGCATACCGGTATTGTTGAACATTGCAGAAGGCGCTACCCGTGAAGCCATCAGGCAGGCGCAGCTGGCCGAAAGCTGGGGCGCATCTGGACTGATGCTGCTGCCGCCCATGCGTTACAAAAGCGATGACCGGGAAACACTGACCTTCTTTCTCTCAGTAGCGCGTAGTACCGGATTGCCGATCATGATTTATAACAACCCGATTGATTATAAAATAGAAGTCACTTTGGACATGTTCGATGAAATGCAGGTATGTCCCAACATACAGGCAGTAAAAGAATCGAGCCGCGATGTGACCAATGTAACGCGTATGATTAACCGATTTGGTGATCGGTATAAAATTTTGTGCGGCGTAGACACCCTGGCCATGGAAGAAATGGTGCTGGGAGCACATGGATGGGTAGCAGGACTGGTATGCGCCTTTCCGCAGGAAACGGTAGCCCTGTACAAGCTGGTAAAAGCAGGCAAAATTGAAGAGGCGCTTGCGCTCAACCGGTGGTTTATGCCCTTGCTGGAACTCGACATTCATCCCAAGCTGGTACAGTATATTAAATTGGCAGAATCCTTTACCGGTATTGGCACTGAGCACGTGCGTGCACCGCGTTTGCCATTGGTGGGCGAAGAAAGGGAACGCATCATCGCCATCATTAAAAAAGGCGTTGCTACCCGGCCACAGCTACAATTGCCTGCAGTAAACCATGCGTAAGAGATACCTGCATGCAGGGCAGGAAAGGAAGCATTAGAAAGGCAAGGTTGAAATCCGGATTTTTGCAATTATGAAAAAAACTTTTTTCTGCATAGATGCGCACACTTGCGGCAATCCCGTGCGGTTGGTGGCAGGCGGCGGTCCGCTGCTCAAGGGCAATAACATGAGCGAAAAGCGGCAGCATTTCCTGCAGGAATACGACTGGGTCCGGAAAGGATTGATGTTTGAGCCCCGTGGTCATGATATGATGAGCGGCAGCATCTTGTATCCCCCGCACGATCCGCAAAACGATGTGGCTGTTTTGTTCATCGAAACAAGTGGTTGCCTGCCCATGTGCGGCCATGGCACCATCGGCACCATTACCATTGCTATTGAAGAAGGATTGATCATACCCAAAGTACCGGGCAAAGTGCGTATGGAAACGCCGGCCGGACTGGTGCTGGTGGAATACAAACTGCGCGCGCAAACAGCATCTCCCAAAGTGGAGAGCGTTAAACTCATCAACGTACCCGCTTTTCTGGCGGCTACAGACATTGAAGTGGAATGCCCTGATCTTGGCCCGCTCAAAGCCGATGTGGCCTATGGCGGTAATTTTTATGCCATCATCGATGTGCAGGAAAGTTTCAAAGGTCTGGAACACTACACCGCGGCGCAACTGGTTGCCTGGGCAAGAGAATTACGGAAACAAATAAACGAAAAGCATGAATTTGTACACCCTGACGATCCCACCATTCGCGGGTGTTCCCATATACTATGGACGGGCGCTGTACTGGACCCGAACAGCACGGCACGCAACGCTGTGTTTTATGGCGACAAAGCCATTGACCGCTCTCCCTGCGGCACCGGCACTTCTGCCCGCATGGCGCAGTGGTATACAAAAGGAAAACTCAAAAAAGGCGACCTGTTCATTCACGAAAGCATTATCGGTTCCAGGTTCATAGGGCGCATTGAAGAGGAAACAACGGTAGGCGGGCGCAAGGCCATTCGTCCTTCAATAGAAGGATGGGCGCGGGTGTATGGCTACAATACCATTACCATCGATCCCGATGATGATCCGTACGCCTATGGTTTCCAGGTGATTTGAGTGATGCTATAGGCGGTTGGGTTGACTCACGCATCCCTGATGAAAATCAGTTTTTTTGCTGACGGTTGTACTGAGATACCCGGCTGGTTCCTGCTAGTTTTGGCATGTTTATAAATCAGTAATTTATTACCATGAACAACATGCCGGACCAGGATTACCTGTTGCAGAAATACAATGTGCCCGTTCCCCGGTATACCAGTTACCCTACGGTACCGCACTGGTATGCATTTGAAAATACCGGTGACTGGCTCAGGGCGTTCAGAGAAGGGTTTCAGCGCGAAAACAGCCTGCACGGCATCAGTCTCTATATTCATCTTCCTTTTTGCGAATCGTTGTGTACGTTTTGTGGTTGCAACAAAAGGATTACCACCAATCATGGTGTGGAGGATATTTATATCAAGGCATTGATCAGCGAGTGGGAAATGTATTGCCGGCTAATGGACGAAATGCCCATTATCCGGGAACTGCACCTGGGCGGAGGAACGCCTACTTTTTTTTCGCCGTCGAACCTGCGCAGGCTGATCATGGCTATTTTGCAGCATGCCATCGTTCATCCGCAATTTGCATTCAGCATAGAGGGTCATCCCAACAATACAACCATTGAACATCTGAAGGCGCTATCTGACACAGGTTTCCAGCGCATCAGCTTTGGTGTGCAGGACAATGACCCGGTGGTACAGCGGGCCATCAACCGCATACAGCCTTTGGAAAATGTACAGCGGGTAACTGAGCAGGCCAGGGCCATCGGGTTTACTTCCGTTAACTACGACCTTATATACGGCTTACCATTTCAAACACTGGAAGGCGCCAGGAAAACTATGGAGGAAGTACTGGCGCTTCGTCCAGACCGCATCGCGTTTTACAGTTATGCCCATGTGCCCTGGAAACAAAAAGCGCAGCGGCTGTTCGATGAAAATGATTTGCCCGGTCCTTCGCTCAAATGGCAATTGTACCTGCAGGGTAAACAATTGCTCACGGCAGGCGGCTACCTCGATATTGGGATGGACCATTTTGCCTTACCGGGCGATGAGTTGTATACAGCCTATCTCGAAGGCAGGCTGCACCGGAATTTTATGGGATATACCGTGTCGCAAAGCAAATTCCTGGTTGGATTGGGCGTGTCTGCTATCAGTGATACCGGTGCCGCCTATGCGCAGAACCATCGTGAACTGGAAAATTATTACCGATATGTAAACCAGGGACAACCTGCCGTACACAAAGGATATATTCTCCGGGAAGAAGACCAGCATTTCAAGCAATATATTCTTGATATAGCCTGCAATGGAAAAACAACGCTGCAACCAGATCACGCAGCATTGCTGCAACAATACGTGCTGCCGCGATTACGACAATTACAACAGGATGGCATTGTGATAGTGGAGGGTAATGAAGTACATGCAACGCCAGCAGGGCGACAGTTCATCCGCAATATTTGTCATGCTTTTGATGTGAAAGCGCATACATCCGATTTGACCGGCGAGCAGGTATTCAGCAAAGCGATTTAGGATTTTACGGTCAGTATTCCGTTTCCAGGTCGCGGATCACATTGTTGGCAGTAATAAAACCACTGTTAAGTGCGCCGGTAATATGGGTATGATAGGAAATGCCTGTGTCGTTGTAACGTACTTCTTCCCCGGCACGGTATAAGCGGCGGGCGAGTGGTTTGGAGAGTTCCAGCCGGCTGCTGAAATTTCCTTTCAGCGCATTACTGTAAGCGCCATAAAAATACTTGTGCTGCGACCAGCGGGAGAGATATGAATCGAGGCAAAACGTGTATACGTCTGAACCGAAAGCCGAAGCCAGTATGCGCAGTGAGTCGCGCCTTGCATAAGCCGTACCCTGTTTTTCATACAGCAGCGATTGTTCACCACCCACGAAATTGATGAGCAGGTATTTGCCGTTCATTTTCGCTGCCAGGAAACTGGCATCGCGATCCAGTCGGTTGCTGCGGATATTGATATGGGTAAAATTGCGGATGTTGTTATTGGTGAAAAAACGCTCGTCCATCACCAGTATGTTTTTGTTCAGGTACCCCATTTGTATATTGTTGATGGCGCGCACCTTTTCTTCCGGCAATTCAATTTTCCTGTCCCTGATCCAGTGCTGCAGCACGCCAATCGATACCGTAATTACCAGTACTTTGGCAAACAACACCTGTTGATCTTTGGTTTCCGTATCGAGGTATTCTACTTTATACAACCCGTTTTCATACTCTACCCTCAGCACTTCCTTATTCAATGCAATATGGTTCTTCACCGGCCTTGCATAAGCTTTCAGCAGGTTGCCCATACCGTCTTCCGGGAACAGTCCGGGGTTAGAAGGTATGGTATTACAGTAATCAACAAATGAAATGTCGCCCGCATCAAGACCGGTATCGGCGCTGGAATACACGGTTCGGATCAGCGAACGGCAGATATCATCGTCTAACAACCCGGCGAGTGCTTCCTGCAACGACATATCGGCCGGCGCTTCCTTGTTATTGATCTTTGCAATATTGCTTTTAATGGCATTATTGATCAGCGAGTGGGCATGGTTTACCAGCGCAGGCTTCACGCGCTGACCGTTGCGGTACAACCGAAATTTGGGCGTATTGCTTTCACGGTAAAAACGAAAACCGTTTTTGCGTGCAAAGCGGATCAGGTCGGCGGCTTCAAGAAATTCTTCATCGAGGTTTTCGATGGTAAGGAACTTACTGGGCAGATGCAGGCACATGCCGCCGATATCGCCAAACTTGCGGTTGAACTTCACGCGGCCTCCCGGTTCACTCATCGCTTCCAGGCATAGAAAATCTTTATAACCCCGTCGCAGCAATTCCCGCGCGCACGCAATGCCCGCCACGCCGGCGCCAACGATGATCACGTCGTAGGTATTGTTGTATTTTATTGCTGTGTTAGCCATAATCTCCTGCTACAGCTCCAAAAGCAAAATGCAAGTATTCAGCCACCATCAATACTTACCCGTTTCTCCTGCTGCGGTACTGGTTGGGCGAAAGTCCCATCAGTTTGGTAAACAATCTTGAAAAATAATAGGGGTCTTCAATGCCCAGTTTATCGGCAATTTCTTTTACCCGCAAATCGGTAAAATGCAGGTATTGGCAGGCGCGTTGTATTTTCAGGTGATTGAAATATTCAATGGGCGCAAATCCGGTCTTTTTCCGGAACAGTGCAGAATAATGGGAAACGGAAAAATTGACAGACCGGGCAATTTCTTCCAGCGAAAGCAGCTGAGAAATGTGCTGCTGCATGAAATTGATAGACAATTCTACGGGATCTGATGCTTCCGTTTTTTCAGACAGGTTGAATTTATCGTTATAAATGAAGGAAGCAATAAAATGGTGCAGGCAGATATTGGCATAGGAAAGATTATCATTGCCATAACCACGTTCAAGGCAGGAATACATATCGTCAAACAAATCCACCCGTTTCTGTTTGAACTGCACCGTGCCACAATAGCCGTTCAGTTTTTGTTTCAGGGTTTCTACCAGTTTCTTCGACAAACTGCCTTTGAAATGTATCCAGTAAATAGTCCAGCTATCTTTTTCATCCGAAGCATAATTATGCGCACAACCCGCAGGTATGATCACAAATGAACCCGGCGCCATGGCATATTTGCTGCCCATGATCTGTACCCTGCCTTTTCCTTCCACACAATAAATAAGTATATGCTGATCAATGCCATGCGTGCGTTGACGGAAATGATATTTTGCCTTCGGATAGTAGCCAATATCAGTAATGTACACGCCCGCAGAAGTGGCGTTGGTCTCCGCAAATTCCGTTACAATTTTGCGGGGAAGCACAATGGATTTTTGCCCTTCGAAGCCTTCCTTTTTTTTATAAATCATAGTGTGGTGGTAGTGATATGACAAACAGGCGTAAATCTAATTGAAAATTTGTTCACAATAAAATTGTCCATCTTTTCCATAAGATACTCTATTTTTCCCCGGATGGAAATAGATAATATTGTACACATATTAGCAAAGACTACCAAAGCTGCTCATATGAAAAAACGACTGCTTGAAATATACAGGTCTCACCTGTTGCAGATAAGGCCATTCTTTTCTCAACCTTCCCATAAAAATTTCATCTCCAAATCATTTATGCTTATGAGACAAACAACACCTGTGCTGGTGTGGATGGTTGGTTTATTATTGTTTATCGCTTCACCCGGCTTTTCGCAAAACATTGTTGTGAAAGGCAGGATCACCGACGGCAGCGTTCCGTTGGCAGGCGTGAACATTCTTGTAAAAGGCACTACAACCGGAACTACCACAGATACGGATGGCTGGTTTTCCATTTCAGCGCCTCCCAACGGTGTGCTGGTGGTATCGCACGCCGGATTTGCCACCAAAGAAATTCCCATCAATGGCAGAACAGAAATAACAGACCGTCTTGAACCGGGCGCCGACGATCTCGATGATGTGATTGTGGTAGGTTATGGCGTGCAACGCAAACTCACTTCAACCGGCGCCATTGCCAGTGTAAAAGGAGAGGAGTTGGTGAAAGCGCCTGTGGCCGGCCTCAGCAATGCCTTGATTGGCCAGGTAGCCGGTTTGCAGGCAGTGCAAAACACTGGTGAGTTCGGCAGCGATCAGGCTACCATATACGTAAGAGGTATGGCCACACTGAATGGTTCGGGCCGCAACCCGCTCATCATTGTGGATGGCGTTGTGCGCGAAACCTTCAACAATATTGATCCCAATGAAGTGGAGTCCATCAACGTACTGAAAGATGCTTCGGCTACGGCAGTATATGGTGTTCGTGGGGCCAATGGCGTTATTATCATTACCACCAAACAGGGAAAGGCCGGTAAACCGGTGATGAGCCTCAGCAGCAATGTGGCGTTTCTACAACCTGTAATTCTGCCCGATCTGCTGCCGGCATATGAATATGCACTGCTCCGAAACGAAGCCGAACGCAATATGGGCAAAACGCCGACTTTCACAGAAGAGGATTTGCGTTTGTATCAAACCGGAGAAGACCCGATTTTTCATAGCAACATCAACTGGATAGATGAACTGATCAAGGATTTTTCCACGCAGCAGTCGTATAACTTCAACGTATCGGGAGGAACGGAAAAGTTGCGGTATTTTACTTCGCTCGGTTATTTCAACCAGAGCGGTGGTTATCACAAACCGGAAACCAGCCTGGGATTTCCGTACCGTCATTCTTACAACCGGTTCAATATCCGGATGAACTTTGATTTCAACTTTTCCAAAGATTTTTCCATGTCGGTAAGGCTGGGCGAACAGATCACCGACAATTCATTTCCTAACGGTGGCGCCTGGGGGGCTTTTGACAAAGCCACCAATCTGAGCCCCATTTCCGGCCCCGCCTATGTTGACGGAAAATATATTGAAAGCATCCGCGGCATGCCTGCCGGTGTTCCTTTCTTCAACCCGTTTGGTATGGCTGGTCCTACCAGCACCAATGGCGCTTTTGTAACTGACCAGTTTTCGAATACGATCAACACCAATATCTCGCTCAGGTACAAGCTGGACAAAATTACGCCGGGGTTGTCCATTCGCGCAATGGGCGCTTACGACAGCTATTACCGCAAGCAATCCATTCGCAATAAATACCACGATGCGTACACGGTCCTGAAGGACCCCAACGATCCCGACAATATTATTATTTACAAGAGCAAGGAAGCCGGTCCTTACTATGGATTGTCGAACAGTATTACCGATGGCAACAAGTGGAGGAAGATGTACGCTGAAGCCGGCATTGAGTACGACCGCACCTTCGGTGATCACAAGGTGACCGGTCTGGTACTGGCCAATGCAGAAAAAGGATATTTCCCCAACCTTGAGTACAAACTTCCTGCCGCTTACCTGGGATTGGTAAGCCGCGTTACGTATGCGTACAAATCGAAGTACCTCACGGAACTGAATATGGGCTATAATGGTTCAGAGAATTTCCGTGAAGGCGCACGCTTTGGTTTCTTCCCTTCCTTCTCGCTGGGCTATATCGTGTCGGAAGAAAAATTCTTTCCGCAAACAACTGCCATCACTTTCCTGAAGCTGAGAGGTTCGTATGGTAAGGTTGGTAACGACAAACTCAATGCCCGCAGGTATTTGTATATAGACGGTCCGTACACCATTGGCAACGGTGGCTATCAGGCAACGGTGATGGGCACTGCAGGACTGGATATGTTGCGGTACAACATGTACAACGAGGGAAGGCTCGGTTTTGCCGACGTTCAATGGGAGATAGCCGAGAAATTCAACATCGGTGCGGAAATGCGGTTCCTGAATGATCGTCTCAGTCTTTCGGGCGATTACTTCCAGGAAGTACGTAACAATATTTTATGGAATCTTTCTACCATACCCGAACTGGTAGGTATGCCGGGCACCGATATGCCGCCTGCCAACATCGGTAAAGTGCAGAACAGGGGGTATGAAATTGAAATAGGGTATAGTGATCGCATAGACAAACTTACCTATTGGGTAAAAGGCGCCTGGTCCTTTGCACGCAACAGGATCAATTTTATGGATGAACCGAACCGCGCCTATGAATGGATGCGCCGCACAGGTCGTCCGCTGAACCAGTATTATGGTCTTACTTTCGAAGGCTTTTACAACAGCTGGGAAGAAATCAACGACAGCAAACGCCCCATTTCACAATGGGAAGGCGCCGGTTTGCAACCGGGTGATATGAAATACAAAGACCTGAACAACGACGGTCTTATCAACAGCCAGGATATGGGACCTATTGGTTATTCCAACTGGCCTGAAATTACCTACAGCGCTTCCTTTGGTTTCAGCTATAAAGGATTTGATATGACGGTGCTCACACAAGGTACCGGCCATGTATCGGTATACTTTGCGTCTTCGGCAGCGTTTCCCTTCACAGCCGACTGGGGACCTGCGCGACGCTGGCACCTGGAACGGTGGACGCCTGAGCGCTATGCTGCCGGCGAACCCATTTCTTTCCCGCGCCTGGAGCTTTCTCCCGGCTCACAACACAATTACCAGGTATCGGATTTCTGGGTGCAGAATGCTTCTTACTTCCGCATCAAGAATGTGGAAATGGGATACCGCTTCTCCAACAGTTTGCTGGCCAACCTGGGCCTGAAATCGTGCAGGGTATATGTGAGCGGTAATAACCTGTATACCTGGACGAGGATGAAATACCGCCTGGACCCTGATGCACGGGAAAGCTGGGGACGTGTAATGCCTCCCATGCGTGTATTCAATGCCGGTGTGAATCTTCAATTTTAGAAAACTGCCTAAAGATTGCATATGAAATTTAACTTCAGACATAAAACTATTCTGACCGCTGCTGCAAAGCTGTTGCGGGCCCATACAGGGCGCATGTTCCTGGCAGGTATGGTTGTAGTGAGCTGCATGCAGTTCACGGCCTGCAAAAAGTTCCTGGAATTGCCGGTGACGAGCGATATAACCGTAGACAGCGTATTTGCCAACAAAGACAGGACCCTGCAATTCCTGTGGAAAGTGTACAGCACAGCTTCCATTTTTGAATTTCCGTATTACTGGGATGCAACAGACCAGGCTTATCGTCACTACGGCACGTATTGCGCACCGGTAGCCTGCGCTACGGACGAGGCCGATGCATGGGCCAACTATGCAGGCACGGATTATATCAACCGTGGCAACTGGGACCCTACTACAGTTCAATATTGGGAGTTCAATTCCTTTTACTGCTATCGCGGTATACGCAACGCCAACATATTTATCGAGAACATTGATAAGTCGCCGTACAGTGATGAGGAGAAAGCGATGATGAAAGCAGAAGCTGTTTTTCTTCGTGCGCTCATGCACTTCGACCTGATGCAGCGTTTAGGTGGTATACCTATTGTTGACAGGGTACTGAAAGTAGCTACTTCCGATGATATTCCCAACGTGCAGGTGCCGCGCAGTACGTTTGAAGAAACCGTTGATTTTATTGTACGCGAATGCGATGCGGCCGCTGCCCATCTGCCCAATAGCTGGCCCTCCAACTATAAGGGAAGAATTGTAAAAGGCGCTGCACTGGCATTGAAAGCTCGCACGCTGCTATATGCCGCCAGCCCCTTGTTCAATTCGGCCACTCCGTACGTACCGGTGGCTGATCCCGAGCTGCGCGCCATGGTAGGTTATACCAATTATGATCCTGCACGCTGGCAAAAAGCTGCTGACGCCAGCAAAGCCGTGCTTGACTGGGCCGCCAATGAAAGCGGATGGTGTGCACTGTACATGGGCAAAGACAATCCCGTTGACCGGTATGAAGAAATTTTTGTGAACCCCAACGTGAATGAGATTATCCTCGATGCAGGCACTATGGGGCCCACCACACCCAACTATTTCATTCGGTTTATGACGCCCGGTAAAGTAGTGTATACAGGGTCAGACCCGGTAAACATCGGCATTACGTTCAACTGGACGAAAATGTATCAAAAGGCTGATGGCACCGAGCAGGTATGGGACGAAGAAGAAGGTACGCCCTATCCCTACACACAATACCAGCAGAAGCTGTCGGAACTGGAGCCGCGTTTCCAGGCATCAGTGTTCTATTCAGGTACCGAATGGTCAAGAGGCACCGGCACTGTGTACCACTTTCATGAACAGGCGGGCAACCTGCTTACCCTGTACAACGGTGTAGGCTTCATGCGCAAATTCCTAAAAGGTGTGTTCAACGGTTCTTCTCCGGCGCCGCGCTGGATCACTTTCCGGCTGGCCGAATTCTACCTCAACTATGCAGAAGCATTGAATGAAGTGAACGGCGATCCCGGGCAGATTGAATGGGCCATCAACCAGATCCGTCAGCGCGTAGACATGCCGCCTATCACCTATACCAACCAGGATGATATGCGTGAAAAAATCCGTCGCGAAAGAAACGTGGAACTGGCGTTTGAGGAACACCGTTATTTTGACGTGCGCCGCTGGAAAATTGCCGGACAGGAAGGCGTGATGAAAGGCGGTATGTATGGCCTTAAGCTCGCCGGCGGATCACCCGCCACCTATACGCTGGTAAAATTTGAAGACCGTGTATGGGAAGATAAAATGTATCTATATCCGTTCAGGCAAAATGAAGTTGACCTGGGATATGTAAAACAAAACCCGGGCTGGTAAAGGTGCCCCTGTAAGCAATGCAACCCAACTGGTTTTCATCTTTCAAACTAACGCTTATGCATATTCGTTTCAGATATAAAAACTTCCTGCCGGCTGTAGCAAAACGCGCCTGTTTTGCCATGCTGGCCGGCAGCCTGCTGTCGTTGCCGGGAAAAATATTTGCACAACAGGCGCCTGATACGGTGAACATACAACAGGCAGCAGTAGTGCCGGTATTGTTCGGTTTTCAAACCAAAGACCAGGTAACTGCTTCCATAGGATCGGTAACCGGCGCCGAAATGAGAAAAAGCCATGCGCCTACGGTGGGCGCCACCCTGTTTGGCCGCATACCGGGGTTGGGCGTGATGCAAACCAATACGACGCCGGGTTTTGGCGATGCCGCCCTCTATATCCGCGGGCGCCATACCTTTCAGAACAATGATTTCCTCGTATTGCTCGACGGATTTCCCATCAACAAATTCAGCCAGATTTCTGTTCATGAAATAGAATCGGTTTCCATATTGAAGGATGCGGCGGCCCTCGCGTTGTATGGCATCAAAGCCGCCAATGGCGCCATTCTCATTACTACCAAAAGAGGAAAGGCAAGCGACAAAGTGAACATTACTTTCAATGCACGCTACGGATACCAGGTGCCGGAAAAACTTCCCTCCATGGCAAGGTCATACGATTTTGCGCGCCTGTACAATGAAGCGCTTGTCAATGATGGACTGCCGCCTTTATACAGTGCTAACGAACTGAACGGATATCTTACCAAAGCTGACCCCTACATGTATCCTGATGTTGACTGGTATGATGAGATATTGCGCAAGGGCTCTTCGCTGCACGACTACGCGCTCACGTTCAGCGGAGGCAATCAATCCGCCAAATATTTCCTGATGCTGGGGTATATGGATAACCAGGGACTGTACGCAGGCACAGACCAGGAACACAATGCCAACATCAGTTACCGTCAGTTGAACTTCCGCGCCAATGTTGACCTGGCCATCACCAAAAAATTAACGGCGCAGGTAAATCTTGGTGGTGATATCGAAGACCGGAAATTTCCGCCGGTGTCTACCGAGAACATGTTTCGCAATATGGCCACCTATGCGCCTAACCTGTATCCAGTGCGCACACCCGGCGGCGACATCACGGGTACGGCCACTTTTCCCAATAACCCGGTGGGAGATTTGCTGATGAAAGGCTATCAATCCCGGCACGACCGTACGGTACAGGCTTCTGTGAAACTGACGCAGCAACTGGATTTTATTACGCCCGGCCTCAATGTATTTGGCACCATATTTTTCAACAGTGAATATAATAACCGCTACGATAAAACGCGCAGCAATGCTTACTATGAGCCGATCAGAACAACCTCTTCCACCGGGGACGATTCTGTATACTACCTGCAGCGCGGCACCAGCACCGACCTTACGGTATCTACCGGTAATGATGTAGAAAACAGCCGTATCACCATGCAGGCAGGTTTGGACTACACCAAAAACTGGGGGGAGCATGAACTGGGCGCGCTGGCATTCTTTTACCAGGATCGGTATTCTGTGTTTGGCGACCAGGCAGCGTTTGCCATGCAAAACATTGCAGGACGGGTAACCTGGAATTACCGCCAGAAATATTTTACGGAATTCGGTTTCAGCTATAGCGGCACAGACAATTATGCACCGGGCAACCGTTTTGGTTTCTTCCCTGCACTTTCTGCCGGTTGGCTGGTCCATAAAGAGAATTTCTGGAAAAGCAATAATCTTATTACTTACCTGAAACTGAGAGGCTCTGCAGGCATTATCGGGAACGACCGGTTGCCTTCTTCGCTGGGACGTTTTGCCTATAACCAATACTGGGGGCCCGCCAGCAGCCAGGGCTATTATTTCGGAACGGGCCAGACTTTTTACCAGGGCCTGGTTCAACTGCGCATAGCCAACCCAGATATAAGCTGGGAAAAATCGGCCATGTACAATTTCGGGATCGAATCGCAGTGGCTGAAAGGCAAACTGAGCTTTACCGCCGACCTGTTCTATGAAAACCGTTACGACATACTGGTTGACCTGGGAAGCATTACGCCCAGTATGGGAGGCATAGCTTCGCAGGCTTTTGCCAATGAAGGCAAGGTGCAAAACCGTGGCGTAGAGCTTTCTCTGCTATACAACGACAAAGCAGGCAGCGTCAGCTATTTTGCCGGAGGCATGTTCTCTTTCAGTCGCAGCAAGATTGTGGAGAACTTTGAAACGCCGCGCAAATATGAATACAACTCACGCAAGAACCGTCCCGTGGGACAGTACTTCGGACTGGAAGCCATCGGGTTCTTTAAAGATGAAACGGATATCCTGTTGAGCCCTGTTCAAACATTCTCCGTGGTACGTCCGGGTGATCTGAAATACAAAGACCAGAACAACGATGGCCGCATCGATGTGAACGATGAAATAGCTATCGGCTATCACAGCTATCCCGAAATTCATTACTCATTTACCGGAGGCATTGCCTGGAAAGGATTTGATCTTGACTTCTTTTTCCAGGGAACGGCCAACCGCACCGTTAACCTGAACAATTACCTGTTCCAGCCATTTATTAACAATGCCAATGTTCATACCTGGGTGGCGGAAAATTACTGGACGCCTGAAACACACGCTACAGCCAAATTCCCGCGGCTCACTACGCAATCAAATGCCAACAATTACCGGGCATCTACCTTCTGGTTGCGGAATGTAAACATGCTGCGTTTGCGCAATATTGAACTGGGATATACCATGCCGAAAAGCCGACTGGGCAAATTATCGCTGGAAGGCGTACGCTTTTACGTGAGCGCGCTCAATCTGCTGAGCTGGGACGATATGGAGGTTGACCTGGATACGGAAACCGTAGGACTGGGTTATCCTGTTACCAAAGTGTTTTCAGCAGGTATCAGCCTGAAGCTGTAACAGCATAATCGTTAACCATCAATAATCTCATTAAGAATTTTAAATAAAAGAAAGATATGCGACATCCTAAAATAGCAGTTTGGTTGATGCTGGCGGTAGTGGCATTGTCGGGGTGTAAAAAATTTCTTGACAGGGAAATACCAACGAATTATGGCGAGGACCAGGTATTTGTGAATTATGAACGAATGAGCCAGGCAGGGTATGGCGTGTATGCTTTCCTGTTGAACCGCTTCGGCTACGACCGTATCAGCAATGCCATGCTGGCATCGGCATGTGATGAAGCAGACCATGCCGATCCGCAAAGCAGCATACAGCAATACAACATGGGCACCTGGAATGCTACTTCCAATCCTGAAAACTACTGGGGCGATTTTTACCAGGGTATTTATCGCGCCAATGTGTTCCTGGAAAATTCAGCCGATTATAAAAACATTATTTACCGCGATACGGTTGATCCGAACAACAAGGCCAATTACAACTACCAGGTACGTGATATTGAATGGCTGCGTGCTGAAGTACGCTTCCTGCGCGCCTTCTATTATTTTGAACTCCTGAAACGCTTTGGCGGGTTGCCCATCATTACGCGTTCCGATCATACAATAGAGGAATTGCAGAAAATGCCGCGGAAGAGTTTCGACGAAACCGTGGCGTTCATTGAAGCAGAATGTGATACCGTTGCGCCACTGATGCGCGAAACCTGGGTAGGCTTTGATCAGGACAAGTGGAGAGGCCGCGCCACCCAGGGGGCTGCCATGGCGCTGAAAGCACGACTGCTGTTGTATGCTGCCAGTCCTTTGCACAATCCCACCAATAATGTGCAGAAATGGGAAAAAGCCGCCAAGGCAGCACATGATGTAATTGCGTTGAACCGCTATGGTTTGCATAATGATTACAAAGGATTGTTCCGCCTCGGCAATGGTCTCGATGGCAACCAGGAAGTGATCTTTGCGCAACAGGGATGGTCGCGCAATGATTTTGAGCGCCGCAATTATCCCATCGGTTACGACCAGGGCGGACAGGCCAGCACTTGTCCTTCGCAAAACCTGGTAGATGCGTATGAAATGAAGAGCACGGGACTGGCCATTACCGAACCCGGCTCCGGTTATGATCCCAACAATCCCTATGCCGGCCGCGATCCCCGGCTAACCATGTCGATCCTCACCAATAATACCACCTTCAAGGGTCGCCCGGTGGAATGCTGGGTAGGAGGTCTTGACGGGTTGGGTAAACCTAAAGCCACTACAACGGGATACTATATACGAAAATTTGTTGATGAAAACCTCAACCTGGCGCAAAACGCCAGCAGTATGCATACCTGGATTCTTTTCCGTTATGCAGAATTGCTGCTCAACTATGCCGAAGCGATGAATGAAGCTTATGGTCCCGAAACAAAGGCCGGCTTTTCCATGACCGCCAAAGCGGCTGTGGATTTGGTGCGTACCAGGCCTGGAGTGGCCATGCCCATTTTGCCGCCCGGACTTTCCAAAGATGAAATGCGCGAACGCATTCGCAATGAAAGAAGGGTAGAGCTGGCGTTTGAAGAACACCGCTTCTTCGATGTGCGTCGCTGGAAAATTGCCGAGCAAACTGAGAACATGCCCATTATGGCAATGAGGATTACGCGCAATCCCGATAATTCATTTAACTACACGGTAGTTAAAGCGGAAGACCGTGTATTCCGCCCGGAAATGTATCTCTTCCCCATACCTGAATCGGAAATCATGAAGAGTGGCGGTGTACTGGAGCAAAATCCCGGTTGGTAGGAAGTAACCCCATCACAAAATTCAAAGGCACATAACAAACAACATATGAAACGAATATTGTTTGCTATAACGGGAATACTGCTGGCTGCAGCCATTATTGTAGCCTGTAACAAATCGCTTGTTTTTCCCGAAAACGACGTTCCCCTTCCTCCGCAGGTAAAGCAAACGGAAGCCAGCCTGCTGTGGATCGGACCCGACTACCGTGTAGCTTTTTCTGCCGACCTGGAAGATACGGCCGGCATTACCAAAGTGCAGGTAAAGAATGGTGAATGGCAGATAGATACTGTATATGAACTGAGTGGCCAGGACCTGGTGTCGATCATTGATACCATCACTGTAACGAAGGATGCCAATAAAACAGAGCATGTGCTGGAGCTGACCATCACCAACAGTCATGGTGGTGTAATAAAAGCCAAAGTAGTAGTGGAAGATAAATCAGACGTTAACCAGGTGCCGGGTTACGATCCGGACCTGCTTCCGCCGTCTATTACCGTTACCAAGCCTACAGTGACCAAATATTACGGTATTGCAAATGCCCCGGTATATATCGATGTAGCGGCAACCATTACAGATCTTGAAATTGCCTCTGTGGAAGTGAAAGTATATGGCGAAGCGGCCGACGGGCAATTGGTAAACTATGAAGAAACAATTACGCCCTCTTCGGATGATGAAAAGGAAAACCTGGAATATGAAAAAACATTTGCGCTCCCCGGCGGAAAAGCCGGCCAGTACCAGTATGTGGTGCGCGCCACCGACGCAGATGGCAATAAAGCTGTGAAAGGCGGTGTGATCTCCGTAGGTTATTTTGACCGTCTTTACCTGTGTGATGCAGAAAGCGAAAATGAACTGTTGAATGAAGGGTTTGATCATGCAGGCAATACCCGCGGCATTGGTACGGTGCTGGCAATGCGTCCGCAGGGACCCAACAACTTTGTGGTAGATTATTATTACCGCAATGAACCAACAGACAATATCCGCTTTGTGGCGTTTATCGGTAATGCCAAACCGTATAGCAGCAACCAGCAACAAATATTGTTTCAATATGCAGATACCAACGTACTGGCCATGAGCAGTACGGAATCCGGCAAGGTAACTTTCGATCTGAATGCTGCCAATTTCAAGTTGCCGGTTAGCAGCAAGGGATATTATCGCATTGCTGTAAACCTGACCGACCGCACCATTACGGCAACGCCGTTTACGCCTTCCAAAGATTTTTCCAATACAACGTTGTACCCGGGCTGGTCCGACAGCAATCCCTGGCCATACCTGGCTGTTACGGGAACTGTCATTATAGGCAACAACGGGTGGATAGAAGGTCCCAATTCTCCCAAACTGGTGAAAGAGGCTGACCATCCATTTCTTTATTCCGGCACTTTCCAGACGAACGGCAATTCGAGCAATATCAGCCTGAATGCGCCCATGACGGCCAACAATGATGCATGGAACAAAGGTTGGTTCCGCCTGGTGTCTGTTCGCGCCAATATGCGTGATATCTACAACGACATGATCACCATCATAGGGCCGGTAGGTCCCAGCACTGCAGGAGCCGGCTGGGGATTTTCCGTCAGCAATTTCGGCGGCGCCACGGGCACCTTTAAAGCAACTTATGACCTGGCCCTGGAAAGATTGCGCATTGTGCGCATCGGCGATTAATGGTCATTGGTCCGTACCTGTTTTTTTCAGATGCATTAAAAAGCGAAGAAGAGAGCGTGCATGAATAAGATTTTGTTGATCACCTGCGCATCCGTACTGTTGAAAGCAATGAGCGCCTGTCATCCGGCAGGCATGCCTGCAGCAACGCAACCGCCTGCAGCAACAGCAACGGTGACCATTCACTGGAATATTGAAAAACAAACTATACACAGTTTTGGCGCATCCGATTGCTGGACCGCAAAGTTCATTGGCAACTGGACCGATGTGCAGAAGAAAAACCAGGTGGCTGACTATTTGTTCAGCATGGACACATTGGAAGACGGCAGCCCCAAAGGCATAGGGCTTTCTCTCTGGCGCTTCAATATCGGCGCCGGCAGTTGGGAACAGGGCGCTGCCAGCGGCATTCCTGATGAGTGGAGAAGGGAGGAGTGTTTCCTGGATGCTGCGGGTGTGTACGACTTCAACCGTCAGCAGGGACAACAATGGTTTTTGCAGGCAGCCCGTCAACGGGGCGTTCCCTATACACTGGGTTTTTCCATAGCGCCGCCGGTTTTCTGGTCAAAGAACGGAAAAGCCTGGAATGGCACCGGTACAACGGGCATGAATATACGGCCGGAGAAAATGGAGGACTATGCAGCCTTCATGGCAAAGGTATCGCAGCATTTTCAGTTCGATTACCTGAGCCCCTTCAATGAACCGCAATGGTTCTGGGGAAAAGATCACGTAAGCCAGGAAGGCACGCAGGCCACCAACGATGAAATGGCGTTACTTGCCCGGTTGCTTTCACAAAAACTGTCGGCCATGCAGGCAAAAACAAAAGTGGTGATTGGCGAAGCGGGTACGTGGACCTATTTATATGGGGACAATCATGACAATCGCGGCGACCAGGTGGCGCAGTTTTTCTCACCGGCATCTTCCAACTATATCGGTAACCTGCCCAATGTGGCGCGTACCATTTCGGGGCATAGTTATTTCACTACCTGTCCCGACGATACTATGGTCAATGTACGGCGCCGGGTGGCTGCGCGTGTACAGGCAATAGATCCTTCGCTGGAAACCTGGCAAACTGAATTTGGTATTCTCGGCAATATCTGCAACCAGTATACCGGGGCACCCAGGAATACCGGCATCAGCTATGGTTTGTATGTGGCTTCAGTCATTCACCACGATCTTACGGAAGCCAACGTCAGTTCTTGGCAATGGTGGCTGGCCATGAGCCCGTACAATTACAGCGATGCGTTGGTATACATCAACGATCCTTCCGGCGCCATCAACGTAAACGGGTGCAAGGAAGATGGAAAGGTGCTGGATTCGCGACAACTGTGGGTTATGGGCAATTACTCCCGGTTTATACGGCCGGGTATGAAGAGGGTGGAAGTATCAGTGAAAACGGCGAAGGAGGATGCTTCATTGCTTGTATCGGCTTATAAAGACGAAAGCAGCAGGCAACTGGTAATGGTGATTGTAAACCCGGTGAACCGTAGCGTGCAGCTATCGGGCAAAAACTGGAACATTGCCGGCACGCAGGTCAACGCCTATACTACCAATGCAAACAGCAATTTGAAAAAATCGGTTATACATAAAAGTAATATTCAGATACCGCCGGTATCGGTGGTTACCCTGACGGCATCGTATCAATAAGCCAGGATTGCCGTTGTATTCCGTTACTCACCATGATGAAGAAGAATCACCTGATAGCGCCCTTTTTTTTCCTGCTTTGTACAGCACATGTAGTGGCGCAGCAAATTGGAAACAGCACAACGCCCGTTGTGCCGGCCGGCCGGGAAGTGATTTCCCTGGCAGGCATCTGGAAATGTAAATTGGACCCGTTCTTTACAGGCATCAGCGCCAATGGCGTGCAACTGATGCCCGGCTTACCCGAAGAAATTACCTTGCCCGGCTCTACTGACCAGGCAGGCAAGGGTATCAAAACGCAGGAAATGACTTCCCTGCGGCTCACGCGTCAATTTGAATACAAGGGGCCGGTATGGTATGAAAAGGAAGTATTCGTTCCTGAATACTGGCAAGGCAAAGAAATCCGTTTGTTTCTCGAAAGAGCGCATTGGGAAACAGCTGTGTGGGTAAACGGCCGCGATGCCGGCAGACAGGAAAGTTTGTCTGTACCCCATGTGTATGATCTATCCGCCTTATTGCAACCCGGTAAGAAAAATACCATCCGCATCCGCGTTGATAATAACCTTATTTATAACATTGAGCACAGCCATGCCATAAGTGCCGAAACACAAACGAACTGGAATGGTATTATCGGCAGAATGGAACTGCAGGCTTTCGACAAAATTCATATCGACGATGTACAGGTTTATCCGAAACCATTTGACAAGAAGGCCGCATTTGAAATTGTTGTGGTAAACAAATCAAAAAAGCCGGTAAAAGGGACCATTGCTGTAACGGCAGCCACCTTCAACACCAATAACAAGATAACAGTACCTGCCCAGCAGGCTTCATTTGAAGGAAGCGATTCCCTGATCACGGTTCGTATGGACTGGCAGGCGGGCGATAATATGCAGTGGTGGGATGAATTCCATCCTGCCCTGTACCGTGCAACAGTGGCTATACAGGCAGAACAAGGGGGTATAACCTATAAGAATAGCCGCATTGTAGAGTTTGGCATGCGGGAATGGGGCGTTGACGGCACCCGCTTTACCATCAACGGCCGCAAGACTTTTATACGCGGCACGGTAAACTGTGCAGAATTCCCGATCACCGGTTATCCCGCCATGGATGAAGAAGCCTGGACACATATCCTCAGCACGGTGAAAGCCTATGGAAATAACCTGGTGCGCTTTCATTCCTGGTGTCCGCCCAAAGCAGCGTTTACAGTGGCAGACAGATTAGGCATTTACCTGCAGGTGGAGAACAGCGACTGGCGCTTTACCATTGGTAAAGACAGTGCCGCAAACCGGTTTCTCACAGAAGAGGCCGATCGCATATTGAAAACCTATGGCAATCATCCTTCCTTTGCTATGTTTTGCGAAGGCAATGAACTGGTTGGGCCCACGGTAAAAACTTTCCTGGGCGAACTGGTAAACCGCTGGAAAAAAGATCCGCGTCATCTCTATACCGGCAGTTCCGGGTATCCCATCATACCTGAAAATGATTTTCATGAATTCTACGGTGCGCGCCCGCAGCTGTGGAAGCAGGGTTTGAAAGGGCGTTTCAATGTAGCGCCGCTGCAAACGCAGTACGACTATTCAGACCATGTAAAGAAGCACAACATCCCGCTGGTGACGCACGAAATCGGTCAATGGTGCGTATATCCTGATTTTGATGAAATAAAAAAATACACGGGCGTATTAAAGCCTTTCAATTATGAGCTTTTCCGCGAATCGCTGCGCGAACACCACATGCTGGACCTGGCAAAAACTTTTACCATTGCTTCAGGCAAATGGCAGGTGTTGCAGAAGAAGGAAGAAATTGAATCGTATTTGCGCACGCCCGGTTTTGGTGGTTATCATCTCCTGCAGTTGAACGATTTTCCGGGACAGGGCACAGCGCCGGTGGGAGTGGTAGACATTTTTTATGATCCCAAAGTGTATGTTACAGCAGAAGAATTTCGCCGGTTTCAATCGGAAGGCGTACCGCTGTTGCGTACCTCGGGCTTTACCTGGACCAACGACCAGGAATTTAGCGCTGACATAGAGTTTGCTCATTTCGGGAATGCTGCAATAAAAAATGCCACAGTGCACTGGCGGCTGCAGTTTGAAGATGGCAAGCTGTTCAAACGTGGCAGCTGGCAGAAGATCACGATCCCTGTTGAAAGTCCTGTTAAGCTGGGCAGCCTGAGACTCCCCCTCCGCTCTATTACTCAGGCTTCCCGCTTAACCCTTGTAGTGGAAGTAGCAGGCACTTCGTACCGCAACGACTGGGACATATGGGTATATCCCAAACAACTGCCCGAAGTATCGTTGACCGAAACAATGGTGGCGCATGCATGGAATGATGAAGTGAAAAAACATTTGCAACAGGGCGGTACGGTATTGCTGCTGCCCGACACCGGCGCTATTCGTTCTACGGCCGAAGGCGTATTTTCCGGCATTTCGTGGAATACAGTGTGGAGCGGTATGCCACCCAATCTCCTCGGTATCCTGTGCGATCCTGCGCATCCTGCACTGGAGCATTTCCCTACGCAGTTTCATACCAACTGGCAATGGTGGGATGTAGTGCGCAATTCCAAACCTTTTGTATTGGACCATACTCCTGCTGGCTTCCGTCCGCTGGTGCAAATGATCCCCGACTGGAATACCAATGAAAAGATCGGGTTGCTGCTGGAAGCAAAAGTGGGGAAGGGAAAACTGTTGTTGTCTGCAGTGGATTTGAAAAGCAACATGGCTGAACGTCCGGTGGCCAGACAATTCCTGTACAGCCTGAAAAAATATGTGAGCAGCGATGCCTTCAATCCGAAGGAAGAACTGAGTGTTGATATGCTGGACGCAATGTTTAAAAAATAGTGTATTCGATGAGAATTGTTTTAATCACCATATTATCCATCCTGGTACAGCTGGCAGCAGCGCAGGACACTGCTTACCTCAGTGGCGTGAAAACGGCGCTGCAGCAAAAATGGCCGGCCAACCGTACCATCAACCTGGTGTTTCACGGACATTCCGTGCCCTCCGGGTATTTCAACACGCCCAACGTGAAAACGCTGGATGCCTATCCGCAACTGGTGTTGCAGGCGTTGAAGCAAAAATATCCCTATGCGGTGATCAACGTAATCACCACTGCCATTGGCGGCGAAAACAGCAGCAGTGGCGCCAAACGGTTTAAGAAAGATGTGCTGCCGCACCGTCCCGACGTATTGTTCATTGATTATGCCCTGAACGACCGCAAGCTGGGGCTGGAGCAAACAGAAAAGAACTGGCGCAAAATGATCCGCCAGGCATTGAAGAAGAAAATACCGGTGATACTGCTTACGCCTTCGCCGGATACATCGGTGGAGTGGACAAAAGCAGAAAACGAACTGGCGCAACTGGCTGCCATGATCACGCGGCTTGCACGTGAATATGGCATTGGCCTGGCAGACAGTTACGGCGCATTCATAGAAGCAGTAAATGAAGGCAGGAACATAAAAGAATACATGTCGCAAAGCAATCATCCCAACCGAAAGGGGCATGAATTGATTGCTGCGGCCATTATAAAGTATTTTTAAACAGGTATAACGGGGCAGGGGAGCCGAAATTCATAATAAAGTCCATCTTTTTCAAAAGAAACTCCATTGTGCCCGGTGACTATGCTTGGTAAGTTTGTTCCTGCCGCAGGAAAACAGTGCAGGCGCATCAACGCCTGTAGAAATTTAAAAACGGCTATATGAGTCAGCATCGCAGTTACAACAGTTCCTATATTCTCGGCATCTCGTTCATTTCGGCATTGGGCGGATACCTCTTTGGTTTCGACTTTGCGGTGATTGCCGGTGCGCTGCCTTTTCTTTCTTCCACCTTTGCGCTATCGGCGGAGGGTGAGGGGATACTGACCGGCTCACTCGCTATTGGTTGCGTATTGGGTTGTTTGATAGCAGGCACCATTGCAGAGCGATATGGTCGCCGTCCGGGGCTGTTGGTGGCTGCCCTGGTATTCACTGTTTCGTCGTTGGGCATGGGACTGGCCGGATCGCATATGGTTTTTATACTGATGCGTTTTGCAGCCGGTATTGGAGTAGGTATGGCCTCTATGCTCAGCCCGCTGTACATCGCAGAAATTTCACCCGCATCGGTACGTGGAAGAAATGTGGCCATCAACCAACTGACCATAGTTACCGGTATTCTTATTACCAACCTCGTGAATTATAAACTCGCTGAAACCGGTCCAGATGCCTGGCGTTGGATGTTTGGGTTGGGCGCCGTGCCTTCAGCCTTGTTCTTGTTGGGCGTGTGGTGGCTGCCTGAATCACCGCGCTGGCTGATGAAGGTGGGCAGGGAACTGCAGGCCAGGAATGTGCTTGGTAAAATTGGTAATAGCGAATACGTGCAGGATTCGGTAACCTCCATCAAACAATCATTGCAGGGCGAACAAAAAGTGAATATCGCTACGGTATTTCAAAAAGCATTGCTGCCCTCCGTGCTGGTGGGTATTGGGCTGGCGGTGTTCCAGCAGTTCTGCGGTATCAACGTGGTGTTCAATTATACTACTACCATTTTTGAAAGTGTAGGGTTCAGTCGTGATGACCAGTTACAACAAACCGTGTTTATCGGCATAGTGAACCTTGTATTTACACTGCTGGCTATGTGGCAGGTAGATAAACTCGGCCGCAAACCCCTCATGTTGTTTGGCGCGGGTGCGCTGGCTGTTTTGTACATCATCAGCGCCGTATTGCTGCAACGGCAATCACCCGCTGCTGCCTGGCCCTTGCTCGCTGCTATTGGCACCTATGCCATGTCGCTGGCGCCGGTTACCTGGGTGTTGATTTCGGAAATTTTTCCCAATAAAGTGCGTGGCGCTGCCACTTCGGTGGCCGTTATTTCCCTGTGGCTCGCATATGCATTACTGGTATATACCTTCCCGGTGCTCGCAAAGAAAATGGGGGCATTCACTCCCTTCTACATCTACGCAGGAATTTGTGTGATAGGATTTATGTTCATCAAAATAAAAGTGAAGGAAACCAAAGGCAAAACGCTCGAAGAAGTAGAACAGCAGTTTGCCGCACATTGATCCCAACCCCTTGACCGATCAAAGAGATCCAACCATTCAACCTTAAAACAGTACAAACTCAGCGCTATGATTGATTCTCCCGTAAAAGTGTGGCAGGAAAAAGTGGTCATCCCCACCTATGAAGTTGGCAAGCCCGACAAGAACCCTATGTTTTTCGAGAAAAGGGTGTATCAGGGAAGCAGTGGGGTGGTGTATCCCAATCCTGTCATTGAGAAGATCTACGACGAAAAGAAAGACAAAGAGTACATTGGTCTTTTCCTTGAGAATGAGTATCTGCAGGTAATGATCCTGCCCGAACTGGGTGGACGTGTGCAAAAGGCATATGACAAGATCCGCAAACGTCATTTCATCTACTACAACCAGGTGATCAAACCCGCGCTGGTAGGATTGTGTGGTCCCTGGATTTCGGGCGGTATTGAATTCAACTGGCCGCAACACCATCGCCCGAGTACGTTTGAACCGGTTGACTTTACGCTGGAAGAACATGCAGACGGCAGTAAAACCGTATGGGTAAACGAAGTAGAGCGCATGTTCCGTACCAAGGGGATGGCCGGATTTACCTTGCATCCCGGCAAAGCCTATCTTGAAATAAAAGTAAAACTGTATAACCGCACGCCGCTGCCGCAGACTTTTCTTTGGTGGGCTAACCCGGCAGTGAAGGTAAATGATCACTATCAGTCTGTATTTCCACCTGATGTAAATGCCGTGTTCGATCATGGCAAGCGCGATGTTTCTGCGTTTCCCATTGCCAAAGGCGTGTACTACAAAGTGGATTATTCTCCTGGCACTGATATTTCGCGGTACAAAAATATTCCTGTGCCTACTTCCTATATGGCCATCAATTCCGAGTACGATTTCATGGGAGGTTATGAACATGATACGCAGGCAGGTTTGCTGCACGTGGCCAATCACCATGTATCGCCCGGTAAAAAACAATGGACCTGGGGACACAGCGATTTCGGCAAAGCATGGGACCGCAACCTCACCGATGAAGACGGACCGTACATTGAACTGATGACCGGCGTATTTACCGATAACCAGCCCGACTTTACCTGGCTGATGCCGCACGAAGAAAAATCCTTTGTGCAATACTTCATGCCTTACCGCGAGCTGGGTGTGGTAAAAAATGCCAGCAAGGATATTATGCTCAACGTGGAGCAGGTGGGCAATGCTTTTGAATTGAAAGTGTTTGCCACTTCGGCCATGCGCAATATTACCGTTCAGTTGCACACACCTTCCGTTTGTTTGATCAACGACAAGATTGATATATCTCCTGAAAAAGTATACACCAAATCAGCGCCGGTTCCGCAGGGCGTAACAGAAAAAGACATAACCGTCATCATATACGATGCCGCAGGCAAAGAGCTGTTGCGGTATGAACCGGCAAAGAACAAAAAGCACGAAATGCCGGAGCCGGCCAAACCGGCACTGCCACCGGCAGAGGTGCCCAACAATGAACAATTGTATCTTACCGGTTTGCATCTGGAGCAATACCGTCATGCCACCTGCAACCCGGTACCATATTATGAAGAAGCGCTGCGCCGGGATGCAGGGGATGTGCGTAACAACAATGCGCTGGGCGTATGGTATTTGCGTCGCGGGCAATTTGCGAAAAGCGAGCCATATTTCCGCAAAGCCATTGCCACGCTTACGCAACGTAATCCCAATCCATATGATGGCGAACCGTATTACAACCTGGGACTTTCACTCAAATTCCAGGGCAAACTGAAAGAAGCTTACGAAGCATTTTATAAAGCGTGCTGGAACAGTGCCTGGCAGGACAGCGGCTATTTTTCACTGGCGCAGATTGATATTGCGAGAGGAGATTATGGGACGGCGCTGGAGCATATTGACTTTTCGTTAGACCGCAATGCACGCAATGGCAAAGCCTATGTTTTAAAAGCGGCTGCCCTGCGCAAGACTGGTCAATACGAGCAGGCGCTGGATGTTTGCCGGGAGGCACTGGAAAGAGACCGCTTCAACCTGGGCGCCTGGTTTGAACAACATCAATCTTATGCAGCCCTGCAACAAAAAGAGCAGGCAGCGGCGGCTGTCCGTTCGCTGGTAACACTGGCCCGTGGCCATGTACACAACTACATTGAATATGCACTGGATTACCAGGCCGCCGGCATGTACGACGAAGCCATTGCATTGATCACCCTGTTTACCAGCGATGCTAACGCAAAGGAGTACCCGATGGTATGGTATTTCCTGGCGTGGTGGCATCATCATAGCGGTAACCAGCAGGCGGTGAAAGAATATTTACAGAAAGCGGCCACCGCTTCACCGGATTATTGTTTCCCCAACAGGGTAGAGGAGATCCCGGTACTACAATTCGCAATACAGCAAAATGCCAAAGATGCCCGGGCGCCTTATTACCTCGGTAATCTCTGGTACGACAAGCGGCAATACGCAGAAGCCATAGAGCAGTGGGAATTGTCCGTGGCGCGTGATCCCGATTTTTCACGCGCATACCGCAACCTGGGCCTCGCTTATTTCAACAAGAAAGATGATAAGGCAAAAGCCCTGGAGTATTATGAAAAAGCTTTTACGCTCGACAACAGCGATGCGCGCATCCTGATGGAACTTGACCAGTTGTACAAGCGCCTGAACAAAGATGTACAGGAAAGATTGCAGTTCCTGGAGCAACATCTCGAAGTAGTGAAGCAACGCGACGACCTGTACCTCGAGCGTGCCGCCCTGTACAATTTTACCGGCCAGCATAAGGTAGCGCTTCAGCAGGTGATGCAGCGCCGCTTCCATCCCTGGGAGGGTGGCGAAGGAAAAGTGTCCGGGCAATACATATACAGCCTGGTGGAAATGGCAAAGACCCATATTCATAATGGTGAGCCGGCACAGGCGATATCGTTGCTGGAAAAAGCGCAGGTATACCCGGAAAATCTTGGTGAAGGAAAATTATTCGGCGCCAAAGAAAATGATATCTTTTATTGGCTTGGCGTGGCGCATGAACAATGCGGCAACAGCGAGGTTGCAACCAAATATTTTGAAAAAGCATCAGAAGGTTCGTCGGAGCCCACTGCGGCAATGTTTTACAACGACCAGCCACCAGACAAGATTTTTTACCAGGGATTGGCATGGAAAAAACTGGGCAAAAAAGAATTGGCACGGCAGATCTTTAACAACCTGGTGCAGTATGGCAAAACGCACCTGAACGATTCGGTGAAAATTGACTACTTCGCCGTTTCCCTGCCTGATTTGCTGATCTTTGAAGACGACCTGGACATGCGCAACAAAGTGCATTGCTATTACATGATGGGACTGGGTTACCTTGGTCTCAACAATACGGCGGAAGCAGCCGCTGCTTTTGGCAAGGTGCTGCAAATGGACAATATGCACTTCGGCGCTAAAACGCATCTGGACCTGGTGGACACCACCCTCCGGAACAAAACGCTTGAAGTAGGAAGTTAAGCAGAAACAGTACGCATAGATAGCTGCGAAGCCCGAACCACGGTATTCGGGCTTTCGCACTTCAAACCGGAATGAATATGAAAATAGTTGCCCTGTTGCTGGGCCTTTTTGTGGCGATGCCCGCAGTTGCCCAGCAAACCATTTCGCTCGCAGGCGCCTGGACGGTACGCCTGGATGAAAATAAAATTGGTGAAGCCCAACAGTGGTATAACCAGCAGTTTGAAGGAAAAATCCAATTACCCGGTACGCTGGATGATGCCGGCATTGGTAATCCTCCAACATTAACGGCCGATTCACTTACGCGCGAAGTATTGCTGCGGCTCACCCGCAAACACAGTTATATTGGGCATGCGTGGTATGCACGTGAAATCACCATTCCTGCACAATGGAAGGGCAGGCAAATAGAATTGTTGCTGGAGCGTGTGATCTGGAACACGAAAGTATGGATCGATGGAAAAGCTGTGGGGGGCGATGAAAGTCTGTCGGCGCCGCATCGCCTCGATGTGACCAACCTGTTACCACCCGGTAAACATTTGTTGGTACTGCGCATCGACAACAGCAAGCAATACGATATGTCCATCCGCGATATGGCGCATGCCTATACCAACGAAACACAGATTATGTGGAACGGCGTAATTGGTCAATTACAATTGATAGCACGTCAGCCACAATATGTATCGCAGGTGCAGGTATTTCCTTCAGTGAAAGAAAAATCAGTAAAGGCATCAGTAGTATTGAAAAACGCGGCGCCAAAAGTGGTGTCTGCCACGGTGCTGGTACAGGTGCTCGACCGTCAAAAGAAGGTTATTGCTGCTAAAAAGGAATCCCTGCCGCTCCGTCCCGGTGAAAGCAATCATACGGTGCAGGTAGCAGTTCCCGGTGCGAAAGAGTGGGATGAATTTAATCCCGCCGTTTATACGTTAAGAACCACCTTGCTCATCAATGGTAAGCAACAGGAGGTGCATGCGACCAGTTTTGGTATGCGTGAAGTGACAAGCGCAAATGGTCTGCTGTACATAAATGGCCGCAGGTTGTTTTTACGCGGTACGCTGGAGTGTAGTATTTTTCCGCTGACGGGCCATCCGCCGATGGAGCGGCAAGGGTGGCTGAAAGTATTTACTACTGCACGTGCCTATGGATTGAATCATTTGCGTTTTCACTCGTGGTGTCCTCCCAGGGCGGCTTTTGAAGTGGCGGATTCGCTGGGTATGTATTTGCAGGTAGAGCTGCCATTCTGGAACAAGAATGCCGGCAAGGACACTGCGCTGAACCGTTTCCTGGAAAATGAAGCAACGCGCATTCTTGCTGAATATGGCAATCATCCTTCCTTCTGCTTTTTATCGATGGGCAATGAACTGGAAGGCGATTTCGACTGGTTGAGCAGTATGGTGGTCCGTTTGAAAGCGGAAGACCCGCGTCGCCTGTATACTACTACCACTTTTACTTTCCAGCGCAATCATGGCCGCTGGCCCGAACCCGCCGATCAGTTCTTTATAACGCAATACACCAAAAAGGGATGGGTGCGCGGACAAGGCATTTTCAATACTTACCCGCCTGACTTCAAAACTGATTATACAAAGGCCGTAGACAGTATTCCTGCTCCCATTGTTACGCATGAGATCGGGCAGTATTCGGTATATCCCAACATGAACGAGATTGCAAAATATACCGGCGTGCTCGACCCGCTCAATTTCAAAGCCATTCAAAAAGATTTGCAGCGAAAAAACATGCTTGCATTGTCGCCTGCTTTCACGGCTGCCAGCGGAAAATTTGCCGCGCGTTTGTATAAGGAAGAAATAGAACGTGCGCTCAAAACCAAAGGCGTCAGCGGGTTCCAATTGCTCGACCTGCACGATTTTCCCGGTCAGGGTACGGCATTGGTAGGCATACTGGACGCCTTCTGGGACAGCAAAGGATTGGTGACGGCAGAAGAGCATCGCGCATATTGTGCGCCGGTCGTGCCATTGGTGCGTTTTGAAAAACCAACCTATACCAACGACGAAGTATTTACAGCCGAAGCAGAAATTGCGAATTTCAGCAACAGCGTATTGAAAGATGTACAACCGGTATGGACCATAAAAGATGCTACAGGTAAGGTACTGGCATCAGGGCGCCTGGCAAAACAAACGGTGGGCATAGGTAATGGACATACATTGGGTACAATTTCATTTGCACCATCACAGATTACGCAGGCCACAGCGCTGACACTGGAGCTGGCCCTGGACGGCACGTCGTATAAGAACAGTTGGGATATATGGGTTTATCCGAAAGAAATACCTGTAAACACCTCAGCTATTGTTTTCACCAGTTCCCTGTCCGATGCATTGCAGGCGCTGCAACAAGGAAAAAAGGTGTTGCTCAATCCTGATACTGCCAGCCTGAAAGGGGTGGAAGGACGCTTTGCACCAGTGTTCTGGAGCCCGGTGCATTTCCCCGATCAGCCGGGCACTATGGGATTGTTGTGTGATCCGCAACATGCAGCATTGAAAAATTTTCCCACAGAATCGCATTCCAACTGGCAGTGGTGGGATATTGTGACTTCGTCCAAAACGATGATCATTGACTCACTGCCTGCTATCGATCCGTTGGTAAGAGTGATGGACAATTTTTTCAAAAACCGCAAAATGGCTATGGTGATCGAAGCGAAGGTGGGTAAAGGAAAGCTGGTGCTGGTGTCTTCCAATATCCGCAACAACCTGGACAAACGTCCGGCTGCGCGGCAATTACGGTATAGCCTGGAACAGTATATGGGAAGCGAGCAATTTCAACCGGTGGTAGAGTTGACGGAGGAGCAATTGAAGCGTTTGTTTAAATAAGTTGCGGAGGCAACGAAAGGTTAACTTCAGCTTACAAAGGATAATAGTATAGATGAACTCAGATTTTTTGATACGCGGAACAGCTAATCTATAGTTAGCCAATCAAACTATTTACCGATTCAATAATATTGATCCATGTTTTCTATAAAACAACATATAGTGCGTGGCTGCGCTGTTGCAGTAATTTTTACGTTGGCCATCTCAACGGCTTTTGCACAAAAGCCCGGCAAGGCTGTACTGAAAAAAGTTGACCATGCTTTGCAAAAAGCGCGTGTCAACTACACTCATATGATGCAACAATTGCTGCCAGATCGTTTTCCCGTTACCCTCGATACCAGGTCAGGCGAAATCAGGACCAGCGGTTCCGAGCCCTGGGTAGGCGGTTTTTATCCCGGCGCCTTGTTGTATTTGTACGAATCAACCGGCGATACGGCCCTGTACCAGGAAGCCTTGCGTAAAATGAAAGTGCTGGAAAAAGAGCAATACAACAAAACCACCCACGACCTGGGCTTTATGATGTATTGTTCTTTTGGCAATGCTTTTCGTTTACAGCCGGAGCCGCATTATCGTGATGTGATTATTACCAGCGCACGCTCGCTCGCCAGTCGCTTTAATGAACGGGTGGGCTGTATCCGTTCCTGGGATTCTGATGCCGGTCGGTTCATGGTGATCATCGACAACATGATGAACCTGGAGTTGTTGTTCGCTGCTACAAAATTTACCGGCGATTCTTCTTTTTACCGCGTGGCCGTAACACATGCCAATACTTCCATCGAGCATCATTTTCGTCCCGATTACAGCTCGCATCATCTTGTTATCTATGACCCGAAAACGGGCGCTGTGCAGAAAAAACAAACCGTACAGGGCGCTGCAGATACTTCGGCATGGGCGAGGGGACAGGCCTGGGGATTATATGGTTATACGATGACGTACCGCGAAACAAAGGATAAAAAATATCTCCACCAGGCTACGCAGATTGCCAATTACATGTTGCCTTACCTGCCGGCAGATTATATATATTACTGGGATTTTCATGCGCCTGGTATTCCGAACGCGGCCCGCGATGTTTCTGCGGCGGCTATTACCTGCAGCGCCTTACTGGAATTGTCCCAGTATGTAAAAGGAAAAACGCGTAAACAGTATTTCAAGGCAGCGGAGAATATTTTGCAATCGCTGATGAGTGATGAATACTTTGCCGATGCGAAAGAATGCCGTGGATTTCTGTTGAAACATGGAACAGGCAATCACCCAAGGAATGCCGATATTGATGTTCCGCTGATCTATGCCGATTATTATTTTGTAGAAGCGCTGATGCGCTACCGGCAATGGCGGAGATGATAATTGCTATTTTCCTGGCCAATCTGGCTCGGGGTGTGGTTCAACGTATATGCCTATCCGGGTGCAAGTCCATCTGCTGCCCGGGCTATCGTGGGCACAACTCCGGCCCCCATCCATGCAATATGGTTACTTGGGCAATATCGTGCTGGCGGGGGCGTCAGCACGAACTTACCCCAGCAACACTACTGCATGGACGGGGTGGTCAACCCGGAGTGGTACTGATCTGCCTCTGTAATTGTTGTAACGTATGCGCACCACAATGTTTTCATATAGTTCAATTAAACTACATGCACTCGCCCGCATATTCCTATGCGCCTGCCTGTTGTCTTCCCTCAACGGCTATCCTCAACAACCGGCATACCCCAACACACCTACGCTGCGTGTGATGACCTACAACATTCATCACGCCAATCCTCCATCCGCCGCCGGTGTAATTGATATCGATACCATTGCCGCCGTAATCAAAAAGCAGCAGCCTGACCTCGTGGCCGTGCAGGAAGTGGATGTTTTCACCGGCCGCTCAGGCAACATCGATGAAGCCTCGGAATTAGCTGCCCGCCTGAACATGTACGTCTATTTTGGCAAAGCCATCAACTACGATGGCGGGCAATATGGTGTGGCATTGCTTTCAAAATTTCCCCTGAAAGATTGTAAAACCTATCCACTGCCATCCGCTGCAGATACCACGGCCGAACCACGCGTGCTGGCCGTTGCTACGGTACAATTGCCTGGTGGAAACACCCTCCGGTTTGGCAGCACGCATCTGGATGTGAAGAGCGCCGGCAACCGCGATTTGCAGGTGCAGGAAATTGTGCGCATCGTGCGGCAGGAACCATTGCCTTTTATTCTGGCCGGTGATCTCAATGCCCAACCTTCCAGTAGTTGCATACAATTGCTGGACGCGCACCTCACCAGGACCTGCAGTCCCTGTGCGCCTACCATTCCCGTGCATCAACCCAACAGGACAATCGACTATATTGCATACTATCCATCAAAGGCCTATGAAATTATTTCGCATGAAGTGATCCCCGAGCGGTATGCTTCTGACCATCTGCCCGTGCTGGCCGTACTCTCCATGCGCTTCCATGCAGAGACAGCCTTGATTTTACAGCGATACCGATCCTGGCTGACAAATACGGAAGTAGTGCCGGACATCACGCATTATCTCAATACCTTCGACTCATCAGCGCAATGGCGCGATATAGACTACCAGGATCAGCAATTGGCCAACTGGCAGGTATCGCAGCACCTGCTGCGCGTACGCGCCCTGGCATTGGCATGGACCCGGCAAGATTCATACTGGTACCGCAACATTCGGGTAAAACAATTCATGTTTGATGCCCTGCAACACTGGTTGCAGAAAAGATACCACAGCAACAATTGGTGGCACAACAAGATTGGCGTGCCGCAATTGATGCGTGATATCGTGATTGTATTGCGCCCGTATATGGATTCCGCTACCTTGCGGTCGGCGCTGGAAGTGATGGCGCAATACGGCAACTGGCAAACGCATACAGGCGCCAATTTGACCTGGAGCGCCGATCTAGCCCTGCATTATGGCGCACTTACCGGAAATGACTCCATCATACGTCATGCGGTGCAAAAACTGGTGAGTGAAATCAAAATGTCCACCGGCGAAGGCATTCAGCCCGATTACAGTTTTCATCAGCATAACCAGCGCCTGCAGATCTATCATTACGGCAGGGCTTTTTTATATGATAATGTACGGCTGGCCTGGGAACTGCAGGGCACACAATGGCAATTGCCTGCGGAAAAAATTCAGCTGCTTGCTGACTTTGTATTGCAAGGCTGGCAATGGATGGCGCGTGGAAAACATACCGTACCCGGTACGCTGGACCGGTCTGTCAGCAGACCCCACGCACTGCATGCGGCAGACATCATGAAATTGATCCCTTATCTCAGCGCCATTGACTCCGCCAATGCGCCTCAGTTTATTGCCATTGCCGAAAGCCAGGAAAAAGACAATGCTTCGGTTGTTGGTTTCCGTTATTTTCCTTGTGCTGACTTTGCAGCGTATCATACGCCTGCATTTTCTTTTTTTCTGAAAACCATTTCGAGTCGTACACTTCCAACTGAATCCATCAACAATGAAAACCTCAAAGGCCGATTGTTGCACAGCGGTGATGCCTACCTGGTGCGTGATGGGAAGGAGTATTATGACCTGATGCCTGTATGGGACTGGAATTTGTTGCCCGGCGTTACTGTTTTTCCCGGTGCTGCAGCTGCCGCACGGCTGCCGTGGGTGGGAGGGGTGTCGAACGGGATGAGCGGTGCTGCTGTGATGGATTACCAACTGACTGATGAAAAAGGCGGTTCCCTTACTGCAAAAAAAGCCTGGTTTTGCCACAACGAACGGGTGATCTGCCTCATGGCAGGATTAACGCAACGCAACATTGTTGGTCCCATGCAAACAGCAATAGACCAATGCCGCTGGGTGAGCAATGTTACCGTGGATGGTGACCAGGAGTTGACAGACGAAGGTGAATACACTTTTGAAAATGTCCGCTGGCTATACCATGCAGGCATCGGATATGTTTTTTTACAACCTTCATCAGTATCCGTACGCATGAAAAGAATAACCGGCAATTGGAGCGATATCAATGCTTCCATAAAACTGCCTCCTGTTAGGGAAAAAGTCTTCACGCCTGTGTTGCAGCACAAGCAGCATACTGTCAATACAGGCTATGTAGTTACGATGGCGACAACACCCGCGGCGGTAGCAACCATTTCCCGCAAACCAGACTGGACCATCCTTCGCAACGATACGCTTTGCCAGGCCGTGCAATGGAAAGATGGTACGCAGATGTTCGTTTTTCATACAAAAGGCAGTGCGGAAATACAAAACAAAAAGAAGATTACCGTGGACAAACCATGCATGCTGCTGATCACAAAAGACAGTATATATGGCAGTAATCCGGCAGGTAAGGAAGAAGTGGTAACTGTTGCCATCAATAAAAAAAGTGTGAGGCTTACCTTACCGGCCAATGGGTTTTCAGCATTTTTGAAACGCTCCCCTTAATATTTCGCTGTCAATACCTAATCGCCTAAGTACAAGCACTTTACCTTTATTTGGCCTACGTATTTCTTCTATAAATATGCCCGGACCGGGCCAATGTGCTTAAGTAAATATCTTCCATCGCTTCATATTCAGCAATAAAAGGCCGACATTCGTTGTTCATCAAACCTTAATAAGTATGGGTAAATCCCAGGAAACCTTTAATAAAAAAGAGAAGGAAAAAAAGCGTTTAAAGAAGCAACAGGACAAACGGGAGAAAATGGAAGAACGTAAGGCCAATGCGAAAAAAGGAAAGACGCTGGAAGAAATGATGGCCTACATCGATGAGAATGGCAACATTACGTCCACACCACCTGATCCGAAGAAAAAGGTGGAAATAAAAGCGGAAGATATCCAGATTGGTGTGCCCAAATACGACCCCGCTGAGGAAATGAATGGTACCCGCAACGGTGTGGTGACTTTCTTTAACGATGCAAAAGGTTTCGGTTTTATCAGGGATTTACAAACGCAGGAAAGCATATTTGTACATGTAAACCAGTTAGCCGATCGCGTGAAAGAGCACGATAAAGTAAGTTTTGAAGTACAGAAAGGACCGAAAGGTCTGGTGGCAAATAATGTAAAGAAGACCCGCTGACATTTTTGTTCGGTGCCTATTTGCAAATTACTTGATGTTGGCCACTTCCCATCCGGCAGGCTTTTTGATCAGGTGGAGGCCGATATCGTGTGGATATTTGATAATTTCCAGCGTAAACACTTCATCACCGGAACGCAGGTTGGAGATGCGTATATGGTTCAGGTAGGAGGGCAACTGCGGTCTGCAGAATGTCAGTCTTTTTTGAAAGGCATCAATAGAAATCTGCAGGCATGCCTGCAATACAAGGAATACTGCTGCTACTGACCAGGCTTGTGGCGAACAGGCCACCGGGTAACTGGTAGGCGCTTCGCCCCGGCGGAAAGGAAATCCGCAAAACAATTCCGGCAGTCGCTGCAACTCTATAAACAACGATGCGTCAAACAAACCCTGCATCAGCCGGAGGGCTTCCTGCGTAAAACCATATCTCGCAAAACCATAAGCGATCAAAGCGGTGTCGTGCGGCCATACGGAACCGTTATGGTATGACATAGGATTGTACCGAACCTCTTTCGAAGACAAGGTACGAATCCCCCAGCCGTTGAACATTTCATCCGACATCAGTCGTTGCACCGTGCTGCGGGCATATTCTTCTGTGGCAATTCCGGAGAACAATGTATGTCCTGCATTGCTGCTCAATACGCGGCAAGGTCTTTTTTGGCCGTCGAGTGCGAGTACATAGGTGCCGAGCTTTTCGTCCCAGAAAACTTCATTGAAGCGTTCCTTGAGCGTAGCGGCTTCGGTTCTCAGTTTTTCTGCCAGCGTATGTTCGTCCATTCTTTCTGCTATGTAAGCCGCCTGCAATTTGGCATCATACACATACCCCTGCACTTCACATAAGGCAATAGGATAGCTGGCCAGTTCGCCATCTTCGTACATTACTGAGTCATGACTGTCTTTCCATCCCTGGTTGGTTAAACCATGTGTTGCTTTTTTCTGGTATTCTACAAACCCATCACCATCTATATCCCCATACTTGTTGATCCATGTAAGGGCATTCAGGATATTCGGCCAGATGCGGTTGATGGTAGCGAGGTCGTTGGTGCGTTTGAGATAATGTCCTGCCAGCATTACAAACAGCATCGTAGCATCGATGGTGCCATAATACAATTTGAATGGAATTTCGCCGGTTTCGGCCATTTCACCACTGCGCATTTCATGCAATATTTTTCCGGGTTCGGCATCCTGCACAGGATTCAGTTCGGTGGCTTGCCGGCGGGCCAGGAACAGTAAAACGCCTTTGGCAATTTCGGGCACCAGCCATAACATGGAAAAAGCTGTGATGATGCCGTCTCTTCCAAATGCGGTATTGTACCAGGGAACACCAGCATAGGGATAAAAACCTTCGGAGGTTTGCACCAGCAGCGAGCGAAGATCATTGCCGGAACGGTTGATCCAGTTGTTGAACTGTGTGTTGTCTGTATACACTTCCGGAATCAATTCTTTCCCTTTTTGCAGTACCGCTTCTCTTTTTGAAAACGCATGACTGAAAGGCTCAAATGCCAGCGGGTGTTGTTTCACCTGGAATACAGCAGTGCAGTGAAAACTGTACGACTCCTGCGGAGGGAGTGTAATGCGATAAATAGCATAATGAAATTTCAGTTCGTCGGGAGAAGGATCAAACTGCAGGCGTGTTTGCCGTTGAATATTGTCCAGGCCTTCGTAGGAAAAACACACAATACGACAACCTTCCGTTTGTGCCGGCAGCATTTTGCCTCTTTGTTGCCGCGTCATGCCGCGTATTTCAAAAATATCTTTGAAATCGCCCCGGTAGGAAATCAGTAATTCCAGTTCATAAGGCATTACACCATAATTGGTAAGCACTACCAGTTCATGATAGGAACCGTTTTGCAGAAAACGTGTACGTGCGATGTGGATGCTTCCTTTGGGAATCAGCAATCCGTCTGTGCCTTCCATATCGGGATTGGTAAGGTCCACAGAGAGAATTTCGTTTTCGTTTTTGATATAGGAACTGAGCAGCATGGGGCGGTATTTGTTGATCTCCAGTTCCATTTCGCTGATGAAACGGGTGCCCTGGTGATAAATGCCCTGTACACCGCTGCCTATCTGTTTGATATCGCCCCAGCGATCGAATATACCGAATGTGTCTTCATAGTTCAGTACGCTAACACGGTCATCAGCATACGAAGAAGAAGCGTGGATGTAATACTTGTCTTCCCAACGTAGTAAGGCTTCCTGTTTTTTCATACACTGCTATTAACGGTCGCCAGCAATGGCTTTGTTAAACAATACACTGCGCACTATGGCAGGGTTTTGGAGATGGCAATTGTGTTCAGGTTGGTCAGCTGCTCATGCATGCGGGCTCGTTGTAGTTCATACAATCGTATATAGTTTTTAGCCATCACGGTAGCGCTGAATCGCTTTTCGAAGGTTTCCCTGCATGTTGAGCGACTGATCCGGTGGATTTGTTGTATGGCATGCACGGCCTGCGGGATGTTCTCAACAATATAACCGGTTTTACCGTGTGTAATAATTTCAGGCACAGCGCCGCGGTTCCATGCTATCACGGGGGTGCCGCAGGCCATTGCTTCGATCAGCACCAGTCCAAACGGTTCGGGCCATTCTATCGGAAACAGCAAAGCGGTTGCGTGCTGCAGCAGTTCTTCTTTTTGCGCTTCACCCACTTCACCCAGGAACTCAACATGAGGCTGTTTTAGCAACCGCCGTATCTTTTTTTCAAAATAGGCCATATCTGCCTTATCTACTTTTGCCGCGATTTTGATAGGCATGTTGGCCAGGCGCGCAATTTCGATGGCGCGATCAGGTCTTTTTTCTTCGGAAATGCGGCCAAGGAACAAGAGGTAATTGCCTTTGCCATCGCCGGGCCTGTACAGGTTGAGCGGCAAACCATGATACACGGTGCCTGCCCAGTTGGCCATGGGCAAGGGGAGGCGTTGTGCATTACTGATAGATACCACCGGTATATTGGAATATTTCTGGTACAGGTGTTTCAGTTCCGGCAGGTCCTGCCGTCCATGTAACGTGGTAAGCGTTGTTTTATTCCATGCGTTGGTAAAAGGGAAATGTAAATAGTCGGTATGAAAATGCAACAGGTCAAATTCAGTCATGCGGTCAAAAACTTCGCCCAGTTGCAGTATGTGCCAGGCGAGCGGGTCTTTGCAATTGCCTAATCGCAAAGCTTTCGGGGCAACGGGTATGAGCCGGGCTGTAGTAATAGAATCGCCGGAAGCAAACAAGGTTACATCATAGCCCAATGCTACCAGTTCCTCGGTGAGGTAATGGACGATCCGTTCTGTGCCTCCGTACAGGCGGGGCGGTACAGATTCATACAAGGGTGCTATTTGTGCAATACGTAACACGTAATGCTTATTTCAAATTTGATGCCTTGATGAGGCCAGGGAAACTGTGGGGTAGGTTGCATCACGACAATGGCCACTGCCATCGCATACTTCTCCTGATCGCATGAAAGCAACCCACTACAGATTTGCGTGCGTGCGAAAGCTGTAAGCTGATATGTTCCAGGCTGCCGGCAGTCCTGATGAGCATTGGTATATAGCGTTTATGTTTTACAAACTGCGTTGTCCATGCTGCGGGCATAATCAACAAACAATACAGAATGGCTACCGGTAATACGAATGCAGACACCAGGAATAAATACAATAACAGGCCGGCAATGGGAATAAAACGTGCAGCGCGGAAGCATACTTCTACAACCCGGTTTCTATAAACGGTTATCCCGCGGATCATACAGCTGAACGTTTAAGGCAGATGATATGTTGGTTTAACATAAAATCTTCAATTCTCATTCCATGGAGCATTTGTAATTGTTCACCGGCAGCAGGAAACACAGGACTTTCGCGATCAGGTTAATGCGTTCACGTTGGTAGTTTTTTCTTTTCTTCAGCAACTGCGTTTCTTATTCCCTGTCGGCTTTGTGGTTATCTGGTTGTAGTGATTCTTCTACACTTCTTTTTGTTGTACCAATTTAATTGCAGCAGGAGGAGGGAAGCTGCTGTAACACAAAATAAATGTTGAATACAACCCTGCAAAGCACCCATGCTGGCGGCATAGTTTTTTTGATACTGATACAAAAAGTATTTATGGCAAGACCAAAAACTTCGGGAAAAAAGAAAACCGGAAAAACCGATCAACGGGATAATATATACAGGGATGACGCCGAGGCGCCGCAGTCAACCAATGCTGATGATACGAAAGAATCTACTTCAACACGCATGAATCGTGAACGACTGGGTAGTGATGAAGATGAATTTATTATGATGCCGGAAGTATCCGACATCCCCGGACAGGAAAGCGTGCTGTCTGCCGGCGTGCCCGGTGAAATGGCAGATTCAACAGCAGCCGCCGACGATGAGGAAGGCGAGCGCGATGGAAAGGATGTGTTGGAGGAAGAAGATGACCTGGAAATTGTAATGGGTACCGAGGCGGACGTAACGCCGGAAGACATAGAACTGCTCGGCGATCCTGACCAGGACCTCGATATGGGAGAAGACGAACTGGTGAGTGGGGAAGGCCTTGACGATACCGATTTTGAGGGTGATCCACTGAATGAGGCGGCTGTGGACATCGAAACTACCGGTGAAGACCTCGATATTCCAGACAGTAACGGCAGTCTTCCGCGCCGTGATGCGCTGGACCAGGGCGATGAAGAAAATGACTATTACAGTCTCGGTGGCGACCGGTTTGATGCCGATGATGATGGAACGCCGGAAGAATACCGGGAGCGGGAAACGGATTAGCAGTTACCTGGAGCTAATCATCATAACGGGAAACAGGGCGACAGATATTGCTGTTTTGCATTTAATTTCTATCCCTTATTTTTGCAGTCCTGTTTTTCGTCTCCGTAGCTCAGTTGGTAGAGCAATTGACTCTTAATCAATGGGTCCAGAGTTCGAGTCTCTGCGGGGACACAGACAAATAATAACCGCCTCAACAACAATAATGTGAGGCGGTTTTTTATTGATTATGACTGAAAAAGCATGAGTCTGGTACCTGCAGGAGGTTTCCCTCTTTTCTTCTTATACACCTCTGAGTTGTCCCTATTTGGTTTCATTTACCCCTTTGGTGCCTCTTTGAATGACCTGATGCTTTTGGAAATAAATAGGTCCGCTAACAGCTTAACGCATTCCTACTCTTGTTTATGTGATTATATGTACGCACTATATACTGCAGTTCCCTTACCCGCCTTCTGGCAACGTTCATTCCAACCCGCACTGCAATGGCGGTTAGCATGAAAAACAATTTCACCACCAGCTTGTGCCTGAAAAAAATACTGGTGCAAAAAGCTGTATATAAGGCATTCAAAAATCCCATTTTCAATTCCACTATCTTGGGACTTTTTACTGCTACTTCGCGGTCTGCTTTTCTTGCAACCCGGTCAATATTCAAAAATATTTGCTGCAAACTTTTGTACCTGAAAAGCCTGGATTGCAGTTGGTCGAAGCGGTTTAAGGTATAGGAAAATACGTCCAGCATTTTTCTTAACTCCAGCACTTCAACAGGATCGCAGTTTTCGGTCGCCACCAGGTGAGACAGGTGCATCAGCGTATCATGCCGGAGTGCTCTTAACTGGTATATTGTCAAATCAAAATAATACCTTCTTGAAATCCGGTAATAGCCTCCGAGGAACAGCAAAAGGATAATAAGGATGAGTGCTGTGTTAATTGCTAAAAACATAGATACTATTTTTGAAAACCAATTATCCTATCGATCAAATGATGTAGTCGTTCGTAAATATCACTTTCTTTTTTTATGAGCCTGCTGATTTCTGCATTCTTGGCGCGTATTACTCTGCTAAACCATACAAATTGCATAACCAACAAGGCGATAACCAGGCACAATACAAGGGCCAGATAAGGACCATACCATTCTGCAAGTTCCCTGAAAGTAGGTAATCTTGACTTCAGCTCCTCAGGAACGGCGTAGTATTGCGCAATATCCAGCAAAAACTTAAGGAATTGGAGTTCCATAAAAAAATAAGTATGCCGGTAACGACTATGCGTAAAAGTATAAAACCTTATTCACATCCACATAAATCTCTCAAAAAAGTTATCTACATTAATATATAAATCTTACGTTAATATGTAGGTGAAAAAAAGTTAAGTATCCGGATGCTTGCAATACCTTTCCAATAATCCATTATCAACTGGCTATCCTTCTTCATTTCCTCATAGTTAATCCCCTTCTGAAAAAATCCCTGTACCGTCATCTTCGAATACGCTTCATTCACTGCCTGCTGATTAACCGAGGTGCTGTAAAAAACAAAGGGAACGCTTTTGGCGCGTAGTTGTGGATCGGCATCAATTTGTCTTTTGGACCCGATGCCGTTTTGACCGGGCAGGTTGATATTGCTGAGAATATTAAATGGTTTTTCCTCAGACGTTTTGAGGTATAAAAATGCCAGATCGGCGCGTGGAAACCAAATCAGTTTGTTCCTGATATTTATATCCCACAGGATGTCCTGGAGATTCCCCTGTCGTCCGCATCATCCGCTATTATCACTATTGGACCCGATTTCATGTGCTTGCAATTATAATAAGGATAGTAGCGGAATTGCTGTGCAAAGCCCTGAAAGGACCATTCAACGATTGCTATTACATCGAAACGCAAGAAAATGCCTGCAAGGCAGTATCAAAACAAGTGTGACCAAAAAAAGAAAGCAGCACCTTGCGGCACTGCTGACTTCCCTTTTCCTTTAGCTTTCTGATTGTGCTATTGCTCCAACTTGATTTCTCCTACGTCAGTAGTCTGACCATCGGTAACGGTTACACCATCCTTTGCTGCGTTTTTGTAAGGCGGTTTTGCTTCAATTATTACCCGATAAGTGCCAGCCGGTACATCCGATATGGTGAATGTTCCCTCGTTGATAGCTGCTTTTAACGTGTCGGTACTGGATACGGCCCACGCATTCGAAGCACCGTCTGCAGGCGTTACCATACCTTTAATGGTACCGGTTCTCAGTTCACTAAATGCGAATAAGGCTGCGGCAGCAAAACTCAGTGCTGCCAGTTTCAATTTGGCATGTTTCATAATTACAAATTATGGGTTAATTAAAAAATGGTTACATCGTTTAATCATCGGGTGCATAGCCGGGGCGGCTGCATTATACGGTTGGGGACCCGGTGTTGTGTACGGTTAGGTTGTATTGTGAGTGTAATATTCCAATACTATGCCAGAATATTTTTATGTTGACAAGTATTTTTTTTAACATTTTTTATAGCCTGCTGGCACAAAAATTATAAACACCCTGTTTCGCGTGCTACGTGGAAAGCTTGTAGAATTATTTCACCAGAAGAGTAACTGAATTGAATATTGTCAATAATCAGTTATTGACAGCAGCATATTTGTGCTGTAAATTTTTTTTTCAGCACACTGTGAAATGTCCATTAAAGTACTGCAATCCGGGCATCGACCGATTGGCTTACCGCCCTGGGACGCTCCTTATTTCCTGATAATGCCTTTCCCTGCTTCCAGGCGCAACTGGTGTTGCACGCATGCCGGTATATCTTTCTCGTAGTGGCTCACGTACAACAACGTGGTGCGGAAATGCACGCACAACTGGTTCACCAGTTCCCTGAAATTCCTCGTTTGCCCGTCGTCCAGTCCCTGGCAGGGTTCATCCAATATCAATAGCGGCGGATTTTTCACCAGCGCGCGGGCAAGCAAAGTCATGCGTTGTTGTCCCAGCGAAAGCCTGTTCAAAAAACTCGTCTGCCACTTTTTCAAATCGAGTAACTCCAACCATGCATGGACCTGTTGTTGCTGCGCCTGCGAGAGTTGCCGGAACAACCCGATCGTATCAAATAAACCTGAAGCTACCACCTCAAAACAGGTAGCACCGGCATCAAAAAACAAATGCAGTTCCGGCGATACAAATCCGATTTTCCGTTTGATGTCCCAGATGCTTTCCCCGGTGCCGCGTTTGCGATCGAACAGCCAGATGTCGTTGGCATAGGCCTGCGGGTTGTCGGCGGTGATCAGGCTCAGCAAGGTAGACTTGCCGCTGCCGTTGGGACCAGCAATGCTCCAGCATTCGCCGCGCTTTACTTCCCAGTGAATGTCTTGCAGAATGATTTTCTCTCCGTACCGTACCGTTACATTTTTCATCTTTACCGCGCAGGCAAAATCATCTTCGCGTTGTGCAGGTATGCCGGCGAGCCGAGCTGTATAATCTGTGATGGAGTAGGTATTGCTTTCCTTTATAGTGGGGGGCAAACTATTCTTTGGCCCTGCATAGACGCACTTCCCTTCCTGCAGCACCATCACGTGCGTAATACTGTCTGGTAATTCATCAATGGGAGCAATCAAAATAACAGGTATACCTTCCGCCCGAAGTGATTGCAAGATTGCATGTAAAGTCTTACGGCCTTCGATATCCAACCCGGTGAACGGATTGTCCAGTATCAGCATCGCCGGGTGTTGCATCAAGGCTTTGGCAAGTTGCAACCGCTTGTTTTCACCATTCGACAATTGAATGAGCGGTTTGTCCAGCAATGCATTGAGATGAAGCAATGCCATCCGGCTGTTGAACAACGCTTCATCGGTTGTATACCCTGCCAGCGCTTCCGCCACCGTAATCGTATCTTCCGCGTCCATCGAATTGTAGCGCTGCTGGTAGTACAGGTCTGCTGTGTTAGAGCGGTTTTTGAAATGATGCTGCTGTTCAATCAACAACACACCACCCGGTTGCTGAAAGTAAAAATCTATTTCACCGTGATGAAAGATCCTGCCTGCCAGCGCCTGCGCCAGCGTGGTTTTCCCGCTGCCCGAAGGGCCAATAATGCCCCATTGCTCATGCTGGTATAGCTGCCAATCCAGGGAATGCAGCAAAGTGGTACCATTGCGATGTACGCTTACCTGCCGGATGTCTGCCAGAAGTGCTTGTTGGGTCATCTTGTGCGAAATGGGTGGTATTGTTTTGAAAACGCAAATATCACTATCCGGAAACGCTTCCGGCGCAGTATGAAAATTTTTCTGTTGTTTTTCCCGCGCTGGCCAATGGCACCGGCCATTTCCCTCCTGAACAAATTGGTCTCATTATTTGTTAACTCTCCGGCTGACAACAGTTGTTTTATTGTGTGACAAGCCGTCATTTTTTTCCACATTCGTTAATAACTACGGGAAAAACCTTCTGCCTTCAATTGGCTATATTTGCCCGTTCCCGAAGTAGGGAAACGTGTCGGGAATCGCATTTTATTTCACATAAATCAAAGATAGTCAGAGCAACAGGTGAGCAATATTTGTTCATCCCTGCAAAAATTCAGTACCAGATAAATGGCAAAAGAAAAGAAACCTGAAACCACCAATTTGTTCGAGTATACCGAAGATTCCATTAAATCGCTGGACTGGCGAGAGCATATCCGCATGCGTCCGGGTATGTATATCGGCAAACTGGGCGATGGTTCCAGTCCAGACGACGGCATTTACGTGCTGCTCAAAGAGGTAATCGACAACTGTATTGACGAGTACACCATGGGCTACGGCAAACAGATTGATATTACCATCGATGGAAAAACGGTAACCGTGCGCGACTATGGCCGCGGTATTCCGCTGGGCAAAGTGGTGGATGTGGTGAGCAAGATCAATACCGGCGCCAAATACGACAGCAAAGTGTTTCAGAAAAGCGTTGGTTTGAACGGTGTGGGTACAAAAGCGGTAAACGCATTGAGTAATTATTTCAAAGTAACCGCTTTCCGCGAAGGCCGTGAAAAAACCGCCGAATTCCAGCAGGGCGTGCTGATCAAGGAACACAAGGAAACCAAAACCGATGAAAAGAACGGTACCATGGTGACCTTCATTCCTGACAGCGGAGTGTTCAAAAATTTCCGTTTCATTGAAGAATATATCGACAGCCAGCTGTGGAACTATTGTTACCTCAATGCCGGTCTCGTCATCACCCTCAACGGAAAGAAATACGTCAGCAAAAACGGGTTGCTCGACCTGCTGCAACGCAAGACCAACGAAGACGAATTGCGCTACCCGATCATTCACCTGAAAGGGGATGATATTGAGGTGGCCATGACGCACGAGGACCAGTATGGAGAAGAATACTATTCGTTCGTGAATGGTCAGTATACCACGCAGGGTGGCACGCACCTCGCGGCTTTTCGCGAAGCAGTAGTCAAAACCATCCGCGATTTCTATAAAAAAGATTATGAAGCCTCCGATATCCGCGCCAGCATCTGCGCCGCCATCTCGGTAAGGGTGCAGGAGCCGGTGTTTGAATCACAAACCAAGACCAAGCTGGGCTCGCAGTTCGTGTACGAAGGCGGACCTTCCATGCGCAATTTTGTAGGTGATTTTCTCAGCAAGGAACTGGACAATTACCTGCATCGTAACCCATCCACAGCCGATGCGTTGAAAAAACGTATCGAGCAAAGTGAAAGGGAACGCAAGGAACTGGCAGGCATCAAGAAACTGGCCAATGAACGCGCCAAAAAAGCCAACCTACATAACCGCAAGCTGCGCGACTGCCGTTACCATCTCAACGATGAACCAACCGGCAAAGACAAAGAGGCTATCCTGGAAAAAGCAAAAGAAAGCACCATCTTTATTACCGAGGGTGACTCAGCCAGTGGTTCCATCACCAAATCGCGCAATGTAGAAACGCAGGCTGTATTCAGTTTGCGCGGTAAGCCGCTTAACTGTTATGGTCTTACCAAAAAGGTGGTGTACGAAAACGAAGAATTCAACCTGCTGCAACATGCACTGAATATCGAAGAAGGTTATGAAGGACTGCGGTACAACAATATTGTGATCGCAACCGATGCCGACGTAGACGGTATGCACATCCGCCTGCTGATGATGACCTTCTTCCTCCAATTCTTCCCCGACCTGGTGAAGAACGGGCACGTATACATCCTGGAAACGCCGCTTTTCCGCGTGCGCAACAAACAGGAAACGATCTATTGTTACGATGAAAATGAAAAGCAGGCCGCCATTAAAAAACTCGGTGGCAAACCGGAGATCACCCGCTTTAAAGGATTGGGTGAAATCAGTCCTGCAGAATTTGCCCGCTTCATCGGTCCCGAAATGCGCAAGAAGCCGGTGATCATTGAGCATGGTGAACATATTCAGCCATTGCTGGAATATTACATGGGTAAGAATACCCAGGAACGCCAGGAGTTTATTATTGAACGCCTGCGCATAGAACTGGACCTGGTGGAAGAGCAATAAATTTTTCCTTAAACAACACAGTATGATTCACATAGTTTTCAACGAAGCAGATGTGGCTGTGATGCAAAAAGCCATAGAGCTTGACGAAAGCCTGGCAGGAGAGGTGATCCAGGTAAAAGATGATTACGCAGTTGGACCAATAAAAGACATCTATACAGAAGAAGGCATAGCGGCCAGAAAAGACTGGTGGCGTACCGTACTGGCCGGCGGCGATGCAGACGGTGCTGTAGATAAAGGTTTGGTAGACGACAACAAAACCGTTGCCGATCTGATCGAACGGTTGAAGAATAATGAAGAAGAAGTGGTATGGATATGGGCCGCACAAAACAAACACGATGTGAGCGGCTACTACTGGCTCATGAGCCAGTTGAAAGATTTCCAGGGCAGAATTTTCATCCTGTACCTGAACAATCTCCCGTTCATCAATGAAAAAGGACTGATCTTTTATCCCGAATGGCTGCATACCATTCCACCAAAAGAATTCTTAAAAGCCAAAAAACTCGCCCGGCCCATTACGCTCAGCGAGTTTGAAGTAGACCCCGATGAGTGGACGCGTTTGCAAAATGAAGACAAAGGCGTACGCATTCTCGAAGGAGGCAAAAAGCTGTCGCAGCACGATTACGATTACTACGACAACGATCTGAAAAAATACATTACATCCGATTGGCAGAAAGCCAGTCGCATTATTCATAATTTTTTGAGTAAAAACAAACAAACTACCGGCGATATGTTCCTGCTGTGGCGCCTGAAAGGATTGCTGGCGCAGGGAGATTATGATGTGCAGGGTGAACCGAAAGGCATGAAAGATTTTGAAGTAAAAGCAAAATCATCACAGCCAACAGTAGCCGAATAATACATCAGCTTGTATACCCGGCGCCTCCGGTTTTTTGTGCAGAAGGAATTGGTATGAAAAATCTTATACGGCTCGAAGAGGCAGCCATGCTGGGCCTCAGCATATACCTGTTCAGTGTGATGCCTTATCCCTGGTGGATGTACGCCGCACTGTTCCTGGCGCCTGATATCAGTATATTGGGTTACCTGGTGAACAACAAGGTGGGCGCTTTTACTTATAACCTGTTTCATCACAAAGGTGTGGCCATTGTGGTATACCTGGCCGGGTTATATGGGGCCAATGGACCCTTGCAACTGGCAGGTTTGATTTTATTCGGACATAGCAGTATGGACAGGCTTTTCGGTTATGGGTTGAAATATGCCAGCAGTTTTAAAGATACACACCTGGGACCTATAGGCCGTAACGACAGGTAAGTTTTTTTATAGTCTTAATTAAAAAAATATTCAGCTTTGGCAGCGAAGAAGAAAGAAGATTTGTTTGACCTTGAATCCGGCGTAACGGGGCAGTATAAAAACTGGTTCCTCGATTATGCTTCCTATGTAATTCTCGAACGCGCCGTACCGGCTATTGAAGATGGGTTGAAACCGGTGCAACGGCGCATTTTGCATGCCATGAAGGAAATGGACGATGGCCGCTTCAATAAGGTGGCCAATATCATCGGCCATAGCATGCAATACCATCCCCATGGCGATGCCAGTATCGGCGATGCCCTGGTGAACATGGGGCAAAAAGATCTGCTGATCGATACACAGGGTAACTGGGGCGACGTACGCACCGGCGATGAAGCTGCTGCCGCCCGTTACATTGAAGCCCGCCTCAGCCGTTTTGCGCTGGACGTGGCCTTCAACGCCAAAACCACCGAGTGGGCGCTGAGTTACGATGGCCGCAAGAACGAACCCGTTACCTTGCCCATGAAGTTCCCGCTGCTGCTGGCACAGGGTGCTGAAGGTATTGCAGTAGGTCTGGCTACCAAAATTCTCCCGCACAATTTCTGCGAAATCATAGAAGCCGCCATCAAATACCTGCGTGGTAAGAAATTCGAACTGTATCCCGATTTCCAGACTGGGGGCATGATCGATGTTACCCACTACAACGAAGGCAGGCGTGGCGGCAAGGTGCGCATCCGTTCGCATATTGAAGAAGTGGACAAAAAAACGCTCATCATTCGCGATGTGCCTTATGGCGTTACCACCACAGCGCTGATCGATTCCATTATCAAGGCGAATGAACAGGGTAAGATCAAGATCAAAAAAGTAACGGATAACACCGCTGCAGAAGTGGAAATCCAGGTAGACCTGGCGCCGGGCATTTCTCCCGATATTACCATCGATGCGCTCTACGCTTTTACACAATGCGAAGTGAGCGTATCGCCCAATACCTGCGTGATCGTTGACCAGAAGCCCCGATTCATGGGGGTGCACGATCTGCTGAAATATTCAGTAGACCATACCAAGGAACTGCTGAAGAAAGAGCTGGAAATCAAACTGGCCGAGCTGCAGGAAAAATGGCATTACACTTCACTGGAAAAAATCTTCTTCGAAGAAAAGATTTATAAGGAGCTGGAAAAGAAACATGCCACCTGGGAAAAAGTGCTCGATGCCATCAATGAAGCTTTCAAACCTTACCGCAAACAACTCCGCCGCGATATTACCCGCGACGATATAGTAAAGCTTACCGAAAAACCGGTTCGCCGTATTTATAAGCTTGATATCGAAGAACTGAACGAGCAGATCAAGGGGCTCGACAAAGACATCAAACAGGTTAAACACGACCTTGCCAACCTGGTTGACTTTGCAGTGGCCTACTATGAGAACCTTCTGCAGAAATACGGCAAGGGACGAGAGCGCAAAACAGAAATCAAACTGTTTGAAGCCATCCAGGCCAAGCAGGTGGCTATTGCCAATACCAAATTGTATGTAAACCGCGCGGATGGTTTTATCGGGACCGGTTTGAAGAAAGACGAATTTGTTACCGAATGTTCTACGCTTGACGATATCATTGCCTTTACCAAGAGCGGTAAAATGAAAGTGGTGAAGGTGGCCGATAAAGTGTTCATCGGAAAGGACATTATCCATGTGGCCGTATTCCAGAAGAATGATGAACGCACCACCTACAACATGATTTATGTGGATGGTAAAACGGGTATCAGTTTTGCCAAGCGCTTCAACGTAACCGGCGTCACCCGCGAGCGTGAATACGATCTCACCAAAGGCGCTGAAAAAAGCAAAGTGCATTACTTCTCTGCCAATCCTAACGGCGAAGCAGAGGTGGTGCGCGTGATCCTCAGCCCCAACAGCACAGCACGCAAAAAAGAATTTGATTTTTATTTTGAAGAAATAGAAATAAAGAGCCGCAACAGTATCGGCAACCAGGTAACGAAGTATCCTATCAAATCGGTGAAGTTCAAGGAACAGGGACGCTCCACGCTCGGCGGCATTAAATTGTGGTTCGACGATACCTTTGGCCGTCTCAACACCGAAGAAAAAGGACAATACCTGGGCAGCTTCCAGCCGGAAGATAAAATATTGGTGATGTACCAGAACGGTACCTACGAAATCACCGATCAGGAATTAACCCAGCGGTTCGATGTGGAGAAAGTAGTGTCTATCGAGAAATTCAATCCCGAAAGAATTGTAACGGCCATCTATCTCGACAACGATAAGCAGCAGTTCAATGTAAAACGTTTTAAGATCGAAACTACCACACTGCACAATGCTTTCAGTTTTATCAAGGAAGGCGAAGGCAACTACCTCGAAGCAGTTACTACGCATCCTGAACCCATTGTACAGATCAGGGCCGGACGTGGCGCGCAGGCACGTACCACCAAAGTCAAGATCAACGATTTTGTGGAAGTTATGGGTTGGAAGGCCGTAGGCAACAAGCTGGCCGACTATACCAAGAGCACCGAATTTGAATGGGTGATGAAAGAAGAGAAAGCATCTGAAAGCGATCAACCCGAATTGTTCGAATAACACAAAAGGCAGAAGTTCACAACTTCTGCCTTTTTACTTACTTCTTTTTTCTTTTCAGCCGTATGCCTGCATTTTGCGTAAGGCTGCTGCTGAGATATACTTCATGGCGTTTGACACCATCGGTAATTACCATCAGGGCGGTATTGGGAGGGTAGGCGCCGAGGTTTTCGGCAAACATGGTCACTTCATTCACGTCTTTTGTACTGTCCAGCTTCACGTAGATATTTAATGCACGCGCCGTAAGCTCCTGCTTTACCAGCACCGGTTTTTTATCGATGAATACGCTGATGCTGTCGCCATCCACATCGCCGTTATCGTAAAAGCTGATGCGCAGCGAATCGCTTTCCACTTCCACGTCCATGGTATAGATGGTTTTTCTGCTTTCCAGGCGCGCAATCAGTTCGCTGCTGCCATCTTCGTTTATGCGTGCAGGTGCCTCTATGCTTTGGGTGCCTGCAGCCATGGCATCGGCGTTGATTGTAACGGTTTCATTGCTCGCCAGGTTGGTCACTACGAGGTCTTCTTCCTGCGGTTGCCAGAATTTTTGTCCGGACATGGTGTGGGCAAGCGCGCTGTCGGTATTGGCCGCATTGTCCAGGCTGAAACTTACACGCAGTTCGGGACAGGTATATTTATACCGGTCTTCGGAGTAAAACGAACCGCGCAGCAGGCTGTTCACCTGGCTTACCATCAGTATGCCTTCAAAATGCATGGGGCATTCGATGCCATTGCGGCTGTCGGACCGGTAAAAAAGAATGGGCAGGTTATCAATGCGTACCCTGCGCGTTTGCTTGTTGTAGGTGCCGCGCACAAAAAAGCTCTGATAGCTGTCTTTAAAATAGTAGGCAAAGATGCCTTCTATTTCATTGCCCTTTTGTTTTAAAATCAGCTCGGTGAGATAGTTATTGTTGATGCCGGGCGCTACCACATCTGCCTTTCCGTACCAGGAACCGGTGAGTGATTGCGCGGAAGAAAATTGTACGAGCAATACAAAAATGGAAAATGGGAGTAATCGGCGCATAACATGAAGTTAGGTAGAAAAAATCAAGCCAGAATGTGATTGGCTATTTTCACTTGAGGAATCGCTTCATTTCCCTTTCTACATCCCGGTTTTTGATGGTTTCGCGTTTGTCGTGCAGTTTCTTGCCTTTGCCCAGTCCAATCTCCAGTTTGGCCAGTCCTTTTTCAGTGAAGAAAATCCGGAGCGGCACCAGGGTATACCCTTTTTCCTTGAGTTTGGCTTCCAGCTTTCGCAATTCACGTTTCTGCAACAATAATTTTCTGTCTCGTACGGGATCGTGGTTATTGGCCGTGCCGTGTGAATATTCGGCTATGTGCAGGTTTTTGATCCAGAGTTCGCCTTTATGAAAATAGCAATAGCTGTCATTGAAGCTGGCGCGGCCATTGCGGAGCGATTTCACTTCCGTACCGGTCAATACCATGCCTGCATCGTATTTTTCATCGATGAAATACTCATGGTAGGCAGTGCGGTTGTTTATGGATGTTGACACGGTACGCGCTTTTCAGGAGCGCAAATTTACGTACTAAAATCGGGAGTGATGAATTAAGCACTAAAAGGGGTAGGGCGCCTGATAAAAAAAGACCGGATAAAGCATCCGGTCTTTCTTAGAACTTCTTTAGTTTCTCAACAATTTAAATACTGTAGCCAGTTTATCCTTCAATTCTTTTCTTTGAACAATAAAATCGAGGAACCCATGTTCCAGCAAAAATTCACTGCGCTGGAAGCCTTCGGGCAGGTCTTTCTTGATGGTTTCCTTGATCACACGCGGACCTGCAAACCCGATCAGGGCGCCGGGCTCGGCAATATTGAGATCGCCCAGCATACCAAAGGAGGCAGATATACCGCCAAAGGATGGGTCGGTGAGCAGGGAAATATAAGGAATGCGCGCATCGGTGAGTTGCGATAATTTACCGCTTACCTTGGCCAGCTGCATCAGTGAAAAAGCGCTTTCCATCATACGGGCGCCGCCCGATTTACAGATGATGAGCAGGGGAATGCGTGCCTGGAGGCAAAGATCCACTGCCCGGGCAATACGTTCGCCCATAACACTGCCCAATGATCCGCCAATAAATTCAAAGTCCATACACGCTATCACCAGTTCATGCTCCTTCAGCGGACCACGCGCTACACGGATACTGTCTGTTATATCTGTTTTAGCCCAGCTTTCTTCGAGGCGTTTCTGGTATGATTTCAGGTCGGTGAAATGCAGGAAATCCTTGGAGCGGATGTTTTCGAACAGTACTTCATACTGGTTGTCGTCGAACAGGATCTCAAAATATTCAGCACTGCCGATACGATGGTGGTGGTTGCACTTGGGACAAACAAACAGGTTTTCCCGCAACTCGGTCATGGTACAGATATAACCACATGCAGGACACTTGCTCCAGAGTCCTTCCGGAGTTTCTTTTTTCTCTGCCGTGCTGGTCAGAATGCCTTTCTTGATCCGCTTGAACCAACTGCTTTTCGTTTCTTCACTCTGACCTTCTTCGCCGGCCAGATTTGCTTCAAAGTCCTCTTCGTGTTTCATGCATTATTTTTTACCATTACAAGGGTCGCAAATTTCGTTGCTGCGCACCAATGTATAAAATAAACTTGCTGCATCAGACCCGGATGGTGGAGTAGGTTTAAGGGGCTAAGATAGGGATTTTGTGATTATCCTGTAATTACATTAACCTGCAATGCATCGCACAAAAATTTTTACAAGCATATGATTATTGGCCCTCCTGCGTTATTTTTGCGTCAAAATTTTTAAAGCTCTTCCTGTTTTTGTAAAGCCCGGCCATGGATGCTTCCGGATGCTGCCATATGAAATGCTGTTACTTGTTGCAATTTTCAGGGCAGCGGCTGATTTCCTTTCCGGGTTTTTGGAAAAGACAAATACTATTCAACAATGAAATGGTCTGAGTTCTTCACATCCTCCGTAGGAAAAAAAATTGTAATGGCATTATCAGGCTTGTTCCTCATCACTTTCCTGGTAGTGCATGCCGGGATTAACGCCTGTATTTTTGCAGACCTGCTTGATGATAACGACAACGGAGAAGTTTTCAACATAGCTGCCCATTTTATGGGCAATTATTATGTTATCCGCATCATAGAAGTTGGCCTCTTCATTGGGTTTTTCATACACATTATCCAGGGATATGTGCTGGAAGTGAAAAACAGGTCAACCCGCAAAGTGGGCTATCAGGTGCCCATTGGCGCCAAAGGCAGCCGCTGGTACCGCAAATCCATGGGATTGCTCGGTACGCTCATCCTGCTTTTTCTGATCATGCACATATCTCACTTCTGGGTGCCCAGCCGCATCACGCACACACTTGAACCTGTAAGTTATGGAGCTGGCGCCAAAACCTATCATAACCTCTACGCCCGCATGATTGATGTATTTCAAAACGGATGGATTGTGATCTTGTACCTGGCAGGTTGTTTCTCCCTGGCATGGCACCTGTTGCACGGATTTCAAAGTGCTTTCAGGACCCTGGGCGTTCACAACAACAAATACATCAGCCTGGCCCGCGGATTTGGCCTGTGGTTCTCCATACTCATTCCGCTGCTGTTTGCAGCCATGCCCGTAAGTATGTACTTTGGCTGGGTAGATTAATAACCCTAATCGCGAAACCGATAAACGAAATTCAACACACGAAACTCGAAATATGCTTGATTCCAAAATTCCCGCCGGACCATTAGATCAGAAGTGGACCTATTATAAAGGTCATTGTAAACTGGTTAACCCGGCCAATAAGCGTAAGCTGGAAGTAATCGTCATCGGGACCGGTCTGGCCGGCGCTTCTGCAGCGGCCTCACTTGGTGAACTGGGATATAGAGTGAAAGCATTTTGTTTCCAGGACTCGCCACGCAGGGCGCACTCCATTGCTGCCCAGGGTGGCATCAACGCAGCCAAGAACTATCAGAACGACGGCGATAGCGTATTCAGGTTGTTTTACGACACCATCAAGGGTGGCGACTACCGCGCCCGCGAAGCCAATGTACACCGCCTCGCCGAAGTGAGTGTAAATATTATTGACCAGTGCGTGGCACAGGGCGTACCCTTTGCCCGCGAATATGGCGGATTGCTGAGCAACCGCTCTTTTGGTGGTACACAGGTTCAGCGTACGTTCTATGCTGCCGGTCAAACCGGGCAGCAATTGCTCATCGGCGCCTACCAGGCTTTGGAACGCCAGGTAGCGCTGGGCAATGTAAAAATGTATGCCCGCCACGAAATGCTCGACGTGGTGATCATCGACGGTAAATGTCGCGGTGTGATCTGTCGCAACCTGGTAACCGGTGAACTGGAACGTCATTTCGGCCATGCCGTACTGTTAGCATCGGGTGGATATGGTAACGTGTTCTATCTTTCCACCAATGCCATGGGCAGCAACGTTACCGCTATCTGGAAAGCACATCGCAAAGGCGCTTTCTTCGGCAATCCGTGCTTTACGCAAATACATCCCACCTGTATTCCGGTGTCGGGCGATCATCAGTCGAAACTGACGCTCATGTCGGAATCGCTGCGCAATGACGGCCGCATATGGGTGCCGAAGAAAAAAGGAGATACCCGCAAGCCGAACGATATACCCGAAGATGAAAGAGACTATTATCTCGAAAGAAGATACCCGGCCTTTGGTAACCTCGTTCCCCGCGACGTGGCCAGCCGCGCTGCCAAGGAACGCTGTGATGCCGGTTACGGCGTAGGTTCATCCCGCCAGGCCGTATACCTCGACTATGCCGCAGCCATTGTGCGCTATGGAAAAATTGAATGCAATAAACTGGGTATCACCAATCCTACCGACGAACAGGTTCGCAAACACGGTATAGAAGTAGTGAAAGAAAAATACGGTAACCTGTTTGATATGTATGAAAAGATCACAGGGGAAAATCCGTATGAAGTGCCGATGCGTATCTATCCTGCCGTGCACTATACCATGGGTGGATTGTGGGTAGACTATGAATTGATGACTACCGTTCCCGGGTTGTATGCACTGGGCGAAGCCAACTTCTCCGACCACGGTGCCAACCGCCTCGGCGCCTCTGCACTGATGCAGGGCCTGGCAGACGGTTACTTCGTGATTCCTTATACCATTGGTAATTACCTGGCCGACGAAATCCGTACGGCGCCTATCTCTACCGACCACCCTGCCTTTGTGGAAGCAGAGAAAAATGTGCGTGAGCGGATTGAAAAACTGATGTCTATCAAAGGCAATCAAACGCCGGAAAGTTTCCACAAGCGTCTCGGAAAAATTATGTGGGACAAATGTGGTATGGCCCGTAATGCGGAAGGATTGAAACAGGCTATTACCGAAATACAACAACTGAGAAAAGAATTCTGGAGCGATCTGCGTGTTGCCGGAAATGTAAATGAATTCAATCCTGAACTGGATAAAGCAGGTCGTGTGGCCGACTTCCTGGAACTCGGCGAACTGATGTGTATCGATGCGTTGCACCGCAATGAAAGCTGTGGCGGTCACTTCCGCGAAGAATCCCAAACGGAAGAAGGCGAAGCCAAACGTGATGATGCCAACTACAGTTATGTAGCTGCCTGGGAATTCAAAGGTGAAAGCAACTGGGAATTGCACAAGGAACCGCTGAACTTCGAAGTGGCCAAGCCAACGCAAAGAAGTTACAAGTAAGGTCGTACAAGGTAAAGTTGTTGGATGGCAGATCGCAACAACTTGCCAGGAGAACAATAACAATATCTTAATTCAACAATATCGCTTGATGGAGCACTATACAATGAACCTAACCCTGAAAGTCTGGCGCCAGAAGAACGCCGCTGATAAGGGACATTTTGAAACCTATGAGATGAAAGATATTTCTTCAGAAATGTCTTTCCTCGAAATGTTCGACGTGTTGAACGAGCGCCTGATCAGAGAAGGAAAAGACCCGGTGGCTTTCGATCACGATTGCCGTGAAGGCATTTGTGGCAGTTGTTCCATGTACGTGAATGGTCGTCCGCATGGTCCCTGGAAAGCCAACACCGTTTGCCAGTTGCATATGCGTGCTTTCAAAGACGGCGACACCATTGTGGTGGAACCCTGGCGCGCCAACGCTTTCCCCGTAATTAAAGACCTGGTGGTAGACCGCAGCGCGTTTGACCGCATCATTCAGGCGGGCGGATACATTTCGGTAAATACGGGCAATGCCGTTGATGCCAATGCCATCCCGGTAGAAAAGGAAAAAGCCGATGCAGCATTCGCAGCTGCAGCCTGTATTGGTTGTGGCGCCTGTGTAGCAGCCTGCAAAAACAGTTCGGCCATGTTGTTCCTCGCGGCCAAGGTATCGCACCTGGCCCTGTTGCCGCAGGGTGAACCGGAACGCAAAACCCGCGTGCTGAACATGGTAGCCCAGATGGATAAGGAAGGATTCGGCTCCTGCACGTTTACAGAACAGTGCGAAGCAGTTTGCCCGAAACAAATTTCCGTTTCCAATATCTCAAGGCTGAACAAGGAATACCTGATGGCCGGGCTCACTGCGGAAAAGAAATAAAGCGCATAAACTTCCTATAGGCCTGTAACGGTTGGGATAATTTGTATTCCATCCTTTACAGGCTTTTTTATTATACATTCATAAAAAGTGTAATTTTTCATGGGTTTTTTGTGCCTGCTGGTCCCTCCAACCCGTGCAGCAGGAAAAACGCCACGACCTTCGTTCATATTTTAAATTACGCTACATGTCCAGCTACACGGTTCCTCCAGGTACCCGCATCGGTCATATACACCTGAAAGTGTCGGATATCGACAAGGCCCTGGCCTTTTACCAGGGTTTATTGGGTTTTGAGATTACGCAGCGTTATGGGCCGCAGGCGGTTTTTCTTTCGGCAGGAGGCTACCATCATCATATCGGGCTGAATACCTGGCACAGCAAAAATGCGCCGCCAGCTCCCCAGCGCGCCTGTGGCTTGTATCATACTGCCATTCTGTATCCCACCCGCAAAGACCTGGCGCAGGTGCTGAAGCGATTGGTAGCAGCCCGGTATCCGCTTACGGGCGCTGCCGACCACGGCGTTTCCGAAGCTATTTACCTCAACGATCCAGATGGGAACGGTGTGGAATTGTACTGGGACAAACCCCGCGAACAATGGCCCTTCGATGCCAACGGCAACCTGCAAATGGTTACCGACCCCCTTCATCTCGAATCCTTGCTCCGCGAAGCGGAGTAAATATGCTGCTGTTCCCTGGTACATCCTTATGGCCGCCCATCCCCGCCGGCGGCATCGTGTGGACACCAATACGCTGCTGGTACTTTGGCTCATCCAGCTGCCAGTTCATCCCCGCTGCCAGGGGCGCCAGCACGATATTACCGCAGCAACCCTATTGCATGGATGGGTGGGGCAACAGTACCACCGCCATCCATGAAACAGGTACCCATAGTAAGCTGCTGCCAGCGCCCCCGCCAGCGGGGGATGAACAACCATCAGGATGCCCATTTACCAACCCGTGGGTCCAGCCCCCAAACCCCATTATTTCTTCGTACCTTTGCGCCTCAAATTTCTGGATGCATGATTACAGTGAATAACGTTACCCTGTCGTTTGGTAAGCGGGTTTTATTCGATGAAGTGAATCTGACCTTTAGCAAAGGAAATTGTTACGGCATCATCGGCGCCAACGGGGCTGGTAAAAGTACCTTTCTGAAAATCCTGTCCGGCGAAATTGAGCCGAACAAAGGTACCGTGGAAATTACCCCCGGAGAGCGCATTGCGGTGCTGAAGCAGAACCAGTTTGAGTTTGATGATTGCACCGTGCTCAATACAGTGATGATGGGTCACAAAAAACTCTGGGAAGTAATGCAGGAGCGTGACGCCATTTACGCGAAGGCAGATTTTACCGAAGAAGATGGTATCCGCGCCGGTGAGCTGGAAGCCGAATTTGGCGAAATGGGAGGGTATACCGCTGAAAGTGATGCAGCCAGTCTCCTGAGCGAACTGGGCGTACCTGAAAATACCCACCAGTCGCTGATGAAAGATATCAGCGGTACGCTCAAGGTAAGGGTATTGCTGGCCCAGGCCCTGTTTGGCAACCCCGATATTCTCATCCTCGACGAGCCTACCAACAACCTCGATGTGGTAACGATCAGCTGGCTGGAAAATTTCCTGGCCGGTTATGAAAACATTGTAATCGTTGTTTCGCACGACCGTCACTTCCTCGATGCCGTATGTACGCATGTGGCCGATGTGGACCGTCAGAAAATCAAAATTTACACCGGTAATTATACATTCTGGTACGAGAGCAGCCAGCTCGCAGCCCGCCAGCTTGCCGATAAGAACAAGAAGATTGAAGAAAAACGAAAGGACCTGCTGGAGTTCATTGCGCGCTTTAGCGCCAATGCTTCCAAATCGCGCCAGGCAACGGCTCGTAAAAAAGCGCTGGAAAAGCTGGTTATCGAAGATATCATGCCTTCGAACCGCAAATATCCCGGCATTATTTTCAAGCCGCTGCGCGAACTGGGCAACCAGGTGCTCAACGTTGAAAAGCTTACCAAAACGGTGGATGGCCGTGTGCTGTTCAAAGACATTTCCTTCACCCTGAAAAAAGGCGATAAGGTAGCTATTGTAGCGGAAGATCAACTGGCCGTCACCGCATTTTTTGAAATCATCAATGGCGAAATGGCGGCTGATTCAGGCACCTATGAATGGGGTACCACCGTCATCAAAGCTTATCTGCCCAACGACAACAGTAAATATTTCGAAGGAAAGGATTTGACGCTGATGGATTGGTTGCGGCAATTTGTACCGCCGCACGTGACCGATGTAGACGAACCCTTCCTCCGTGGATTCCTCGGTAAGATGCTGTTCAGCGGCGATGAAGTAATGAAGAAAACTTCCGTATTAAGCGGGGGAGAAAAAGTGCGTTGCATGATCAGTCGTATGATGCTGCAAGACCCCAACCTGGTAATGCTCGATGAACCCACCAACCACCTCGACCTCGAGTCTATCCAGGCCTTCAACGAAAGCATGACCAATTTCAAAGGCGTGGTATTACTTTCTTCGCATGACCATACGTTTATGCAAACAGTGGCCAATCGCATCATAGAATTAACGCCCAATGGTGCCATTGATAAGCTGATGACATTCGACGAATACCTCGAGGAAAAACGAGCGAAGAAACTGCAGGCAGTATAAAGGAAATCAAAAATAAATAGCATGCAATCAAACCAGGAATCTATGGGCGGCACAGCCCCTATAGCATTCCTGGTTTGATTCTTTTATGCGCACTGGCTGCCATTCAAGCCGGGCCTGTTTTTCAGTACTCATAAAACCCTCCATTCATGCAATAAATCCTAATTTTAAACGCTATTACAGGGTGCTGCGGATTTTGAGGGTAAAACAGTGAAAATCACAAGCGTTTGCTGTGCAGTTGCCATTGGCAACGGGTTGGTCCGGGCCACAGTGCCACTAAGACAAACAACGCTTTTTTGACGAGTGAGAGCGCCAGTCGGGTCTGGACCACTGTAACACAAGACAAGGGAGGGACAGGAAGTTGATGCTCAATAATTCCTGCGCCTTCTTCCGGGCCAGTCCATACATCAGCAAACAAGGGCTGAAAGAGCGTTTGGGGGTGATTCCTGGTTGCTTCGCGCCTTCATGGTATACAAGCCCATCGTAGCCTCAGGTATTAATTAAAAGAAATATGTAACCGGGTTGATCGGGAAAGTCCTGATATTGTGCACACTAATTTGTACCGGACTGCTGATGGCTGATGCCCAGGCCCAACGGCCAGACACGCCTTTGTCTAATTTGCGCAGGAAAACCCTGCCGGTGATCAACGACACCCTGCAGATCGATTCCCTCAGTATCATTCCCAATACCCTTTCTATTACGGGCGTACCTGATAGTACCTACACGCCCGACTGGGTAAATGGCCGGTTGATATGGAAACAACGCCCGCCACAGCAGATGGTAACCGTTACCTATCGCGTGTTTTCAATCCGGCTGAACGCCACCGCGCAGCGGATGAATTACGATAGCGTAATTAATTTCTTCATTGGCAAACCCTATGCACCCGAATTTGCCGGCGCTTCACAGTCCAATGATTTTTTCAATTTCGGCAATATCAATTACAACGGGAGTTTCGGCAGAGCCATATCATTTGGCAATAACCAGGATGCTGTAGTCACTTCCAACCTCAATCTGCAGCTCAGTGGATACCTGGCAGACAGCATCGAAATGGCAGCCGCTATCACCGATAACAATATTCCCATTCAACCCGATGGCACTACGCAACAACTCAATGAATTCGACAGGATATTTCTGCAATTCAAAAAGAACAACTGGCAATTAAGCCTGGGCGATATCGATATCCGGCAGCAGGAAAGCTATTTCCTTACTTTCTACAAACGCCTGCAGGGGATAGCATTTGAAACCAAAACGCAACTCGGCCCGCACATCACCAATACCTCCATGGTGAGCGGCTCTATTGCCAAGGGGAAATTCACCCGTAATGTGATCACGGCGCTGGAAGGCAACCAGGGGCCTTACCGCCTGCAGGGCGCCAACAACGAGTTTTTCTTTATCGTGCTGGCCAATACCGAAAGGGTATACATCGATGGTGAACTGATGCAGCGCGGCGAAGACCAGGATTACGTTATCAACTACAACACGGCAGAAATCACCTTCACGCCCCGGCAGATGATCACCAAAGACAAACGCATTGTGGTGGAATTTGAATATGCCGACAGAAATTATCTCAACTCCAATATTTATCTGACCAACGAAACCAATTTCAACGACAAATTGAAATTGCGCATTGGTTATTTCAGCAATGCCGATGCTAAAAATTCTCCCATCAATCAAACGCTTGATGCTGACCAGAAAAGATTTCTCAACGAATTGGGCGACAACACCGGCCAGGCATTTTATCCCAATGCAGTCATCGATACCTTTTCCGTTGGCAAAATTCTCTATGCAAAAATCGATACCGTGTATAACGGCGGATTGGACCACGATTCCATTTATGTGTACTCCACCGATCCTGCACAGGCACGCTACAGTTTGTCTTTCATCCATGTGGGCGAAGGCAATGGCAACTACGTGCCCGACCTGAACGGCGCCAACGGTAAAGTATACCGCTGGGTAGAACCTGTAAACGGCGAAAAACAGGGCGCTTATGAACCGGCGGTGTTTTTGGTAACGCCCAAAAAACAACAACTGATGAATCTTGGTATTGAATACACCTTCTCCGAAAAGACGGTGATCAATACCGAAGTGGCCATGAGCAATTACGACATCAATACTTTTTCCAGTCGCGATAAGGACAACGACAAGGGATATGCTGCGCGCGTACAGTTACGCAATACACAGCCTTTGGGTAAAAAGGAAAAAGGTTTGAAATTAATCACCAACCTGGGTTATGAATTCGTACAGGATAAATTCAAACCACTGGAACGCCTGCGCAATGTGGAGTTTTCCCGTGACTGGGGCCTGCCGCTGGAACCCACCATTACGCCCGTAGATGAAAGCATTATCACGGCCGCTGTTCAACTGGCCGATAATAAAAGCAATTCGCTGAAATACCAGTTCACGTCGTACAACCGCGATAAAACGTTTACGGGCATACGAAATGCATTGTTTCACACGCAAACCATCAGGGGATGGCGTTTCAATAACCAGTTCAGCTATAGTACCATCAATGCCACCAGCGAGAAAGGATATTTTCTGCGCCCCGTGGTAGATATATCGCGACAGTTCCCGGCCTTATGGAACTATGTATTGGGCGCAAACTATGCTGTAGAGCACAACGAAATACGGTACAAATCATCCGATACGATAACGCCCTACAGTTTCTCGTTTACCAATTTCCAGGTATACCTTAAATCGAACCCGGCGCGGCCCAATAAATGGGGCGTTACCTGGTTTACGCGCACCAATGCCTATCCGCTCGGCACCCAACTGGCTACGAGCGACAGAAGCCGCAACCTCAGCGTGTTTGCCGAGCTACTGCGAAGCCCCAAACACCAGGTGCGGGTTACGTCTACCTACCGTACGCTGGAAATACTGAACACTGCTGTTACCAAACAACAACCCGATGAAAGCATGATCGGCCGGGCCGAATACCAGGTAAATGAATGGAAGGGATTGCTCACCGGCGGCATATTGTACGAAGTAGGGGCCGGGCAGGAACAGAAAAGAGATTTCGCCTTCCTGGAAGTGCCGGCTGGGCAGGGCGAATACACCTGGATCGATTACAACAACGACGGCATTCAGCAACTCAACGAATTTGAAGTGGCCCTGTTCCAGGACCAGGCGCGGTATATCCGGATCTTTACGCCCAGCAACGAATTTGTGAAGGCCAACTACAACACGTTCAATTATAGCCTGAGCATATCACCGGTTGCGGTTATATCACCTGCAAATGCAAAAGGAATGGCGCGCTTCCTCTCGCGCATCAACTATAACTCTTCTTTGCAGATCAGCAAGAAAGAAGTGGCCCAGGGTGTGGTGCAGTTCAATCCCTTCAGCGTTCCGCTGAACGACACGTCGCTGATTACCCTGAACAGCAGTTTCATCAATACATTTTCATTCAACCGCGCCAGCAGCAAATGGGGGTTTGATATCAACAATGCACGCACCAGCAACAAGGCCCTGCTTACGTATGGCCATGAAACAAGATTGCTGGACGACTGGAGCGTGCGCGCACGCTGGAATATATCCCGGCCGATCGGGCTGGAATTGATCGGCCGGAAAGGAAAGAACCAACTGACCAGTGACAATCCCAAATTCGGCAACCGCAATTATAAAATTGATCAGTATGCTGCAGAGCCCCGCATTACATTTACGAAGGGAGCCAATTTTCGCCTGAGCGCCGGGTATAAATTCAGTGACCGCAAAAACCAGGAGGGGAGTGGAGAACGCTCAACAGCCCATTCACTGAACAGTGATGTGAAGTACAACATTCTGCAAAACACATCCATCAGTGCCAAATTCACTTACAGCAATATCAATTTTACTTCCAACGACCCGGTTCCTAATCTGAACACGCCTTCGGCTTATATCATGCTGGAAGGCCTGCAGCCCGGCAGGAACTTCTTATGGACGCTGGACCTTACCAAACGTCTTTCCAACAATCTTGAAATGAATATCCAGTACGAAGGCCGCAAACCGGGGGAAACGAAAATCATCCATACCGGCAGGGCGTCCATCAGGGCGTTGCTCTAAGGAAGGGAGCGGAAAAGCAAAGAAAAGGCAGGATGAAGAAGAAAGCGCGAAAGCAGGGGAGTCTCAGCAAATAAGGAAGAAAGGCAGTTGCAGTGCTGAATGCATAAAAAAAGAAGGAAGAATGTTCAGGAAATTCCTGTTGCATTCTTCCTTCTTTCTTTTATAATTTTCTTCTATCAGCTTTTATCCAAACAGGCCGCCTTTTTTCAGCTCGCGGGTAGCTTCACCAATCTTGAAGCCATTGTGGTACACTTCAATTTTGTAGTTACCGGTTTTGAACGGGCTGTTTTGTTTCCAGGCAAATTCAACATGCCTTTTCTTGCCGGATTCAAATTCTACCGGAACCTTGGTGGTGAAGAATTTTTCACCTTCTTCACGGGTAGTGAAAGTGCCAGAACCCAAAGCTTCCACTGTAATAGGTTTGCCGTCAGGGCCGGTAATGCAAACGAATACTTCGGTGCTACCGGTTTCAGCTATGCGGTTGTCAACATCAAATGCGATCACGAGTTTGTCAACCCGCTTGGCATTGGTGGTAACTTTTTCCTTACCGCCGCTTTTTTCATTTACGGGCGTTACACTGATGTTGGAAGCATTCAGCGTAGAAGCGATATCCACTTTTCTGGCCAGTTCTTCCTTGGCGGTAGCGGTGCTTTGAAGATCGGCAGTGAGCTGCTCTTTTTCCTGGGTAAGTGTGTTCTTCTCCATGGTGAGCTGCTCGTTCTCTGCGGTCAACCTGGCCACTTCTGCTTCGAGGTGGCTGATCTTGTCGTTCAGTTCAGCAATCAGCGACTGAGCTTTCTTTCTTTCGGCTTCAGTCAGACGCTGTTTTTTCAGAATGCTGTTGATCTGACCTTTCAGTTTGCTGATTTCTGTATTGCGCTCGCTCAGTTTGCCTTCCAGTTCGTTGTTGTAACCAGTCAGGGAATCCAGGCGGTTAAGCGCTGCATCAAAACTTTTTTGCAGTTCATTCTTGGAAGAATCAACGGCAACATATTGAGTCTGGAGTTGCGTAATCTTCTGGTCGGATTTGTTTTTGTCCCACAGAAAATACCCCCAGGTACCGAGGATACCTACGGCCAGTAATCCTATGATCAGGTTTTTCGAATCCCGCTTCGGAGGCTGGCTTTGAGGACTTGCCGATGGATAATTGGTTGTACTCATAATAGGTGTATGTTTTTTAAAGAAATAAAAGTTGTTAACTATTATAATTAGTACGAAAACCGGTTGTCATATGCCTTTAGTCCAAAACCATGCCAGATTCAATTTAAATCCCCGCAAATGGCCTCTTAGAACGTTGAAAAGCAAGCTGGTATTGTATTACGCGTGTGTATAAATCCATATATGATAGCCCTTTTTTTAGCGTAATATTGCGGCGGAAAAGTCCGAAAATCCTAACCGGAAGTTCCGGAAATCATAACCTGGAGGGATCAGGTATTTGTAATCAGAGGGAATGTAATCCTGTAAAGCCGACAATAGCCACCAGCAAAGACTGGTAACTGGCTGCCCGGAAAGCAATAGTCCAATTAATGGAAAAACGCTACGTTTGGCAGCGGCCCATCATCAGGTATAGTAAGCACTGCTTTCGGACTTTTTCGATGTTTTATAAAAACGCACCAACAAACATGTCTGCAGAGAAAATCATCAGCGATTGGAAGAAGAAACAATTCAAACCTGTCTACTGGCTGGAAGGCGACGAAGAGTATATTATCGACAAGGTGGTACATTATGCCGAACATCACCTGCTCACCGAAGCCGAGGCCGGTTTTAATCTTACCATCTTCTATGGTCGCGATGCAGACTGGGCGCAAGTGTTCAATGCCTGTCGCCGTTACCCGATGTTTGCAGAAAGACAGGTGGTGATTCTGAAAGAAGCACAGCACATGCGCGACATCGACAAGCTCGAGCCCTATATTGAAAACCCGCTTCCCTCAACAGTCTTTGTAGTAGCCTATAAAGAAAAGAAAGTAGACGGCAGAACGAAACTGGCCAAACTGCTAAAGACAAAAGCCGAACTGCTGTCTACCAAAAAAATGTACGACAGCCAGTTGCCCGAATGGACCAGCGAACTGGTGCAGTCGAAAGGTTATACCATTACGCAAAAAGCAGTATTGTTACTGGTAGACCATATCGGCAACGATCTCAGCCGCATCGATAACGAAATTGAAAAATTGCTGGTGAACCTTGGCGACAGGAAGCATATTACGGAAGATGATATTGAAAAATACGTAGGCATCAGCAAAGAATTCAATGCCTTTGAACTGCAGGCCGCCATGGCCGCCAAAGACCTGCCCAGGGCCATGCGCATTGTGCAATACTTTGAAGCCAATCCCAAAGCCGCTCCCATCCAGATGGTGTTGCCCACGCTTTATAACCTGTTCAGCAAAACCTATATGATCTTTGGCCAGAACAACCGCGACGAAAAGTCCATTGCGGCCGCCATAGGCGTGCATTCTTTTTTTATAAAAGATTATTTACTGGCAGCGCGCAATTACGGGTTTGAAGGCATTGAATCGGCCTTGCTGCTCTTGCATCACTACAACCTGAAGAGTGTAGGCGTAAACGATAGCGGCACTCCGGATGGTTCGTTATTGAAGGAAATGGTGGCGAAGATAATGGTGTGAACCCATCACGGTTCCGCCAGGCAGTTCAGGCTGTCTTCCTTGTCCTTTGCCAGTTGTGCCGTTAATGCGTCCAGGTTTTCAAACTTCAACTCTTCCCGCAGATATTTGATAACGTATACCCTTAATGTTTTTCCGTAAATATCCTCGTTGAAGTTGAAGATATTTACTTCAATCACGCGGTCGGTGCCTCCGATGGTGGGACGAACGCCGATGCTCATCATACCGCCCAGGAGCGTCCGGCCTGCCGTTTGCGGCGCATACGAAACAGGCTGCCCGCCAGCTTCTCCTATAGTGGTCTCCACCGGTGCAGGCGCTTCACCTCTTAGTTCAACCTTTACCACATAAATGCCATTTCCCGGGACAAGTTTTTCCGATTGTTCAATTTGCAGGTTGGCCGTAGGATAACCCAACTGGCGGCCGAGTTGGTTGCCAGGCACCACGCGGCCCTCAAAAAAGAAATCGTATCCCAACAGCCTGTTAGCCGCTTTAATATCACCCTTCAATACCGCCTCACGGATCAGCGTGCTGCTTACCGTATTTTCGTTGATCACATGGGCCGGTATTTCCTTCAGGTGGTAACCAAAACGCGTGCTGTATTGCTCCAGCAAGGTATAATCGCCTTTCCGGTTTTGACCGAAACGATGATCATACCCGATGATAATGGTATGCGGCTGGAATTTTTTAACCAGGAACTGTTCAATATATGCTTCGGGTGATTGCTGCGCGAAGGCCGGCGTAAAGGGCACCACCACCAGGTGATCGATACCCTGCCGGGCAAATAATTCAATTTTTTCAGGAACGGTATTGATAAGGTAAAAATCAGGCTGCCCTGCCGCCACCACTTTGCGCGGGTGCGGATGGAAGGTGATGATCACCGTCTCTCCGCCGATACGTGCAGCCTCCTGCTTGAGTTGCTGCAATATCTGCTGATGCCCCTGGTGCACCCCATCAAAGGTGCCGATGGTGACCACGGCTTTTCGGAAAGCTGGCAGATTATCAGTGGAATAATAAACTCGCATGTTCAATGCGCGAAAATAGTCCGAAACTGTGAAAGTCCCGACTTCCCACTTCCCATCAATTTCCATTAGCTTTGCCGCTCAATTTACGCTATGAGCCTATATTCACAACGGGGTGTGTCGGCCCGCAAGGAAGAAGTGCATAAAGCCACTGAAAAACTCAGCAAGGGATTGTATCCTTACGCTTTTTGCAAACTCTATCCCGATTACTTCACAGGGGATGATGGCTGGGTGAGTGTAATGCATGCCGATGGCGCCGGCACCAAAAGTATACTGGCTTATCTGTACTGGAAAGAAACCGGCGATGTGTCGGTATGGAGAGGCATTGCGCAGGATGCCATTGTGATGAACCTCGATGACCTGCTGTGCGTTGGCATCTACAACAACATCCTGTTCTCTTCCACTATCGACCGCAACAAAAAACTCATACCCGGCGAAGTACTGCAGGAAATCATCAACGGCACCCAGGAGTTTTTCGATGAAATGAAAAGCTTTGGCGTAAACATCCATTACCTGGGCGGCGAAACGGCCGATGTTGGTGATGTAGTACGCACCATTGCGGTGAACGGCACCATGGGCGCACGCTGGCCCAAAAACAAACTGGTTACGAACGACCGCATACAGGCCGGTGATGTGATTGTGGGCTTTGCCAGTTCCGGACTGGCCACTTACGAAAAAGCCTACAACAGCGGCATTGCCAGCAACGGGCTCACCAGCGCCCGTCACGATGTGTTGTCTAAATATTATGCAACGGAATTCAGGGAAACTTATGAGCCGTCCCTGCCCGATGAAGTCGTGTACATCGGCAAGCATCGTATGACCGACAAGGTGAGTGCGCCCGATATAGTGGCCGGCGGCGATATCACCGTAGGCCAATTATTGTTATCGCCCACCCGCACTTATGCGCCGCTGCTGAAATGGATACTCGACAATTATTTTGAAACTGTGCACGGCCTGGTGCATTGCAGCGGTGGCGGGCAAACGAAATGTTTAAACTATCTCCCCGGCAATTTCCGGGTTGTTAAGGACAATCTTTTTGAACCCCCGGTTATTTTCCGCCTCATCCGCGAAGCCTCCGGCGCCAATGCCCGCGAAATGTACCAGGTATTCAATATGGGACACCGAATGGAAGTATTTACCGATGAAGCCTCTGCAGCGACGCTGATAGCCGCCGGCAAGCAGTTCGGCATTGAAGGAAAAATAGTGGGCAGGGTAGAGGCCGCAGAAAGAAAAGAGGTGGTGATAAAAACGGGCGGGGAGGAGATTGTTTATAATTAGGAAAAAGTGGCGATCAGGAAAGCAGTTCAGCGAGGGCTGCAAGTAGTAATAATCGGTAAGAACGCTTACTTCCGGCAAATACGCCACTGGAAAAAGGCCTACCTGTTACTAGCAGCCGGTCCGTATTACCGCCACCAGCGCTTCCAGTTCTTCCGCGCAAAGCTTTTTATCCTTTACTAACTGTGCCACCAGTTTGCCCGGCGACCCATCGAAATAGCTTTTTACGAGATCGTCGATCCGCTGTTTCCCGTATTCCTCCTTGCTGACCAGCGGGCGGTACAGGTTGTTGCGGCCCTGCGCCTCGTAGGTCACAAATTCCTTCTTCACCAGAATCCTGAGGATGGTGGCCACCGTATTGGGATGGGGCCTGGGTTCGGGAAGGGCTTTCATAATAGCTTTCAGGAAGCCCTGCTGCAGTTCCCAAAGCGCCTGCATCACCTGTTCTTCCGCTTTGGTGAGCGTTTTCATGTGCTGATAATTGATTGTAACTGTGCCACTTAAGGCGGAGCGTTATACGCCTGCAATTTATAACTAAAAATTTAGTTAAGTGGTGGGGATAACTAAATATTTAGTTATTCAACGCCTGGCAGGATATTTTTTAGAAATTTTTCCAACCGGGCGAGACAGGCACAAGAACGAGGCCTAACCAGCGTCTGATTGAGTGTTAACGCGGCATACAGGGAATTTCCGGAAGGTTGCAACCAGTGTTTTTTTAGTATTTGGGTAAATATTGCCCTGAATACCCTTGATATTTATCCACAAAAACTATGAGGTTTCAGGATTGGTTATTATGTTTGCAGGCAGTTCTGGACGGATTAACATCCCATTAGTGCTTGGTTTGCAACTTCTCCCGAACATTTTTTGTCTAAAGTATGTTGTTGATACTGTACCCTGTTCCGTGGCTACAGTAATTATTTTTTTATTAGAACGATATGAGACAGCTCAAAATTGCTACACAGATTACGAATCGCGATTCGCAGGCAGTAGAAAAGTATCTGCAGGAAATTTCTAAAATTCCGATGATCACTCCCGAAGAGGAGACGGTACTGGCACAGCGAATCAAGATGGGTGATCAGAAGGCATTGGACAAATTGGTGCAGGCCAACTTGCGTTTCGTGGTATCTGTTGCTAAGCAATACCAGCACCAGGGCCTATCACTTAGCGACCTGATCAACGAGGGCAACCTCGGTTTGATAAAAGCAGCCCAGCGTTTCGACGAAACCAAGGGTTTTAAATTCATTTCATACGCTGTATGGTGGATCCGCCAGTCCATCCTGCAGGCGTTGGCAGAGCAGGGAAGATTGGTCCGCCTGCCTCAAAACAAAATTGGCACCTACAACAAGGCTAACAAAGCGTACATGGCTTTTGAACAGGAACACGAAAGAGAGCCGAGTACCGAAGAGTTGGCCGAATTACTGGAAATGAGCGAAACCGAGATCAACAACATCTTCCAGAGCAACACCCGTCACACTTCCCTCGACGCCCCCGTGCATGAGGCAGAAGACGTGGCCATGGGCGATTTGCTGGAAGGTAGTGATGATACGGATGACGATGTAATGAAAGATTCACTGCGTAACGAAATCCGCCGCGTACTGAAATCGCTCAGTCCCCGCGAAGCGGAAATTGTAAACGCTTACTTCGGCCTCGATGGCGAAAATGGTGTTACCATTGAGCAGATCGGCCAGAAATACGATCTTACCAAAGAGCGTATCCGCCAGATCAAAGAAAGGGCCATCAAACGTTTGCAGAAAGCCCGTTACAGCAATGCCCTGAAAGCATACCTGGGATAAGCATCCCGGTTAGTACAAGGTTTCAGAGGATAAAAAAGATATTTTACATCGAATTAATGGTTAGTGAAGTACCATAAGTCCCGCCACCGGCGGGATTTTTTTTTGTCCCATCGCAAACCGCAATGCCCTGAACCGGGAGCAGGGGGGAAGCTGAATGCTTGTTCCCGGTTGGTTTGGTTTTATCGCCCGGCGTATTATTGCCGGCAACCGATAAAGCCCAACACCGTTTCCCTGTTGGTGATTGTCTTTTGGAACTTGCTCCCTGCCCCTGTAATTTCGCAGTATGATCAGGCTATACGCATTGCTGGCAGTAATAGTGGTTTGCGCGTCATCGTGCGAAAAGGCCATTTCATTTACGCCTGACAATGCGGAGCCAACGGTGGTGGTGGAAGCCACTATCGAAGACGGGCAACCGCCCGTGGTGATCCTGAGCCGTAGCCTGAATTATTTTACACACATCACGCCCGAACTGCTCGTCAGTTCGTTCATTCACGATGCGGACATTGAAATATCCAATGGCAGTCTCACCCATCGCCTGAAAGAATACACACTGCACACCCCCGATGGCTATGCCCTCTCTTATTATACCATTGATTCTTCCAGCCTGGGTACCGCCTTTGTGGGCGAGCAGGGCAAAGCGTATTCGCTGCGTATCCTGACCAATGGAGAAGAATATACCGCTACTACCACCATACCGCTGCTCACCAAGACCATTGACTCCCTCTGGTGGCAGCAGGCTAACAATCATTCCGACACCAATAAAGTGATGCTCATGGGCCGCTTTATTGATCCGCCCGGTTTTGGCAACTACATCCGTTTCTTCACCAGCACCAATGACGAACCTTTTTATCCCGGGCTCAACTCTGTGTTCGACGATCAGATCATTGATGGCAAAACCTACAGCGTGCAAATAGAACGCGGCGTAAACCGCAATGAAGACATAGATTTCGAAGAATATTCCTTCTTTGAACGCGGCGATTCCGTTACGGTGAAGTTTACCAATATTGATAAAGCCACCTTCGACTTCTGGCGCACTATGGAGTATAGCTATGCCAGCATCGGCAACCCGTTTGCCACGCCGGTAAAAGTCCTTTCCAACATCAGCGGCGGCGCACTGGGTTATTTTGGGGGATACGCAGTGCAGTATATTTCGCTGGTAATTCCTGAGTGAACAGATGCTCTTTTTTCTTTATTAATAGTTGCCGGAAAAATGAAGTTCAGCACACGGAACAAGAGGACATGGAGGAAAAATCAATTACATTGATGAAGGAACGGATAAGTAAGGAAAGACCTGGTATTACAACAATCATTCCCATCAATCAGAAAATTCCGTTACAGTCCTCAGGAAACAAAACCGGGTTATGCTAATCCGGTTTTGTTTCTTATTTTTAGTGTTGTTCGATTATTTGTTTCCGTAATATGAAAAGCCGTTTTAGCTATATTCTTATCATTTTCCTCCTGCACTATCCTTTTTTTGCCAGCGGCCAGGCCTGTATTGATTCCAGTTTTCGCATATTATATAGCACACCCGCCGCCCTTTTTTCTCTTAGACATCATGGCAATGCAGGTACAGGAGGTATTATCATGACAGGCAATTATGGTATAGGAGCCGGCGACAGAGATGCGTTTGTGATGAAAACTGCTCCGGATGGAGAAGTGGTATGGAGCAAAAGGCTGTTTGCACCGGGTAAGGCCATCCAGGTCAGCCGGGTGATGGAATTATCAGATAATACCATTTTGCTTACCGGACTATTTTGTGAACAGGACTTAACCAATGCCAGCATTTTTATAGCAAAGCTCGACGATGCAGGCAACCTGCTTTGGAATAAATTTTATGATGAAACCGGTACGCCTGCTGCATGGCAATTGTTTTTTTACAACGTAGCGGAAGCTCCGGACGGCAAAATACTGGCAACGTGGAAAAGAGGGAATCTCGGAAATCTGCCCAGCGACTCTTCTTATGCCACCGTATGTTGTCTGGACCAGGCAGGAAATATGGTTTGGTCAAAAACATTTTTTGGAAATGCTGACGAATACAATATCAATGTTTCAGGCATTTTTTTTCAAAACGATGAGGTAGTGGTTACCGGGCAGGTATCAGACTTTTATAACCCTGCCGGGTGCAACGGAACGGGCAATTTTATTGTTTTACGGTTGCGCTTCACCGATGGTTCGCTGCTGCAAACGAAAGCCTGGTGTTATAGCGAACCATCGGGAAATGGCCAGCAACACAGCAGTCCCGAAATCCACTATGCGGCAACACAGGTAAACAATAATTATATAGCCCTTCACGGGCAATTCCACAACCTGAACCAGGAACGATATTATTATCATGTGTTGCTGGATGAAACATTGAATCCGGTTCAGTCGCAGCTATTTGTTTTGCCAACTGGTCTGGCCCCGTTCAATTCCAAAATTCAGGTGCTGTCAGACGCAACGATTCATCTGTCTGCCATTGCCGTACAATCCCGGTCCATATACTGGGCAGCTATGGATGGTACCTACCAGGCGAGGTGGCAGAAAAAAATCCGGTTCACCGTTGATAACAGCAATTTCAGTCAGTTTTATCAGTTTTCAACCCATACCAATGGGGCGGTGAATTTTACTTCCTTGTATCCCACCAGCAGTCAGCAGTATATAGAGTGGGGACAATTTCCTCAATTCAGTTCCGGAATGGAATTGTGTTCGTCTGCTGATACATCATTCATCACCACGATGCCTTTTTCAGTGACGCCGGAAGACTATACCTGGAAACTCGCAGCAGAAAGAGACATCACATCTTTGCCGGCCGGCATTTCAGTGGCGGACATTACTGTTACCAGGAATGAAGCATGCAAACTGATCAGCAATTGTACAGGGCTTACCATAACAGGGGATGATACTATTTGCGCAACTACCCACACAATATTTACTGCGCATAAAAATCCTGGTTGTCTCAATAAAATCAGCTGGTACCTGGATACCGCGCAGTGCCAATCCTTAACCTATCTTAACGATTCCACCATCAGTGTGGTGTTTAAAAACCCTGCAGCATCAAAACAGGAAATATGGCTGGCCGCATCGGCAGGTAATTGCTCCCTAGCTGCCGACACACTGCATATTACCGTTTTTCCGGAGATTAACAGGTTGGCTGCTCCTGGTAATTTGTGCCCGCATGAGGAACTGGTGCTGCGTCCGGGTTCCGGTTTTAAAAGTTATCGCTGGCAGGATGGATCGGAAGATTCTGTATACGTAGCTAAAGAACCGGGGCTTTACCATGTACAGGTGGAGACATGGTGTGGCGATATCATTGCTGATACCATAGCCATTGATGGACATCCCGCGCCTGCAGTGAATCTCGGGGCTGATACCTTCATATGTGAAAACGAATCTGTTCATTTACAGGCAGGCGATGGTTTCAACACCTATACGTGGAATACAGGGGCTTCCGCGCCGGCAATCACCGTGAACAAACCCGGCCTATATACTGTTACAATTACTGATATCAATGGATGCAGGGCAACAGACACCATTGTAGTTATACTTAGGAACTGCATCAACAGGCTCGTTTTTCCCAATGCGTTTACTCCCAACGGCGATGGCAGGAATGATCTGTTCAGACCTGTTGTTTCAGGCAATCTGACCAGTTACATACTGACCATTTATAACCGCTGGGGCCAACGGATATTCAGTACCAGTAATCCTTCTTCGGGCTGGAATGGACGCCTTCGCAATGGTAAAATACAGTCCGACGGTTATGTTTGGGTTTGTACCTATCAGTTTGAGCATGAGCCGCCAAAAACCGATAAAGGAATGGTTATGCTTATAGGAAAATAATTAAGGCGAATGCATTATCCGCCCAACTTATCAACACCCTTTGCAGGCTTTTGCCCCTTCACATTTTCGTAACTGATTTACAAGTAAATTTGCCGTCCTTAATCACCCCATATGGATAGCGAAAAAGTACATTGTTTGATTATCGGATCGGGACCTGCAGGATACACCGCAGCAATTTATGCAGCCAGGGCCAATTTGAAACCTGTTTTGTACCAGGGTATTCAGCCCGGCGGGCAATTGACCATCACTACCGAGGTGGAGAATTACCCCGGTTATCCTGATGGCGTGCAGGGGCCTGAAATGATGGTGCATTTCGAAAAGCAGGCTGCCCGTATGGGAGCTGATATTCGTTTCGGTATTGCCACCAAAGTGGATTTTTCACAAAGCCCTTTCAAGGTTTGGATTGATGAGGAAAAACTGATCGAGGCAGATGCGGTAATCATTGCCACCGGCGCTTCAGCAAAATGGCTGGGCCTGGAAAGCGAGCAGCGCCTGAACGGATTTGGCGTGAGCGCCTGCGCCGTGTGTGATGGGTTCTTCTTCCGCGGTAAGGAAGTGGCCATCGTAGGCGGCGGCGACACCGCAGCAGAAGAATCTTTGTATCTCTCCAAACTGGCCACTACCGTACACCTGCTGGTGCGCCGTGATGAAATGCGCGCATCGAAGGTGATGCAGGAGCGTGTACAACGTACGCCGAACATCAAGATATACTGGAACACAGAAACAGAAGAAATACTGGGTGAAAGCAAAGTAGAAGCTGTGCGCGTAAAGAATGTAAAGACCGGTGAACGGCAAACCATACCCATCAGCGGATTCTTCGTGGCCATTGGCCATACGCCCAACTCAGAAATCTTCAAAGGATGGATTGATATGGACAGCGCCGGTTATATCAAAACCATTCCCGGTACTTCCAAAACGAACATTGAAGGCGTATTTGCCGCCGGCGATGTGCAGGATAAAATTTACCGCCAGGCCGTTACGGCCGCAGGCAGTGGCTGTATGGCCGCCCTCGATGCGGAACGATATCTTACTGCCAAAGGGCTGGTGTAGTGAAGGGAGGTTTGCGTTGCGCCCCGCGGCCGCATAGCTGAATTGCTGATTGGTTATGGCAACCGTAGCCACTCAGCAATTTCACTTTTCAATGGCTGCTTCCCTGGCCCTGTAACACCATCATCACCAACTATCTTTCCATGGTCACCATAGAACTGCAACAGCTGCGTTTTCATGCCTTCCACGGTCTTTATGCCGGCGAAGAAAAAACAGGCAGTCCTTATGAAGTGAATGTCAGGGTGATATATGAAGAAGGCTCCCGGAGCTTGGATAATCTCGAAAATACTGTTAACTATGTAGAAGTTTTCAACATAGTGAAACAACGGATGCTGCAACCGGCGCCGTTGCTGGAAACAGTAGCTGAGCATATCATTCGCGACATCAAAGAGCGGTTTTCGTTTGTGCGGGAGGTTGAGGTCTCCCTGTTCAAACTGGAACCCCCGGTGCCGCAATTCCAGGGTAGGCTCGGCATTACGATGCACAAGCAGTTTAATGGTTAACAAGATATCCCGGATATGGCCTTTATTCCTGTTGTTACTCCTGCCACATGAAAATGATGCCCAGGACCTGGCTGTCTTGTTGCAGGAAGCCCGGCAACTGGAAACTGCATTCAAAGACAAGGAAGCCCTGGATAAATACCTCGAAATACTTCGCCACCAACCCACGCACCTGACAGCCCTTTGTAAAGCCAGCGAATTGTACAGCATTCTCGGCAAACGCCAGCAGGGAAAAGAAGAACAAAAAAAATATTACACTGCGGCTAAAACCTATGCAGAAAAAGCGTTGCAAGTAAACAGCAACCACGCCGATGCCAATTTTGTAATGGCCATGGCGCTGGGCCGCATGGCACTGATCGCTACGGGCGATGCAAAGATCAAAGCTATAAAGGATATAAAGTCATACGCCGAAAAAAGCATTCGCCTCGATCCCGGTAATTTCAAAGGCTATCACGTGCTGGGCAAATGGCATTATGAAGTGAGCAATCTCAGTGCAGTGGAAAAATGGCTGGTGAAAGTGGCCTTTGGGGAATTGCCGGCCGCTTCGCTGGACCAGGCGATCCAGTATTATGAAAAAAGCAAACAACTCCATCCCGGTTTTCTGCTCAATTACCTCGAACTGGCCCGTGCCTGGCGACGCAAAGACAAACCGGAAAAAGCAAAGGAATTATTGAACGCATTGCTCAGGTTGCCCAATATTACTTCCGATGATACCACGATCAAGCAGGAAGCGAAGAAACTGCTGAGCAAATTGGGCAATTAGCAACCGGCAGTTTATAATTGCTTTCCCTTCCATTTCCCGCTCTTCATATACCAGAAGGCCGGAATGAACATGCAAACCCAATACAGCCATTCACTCATCCATCCATACGTAATGGGCAAAAAGTATTTGTCCAGCGTCAGGTAAACATAAATGGTGTACATGATGATGGCAAAAACTTCTATGAGCAGGGTAACACGGGTATTGCCGGAACCGGTTACAGCAAAAAGAAAGATTATGCTGAAGGAGTTGAGCAGCATAGCCAATGATACCACGCGCAATACAGGTGTGCCTTCCAGGATGAACTGTTCATCCTGCCCGTAAATGGAAAGAAATTGTTGCGGGAAAACATTGAACAACACAGCCACCAACAACATGGTTCCGGTACTCACCTTAACCAGCCGGCCTAACAAGGGCCACACTTGTTCCGGTTTTCCCTGCCCGATTACATTGCTCACCATGGCATTGGTAGTGGCTGCAAAAGCCCAGGTAATTACGCCGCCCAATCCCAGTAAATTACGCATCACGTTGCTGATGGCAAGCGCACGTTCTCCATGCGCATCGTTCAGCAGGAAGAAATATTCCCAGCTCATGATGCTGATGCCATGTTGAAACACCAGCGGAAACGATACGGTAAGAATCAGGAAGATTGTTTGCCGGTGGGGACGGAAATTGTGAAAGAGCTGTAATTGTTTACCGATGCCTTTATAGTGTATCACCAGGAAGATCACAAACATGCCGGTAAACTCGGCAATAATGGAAGCTACGGCTGCGCCATGCAATCCCATTTCCGGAAATATCCATACGCCGTAAATCAGCAGGGCATCGAACAATACATTGGTAACTGTTTCGGCCACTGCGCCCGACACCAGGTACCTGCTCTGGTTGGTGCCCACCAGCAGGGCATTGCGCATCTGGTAAATGAACAGGAAGGGGAGCCCCCAGATGCGGATGCGAATAAAGGTAATAGCCTGTTCCAGGCGGTCGGGGTCGATAATAAAAAGACGAAACACCGAAGGCGCCACCAGCCAGGTAAAAACAATCCCGCAACTGGCAATGGCCAGGGTAATGAGCACTGCCTGGTTGAAAATTTTGCCGATCTCTTCCGGCCTGTTTTCTCCGGCTCGCCGGGCAATCAGGGTTTGCAACCCGTTATTGAACCCGAATCCGATGGAGCCAAAAATCAGGTAATACACGCCGGTAATGCCGGCCACGGCCATGGCTTCGGTAGAATAGTGACCGAGAAAAATATTGTTGGTGACGTAATTGAGCTGCGGGATCAAAATCGCAAAACTGATGGGCAATGCCATCTTCCCTATCTGTCGATACGATGCCTGTACCTGCAAATCTTTTATCGGTGCCACTGGTTCCATAGCAAAAAAGGGATGCAAGGTAGGATTTTTACCTGAGTACTTAGTGGTGTGCTATGCGTGCAGTGTGGTAAAAAAAGCCGTATCATTGCACCTTCATTCATGGTAAGGGCAAGTTTCGATATTGTTCCGGGAACTGCTGCAAGCGCAGATTTGCAGAATAGTTTGTTGCTGATGGAAGTGAGCAACAATGTATTCTGCTATGTTATCTACAATAAAACTCAACAAAAGTTCCTGGCTTTCCGACAATACAGTCTCGATTTTCATCCGGGCAAATCCAATTTTGAAATGCTGGGTGATATTTTGCAGCTGGACGACCTGTTGCAGCGCAATTATCGCGAGGCGTATGTGGTGTACAACTATGCTGCAAGCAGTCTGTTGCCGGAGAAATTGTTTCATATTGAATTAAATAAGCCGGCTATTGAATTATTATATGGAAGTGTGCACTCGGGTTTGATGCTGAGCGAAAAGGTGTATGGATGGAGCATATACAACACCTATCGTGTGCCCCGTGATGTGCATGCGCTTTTCCAGCAAAAATTTGCTGCCGGTAAATACTGGCATTACTATACCCTGCTGCTGTCGGGCATGGCCAAAGAAGAAATGGCGGAAACCAATGAAATGCATTTGATCATTGCTGCTGACCGCTTTACCGGGGCCTTTTTTTCGAATGGAGATTTGCAATTGGTCCAGACATGGAATTATCAAACACCTGAAGATGTTTCCTACCAGTTGCTGGCCATGTGTAACTGCATGAAGGTGGAGCCGGAGGCATTGACCCTTCACCTGTCGGGGCTGATCGACGAAGAGTCGAACCTGTACCAGGAACTGTTGAAATATTTTCTGCAAATCCGTTGGGAGGTGGTTCCCGACTCGGTTACGCTGGAGGAACCATTCCGGCAATATCCGGCGCATTATTTTTCACCGCTGCTGAAAATGGCGTTATGCGTATAATCGGAGGAAGACTGGGAGGAAGGAAGATTCATCCGCCCGCTAAAATGCCGCATACAAGACCCACTACCGACATAGCCAAAGAAGGGTTATTCAACATTATCGAAAACAACCTGGATATCTCCACGCTGCGCACGCTCGATTTGTTCGGGGGTACGGGCAGCATCAGTTTTGAGCTGGCTTCACGCGGGGCGCGGGAAAGCACCATTGTAGAAAAGGATCCGGCCATGTATGCGTTTATTAAAAAAACGGCAGACATGCTGGAGCTGGAAAATTTTTCGGTGGTAAGAATGGATGTGTTCCGGTTCATTGATCAGTGCACGACTACTTTTGATTTTATTTTTGCCGGTCCGCCTTATGCGTTAACGACCATTGACGACATACCACGTCGTATTGCAGAGAAGCAACTGTTATCGCCGGGCGGCTGGTTCGTACTGGAGCATACGCCGCGCAACGACTACCAGGGATTTCCCCTGTTTGTAACAGCGAGGAATTATGGTACAACGGTGTTCAGCATTTTTATCAACCGGCCGGGTGAGTAACCTGCCGGGTGGCCGGCGAAAAAGCCTCACCACACCATCACCCCCAAACTACATATTCATTTACTTTGCACACGCATTTACGCGTATCCACCCGCATATGAACAAAATTTTCATAACAGGCATAGGTACCTCCATCGGCAAAACCGTTGTTGCAACCATCCTTGCCCGTGCGCTTGGCGCCGACTACTGGAAACCCGTGCAGGCAGGTTACGAAGATGGTACCGACAGTGAATGGGTGCGCAGCAAACTGGCAGGCACCCCCTCCGTTATACATCCCGAAGTATACAAATTGAAACTGCCTGCTTCTCCACATATTGCAGCGCGTGAAGAAGGAGTAACCATTTCCGTAAAAAAAATATGTGAGCACATTCCGATAATAAATCGTACCTTGATCATTGAAGGCGCAGGAGGATTGATGGTGCCGTTGAATGAAAATGAATTTGTAAGCGACCTGGTGCTGGCTTTGAAAGCGAAAGTGATACTGGTGAGCCGCAATTACCTGGGAAGCATCAATCATTCACTGTTAACAGCCCGTGTGTGCAAAGAATTGAAGATTCCGGTCATCGGATGGATTTTCAATGACCATTATCTCAATTATGAAGCGGAAATCGTACAATGGAGCAACTTTCCCCGCATAGCTTCTATACCCTATACGGAAAACACAAACGGGATATTTATCAACTCTCAGGCTGCTGCTATAAGTAGTCAACTGAAAGATTTTTTATGATAAAAAGTACCGTTCGTAAAGAATTCTTGCAGCGCAGAATGGACATAGTAGAAGAGGAACTGCAACAGCAAACCGCATTGATCGCTTTCAACTTCAAAAAACTGGTCATACCTCCCGTGAGGTATCTTTTATCATACCACCCGGTACTGAGCCGGCGTGAATTTGATGTATCCGTATGTGAAGACATACTGAAACAACAAAATCCTGCATTGCAGGTAGCCTGGCCGCGTATTCATGTTGACCTGATGGATATGGAAGCCGGGCTGGTGGAACGCGACGGCTTGTTTATCAAAAACCGGTTTAATATCCTGGAACCGATCAGCGGCGCCATCATTCCACCCACCCAGCTCGATGTCATATTCGTACCGCTGGTGGCTTTCGACCAGCGTGGTTACCGCGTGGGTTATGGCAAGGGGTATTACGACAAGTACCTGGTGCGCTGCCGCACCGATGCCATCAAGATCGGGTTCTCCTATTTCGAAGCGGTTGAATACATAGAAGACATTGATCATTATGACGTACCTTTAAACTTTTGTATTACACCGCAGCGCATTTATGAATTTTAATGCACCATTGCTTCGTCCCATTCGCATCCTGTTGTTCCCTTTCTCGTTACTCTATGGCGCTGCAGTATGGGCACGCAACCGGATGTATGACAAGAAAATACTGCGTGCTGCATCCTTCAATCTCCCGATCATTTGCATAGGCAATCTTTCTGCAGGGGGCACCGGCAAGTCGCCCCTGGTAGAATTCCTGGTAAAAACACTGAAGTCGCAGCACCAGGTAGCCGTGCTGAGCCGGGGATACAAGCGAAAAACCAAAGGCTATGCACTGGCGCATGATAAAACAACGGCACTGGAAATTGGCGATGAGCCGATGCAATTCCATATCAAATTTCCCGATGTGGCCATTGCCGTAGGAGAGGAGCGCATCGTGGCCATTCCGCAATTGCTGCATGACCGCCCGGGTACATCAGTGATCATTCTCGATGATGCTTTTCAACATCGTGCGGTAAATGCAGGACTGAACATACTGCTGACCGATTACAATAATCTTTTTACCCGCGACTGGTTTTTGCCTACCGGCGACCTGAGGGATGAAGTGCGTTCATACAAACGTGCGCACATAATCATTGTAACAAAATGTCCGCCTGCATTGCAACCATGGGAAGCGGAAGCGCTGGCAGCAGAAATACGGCCTTTGTCGCACCAGCAACTGTTTTATACTACCATCCGGTATGGCGTACCGTATCACATCATAACGCGTACACCTATGCCATTGGACCATTCCATGGAAGTATTGCTGATCAGTGGCATTGCCAATCCGGCCCCGCTGAAACATTATTTACAGGAATCAGTGAGCGTTTACGAGGAAATACTTTACAGCGACCATCATATTTACACCATAGACGACTGGAAAGAAATCAAAAAGAAATTCCAGCAACTCTCATCCGGCCGCAAAATCATCCTCACCACTGAAAAAGATGCAGTACGACTGGTAAAATTTGCACAGGAATTGCAGCAATATCCGGTATATGTACTGCCGATAGCCATTCAGTTCCTCTTTAACCAGGAAAAGACGTTTACTGATTTAATCACTAAATTCATTACAGAATTCAGACCAATCACTTAAAAGGAATTAATGAGTAGGAAACAAACCCGGAAAAAGAAAAAAACTGGTACTTCAGGCAACACGGTAAAAGGTGTATTGGACATTACGCGTTCCGGTATCGGGTATGTAATGGTAGAAAATTTAGCCAACGATATATTGGTCCGTCCCGGTGATTTCAACACCGCCCTTCACGGCGACACCGTGCTGGTACGGATCAAGGAAGGTAACCGCCAGAGCGGCCGCTTACAGGGCGTTGTACAGGAAGTGCTGCAACGCAAGCAAACGGAATTTCTCGGACGTATTGAACTGGGTAAAAGCGCCGGTTATTTTATGGCTGATGTAGACAAGCCGATGCCCGACATTCTCGTACCACTGGAACATCTGAACGGCGCCAAACACAATGATCGCGTAATCGTGAAAATTGTAGAATGGGAGAAAAATAAAAAACCATTGGGGGAAGTATTGCAGGTAATGGATGCCGGCAATGAGAACGACATGGCCATGAAAGAAATCCTGATGGAAAACGGCTTTCCCCTGTTCTTTCCCGAAAATGTGCTGGAAGAAGCCGAACGCATACCCGATGCCATTCCCCAAAGTGAAATCGATAAAAGAAAAGATTTCCGCGATATCCTCACATTCACCATTGACCCGATTGATGCCAAAGACTTCGACGATGCGCTTTCTTTCCGGGTATTGAAAAATGGTCACTATGAAATTGGCGTGCATATAGCAGACGTCAGTCACTATGTGCTGCCCGATTCCCCGCTCGACAAGGAAGCATACGACCGTGCTACTTCTGTATACCTGCCGGACCGTGTAGCGCCGATGTTGCCCGAACGGATATCGAACGAACTCTGCTCGCTGCGTCCGCACGAAGACAAGCTGACCTTTTCGGCAGTTTTCCAGATGACGCCCAAAGCCGAAGTGAAACATTACTGGATCGGTAAAACCATTATCCATTCCGACCACCGTTTTACCTACGAAGAAGTGCAGGAGATCATCGAGCAGGGAACTGGTTTGTACCAGGATGAAATTCTTATACTGAATTCGCTGGCGCAGAAAATGCGCAGGCAGCGGTTCAGGAAAGGCGCCATCAATTTCTCATCGCAGGAAGTGCGCTTCAAACTGGATGAAAACAACAAGCCCATCGGCATTATCGTTAAGGAAAGTAAGGAAGCGCATCAGCTTATTGAAGAATTCATGCTGCTGGCCAATCGCATTGTGGCCGAAAGCGTGGCGAAAATAAAGGTGAACAAAAAGCCCATACCGTTTCCCTATCGTGTGCACGATACGCCGGACGAAACCAAACTGTTGCCATTCGTGGAGTTTGCCAAAAGGTATGGACATTCGTTCGATACCAAAACGCCGGCGGGCATAGCGGCATCCTTCAACCAGATGCTGCTCGATGTGCAGGGCAAGCCCGAACAGCATGTGCTGGAACAACTGGGCATACGCACCATGGCCAAAGCTGTGTACACCACAGAAAATATCGGGCACTATGGATTGGGATTCAAAAACTATTGTCATTTTACTTCGCCCATCCGCCGTTATCCCGATATAATGGTACATCGCATTATGGAAGAGGTGCTGGCAGGAGCATTTCCCGTTGATAAAAAACTGGAACAAAAATGCAAGCACTGCAGCGAAAAGGAACGTGCGGCCATGGAAGCAGAGCGCGCCGCCAACAAGTACAAGCAGGTGGAATACATGAAGGATTTCATTGGCGAAGAATTTGAAGGCGTGATCAGCGGCGTGGCTTCATTCGGGTTCTGGGTGGAAACGATTGAGCACAAGTGCGAAGGGCTTGTCAGTATAAACAGTCTGCTCACCTATGATGATTTCCGCCTGGTAGAAGGCGATTACAGCCTGGTGGGGCTGCGCAGCGGCCGCAAATTTCGTATGGGCGACAAGGTGCGTATCAAGGTAGTGTCGGCCAATCTGGCACGCCGTCAACTGGACTATGAATGGGTAATTACCGCAGCAATGGGAGAAGAACTGGCGGCACCGAAAGCAGCAGGGAAAAAGAAAGGAAAGAAGAAGAAAAAATAAAAGCGCTTTCGGGCAGGAGACCATTGTGATTTGTATTTTGCGGTTTGATTGTTGATTTTTTTATACCAAGCGGATGTACACGTTTGAAGAGTTAAGCAGGATATTTGCAGCGCGATTTGCTGTTCGGCATTTCCCGGAACAGCCTGCATCGTTGTATGATGCCAATGAATATTTTCTCAAACTGGGCGGAAAACGTGTGCGTCCGGTGATGTGCCTCATGGGCAACGAACTGTTCGACGATATTCATCCCGACACCTGGGAAGTGGCAACTGCCATCGAACTGTTTCACAACTTCACCCTCATTCACGACGATATCATGGACAAAGCGCCGGTGCGGCGTGGTGAGCCTACGGTGCATATGAAGTTTGGAGAATCCACAGCCTTACTGTCGGGCGATGTAATGCTGGTGGCGGCATATGAAGCATTGAACAGGATTCAACCTACCTACGTGCAAAAAATCTTACGGCTGTTCAACAAAACAGCGCGGGAAGTATGCGAAGGACAACAGCTGGACATGGATTATGAAAATCGCACCACGGTGAGTATGGATGAATATATCCATATGATCGGGTTGAAAACTTCGGTGCTGCTGGGGGCCAGTCTGCAAATGGGCGCCATACTGGGCGGCGCCAGCAAAGGGAATCAACATCACATTTATGCCTTCGGACAAAACCTCGGCATAGCCTTCCAGGTGCAGGACGATTATCTCGATGCTTTTGGCGATCCTGAAAAATTCGGCAAGCAACCGGGGGGCGATATTATTGCCAATAAGAAAACCTTCTTACTCATCAAAGCCCGCGAAATGGCCGGCCCCAGCCAGCAAAAAGAGCTGGACCGTTTGCAGCAGGAAAACCCTCCGGATAAAGTGGAAAGGACCCTGGCCATTTTCCGCGAATGCGGGGTGGACAAATGGGCGGCCAACCTGAAGCATCAATATCTCAATGCAGCGCTGGAACACCTCGAGGAAATGGCTGTTTTGTCTTCACGCAAAGAACCTTTGAAAGAACTGGCGCATTTCCTGGTGCAAAGGGATTGGTAGTCTTCCCTCTTCGCTTATTGTCACAGGATAAAATCTTCGGCTATCAGCCGTCCACAACGGTTGACCGTTGTCATGATGCACGCTGTGAACATACTCCGGCAGTATGCGTGAAATGCTTTATTTTAGTCCCTTAATTGTAATTGGATGACGTCAACCCCTTCGGGCAAACAGCCCACGATGTTCCAGGCGTTGTTGCCCATAGTCATACTGGTAGTGTTACTGACTACCAACGTAATCTTTTATGGTGATGCTGCTACTTCCGGGGCCAACCAGATGGCTTTGATATTTGCTACGGCGGTGGCCGGTTTGGTGGGCTGGAGCCTCAAAGTTTCTGTCAAAACTATGTTTACCAACATAGTGTCCAGCATCTCCGACTCCATGACCGCCATTCTCATCCTGTTGCTCATCGGTTCGCTGGCGGGCACCTGGCTGATCAGCGGCATTGTGCCCGCCATGATTTATTATGGCTTACAGGTATTGAACCCGACCATATTCCTGCTGGCAGCCCTGATCGTGTGTTGTATTGTGTCGCTTGCCACCGGTAGTTCATGGTCTACGGTGGCAACGGTAGGCATCGCATTGCTGGGCATTGGCAAAGCCCTGGGCATTCACGAAGGCATCATTGCCGGCGCCATCATTTCCGGCGCCTATTTTGGCGATAAAATGTCGCCCATGTCAGACACCACCAACCTGGCGCCAGCCATGGCAGGCACTGACCTCTTTACGCACATCCGGTACATGACCTATACCACCATACCCACGCTGACGATTAGTATGGTTATTTTCCTGGTGATTGGTCTCACCAACGGCGAAGGCGGTGGCTCTACCGCCAATGCTGATGCGTTGTCAGCTGCTATTGTTGAACGATTCAATATTTCACCGGTATTGTTCATTGTTCCGGCTATCGTCATCTGGATGATTGTTAAAAAGGTGCACGCCATTCCCGCGCTGCTGATGGGCTCCTTACTGGGAGGTATAGCCGCAGTGATCTTTCAACCGGCCATTGTAGAGGAAGTGTCGCAAACTACGGGCAGTTATGCAAAGCAAAGCTATATGGCCATCATGAACGCCATGTCTTCAGAAGTGACAGTGAGTACCGACAATCCCATTGCTGCCAAACTGCTCACCGGAAAAGGAATGACCGGCATGCTGAACACCGTGTGGCTCATTTTATGTGCCCTCAGTTTTGGCGGTGTTATGGAATCGGTGGGATTGTTGCGGCGGATTACCGCGCCGTTGGTAAAGAAAGCACGTTCTACCGGTTCGTTGGTGGCCACTACGGCAGGCAGCTGCATATTTATAAACTTTACCGCATCTGATCAGTATTTATCCATTGTGGTACCCGGCAAAATGTTCGCCAGCACCTTTCGCGAAAGAGGGCTGGCGCCGCAAAACCTCAGCCGCACACTGGAAGACAGCGGCACGGTGACATCCGTGTTAATACCCTGGAACACCTGCGGCGCTACGCAAAGGGCTGTACTGGGCGTGGAAACCTGGACCTATTTGCCCTATTGCTTCTTTAACCTGATCAGCCCGGTAATGACCGTGTTGTTTGCCTACCTCAATATCAAAATAGCCAGGTTAAAAGACGTTCCGCCGCCGGGCCAGGAAAAGCAGCCTGAAGTGGTGGAAATGGAAACCAGGACCAACTGATTTACTGAACAGCAGCGCATACTGATTTGTAATGAATAAGTGTGCATGCGTACTTTCGGGCACGTACTTGTTGCAACGGTAAATGCATTTCAACCATGAAGTTCCAGATAGGTGATAAAGTAGTCGTTACCCACTCCAATGAAGAAGGCGAAGTTGTGGACATCATCAACAACAAGATGGTGATGGTAGACGTGCGGGGTGTGAAATTTCCCGCTTATGTAGACCAACTGGAGTTTCCTTACTTCAAGCGGTTTACGGAGAAAAAACTGTTTCCACCCAAAAAAGAAAAGAAATTCATTGATGATATACCACGTGAAAAAAAGAAGGTAACGGAGAAAGTGGTGGATGGTGTGCATCTCACCTTTATTCCTGTAATGGACACCGACGAATTTGGCGATGATGTGGTGGAGCAATTAAAAATCCATCTCATTAACAGAACGCCGGTGGCTTATCATTTCATCTACCGCCTCAATTATTTTGGCGAAACGGGGTTTGAACTCACTAACCAGGTGCATCCGTTTGAGGATTTTTATTTGCACGATATTCCTTTTGAAGACCTGAACGACAGTCCCTCCTTCACGTTCGATTTTTCATTGGTAACGCCCAATAAGAATAAGGTAGATCATTACGAGGCTGCGCTCAAACTAAAGCCCAAACAGGTTTTCGCGCGCATTGAAGAACTGAAACGCAAGGGCGATGCAACCTTTTCGTACAAATTATTCGACCAGTATCCTGACAAGCCCTACGAAGAGCCGGTAGAGATGAGTGCGCTGGTGAAGGCAGGATACAAAATCTATGAAGCGGAAAAAGCGCGGCAACACCTGGAGCCTGCCAAACATGAAGTGGACCTGCACATTGAAAAACTTACGCCCGATTACGAGTCGATGGACACGCTCGAAATCCTGGCGCTGCAGTTAAAGACGTTTGAAAAATACCTCGATCTCGCCATAGCGCACCGCTTACCTTCCTTCATTGTTATACACGGCATAGGCAGCGGCAGGCTGCGTGATGAAATTCACGAAATACTGCGCCTTCGTAAGGAAGTGAAGAGTTTTGTGAACCAGTACCATCCTGCTTATGGGTATGGGGCTACGGAAGTCTTTTTTCAGTATTGATCATTGAAAGAAGCCATTCCTGTTTCCCCATTGTATCAGCAGGATTCAGACAGTTTGCTGCAGGAGGCACATGGATGATAACAGTGGTTTTGTTTTGAGGTTACCCCCTCAACACAGGGTTCCGACAATTCTGGCTAACTTTGTATGCTGGCTGCAAGCTGCGTTGTCGCTATTCCGGTAACACGGAAGAGAGGAAAGTCCGGACAGCACAGGGCAATGTACCGGTTAACAGCCGGGTTCCGGCAGTAATGCCGGGAACAGACAGTGCCACAGAAAATTACTGCCTCGGCCTTTGGGCCGCGGTCAAGGTGAAAACGTGGGGTAAGAGCCCACGGTTCCGGTAAGTAATTGCCGGAACGGGTAAACCTTGCATGCTGAAATGCCATGTATACCAGCGCCGAGGGCGGCCCGTCCGAATGCCGGCATGGCCGGATGCGCTGGGTGGGTAGGCAGATAGATCCCGTCAGTAATGGCGGGGCCAGATAAATGACAACGGTATCCGCTCCGGCGGATATACAGAATCCGGCTTACAGGCTTGCAGCCTTATTTTTTTATTTGTCTGAACCGGGATTTACCCGCTCCGGGCACCATTTCTTTTCAATGTCAATAGAAACCAGCAACGACCTCACTGGCATGCAAGCCATCAGCGACGTGGTGGGCATCGTGCTGAAACAAATGCAGGAATATGCCAAACCCGGAATGTCAACCCGCGCGTTGGACAACTATGGCGGTGAACTGTTGCGGCAGTATGGCGCACGTCCTGCACCGAAGCTGATGTACGGCTTTCCCGGCCATACCTGTATCAGTGTAAACCAGGAGGTGGCGCATGGTATTCCGTCTGCCAATGTCATACTACAGGAAGGCGACCTGGTAAATGTGGATGTTTCGGCTGAGCGTAACGGTTATTTTTCCGACAACGGCGGCTCGTTTGTATTGGGTAATGATATTCATCAGCACAACAAACTGGTAAATGCTTCGAAGCGCATATTGCGTGCTGCCATTGCCCGCATACGGGCCGGTATGCGCATTGCCGAAATCGGGCGTTACATTGAAACGGAAGCCCGTAAAGCAGGATTTACCGTGATCAAAAACCTGGTAGGGCATGGGGTAGGGAGGAGCCTGCACGAAGCGCCTTTTGAAATTCCCTGCTGGTACGACCGCACCAATACCGCACGTTTTAAAAAGAATGCCGTAGTGGCTATTGAAACATTCATCTCTACAAGGGCCACCGCTGTAGTAGAAAAAGGTGATGGCTGGACATACATCACCCGCGATGGCAGTTTCGTTGCCCAACACGAGCACACCATTGTGGTTACCGACGAACAGCCGGTGATACTGACAACGGCGAATGGGATTTGAGGCATTGGTCGAACATAACTGCATGGTCATTCAACCATATCCATGTACCATGCAACTGGTAGCCTTTCACCCGAAACCGCTGCATTTGTCTGTTTTCCGTAATTCCCTACCTTAGCGCCGCTTCATGCTTATATACCATGAGAACTAAAACGGTTGCTTTTTTCTTCGGCTTGTTTTCATTATTCCTCTTTTCGTGCCAGACAGGTTTTGAAAAAACAGAAAGCGGTCTGGAGTATAAAATATTTCGCCACGGCAGTGGTGAAATAGCAAAGTCGGGCAGTACGGTTAAGCTGCATTACTCGCAGGTGCTGCGCGATACCGTTACCATGACCACGCAGGGCAAAATGCCTTATTACAAAGCGCTGATTCCCGGGACCATTTTCGCGTATGATCCGTTTGAAGTACTTACCAAAGGCGTGCGCGCCGGCGACAGTATTGTAGTCATTCAGCGCCTCGATTCGCTGCTGAAAAAAGGCAGGCTCAGCAAACTGCCGCCACACCTCAAACCCGAAGATGCACTGGAAGTGCGCATCAAAGTACTGAAGGTATTTCCCTTTGACCTGTTGCGACCGAATTATACAGACAGCCTGGTGTATGCCGACAAAGCAGCAGAGCGCGCGCTGCTCGATTCCCTGCACACCATACTCGGTCCGAAAAGAATTGAAGCCTATCTTGAAAAGCAACGCATACAGGCAACCCGTAACGGTCATGGCACGTGGGTGGAACTCATTGAGCCAGGCAATGGCATGGTGGCCGACTCGGGTAAATGGGTGCAGGCAAAATTCACCATTCAAACCCTGCAGGGCAGGGTGATCGATTCCAATATTGATACAACTTTCCGCAAAGATGGCCCGCTGAAATTCCAGGTAGGCAGCGGTTATTTACCTCCAAGTGTTGATCGCTCGGTGCGCACACTGAAACAGGGCGCGCACGCAAAAATTTATATCCCTGCCATGGTAGCCATAAACGATCTTCCCGGTCCCACTGAACAACCTGCTTACGATGATATGATATTTGAAATAATACTCGAAGAAGTACGTGACTGATTTACGCGTGTATAGTACCACATTACCCAAACACCCGGATATCTGTTAAATAATTCCTTTGTGAATAAATTCAGCTTGCAACCGGGCAGAAATTTTTTTTATTTTAGATTGTTCAATCTTTTATCATGCAGTAACGATACGGGCTTGATTTCTTATTCAGGCGCTATCGCGGTTACTCATTAGTGTATCCTTACCTGTATATCTGCAACAATAAATTGCTTTTCCTGAAACCCTTTTCAGATACCTGAGACAATGCGCAATGAAAATTTGCGTTGGTTTATTACGGTTAGGTATAAATTATTTTTTTGGAAGTTTGAACTGAATAATTATTTTTATTGATTGTTGATGCCCTTTAACCAGATCGAGCATGCGTGATGATTTTTTTTCCGGCAAATGGACCGGTCGATACAGCTATGGAGCTGAATATATCGGAATTCCACCCGTACCTTTTGAACTTGACATGACGGTTCTTAACGGTAATGTACAGGGTGAATGCCGCGATGATGAAACAAAGCATCATTTTGACAGGCCCGCCACCATTGAAGGAACACTACAGGATAACCAGATTACCTTTATCAAAAAATATCCATGGTTCTGGGACCACGACCAGCACAATAAGCCTCGCTTTTTCCCAAAATTGCCTGCCCGCGAAGTACGCTATACCGGCCGCTTTGAAAACGGCAAATTCACGGGCGAATGGCTCATATCTTCACTCTATACCGACGAATCCGGCCAGGTGCTCGAATACCGTGGCACCGGTACCTGGGAAATGACGAAAGTGATGTAGGAAGGGAAGTGGTGTAACCGCATCCAGATGGTCCGTCCATCCCCCGCCAGCGGGGGATGGACGGACCATCTGGGTGTGCCAAAGTACCACCAGGGTATTGGTGTCCACACACGATAAAAGGCCTACAACCGCTAACAGTCCCGGAACGTGGCACTTATCCCCTCAGCGCGCCCGTTTTTTTCACCCCCTCAAATCTCTCTTTCACATACAAATTCCTGCTGTTGACATACAATTGAATAATTGTCAAACAGCGCGCATGTACTTTCGTACCAGCTTATAGTAGTGTCCCTTACCTGGGCGAGACCGATGTAATTGCCGGCACCCATTCGGCTGCCGGCAATTGTTGACACACCAATCAACTGTTGTTATGAAACATCTAATTATAATAGCCCTGGTGCTGGCCTTTGGCCAACAGCCAGTGCACAGCCAGTCCGTTTCGCCGGATGTTGTTTTCAATTCGGCAGGCGGTACGTATGGCGAGGGTACAGCATACTGGCGCTTCGACTGGAGTTTCGGAGAGGCTGCAGTGGTCAACACGATCAGTCCGTCAGACAGCTCGCTGTTTATTACCCAGGGCTTTTTACAACCCATCACACAACAACCGGGCCTATCGCCCTACATCGCATTTTTTGCCACTGGCGAATACTACATATTTCCAAACCCAACCACCGGCCGCTTTGAAGTCAATTTTGCCGTAAGGCAGTCCGGTCGTCTCGAATTACAATTAACCGACCCTACCGGCCGCTCCCTGATGCGCAAAGTGATCCGCTATAACGGTTGGGGACACATCGAAAAGTTTGACCTGAGTGGGATGCCCAATGGTACCTACTTCGTAATCGCTACCCTCACACCTGATCCCGCGGGACCCAATAATGAAACGCCGGTCGCACGGCACAGTGGGTTCCGAATCGTTAAGATCCGATAGCACCTTATGAGGCCACATTACCTCAATAATAATTCCCTGCATTATGAAAAGAATCTCTACTTTGGTTTTGTTGGTGCTTGCGTTTGCAGCGACTACTGTTGGTCAGGCTCCCCGCATGTTTAACTACCAGGGTATCGCCCGCAACTCGGTGGGCAATGTGTTGGTAAACCAGCCAATAACGCTGCGGCTTACCATTCGCGATGGAGCCGCCAATGGTCCAACGGTGTACAGCGAAACCCGCTCCCTTACTACCAATCCATTCGGTTTATTTACCGTGCAGGTGGGATCGCCCGGCGCAACCGCTGTGACCGGTTCCATTGCAGCAGTGCCCTGGCATACGGGCAACAAATGGCTGCAGGTGGATATTGACCCCGAAGGCGGCAATAATTTCCTGAACATCGGTACCACAGAACTGTTGTCGGTTCCCTTTTCACTGTATGCGGAAAGCGGATTGCCCATCGGCCCGGCAGGCTCAGACCTTACCGGAGAATATCCCGATCCAACGGTGGCGCGTATACGAGGAGTGAATGTAAGCACTACGCCGCCCACGCCCAATTACATACTGGGTTTTGACGGCGCCAGCTGGACGCCCACCGATCTGGCCACACACCCGTATAACTACTGGCGGCAATTTGGCGCCAACCTCGTCAACACCAACAGCGGCAATACCGGTATCGGTAATCCTGCCCCGGAATATAAACTGGACGTAAGAGGAGAATCAAGCACCTATATTGCCTCCTTCCAGAATACTCAGAATGGCGATGGAGATGGCATCCTGATTAAACTCGGTAAAACCCATCCGCGCTGGACAGGCAGTGATTTTGTAAATATTCCCATTCCAACTGTTCAGGGATTTGAAACGCAGATCAACCAGCTACGCGACTGGATTTATGGCAGGGACGATTTCAGCGCTGATGACCTGCTCAACCTGTTGCCGCACCAGTATATGGTTGGAACGGTATGCAACCTCACCAACTTCATCACCGGTCAGCTGAACGATGCTATGGGCCTGCCCCTTGAATTTGGTCCGCTCAAAACGCCCCGGTTTGAGGTAGTTCCGGAGAAAACCATATTCGATGGGCTTGACCTCGGCGCATTGGGAGATATACCCAAAATCACTATAGGACCTTATGCCATTCCTGAATTTGAAGTACTTCCGACCCGCGTCACCCTCTTGCCCAAGATACCCCAGATACCCTGCGGCAACCTGCCCACGCTGACGCTGCCCGTGCTGTCATTTACTTCGGTAGATAATTCACTCACCAATGCGAATGAGTTCATCACCTTTTCCGATAAGGAAGGCAGAAAGCTGGGCGCTATCAGGGCTGCGAGCATCGAAGATTTTTCCTACAATTATTTCGATGGGTTGAAATTGCTGGAAATGGCAGAACAGTTTATCGGTCTCGACCTGCTGAAAGACGCGTTGGGCGTGATACTCGGCGCCTGTGAAATGGCCGATGCCTACAACAATATTGGTGTGGAATACAGTTCCGGCAACGGCGATTATGCAGAATGGTTAGAACGCCTGGACCCTGCAGAGCCAATCACCACCGGCGACATTGTAGCCGTAAAAGGTGGCAAGATCACCAAGGACCTGGAAGGTGCTGAACAAATTATGGCCGTATCGCACCGCCCGATAGTGTTGGGCAATATGCCGGAAAAAAGTAAAATACACCTGGGCAACAACGTTGCTTTCATGGGACAGATTCCGGTAAAAGTGATGGGCCCTGTGCGTGCAGGTGATTATATAGTGGCGAAAAGCGCAGTGCCGGGTTATGGCGTAGCCATTTCGCCCAAAAACATGACAGCAGCCGATTTCCGCCTGGCCCTTGGCCGTAGTTGGGAAACCCGCGAAACCGACGGGCCCAAAATGGTAAACACCGTGGTGGGCGTGCACAATCACGACTTTCTCCGCATCGTGGAAAATATGCAAAAGAAAATCGAACAGAACGATCAGCGGTTGAAAGCCATTGAAGAAAAACTGCGTATGGAACCGAATTCCTATTCACCCAATCCCAGAAAAGGATTTTAATGAAACCCCTGTATCTTTTGCTGTTGGTAATACTGCCTGCGGTGGTATCGGCCCAGTCAACGGCTGCGGTGCGTTCCGGGGCCCTTGATTCTGCAGAAGCCTACTGGAGCGAGTGGTGGCAAGACCTGCACTCGATGGGAGTGGAAGCCAAAAACGATTCGCTCATTGTGCGCCAGGAAGTGTTGCGTTTGTTCAATGATACAGCTTACCGCAGGCTGGCCTATCCTGATACCTATAACTGGCCGCTGGCGGTAGCCCTGATGCGCAATATGGAATTGAAAATGGCTTTCTGGCATTTGATCAATCTTTATCATACCGATACTGCCAACCGGTCGTACGTGCTGGGTACGTTTGTAGCGTACGATAGCCTGATGAATATGGACAAGATCCTGCTGAGCACGTTTTACACCTTCGCATTTGCCGACCCGCGCGTAGCTACGGTAAAAAATAACAAGCCCCATATTTTTCGTCCCGACCTGCTGGAGCAGGGCCTGGTGCGCTTGAAGGAAATCATTGCGCAGGTATGGTACTACAGGGATGAAAGGAATAAAAGGCTGGGGAAGAAGTAGTTTTTAAACCACAAAGGCTCCATGGCCCGAAGTCACACAACGCAATCCCTGGGTGGCTTGGGGCCATGGAGCTTTTGCGGTTTTCGGTTTCGTTTTGTATTTTGTTGTCGTTCGATTGAAATCCAATGTATATGAAAAAACTATTGCTATTGCTGCACGCAATATTGCTTTCCTCTTTGTTGATGGCCCAGGCGCCGGACTCCACCGTTTTTATGGCGGAAAAGCAGCGGATCGATTCGCTGGTACAAAGTATAGACAGCGACAGACGTATGACCCATATTCTTTCTGCCGGTACGCTGCTGTGGGGCGAATTCAAGGCAAATTGTTATTACATGGTGGGCAGCAACCTTATCTACAAAATGGAATGTTTTTTCAGCGATAGCACCGCGGGCAATAAAGTATTTTATTATAACGACAATGCTCCGGTGCAGATCATCGACAAAGGCACAGCCTATTATTTAGCCGGCGATACGCTGTACCACACTGACGGACGGAAAGTAAAATCTTACCTGGCCAATGATATTGTGTTTTTTTCAAAAGAAGTGAACAGGATGATGCGTTCGTTGATTGAGTAAAAAAATACATTTTCCCTCCTGTTAATATGCAAACAGGCTCGTTGTAATGACGAGCCTGTTTTATTATAAGAAATGTAGTGATGCAGTTCCTATACTGTTTCTTCCGCATAGCTGCTTACCGGTTCGCAGGTGCACACCAGATTGCGGTCGCCGTAGGTATTGTTAACCCTTGCCACGCTGGGCCAGAATTTGTTGGCGCGTACATAAGGCAACGGGAACGCTGCCGACTGGCGGGAATAAGCGTGTTTCCATTCATCGGCTGTAACCACAAATTGCGTATGGGGCGCGTTTTTCAGCACATTGTCTTTTTTATCAGCCTTACCTTCTTCTATGGCCCTGATTTCTTCGCGAATGCTGAGCAGGGCATCACAGAAACGGTCCAGTTCGGCCTTGTCTTCACTCTCTGTAGGTTCAATCATAATGGTGCCCGGTACCGGGAAGCTCATGGTGGGCGCATGGAAACCATAGTCCATCAAACGCTTGGCCACGTCTTCAGCTTCAATTTCCGCGGTCTTTTTGAAGGGCCGCAGGTCAACGATAAACTCGTGCGCGCACTGGCCATTGTGATTGGTATAAAGAATTTCAAACTGGCCTTCCAGTCTTGCCCGCATGTAGTTGGCATTGAGAATAGCATATTCCGAAGCCTTTTTGCAGCCATCAGGCCCTAACAGGCGGATGTAGGCATAGCTGATGAGCAATATGGCGGCCGAACCAAAAGGTGCTGCAGATACGGCATGGCGATGTCCGGTGGCGCCATTATTGTCCGGTTGTCCGTTGCCGATGGCAATATGTCCGGGCAGGAAGGGAGCCAGGTGTTTCCGCACACAAATGGGGCCCATGCCGGGACCACCCCCACCGTGCGGAATGGCAAAGGTCTTGTGCAGGTTGAGGTGACACACATCCGCCCCGATCAAACCGGGGGCAGTAAGCCCTACCTGCGCATTCATATTGGCGCCGTCCATGTACACCTGTCCGCCATGCTGGTGAATGATATCGGTAATTTCTTTTACGGTTTCTTCATAAATGCCATAGGTGCTGGGATAGGTGATCATGATGCCCGCGAGGTTGCTGCTGTGTTGCGCGGCTTTTGCTTTGAGGTCTTCCACATCTATATAACCATTCTCCAGCGCTTTTACTACTACCACCTTCATACCAGCCATAACAGCGCTGGCCGGGTTGGTGCCATGCGCACTGATGGGGATCAGCATTACGTTGCGGTGACCTTCGCCACGGCTTTCGTGCCAGCGGCGGATGGTCAGCAAACCGGCATATTCTCCCTGGGCGCCGCTGTTGGGTTGCAGGCTGCAGGCATCCAGTGCGGTTATGCTGCACAGGTAGTTTTGCAGTTCTTCCACAATCTGCAGGTAACCGGAAGCCTGTTCTACCGGTGCAAAAGGATGCATTTTAGCCCAATGTGCCCAACTGAGCGGGATCATTTCACTGGCAGCGTTCAGCTTCATGGTGCAACTGCCCAGTGAAATCATGGAAGTATTGAGGGAAAGATCTTTGTTTTCAAGTTGCTTGATGTACCGCATCATCTCCGTTTCGCTGTGATGCGAATTGAACACCGGGTGCGTGAGGAAAGGAGAGGTGCGTTGCAGCGCCAGCGGAATATGCAACAGTTCTGCATCTTCGTTGATGCTGAAACCGGCTACGGTATGATCGTTGGGTTGATCGAGTACCATCAGGATGTCCAGCACATCGGAAAGGGTAGTGGTTTCGTCCAGCGAAATGCCGATCAACTGGTCGTTGTAGTAACGGAAATTGATGTTGGCTTCGCTGGCCTTTTGTTTGATGGCGGCTGTTTGCGTGGTTTTGACTACGATGGTATCGAAATAATGTTCGTGCAATATTTCATATCCTTCTGCTTCCAGTTCTTCTGCCAGCGCATTGGCCAGGGTGGTAATGCGGCGTGCAATGTTCTTCAGTCCTTCGGGACCATGGTAAACGGCGTACATGGCCGCCATATTGGCCAGCAAAGCCTGTGCGGTGCAGATGTTGGAAGTAGCTTTTTCGCGTTTGATGTGCTGCTCTCTTGTTTGCAGCGCCATGCGCAAAGCGCGGTTGTTTTGCGCATCGATGCTGATGCCGATGATGCGTCCCGGCATGCTGCGTTTGAAATCATCTTTGGCAGCAAAGAAAGCGGCGTGTGGACCGCCATAACCCAGCGGCACGCCAAAGCGTTGGGCAGAACCGCAGGCCACATCGGCGCCCAGTTCACCGGGTGGCGTTAACAGGGTAAGGGCCAGCAGGTCAGTGGCCATAACCACAAAGGCGCCTGCATCATGCACGTGCTGAATAAAGGCCCTGTAGTCTTCAATGGAACCTTTATCGTTGGGGTATTGTACCAGCGCGCCGAAATAGCTTTGATCGATGGCGGCGGTTTTGTAATCGCCAATCACCACTTCAATACCTACCGGCACGGCGCGGGTAAACAGCACATCGATGGTTTGCGGGAAAGTTTCTTTGTCAACAAAGAATTTGGGCCGGCTGATATGGTCATGGTCCTTGTTCAGCGTATTGAAGAACATGGTCATGGCTTCTGCGGCGGCAGTGGCTTCGTCCAGCAGGGAAGCATTGGCAATGGGCAGGCCGGTAAGGTCGCTGACCATTGTCTGGAAATTAAGCAGGCTTTCCAGGCGTCCCTGTGAAATTTCGGCCTGATAAGGGGTATACTGGGTATACCAGCCCGGGTTTTCAAAAATATTGCGAAGAATGACCGGCGGGGTGATGGTATCGTAATATCCCTGCCCGATGTAGTTCTTGCAGATTTTATTATTGAGTGAAATTTCTTTGATCAGTTGCAAATACTCGTGCTCGCTGATGGCTGGCGGCAGGTTCAGCGGTTGCTGCATGCGGATGGCGGCGGGTACGGTTTTGCTGATCAGGGCTTCCAGGCTGGGTTCGCCAATGGCCTGCAACATCTGCCGGGTCTCGGGTTCATTAGGGCCGATATGACGGCGGGAAAATTCATTGCTTTGCTGTTCGAAGAGATTCATATTGCCGTTGATAATTTATCGTTTGCGATGCTTTGTTTTCTTTGCCTTTGGGCGGCTGCTTCTTATACCGGTGGGTAGGTTTCAGGAGATAAACCGCGAAAAGTTGCGCAAAGTTAGCACGAATCGGGGAGACTAACAGCTGTTTGGGGGAAAGGTGAATTGAATGGGGAAAAGAGCTATTGCCTGCCCGGTGCTGTGCGAGCCGGACGAAAAATGGCAGGCGGAGGGGAGGGCGGTAGGCATGTCCACACGTGACGGCCGCTTGTCGGTTCAAAATGGGTTCTTATCTTGGTGTATGGTTTCAACGCCCGGAAAAACACCTGCCAACTGCCTCAACTGCGGCCATTGCCTTACGCCTGAACAAAAATTCTGTTCGCAATGCGGACAGCAAGCATCAATCGGCCGTATTACCCTGCACGAAGTATGGCACGACATCATACATTATTTCACCCATGCCGATAAAGGTATTTTCCACCTGCTGGCCGCATTGGCCAAACGGCCGGGTATGGTGGCAAAGGAATATATGGAAGGCAGAAGAAAAGCCTATTTCAAACCCATCAATTTCTTCCTGATCGTGGCGGGTATCCTGGTGATCATGACCAGTACCTTTTACCGCACCACCCACGATTCGGCCAATCAAATACGGGCCGCAGCTGCCCGTGTACAAGACCCGGCCATGGCGCAAAAACTGTTGCAGATGGCAGACCGGGCAGAAAAGGTCAACCTGGTAGTGGGCAAATATTCGAATGTGATCAATATGATGGCAACACCATTGTTTGCTTTCTTTCTGTGGTTGTTCTACAAAAAAGGCCGGTATAGCTATATGGAACACCTGGTGGCCAACCTGTTCTTTGTGCCTTTTATCATGCTGTTTTACGCGCTGCTGTTTGTGCCCTTATTGTCAGTAGCCGGCACAGGCCCTGCCATGTACATCCTGCTGAGCGTATTCTTTTTGTTCGATATTATCTATCGCGGGATAGCTTATTACGGGTTTATGGGCAGGAAAGGGGCCCTATACCGCGTGAAAGCGTTTGGCGCTTCCCTGCTCACCATGCTCATCTGGCTCGGCATAACTTATTTCGGCATCCGGTATTATATCACGCACGGATTTTAAGAGCAAGGGATGCCCTTATTTGTTTGCCACTTCTATTACCGGCGCTATTTCTTTTTTATCAGGCACGATGGCATTTTCTTCCAGTTTGCGCATGTCCTCGCTCGTTAGCCTGCTGCCGTCGTGGCTCCATCCCGGAGGACCAAAAATATACATCCACTTTTCTTTCCACCCGATATCTTTCCTGGTTACATCTTTCAGCATGCTCTGCCATTCGTGGAATACAATGGTCACCGGTGTTTCTTTTTCCAGCGGCTTGGTAAGCCCGTACCGGATGGGCTGGTATTCCTGCTCCGGCAATTCGGGTTGAAAGGTGCCGAACATTTTGTCCCAGATGATCAGGAACATGCCCATGTTTTTATCGAGGTATTTGGCATTGCTGGCGTGATGCACGCGGTGGTGGGAGGGCGTAACCAGGATGTATTCCAGCCACCCCATTTTATTGATAAGTTCTGTGTGCACAAAAATGCCCCAGATTTGTGTGGCTGAATACACAAACACAATATCCAGCGGCTGAAAGCCCATCAGCGCGAGTGGTATGAAATAGATAAACCGGTACAGCGGTTGAAAAACGGAAGAACGAAAACCTACTGTAAAATTCATGTGTTCTGATGAATGATGCGTTACATGCACGGCCCAGAACAAACGGATCTCATGGTCGAAGCGGTGCAGCCAGTAGTACAGGAAATCTTCCAGTATCACCAGCATGAACCAGTAAACCACTACATGACTGAATGAAAAAATATGATGCCGGTAACAATAATCCAATACAAGCAGATAAAAACCGCGAAACGTCAGATCGATGGCGCTGTTGAGCAATAACAGGTAAACGTTGATGGCGGTGTCTTTCCAGCTATACACTTTGCGGTGGCGGTAATTGCTCAACAGCAATTCTATACCAATGATGATCGCATACAACGGTGTACTGATCAGCAACAGTATCTGTTCTTTCAGGGATTCCATGGTGGTCTATTGGTATTGAGGATGTAGTGTGAAAAAGGGTTTACGCTACAGGTTACATGCCGCACAGGGAGCAGGTAATTGCAGCCTGCTACTGGTGTGATGCAGCCAGTAACCCGTTTTCGTCCTCAAAAGTAGCTTTCCCCGGTCAATTATGGTAATGCTTTTGATCTTTTCAGGGATGCTGCTTCCAGGCGGCGCATTTCCACGCTGGTTTTGCGTTCGCCATTGTGGCTCCAGCCGGGAGGCCCGAAGAGGTATTTTAACTTGTGTTTCCAGGTGATGTCGGAACGGCGGAGATCTTTCCAGATGCTTTTCCATTCATGAAAAATCACATGCGTTAACCGGTCATTCTCCAAAGCCGTGGTGGTGCCGTAGCGGATGGGCTGGTATTGATCGGCAGGTAGCTCGGCCTGAAAGGTGCCGAATAATTTGTCCCAGATAATGAAAACAGTGCCCATGTTTTTATCGAGGTACAGCGGGTTGGAGGCGTGATGCACCCGGTGGTGAGAGGGCGTTACCAAAACATATTCCAGCCAGCCGAGCTTGCGCACTTTTTCAGTATGGGTGAGAATGGCCCATACCTGGCAAATGGAATACATAAAAAATATATCGATCGGTGCATAGCCGATAATGGCTGCCGGAATAAAGAACACAAAACTGTAAAAAGGTTCCAGTACGCCCGAACGGAAACCCACGGTGAAATTAAAATGCGTAGAGGAATGATGGTTTACATGCACGGCCCAGAATAAGCGGCACATATGTCCCAGGCGGTGCTGCCAGTAATGCAACATATCTACCATCAGCAGCAGGCTGGTCCAATACCATATGGAATGAGTAAGATCGAAGAGATGAAAAGAAAAAAAGAACAGGAGGATCATCATGCTTACGCCACGCATCAGCAGGTCGGTGACGCCGGTAAGCAGGCTGAGACAAAAATTTTGCAGGGTATCTTTCCACGAATAGGATTGGATGCCCTGGAGATGACTTGCCAGGAGTTCAGCACCGATGATGAACACATATAAAGGAGTGCAATACAAAATCAGCATCTGTTCCCGTAATGCCTGCATACGAAGAAAAATTTTTCAAAAACCACACCATGCGTGTTATTAGATAATCTAATTTGCAAAGGGTTACAACTTGGTTCAACAGGAAAATGTCAGGTGGGAAGTTTTATGCGGACGCATAAGGTTTGCATCCGGGAAATAAGCATACTTATCCCTTACCTGTCAACTTTTCTTGTAAAGTAAACGTTGTTAACCCAATACCAGTACCCGGCAGGCATTATTTAATAGGGTTTTAATGCAGTGGCAGGCTCACCAATCATTCAACAATTAACAGGGCAGCAGTATGGGAGTACCTTCTCCGGAATTTGATGAAAAAAGTAACTGGCAACAGAAAGCTGCTGCGGCAAGGAAACAGTACAGCCATTTTTTAAAAACGGCGCATCGTACCAAAGTGTTGAAAAAATTGCCCGCACTGCATGAGGCCGCTTTCAGCAGGATCGACTGCCTGCAATGCGCTGCCTGTTGCCGCAATTATTCACCCAGGTTTAAAACACCTGATATCAAAAGGATCAGTCGCCACCTGAAAATGAAGGAAGGCGATTTTATTGAAACCTACCTGCGGCTCGATGAAGATGGCGATTACGTGGTGCAGCGTACGCCCTGTCCCTTCCTGGGCAGCGACAATCACTGCAGCATCTATGAGGTACGGCCATCCGACTGCGCGCGTTTTCCCTATACAGACGAAGATGTTTTGTTGAAGCGGCCTGCTATCACTTTAAAAAATGCTACCTTTTGCCCGGCCGTGTATTATGTAATGGAAGCACTGGTGCGGTCGCAGGACCCATAAAAGTATATCGCTGTATGGCCACCTGGCAACATGCTGTCAGTCTGCTCCTGATTGCTGCTATCATGAAGTGAAACATTTTGACCTTTTGAGACACAAATGAGACACAATTTAACGGCACGACAATCGTCATAGCCGTTAGTACCCGTTACATTAATCCGTATCCGCTTGTAATAATCAGCTATTGCATGTCGCATCTCCCTATACTTATTCAGGATCTCGCATACCTGCTCGGGATAGCAGGTATTACCACCCTGTTGTTCAAGAAACTGAAACAACCGGTGGTATTGGGTTATATACTGGCCGGCTTGCTGGTTGGGCCTTACTTTTCGCTGCTTCCCACCATTTCCGATAAAAGCGGGGTCGAAATATGGGCGCAGATTGGGGTTATATTCCTGTTGTTTGGCCTGGGACTCGAGTTCAGTTTCAAAAAGCTGATCAAGGTCGGCGGCACGGCCGTGGTCACAGGCGTGTTTGAAGTGGCAGGCATGGTTGGACTGGGTTATCTTACCGGCCGGCTGATGAACTGGCCGGTAATGGATTCCATTTTCCTCGGTGGTATCATTGCCATTTCTTCCACTACCATTATCATCCGCGCCTTTGATGAATTGAATGTAAAAGCGCAGAAATTCGCCAGCCTGGTAATGGGCGTGCTCATCATCGAAGACCTGGTTGCGGTGTTGCTGATGGTGTTGCTGTCCACACTCTCGCTGAGCCAGCACTTTGAAGGTGCGGAAATGCTTGGCTCTGTGATGAAACTGGTATTTTTCCTGGTGCTGTGGTTTATATCAGGCATTTTCCTGGTTCCCACCTTGCTGAAATGGGCGCGGAAACTGCTGAATGATGAAACCATGCTGGTGATTGCCGTTGGACTTTGCCTGCTCATGGTAGTACTGGCCACCTATGCCGGTTTTTCTGCACCGCTGGGAGCATTTATCATGGGGTCCATACTGGCAGAAACGCGGGAAGCAGAACGCATAGAACGACTCGTGAATTCGGTAAAACATTTGTTTGCGGCTGTATTCTTTGTGTCGGTTGGTATGCTGATCGATCCGGCATTGCTGATAAAATATATTGTGCCGGTGCTCATCATTACCGCGGTGGTGATAGGAGGGAAAGTGGTGAATGTTACCTTGGGCGCACTCATCTCCGGTCAGCCTTTGAAGCAATCGTTACAGGCGGGTATGAGCATGGCGCAGATTGGCGAGTTCTCCTTTATTATTGCTGCATTGGGCTTGTCGCTGAATGTAACGGGCCGCTATCTCTATCCGCTGGCAGTGGGCGTATCGGTTATAACCACATTTATCACGCCGTACATGATCCGTTTGTCGGGGCCGTTTTACCGGGTACTGGAAAGAAAGCTGCCGGTTCGCTGGCGTTCTGCCCTTAACCAGTACAGCTCCGGCGCGCAAACCATCCAGGCCGAAAGCGACTGGAAAAATGTGTTGCGGTCATACCTAACCGTTATAGTAAGCAATGGTGTGATGATCATTGCCATTACCTGGTTATCGTCGCAATTTTTGCTGCCATTTACCAGTCAGCATATTGCAGGCCATAGGTGGCCAGAGCTCGTTACCTTCATGGCAACGCTTACGGCCTCTGCGCCTTTTATGTGGGCGCTGGCCATTCGCAAAATGCACAACCTGGCCTATTCCAATCTCTGGCTCGATAAAAAATACAACCGTGGTCCGCTGGTAATGCTCGAAATACTGCGCAACCTGGTGCTGGTGGTGCTGGTGTTCTTTATGGTTGACCGCCTGTTCAATGCGCGCATTGCCATACTGTTCATTTTGCCGGTAACAGTGGTAGTGCTGTATATTTTTTCCAAACGGTTGCAGCGTTTTTATTCGCGGCTCGAAAGGCGTTTCCTGTCTAACCTGAAAGAACGGGAAGAAATGCACAAACGCGCTGCTGCGGATCTCTCGCCCTGGGACGCGCACCTGGCGCATTTCACCATTGCGCCTGATTGCCCCGTCATTGGCAAAACGCTGGAACAGCTTGCCTGGCGGGAACAATACGGTGTGAACATCGCTTCCATTGAACGCGGCAAGAAAACCATTTATACGCCCGCCCGCCACGATATGCTGCATCCTTATGACCGCATCGCTGTGATCGGGACCGACGTGCAACTGGAACAACTGCGCAGCGTAATCGAAATGGAAACGGCCACAACGGATGACCTGAACAAGTATGAAGTAACCCTGAACAAGTTCATTGTTGACAGTCATACCGGACTGAAAGGAAAAACCATCCGCAGTTCCGGCATCCGCGAACTGACCAACGGGCTGGTAGTAGGGATTGAACGCAATGGCGAACGCATTCTCAATCCCGGCGGCAATACGGTGTTTGAATGGGACGATGTGGTGTGGATTGTGGGCGATGGCAAGAAAATACAGCAGTTGGTCAAGGACTGAAGCACGAAGCGTTTTATTCATAAAGCTTCGTGGCTCTCAATACTCAAATTTTCTCAGGGCAGGCGCTTTGAACCATGTAATGATTACTACCAGCAGGGTCATGGCGCCGCCAAACACTACAGAAGGTACCAGACCCATCAATCGTGCGGCCACACCGCTTTCAAACTGCCCGATTTCATTGGATGAATTGATGAACATGCTGTTCACCGAACTAACGCGCCCGCGCATTTCATCCGGTGTTTTCAATTGCAGGATCGTACCGCGGATCACTACGCTGATGCCGTCCAGCACGCCGCTGGCCAAGAGGGCAATGAAGGAAAGCCAATACACTTTGGACAGTCCGAAAGTAATGATGGAGATGCCAAAGCCTGCTACCACATACATCAGTATCAATCCCTGTTTCCTGCGCAACGGCCGGAAGGTAAGCGTGAGGATGATACAGATAGAACCAATATCGGCCGCTGCATTCAACCACCCGAAAGCAATGGGGCCTACATGCAGAATTTCTGACGTGAAGAACGGTATCATGGCCACAGTACCGCCAAAGAGCACGGCAAACATATCCAGCGTTAATGCGCCGAGCAGTTCTTTGGTGCGAAAAACATATTGCAAACCTTCTTTTACGCTTTCCAGCGTGCTTTGCGCGGTATTGGTATGCATTACCGGCTTTTTACTCACCTGCATCATACAACTTACCGCCACTGCCATATAGGCAAGGATTACGATGAAGGTGCCGGTATATCCTGTAAACACAATCAGGAAGCCGGCAGAACCATGACCTATCACGGAAGCCAGCAACCAGGTGCCTGAATTCCAGGTAACTGCATTGGGCAATAAGGTTTTGGGTACCAGTTGCGCCAGGATGGAACTGCTGCCTGGTCCGGCAAACGACCGGATGATGCCTGTGCAGAAAAACACGGCGTAAATAGCATACTGGGTGAAGCGGTTGCCGATGCTGCTGGTTATGTCTGGCAGTGTTACAAACAACAGGGCCAACGCGCACAGCGCGTAAGAAAATAAGGTTTTTACCAGTAGCGTGCGCTTATCGCTTTTATCAACGATATGTCCCGAATACAGTGCCATACTGATGGCGGGTATTGCTTCGGACAAACCAATGAGCGAAACGGACAGCGGGTCTTTGGTGAGTTCATACATCTTCAATATTACCACGGTGCCCATCATGCGCACCGCCATGATAAAGAAGAAACGTTGAATGATATAGAGACGGAATTCCCTGATGCGAACGGGTTCAAAAGGATGGTAACTGTTGTCGGTTGGCATGTACTATCAAAACGTTTGCTGCAAAATCAATGGCCTATCAGGCAGCAAATGTAGGGGGCGAAGGCGGAACAACAAAACGAGGTTGGTCGGAAGCTTGCAAGTTTACCACGGGCTTTATGCTACCTGCTATAACAGAAAAAAAGTAGTAGCCTGGCGGGAATCTTTGAGAAAAAGTGGGTTCGCCGCGCAGGAGTTGGGGATAAAAAACTTTGCCCGAAGGCAACGGGTGATGTTTTCCGAGGTTCTGTTTTAAGGCAGCTTGTTTAAGGCAGACAAAACCGGTTTAAGGCAACGTAAAATAATGCTGCCCGTGCTCATATTCCTTTTCCAGCGCGTCGGTAATAACTTTCAGATGTTTTTCATTGCCCAGGAAATCGGCATTGGAAGCATCTACAAACAAGGTTTTAATATTATGCTGTTTGATATAGTTGGTGTAGGTTTCCTGGATGTTAAACAGGTATTCATCGGGTATGGACTGTTCATAAGGCCGGTTGCGTTTTTTTATGTTCTGCTGCAGTTTATGCACCGGTGCATGCAGGTAAATCAGGATATCGGGTTGTACCAGTTGCTGGCAAATAATTTCAAACAGTTTCTGGTACAGGCGAAACTCGGGTTCCTGCAAATTCACTTTGGCAAACAGCAGGCATTTGGTAAACAGGTAATCGGTAATGGTAACACTCTGAAACAAATCCTTGGTATGCACCAGGTCTTTCAACTGCTTGTACCGCTCGGCCATGAAGAACAGTTCCAGGGGAAAGGCATATTGCGCGGGGTTCTCATAAAATTTGGGCAGGAAAGGATTTTCGGCAAATTCTTCCAGTACCAGTCGCGCATTGTAATGCCTGGCGAGTAAATGCGCCAGTGTGGTTTTGCCCGCGCCAATATTTCCTTCAATTGCTATAAAATGGTAGTTCATGTTTGGGATTGTATGACCAATTAACCATGTAGCTTTCTCACTTCCAATGTATCGTTCGTTTCCAGCAAGAGTGTTGCAATGGTCTTTCCAAGTATCGGATGCACCAGGCTGCCTGCAATTTCCTGCATGGGCGCCAGTACAAAGCGCCGGTTGGGGATTTCGGGGTGGGGGACCTTCAAACCCGGTTCATCAATAATATCATTATTGAAAAACAGGATGTCCATATCGATGATACGGGGCCCGTATTTTTCTTCCCGTTTCCTGCCCAGTTGTTCTTCAATCTGTAAGATGGTTTGCAGTAATGCCCGGGCGCTGAGCGGGGTATGCAGCAGCAGCGCCTGGTTCAGGAATGCCGGCTGGTCGGTCTTGCCCCAGGCGGCCGTTTCATAGTGGTCAGAAAGTTTTACGATCTCCCCATATTGCTGCAACAGTTGCACAGACCGGCCGAGGTTTTGCAGCCGGTTGCCCATATTGCCGCCTATCAGTAAATATGCTTTATTCATATATTGCAGCTCAACAGGCGCCAAATATCTTTCAAATTTGTATTAAAACAGACGAGTGAATGAATAGCTTCCTAAAAATTTTTCTGGCCTCCCTGGCAGCATTGTTTGTGTTTACGATTGCGGCCTTTTTCATGTTCATTGGTTTTGTGTCTGGCCTGGCTTCAAAAGACAAGGTAAAAACAGGCAGTAAAGCAGTACTGGTGGTGGATATGGCGACCATGTACCCCGAGGTGGCGGTGGAAAATCCGTTTGCTGCCCTGGGCAGGAAAGAACAGTATGATATTCCTTCCATGTACGATGCTGTGCGGCTGATCCGTCATGCCAAAACCGATAACGATGTAAAAGGCATTTATATAAAATGCGGACAAAACAACAATGGTTTTGCCAACAGTGATGAAATCCGCGAAGCTATTCTCGATTTCAAAAGCAGCGGCAAATTTGTATATGCCTATGCCGACGTGATTACGCAGGGCGGCTACTATGTGGCCAATACCGCCGACAGATTGTATTGCAATCCCAAAGGCGGGGTTGACTGGCGCGGATTTGCCATGCAACTGGCATTTTTAAAAGGATTGCTGGAAAAACTGGACATTGAACCGCAGATATTTTATGCAGGCAAATACAAAAGCGCCACAGAACCTTTTCGCGAAACCGAAATGACCGATGCCAACCGCCTGCAGCTGACAGAATTGTTGCAGGATATCTACGGCCATTTTCTGTTGCAGACTTCTGCCACGCGCAAAATTGATACGGCCTTGCTGCACCGCTATGCCCTCGAAAGCAGGGTGCAGTTTGCTTCTGATGCCGTGGAAACAGGACTGGTGGACGGACTGAAGTACGACGATGAGGTGCAGGATGAGATTAAGGCAAGACTGCAGGTAGACAAATTTGAAAAAATCAATTTTGTATCGCTGGGCAAATATGCACAGGCAGTGGACTATAAAAAGAAGGGCAGCGACCGCATAGCCGTGATCTATGCACAGGGCGATATTGTGTCGGGCAAGGGCGAACGCGATGTGATCGGCAGCGATAGCTATTGCAAGCTTATTCGTAAGGTGCGGCTTGACAAAAACATTAAAGCCATCGTACTGCGCATCAACAGCGGCGGCGGCAGCGCACTGGCCAGTGAAGCTATCTGGCGCGAACTGTCGCTTGCGCGCCAGGAAAAACCTGTGGTGGTAAGTTTCGGTGATGTGGCCGCGTCAGGCGCTTACTATCTTTCCTGTAATGCCGACAGCATTTTTGCCACTCCCAATACCATTACCGGTTCCATCGGCGTGTTTACCATGCTGCCTAATATGGAGCGGTTTTTCAAAAACAAGTTGGGCATCACTTTCGATGAAGTAACCACCGGTCCCGATGCCACCATGTACACCGTGGCCAAACCGCTAACGCCCATGCAAAGACAATTTTTGCAGAATGGGGTCGATAGCATTTACGAAGACTTCAAGCAACGCGTGGCCCAGGGCCGCAATCTCAGGGTGAGCTATGTAGATAGTATCGGGCAGGGCCGTGTATGGAGCGGCAGGCAGGCGCTGCGCCTGAAACTGATCGACCGGCTGGGCGGACTGGAGGACGCCATCGCCTCGGCTGCCCGTATGGCCAATACCACCGATTACCGCCTGGTGGAATATCCTGAACCGGAGAACCTCCTCGAAATGATCTTCGGCGGCTATAAAGAAGATGCCCGCAAAAGCGCTATACGCGAAGAACTGGGTGAAGATGGTGTCAAAACCTTTGCTGCCATTAAACGCGCGAAGCAAATGATGGGCGTTACCCAGGCGAGAATGCCATTTGATATCAGTATCCGGTAATGAGATAGAATGTGCTGATTTGCCCATTCGTTCTCGTTGAAAATACCCCTGAGCGGTAAACTGCATCCTGACCATTGGCGCATTCCTGCGTACATTTTCTGATTTGCTCTTTTGCAAATTATTAGCTTTGCTTCTGTGTTGGTATGATGCCTCGTGATCGGATCATTTTCATATTTCTCATTTTTCATTGATGCCAAATCGTTATAACCAATGGGTCGCTATGTGGGCTGTTTGCAGGGCCGCATGCCGTGCGATCTTTAAAAGTCCGCAGGCTATTTTCTTCAGCCTGTTTTTTCCCATCGTATTGATCATGGTGTTCGGCGCGCTCACCGGGAGCAGGGGCATACGGCTCGAAATTGCTTTTGCCGCGGATTCCGACACTGCCAATGTGCTTTATTATGCCTTGCGCAATGTTCCGGGCATTGATGTGGAAAGCGGCAGCGAAGCAGAACTGACCGACCGCCTGATGAAAGGGCGCATTACCGCCATCGTAACTATAGTGCCTGGTAGCGATAGTGCTGCTGGTTCCCCATACACGGTGCATCTTAAAACAGCTGCGGCCGGCCGGCAAAATGTGCCGGTGCTCGAATCGCTCATCCGGGAAGTGATCCATAGCACAGACCGCGCTCTTAACCCCCGTAATGCCGACCTGGCCACCATTACCAAAGAAGAAGTAAAAGGCCGCCCGTACCGCATGATAGATTTTTACCTTCCCGGCATGTTGGGATTTTCTTTGATAGGCTCGGCAGTATTTGGTGTGGCGTTTCTCTTTTTCTCACTGCGCGAAACGCTGGTGCTGAAACGCATGTTTGCCACGCCTGTGAAGAAAGGGTATATCGTGCTGGGCGAAAGCATTGCACGCGTATTGTTTCAACTCACCACAGCTGTGGTGCTGATTCTTTTTGGAAAATATTTTTATCATTTTACGCTGGCCAACGGATGGGCTACCTTTTTCGAACTACTGGTGCTGAGCTTTTTCGGACTGGTGGTATTTATCGGTTTTGGTTTTATTATCAGCAGTGTTTCCAAAAATCAAAACGTTATTCCGATCTATGCCAACCTGTTCCTGTTTCCACAATATTTTTTGTCAGGTACGTTTTTTCCTAAAACCGCCTTGCCGGCAGGCATACAATCCGTCATCAATTATCTTCCCCTGACAGCACTGAATGATGCCATGCGCAAGGTATCGTTCGAGGGACTGCATTTGTCCGGGGTAATATCCGAGTTGGGTATACTGGCGGCATGGTGCGTGGTAACCTATGCTATTTTGATCAGGGTATTCAAATGGGAATAACAACAGGCTATGAAATGGATTAAACTGGTCATTATCAGTGCGATCATCTTGTTTGTAGTGGTATTTCTGCTCTCGTTGCTTATACCGGACCGTGTTCGCATATCCCGCGCCGTTAATATTACTGCGCCCCAGCGGAACATTGTAGCAACGGTGCGGAATCCGGCCACCTGGACGCAGTGGAATGAACTCCTGAAAAACGCTGCCGTTAATGGCGTGGAGACCACGCAGGACCAAATTACCGCGGGCAAGCTGGATATTGTGTATACCATGGTATCGGCAGACACGGTAAAAACCATCTGGCGCAGCCGGCAGGGTCGGCAAATTACAGGGGTGTTTGCCTTTCAGCAGTCGGGCGATGTGACTGTAGTGCAGTGGTATTTTGATTTTCATATTCCCTGGTATCCATGGGAGAAAATTGCGAGCATCAATTTTGATAAGCAATGGGGACCGGCTATGGAGCAATCACTGGATAATTTAAAGGAGATGCATCAGGCTCGCCCGTAAATATGCTGTTCCCTGTTGGTGGCTGTTGTGGGCACATATGCTGATATGCTGACCACCCCCGTCCATGCGGCATTGTTGGTGTAGTAAGTTGGTGCTGGCGCCCTGTCGGCACCATCTTACCCCAGAAGCAATACTGCATGGATGGGGGTGGTCCCACCTGCATCCCTAATCTCACTAACTGTTAAATTTGCACAATCGCCAATGTAATAATAAGTAGCAATCCGACCCTGGCAAGCAATAATTCGCTATCTTCTCACTTATAATCTAAAAGCATTGTTATGAAAAAACTTTTTTTCCTATCCGTAGTATTGATGGCCGTTGCGTGTGTACAGGGACAAAAGCCCAGTCCGCCAGCTACTGCTACTGAAACTACCAGTAATGGCGTTACCATTACCATCAATTATAGTCAGCCTGCATTGAAAGGCCGTACCATTGGCAAAGAGGTAGCGCCTTATGGCAAATGGTGGCGGACAGGCGCCAACGAAAAAACATCCTTTGAAGTAAGCAGGGATGTAAAGGTGGAAGGCCAGAACTTACCGGCAGGAAAATACCATCTCGTAACAATTCCCAACGAAAACGAATGGGTGATCATTTTCAACAGCAACCTCCAAGGCTGGGGTACCCAGTACGATGAATCATCTGACGTATTGCGTGTAACCGTAAAACCCGGTAAAACAGAAACACCTTCTGAAAGAATGACTTTTCATATTGCTAAAAACGGGGTGGTTTCTTTATTGTGGGGAAATGAAAAGATAAGTTTTAAGGTAGAGTAGTAAAAGGGTATTGACCACCCCCTTCCAGGAGACAGTGTTGGTTTCCTGGATGGGGGTGGTCCGCAGTTGTGTCCACACGATAGCCCCAGCCTAAATCTTTGCTCACTCATTATCCTCCACCGGCTGCTCAACTAACCCTGGCTTCAAATGGCGTGTGAGCGAATCAACCTGGATAATCAATTCGTCCAGTTTACGCAACAAGGCTTCATTATCAGCGACCTGTGGCAGGTTCGTACGCTGAAAATCTTCTATCACCGGCAATGTTGCCATAATCTTCAACAGTTCATGCAAATTGTTCAGTGTTTCTGTTCTTTTCTGCAGCAGGCTGTCCATCGAGCGCAGCGAAGCTACCGTGTCCACATAATTTTCGCGACTCTTGCGTATCGCTTCCAGAATATTTTTTCGAATGGACGAGTCCGTTATGCTCGCTGCTTTCTTCATGGCCGCTTCATAGTAGGAGGTATTCTTTTCATTGTAGGTTTTATATGGTTCCAGCGAATCCTGCAAGGTTAATTTCGCTTCCTGTATGGCTTTTTCGAGGTTTTTCAACTCATCCGAATTGCGCACCACTTCCTGGTACAGCGCTTCTACCAGGTCGGCGCCGCGCTTTTTATAAATGCTGCTGACATCTATCTTTTTTCCTTCGAGAATTTCAGGCGGCTGTTCCTGGCGCGCAGAACAGCTGCATAGCAGGAGCGTTAGGGAGAGCCATATGATGACATAGTTTTTCATACGGGTGATACTACAAAGGTATCATTATTTGGCTGTCTGCACCACCACTTCCGCTACTATCTCCCGTATAACCTCATATAACAACTGCAATTGCTGCACGGTGATGCAATACGGCGGCATAATGTAGACGGTATTGCCCAATGGACGGAGGTATACGCCTTTTTCCAAAGCTCTTTTGGTAATATCGGTGCTGATAGCATTCAGGTATCCGTCGTTGCCTGTAACTACTTCAAACGCCAGTATGGTGCCAAGGCTGCGCACATTCTTGATGGCATGCGCTATTGCTGTGTCTGTTTTCAATGTTGCCACAAACTGGCTGTTGTGCTTTGTTATGGTTTGAATCTGTTCAAGGCAGTAGGGATGTTCCAACAATTCTAGACTTGCCAGCGCCGCCGCGCATGCCAGCGGATTGGCGGTGAAAGAATGTCCGTGAAAGAAAGTTTTCAGTTTGTCTTCAGCATTGAAAGCCTGGTAAATGGCATCGGTGCAGGCGGTAACGCCGAGTGGCAGGGTGCCGCCTGTCAATCCTTTGGATAAACAGATGATATCGGGCTTTTCAGTCAGGTATTCGGAGGCAAATAATTTTCCCGTTCTGCCAAAGCCCGTCATCACTTCATCGGCTATGCAAATGATGTTGTGGCGGTGCAATGCCTGCAGCAGTTTGTCCAGGCCGGCGGCATCGTACATGATCATACCACCGGCGCCCTGTACCAGTGGTTCATAGATGAAACAGGCTACTTCCTGGTGTGTAATCCCGGCGAGCGCAGCATCAATGCTGGCGGAATCCGGCGCATCGATAAAAATCACCTCAAACAGTTTTTCCTGAAAAGCCTGCGTAAACACGCTGCGATCGCTCACGCTCATGGCACCAAACGTGTCGCCATGGTAAGCATTGCGCAAAGCAATCACCTTGTTGCGCTGTTTTTCACCCTTATTCCACCAGTATTGCAGCGCTATTTTGATGGCTACTTCGGTGGAAGTAGAGCCATCATCACTATAAAAAATGCGTGCAAAAGCGCCGGGCAGGATGCGTAGCAGGTTTTCTGCCAAAGCCACTGCGGGTTCATGCGTGAAACCGGCAAATATCACCTGCTCCAGGGTTTTTGCCTGCTGATAGAGGCGTTCGGCAATGTGCGGATGGGCATGTCCATGCAGGGTCACCCACCAACTGCTGATCGCATCTATATAATATTTTCCGTTCATATCAATTAAATGAACTCCATCACCTTTAACAATCGGAATGGGGTCCGGCATATACTTTTGCGGTGTGAACGGGTGCCAGATGACTTGTCTATCTCTTTGGCTTAGTGAGGGAATTGTGGTCATACGGCGGCAAAGGTAAGTGGGTAAGGGAGAAAGCAACGAATCTGGAATATTAATTGTCAAAGCTTCGGACAATGGACTATAACAAGCTGGTAAAAGATTGCCTGAAGGGCCTCCCCGGCGCGCAACGGCTGCTTTATGAGCATTTTGCAGAAAGCATGCTGGGGGTGTGCTATCGCTATACCAAGTCCATGCCCGATGCTGAAGACGTATTGCAGGAAGGCTTTGTAAAAGTTTTTCGCAACCTCCACCAATTCAAGGGAGAAGGTGAACTGGGCGCCTGGATCCGCCGTATCATGGTCAATACGGCCTTGAATTTCCTGAAAAAGAACAGCCGGTATCAGTCCGACCTTTCCTTCCTGGACCCGGGGCTGCACCCCGTATCGGACGACAACCCGGAAGTACGGCTCAACGCCCGGGACCTGGCAGAATTGATCCGGCAACTGCCTACCGGCTACCAGACAATCTTTAACCTGCATGCAGTAGAAGGATATTCACACGTGGAAATCGGTAAAATGCTGGGCATTAATGAAGGCACCTCGCGGTCGCAATATGCGCGGGCGCGGGCCTTACTCATCAGCTGGATAAAAGTGCAAACAGTGGATTCAAAAATGGAGACTTATGTCCGACCATGAATTTGAGAAAAGTGTGCAGCGGAAGATGGACGGCTTAAAACTGCGTCCTTCCGATGCAGTATGGCAGGCGGTGGAGATGAACCTCTACCGCGACAAAAGGCGTCGCCGTGCCTTCTTTTGGCTGCCGGCAGCGGGCATACTGCTGCTTATCGGCGGCTACTTCCTGTACTCAGGCTCCACGGGGCCGGTGAAAGACCCTGTTGCCCAAACACAGGAATCTGCTGCCAACACTTCCTCCACCCAACCATCCGTACAACCTGCTACCCGTGAAAACGCCCCTGTATCCAATCCGGAACAGCACAGTACTGCCGGAGGGCATAGTGGCCAGGAATTATCTGAACGGCAACCGGAACCAGGAAATGCTGCCAGCGCACCTTCGACAAACCATAACGACAACATTATCAGCAACCATAACACCAGCAGAGATCGTCAGTCTGCAGAGCGCATTGCTGAAAAACCCAATCAGCAGGCGCACGGCACCATGCAAGGCCGCGTTTCAGGTGATAATAACGTAAATAAACAACCGAAAAATAAAATTGATGGCCGGGCTACTGCCACCAGTGAGCGTGCTAAAATAGATTTTGCCGCAACACAAGGCACAAAATCGGCCACAGAAGAAGCAAAACATAGTGATCCTTTCATCAACAATAGTCTGGCAGGATTGTCCAATGAAGCTTCACAACCGGAAGTTGTAGTCCTTCATCCGGCCACCGTGCCCGGCATAGAACCGCTGCAAGTTCTGTCACCGGCCGACATTGCGAGTATGCCGGACAGTACTGTCAGGGTCGAAATTGCTGCTCTTCTATCCGGCAGCATCCGCTGTTTTGCACTGCCCGTTCCTCCCAAATGGCAATGGGGCATAGCCGGCATCGCCGGTGTTAACAACATCAGCGAAGGCAGTGTATTTGATTTGCTGAATGCTGTGCGGGTAGAAGATGTGACGAATGCAGCGCCGGCGCCTGCATTTACAGGCATTCCCCCCGTACCTGTACCGGAAGCATCTCCCATCCGTACCGGACCGGTATTTACTGCAGGAGCTTTTGTGCAGCGCAATTTTTCGCGCAGCCTGAGCCTTTCCATCGGGTTACAGTATACTTACGCCAGTGCATATACGAAAGTTGGCAAACGTGTAGACAGCCTCACCACCGTCAACTATGGCACTACCGGGTCTCGTTTGACCAACCAGTATTATCGTGCCGACCGGCAAATGCATGATTATACCAATCGTTATCATTTCATCGAACTGCCCATAGACCTGCATGTGAAGCTTAACCGCAGCCTGCGTACCCCCATCACGCTGAGTGGCGGCTTTACCTTGTCGCAGCTGGTATATACCAATGCCCTGCATTTCGATGGCATGACGCGTGTATATTTTGAAAACGATCATTTCTTTAATAAACTCCAGGCCGGCTTCCAGTCGGGCGTGCACATCGGACTGTTTCAGCGCAGTAATCACCCGGTTATGGCAGGGCCTGTATTCCGCTATTTTGCCACCAACCTGCAGAAAAAAGGAGAGACCGCTGCAGAGGGCCAGCATATCTGGTCTGCCGGCCTGCAGGTAAAAATGTTATTGAAAAAATAAAAACAGGCAACGGTTAGCGTTATTCTGCTGTCAGTATAGTATAAAATCATTTTTTTTATGAACCACATGGCGCTTATGACGTTGCGCATGGCAACGGCCTGCCTGTTTATTGTATTATTAAGCGGCTGCCTGAAAGATAAGTGCGGTCATACCTATACGTTATACAAGCCCGTATATAAAACGCTTGCTCAAATGCGGGCCGACATCAAAGGTGGAGTTCCGCGCCAGATTAAACAACCCGGAAAACTTTACCTCTTCGGTAACTATATTTTTCTCAATGAAACCAACCAGGGCATTCATGTGATTGACAACAGTCAGCCGAACAACCCCCAACAGGTTTCGTTTATCAATATTCCCGGCAACGTTGACCTGGCGGTGCGTGGCAACACCTTGTATGCCGATTGCTATGGCGACCTGGTGATGCTGGATATCAGCAATCCCAGGGAGGTATCAGCGAAGAAAGTGGTCAGCAATGTGTTTCCGCACCGGTATGGGTATTACAAGAACTACAATCCGCTTTCTCCTGATCCGGACAAAACCCAAGTGATTGTAGGCTGGACAAAGAAAGACACCACCATTGACTGTGAAACCTACCGCATCATGTATTCAAACTATTATTCGCTGGATATGGCAGATATCGCAGGTAATTATGTTTCGCCACAGGTTGGCGGTGTAAGTGGATCCATGGCGCGGTTTACCCTGGCAGGCAATTACCTGTATACCGTTACCAATAATGATTTGAAGGTATTCGATATATCCAACCCCTGGGAGCCTGATTTCAAATTGAGCGCAAAACCCAATGTAGGAGCTGTAGAAACCATTTTCCCTTTCAAAGACAAATTGTTCATAGGGGCAAACAGCGGTATGGCCATATTCGATATCGGCAATGCCGGTACGCCGCAAAAGCTGGGACAGTTTGTACACGCCACGGCCTGCGACCCGGTAGTGGCGGACGACCAGTATGCCTACGTAACCCTTCGCTCCGGCACCGAGTGCCAGAATTTTACCAACCAGCTCGATGTTGTAGACATCCGCAACCTGCTGACTCCTTCGCTGAAGAAAACCTACAAGATGTTCAATCCGCACGGACTTTCCAAAGACGGTAATCTCTTGTTTATATGCGACGGAAAAGATGGATTGAAGGTGTACGATGCCGGGGATGTAATGAAGCTGAAGCTGATCAAACATATCACCGGTATTGAGACCTATGATGTGATTGCCAGGAAGAAAAAAGCACTGGTGGTGGCCAGAGAAGGATTATACCAGTTTGATTATACCGACCCGAAAGATATCCGGCTGATTAGTATTATCCACAAAAGAGATTAATGATTGATATGGGCAAACGATTCAGGCTGCTGATAGCGTTACTCCTGGTTGCCTGTTGTACGCAGGCACAAACAGACAGCCTGCGGCAAACGAACAGGCAACCCAACAAATGCGACTGCGGTTTTGCGTCCTATTTCAACTTCGGCGTTCTGGAAGGAGAGGCGCGTACAGCCCTGCTGTTTCAAACCATACAGGGCATGCGTTTCGGGAAATGGTTCACCGGCATTGGGGCCGGGCTGGAATATTATTTTGTGCGCACAGTGCCGGTATTCGTTGATGTTCGCCGCACATTGCTCAACAGGCGCTATTCGCCTTTTGCATATGCTGATGCAGGCATGCATTTCCCCTGGGCAAGAGACAAGGACCAACCCGTATGGGGAGGAAAAAGCAAATACAATAATGGCTTGTGGTATGATGTGGGTGTCGGTTACAGGTTTGCGTTAGGTAAAGAAACGGCGCTTTTGTTGAGCGCCGGTTATAGTCATCTGGCCATGAAGGAAACCCGCTCGTCCAACAGCCATATTTTGTGGAAATTTAACAGGTTGTCTTTGAAAGTGGGGATTAGTTTGTAGGGCAGTTTTTGAGGCCAATTTACTCCTTTACCATAACATAAGTAACGGCTTCATCCACTACCGGTAGCAGAACACCTTTGCCGGATTTTTGGGCAGCTTGCCGGTCGCCTTCTTTCTTTCCCCACGCTGCCCGCACGATGGTGGCAGAGCGAAAACGGGGCAGCGGCAATACATAATTTTTTACAGAGGCATTTTTGTCGGTACCCATCCACACAGCATACACCACGCTGTCGGCATGCGTGCGATGCCCGTATTTTAACACCCATATGCCGGTGCTGTCGCCTTTGCGCACAATGGTGGGCCAGGCATGATAATTTTCCAATACACGCGCACGCATGGTCATGTGCCAGTACAAATCGCGGGGCAGACTGGTCCAGCCGCCGTGTTGCAAAACCTGCTCGCTCATGAAAGGATGGAGCGAGGCAGGAAGTTCGCGTCCGGGGTTTTTCAACAATGTATCGTAACTGTAACCGGTGGTGCTGAAATCGCCACCACCCAGGCTGCGCTGGGTATACATATAAAACCGGCTGATGCGGGCAGCCGCCGTAATTTCCATGGCGCGCAACATCCAGTAAGCCTTGGTTTGTTCCCGCGTTTGACCGTTGATTACCGGCACATCGTAATTGGAACCGTCGTGCACATCGTAGCCAAATTCAGTAAGATAAATGGGTTTGCCAGGGTAGTACCGGTCACGAACATGCGCCGCGGCACGCAGCTTTTCATACAACCTGAATTTTTCCGGTGTGATGCCGTCGGCAGTGCCGCTGTGTTGTCCGCCGGCATTGGTGGCATATTCATTCAGCGCGATCACATCAAACGGCACCGATTTTGTTTGAAAGCGCAACAGGTTTACAAAGTATAATGCTTTCAGGTAAGAGGTATCGATGCCGGTCAATGCGCCGCTGATCACTTTCATATTGGGGTCAGCGGCTTTGATGCCCGCATAAGCGCTTCTCAATTTCATGAGCTTCACCAGCGGACTATGAAACCGGAGTGGCCCTGCCCATCTTGCATCGTCTTCATTGCCTGCTTCAATTTCTTCTATCAAACCCAAACCCGTGCCGGGTACGGTATTGCGCCAGGTATAGCCTTGCAATGATGCTTCTGTATTATAACCGAATTTGGCAGCCAGCGCATAATAGGTGTGGTAAACAGTTTGCCAGGCTGCTTCGCTGGTGCTGTCGGCACCAAAGGGCATGTCTTTGCTGTCGTTGTTGTAATGCGGCGGATATTTAAAACCTTCGCGCGGGCCGGCGAAGTAAGGATAAATTTTGATGCCTTTTCTTTTGGCAGGGATATACGATAGCACCACACTGTTGCTGAAACGGTTGAACACAAGATCTTTGCCCGTTGTTTCCCGCATGGTATCGATATAGCCCATATCATTCTGGGCGCGCTGGCTGTAGCCGGCATCGTCCAGCAGCGAGTCAGGAAATAGTTTGCCATATCCCATGAAATATTTCCCTTCATCCGGTGGTTCCGGAGCGGGTGGGGGAGCTATGGAAGGGGCAGGTCCGAGTGTGTGGGCGTAAATGCGGGCCTCCATAAAATTGTTACTACCCTCGCTGGCTATGCGCAAACGGATTAGCCGCGCACTGTCGCGCCAGGCGCGGGTTTGCAAGGTATCTACCCATTTCCATGCTGCGGAAGGAAGTGTAACCGTATACACCGGGCTTTTACGGGAGGTATCGGTCCAGTCGTAATAAAACTGGAACTCCACCAATCCGCCGCTTGACCATTGGGTATTGAATACTTCAATTTTGGGATGATTGATAAAACTGTCCAGCACAATCCATATGGTTTGTCCGCCTGCATCTTTCAGGATGAATCCATGCCACCAGTCCATAAAGGCAGGCGTGGTGGTATCGCCATCAAAGAGATTGGCCGGGTGCTTCCTGGCCTGCGTTACATCAAATAGCTGGTCGGGCCGGATGTGCAGCCTTTTGGCGGGCGGCCAGGGGAGTGATTGGGCGACAAGATCAGACGCCAGCAATAGCAACAGCAAACCGGATAATAGCTTCATGCTTTTTATTTGGTCCGTAATGTTTGATCATGGATGGGATGCGCTCTGCACGGGTGTCTTCTGTTTAAGGAAGTATATCCAATCTGCCGACTTCAAATTTCTTTGATAGTAACTAGTCATTTGGAATTTCATTCCCCTGCAAAAACTGCAAATTACGCCGTATCCCCTGGTACTTCGATCGTTTCAGCGGGGAATGACGAAAGATTTTTTTAAACGATTCTTCCGTCAACGCTTCCCACTCACGGGTGGTAAAATTCAATATTTCCGGGAGCGGTTGCAACTCCTGTTCGCTGGTAGGTTGGGCGAAGCGGTTCCAGGGACAAACATCCTGGCATACATCACAACCGAAGAACCAGTTATCGAATCTGCCTTTCATTTCGGCAGGTATCAGCAGGTCTTTCAATTCTATGGTGAAATAAGAAATGCAGCGGCTGCCATCGATCACTTTGTTGTCGAGTATCGCGTTGGTAGGACACGCGTCTATACAACGCCTGCAAGTGCCGCAGAAATCTTTGGCAAACGGATCATCATAGGTCAATGCAAGGTCGGTGATGAGGGTGGCAATGAAAAAGAAAGACCCCTGTTGTTTAGTAAGCAGGTTGCCGTTTTTGCCAATCCATCCCAGTCCGCTGCGTTGCGCCCAACTGCGTTCCAGCACAGGCGCTGAATCCACAAAACCACGGCCCTGCACTTCACCAATGTGTTCCTGAAGGAGCGAAAGGAAAAGATTCAGTTTTTTGCGGATCACCTCATGGTAATCTTTCCCGTACGCGTATTTTGATACTTTGGGCGCGCCGGGTTTTTGCTGCTGCGCCGGATAATAATTTAACAGGAGTGTAATCACCGATTTGGCGCCGGGCACCAGCTTCGTAGGGTCCACGCGCAATTCAAAATGATTCTCCATATACGCCATGGAGCCATGATAGCCTTTGCTCAGCCATTGTTCCAGCCGTCTTGCATCGTCATCCAGTCGTTTTGCTTCCGCAATACCGCAATAATCGAAACCGAGATTGCGCGCGAAGGTTTTGACTTGTTGTGTATGGTAAGCAGTAATGTCCATGATTGTTCATCGCAAGTTGCTTCGGTGATATCCGCCACGCTCTCACCGTTCCAAATTCCTCATCACCTGTTCATCATCCACATTTTCCTGAACCCTGAATTGTTTCCTATAGGCAGAAGGCGTAAGTCGCTTCATTTTCAAAAATTGCTTGTTGAAGTTCGCCAGCGTATTGAACCCGCTTTCATAACAAATTTCCAGCACCGGCTTTTGCGTATCGATCAACAGTTTGCAGGCATGGCCAATACGCACTTCGTTCAGAAAATCGATATAGGTTTTCTTGGTGCTCTTACGAAAGTAATTACAAAACGCAGGAATACTCATGCCTGCCGTGGCCGCCACATCGGCCAGCGTAATGGGTTCCTGGAAATTCTCGATGGTATATTGAAAAATGCGGTCAATGCGATCGCGGTTGCGCGCCTGGAACATTTTCTCGTCGAGTGTGGACGTGCATTCATAGTCCTGCGTAGTGGCCAGCAATTGAATGCATTCGCACAAACGAATAATCCTGGAAAAGTCCTGCAGGTGTTCCAGTTCCTTTATTTTCGGCGCCAGTTGTTGCCGTGCCGTAGCGCCCATTTTCAATCCCTGTCCTGATATTTCAAACAATTTGCGCACCGACTTGCATTCCGGCAATTCCAAAAAGGTATGTCCCCAGAAGGTATCCCTGAATTGCACTACCACGGCGCTGGTGATCAGATCACGGTGCGCTTTTTGAAACGTATGTGGCAGGTTGCTGCCGAGGAAAAACACATCCCCGGTTTTAAACTCACCAATATAATTACCAATAAAAGCCTTGCCTTCTCCTTCGGTAAACAGGATCAGTTCATATTCTATATGCTGATGCCAGGGCACCTCAAAATGCGGCGTGCGGTACGTGCGCGCCACAAAAGACGTATTGTCCGACAAGGGCAGTTTTTCTATGAAAGGCTTCATGCTCAGTTAATGATGAGTTATTCATGAGAATCCCCAGTTACCCACCGCTTACTACTATATTAAGCAATTTATCAGTGCTAAGATACTATTAATGTTAAAATAGTTTAGGTTTTCAAAAATAAAGTAGAAGGCCGTTTTGTTTCGTTCAGATAATTTTAGTCGTTCATTGCTGAACCGGGATGGGTAAACGGTGAGGGAGCAGGAGTTTCCCGGTTCAGTTCAATCGTTGCCATATGTTACTGCTTGGAATAGACGTTGGTACTTCATCCATAAAAGTGTCGGTGGTGGACGCCGCCAAAAGACAGTGCCTGGTGAGTGCCCAATACCCCGAAACCGAATCCCCCATCATCGCCCCCCAGCCCGGGTGGGCAGAACAGTCGCCAGACATGTGGTGGGAGCATGTGCAGCAGGCCATCCATAAAGTAAACGCCTCCAACCTTTACAACCCGAAAGATATTGCAGCCATCGGTATTGCCTACCAGATGCATGGACTGGTAACGGTAGACAAAAACCAGCAACCGCTGCGCAATTCCATAATCTGGTGCGATAGTCGCGCCGTAGCCATTGGCGATGAAGCATTCAAAAAGATTGGTGAAGAAAAATGTTTGTCGCACCTGCTGAACTCGCCCGGCAATTTTACCGCTTCCAAATTGGCCTGGGTAAAGCAACATGAACCGGCGGTCTATAAACGTATCGATAAGATCATGCTGCCCGGCGATTACATCGCCATGAAACTCACCGGCCAGGCTACCACCAGTATTGCCGCATTGTCCGAAGGCATTTTCTGGGATTTCAAAAATGAAAGACTAAGCACCGATGTACTGGAATACTATGGGATCGACCCTTCAGTATTTCCAATGGTGCAGCCGGTGTTTTCAGAGCATGGCGCCTTGCAGGCATCCGTGGCAACCGCCCTTCAATTGAAAGCGGGCATCCCGGTTACCTATAAAGCCGGTGATCAACCCAACAATGCCTTATCACTGAACGTGCTGGAACCCGGTGAAGTAACTGCTACTGCGGGCACATCAGGTGTGATTTATGGTGTAAGCGATGAACTGGCGTACGACCGTGAATCCCGCGTGAATACGTTTGCACATGTCAATTATACCGAAACCAACAAACGTCTCGGTGTACTGCTTTGCATCAATGGTACGGGTATTCTTAACCGTTGGGTAAAGAATATTTTTACCCCGGGCATCAGTTACAGCGAAATGAACCAGGAAGGCCGCAAAGTGCCTGCCGGTGCAGACGGTTTACGGGTGCTGCCTTTTGGCAACGGGGCTGAGCGCATGCTGAACAACAGGATCATTGGCGTGCATTTTCAAAACATCGATCTCAACCTGCATACCCAGGCACATCTTTTCCGTGCTGTGCAGGAAGGCATTGCCTTTTCGTTCCGGTATGGACTGGACATTATGCGCGAAAACGGCATGAACCCGATTGTGATCCGCGCCGGCAAGGCCAATCTTTTCCTGAGCGATTTGTTTACCGAAGCTTTTGTAAATGCCACCGGCGTGCCTGTTGAATTGTACAACAGCGATGGCAGTGTGGGCGCCGCCATCGGGGCAGGTATCGGCGCAGGCATTTATACCTCAGCCAAAGACGCTTTCCGGGAAATGAAACTGCTCGGACTGGTGGAGCCAACCCGCCAGGCAGATTATGACGAGTTGTATCACGAATGGAAAGCATTGCTCAAAAAACAACTTGATCAACAATAATGATTGGTTTCTTTCAACTCCTGAAAGAAAGCAGCTAAAAACAACAATCATATGCAGGTAATTACAGGCGACAAAGAGTTTTTCAAAGGAATCGGGCAGATTAAGTATGAAGGTCCGGAAAGTGATAATCCACTTGCGTACAAATGGTACGATGAAAACAAGGTAGTGGCAGGAAAAACCATGAAGGAATTTTTCCGTTTTGCAGTATGCTACTGGCATACCTTCTGCAATACCGGTGCAGACCCGTTTGGTCCCGGCACCAAACGTTTTCCGTGGGATGAAGCCACAGACCCCCTGCAAAGGGCCAAGGATAAAATGGACGCCGCTTTTGAATTCATTACCAAACTGGGCGTACCTTACTACTGCTTTCATGATGTTGACCTTGTAGACGAAGGACATTCCATAAAAGAATATGAAAGCCGTTTGCAAAGCATAGTTGACTATGCCAAACAAAAACAGGCAGCGAGTGGCGTAAAACTGTTGTGGGGCACGGCCAATGTGTTCTCGCACCCGCGGTATATGAACGGCGCCTCCACCAATCCTGATTTTGCCGCTGTAGCCTATGCAGGCACGCAGGTTAAAAATGCACTGGACGCCACCATTGCATTGGGCGGAGAAAATTATGTGTTCTGGGGTGGCCGTGAGGGTTATATGACTTTGCTGAACACCGATATGAAGCGTGAACTCGATCACCTCGCCACCTTTCTTACCATGGCCCGCGATTATGCCCGTAAACAGGGCTTCAAAGGCGTGTTTTTCATTGAACCCAAACCCTGCGAACCGACCAAACATCAATATGATTACGACTGCGCTACAGTAATTGGTTTCTTAAGACATTACGGACTGGACAAGGACTTTAAACTGAACATAGAAGTGAACCACGCCACGCTGGCCGGCCATACCTTCCAGCATGAATTGCAGGTAGCTGCCGATGCCGGCATGCTGGGCAGCATTGATGCCAACCGCGGCGATTACCAGAATGGCTGGGACACCGATCAGTTCCCGATGAACCTGAACGAGCTTACCGAAAGCCTGCTCATCATTCTCGAAGCAGGTGGTTTTGCCGGCGGCGGCGTGAATTTCGATGCCAAAGCCCGCAGAAATAGCACCGACCTGGAAGATATTTTCCTGGCGCATATCGGCGGCATGGACGCATTTGCCAGGGCATTGCTGGTTGCCGACAAAGTGTTGCGCCTTTCGCCCTATAAGCAATTCCGCAAGCAGCGCTACGCTTCCTTCGACAGCGGTAAGGGTAAGGAATTTGAAGAGCGTAAGTTGAAACTGGAAGACCTCCGCGAATTTGCTTTGGCCAACGGAGAGCCGAAAATAATCAGCGGAAAGCAGGAGTGGCTGGAGAATATCATCAACCAGTATATATAAAAACTCCTCACTAAACCAACGCTTATGAATTATATCTCAGGTATCGATTGGCTTGTCGTATTACTCTACTTTGCCGTTATTGCCGGCATTTCGTGGTGGGCCACGAAAAAGAAAAAAGATTCCGCCGAGGATTATTTTCTGGCGGGCCGCCATCTCGGATGGTTTATCATCGGCGCTTCGATCTTCGCTTCCAACATCGGCTCGGAGCACCTCGTAGGCCTTGCCGGTTCCGGCGCCACCGATGGGGTAGCCCTGGCGCATTATGAACTGCATGCCTGGTGTTTGCTGGTGCTGGGCTGGGTAATGGTGCCGTTTTACATGCGGTCGAAGGTGTATACCATGCCGGAGTTCCTGGAGAAACGATTCTCCCCGCAAGCTCGTACAATGCTCTCTGTAATCTCGCTTATTGCGTATGTGATCACCAAAATTGCAGTAGGCATTTTTGCCGGTGGTATCGTGTTCAGTGTGTTGCTGCCGGAGTGGAATGTGTGGGGTATGGACAGCTTCTGGATTGGCTCCATACTGGTGATCCTGCTTACCGGCGTTTACACCATTATTGGCGGATTGCGAGCCGTAGCGTATACCGAAGCCATTCAAACCGTTGTACTGGTGCTGGGATCGCTGCTCGTGACCTGGTATGGCCTGGAAGCGTTAGGCGGCTGGGACCGTTTGTATGAAATTGCAGGCAGCGATATGTTCAATCTGTGGCGGCCGGTAGTGCCGGCAGGCACGGAAGGTACCTGGGCGCCCGTGCGCGAAGCAGGACGCATGGCCTGGTATTTCAATGATGATTATCCCTGGATCGGCATGTTGTTCTGCGCACCCATCATTGGGTTGTGGTACTGGTGTACTGACCAGTACATCGTGCAACGTACATTGGGAGCGCCCACCGAACGCGAAGCCCGCAGGGGGTCCATATTTGCCGGCTTTTTGAAATTGTTGCCGGTGTTCATCTTTATTGTTCCCGGCATAATTGTATTTGCGCTGGCCAAAACAGGTGGTAATCCCGCCATCCAAAGCGCGTTGACGGATGCCAACGGAAATATTATTCGTGAAAATGCGCAACAGGCGTTCCCGTTGCTGGTGGTGAATGTATTGCCTATTGGTGTGCGTGGTATAGTGGTGGCCGGTTTGCTGGCCGCGCTGATGAGTTCCCTGGCCGGTGTGTTCAATGCATCGTCTACCTTGTTTACGATGGACTTTTACGCGCGCTTCCGTCCGAATGCCAGTCAACGCCAGCTCGTATGGGTTGGTCGTGTGGCCACGGCCGTTATGGTGGTAATTGGATTGTTATGGATCCCGGTAATTCAAGGCGGAAAAGGATTGTACGATTACCTGCAGGGCGTACAGGCTTATCTGGCGCCGCCTATATTTGTGGTGTTCTTCTTTGGCATCTTCATGAAGCGCTTGAATGCGGCAGGATGTCTCGCCACGCTGATCACCGGCTTTGCCATGGGCCTGTTCAGGCTGGCTGTGGACACGCCCGTGAAATTGTTTGATAATTTCTCTTATACCGAAGGTTCGTTTTTGTGGGTGGTCAACAATATATACTTCCAGTATTACAGTTTGCTGATCACCATTGTGTGTATCATCGTAATCATTGCAGTGAGCTATGCCGGTAAGGAACCTGATTATGCAAAGATCAGTGGTCTTACCATGGCTACGCGTACAGAAGAAGACAGGCGTGCTACCCGTGCGAGCTGGAACAAAACAGATGTGATTGCATCTGCATTGGTGCTGCTCATGATCCTGGCCGCTTATCTCTATTTCACAGGATAAATTTCAACACAGGGTGGAGGAGCAGTACGTTGCACAGGTACAGGTTTTTGGAGAACATTCCGGTTTGCATCATTCACTAAAAAGAACAATCGCTGTGTCGCATCCGAACGCTCCCCGCTCTGTGTTGAAAACATATATACGCTGTCACTTGGTCGCCGGTTCCTGCTAGATGTCCTTGAGTAAGGCGCGGGGCGGTGGCGAAGTGACAGTTTTTTTACAACAGGATATTATGCACCGGCTGCAGCGGCTGCGGCAGTTCTTTTTCTTCCAGCATTTCGCGCAGGTCAATTTCAATGGTGCGGCTCAGGGCCGTCATGGGGATATCATTGGCGCTTCCTTCAAAAGGATTTTCCGTGCTTTCGCCGATCTTTTCCATGGTATTGAATACCCAGCATACCAACGCGCTGAATGGAATAGTGAGCCACACAAAATTGTCGCCCAGCTTTGAAAATTCCTGCAGCATGCCAAAGGGCACCATCACTTCAAACAATCGCACAAAATACAGGTTGGCCGTAGCAAATTGACGGGGGTAGGGGAAGTTCTTGATGCGTTCGCACACGCCCTGCTGGTTATAAAATTCTGCCAGTGTTCTGTTTAATTCCACATGGGAATAGTCTGTTAGCAAACCTTGTGCATGCAGCGTTTTCAGATCGTTCGACTGCAGGTGCAGGATTTGGGTGGCTTTGTTCTTTCGTTCCAGTATGTTGGCAAGTTCTTCCGATGAAAGGTATTTGGCCAGTTCCTTATCCATGGTCGATTCCTGCTCGGCCACCGAAAAATTTTTCCGGCGGTATTCCGCGTTGTACGGCTTGCTCATGTTTTCCCATACCCGCGGTTCGCGCAATTGAAAGCGCAGGGCGGCCAGCCAGGCCAAATGGCGGTAGATGAGCCGTTGTTGTATAGCAGCCAGTTCCTCCTGTGAAATATTCGTATTGACGTTTCCGTTAGCGATCAGTCCTTTTACATACATGCCCCATGTGCGACTGTTGTTCACAATAGCGCCCCATGACCTGCGGGCTTCCCACATGCGGTCGTACGTGGCGTTGTTCTTGAAGCCTACCAGGAAGGCCACGGCTGTGCCGATCAGTGCAATAGGCACCCAGGGAATGGTGAGCCATTTCCATCCAGCCAGTTCATATAACAAGGTGGGAACTGCTGCTACTACCAGCAAAAAATAAATGTCTCTCCGCGTCCACGTCAATACCTCCTTCAGCGAATAATGTCTTCCGGCATGCATAGGCGAATGGACTGATTTGCAAATGCGCTAATGTAGAAAATAAAAATTCAATTCCTTGCAGTAAGGTATACACATTAGCACTTAAACTAATTCCCGCAATCGCCCATTGCTTCTTCTACTGCACTACGGAATTGTTTGGAGAGATCTTTACGCGCATCAGTAAACGGTTTTTGCACAAACAGTACAGCAGCATATTTGCGGCAGTTGTCAACATAGGCCACGGTGCCGAGTGCGCCCAGGTTGCCCGCTACTATGGTATTTCCTTTTTCATCTTCTTCCAGCAGCCACACGCCCAGTCCATGGTGTACGCCTTGCATACTTTCGGGCGTAAATTTTACCGGCAGGTCAGTAAACTGCGCCTTCATCATTTCTGCTACAGACGCTTCGCTCAGGATCTGCTTGCCTTCAAACATGCCCTTGTTGAGCAGCATGCTTAGAAAATTGGCCAGGTCGGCGGCGGTGGATTGCGCGCCGGTAGCGGGGTTAATGGAAGTGCCGCTGAAATCGGTAAACGTGGTATTGCGCATTTTCAGTGGCCTGAACAAACGTTCCTGCGCCAGCCGGTCGAAACTTTTTTTGCTCACCACTTCCAGCACCCGTCCGGCAATGGCGGCGCCGATATTGCCGTAATGAAATTCAGTGCCCGCATTGTTGGAAATTTCTTTGGCAGCGTACGCATTTACCATTTGTTCCAGCCCGGCGTATTTCTTTCTTTCAAATATTTTACTCAGCGAACCCTTTTCGCTTTCAATACCGGTGGTATGCGCCAGGCATTGCCGGATGGTGACGTAGCTTTTCATGTACTTGTCCATCACCGGCAGGTATTTACTAACGGGATCGTCCAGGCCGATCTTGCCTTCATCTACAAAGGTGAGCACCAAAGCGGCGGTAAACCATTTGCTCACAGAAGGCACTGGCGCCTGCGATTTGGCGTTGAAATAATCATCGGTGGATTGCTGGTAAACCACTTTGCCATTCTTATACACCAGGGACACCGCATTGCCGAGTTGCTTTTTATAGCGTTGGAGAAATTGCTCCACACCAGGCATTTCCAGTTCGTTCTGGATTTTCTTCTGGGCCAGTACGCCCTGAAATAATAACAGGAATGCGGGCAGCAGACTGTATTTGAGACAGGCAGACCTTGATTTTAATGCCAAAAATACACGATGAACGGGCTGAATAAAGGAATGAATGATTTTTGCTGGAATCATATACGTTGGTTGAGTCATAATCCTGTTGTGATTGGTTTCCACGGGCCGGTGTTCCGCTAATGGCATTCAAGGTGGATACTGAACCGGAGCTTCCCATACCAGGGTGATGGCTCTCTTTAATAGACCGGGATGATCGTTCCGGTCCGGGGGAAAGAGATACAATCGAAAATAGGTTTTATAATTCATTTTTTAATTTAAAAACGAAGTCTCCGCCCACGGGTGGAGCAGGCGGTATGAACTTAGGAAATTTTACCATCAAGGCGGCAGAGGCCTTTCAGTTGGCACAGCAACTGGCTTTCAACGCTCAGAATCCGAACATAGAAACGGAACACATTCTCAAAGCGTTGCTTGACCAGGCAGATTCTCCTGTTGAGTACCTGCTGAAAAAGAACAACGTTACGGTTAATCTGCTTGAAAATAAGCTGAGCGAAGCGATTGGCAAGTTGCCCAAAACCAGTGGCGATGCAGCCCAGATGATCAGCCGGGAAGCCAATAACGTGATTCTCCGGGCGGGGGCCGCATTGAAACAGTTTGGCGACGAGTTCGTTACTCCCGAACACCTGCTCCTGGCTATCGTACAGGGCAACGATACCACTGCCCGCTTGCTGAAAGACGCCGGACTGAGTGAAAAGGGCCTGATCACTGCCATTAAGGAACTGCGCAAAGGCGAAACGGTGAAATCGCAAACACAGGAAACGCAGTTCAATGCGCTGAACAAATATGCGCGCAATCTCAATGAACTGGCAAGGGCCGGTAAACTCGACCCGGTGATCGGTCGCGATGAAGAAATACGCAGAACGCTGCATATCCTTTCGCGCCGTACCAAGAACAACCCCATTCTCGTGGGTGAGCCGGGCGTAGGTAAAACGGCTATTGCCGAAGGTATTGCCCATCGCATTGTGAACGGCGATGTGCCCGATAACCTGAAAAACAAAACGATCTATGCGCTGGACATGGGACAACTGATTGCCGGCGCAAAATATAAAGGTGAATTTGAAGAACGTCTCAAAGGCGTGGTGAAAGAAGTGACCGAAAGCGATGGCAACATCATCCTGTTCATCGATGAGATCCATACGCTGGTAGGCGCCGGCGGAGGAGAGGGCGCTATGGACGCGGCCAACATCCTGAAGCCTGCACTGGCGCGTGGTGAACTGAGAGCCATCGGCGCTACCACGTTGAATGAATACCAGAAATTTTTTGAAAAAGATAAGGCGCTCGAACGTCGGTTCCAGCGCGTGATGATTGATGAACCATCGGTGGAAGATGCCATATCGATCCTGCGCGGACTGAAAGACCGCTACGAAACGCATCACCATGTGCGCATCAAGGACGAAGCCATCATTGCGGCCGTGGAATTGTCGCACCGCTATATCACCGACAGGTTCCTGCCAGACAAGGCCATTGACCTGATTGATGAAAGCGCTGCCAAACTGCGGCTTGAAATGAACTCCATGCCGGAAGAACTGGACAAGCTCGAGCGGCAGATCAGGCAACTGGAAATTGAACGCGAAGCGATCAAACGGGAGAATGATGAAGAGAAATTGAAGCAACTGAATACCGAAATCGCCAACCTGAGCGTGGAAAGAGATACGCTGCGTGCAAAATGGAAAGAAGAAAAAGACATTGTAGAAAAATTGCAGGAAGCAAAGGCGAAGGTTGAACAGTTGAAGCTGCAGGCAGAACAGGCAGAACGCAATGGCGACTACGGCAAGGTGGCCGAAATCCGGTATGGCCGTATCAAGGAAGAAGAAAAGAAGATCGATGAATATTCGCGTCAGCTGGCTTCTATCAGCGAACACTCCCGTTTGATGAAAGAAGAAGTAGACGCAGAAGATATTGCCGAAAATGTGGCGAAAGCTACCGGCATACCGGTTGCGCGTATGTTGCAGAGCGACCGCGAAAAATTGTTGCACCTCGAAGAAAAACTGCACGAGCGTGTGGTTGGACAGGACGAGGCCATTACAGCAGTGGCCGATGCCATCCGACGCAGCCGCGCAGGCTTGCATGATCCGAAGAAGCCCATCGGTTCCTTCATTTTCCTCGGTACCACCGGTGTGGGTAAAACGGAACTGGCCAAAGCGCTGGCCGAATATTTGTTTGATGATGAATCGATGATGACGCGTATTGATATGAGTGAGTACCAGGAAAAGCATACCGTGTCGCGACTGGTAGGTGCCCCTCCGGGTTATGTGGGTTATGAAGAAGGCGGCCAGCTTACGGAGGCCGTTCGCCGCAAGCCCTACAGCGTCATACTGCTCGATGAAATTGAGAAGGCGCATCCGGATGTCTGGAACATCATGCTGCAGGTGCTGGATGATGGTCGCCTCACAGACAACAAAGGCCGGGTGGTGAATTTCAAAAACACCATCATCATCATGACCAGCAATATCGGCAGTCATATCATACAGGAAGCCTTTGAAGATGTGAACGAACAGAACATTGCAGAAGTAACGGAAAGAGCGCGGGTGGAAGTGATGAACCTGTTGCGACAGACCATTAGACCGGAGTTTCTGAACCGGGTGGATGAGATCATCATGTTCCAGCCGCTGCTGAAAAAAGAGATCATGGGCGTTATCCGCATCCAGCTGGAGAACCTGCGGAAAATGGTGGCCGAAAGCGGCATTGATCTCCGGTTCAGCGAATACACGCTGGAGTTCCTGGCCGACCAGGGCTTTGACCCGCAATTCGGCGCCCGTCCGCTGAAACGCCTCATCCAGAAGGAAATCGTCAACGCCCTGAGCAAACGCATACTGGCCGGTGATATTGATAAATCGCAACCTGTGCTGGTGGATGTGTTCGATGGCGTGGTGGTGTTCCGGAATGAAGCGCCGGAAAAGGTGAAGTAAGTAGCCACGATGCGCAACCTTTCCGTCACGGAATTGTTATAGACATAACAGATTCTTAAAAAGACTAACCAGGACCGCTCTGCTTTCCCCTGTAGCCAGAGCGGTTTTTATTTGTATATGTGTAAATGAACCAGGAGGTAGTTGTAAACAATCATGTCAGCAAAAGAAAACAAAAACAAAGAGATCATTGAACCCAGGAGCGTATGGATTGGAAAACCGGACGCACCGGTTGCCCTCACACAGTATGGTGATTATGAAAGTGTAACCTGTGCCAAAGTGCATAAAATTGTTAAAAAGCTGCTGGAAGAATATGAGGGTAAACTGCGGTACAATTACCGCCATTTCCCCCTGACTCAGATCCATCAGCATGCCCAGAAAGCTGCGGAGGCGGCGGTAGCTGCTGCGCAGGAAGGTAAATTCTGGGAAATGCACGACTTGTTATTCCATAACCAGCGACACCTGGGCGCCGTGAGCCTGAAGCAGTATGCCCGCGAGGCCGGCGTAATGGATAAGAATTTCCTGCCCAAACTGGTAGACTCGGCCTATGGCTGGACCGTTCGCGCCGACCTGCTGGAAGGACTGGAACACGGCGTTCGCGATGTGCCTGCCTTTTTTATAAATGACGAAATGTACACCGGCAAACCCACCTACGAAGGCCTGAGTAAAGCTATAGAGGAAGCGTTGCGGCAATCGAAGCGCCGGAAGGTGGCGTAATTCGGGTTACAGGTTCAGTACAAGTCACAGGTGGCAAATGTCATTTGCCACCTGTGACTTGTATCATGTAACCCATAAGCGGTAAGCTTGTATCTTGCACCCCGTAACCCTCAAATTTCATATGCTTCTCTACAAAGAATTCACTTTTGATTCCGCGCATTTCCTGCCGCATGTGCCGGAAGGACATAAATGCCGCGAAATGCACGGGCATACGTACCGGTTGCGCGTATGGCTGCAAGGCAAACCCGACCCTCAGTTGGGGTGGATCATTGATTTTGCCGAGCTGAAAAAGATGGTAAAACCTGTGGTGGCGCAGTTAGACCATAAGGTGATGAACAACATCCCCGGTTTGGAGAACCCCACGTGTGAACTGATCGCGGTATGGATATGGAATCAACTGAAGCCGCTCCTGCCGGCATTACACCGGATCGAATTGCATGAAACGCCTACATCGGGCGTTATTTATGAAGGAGAATAATGCCGCACTACGCTTCATACTTACTGAAAAAATTATCCAGCGATATAGGCCCTCCGCCTTCGAGTAAAAACAGCAATACCAGCAGCAGGGCAATGATGGCCAGTGGCAATTCGCGGCCCACATTATAGAAGCCGGGTTGCAGGCTCAGGAAAAAGATGGCGCCAATCAATATGGGTAACTGCACCAGTGCGGCCAGCCGGGTGAACAGTCCGATAATGATGAGGAACCCGCCCAGCAAATGCGCCCAGGTGATCACAATGGCCATCCAGGCTGAACCGGTAAGTATTTTGGTGCTTTCCAACAGGGAGGTGAGCTGGTTGAAATTGCTCATAAACGAAATGCCGCGCACAAACAAAATCAGTCCAAGCGCCACGCGCAGCACAACAAACCACCGTGGATGGTGGGAAAGACTCCATTGGCGAATCTGTTGAAGTGTTCCCATAATGATATGTTTTAAGTTATGGGTCCTGGTATTCCGTGCAGCTTGTTACCTTTTTTCCACAACTGTTAAAGCCGCGTCGTGTGAAAATATTTTTCACACTGCATACGTTTATAACAATTTAGCCGATATTTACAGGTTACAGTTTTGGGTACGTTGCTATAACAGAAAATGGCGTGCCCCCATTAAATACGATAACTTATGAAACGCGCTGCATTTTTGTTCTGGAGCGGATTGGTTGCCACAGTAGTTGTTTCCAGCGGATTGGTCTCTTCTTCCTGCAATTCAGGAAGCGTGCGTGCCGCCAACACTGAAATTGCTTTGAACGGTAGCGATACCGATAATGTGAACCAGACACCGCCTCCTCCGCCCGTACCCACGCTCGATACGGCCCTGTATAACGCCAAAATGCAGCAGATGGTGAATGGCGATACTACCGGCAAATGGCCTGTAAAACACGATTACCCGTTGCCTGGCGCTATTCTGCCTTTTAAACGTATTGTGGCCTATTACGGTAACCTGTATTCCAAACAAATGGGTATCCTGGGCGAACTGCCCGAAGATCAGATGCTGCAGAAACTGCAGGAAGAAGTAAAGAAATGGCATGCGGCCGATACAACCACTGAAGTAATACCTGCCCTGCATTATATAGCTGTTACAGCACAGGCACATCCCGGCCCTGCCGGCAAATACCGCCTGCGCATGCCTTTCAAGGAAATTGATAAGGTGCTGGCCATGGCCGAAAAGATCAATGCACTGGTGTTTATTGACGTGCAGGTAGGCTTAAGCACCCTGCAAAGTGAAATACCGGAATTTGAAAAATACCTCAAAATGCCCCATGTGCACCTGGGCATTGACCCGGAATTCAGCATGAAAACAGGTAAGAAACCCGGATCAGTGATCGGTTCGTTCGATGCGGCCGATATCAATTATACCACAGAATACCTGGCAAAAATTGTAAGGGAAAATAATTTGCCGCCCAAGATACTGGTGGTGCATCGCTTTACGCAGGCAATGGTGACCAATTACAAAAACATCAAGCTGCGCCCCGAAGTACAGATTGTAATGGATATGGATGGATGGGGCCACCAGGCGCGCAAATTCAATACCTATCGCACCTTCATACATCGTGAGCCGGTGCAATTCACCGGGTTCAAGATATTCTACAAAAATGATCTCCGGGAGCCTAACTCACGGATACTAACACCCGAAGAAGTGCTGAAACTGAAACCGCGGCCGGTTTATATTCAGTATCAATAGGCGGAGAGCGCATTCATATTCAGTTCGGATTTTCCGTTGTTGCTACCGTATATTTACGATATCCCGAATCCGCTCATTGGCCTGATTCTTGCCCAAAATGGGACGTAAAATGTTATCCTTATGAAGACCTTACGACGAATGCCTTCGGTTTCGGTAGCACTCCTTGCAATGTTGTTGTTCACATCCTTACTGGCCTGCAGGAAAAGTGGTGGTGGCAAAGGCCTGCCTGGTGAAGAAGATAATCCTTCCGGTGGAGGAGGGGGCGGTAGCAATACCGCTGCCGGCTCCTGCATCGTTTCCAAAGCACTGGCAGAAAACATCCAGGTATTCCCTGCCGATAACCCCTGGAATACGGATATATCACAGGCGCCGGTAGACCCGAACAGTGCGCTGATCATGGCTAACTTAGGTTCTTATGCTGTAAAGGCCGATTTTGGCAGCGGTACCTGGGAAGGCTTACCCATCGGCATACCCTATGTGGTAGTATGTGGCGACCAGCAAAAATATACGGTTACCTGGCGTGGCAACGACTACGACGATAATTATGGCAGCGAAAGTGATCCCGGCCCGTATGCCATTCCGCTCAATGCCCCCATTGAAGGCAATGGTCACGGTGATGCACATGTGATTGCTGTGGATAAAGACAATAAGAAATTATACGAGCTATACAATGCCGAAGTAAAAAACAACCGCTGGTATGCATCGTCAGGCGCCATCTTCGATCTTACCAGCAATGCGTTGCGCCCCGACGGATGGACCAGCGCCGATGCGGCCGGTTTACCTATTTTTGCCGGACTGGTGCGTTATGAAGAAATCCTCAAGGGCGAAATTGATCATGCCATTCGCTTTACGCTTACCAAACCCAACGTAAAGCCTGCCTATATATCGCCTGCACGGCATAAGGTAAAAAGTACCGGAGGTGAATATTCCTTACCATTTGGCGCACGGTTGCGGCTCAGGAAAGATTTTGATGTTAGCAGTTTCCCGCCCAAAGTGCAGATTATTCTCAATGCCATGAAAAAATACGGCATTATACTCGCTGATATCGGCAGCAATTTCTATATCTCCGGCGCGCCTGATGAACGATGGAACAACAGCGAACTGCAGCAGTTGGGCAAAGTGAAGGGGGCGGATTTTGAAGTAATCAAAATGAATTAAATGAAAAATGCATCCACTGAAGGATGCATTTTTCATATACTGTATTGTCTTTTTTATCTTACTCCATTTTGGTAATCTTCAACACGTTTGTGGGCAGGTGCAGGTGTACCGGTGTGCTGCCTGTATTCACGATCACATCGCCGGATTTGATGAACCCGCGTTCTTTCAGGATCTGCATCTGGTCGAAGAGGATATCGTCCAGGCTTTCTTCTTCATCGTAAAAGAAAGCGCGTACGCCCCAGCTCAGGCTCAGCTGGTTCACCAGTGTAGGTTCCTTGGTAAAAATATACAGCGGCGCTTTGGGACGGTAACTGCTCAATACAAACGCAGTATAACCGCTTTGCGTCATACCGATCAGGGCATCGGCATTGGCGTCGCTGGCCAGTTTACAGGCATTATAGATAATGGCATCGCTCATAAAGGAGGGCGAATGCGGCTGGGGTTTCAGGTCTTCTTCGCGGTTATAACGATATTCTGTTTGTTCCACTTCCAGGATGATCTTGCGCATGGTTTCCACTACCAGGGCAGGATGTTTGCCGGTAGCGGTTTCAGCGCTCAGCATCACGGCATCGGCGCCTTCCAGTACGGCATTGGCCACGTCGGTGATCTCGCTGCGGTTGGGTTTTATCCGGTCGATCATGCTTTCCATCATCTGAGTGGCCACAATCACCGGCTTGGCGCGGTGAATGCATTTGCGGATGATTTCGCGTTGAACCATGGGCACTTTCTCTACGGGCAGTTCCACGCCCAGGTCGCCGCGGGCAATCATCACACCATCCGATTCAAGAATGATATTGCGCAGGTCCTGGAGGGCAGAAGGCATTTCTATTTTGGCAATCACCTTGGTTTTCGATTTGCGTTCTGCCAGTCTTCTTTTCAGGTCAATTATATCGTCTACTTTGCGTACAAAGCTCAGTGCTACCCAGTCAAGCTGCTGCTCGATGATGAAATCGAGGTCGGCAATATCTTTTTCGGTCAGGGCTGGCAGTGATATTTTGGTGTCGGGCAGGTTAACGCCTTTTTTGGGCAGCAGCACACCGCCGTAGGTAACCTTCACCTTCACATCGCCTTCTTTCGTTACTTCGGTTACTACCACTTCCAGTTTGCCGTCGTCGATCAGTATTTTGTTGCCCACTTCCACATCTTCGTGCAGGTTGGGGTAAGAAACGTAGATTTTTTCTTTGTTGCCTACTACTTTTTCGCGGGAAGTGAAAGTGAGGATATCGCCCGGTTCAATCAGCAGGCTGCCGTTTTCTATATCGCCCACGCGCAGTTTGGGGCCCTGCAGGTCGGCCAGGATGGAAATATTGTAAGGTTCGCTTTTGTTGATGCGCCGGATGGAATCGATGATCTGCTTTTTGTTTTCGTGTGTACCGTGTGAAAAATTGAGCCGGAAAATGTTTACACCGGCTTTCACGAGTTCCAGCAGTTTTTCATAAGTGTCACAGGCAGGACCTACGGTAGCTACAATTTTTGTTCTGTGAGCGGTGTGTGCATAGCCAGCGCGGTTGTCCATCTGGCTGTACGTGTATTTCGAGATATCTCTTGCCATGGTCAGATTTCTATATTTCTATTTACTTGTTTCGGGTTGGGTGCTGGTACGAATACAGTTTGGGATCAGCTGGCGAGAATCTTTACAATGCGTATCCATTCTTCGCTGATCTTTTGCTTCGATTTCACGGCTTTTTCCAGCAACGTATAGTGCATCCTGTTATTCAGAATACCTACCATTACGTTGAACCGTCCTTCGAGCAAACATTCCACGGCTGCATATCCCATTCTGCTGGCAATGAGCCTGTCGAGGCAGGTAGGGGAACCGCCGCGCTGGATATGTCCGAGAATACATACGCGGGTATCGGCCTGCGGCATCCGTTCTTTCACCAGGCGGGCCACTTCATTGGCGCCACCAAAATCGTCGCCTTCGGCCACCACTACCATATTCACTAATTTCTTTCTTCTTTCTTTTTCCTGCAAGGAAGCTACCAGCTCTTCGATGTCGGTTTTCCGTTCAGGGATCAGGATATGCTCGGCGCCGGTAGCAATACCACTGTGCAGGGCAATGTAGCCGGCGTCGCGGCCCATCACTTCAATAATAAACAAACGGTCGTGAGCATCTGCGGTGTCCCTGATTTTGTCAATCGCTTCCACGGCAGTGTTCACAGCCGTATCAAATCCTATTGTAAAGTCTGTGCCTGCTATGTCTTTGTCAATGGTGCCCGGTAAACCGATACAGGGAATATCAAATTCACGGCTGAATACATCGGCTCCCCGGAATGAGCCATCACCACCAATCACCACCAGGCCATCAATACCGAGCTTTTTCAGGTTATCGTATGCCTTTTTGCGACCTTCGGGGGTGAGGAACTCTTTACACCGTGCTGTTTTCAGAATAGTGCCCCCGCGCTGAATGATATTGGCTACGCTGCGGGAGTGCATGGGAATGATATCATTTTCAATAATGCCGCTGTAACCACGCATGATGCCAAACACTTCCAATCCATAATAAATTCCGGTTCTTACAACGGCGCGAATGGCGGCATTCATGCCCGGAGAATCACCTCCTGAAGTCAGAACGCCTATCTTGGAAACCTTTTTTGCCATGAAGTCTATCCTGTATTTAAATTTTTTTAAATTTCAGTGCTCTTCAATAATAATCTGCAAAAATATTACGCTGATCTTTTAAAATGAAGGGGCAAAAATAAGGTTTTGTTTCGACAAAGCTTGTTCAATGTGCTAATGTGAAAATTAGCAAATTAACAAATGTAAAATTACGGTAACAGGTTAATGCTTACGGTTGCCATAGTCTTCATGAACAGTAGGGTATTTGCAGGCAGGTTGATGAAAGGGTACCTGCAGTTGAGCCATCAACCACCCAAGCGTTTTACATTTGCGCATTTCCACAACTGCTAATTTTTTAGTATGACGATCCTCATCACCGGTGCCAATGGTTTGCTGGGACAATATCTTGTTCGCCATTTACTGCAACAAAATTACAAGGTAATCGCTACCGGTAAAGGTCCGGACCGCCTGGCGCCACAACATCCGCACTATACCTACCATGAAATGGACATATGCGATGCCACGCAGGTACATACCATCATTGGTAACGCCCGACCCAATGTATTGGTCCATGCCGCTGCGATGACGCAGGTAGACGAATGTGAACTGAATCCCGCTGTATGCGAACGCGTAAATGTGACAGGCACGGCCCATGTGCTGACGGCGGCCGAAGCAACCGGTACACAGGTGATTTATTTGTCTACCGATTTTGTGTTCGACGGAGAAAAAGGCAATTACGCGGAAGATGATGACCTGAACCCGGTGAATTATTATGGCTTTACCAAAATGCAGGCGGAAGCCATGGTGCAAACCAGCGATGTTCCATGGAGTATTGTGCGCACCTGCCTGGTATATGGCAATGTATTGCAGGGCACACGACAGAACATCATTACCTGGGTGCGCGACAACCTGGTCCAGGGCAAACCCGTAAAGGTGGTATGCGATCAATGGCGCACGCCCACCTATGTAGAAGATCTGGCAAAAGGTATAGGCTTAATAGCTGCAAAACAGGCACAAGGCATTTATCATCTCAGCGGAAAAGACCTGCTGACGCCTTATGATATGGCGATGGAAACGGCCGCTTACCTTAACCTGGACAGCACCCTGATCACCCGCGTAGATGCTTCTACATTTACACAGCCAGGCCGCAGACCGCCTAAAACCGGTTTCAAGATCGATAAAGCCCGGCGTGACCTGGGGTATGAACCCATTTCTTTTCGCGAAGGATTACTGCTTGTTACCCGAAACAGCGCTGTTATTTAACAGGCAGGAAAACCTCTGCCATCATACAACGGGCGCTGCCGCCGCCGTTGGTTTCAATGGTGTCCAGCGGAGCATGCACAATACGGTTGTACGATTCCAACTGGCGTACCTGTTCCGGTGTTAATGCGCCGTAAGCCTGGCTCGACATGACCAACAGTTTTTCTCCCTGCTGGTTGTGCACCTGCAACATATTGCCTGCAAAGCGGTTCATTTGTTCCATGGTGATTGGCACTACGTCTTTACCAGTTTCTTTTATTACCGCTATTACATTTTCTCTTTCGTTTTTTGCGGCAATGGAATCAAGACAAATCACCACATACCGGTCAGCAACGCACATCATTACATTGGTGTGATAGATGGGACGTCCCTTACTGTCAGTGGCGGTAAAAATAACCGGCCGGTAATTCATTGTCTGGCAGAATGCTTCCAGTACTTCCTTGCTGGTGCGCGGCGACAGGCATGCATAGGCTATGCGGTGATCGCGGTCAAGCACCATACTGCCCGTGCCTTCGAGGAAGCGTTGCTCCCGCTCGTATCGGGTAAGATCGATGGTATGTGTGATGGCAAATTTGCCGGCGAGTTGTTCCAATACGTGCGGCTTTCGTTCCTGCCTTCGGTTTTCCGCAAACATGGGGTAGAGGATGACGGTGCCATCGTGGTGAAACGAAATCCAGTTATTGGGAAAAACTGAGTCGGGCGTATGCGGCTGTGGCGTATCCTCCACCACGGTTACCTGTACCCCGTTGCTGCGGAGCGCTTCCACAAACCGGTCAAATTCCCTGGCCGCTTTTTCATGCGCGGCATCATCATAGCCTGCCACCTGGAACGCATTGTTTACCGCCGTTTCGGCGTTGAAGCCGAAATTGACAGGGCGGATCATTAATATGTGAGATGTGGTTTGCATGGTGTTGGTGTGCTAGTTTATCTCATCCCTCAGCAACGGCATACTCATACAATGAAAACCTCCGCGTGCGCGCGAAAGTTCTGCAGAGGGAATGAGGATGAGCGTATCTTCTACTTCTTCGGGCAACAGCTTACCGCTTTCAAACTGTTCCAGCATTTCCTGTGCGTGCACAATGGTAAAACCTGCCTTGCGAAATGCTTCATTGGTTTTGTCATTGCGATCATAGCCCAGCACCACGCCTTCTTTTAAAGCAAGTACATTACACGAGTCTGTCCACTGTTCGCGGGCATCGAATGGAAACTGGTTATTGCCGGAATAAATGAATTTTACTTTTTCCTTGCAGCCCAGGTCGTTTTCACTGATATCGATCAGCAGGTCTTCGAGGTTGTCGAAGAACTTCGGATTTTCCGGATCTTTTCTTCTGAACTGTACAATGCGGATCTTTTCATCTTTTTTACCGGTGTCGAGTATACGCTCAATGGCATCGGCGTCTTCATGCTTCAGTGCCTTACGCGAGAAAGTGCCGAGCATTACCCACACGTTGCGTTTTACCTGTGTGAAGATGGTGTCGATATGCATGTAATCGCGTTTGCGCGGAATGCGTATCACCGTCACCTTTTTTACAATGTTCTTTTCAAACAGCATGTTCACTACCTGATGCGCTGCTTCCATGGTAGTGCGTTCGCTGATGCCTACGAGGATATGATCTTTTGACACCACCATTACATCGCCGCCTTCCAGGGTTACTTTCTTGTCGTCGCCATCGCGGGGCAGGAGGAAATGGTGATAGGTGTCGGGTATTTCGAGAATATTTTCGCGGTATTGTTCAAACAGGGGATGATTGAAAAAAATGTATTTGGCCAGCAATGCTTCGCGACTGCGTGCTTTCTTGGCCGGTTTGTTCAGCAGTATGTAATCATTGATCACAATGCCGATATCACGGGTAAAAATAAAGTTGGGAATAGGAGGGAAGAGCATGGTGTCTTCTGCCAGCGTTCCGCTGATGATGACCTTGGCCAGTTGTACCGGCGACAGTTCCAGCAATTTCGTTTGCGTGTGGTAGGAACAACCTTCGATGGCGCATACCGAGGCCACCAGTTTCAGGCGGATCTCCTGGTCGTCCAGGATTTCAGCCAACAGCCATTCCAGTTCCACCACTTTGTCGGACCGGAAAAATTCCGGCTTTTCAGGTTTGTAAAAATTGCGTTTGTTTTCCGGCGCATCTACTATGTGCAGTTTGCCCCTGATGCGGTCGGGATCGAGGAAATACAATAATATCTTGGTATAGTAATCGTATTCTTTGCCCCTGATGGTATCAAGGTGCACAATATCTTCAAATAGCCAGTCCTGGGCTTTGGAAGGGACCACTTTGCCCAGTCCGCTGTCGGGACTATGTACCAGTAATCGTCGTAAGGTGCCAATTTCTGAAGTAACCTGAACTATTTTCTTGTCTTTCCTGCTCATAATAATAGGATATAGTAATGACGTAATAGTAGTAACGGAATGCAATAACGATAAAGGCTAATAGTTCCCGTTAATCGGGAATGTAGTAATTGACCGGCAGCAATATTCCGGCAAAAGCGTAGTAACGGAGAGGCTTTTTTGCGGCAATCAGCATATCGTTATAAAAAGTTGCCGCAAAGATAGCGAATTATAGCCATCCGGATATGGAAGGGTGTCAGCGGGAGCAATCATCTGTAATAAAGAACCACGACCGCATTCGTGCTACCTGTGATTATGATTTCATTTTTTATGCTATTGCTCATAGTTAACCGGTTGCGGGAACTGATGTTTGTCATGCCTTGTGCTAATCTTTGACAGTTGTGATTACACGCATATAATCACTGTATGCAGTTGGGGAATTTTGTAAAAAGCAAAAGATATGAATGTACAGGAACAACCACTGGCTGCCCTTGTGATGCAACACCACCAGGCAGCCGCCATACTGGAAAAATACGGGCTGGATTATTGTTGTCGCGGCAAACAAACATTGCAGGAGGCCTGCAACGATAAAGGCATAGCTCCTGAACTGGTAACGGCAGAACTGGACCAATTGGATTTTACCGATCAAACGGGAGGGGAGCAACCATTCAATAACATGACGGCAACGCAACTGGCCGATTACATTGAACAGAAGCACCACGGTTATGTGCGGCAATCGATACCTGTGATCAATGCGCATGTGGAAAGGGTGGTCACCAAACACGGCGAACGCTTTCCCTGGATGTTACAGGTATTGCAGTTGTTCAAAATGGTTGAAGCAGAAATGCTGAGCCATATGGAAAAAGAAGAACGTGTTTTATTCCCCGCGATCCGCCAGATTGAAGCGGCGAAAAATAATGCTGCCCCCGCTGTGCCTTTTGCGGGCTTTATCAGTCAGCCGATACAGGTAATGGAAGCAGAGCATGAACAGGTGGGTAACTGGATGGCCGACATTCGCCGGTTAACGCAAAACTATATCCCGCCGGAAATTGCCTGCACTACTTTTCGGTTAAGCCTGGCAGAACTGAAGGCATTTGAAGAAGATTTGCATCAGCACGTACACCTGGAGAATTATGTGCTGTTTCCGAAAGCACAAGCCATGTGCTGAATTTTTTTCGCTGCTGCTTGAAAAACCATGGGAATTAGCAACCGGGGAAAGTGGCCGGTTGCTTTCCCTTTTTTGGGATGAGCCTGACGCGGAAATCCCTGTTGCAACTACCCGTTTCTTCCCCTTATAAATTTCCCTCAAACATTACCCTGTGGGCTAAAAAACCCATACAAACAATTGTTAGTTTTCGCGTCGTTCTATTATATTTGCGCTCCATCCGCAGAAAAACAAAACATTGGGCTATGTTATTTCAATTAAGCGAAGAACAGAAAATGATCCGCGATGCCGCCAGGGACTTTGCACAAAACGAATGTCTGCCCGGCGTTATTGAGCGTGACGAACACCAGAAATTTCCCTATCAGCAAATCATGAAGCTGGCCGAACTCGGCTTTATGGGCATGATGACCGATCCCAAATACGGTGGCAGCGGTATGGACACCATCAGTTATGTGCTGGCAATGGAAGAAATCAGTAAAGTAGACGCAAGTGTGAGCGTATGTATGAGCGTTAACAACAGCCTGGTGTGCTGGGGACTGGAGAAGTTTGGCAGCGAAGAGCAGAAGCAAAAATACCTCGTGCCGCTGGCGCAGGGCCGCCGCGACGGAGAACTCTATATCGGCGCATTTTTGTTGAGCGAACCCGAAGCGGGCAGCGATGCTACTTCGCAGCGTACTACTGCCGAAGATAAAGGTGATTATTATCTCCTCAACGGCACCAAGAACTGGATCACCAATGGTTCTTCTGCTTCAGTATATATCGTAATGGCGCAAAGCGATCCTTCTAAAGGCAGTAAAGGCATCAATGCGTTCATCGTAGAGAAAAACTGGCCCGGTGTAACGGTTGGCGCCAAGGAAAACAAACTGGGTATCCGGGGCAGTGATACGCACACCATTCTTTTCAACGATGTAAAAGTGCCGAAAGCGAATCGCATCGGTGAGGATGGATTTGGATTCAAGTTTGCCATGAAAACGCTGGCCGGCGGCCGGATTGGTATTGCTTCGCAGGCGCTGGGTATAGCCAGCGGTTCCTATGAACTGGCATTGAAATATTCGAAAGAAAGAAAAGCATTCGGCAAGGAAATCTGTAATCATCAGGCCATCCAGTTCAAACTGGCTGATATGGCCACCCGCATAGAAGCTGCCCGTCTCTTATGTTTCAAAGCTGCCTGGGAGAGAGACCAGGGATTGGATTATGGCCTCAGTTCTTCCATGGCAAAAGTGTATGCCAGTGAAACGGCGATGTGGTGTTCGGTAGAAGCCGTACAAATCCACGGTGGGTATGGTTATGTAAAAGAATACCATGTGGAGAGGCTGATGCGCGATGCGAAGATTACGCAGATTTATGAAGGTACGAGTGAGGTGCAGCGTATTGTAATTAGCAGGGAGATATTGAAGTGATGGGGGAGGGACCACCCCATCCGTGAGACATAGTGCACTCTCTCCCCCCACTTAGGGCCAAAATTTGCATATTTGCAATTTTCAACTAATATCTTCGCCCGATTTCCCTTTATTACCATGGTCAACAAAGAAGCATACCGGAACTTAATGAATGAACTGGCCCCACGCAACGTTACCCTGGTGGCCGTCAGCAAATCAAAGCCTGTTGAAGACATCAAGGAATTATACGAACTCGGCCATCGCGATTTTGGGGAAAATTATGTGCAGGAGCTCATTGAAAAGCAACTGGCCGCTCCGGACGATATCCGCTGGCATTTTATAGGCCATTTGCAGACCAATAAGGTGAAATACATCGCTTCCTTCGTACACCTTATTCATAGCGTAGACAGCCTCAAATTACTGCTCGAAATAGACAAACAGGCGCGCAAACACCACCGCGTTATCCAATGCCTTTTGCAGGTGCATATTGCTGAAGAAGAAACCAAATTCGGTTTCAGCCCCGATGAACTCCGCGAAATCCTCGCCGATGTACAGAAATACCATTCAATGGACCAATTGCAAAACGTAGCCGTGGTAGGACTGATGGGTATGGCCACTTTTACCGACGATATGCAGCAGGTACGTAGGGAATTTACGTTCCTCGAAGGGCTTTTCAGCGAAATGAAAGATACTCAGGGGGGAAACACCCTGCAAATTCTTTCTATGGGTATGAGCAGTGATTATCAAATCGCTATAGAGGTGGGCGCCAATATGGTGCGGGTGGGCAGTCTGTTGTTCGGGGCCCGCTCCTGATGGTTTATCGGTTGCTTTGGGAGTTTCGTCGGAAAATGGCTTTCAAACATCGAATAGATTATACGGCCAGCGGTTTGATTTATACTTTTGAATCGGTAATTAAATAGTGTTTTTCATAGGTTATTGATTAATGGTTTAAGAGCTGTGTCTACAGCTCTTATTTTTTTGTGTAAAGGTGTGGTGGTTTACACCATTGCCTCCACGCTGCTGTAACTTATTTCTTCTTTCTTCCGTTAAGCGGGGATCATCGTCGAACAGGTAATCATCAATGTAATAAGGCTCTTTGCCCGGTTCTTTTACGATGCAATGGATATGCGCCGGTTCATTGCTGTTGGGATAGGATGCAGGGCGGCGGGTAAAGAATTTGTATTCTCCCTTTTCATTTGTTTTCATCCAGCCGCGCAGGTAGCCATGCCGCTTGCCCCAGCCTTTTTCATCGCCCTTTTTGGGGTATACGCCGGTTTGATCGGTGTGATAGATGTAGATGATCACGCCGGGTGCAGGCGTTACGCCGTCGGCCTGGTAAACAATGCCGTTAATGGCGATGCGTGGTTTGGTCTCGTCCCAGTCCGGCAGGTTCACCATAAAATCCAGTTCTTCCAGCGGGGTGGGACATTCATAAATGGCTTCGCATCCTTCGCAGGGACCGCCCACGCGGGCATCGTTATTGTTGCTGCCGGCGCCGGTTTGCGTACAGGCGGAAATGGTCAGCAGCGAAGCGATCAACAGCGACCAAAAATGCTTTTTCATGGCTATACGTTTTATGCTATACAAGTTGGGGAATATGCAGACAGGGACGCGTGGTTTTACATGAAATGCAGGATTTGCCTGACCAGCAGCATGCCCCATCCCGCATTTCATCACGCAAATCATTCCTTTCATGTAGCGGGACAGAAAGCCCCATTTAGTATATTTAATTTACCGTATGAAAGTGGCGCCCTTCATCTTACGCTACAAATTGCATCTGCTTCCCCTGTGGGTGTTATTATTCCTGGGATGGCATTATTTCCGTTACCAGGACTATCCCGCAGCCGTGGCGTGGTGGATCACCTTTGTAAAAGTGGCCGATCTGGCGCTGCTGGTTTGTATCACCAACTACCTGCTCATTCCCGGCCTGTTATACAAAAAAAAGTATGTGTTGTTTGCCATTGTATACCTGCTGGTGATCATTGCAGGAAGCATTGGCAAATTGTTACTGGAACTGGAATTGCTCCATCTCGATACCATTAACCTGACCGGCAGGTGGAAACAGCGTATATACGACAACGTAATACCTCATTTTTTGCTGGTAACCACCGGAGCTGCGTTCAAATTGCTGGCCGATTATGCCAGAACGCAACGGCGCATGGGCGAACTGGCGCGGGAAAAGGCGGAGGCAGAATTGAATTTTCTGCGTTCGCAGATTAATCCGCACTTCCTGTTCAACTCCCTCAACGGCATTTATTTTCTTATTGACAAGGAAAACACGGCAGCCCGGCAAACGCTGCGGCAGTTTGCTGATCTGTTGCGGTACCAGCTGTACGACTGCAACGCCAACACCGTGGCCATTGAAAAAGAAGTGAAAAGTCTGCGTGATTATATACGCCTGCAGGAAATGCGCAAGGACCAGCAATACCAGATATCCCTGCAGGTAGGAGAGGAAGTGAAAGGATTCAGCATTTCCCCCTTGTTGCTTATACCTTTTGTGGAAAATGCCTTTAAACATATCTCGCATTACCCGGACAATGGCAATTATGTGCACGTGGATTTGCAGCGCAAGAATGGTACCTTTACGCTTACCGTAGAGAATTCAAAAGACGATCAGCAACGGATTACCGAGCCAACGGGCGGCATCGGGCTCAGGAATACCAAACGAAGACTGGAACTGCTGTATCCTGACCGACACCAGCTGAAAATTTCGGATATGCCCGACCGGTATACAATCACACTGGACATACAATTATCATGAAACTGCGCTGTCTTATTATAGATGATGAGCCGCTGGCCCGCAAAGGGTTAAAGGAATACATTCATGATGTGGATTTCCTGGAACTGGCGGGAGAATTTGATAATCCTCTCCGCGCTTCCGAAGTGCTGATGAACCAGCAGATTGACCTGCTTTTTCTCGATATTCAAATGCCCCGCATGACGGGCATGGAGTTTCTGAAAAGTTTGTCGCATCCCCCGATGGTCATTTTCACTACGGCATACCCGCAATATGCGGTGGAAGGATTTGAACTGAACGCGATTGATTACCTGCTGAAGCCCTTTTCCTTTGAACGTTTCTGGAAAGCCGTGCTGAGGGCCAGAAGTCAGAAAGAACAGCCGGTTTCGGTGCAGGCCCCATCATCAACGGAACCGGACTATTTTTTCATTAAATGCGATAACAAACTGGTAAAGATCAGTTACGATGAGATCCTGTTTGTAGAAGCGCTTCAAAATTATGTAGCGGTACATACGGTAGAAAAAAAATACATCACCTATCTCACCTTCCGCAGTATTGAAGAGCATCTACCGGCCAGCCGGTTCATACGTACGCACAAATCATTCATCGTATCAGCCGCACGGGTGGAAAGCATAGAAGGCAATGACATTCGTATTGGCCGGCACCAGATACCGATCAGCCGCAGTGAGCGGGAAAATGTACTGCAGCAGCTTTTGCAAAACCGCCTGCTGAAACGGTGAGGGGGTATGATTGGCTGTACCGCGTGTTATATTAAGTAAACATTAATTCTTCCCTTTGTGATACTTTTCAGGTTACCTTTTTGTACTTTTGGAATTAATTATTGAGTTCTTCCTCAGCACTCCTATACTACACTGCCTGCTTGCCTTCGGGCTTGTCATACCAGCGACTTGCTTTTACAACGACTTGCTTCCATTATAGCTATTGTCAATAAAAACAATCTATATGGAAACAAAACTGCATCTACCCTCATTCGTTTCAGGTGTAAGAACAGGATTATTTTTAGTGATCGCGTTACTGTTTGCCGGGCTTACCGCTGATGCCCAGCAGGCTGCTGCGGATGCTGATACGGGTGTACAGGTAAAGTTTTTGAAGCGGATAGACGATGACACGTATTTCCAGGTCCGGTACAACAACGACGGTGGCGGCCGCTTTTATGTGATCATACAAGGCGAGAACGGAGAGAACCTGTACCGCCAGTATTTTCATCACCGCAAATTCAACCGTATCTTCCAGGCGCCTGGCGGTCATGATCGCCTGCTGGTGATCATCCGCAAACCCGGCAATAAGGAAGAACATCAGTTTGAAATAACCGCTGAATCACGCATTGTGCAGGAGACGTATGTGAAAGCGGTGCGGAATTAGGAAAAGAATCGTGGGTTGAAGTTGGATAAGGCTGATAGGTTTGAAAAAGGGGAGGAGGGGCTCTCCGGTAGGGAAACCGCAAACCTGCCGGCCCCCCACCGCCACAATAACGTTGTATCCGCCTGAAGCCTTCATAGGTATGGATATGCCTCCCCCATGAATGCTTGCCGATCGCCAATAGTTCGTAAATTCGCAGGTTCAAGTACCTGGATTGTATATGACTGAAATAAAACATACAGAAGAGAAGACCCTGAATTTTATCGAGGAGATCATCAGCGAGGATTTACGGACGGGCAAGCATAAATCAATCATTACCCGCTTTCCGCCTGAGCCCAATGGTTATCTGCATATCGGCCATGCGAAAAGCATCTGTCTCAATTTCGGCCTGGCCCTGAAATTTGGCGGCAAAACCAACCTGCGGTTTGATGATACCAATCCTGTTACGGAAGAAACGGAGTATGTGGAAAGCATCAA
>CALCIN010000001.1 GCA_937961055.1 uncultured Chitinophagaceae bacterium | reverse complement strand
TCCACATTCAGAAAGAAATCAGGCCGGATGTCGAGCTGCGTAAAAAAAACATCCGCCATATTCTTATCAAAGTGTTGACCCGTATGTATGATCTTCACTGATATACCAGGGTACTGTGCAGCTACACGACGGAATTGAGTTATCTTAATAAAGTTAGGCCTAGTACCTACGAGAATATAGATTTTAACGTCTTGCTTCATTATTGGTGAAGTTTATGAAGAATTTCTGCCAATTCGCGGGTCTTTTCACGAAACGAAAAACTGTTGACATAATTGATATCGGGCCGCAAGCTTTTCAGTTTACCGGGATGAGTAATAAGATCATACAGTGTTTCTGCGATGTGCTCCGGATCGTCAGGCCTGGCAAACAGGCCGAGCCCCGATCTTTCCAGTATGTCCCGGCAATCGGAAGGTTCGCACAGCGCCAGTACCGGTTTGCCTGTCTTCAGATATTCATACAGCTTTCCTGGTATAAACAAGGTCCGGTGGCCTTTTTTCCGGGCTTTCTCCAACGGAAGGAAAAGCAGATCGGCAGAAGCAAGACGGTCGAGCGATTCCTGTTTGGAAATATATCCGTCTATTGTGAAATAATCCTGCAGGCCGTACGATTCCACCTGCCGTTTATTTAACGGATGAATCATTCCCCACCAATCAACCAGCAAATCTCCGGGACGGATGCTGCCATTTTTATTAAGCAGGTCAACAGCTTTAATAAAATAGTACCCCGTGCGCGTGCTGTCGTCTACCTGGTCGTACTTGTACGTCCAGAACCAACTTGTCCAATTTGATTTACCTTTTTGCTGCTCCGGATCGTATCCATTCAGGGTGCCGGAATAAGCTATGCGCAAAGGATGTTCAGAAGCCATTGGTGATAAAAACGATTTTTGATGGGTCTTTTATTTTCCTGCTGATAAATTTTTTTCTTACTTCCGGTGTATTCACAATAACAATATCTGACCGGGAAAGCAGCCATTTTTCTGCTCTGCGCGCCAGGTACCAATGCAGGCGGGATGGAAATAGCCACATATATCCATCAGTGAACGGATCGCGTAAATCGGCCACCCATTTTACCTTAAGTCTTTTTTTCAGCAAATAACCCAATATCCAGGCCGAGAAAGGACCAGAGGTTGTATATACGATATCAATATCATTTTCTTTTACCAGTCGTGCAGCCGTCTTGTAGACTTTGAACGGCCAGCGGGCTACGGGTTCCCAAAATAAAGGCCAGGCAAAAAACCAGAAGAAGCGAAATACACGCAGCCTGTTTGCTATCCGGATAAAATTAAATGGCCGGAAAGAAGGCGTACGTTCTACTTTCACTTCCGGTGGCACTTTTGCAAGCAATGAATAATCGAGCTGTTCGTTCGCTTTTTTATATTCCTCTTCCTGCACACTGAGCACAACTGGTTCATATCCGAATTCAGGCAAATGCCTTACAAAATTCAGCGTACGATGTACACCCGGCCCGCCGCGCGGGGGAAATTGGTATGCAATGATTAAAACTTTCCGGTTAGCTGCTTTGTCCATTCCTACACGTTTATGACAACGTTATAATCCTTATTGGCAAAAAAGATATTTTCTCCATTTTCCTGCCTGGAAAAATTGTATTTACTGACGGCCTTCAATACCGCTTCTGTACATCCGGGTCTGAACCGGTCATGTGTTTCAATGATGAGCAATCTGGTATTAGGCAGCCACTCTTCATAACCACAGGTGAATATCTCCAGTTCCGAACCTTCAACGTCCAGCTTCAATATGTCAAGTTGCTGCTGGTTGTATTTTTTCAGTATCGAGGTTATGGAAGATGCTTTTGTATCGTAATCGTTGCCGGTAGCTGCCATTACTACATAAGCAGAGGTATTGGCTTCTTTATTTACGATGCTGAGGTTACAATCTTTGTTCCAAAGTGCCCCCTGCATTGGTTCTATAGCCTTATAATTGCTTGTATTTTTTTTAAGTAATTCAAAATTTCCCTGTTCAGGTTCAATAGCTACAATCAGCGAGGGATTAAATTGCTGCGCAAATTGTAAACTGGTCAGCCCGATATTAGCCCCGCCGTCAATAATAAATCCGGGGCTCATGTTGCATTCAAACCGGTATTCATCCTTTAGTATAACTTTCCAGAAAGTACTGATATCGGCTGTATTGGTCCTCAAATGAATGTCGTTCCGGAAAGGTGGTATGTGCACCGCAACTTCCTTTCTGACCCGTTCTTTTGGGAACATTGTTCTGGCTATACGTAAGCCCTGGAACAAACCAAATTTTCTGACAAAAGGCGCCCTTCCCCCAAGCAATGGGGCAATAATTTTTCGCATACTGATAGAGTTTTCTGTTCTGAAATAAACTCTTGGCTAAATCAGGGCTTACCAATGTCATAGCCATACCCCCGATACGTGTAATCGGTCATTTCATACCGGGAAATAAAGCTATCAGTATCCATATCAGAAAACGCTATCAGACTATCTATAAAATCTGCCTCATTTCGTATGCTGATTTTTTCAAGCCTTTCGTCATTAAAATAGTTGTATGGCATGTCAAAAGGAACAAAACACGCCTTCATTCCTGCAAATAACCGCTGAAAAATAGTACTGCTGTACACTGCTATGCCAAGGTCAACAAGGTCGAAGTTGCTTACAGAGTTTTGCTCAATAGGTGCGAATTGTATTTTTTCGCCATACAGGCTGCCATAATAATCCCGCGTTTGCCGAAGCACCTGTTCATTTCTCTTTTCCAGCGGATGCAAAAAGATTACCAGCGTGTATTGCGGATGCTTAAGTATAAATTCTTTCAGACACAGCTGCAGTAGTTTTTCAGCCTGCCGTTCATTTAATCCCAGCGATACGTGCCCTTCCTTTTCGCGTAACCAATTACCGCTGGAAAAAAAACCGATGGTTCTCGGAGGTGGTTTTCTAAACGATACTAAGCGCGGCAACACATCTTCATACCCAAAGGGAGGCCAATAGGTGGTGCTGGTATAAAACCATTGTTGCTTTAAGGTGTCAAATTCCTTTACATGAAAAGCCGCGGTAAACGTGAAGGTGGTACAGATGCCACGCGTGTAAAAATTTTTCAGTGGGTTAGAGGAAGGAACAAGCTGCACAGAGAGATGATGCTTATTTATAAGAAAAGCTGCGATAAAAGGAACATCTTTTTCATAGGCGGCAAAGATGATGACATTTTGCACTTTGGGCAGGCTACGCAGCGAACGGGAAAGCATTTTGCATTCAACCAGTTCAAGCAGCACCAACCCACAGGCGGCTCTATTTTCTTTGAAAAGGGCAATGATCAGGAATACGGGCAGCAAGGCTATCAGAAATAATGAAAATGCCAGCCTCGCACCAATGCTCATAGTACCTGCCAGTTTCTGACGCCAGATGTACGCATAGGGTTCGTTCAAAATATAATGCAGGTACCGCTGCCTGGTATTGAACTCATTCTTTCCGTCGTATACCAGTATAGTTGCCGTTGTATTGTCAGTTGGTTGTTGCGCCGGTTGCCAGAGGCATTGCAGCGATTTGTTGAAGAGCGTCAATATAATGGAAAAGCGATTCTTTTCCTTTTCATTGTACCTGTAAGAAAACTTGCCGAACAGGTCGCTGATGATGATCCTATCCTTCTTATTTCCCAGTAAATACCGGATTATAGTACCCAGAAAAAATGCAGCAACCATTGTGTACTTAAAGCTGTTGTTCCAAATCGGTTAAATATCTGCAGCCAATATAGGCAAAAATCCGGTTATCCCATCTGTCCGTCCAGCCATCGCTGACTGGTAAAAAATCCGGGGTCAATCAGTGTAGTGATCAGGTGCTCTGCAAACTCGCGAAAAGCGCCTTCGCCCCCTTTTTTTTGCGTAACGTATTTCACAATAGATTGTATATAGTCCGGCGCATTGGCAGGCGCCGCACTAAAGGCCACTTCTTTAAGCAGCAATGCATCCCCGATATCGTCTCCGATAAAGGCAGCTTCCTCAAGTGTTAAACCCGATTCGCTGCAAACCTTTTGAGCAACGGACAACTTGTCTTTTACGCCCTGGAACAGGTAATCAATTTTCAGTTTAGCTGCGCGTCTCTCCACAATTGCGGTATTTTCTCCCGTGATAATACAAACCGGTATGTTCAGTTTCCTGAGAAATAATACTCCTGCACTATCGGACGTGTTAAACTTCTTCCATTCATTACCTGTCTGGTCGTAATACATGCCACCATCGGTCCATACGCCGTCTATATCCGTAAATACAATGCCAATTTTATTCATGGTCCTTAGTTATGATCCTGCCGGGGACGCCTGCAATGACGCCATTGTCCGGAACGTCTTTCATACATACGCAGTTGGCCCCTACAATGGCAGCATTGCCAATGGTGATCCCACCTATTATTTTTGCTCCGGCATAAACAGTAACATTGTCAAGCAATACCGGGCGCCCCCCGTTTCTGTCGCCGAGCGTAACTCCCTGGTGCAACAAGCAGTTCTTACCAATTTGCACTCTTGCCCCGACCACTGTGCCCAATCCGTGATTGATCTTCAGTCCGGGCCCTATAGAAGCAGTATAATAAATTTCAAATCCGGATATAAACCTCCCCAGGTTCGACAGCGCTTCTGCTGCCGGTTCGTTTCCCTGCAGGTAAGCAATTCTTGCCATCCGGTACAACAGTATACCGATCAATTCTATGCGCCTGGTAGTTTGTTGGAGAATGAGCGGCTGATCAGGAAAATACCTGGCATAATCAGTTGCATAGATTTCCGACAACTGCCGGCAAAAGACCTCATCCGCAAACAACATATCCGGCATTTCAAATACAGATCTGCCGAACCAATGCTGCAGCAATTCCTTTATAGCATTCGGTTCTATCGGGGGCATTACTGGAGCAGTGAATGATAAATGATCTCGTTTTGCTGAATGTCGGTCTTGATTTTCTTACCCAGCACCAGGTGCCGGTCGCGCCATTTAAAGCCGTCGCCGGGAGAAAGCAAATGAATATCTTCTTCTTTTATTACCTCCCCTGCCTTCATGGCCCGTTTGGTGGCAATTGACCGCTCAAGTTTTACCCGCGCCGCCTCCACGGAAGGTTCAATATATAAGTCTTCCTTGCCGAGAGACATTTCCAGCACGCGGATGTCGCGCACCATCCTGTTCACCCCGTCAGGTCCCAAAGAGCCTGCCTGATCAGTACCTTTCATCCTTCTGTCAATGGTGATGTGTTTTTCAATAAGCTCGGCTCCCATGGCTACGGCGGCCAAAGGAGTGGCAATCCCGATAGTATGGTCTGAAAAGCCTATTGCATACTGGGGATAATGTTTCTTAAGGTAGGTAATCGTATGTAAATTAACGTTGGTAGGCTTTGTCGGATATTCCGAAACGCAGTGCAATATGGAGATATTGCTGTGATAACGGCTGATCACTTCCAGCGCTTCATCCAGTTCCCGCTTACCGGCCATCCCCGTAGAAAGGATGATAGGGATTTTTGTTTCGGCCATGGCTTCCAGCAAAGGAAGATTGGTAAGGTCCCGGCTGGCCACCTTCAGACGGTCAGGCGTAAAAAGTTTCAGCAATGAAAGACAACCCCGGGCACATAATGTTTCCACAAACTCAAACCCTTTTTCCCTGGCATATTGATATAATTCGAAATGTTGTTCGTCACTTAGTTCCAGTTTCGCCCTGTGCTCGCCGTAGGTTTTACCAAAGGAATGCGGACTGTCGTATGGACGTGCCATCTGTGACGCAGAAAGTTCTTCCTTAAGGTCTCTTTTGGTAAGTTTGATAGCATCCATTTTTTTCAGCTCCAGTCCAAAAAGGTCCTCCACTACCGGCCGTCCAGCCATATCAATCAGCAGTTTGGCTATATCTACTGATCCGTTATGATTCTGCCCTATTTCTCCGATAATGTAAGTATGTTTCATTTGCTGTTGTTTTTTATTTCATTTTGCATACTCGTTTCCAACGCTGGAAACTGCTTCTTTATTTTAATTATATCTTTTAATCGTGGCGAAAGCGGATCAGGCATTTGCCTGAGCAACACCGATACGTTCTCAAAATCTGCCGCTGTATCCACCGTCAACCGGAAGTTTTCGAGTTCCGCCAGTGCCGCGGTTTTATCTACCAGACATACGGAAAACCGGTCCGGCCTTTCGTAAATGTAATTGGTTACATGTTCCCGGTATACAGGATCGCGGGTAAGTGCCGCGGCCGTTTTGAGAGCATCCAGCTTTACCCGCTCTGCAAACAAGCCGAAGTGGCACTTCATCACCGGCTTTCCGCGAAATGAGAAAGACAGGTAGTCAATACCATTGCAATCATGCACCAATAATTCCTGCAACGACTCCCACAATAAAAAAGGATTGTCTGAGCAAACGCGTATAATTTCGGTGGCTCCGAACAAATCGCCTGCTTTCAAAAACCGGTCCAGTACATCCTGTTCGCTTCCGCGGAAAACATTGACGGGATAGACTCTTATCGATTCAATAAGCTGGTCATCTGCCGGGTTATCAGTGGTGAGCAGCGCAACCGGATAGTTGGGGAAGTTCAGTAATATACGCTCAATCTGCAATTGCAGAATTGTTTTCTCCTGCCACAAAGGCATCAGTGTTTTGCCAGGAAGGCGCGTAGATGTACTCCTTGCCTGTATGAAAAAGAACGGAAGAGACATGTGGTGTTTATCGTGTATTCAGCACTTCAGCGACATTTTTTATGTCGCCCATTTTCAAAATTTCTTGTGGATTCAGGTTCCACCATTCAGATTTTAGTAGTGCTTCTATGGTGGCCTGGTCGAAGCGGTATCCAATAATTTTTGCCGGCACCCCTGCTACAATTGCATAGGGTGGCACATCTTTCGTAACCACGGCCCCGGCGCCAACAATACAACCCGTGTGCAAGGTTACTCCATGTATGATCATAGCATTGGCAGAGATCAGCACATCATGTTCAATTCTTGTGCTTTGGCCGTAGGTACCATCAAACAAATTTTTGTCAACTACCCCCTTGCGGCGACTGTAAAAAACCGGGCTGGTAGAAAGCCAGTCTTTAGGATGATTGCGTAATCCTACATTAACGTTGGCTGAAATGCTGGTATAATTACCTATAAATTCACAGGAGGTGATCTGTGTATCGCTGCCCACATACACTCCCTTACCAATGTACCGGATATTCCCTTTGAATACACAACCTTTTTCAATGATTGTGTATTCCTGTATTTTGTCCTCTATATGCTTTTCGAGTGGCGAAAAGATCTGGCTGTTGGGGAACCTGGTCTTGTACTGATACAAGAGGTATTCCTTTCTGACCAAACCATACAGATGTTTTATAAAACCAAGCATATTGTTATAGCCGTTAGTGTGATAGAGGGTGCATTGTACGGCACCTACAATTTTTGAGCATATTGGGAGATGGCTTCATAAAACCGGGAATAAGCGCTTGTTGCCTCCAGGTTATTTTCCCAAAATTGCCTTACCCGGAACCTTAACTGATGGTATTTTTCCGAGTTCCTCATAGCGTCCACTTCTTTAATGATGCCGGCACAGGCTGCCGGATCAAATGAAGGATCGAGCAAATAACCCGTTTCAGTGTTTACGATTTCCGACACACCCCCCACATTGGTAGCCATCACCGGTATACCAAAGCTCATGGCTTCCATGATAGATACCGGTAATCCTTCCGTGGAAGAAACATTAATAAACAGGTGCACATAACTGTTCCTGTAAAATTCCATTACTTCTGCATTGGTGCAGTGGCCCCGGAAATCGCAATGTATATTTACAGGCAGCGCCCTGGCTTTTTCCAACACTTCGTTCATTAGCGGACCTTCTCCGAAATGTATCCACGTAACCGGAACGTCAACATATTTTAATATCTCTACAATAAGATGTATCCGCTTGAAGGCTTTGAAATTGGCAACACTCACCAGGGTGAATGTGCCCGGGTCTGTACCCTGCTGCCGGCCAAAGTTCTGGGTGCCTAAATATGAAACGGCCACTTTTGCTGCAAACTGCGGATAGCGTTCCTTCAGGTAAGCAGCGCCTGCGCCTGCCACTGCATATACTTTATCTGCATACCTTAACTGGAACAGACGATTGGGTATGAAATTGTAGTGGTTCACTTCAGTGTACAAATCAAAGCGGTGCGCCCTTGAAATAAAATGTTTAATAACTCTACTTTGTCAAATTCTTAATATTAATAATTTTTTGATCAACCGCTTATCTGGCGGCTGTTTGGCCAGGATG